>NZ_CP031123.2:2400000-3600000 GCF_002843235.3 Providencia huaxiensis
ATAAAAAAAAATAGGGCTACCATTCCTCTGTATTACTGATTGCGCTCTGATTTTGCCAGCGCTTTTTGTTAAATAATTGAGAATGATCACTCAAAATCCTTACATACAGGGTCAAATGGCGCAAAATATAACCAAAAACAGAATTTGAATGATAGCTCTGCCAATAAAACCCATCACAGCAATATAAATAAAACTAATGCGAAAAATGAATGTAATTAGTTTTTTTCAGTCATGAAGGAAAGGGAAAGTTCCGCTTTTTATACTAAAACGTAATAATAAGAATTATTTTTATGCAGAGTTCAATAATGACGCTCTGTATTTTGATATAAGAAAAAGGCACAATTTTATGAACTGTGCCTTTTGAGAAAAGGATTTAGAGGGCGTCTTCGACTTGTAATTGTTCCAACCACTTAGGCATATCAAATAGCCCCATCGCATGGTTTAATAATTGCGGTTTAACCCCCGGCAAACTGTCCGCTAAGACAAGCCCAATATCACGGAGCAATTTCTTCGCAGGGTTATTACCATCAAACAACTCACGGAACCCTTGCATACCCGCTAACATCAGTGCTGCACTGTGTTTACGGCTGCGCTCGTAATCACGCAAGTATAAATATTGACCAAAGTCTTTACCTTCACGGTGCAAACGTTTAATTTCACCGATTAGCATGGCGACATCCATAAACCCAAGGTTAACCCCTTGGCCTGCTAATGGATGGATGGTATGTGCCGCATCCCCTAACAGCGCTAAACGTTGAGCCGCAAATTGCCTTGCATAGCGCCCCGTAAGAGGAATAGTTAATCGGTCACTTTCAACTTGGCAAAGGCCAAGGTGAACATCAAGCGAAACCGCCAGTTCTTTATTAAAATCAGCAGGTTCTAAAGACTTGCGCCTTGCTGCTTCAGTAGCCGGTTGAGACCAGACAATCGAACAAAGATGTGGGTCACTTAATGGTAAAAATGCCAAAATACTTTCGCCATCAAAAGCTTGGCGAGCAACGCCTTCGTGAGGTTTTTCAGTTCGGATCGTAGCAACTAACGCGGTATGTTCATAATCCCAAAAGGTTAATGGGATATCTGCATGGCTACGCAACCACGAGTTTGCCCCGTCAGCCCCCACAATTAACCGCGCTGTTAACATGTTTTCATCATCTAATGTAATGAAAACATCGTTTTCCCCCCACACCACTTTTTTAATCGTTGCGGGGGCTAATAATGTCACATCGCGAAGTTGCGATGCTTTTTGCCATAGGGCATCACGTACAACATTGTTCTCAACAATATGCCCTAAATGCGTTAGGTTACGTTCTTGAGCAGTAAACGTAATTCGCCCAAAACTGTCGTTATCCCAAACTTCCATGCCATTATAAGCAGAAGCTCGCATTCCTTTAATGGTTGACCATACACCTAAGTGGGTCAGTAACTTCTCACTTGCCGCATTAATGGCAGATACCCTTAATGCATGTGGCTCTGCTGCACTGAATGGCACCTGCGGTGGATGATTTTCAATGACCGCAACACGTAGCCCACTCCCCTCAAGCCCACAAGCGAGCGCTAACCCAACCATACCACCACCGGCGATAACCACATCAAATGATTGCATATTTTTTATTCCTCTTTATTTCGTGGTTATTGGTGTGCAACCCAGCCCAATGTTTGGCGAGCCAAAACATCACGAGCTGGTGGCAACATTTCCATTGCCATTAAACCTAAGTTACGCCCGACAATAAGCGGTAAACAGCGATTCGCAAATAAACGAACCAAACCGTCGGTTATCGTAACCGTTTTGTCTCTATCTTGTACCCGAGCTTGCTGGTATTGGCTTAGTAGCGAATAACGACCGATATCTTGCCCCTTCGCGTTTGCCTCTACCACAATATGAGCCAATTGCATCACGTCACGGATACCTAAATTAAAGCCTTGCCCCGCAATAGGATGCAGGGTCTGAGCAGCGTTCCCCACTAACACGACTCGGTGACTAACTGGGTTAAGCGCTTTACGTAATACCAGCGGATAACAATGACGCTTACCGGCCATGACGATTTCGCCTAGCCGCCAGCCGAACGCTTGCTGTAACTTACTAATAAATGTTTCATCATCCCACGCATTGATGTCTTCGGCCTGCTCCTGATGATGGCACCATACTAAAGAACTGCGCCCTTGTGACATGGGTAATAATGCCAAAGGACCGAATTCAGTAAAGCGCTCAAAGGCTTGACCTTTTGGGTCAATAGCAGTTTTCACATTGGCAATAATGGCCACTTGCCCATAATCGTCCTGTTGCCATTGCATATGACAGGCTTTGCCAATCGCAGAATGGCTGCCATCCGCAGCAATCAGTAATTCCCCAGTCACCTTATCTCCATTATCCAAGGTGACCGTAACGGCATCTTGTTCACGATGAACATTTTCTACTTTTGCAGGGCAATAAAGAGTGACTCCGGGCGCTTTACGTAACAATGAAAACAGACGGGCGCCCGCTTCGTGTAGTTCAATAACATTGCCTAGAGCATCGATCTGATAATCATCGGCAGCGATATTCACAAAACCAGCATGGCCTCTATCAGACACATGAACATGATTAATGGGGGTCACGCAATCCGCTAAAGCGGACCAAACGCCTATTTTTGCTAATGACTGGCAAGTACCGTGGGCTAACGCAATCGCACGTGCGTCGAATCCCGGATGTTTGCCATCAGGCAAAGCGGCCTCGATTAGTGAAACCGATAATTTTCCTTGGCTAAGGGATGATATCGCCAGTGCTAATGTTGCACCCGCCATACCGCCCCCCACGATGATCACATTCATGCGTTGTTTATTACCTTTCTATGATGACTGATATCTACCCTAAATTGTGCGTTGCAGCCGCCATTAGAGCTTCAATTTCATCAGGGTCTTTCACGACTAAATCCGTTAAGTTTTCATTTCCGTTTTCGGTGATCACAATATCATCTTCGATACGTACACCAATACCGCGATATTGTGGCGGCACATCTGCATCTGGAGCAATATATAAACCAGGTTCGACAGTTAATACCATCCCCACTTCAAGTATACGGTCTCGGTCTGTGCCGTAAAAACCTACGTCATGTACATCTAACCCTAACCAATGACTTAAACCATGCATAAAGAATGGATGATATGCTTTGTTTTCGATCAATTGATCCACATCGCCTTGTAAAATTCCAAGTGCGACCAGGCCTTCAGTTTTGATACGAACAATTTCACGAGTCACTTCATGGATACTGGTTCCCGGACGATATAGCGCTAACGCGGTATTTAACGCCTTAAGGACGATATCGTAAATTTCTCGTTGTGCTTGGCTAAATTTGCCATTAACAGGGAAAGTCCGTGTGATATCCCCTGCATAACCTTCAAACTCTGCACCCGCATCAATTAAGACTAATTCGCCATCCTTCATTAGGCTCTCATTTTCGGTGTAATGCAAAATACAGGCATTTTCACCACTACCTACAATGGAGTTGTACGAAGGAAAACGTGCACCATGGCGAGTAAATTCATGTTCTAACTCACCACAAAGTTGGTATTCATACATATTCGGTCGGCAAGTTTCCATAGCTCTGACGTGTGCTAGAGCAGAAATTCGCCCAGCCATACGCAGGGTATTAATTTCTTCTTCCGACTTAAATAAACGCATTTCATGGACAATCGGCCGCCAATCGACCAATGTTTGTGGCGCTCGTAAGTTACGACGGCTACCTTTACGTAGAATATCTAAGGCATCAAATACCAATTTATCGGCATAGGCAAACTCACCTTGTGCATGATAAACCACGTCGAGGCCATTTAGTAATTGATAAAGTTGCTCTTCTATTTCATTGAAAGGTAACGCTTTATCAACACCTAATTTTTCAGGTGCGGCGTCTTGCCCAAGGCGGCGACCAAACCAAATCTCAGCAGTTAAATCACGGACACGGTTAAAAAGAACAGTATGGCTATGTTTCTCATCGCTTTTAATCAGGACTAATACAGCTTCTGGCTCACTAAACCCCGTTAAATAAAGAAAATCGCTGTGTTGACGATACGGGTATTCGCAATCCGCATTACGTTGTGCTGAAGGCGCAGAGAAAATAATTGCTGCACTGCCTGATTGCATTTGAGCCAATAATGCATTGCGACGAGAAATAAATTCCTGTTTATTCATACCGTTTTTGCCTTATTATCAGAATAATTAGATTGCTGAATATATTGCTTGTGTTTAACCAATCACATAGCAACATACACTGGCGAAATGACTTAAATCTGGATACATCACGCTTTCAAGCACTTAATTTATCAATAATAAAATATTGATTGATAAAGTTAAGTGCTTTGAAAACTCACATTAATAGAAATTAATGAAGAACCGGTTTATCATTTTCCACGGCTGTTGGGCCTTTAGTCGGCTCAATCAACGCAATGTAACATAATTGCACCGCCACCCTGACATACTCAACCACTTCTTCTAACGCTTGCTCGAGTTCTTCTTGGTCTTCGTCTTCGTCATAACCAAGCATACCAATATTGCGTAAATCTGTGATAACCTCGCTTATCTCTTTTTTATCAGCCAGTTTCGGTTGTGTAACACCAACACCTAATAAAAAGTGATTTACCCAACCAGCTAGCGCATCAGCATGGTCAAAAACAGAAGCGTCTTCGTCAGGAAATAGCATAGTAAATGCAAATTCGCTGTCATCAAGTGCTTCGAATGTGGTATCGAAGAGCTCTCGCAGTGGCTGCGAAACCGTTTGTGGAAACGCTAAGCCATCGTTAGCAAGGTCATGGACCAACGTTTGCCAGCTATGGTCACGGCCCCCGCCACAGATCAACCCAGTTATTAGACCATGGATCTCCGCAGCAGTAAGTGCGATTGAGTGCTGTTGCAGTAATTTGTCCAGTGATTCATAGTTTGGTAAAGATTTTTGTATAGACATCTGAATTCGTCATGTTAGCTTATGATTCGTGATATGCTACCATCAAGGATAGCCGCTAGACCAGTATGCTTTTGTCTTATCTATTAATTGCGCCAAATATGATGTATTTACGGCGAGTATTATTCAGTATGGAGGTATAATGTCCGCACAACCTGTCGACATCCAGATTTTCGGGCGCTCAATGCGAGTCAATTGCCCAGCAGAACAAAAAGAAGCCCTTCTTGAGTCGGCTAAAGAATTAGAACAACGCTTGCAAAATCTGAAAGATAGAAGCGGTGTGACCAACACGGAACAACTTATTTTTATTGTAGCATTGAACGTCTGTCACGAATTAGCACAAGAAAAGACAAAAACGCGTGATTATGCTTATAATATGGAAGAGAAAATAAAAATGTTGCAGCTCACAATCGAACAAGCGTTGCACGATCAGGTGAAAATTACTGAGAGGCAGGTATTGCCCCTAGAGTAAATCTGCTTATTAATCAGACACTAGTAGAAAAAAATATACAAAATTAAGGTTGCATTTTAAATCTAGTTTCGTACAATGAAATCACTGAGTAACGATAAGTTCTCAAACCAAATTTCTCTGAGATGCGCGTGAGTGGGCGAGTCCCCTGAGCCGATATTTCAACTAAACAGAATGTGGTTATGGCGCTGGTGAGCATGCCTGATTCGCTCAGGAAGCCTAAAGGTTGCTAAACTGCGTTCACCTTGAACCAAGGGTTCAAGGGTTACAGCCTACAACGGCATCTTGGAGACCCCCAATTAAGTTCCTGCTTATTTTTCATTTGTTTCCTACATAACCTCTCATCTTGCGATATACTTTAAGTAATTTACTTTCTTGGTTAACTGTTTTTTATCGCATATACAACAGGTTATCACATGCAAGACTCCCTCTCGACACAACGCCAGCAGGTACGTCAAACAATCCGTCAAGCACGTCGTCAATTAAGCGCTCAGCAGCAATATGACGCAGCGGAACAACTCATGCATAATGCATTAAGCCACCCAAAAATTGCACAAGCCAACACTATTGCTTTGTTTCTTTCTTTTGATGGCGAAATTGACACAAGGCCACTCATTCATGCGCTCTGGGCTGAAGGTAAACAAGTCTATCTCCCTGTTTTGCACCCCTTTAGTCGCCACCATTTATTGTTTCTTCACTATCGCCCCGATAGCCAACTCGTTAAAAATCGATTTAATATTGATGAGCCACCGCTTGATGTCAGAGATGTGCTACCACTCGAAAAATTGGATATCATGCTTATCCCATTAGTGGCATTTGATACTCAAGGGCAACGGTTAGGGATGGGAGGTGGGTTTTATGATAGAACGCTTGCTAATTGGCAACAAACCAGGTTTTATCCCATTGGCCTTGCCCATAATTGCCAACAAGTAGAAAAACTCCCCATAGCTCATTGGGATATTCCTTTACCCGAAATTATTACGCCGCAAAAAATATGGCGCTGGTCATAAACACCCGCGCCATCATTTCACACACTTTTTAGCGTTACTTAGAACAGTAAACGCGCACGAATGGTTCCAGGTAAATCTTTTAATTTCTGGAGTGCTTCATCTGTTTGGTTTGGCGTTTGCATTAATACATCAATAACCACATAACCTACGTTGCCTGATGTACGTAAGTACTGGCCGACAACGTTAATGTTATTTTCCGTGAAGACTTGGTTTATGCTATTCAAAATACCTGGACGGTTTTCATGAATATGCAAGAAACGGTTGGTATCTTCAGTATGCACTGGCAAAGAAACTTCAGGAAAGTTAACCGCAGATAATGTTGAACCATTATCTGAATACTTAGCCAGTTTACTTGCCACTTCTAACCCAATATTTTCTTGAGCTTCTTCTGTCGAGCCCCCAATGTGCGGTGTTAAAATCACATTGTCGAACTTAATCAATTCAGAGATAAATGGGTCATTAGGGTCATTGTTCGCAGCGGGTTCACTTGGGAATACATCCACCGCAGCACCTGATAAATGCTTGCTTTCCAACGCGGCTGCCAGTGAAGGGATATCCACGACTGTTCCACGTGATGCGTTAATGAATATAGAGCCAGGCTTCATACGGTCGAATTGTTCTTTAGCAAACATATTCTTCGTACTTGGGGTTTCAGGCACATGTAAGCTAACCACATCGCTCATGTTCAGAAGTTCAGTTAAAGAACGAACTTGAGTTGCATTACCTAAAGGCAGTTTGTTTTCAATATCATAGAAGAAAACATTCATACCGATACCTTCAGCTAAGATCCCTAACTGAGTACCAATGTGGCCATATCCAACAATCCCAAGACGCTTACCACGCGCTTCAAAACAGCCTTTAGCTTGTTTTTCCCAAATACCGCGGTGTGCTTGCATATTGGCTTCAGGAATACGACGTAGTAAAAGTAATAATTGGCCTAATACCATTTCTGCAACGGAACGTGTATTTGAAAATGGTGCGTTAAATACAGGGATACCGCGTTTTGCCGCAGCATCTAAATCAACTTGGTTGGTGCCAATACAAAAGCAACCCACTGCAACGAGTTTTTCTGCTGCAGCGAAAATTTCTTCAGTAAGATGAGTACGGGAACGGATACCTACAAAACGTGCATCTTTAATCGCTTCTTTTAATTCTTCGTCGGATAACGCACTTTTGTGATATTCAATGTTGGTGTAGCCCGCGGCTTTTAAGTTATCAACCGCACTTTGGTGCACACCTTCTAGCAGTAAAAATTTAATTTTGTCTTTTTGCAAAGATACCTTAACCATTTCCCTACCCTATCGTGAACGTACTTAAGATTTATAACAGATGAACCTATGTGTTTGCCTAACATAGCTCAAGAGAGATAACATCCATCTACCTTGAGCTATGAAGCGTATACCAACATAGCAAAAAATAGCGCAGTAGCAATACAACCGTTTGCTTAATGGATGCTAAAAAGCGCGAAGAAAAAGAAGTAAAATGGTAGAAAATCAGGGGTGGTAACACAAAATAAGGATTTTTCCTGTACAATGCCTATTTGTGTGAGATATATCACCAAAATAGCCAGACATTAAAAAAAATAAAATAAATTTCAAATTGATGATATTTATAAAACTGGTTAATTAATTTAGCTTCTATCAAATCATAGACTAATGACAAAATACCAGTAAAACAAAAAAACCAGCGGGTATAACTCCACTGGCTTATTGGAATAATTAAATATGATATAGATTATAACTTGATGGTTTTAACGCCTTCGTTTGCAGTCCCCATCAATACAACATCAGCACCGCGATTGGCGAATAACCCAACGGTCACAACCCCCGCAATCCCATTAATCGTATTTTCTAATGCCACAGGGTCAACGATATTTAAATTATGGACATCTAAAATCACATTGCCGTTGTCTGTAATCACATTTTGACGGTACTCTGGCGTACCACCCAGTTTAACCAATTCACGTGCCACATAGCTACGCGCCATTGGGATCACTTCAACAGGCAGTGGGAATTTACCTAGTACATCAACTAACTTAGATTGGTCAACGATACAGACAAAGGTTTTTGCAATTGCGGAAACAATTTTTTCACGTGTTAAAGCCGCACCACCGCCTTTGATCATATTCATATGGTGGTCAACTTCATCAGCGCCATCAACATAAACATCTAATGAATCCACTTCATTACAATCAAATACTGTAATACCCAGTGATTTTAATTTTTGAGTTGATGCTTCTGAGCTTGATACCGCACCTTCTATTTGGCCTTTCATTGTGGCTAATGCATCAATGAAGTGTGAAGCCGTTGAACCCGTTCCAACACCAACAATAGTGCCCGGTTTTACGTAATCAAGTGCTGCCCAACCTACCGCTTTTTTTAATTCGTCCTGAGTCATACTCATGCCTTTTAAGATTTAATTGAGTCGTGATTAAGGTTATTAATAACTAGTATATACCGGACACCCAATAAGTTGCAGCTTTGTTCGCTGTATTTATGTCACGGTTCTTGGGATTTACGCCACAACAATAATATTTTTAAGTGTTGCGTGTAAAAATATGGCATAGTGCTTGGTAGAATAACAACAAGGAGATTTTTTTGATGAAGCGCCCTGACTATCGCGCATTACAAGCACTGGATGCCGTTATCCGTGAACGCGGCTTTGAGCGTGCGGCTCAAAAGCTCTGCATCACGCAATCTGCTGTGTCACAACGTATAAAGCAGTTAGAAAACCTGTTTGGGCAACCACTACTTGTGCGTACCGTTCCGCCGCACCCAACTGAACAAGGGCAAAAACTGCTAGCACTGCTTCATCAAGTTGAATTATTAGAAGAGCAATGGTTAGGTGATGAAAATAGTGGCTCAACCCCGTTGTTACTCTCACTTGCCGTCAACGCTGACAGCTTGGCAACTTGGTTTCTTCCTGCCCTAAACCCTGTATTAGGCAATAGCCCTATTCGGCTAAACATTCAGGTTGAAGATGAAACACGGACTCAAGAACGTTTAAGACGCGGCGAGGTGGTCGGCGCTATCAGTATTCAACCCCAAGCCTTACCGGGTTGTTTAGTCGATAAACTTGGCGCACTGGACTATATTTTTGTTGCGTCACCTGGCTTTGCGGCAAAATACTTCCCTGATGGTGTGACTCGCTCTTCGTTATTAAAAGCACCTGCGGTTGCTTTCGACCATCTAGACGATATGCACCAAGCCTTCGTACAACAAAACTTTGGTTTGTCACCGGGCAGTGTTCCATGCCATATCGTGAACTCCTCGGAAGCCTTTGTGCAGTTAGCGAAACAAGGTTCTACCTGCTGTATGATCCCACATTTGCAGATAGCCAGTGAATTAGCGAATGGTGAATTGGTTGATTTAACCCCGGGGTTATGTCAGCGACGGATGCTTTACTGGCACCGCTTCGCACCTGAAAGCCGTACAATGAAAAATGTGACTGACGCCCTATTAAAAACGGGGCGCCAGATGTTAAAACAAGAAGATGAACCCGCAAAAAGCTAGCGTTTTAATTCAAATACCACATCGACTTGGTCATTAAAATCAATACTCTGTTGTTCATAGGTCTCATCAATCTTGAGGTCTTGAGCAACAGAGGCTTTCATCGCCCCACCATAATTTCTTTCAGCCATTGGGTATGGCACCGCGGCTGGCGCATTATAGTTAATGCTATACACAGGACCTAACTGGACATTAAAGCCTTTTGCTAAGATATTGGCTTGTTCTGTCGCATTTTTAATCGCTTGAGACCGTGCTTCATCACGATACTGTTGCGGGTTAGCCACACCAAACTGTACTGAGTTGATTTCATTGAGACCTGCGGCTAAAGCACCATCTAACAAGACATTAAGTTGGTCTAATTTCTTCACTTCCACTTCAACAGAACGTGTTGCCGTGTAGCCTTCGATGGTTGATTTTTGCTTCACGCTACTGTAATCATATTTAGGCTGAGTTCGCACATTTGCCGCGTTGATATCTTCTTTTTCAATGCCATTTTTCTTAAGAAACTCAAAATACTCTGCAACTCGCTTATCGACGCCAGCTTTCGCAGCTGCCGCATCTTTTGCAGTGACTGTCACAAGAATGTTCAGCGTCGCCATATCTGGAGTCGCTTTCACTATTGCATTACCCGAAGTTGTAATGTGTGGGCCATTGGGTAACGGGTCAGCCAAAGACATGGTAGGAACCGCAGCACCTGCTACCATCGCAGCTAAAACTAAAGATTTTAATTTCACAGAACCTCCCAAGAAAATTATTTATCGCTAAAAAAGGGATAATTGGTAATAAACTATCCCTGAGCTCAATTTAACAGTAACACATGAAACAAAAAGTACAGTCAGAATAATGAGAAATTGAACTTTATTGCTTGTCTGTTGAAGATATATTGTTATTGAGAAATCAAACCGAGTCCCTTAAGCCCCTGTATCGCAAGTTGAAATGCAATAAACCACATCACACTCCCCACGAAAATGTTAATAATGCGCTGTGAACGCGGTTTATTTAACACAGGTGAAAACCAAGCAGCAAGTATCGCCAATGCAAAGAACCACACAAATGACGCCGTTAGTGCTCCAGCCGTAAACCAAGGTCGTAACTGGTTTTCTAGCTGTCCACCGACACTACCTAGAACCACAAAGGTGTCTAAATAAACATGAGGATTCAGCCAAGTGACGGCAAACAGTGTAACAATCACTTTCCACCTTGTGATAGCCCGGCTTTCCGTTTGAAGTATGACCTCATCAGGGCTGAACGCTGTACGAAACGCACCATAGCCATACCACATAAGAAATGCTACGCCAGCCCACGTGATCAATTGCATTAATATTTCAGACTGGCTGAGTAAAGCACTGCCACCAAACACACCTGCGATAATTAAAACGGTATCACTTAAAGCGCATAATAATGCACTCATTAAATGAAACTGCTTTCGGCTTCCTTGCTGTAAGACAAATGCGTTCTGTGGTCCTAAAGGTAATATCATTGCAGCACCTAATAGCGCACCCTGTAAATAGATCGAAAACATGTATTAATTCCAATTTTTTATTCAATTAATATGCATGAATATTAGCGATAAAAAGTTATTAGTGGAAATGATTAAGTCTAATAGGTCATAAGTATCACTTATAACCAAAAATGCATCGGTAAGAAAAATATCGGGGTGGAAATATAGGAGTGAGAAATGAATAAGAGCCCATCGAAGACAGGCTCTTATTTTCAGTGAAACTGCTGAATATGACTTTCTAAATATTACTCTGCAGCATCTTGCTTGATAGGCGCATTTTGCTTATGAACATGAACATCCATTTGTGGGAATGGGATACCAATATTATGTTTGTCCAGAGCGCGCTTAAACTCTTCTAGCAAATCCCAATATACAGGCCATGCATCACCATTAGTGGTCCAAAAACGCACTAAATAATTTAATGATGACGGAGCCATATCATGTAAACGGATAGTGACGCCTTTAGCATGCTGAATACGGCTATCCGCAGCGACGATATCACCTAATACTTTTTTCACCACATCAATATCAGAATCATAAGCAACACCCACAATAATATCTTGACGGCGATTAGGCTCACGACTGGTATTAATGATGTTATCAGCAATTATCTTCCCATTAGGAATAACAATAATACGGTCATCTGCGGTTCTTAACGTCGTTGAAAATATTTGTACATTTTGCACTGTGCCTTCAACAGCACCGATTGAGACATACTCCCCCGCTTTTAGTGGCCTAAATACCACCAGCAACACACCTGCCGCAAAGTTACCCAGCGAGTTTTGTAATGCTAAGCCAACAGCTAAACCGGCCGCACCCATTACCGCGATCACAGAAGCAGTTTGTACGCCAATTTTCCCTAATACCGCAATTAAGGTGAATGCAACAATGGTATAACGTGCTATCGCTGATAAAAAGTCACTGACTGTTGAATCAATACCTTTCATGGTCATCACGCGATGTAAACCACGCCCGACCCATTTTGCAATCATCATCCCGACAATCAAGATAACAATTGCAGACACGATATTCACAGCATACTGAACTAACAGATCTTGGTTTGCCACAAACCAATTCGTTGCATCATTCAACGCGCCTGTAACATCATCAGTATTCATATATATATACCCTTTAGGATCCAATTATCAATATTAACCCCAACCAGTAAATCTTTAAAAAAACGTTTAATGGTTGGCCGTACATTGCAAATAATAGCGATGATTCATTAAAACACAAAACAAATCACTAAATAAAATTATTCTATCTATTTTCTATAACAAAAATTCGATAATCCTTTAGCATTAATAAGAAGTCATCAGTGCCGCAAAATGCAACACTTTCATTATCATAATAACTCATTCCTTCTTCCAACCCTTCAGTTTCAAATGATAATTGGTTGGCGCGGATCATCACTTCTTCATCATCAAGCAACAATGTATATTCGTGGCCAATAAGCTCCCATTGTTTTTCACTGCCTTTGATTTTTTCGTAATTTTCTTCAATAGCATCTAACAGACTAAGGTCATTTTTGACCTCTTCATTAAGCCAATATCCAATAGCCTCATGATCCATCGAGAATTTAGCGGAGATAGCTCCGGTGATATCTTGGAAAAATTGGTAGTCCATATGCAGTCCCTCTACTCTTGCGTTATTGACGCTAGTATAACGCGAGTCAAACCGCTTTGTTGAGAGGTATTACCAACAGAAAAAATAAAATTGAGTAATGACGTGCAAAAGCATATTGAACAACAAGGTATAAAAATTATCGAAGAGCCGGTGAATCGGACTGGTGCTACTGGAGCAATTAGATCTATTTACTTACGTGATGTCGATTTAAATTTAATCGAAATTTCTGAATATATTTAGCGAATACACCCAATTAAAAAAGGCCCCTAACATTAGGAGCCTCCATAATTAATATTACCTTATTACACGGCTGTTTGGAAAATCACGCCATCCGCTTTTTCGGTATATTGTGATAACTGGTCAAAGTTCAAGTAACGGTAGGTATCCGCTGCTGTTTCATCGACCTTATCCATAAATTGCAGATATTCTGCTGGTGTTGGTAAACGACCTAATAAAGAGGCTACCGCTGCCAGTTCTGCTGATGCGAGGTAAACATTCGCACCTGTCCCTAAACGGTTCGGGAAGTTACGCGTTGAAGTGGAAACGACCGTTGCTCCATCAGCTACACGTGCTTGGTTACCCATACACAGTGAACACCCTGGAACTTCAATACGCGCACCACTCTTACCAAAGACGCTGTAGTAACCTTCTTCAGTTAATTGTGCTGCGTCCATCTTAGTTGGTGGCGCAACCCATAAACGCGTTGGTAATTGGCCTTTGTGGGAATCCAATAACTTACCTGCTGCACGGAAGTGGCCAATGTTTGTCATACAAGAACCGATGAAGACTTCATCAATTTTCTCGTTTTGCACATCAGACAATAAACGTGCGTCATCTGGGTCATTTGGTGCACACAGAATTGGCTCTTTGATGTCATTCAGGTCAATTTCAATGACTGCTGCGTATTCCGCATCTGCATCACCTTCTAGCAGTTGTGGATCCGCTAACCAGCTTTCCATCCCTTTGATACGGCGTTCAATAGTACGACGATCACCATAGCCTTCTGCTATCATCCATTTTAATAGAACGATATTCGATTGCAGGTATTCGATAATTGGCGCTTTATCTAATTTGATAGTACAACCCGCTGCTGAACGCTCTGCTGACGCATCCGCTAATTCAAACGCTTGTTCAACTTTCAGCTCAGGCAAACCTTCGATTTCTAAGATACGGCCAGAGAAAATGTTTTTCTTACCTTTTTTCTCTACGGTCAGTAAACCATCTTTGATTGCATACAGTGGGATTGCATGAACAAGGTCACGTAATGTGATACCCGGCTGCATTTCACCTTTAAAGCGAACCAGTACTGACTCAGGCATATCCAGAGGCATTACCCCTGTTGCTGCAGCAAATGCGACCAAACCAGAACCCGCAGGGAATGAAATACCAATTGGGAAGCGCGTATGGGAGTCACCACCTGTACCGACGGTATCAGGTAATAGCATACGGTTTAACCAAGAGTGAATAATACCATCGCCTGGACGCAGAGAAACACCACCACGGTTCATGATGAAATCAGGTAAGGTATGGTGCGTTGTGACGTCAACAGGCTTTGGATACGCAGCAGTGTGGCAGAATGACTGCATAACCAAATCTGCAGAGAAACCAAGACAAGCCAAGTCTTTCAGCTCATCACGGGTCATTGGGCCAGTTGTATCTTGTGAACCTACAGAGGTCATTTTTGGCTCACAGTATTCACCAGGGCGAATACCTGGGCGACCGCAAGCACGACCAACCATTTTTTGTGCTAATGAGAAACCACGGTTGCTTTGTGCAACGGATTTCGCGTGACGGAATACATCTGTTGCTTCTAAGCCCAGAGATTCACGTGCTTTGCTGGTTAAACCACGGCCGATAATCAGTGGAATACGACCACCCGCACGGACTTCGTCAATCAGCACATCTGTTTTTAATTCGAATGTTTCGAGTAGCTCACCCGTTTCATGGTTACGCACTTCACCTTTAAATGGATAGATGTCAATTACATCACCCATATTCAGTTTAGAAACGTCCACTTCAATTGGTAATGCGCCCGCATCTTCCATTGTATTAAAGAAGATGGGTGCAATTTTGCCGCCCAATACTACCCCACCGCCACGTTTATTTGGCACAAATGGAATATCGTCACCCATAAACCATAGCACGGAGTTAGTCGCTGATTTACGAGAAGAACCAGTACCGACAACGTCACCCACGTAAGCTAGTGGGAAACCTTTCTTATTCAGCGCATCAATTTGCTTGATTGGGCCAACATTACCCGCATCGTCTGGTTCAATACCATCGCGTGCGTTTTTCAGCATTGCTAATGCGTGTAATGGGATATCTGGACGTGACCATGCATCAGGAGCTGGCGATAAGTCATCTGTGTTAGTTTCACCAGTCACTTTGAACACAGTTACGGTCATTTTTTCAGCTAACGCAGGGCGCTCTTTGAACCACTCGGCATTTGCCCATGATTCAATAACTTGTTTCGCGTGAACATTTCCCGCTTTCGCTTTTTCTTCCACGTCGTAGAAGTTATCAAACATCAGTAAGGTGTGGGAAAGTGCTTTAGCGGCGATTGGCGCAAGTTTTTCGTCATCCAACGCTTCAATTAGTGCATGGATGTTATATCCGCCCTGCATAGTCCCTAGCAGTTCAATGGCTTTTTCAGGGGAGATAAGAGAAGAGGAAGTTTCGCCTTTAGCTATCGCGGCTAAAAATCCAGCTTTTACGTACGCTGCTTCGTCAACACCAGGGGGGACGCGGTTGGTCAGCAGGTCTAACAGGAAATCTTCTTCACCTTTGGGTGGGTTTTTGAGTAACTCTACCAGTGCAGCTACTTGTGACGCATCTAATGGCTTAGGGACAATCCCTTGAGCGGCACGCTCGGCTACGTGCTTACGGTATTCTTCTAGCACGACGTTCTCCTCGCTTCATTGTAATTTGTATACCCGGCTGTCTGCACCATACTGACAAAATTATCATCCGGTGCCAGGTCAGAGGAATTTGCTCGCATAATCTCAATGGCGGTAAAATTATGCCCAGCTTCGGGCGATCAGCATAGCAGAATTTAAACGTAATGTTAATTCATTCACAAGAAAGCAACATTTAACTACTAACTTTACGCCTTAACACTTCATTACTGGTTATTTTTCAGCTTAAGATACTATTAATCATCGTAAAATGCCGAAAAAACCATACTTTTTATAATGCATTTTAAAATTTAAAGCACCCTAATTAGTGCCTTTTTTCATCAGCTATCACAAATTATATTTTTTATCGCAATTTTATTTATATTACTAATTGATAAGGTAAATCATTGCGATTGGTTTTAATCCTTTTAAAGGTTTTAATGGATTTTACCGCCCTTTTAAACCAATTAAATTGCCAAACGGGTCTTCAAGTTGGCACATTCGGTTGTTACCATCTATTAACATTGGCCCGCGGTACAGTTTTGCCCCTAGTTGAGTGAAATGCTCAAAAGCCAAATCAAAATTATCGACTTGCCAATACAATACCGTTCCTTTTTTCCCTTCACTGACTTTTTTATCCGCTTGCACCACCTCTATCGTGAAGTCTCCGACATGCAGTAAGGTGAAATCAAATTCAGGCAAGTATTCTGCCTTTGCTTGTGGAAAAGCTTGCTGATACCAAGCCAAACCTGCTTGAACATCAGGGACATGAATTAAAATTGCAGTGGGTTTTAGTTCCATAGCGCTTTCTTATTAATAGGTATTATTTTGTTTTAGCTTACACCAATGATTGAAAGTTAGTAAATGTAGATAAGGTGTAAACAATGGCCAAACCAGCGATTGCTTACGCCTTGAGCATCATCAAGTCAGATCATTTTGCGTGTTTTTCTGATAAATAACGAAGAATGGCTGATATATTTTTTAAGTTATATTTTACGAGTAGTTCATTTTCTTTAGCTTTACATAACATCTCATAATCAGCTTCTAACTGCCCAATATCTAACTGAGCCGGCTCATTGTAAATATCATAAATAGATTCAGAAGGTACATTCCAATAAAAATCTGCATCTAAGTCTATATTATCCATTCCCTGTACTTTCATTTCTTTGAAAATGGCTACTATAGCCTCTTCCAGTAGACTCAGTTCTATTTTCATA
Source organism: Providencia huaxiensis (assembly GCF_002843235.3). Classification (NCBI taxonomy): domain Bacteria; kingdom Pseudomonadati; phylum Pseudomonadota; class Gammaproteobacteria; order Enterobacterales; family Morganellaceae; genus Providencia; species Providencia huaxiensis. The sequence goes on from NZ_CP031123.2 coordinate 2,417,158, forward strand.
TTTTAACCTTTACCATTCTTAATTTCATTTATGTTCTTTTCAAATGTTTCAATTTATATTTCTAAACATTTAGTTAGTCATCAATAATATTAATTTCTTTATCAATTAACCGACCAAAATCTTCACTTTGTGAAATTACTGTGATGGTTTTCTGTATTAATTCCTCAATACTAGCTTGGAGCTGTTCTGGAATTAAACATTCAACATCGTCCAATTCGCAACCTAGGTTAATTATCCCTATTAATTTTTCATCTGAACCCATTTGTTCGAGTAGTTTAGCCAAATAAGGTTTGAAAACAAATCCTTCTGCCTCATCAATCGATATCAAATTTTTATCTAATGCAGTTAATACACCTAAAGTTAATAAGCTTATAAATTTGCTCGTCTGTTTATCACTAATACTATAATTAAGCCTAGTCACCTCTTACTCCAACCACATTTAATTTTCACATTAATGACTCTGCCACTTTGGTTCCCCCACGCTAAAAATGGAGGAACCAACCTGCTTATGCGGAAATTAAACTAAAGGTTCTAAACGTAAAAGATGATCTTTAGCTTTCTCTATCAATAATAAAAATTCACTGTAATTAAATTCTAAAAAACCCGAGTCAGGATAAATAATAATTTTCACCTCTTTCTTATCTTCAGACAGTGAAATTTCCCCCCACTGAACATCATTAAAAGAGAGCTCAGCATATAAATCATCTCGGCTTAAAGAACTTCCAACACTGTATTCCAACATAAAATCCCCCCATCAATCATTTGCAAACATTATGGCTCTCTAAAAACAATAAATTTCTTACCATCTATACTAAATCTTAATACCCGACCATCAGGTGATTTAGCATCAATCACTTCAATTCTTTTCCTATTTTCATAAATAGTTCTAGGTCTTATTATTACATTTGGATTATCTAATATTTCATCGATTAATGCTCTAGCTTCCTGATTCAATACTGAAGCTTTTTGGTTGGAATATGAGTATGCAGATCCTTCCCTACCCCCATGCTTTTGGAGCGATCTGCCAGCATTTGTTAAACCATTGCGATTGATTTCTGATGCTGCTTGCTTTAGTTCTTCTTTAGAAGGAAGATCATTATTTTTTATAGAGAACTCATCAGGTTCCCACCCCTCCGGTCCTCCTGCCCCAGAGCCCCCTGCCTCTACTTTATCTGAATTTGATAACTCTTTCCCAACATTTGGATTTTTTGCTGTTTTATCTAAATCATTTGAGCAACTCATGCCAAAAGAGCAATCAAACGTTTCCGCTAGGCCATCGCGAATATTACCTAATGCCTTTTCGATACCTTTTGCAATACTGCTATCTGCTGTTTGTGTTACTTGTGAATTTGAACCAACGCCATGAGGTAATGTAGGAACATTCGGTGTGGGAACGGCAAATACACTACTTTGGGCTATTTTCAGCTTATTTAATTCATTTACATTAAACTGAATTTTATCCGTAATATTTTTATGTTGTCTCTTAATTTCGAGCAATTGATTTCTAGCATCACGGTCAGCTCGCTTATTAACCGCATCTATATATAGATCTATATTATCAAAAGGAAACCTCGGTATACCCGGTATATTATCGTCAAAATCATCTGCGAGGAGCCTGTCTCTATCTTCAATTGTGCGAAATTTAAAGGTTGCTGAAATTTTTAATTTTGAGGAGTCTGAAGATTGAAAATGCCATTTGTACGTACATGGATATTTTTGTGGATCAATGATAAATTTCCAGCCAGGCGATTTTTCAATCTCCGCAATATCCTTTCTCAATATAATTAAATCATTTTCAATTAATGTTTGTTTAGATTTTAAATTATCCTTAATTTTAATCGAAGGATTTTTAAAAATGTCGACTTTGTGATTATTAACATCATCATGAATGTCAGTTAGTTTTATATTATCATAAAGATTTTCATGTAAAATACATTTTAATTTTTCATACCTCCCAGTTAAATCAATATCTTCATGAGCATTATCATAATTATTAAAATAATCATTAAGATGTTCTCTTGGATTGTTTCCCCATACAGTTATTGTACCTAGATGTGTCACATCATCCATAAACTAACTTCCTTATTAGTTATCAATAAAAAATAGAATAAAGAAATTAGAATTTAATATTTTTATAGTCAACTAACTGTTATTATTAATAAACATTCTATTATTTAAAATTAAATACACATTACTTATAAAATGATTAATATTGATTTTAATAAATAATTGGATAAAAGCATGTGACTAATTGTTTATATTCACAAAAACAAAAAAAAGCCAACGTGTTTCCACATTGGCTTCAATTCGCTTTGGTGATAAACAGCATACTAGAGATACTGTTTATCTATGCGATTAAAGAAAATTATTTTTTCTTTTTCGCTTTTGCGTTTGGTAAATCAGTAATGCTACCTTCGTAAATTTCAGCAGCCATACCGATTGATTCGTACAGTGTTGGGTGAGCATGGATAGTTAATGCTAAGTCTTCTGCATCACAACCCATTTCAATTGCTAAGCCGATTTCGCCCAGTAATTCACCACCGTTCACGCCGACAACCGCCCCACCGATAACACGGTTAGATTGCTTGTCGAAAATCAGTTTAGTCATACCTTCTGAGCAGTCAGATGCAATTGCACGACCTGACGCAGCCCATGGGAAAGTTGCAACTTCATAGCTGATATTTTGTTCTTTCGCTTCTTTCTCAGTTAAACCAACCCATGCAACTTCTGGCTCAGTATAGGCGATGGATGGAATAACTTTCGGGTCAAAGTAATGTTTCAGACCAGAGATAACCTCTGCGGCAACGTGACCTTCATGAACACCTTTGTGAGCCAACATTGGTTGACCAACGATATCACCAATAGCGAAGATGTGTGGAACGTTAGTGCGCATTTGTTTATCCACACGGATAAAGCCACGGTCATCAACTTCAACGCCTGCTTTGCCTGCATCCAAGTTTTTACCGTTAGGAACACGACCGATTGCCACTAATACTGCATCATAACGTTGTGGTTCTGCAGAAGCTTTTTTACCTTCCATAGAAACGTAGATACCGTCTTCTTTCGCTTCAACTGCCGTTACTTTAGTTTCTAACAGCAGATTGAATTTTTTACTGATTTGTTTGGTGAATACTTTAACCACATCTTTGTCAGCTGCTGGGATGACTTGGTCAAACATTTCAACCACATCGATTTGAGAACCCAGTGCATGATACACAGTCCCCATTTCTAAACCGATGATACCCCCACCCATAACCAGCAGACGCTCAGGAACTTCAGTCAGTTCTAATGCATCTGTTGAATCCCAAATACGTGGGTCTTCATGTGGAATGAATGGTAATTGAATTGGACGGGAACCCGCAGCAATGATTGCGTTATCGAAATTGATAGTTGTGCTACCATTTTCACCTTCAACAACCAGCGTGTTGGCACCTGTGAATTTACCGAAGCCGTTAACTACGGTAACTTTACGGCCTTTAGCCATACCAGCCAGACCACCCGTCAGCTGATTAATGACTTTTTCTTTCCATAAGCGAACTTTGGAAATGTCAGTTTTTGGCTCACCAAAAACGATACCATGTTCTGCTAAAGCTTTTGCTTCTTCGATCACTTTTGCAACATGCAATAACGCTTTAGAAGGAATACAACCAACGTTTAAACAAACACCACCAAGGGTTGAATAACGTTCTACTAAAACAGTTTCTAAACCTAAGTCAGCGCAACGGAAAGCCGCAGAATAGCCTGCAGGGCCTGCACCAAGCACAACCACTTGGGCTTTAATTTCAGTACTCATCATGACCTCTTTTTGTTTTGTCCAGCGGTACTGCTGAATAAACGATCTTCCACTGGAAAAGTACACACTGAGAGCAGTTTACAGAATTGTTAACACCCTGAAAAGGCTCATTTCGTGATGTAACTCCCAACCTTTCGTAGCGGCAGCAAAAAATTCTGCCCCAGCCTAAATAAAACAGACCGGCTTATTCGCCGGTCTTATTATTTACATCACTAAACGGCGAATATCGCTCATTAATTGCCCTACTAGGGTGATGAAGCGAGCTCCATCAGCACCATCGATTACACGATGGTCGAAGGACAGTGACATTGGCAGGATCAAGCGAGGAACAAACTCGCTACCATTCCAAACAGGTTTCATTGAAGAACGTGACAGCCCCATAATTGCAACTTCTGGTGCGTTCACGATTGGTGCAAAACCAGTTGTTCCGATACCACCAAGGCTTGAAATCGTGAAGCAGCCACCTTGCATATCAGACGCAGTCAATTTACCTGCACGCGCTTTCTTAGAAACTTCCATCAGTTCGCGAGATAACTCTAAAATGCCTTTTTTGTTTACGTCTTTGAAGACAGGAACAACTAAGCCATTTGGTGTATCTACCGCAATACCGATGTTGATATATTTTTTCAGGAACAGGCGCTGCGCATCTTCAGAAATAGAGCTATTAAAGCGCGGCATTTCTTCCAAAGCACGAGCAACCGCTTTCATGACAAAAACTAATGGTGTGATTTTCACATCCAGTTTTTTCTTTTCAGCTTCTTTATTTTGTTGCTTACGGAATTCTTCAACTTCAGTAGTATCCACTTCTTCCATCAGCGTAACGTGTGGGATCATTACCCAGTTACGGCTCAGGTTAGCACCAGAGATTTTTTGGATACGACCCAGTTCAACTTCTTCAACTTCACCAAATTTGCTGTAGTCCACTTTCGGCCATGGCAGCATACCAGGTAAACCGCCACCTGCTGCTGCAGGAGCTTCCGCACGTTTTACGGCATCTTTCACGTAAGCTTGAACGTCTTCACGCAGGATACGGCCTTTACGGCCTGTGCCTTTAACTTTCGCTAAGTTAACACCAAATTCACGCGCTAAGCGGCGAATAACTGGTGTTGCATGGATGTATGCATCGTTTTCAACAAATTCAGTTTTGCTGTCAGTTGTTTTTGCTGGCGCTGCTGGTGCTGGAGTGGCCGCAGGAGCCGGAGCAGATGACTGAGCTACTGGAGCCGCTGCTGGAGCTGCACCTGCCACTTCAAAGGTCATGATCAGCGAGCCAGTTTTCACTTTATCGCCAGTCGCAATCTTAATTTCTTTAACGGTTCCCGCAAATGGTGCAGGAACTTCCATTGATGCTTTGTCGCCTTCAACGGTAATGATTGATTGCTCAGCAGAAACGGTATCACCCACTTTTACCATCACTTCAGTGACTTCAACTTCATCACCACCGATATCTGGTACGTTGACATCTTTAACCGCTGAAGCAGCTGGCGCTGATGGCGCTGCAGCTTGAGCAGCCGGAGCCGCTACAGGAGCCGCGCCTGCAACTTCAAAGACCATAATCAGTGAGCCAGTTTTCACTTTATCACCGGTTGCAATTTTAATTTCTTTAACGGTTCCCGCAAATGGTGCAGGAACTTCCATTGAGGCTTTATCGCCTTCAACAGTGATTAAAGATTGCTCAGCCGTAACCGTGTCACCAACTTTAACCATAATTTCAGTAACTTCAACTTCATCGCCACCGATATCTGGTACAGCAACATCTTTCGATACCGCTGCGCTTGCTGCTGCCGCTGGAGCTGCTGGGGCTTCTGCAGGAGCTGGCGCTGCTGCACCCGCCTCCGCTTCGAATACCATGATTAATTTGCCTGTTGTCACTTTATCGCCAACAGCAATTTTAATTTCTTTTACCACACCCGCTTGTGGAGATGGGACTTCCATAGAAGCTTTATCACCTTCAACGGTAATAAGCGATTGCTCAGCTTCTACTTTGTCGCCAACTTTAACCATCACTTCGGTGACTTCAACTTCATCAGCACCGATATCAGGCACTTGGATTTCAATAGACATTGATTTTTACCTCTTATGCCAAACGTGGGTTAACTTTATCTGGGTTGATGTTGTATTTTTTAATCGCTTCTTCAACGACTTTTACATCAATCTCACCACGTTTAGCTAATTCACCTAACGCTGCAACAATCACATAGGATGTATCCACTTCAAAGTGGTGACGCAGGTTTTCACGACTGTCTGAACGACCGAAACCATCTGTACCCAGAACGCGGTAATCACTTGCAGGAACATAAGTACGAACTTGTTCTGCAAACAGTTTCATGTAGTCAGTTGATGCGACTGCTGGTGCATCGTTCATAACTTGTGCAATATAAGGAACACGTGGTGCCTCAGATGGGTGCAACATGTTCCAACGCTCACAATCTTGACCATCACGTGCCAATTCAGTGAATGAAGTCACGCTATAGACATCAGAACCAATTCCATATTCAGCAGACAGAATATCCGCTGCTTCACGCACGTGGCGCATCATCGAACCTGAACCTAATAGCTGAACTTTACCTTTGCTACCTTCAACAGAAGCCAGTTTATAGATACCTTTACGGATACCTTCTTCTACGCCTTCTGGCATTGCTGGCATGTGGTAGTTTTCATTCAGCGTCGTGATGTAGTAATAAACGTTTTCTTGTTTCTCACCGTACATACGCTCTAAGCCGTCTTGCATGATCACCGCAACTTCGTAAGCGAAAGCTGGGTCATAAGAAATACAGTTAGGAATAGTCAGTGATTGAATATGGCTATGGCCATCTTCATGCTGTAGACCTTCACCATTCAGTGTTGTACGGCCTGAAGTACCACCAATTAAGAAACCACGTGCTTGTTGGTCACCCGCTGCCCACATCAAGTCGCCAATACGTTGGAAACCAAACATTGAGTAGTAGATATAGAATGGGATCATCGGCAGGTTGTTAGTGCTGTATGATGTCGCAGCCGCTAACCAAGAAGAACCCGCACCCAGCTCATTGATACCTTCTTGCAGAATTTGACCTTTAGAGTCTTCTTTATAGTAAGCAACTTGCTCACGATCTTGCGGAGTATATTGCTGACCTTTAGGACTATAGATACCGATTTGACGGAATAGACCTTCCATACCAAATGTACGCGCTTCATCAGCGATGATTGGTACTAAACGTTCTTTGATCGATTTGTTTTTCAACATGACGTTCAACGCACGAACGAACGCGATAGTTGTTGAAATTTCTTTAGATTGTTCTTCCAATAATTGGCTGAAATCTGCCAGTGCAGGAATATCTAATTTTTCATCAAAGGTTGAACGACGAGCTGGCAAATAACCACCTAACGCTTGACGGCGTTCATGTAGATATTTGTACTCTTCGGAATCTTTTTCAAACGTAATGTATGGCAGTTTTTCAATTTGCTCATCAGCAACAGGCACATTGAACTGATCACGGAAATGACGAACGCCATCCATGTTCATTTTCTTCACTTGGTGAGCAATGTTTTTACCTTCTGCAGTTTCACCCATACCATAACCTTTGATGGTTTGCGCTAAAATAACAGTCGGTTTGCCTTTAGTTTCTTTGGCTTTTTGGAATGCAGCATACACTTTCTTCGGATCGTGACCACCACGGTTCAGAGCCCAAATCTCATCATCAGTCATATCTTTAACTAATGCTGCAGTTTCTGGGTAACGATTAAAGAAGTGTTCACGAACGTATGCACCGTCACGTGATTTAAAGGTTTGGTAGTCGCCATCTAAGGTTTCGTTCATCAGTTGAACAAGTTTACCGCTCGTATCTTTACGCAGTAATTCATCCCAACGGTCGCCCCACATAACTTTGATAACTTGCCAGCCAGCACCATTAAAGATACCTTCTAGTTCATTAACAATTTTACCATTACCAGTAACTGGGCCATCTAAACGTTGCAGGTTACAGTTGATAACAAAAACTAAGTTATCTAATTTATCGCGAGTTGCGATAGTAATTGCACCTTTAGATTCTGGCTCATCCATCTCACCGTCACCAAGGAATGCATATACACGCTGAGCTGATGTATCTTTCAGCCCACGGTTATCAAGGTATTTCAGGAATTTAGCTTGATAGATAGCATTAATTGGCCCCAGTCCCATTGACACAGTCGGGAACTGCCAGAAGTCAGGCATTAATTTAGGGTGTGGATAAGAAGACAGACCATTTCCACCAATTTCTTGACGGAAGTTGTTCATTTGCTCTTCAGTTAAGCGGCCTTCCAAGAACGCACGTGCGTAAATACCAGGAGAGATATGACCTTGGAAGAAGACTAAATCTCCGCCGTCATTGTTATTATGTGCACGGAAGAAGTGGTTAAAGCACACTTCATATAAAGTTGCTGATGACTGGAAAGAAGCCATGTGGCCACCCAGTTCTAAGTCTTTTTTGGAAGCGCGTAAAACAGTCATCACTGCGTTCCAACGAATTGCAGAGCGAATACGGCGCTCTAAATCCATGTTACCAGGGTATGCCGGCTCATCTTCAACAGCTATTGTGTTGATGTAATCAGAATGACCAGATGCACCAGCGGCAATATTAACACCGCCTTTACGTGCTTCGCTTAATACCTGTTCGATAATAAACTGAGCACGATCAACACCTTCTTCACGGATGACCGATTCAATCGCCTGTAGCCAGTCGCGAGTTTCAATCGGATCCACGTCATTTTTTAACATATCTGACATGGTGTATTCCTTATCTGTTATCTATTTTATATGTTTATGTGGAGCCTATCTTCCTGCTATTTTCCTCATTGCTGTAAAACAGCAGGAAGATAGGCCCTGATGTAGTTGCCGCTTTAACTCTTAATTAGAGTACTCACAATAATATAGACGCAGCAGTCAGGATCTATATTATTAATTCAAATCAGGATGTTGCTGTAACCGACGTAAAGAACGTTCTCTGCGAGTTTGCTCTCGGCTAATATCCAACAGTAGATCTTCGATAAAGGCTAAATGACGATGAGAAGCTTCACGTGCTTTTTCAGGTTCTCTTGCCATTATAGCGGCAAAAATCTGTGCTCGATGTTCACTAACTGCTTTATACATTTCTTTACGGGTATATAAGAACTCGAAATTCTGACGAATATTTTGTTCTAACATCGGGATCATACAACGCAAAAGGTGTAATAAAACGACATTATGAGCAGCTTCAGTCACAATGAGTTGATATTGTAATACTGCGTCTGACTCTGCTTCTAGCCCACCATTTTCTTGCGCTGTCTTAATTAATTCATAGCTTTGGCGAATCCGTTCAAGATCCTCATCTGTGCCACGAAGTGCTGCATAATAAGCTGCAATACCTTCAAGGGCATGGCGAGTTTCAAGGAGATCAAATTGAGATTCAGGATTGCCTTCAAGTAGCTGAGCCAAAGGGTCACTAAAGCTTTGCCACATTTTTTTTTGTACGAAGGTTCCGCCACCTTGGCGGCGAGATAAAAGGCCTTTCGCCTCTAACGTTTGAATTGCTTCACGCACTGATGGTCGAGATACGTCAAACTGCTTTGCAAGTTCGCGTTCAGGGGGCAGCTTTTCGCCAGGGCGTAATGTCCCTTCGAAAATAAGATGTTCGAGACGCTGCTCTATTACATCTGATAACTTTGGTTGGCGAATTTTACCGTAAGTCATAATCTGCCATATTCATAAGTGAGTAACTATTGATTACGTATTACCCAGTGTTAATTGGTAATACCAATTTATTTATGGGTTAATAAAGTAACAAAGTATTCACTATCTGTCCATAAAGACCTTGCGCTAAATCATAAAATCCTGCAAATCTTAACAAATTTTTTTAAAATTTAGCATGAATTGATAACCTAATATGTAATTTAGCATGACATATTTTAACATTAAAAACGATTTTTTATGCTAAAATGCAAAAACTGAACCGTTAAAGCAACCAGTTGAGTGAATTTAAATTCACAATTAATGAATTTAAAAACAAGCAACCCCCTTAATAGCAATTTTTACTCCCCAAGACTGCAAGTGTGTTAGTTTTATGTTAACAAAACAGTTCAACCCAAACTTAACTAAAATTTATTTGATAGATTTACATTCAAGCCTATCCATTACCTTAGAATAAAATTGATGTAGAAAATAAAATAGCGCTGTAATGTTTCAATTTATTGATGAACAAAAAAAATGCAGTAATGTTTCGATTGATGAGGAACTACAAATATTTCGTGGTAATCCCTTAATTCGTTGCAACCCCTTAGATATTTAAATCAATATCAAAGTACAGTTAGGCGATAAGTAAGTAGGATGCCCACATCCGACTTAACACGAATAGATAACGTGTATTAAAGCTTTATTAGCAATACTATGGCTAAGGCATCCCGAATTGATTAATTAGATCAATTACCCATTCTTATCAATAAAACGCATAGACAAATCCATGGCTTTAATATGCTTGGTTAACGCACCAACAGAAATAAAATCAATCCCTGTTTCTGCGAATTCTTTTATCGTTGCTAATGTGACATCACCGGAAACTTCAAGTGCGGCTTTTCCTGCGGTTAACACGACAGCTTCTTTCATCATAACTGGAGTAAAGTTATCTAACATAATGATATCAGCTTGCGCTTTCAGGGCTCGTAATAGCTCATCTAAGCTTTCAACTTCAATTTCAATTGGGACATCAGGATGTGCGTTACGTGCTAGTTCAACAGCTCGTTCAACTGAACCGGCCGATATAATGTGGTTTTCTTTTATTAAGTAAGCATCAGATAAACCTAGGCGATGGTTAAACCCTCCCCCCATCAATACTGCATATTTTAAAGCGGTCCTTAAGCCTGGGATAGTTTTACGTGTATCAAGTAACTTCGCTCTTGTACCTGTGATTTGTTTTACATATTCAGCAGTTATACTTGAAACAGAAGAAAGCGTTTGAATAAAATTCAAAGCCGTGCGCTCACCAGTTAATAAAATTTGTGATGGGCCATGCATCTCACAAAGAACTTGATTAGGAGCCACGGTTTCACCATCTTGAACCTTCCAATCAATTTTGACTTGCCCGCCAAGTTGAAGAAAGACTTCATCTAACCATTGCTTACCGCAAAAAACACCTTGTTCACGAGTAATAATTCGAGCACTCGCTTGCCTATCCGCATTTAACAACTGACCAGTAATATCCTTTTTATAATCAACAGATTGACCTAAGTCCTCTTTCAAAGCCACACTGACCATAAAAGGAATATCAATCTGTAACCGCTCAAAAAGTTTTTCGCGTCTTTGTTGTTCATCATATCGCCGTATAGTCATTTTTAACTCCAAAATATACACTCGCTTCGTTTCATCTATGCTAATCTTTCCGTTTGCAGATAACGAGTGCTAACAAAAAAGAAAAGAGAATACTATGGATAACGATATGAAAATACATAATGGTTGGCTAAATAATGTGACTCATATCCCTTCTCCACATCATGATGAGCGCCCCACTAATGCCATACCTTCTCTTCTAGTCATTCATAATATCAGCCTTCCACCGGGTCAATTTGGTGGCCCTTATATAAATCAATTATTTACAGGGACTTTAAACCCTGATGAACATCCATTTTTTAATGAAATTAAACACCTTCGTGTTTCAGCTCATTGCCTAATACGCCGTGATGGTACAATTATTCAATATGTCCCTTTTCATTTACGAGCTTGGCATGCAGGCCAGTCTTCTTACCAGGGCCATGAAAAATGTAACGATTTCTCTATTGGTATTGAACTAGAAGGTACTGATTTTGATCCATTTACAGAAGAACAGTATCAGTCCCTAACTTATTTAACTAATTTGCTTACAATTGAATACCCACTAATTAAAAATAATATTACTGGTCACAGTGATATTGCTCCTGATCGCAAAACAGATCCTGGACCATTTTTTGATTGGACGCATTATAAAAGTAAATTAAATAATTAGTGATTCAATTATTACTCCGGGTAATATCTCTATTGATCTTACCCGTGAATACAAAACAGGCACATTTATCTTCACTTAATTTATCAACAAATCCCACTTTCTATTTTATCTTTATTATTTATTGCGAAGCTGCTCGAAGAAAAATGCAATCTGATCTATTTTTCAATAAACATTTACAAAGTGCTTCGCACTGCTTTTTTTAACCTCTAACTTTAACTAAAAAATCTAATTATGATAAAACCTCACTTAACAACGGAGGTTTTTATTTATGAATCAACAAGGATTTTCACTCATTGAAATTATGGTAGTAATTGCAATTATATCAATTCTAAGTGCTATTGCGATCCCTGGCTATCAAAGCTATATGCAAAAAGCAGCGATTACTGATGTGCTCCAAACCGTCATCCCTTATAAAAACAGTGTAGAAATATGTAGTTTTAACCGGGGTAGTTTATCACAATGCAACGGGGGCAATGATGATATCCCTACCAATATAACCGGGAGATATATTAGCAAAATAGAAGTTAAATCAGGCGTTATTACATTCTCCACAGATAAATCACTAGCAGGCTTAAAGGTTACATTAACACCAACCATTCCATCCTTAAATGCTCCCTTTAATTGGGCAGTTGCTTGTGAAAACAAAAATAATATCAAATTAAAGTCATTGTGCGAAAAAACCTTTGTATTTTAATTGGAAACATACATATGAATATAGCTAGAAACGATCAATTTATTTATAAAGAACTTAAGAGTCTATGTGATAGGAATTACATTATAATCATCGACTATAATCAAAAACGGTTATCTATCGCTGTAGTTAAAAAACCGGATGATAATTTAATAGCCACATTAAAATTTATTGCTAGCGTCCCTGTATGCTATGACATTTGGCCAAAAGAAAAAATAGACCATTATTTCAATAATACAATACATGAAATAAAAGAGGAGGAGACCCATTATCAACCAAAAGAACCCGAGCCATTAAATACTTCATCCCCTGCGATTAACTTTGTGGATGAATTACTAAAAACAGCGGTTCATAAACGTTCATCGGATATACACCTTGAACCGACTAAGCATGGGTTGAAAATTAGATTACGAGTCGATGGAAAACTATATTTTATTCCTTCTCCTCCTTATGAGATTAATAGTGAAGTTATTGCTCGTATAAAAATACTCGCAAAAATGAATATTGCGGAAAAAAGACTTCCACAAGATGGCCAAATGAGTTGGTACTTTGACGGGCAAAATTATAGCATTCGTCTTTCAAGTATTCCGACAATTCACGGTGAAAAATTAGTCCTACGTATTTTGAATACACAATTAAAATATTCTTTAGAGCACATAGGGATGTGCTCTTCCCTTCTTGATTCATTAAAAGAATATTTAAATCGACCACAAGGGCTAATCTTAGTTACAGGGCCCACAGGAAGCGGTAAAACAGTAACTCTTTATAGTTACCTAGAATATTTAAATCAGTCCTCAAGAAATATAACAACCATTGAGGACCCAATTGAAATTCCACTACAAGGAATTAATCAAACCCAAGTTAATGAAAAATACAAACTTAATTTCTCTTTTATTTTAAGAGCACTTCTGCGACAAGACCCGGATGTCATTATGATCGGTGAAATTCGTGATGAAGAAACAGCCAAAATAGCGACTAGAGCAGCTCAAACTGGCCATCTAGTTTTGTCTACATTACACACAAATTGTACATTCAGTGCAATAGAGAGAATGAACCAACTAGGGATAGAAAATAGCCAACTAAAATCTTGTCTCAAAATGGTCATTGCACAAAGACTGGTACGAAAACTTTGCCCTCACTGCAAAGAAGCAATACCTAAGAAAACCAAACTACACGCTAACCATATAATAAATGAATGGTCCGCAAAAGGGTGTGAACTCTGTTTTTCTGGCTTTATGGGGAGAACCGCAGTTTATGAATATATCGACCATAAAAGCATCTGTGAAATACTCACAAAGAATACATTAGAGAATCCAAATAATTTTATTAGTCTTTTTAATGCAGGTATAGAACTTGTTGAAATGGGTGAAACAACTCTTCAAGAAATCTATTCCATTATCGGAAATGGAGTGAGTTAACATGTTTATTTATTCATATAGCGCCATTGATTTTAACGATCAACTAACACATAGTACGCTAATAGCGAAGAGTAAAAAGCAGGCTTTCATCAACATATCTGAAAGGAACTTAATTCCTATACACATAAAGCTAAAAACAATATTCACTTTAGACAAAAACAACATTAATTATAGAATTCATTTTTTTCATCAGTTATCTTTATTATCCTCATCCGGTATTAATCTTGTACAATGTTTGAAAATATTACAGACCAACTGCCAACTCCCCTTTTGGATTGATATTATTGAGAACTCAATAATTCATATTGAAAAAGGAGAAAAACTCTCACAGTACTTACAAAAATACCCAATAATCTTTGATGACACAGTAATAAGTATTATTACCATTGCAGAAAAAACAGGTCAATATGAGGAAAGCTTTAGTACAATCAACAAAATTTTAGAGCATAATAATAGAACATCACTACTTATCAACAAGTCAATACGATACCCAATAATCCTTTCTGTATTCTCAATAATATTATTATTCATTATGATGTTCTATGTCGTCCCCCAATTTGAGAGTATCTATGAAAATGTTACACATGAATTACCTCTCATCACAAAAATAATAACCTTTATCTCTAACTCCCTACGAGATTATTCCTCCTATTTATTTATTACTTCATTATTTGCATCCTTTATAGCATTTAAATTTAAGATGAAAATATTAGTTCTATTGAAAAGAACAATCATGCACCTACCCATATTCAAAAAATCATTACAGTTTCATAATTTAAGCCTATATTTCTTAACGATGCACTCAACTATTAACGTAGGATTGTCATTATCTGAATGCTTAAAATGTACAATTCAAACTATCAGCAATCCTCAATACCAAAAAGACTGTAAATACGTACATATGTCGGTACATAGAGGAGAATTACTGTCCTGTGCAATGAAGCAAACCAAATTTTTCCCTGATTTATCTGTACAGCTAATGTCTATTGCCGAAGAATCTGGAAAAATACACTATTTCTCAAATTATTTATTCAAATATTATTCAGAGCAATATGTTTTTATTACAGAAAGAAACTTAAAAAATCTTGAACCTATTTTACTCCTTTTAATTGCTATACTGGTAGGAATGATCATGTTAGCAATGTATCTACCGATATTTAACTTAGGAAATGTTATAACTGAGTTATAAATAATTTTATGTAGATATGAATATGGTATTTCACCTTAAATATTTTATATAAAAATTTGTTTTTTAACCTATTCATCGTAATATTACTTTGGATGAAGACAAATGATTTATTTCAGTGTAATCTATTTTTTTTCAACGAGTAAATGAATAATCATATGCCTTATATAGTTGCTTTAACTGGTGGTATTGGAAGTGGTAAAACAACCGTTGCAAATGAATTTGCTAAACTTGGAGTCCCCCTAGTTGATGCAGATGTGATTGCTCGGCAGGTTGTTGAGCCAAATACCCCTGCCTTAGAAAGCATTACACGCCACTTTGGTAAGGGTGTTATTCTTCCGAACGGAGAGCTAAATAGACAACGCTTAAGGGAAATTATTTTTTCCAAGCCCGATGAAAAAAAATGGCTGAATGCTTTGCTTCATCCATTGATCCAGCAAGAAACACAAAAGCAATTTCAGCAAATAAATTACCCTTATGTGTTATGGGTAGTCCCTTTATTAATTGAAAATAATATTCATCATTTGGCTGATAGGGTATTAGTTGTTGATGTTACTACTGAAGAGCAAATTCAGCGTACATTAAAAAGAGATAAGACCAGTTTAGAACAAGTTACTAATATACTTAATGCACAAGTTAGCCGTGAAAAACGACTTAATTATGCCAATGATATAATAACAAACCATTCTCATGATACGGATCTCTCAGGCAAGGTCGCTGCTTTTCATAACCAGTACTTAACGCTAGCAAAAATAAAAAAATAGGAATTAAAATGGGCGAATTAATTGCAACAAATTTTATTACTTATGAATACCCAATGAATGAAAAAATTCGTTCGTGGCTGCGCCTTGAAACACTTTTATCTCAAATTTATGAGCTAAGTAATATTACTTCCTACTCTACTGGTATTGCCTTTTTCCGTTCTGTTTCAGAACTAATTGAAATTCTAGATAGAGGAGAGGTACGTTCTGAGCTCATGAAAGAGCTCGAAAAACAACGGATCCAGTTAGCGAATTGGGCCGAAGCGCCTAATGCCGATAACCAATTAATTTCTACATTGCTTGAACAATTATCTGAAACAATCTCCAAATTAATGTCAGCCCCACGTTTTGGCCACCATTTACGAACAGATAAAATTATCAGTATGGTACGTCAACGTTTAAGCATCCCTGGTGGCTGCTGTAGTTTTGATCTCCCCACACTACAGCTTTGGTTGAACATTTCACAGATCGAGCGAAATAAGTCCATCAATGGATGGTTACAAAGCCTCGACCCACTGAAGAATGCATTAAACACCGTTCTTACATTAATTCGACAAAGTGGAAATTTTGAGATAAAAGAATCTCATAATGGTTTCTATCAAGATAATGTCGAGGGTAAAGAGTTACTACGCATCAAATTATCCATTGAACATCTCATTTACCCGCAAATTTCAGGCCATAAAACACGATTTGCCTTACGCTTTCTACATATCGACAGTGAGAATGGTATACTTCCAGATGTTATTAATTTTGAGTTATCCTGTTGCTAGCTAGAGATATATATTTATGAGTGAAATCATTGAAGTAAATTGCCCTACATGTAAAAAGATCGTTGTTTGGAATGAAAATAGCCCTTTCCGGCCATTTTGCAGTAAACGTTGTCAACTTATTGACCTTGGTGAGTGGGCTAGTGAAGAGAAACGAATTGCTAGCCAAGGGGATATATCTGACAGCGATGATTGGAGCGAACAACCAGATAAATAATACGTTAAGTCGCGACAGCATAAAATTAAGTGGAAAATATATCATTGTGTATTTTCCACTTAATATCAATATCAGCTATTATGTTGATCACTTCTCTGCGTTAATAAATCAACAATGATACGATTTGCTGGAGGGAATTCATCTGCAATAAGATCATGTTGATAAACCCAACGCGAGTCTTGCCCTTCTTTACCATACGGTTCATTTTCCCACGAAGAAACTACGAAAAAATAGAGTGTAATGAAACGATCATCAAACTCATGATCAACGCGATGAAATAACTCACTCTTAGTCACTATAATTCCAACTTCTTCTTCAAGCTCACGAACTAATGCTGCTTCAGGAGATTCATTAGTTTCAAGTTTTCCGCCAGGAAACTCCCAAAAACCAGCCATGTGTGAGCCTTCAGGCCGTTTAGTAATAAAAATTTTTTCCTGAGAATTACGAATGATCCCAGCTGCGATATGTAAATGTTTTTTTTCCATAATTTTTTCGTCAAAAAGGCGGGTTACCCCGCCTTTTCTTTATATTAGAGTTAATGATGAACTAGTTTAAGCGACCGTGACATTGCTTATATTTTTTACCTGAACCACAAGGACAAGGATCATTACGACCAATTTTATGACCTTGAGTTGCAATTTTAGCTTCATTTTCAGTCATTAAAGATTCAGCACCTGCTTCATGGCTTAATTGTTGCCTTTTCGCTAAACGCTCAGCTTCTTCACGACGCTGTTGCTCTAATGCTTCAACCTCTTCAGGTAAACGAACTTGTACCTTAGATAAAGTGCTAATGACTTCATATTTCAAGGCTTCAAGCATGTTAGCAAACATGCTGAAAGATTCACGTTTGTATTCTTGCTTAGGATCTTTTTGCGCATAACCACGCAAATGAATGCCTTGGCGTAAGTAATCCATTGACGCTAAGTGCTCTTTCCATAACGTGTCTAATGTTTGCAACATGACACCTTTTTCGAAATTACGCATCGCTTCTGCGCCAACAATTTCTTCTTTACGACCATAAACTTCAATCGCTTTTGCCATAATGCGTTCACGCAATGTTTCTTCGTGTAACTCAGGCTCTTTGTCTAACCACTCTTTGATTGGTAAATCGAGGTCAAAATCATTGACTAAACGCTGATGTAAACCTTCAATATCCCACATTTCTTCAAGTGATTGAGGTGGAATATAGGCATCCATAGTTGTGGTTAACACATCCTCACGAATGCTATCAACCGTTTCTTTAATATCACCGCCATCAAGTAATTCATTACGTTGAGTATAAATAGCACGACGCTGGTCACTTGCAACATCATCATATTCAAGTAACTGTTTACGAATATCAAAGTTGCGGCTTTCAACTTTACGCTGTGCGTTAGCGATAGCCTTAGTCACCCATGGGTGCTCGATAGCTTCACCCGGTTTCATACCTAACTTTTTCATCATTCCAGTAACGCGGTCTGAGGCAAAAATACGCATCAGCGCATCTTCCATAGATAGGTAAAAACGAGATGAACCCGCATCCCCTTGACGACCCGCACGACCACGTAACTGGTTATCGATACGACGTGACTCATGACGCTCTGTACCGATAATATGCAAACCACCCGCCGCTAATACTGCATCATGGCGTACTTTCCAGTTTGCTTTGATCTCATCGATTTGCTCTTGGGTTGGCTCTTCTAATGCTGCAACCTCAGTTTGCCAGCTACCACCTAACATAATGTCAGTACCACGACCTGCCATGTTAGTTGCGATCGTCACGGCAGCAGCTTGACCTGCATTCGCGATGATATCCGCTTCCATTGCGTGGAATTTAGCATTCAAAACATTATGAGCAATTTTGGCTTTTTTCAATGCATTAGAAATCAATTCAGATTTCTCGATAGAAATCGTACCAACAAGAACTGGTTGTCCATTGGCGGTTCTTTCGCGAATATCTTCAATAATTGCTGCAAACTTATCAGTTTCGTTCATATAAACGAGATCAGGTAAGTCTTTACGAACCATTGGACGGTTAGTTGGGATAACAATTGTATCTAGTTTATAAATTGAACTAAACTCAAATGCTTCGGTATCCGCAGTCCCCGTCATACCTGCAAGTTTTTCATATAAACGGAAATAATTCTGGAAAGTAATAGAAGCTAAGGTTTGGTTTTCATTTTGAATTTCAACCCCTTCTTTCGCTTCAACTGCTTGGTGTAAACCGTCAGACCAACGACGCCCTTCCATTGTACGGCCGGTGTGTTCATCAACAATGACGATTTGACCATCTTTTACAATATAATCAACGTCTAAGGTAAACAACGCATGTGCACGCAAACCTGCCATTACATGGTGCATTAACATGATGTTAGAAGGCGAATATAGGGACTCACCTTCATCCATTAAACCTTCTTTTACCAGAAGCTCTTCGATTAATACCAGCCCACGTTCAGTTATGGTCACTTGACGTGCTTTTTCATCAACAGAGAAGTGGCCTTCCCCTTGGAAAGTGTCTGAATCTTCTTTCTCTTGACGTTGTAGATGTGGAATAAGTTTATCTACTTTTTGGTACAATTCAGAGCTGTCTTCTGCAGGGCCTGAAATAATCAGCGGTGTACGTGCTTCATCGATAAGAATGGAGTCGACCTCATCCACCAATGCATAATGCAATTTGCGTTGAACACGCTCTTCAGGGCTAAATGCCATGTTGTCGCGTAAGTAGTCGAAACCAAATTCATTATTCGTACCGTAAGTGATATCTGCCGCGTACGCTTCACGTTTTGCAGGAGGAGCCATACCTGGCAGGTTGATACCTACCGTTAGGCCTAAAAATTCAAATAATGGACGGTTATTTTCAGCATCACGTTTGGCTAAGTAGTCATTCACCGTAACTACGTGAACTCCTTTGCCACTTAACGCGTTGATATAAGCGGGCAATGTTGCCGTTAATGTTTTACCTTCCCCTGTACGCATTTCAGCGATACAGCGTTCATTCAGTACCATCCCACCAATAAGCTGTACATCAAAGTGGCGCATACCAAATACACGTTTACTGGCTTCACGAACAGTTGCAAATGCTTCAGGAATGATGCTTTCTAAGCTTTCACCTTTCGTTAAACGTTCACGAAACTCCACCGTTTTTGCTTTTAGCTCATCATCAGATAATTTTTCGAAGTCTGGCTCAAGGCGGTTAATTTTTTCAACTTCTTTACGTAAGCGGCGTAACGTGCGGTCATTACGACTACCAAAAACTTTGGTTAAAATCTTTGTTAACATGTTTTAATCTCTAATAATCAATTAATTGTTTTAAATTTTAATAAATTTTATGACATAAAACAGCGCAGCAATAAGCTGGCTTGTCATGAATGAAGATTAGGCTGTTAACGGACCGGCACGAATACCGTGAACTTGGGCAATCCAAATTGCAGGTTGGTAGGCAATAATATGAGGATAGTTATAATGACTAAATTGGATAACACTTTCATCCCACTGAAGTGAGCGCTGTGCTAACATGGCATACAGCGTATCTAACATCAATTGTGGAACAATAAGCTGTTCAGTCTCTTTTGTTGCAGCGTTTACATCATCGTCTTCCGTTGCCGAAAAAGCAAAAGTTAGCTGCCGAATGACATTCCTTACCGCATGTTGCTGCCAGTAATTTACTGAATAAGATGACGATGATGACGAAGAGCGTTGGGAATTCTGTTGAGCAAATAAATTGTCAAAAGCATTAACAGCTTGGTTTTGGCGATTAACTGGTGAAGAGTTAACCTGTGTATGTTGAGACTCTGATAACGCATTTAAAATTGTAGGCAAGCCGACACCCGTGGCAACCACACCTAATAACAGGTGGGACCAAAAGTATTTTCTACCAAGTTGTCGCCAAAAATTTAAAATGCCCATCAAACTCTTATATAATAAATAAGTGACAAAATTATTATTTGTAATTCGTTGTTTCATTCTCAGCTGGAGCTAAAAATGAGAGATAGTCATCCACAAGCACTTTTTGATGTTCTTGAAGGATCATTGGCAACATCATCGAACACTTTACAAACTATTCAGCGTAATGCAAAAGCAATTATCAAACTGAATCGGGCTGTAAAAGGGTTACTACCGGCTGAAATTAAACCCATGTGCCGTGTTGCAAACTACCGTAATAATATTATGGTCATTGAAGTGGCAAATGCCAGTTGGATGACCCGACTTAATTACGAAAAAATCAATCTTCTTTCTGCATTAAGAACATCTATTCTACCATCTTTATCTTCTATCGACATCAGAATCAATCCCGATCTTGTGCGAAAATCGAAGCAAAATAGCTCAGTAACTAAGCAAACAGCTTCAACAAGTCAAAAAATGAACGAACGTCAGATAAGCACACAGACAGCGAAAACACTTTTGAAATTAGCGGAAAATAGCCCGAAAGGATTAAAAGAAAGGTTTGAGCGGCTGGCTGCACTAGCCGGAGAGAGTACTAGTGCAACCAACAGAAAAGGCTAGCTTCGATTAGCTTTCGAAGGTAGCTGCATAATCAAGTATTATGCAAACACCGTTGAAGGTGCTTTGAATGCGACAGGCAATTGAGCTTCGTCTTCAAATGTGACGAGGTCCCAAGCAGATTCTTTCGCTAAAACTGCTTGTAACAGCTTGTTATTCAATGCATGACCTGACTTAAACGCAGTGAATGCGCCAATAATGTTGTGCCCACACATGAATAAATCACCAATTGCATCTAACATTTTGTGACGAACGAATTCATCTTCAAAACGTAAACCATCTTCGTTAAGAACTTTATAGTCATCAACAACGATGGCGCAGTCGAAACTACCGCCTAAGCATAAGCCTTTTGATTGCAGATATTCAATATCACGCATAAAGCCAAAAGTACGCGCACGGCTAATTTGATTTACAAATGATTCCGCTGAGAAATCAAGTGAGTAGCGTTGTGTGCTACTATCAATTGCTGGGTGTTGAAAATCAATTGTGAAATCAAGGCTAAACCCATTATAAGGTCGCATTTCAGCCCATTTATCACCATCTTCAACGCGTACAGTTTCTTTTATACGTAAAAATTTCTTCGCACAATTTAACTCTTCAATACCGCCATCAAGCAGTAAGAATACAAATGGTGCTGCACTGCCATCCATAATAGGGATTTCAGGCGCATTGACTTCAATAACAATGTTATCGATACCTAACCCTGCTAAGGCAGCATTCAAATGCTCAACAGTCGAAATACGCACGTTATCTTCATTAACTAAGCATGTACATAACATGGTGTCACGAACTGATTTTGCATCTGCCGGAAAATCAACCGGTGGATTAAGGTCAGTACGACGGTAGATGACCCCGGTATTGGCCGGCGCTGGACGTAATGTAAGCGTAACTTTCTTGCCGGTATGTAAACCAACACCAGTCGCTGTAATAATACGTTTTAGTGTCCGTTGTTTGATCATCGTATTTTTCTCGCAATGTTATAAGTCCTACTGATCATCATACAAGATAATCAGTAGGAAATTTTAGCACAAAAAGCGGAGAAACCAATATAAATAAAATTAATCGGCCTGCTTACGCAAGAACGCAGGAATATCAAGATAATCTGGTTCTTTGTTTGTTTGCGTATTTTGGTCGTTAACTGCTTTAGCAGCTGGTTTCTCTTCTGTTAATGAAGACATGCTATTTTGCATTTGCTGATAGCGTTGCTCCATTGACGCCTGCTGAGACATTTTGTTGCTAACTAAAGTAATTTCTGGACGTTTGTCCATACCAATACCTGTAGCAACAACAGTGACACGCAGTTCTTCGTGCATTTCTGGGTCAAGAGATGTACCGATTACCACTGTTGCATTATCAGATGCGAAGGCACGAATAGTGTTACCTACCGTTTCAAACTCATCTAAACGCAGGTCGAAGCCAGCCGTGATGTTAACTAATACACCACGTGCACCAGACAGGTCGATATCTTCAAGAAGTGGACTAGAAATAGCCATTTCTGCCGCTTCTTCTGCTCTATCTTCACCACGAGCAACACCTGACCCCATCATCGCGTAGCCCATTTCTGACATCACAGTACGTACGTCAGCAAAGTCTACGTTCATTAAACCTGGGCGAGTAATCAGTTCAGCGATACCTTGTACTGCACCTTTTAGTACGTCATTTGCCGCACCGAAAGCATCCAGTAATGAGATACCACGACCAAGTACTTTTAATAATTTATCATTTGGGATAGTGATCAGTGAGTCAACATGTTTTGACAACTCAGTGATACCCGCTTCTGCGAATGCCATGCGTTTTTTCCCTTCGAAATTGAAAGGTTTAGTCACAACAGCAACTGTCAGAATACCCAATTCTTTGGCAACTTCGGCAACAACCGGAGCTGCGCCAGTCCCTGTGCCACCGCCCATACCGGCTGCGATAAAGACCATATCTGCGCCATCTAAAGCATTACGCAGCGCTTCACGGTCCTCTTCAGCGGCATTACGGCCAACTTCAGGGTTTGCACCTGCACCCAGACCTTTGGTAATACCTGTACCGATCTGGATAGTTTGTCCAACTGCGGTTTTACGCAGCGCTTGCGCATCTGTATTGACAGCGAAGAATTCGACGCCTTCAATACGTTCACGCACCATGTGTTCAACGGCATTTCCGCCGCCGCCGCCAACGCCGATGACTTTAATCACCGCATCGTTGGTTAGCTCCATTGGTTCAAACATAATGTCTCTCCGTTTTGTGCTTACTACTTTCGAAGCTAATAATATGCTTCTTTATCAAAATTAAAATTCTTTTCTCAGCCAACTGGTGATTTTACTAAACCATCCGCTAACTGATGCACGTTTTTCTACTTCGGTATCATCGCCTAAGTGACTTTCTTTACCGTAATGCAGAAGCCCTACTGCTGTTGAGTAATATGGCTCCTGCGCATAATCCGTTAACCCTGTGATGTTGAGCGGTGTACCAATTCGCACTTGCGTATGGAACACTTTTTGCGCACATTCGACTAGACCGTCAATTTGTGCGGCTCCACCCGTCAACACGATACCAGCTGCCAAATGGTGTTTGACACCTTGTTGACGCAACTGTTCCTGTAAATTTAAAATTTCTTCATTTACTAAGTTTAACAGCTCAGTATACCGTGGCTCGATAACTTCTGCTAAGGTTTGACGCTGTAAACTTCGTGGTGGTCGCCCACCAACACTTGGCACTTCGACAGTTTCATCTTTACTAACGATAGAACCGACTGCACAACCATGACGCACTTTAATGGCTTCGGCATCACTTGGAGGTGTTCCAAACGCATACGCGATGTCACTTGTCACCACGTTACCTGCATAGGGGATCACTTTCGTATGACGCAAAGCCCCACCAGTATAAACCGCCATATCCATAGTACCGCCGCCGATATCGACGACACATACACCTAATTCACGCTCATCTTCCGTCAAAACGCTATAACTTGCAGCGAGACCAGCAAAAATAAGCTGATCAACTTTTAACCCACAACGTTCAACGGCTTTAACAATATTTTTCGCCATATCGTTATGGCAGGTAATCAAATGAACTTTAGCTTGCATACGTACACCCGATAAACCAACTGGGTTTTTAATCCCTTCTTGGTAATCTATTGCAAATTCTTGCGGTATCACGTGCAAAATTCTGTGTTCATCACGAACACGCACTGATTTTGCTGTATGCACAACACTGTCAACATCTTCTTGCGTCACTTCTTCTTCTGAAACTGGCACCATACCAATTTCATTTTGGCAACTGACGTGCTTACCCGATAGTGCAAGGTAAACCGATGAAATTTGGCAGTCGGCCATAAGTTCCGCCTGATCAATGGCTCTTTGCACACATTTTACCACTGATTCAAGGTCGTTTACGCCACCTTTGTCCATTCCACGAGATGGACAACTTCCCACCCCAATAATATTAACCATACCATCGGGCAGAATTTCGCCAACAAGGGCTGATACCTTGGAAGTTCCAATTTCAAGGCCTACCACTAATTTTCTGTCCGTTGCTTTAATCATTTTTTCTGCCTAATTTTTGTTATTAGTCATCGTTTTTATTGTAACTCCGGTGGAGCATCGACCAAGAGTGGCGCCCAGCCCACCGCAGCACCACTGGAATAACGTAAGTCAACATAGTCAACACGTTTATCCGTTGTTTGCTGCAAAAGCGGATACAGTTCAAGGAACCTATTTAACCGCTCTGACACTTCTTTCTTACCTAATTCAATTCTAACATCGTTGTCTAAAATAATTTGCCATGCGTGTCTGGCTGTCATCGATAGTGATTTTAGCTTTAGGTTATGTGCCGCTAATGTGTTCTTAAAGATAGAATATTCTTTGAGAACCTCTTTCTGGCTACCTTGTGGCCCATAAAGCAACACATAATCCCCTTTACCATTTTCGCTAACCGGCAAATTAAATACTCGGCCTTGTTCATCCACCATGTTTTGATCATTCCACCTAGCGAATGGGCGGTATTCAACAATATGAATTTTCAATTCATCTGGCCATTGTTTACGCACTGTCACTTGGCGTACCCATGGCATCATACTTATTTGGTTTTGGATAGCGTTGACATCGACGGTCATAAACGTTCCCGGCTGCCCTAACGCTAAAATGGCCTTTCTGACATCATCATTTTTGGTGTAATGGCGTTCACCCGTTAGCACCAATTTAGACATCGGCAGCCTGTCAGCATCTTTCATCCAAGTCATCACCATCCAACCACTCCAGATGATAGTGCCAACCACAAATAGAAAGAAAAATAACCCACCTAAAAACGCACCATTACTTGGCCCTGAACGCGGGTCCTCGTCGTTCTTCTGATTATGATGCCTAACATTTAGTGCTGCTTGTGACATATCAACGAGCCAATTTCAAAATTTGTACAACTAACTGTGAAAAACTCATCCCCGCTTGACGAGCTGCCATCGGTACTAAGCTATGGCTTGTCATACCTGGCGATGTATTAACTTCCAGCAGATAAAATTGACCATCGTTATCTTGCATTACATCAACTCGTCCCCAACCTTCGCAGCCAACAACTTGGTATGCTTTCAGCGCTAAGTCTGTGAGTTCAGACTCGAGCTGTTCACCTAGGCCACTTGGGCAAAAGTATTGGGTTTCATCAGATAAATATTTCGCTTCGTAATCATAAAAAATACCCGGTGGTTGAATACGAATTGACGGCAGAGCGTTATCTCCCAACACTGCAACCGTGAACTCAGGGCCACTCAACCATTTTTCAATTAACAATGTTTCATCAAATTGAAACGCGAGATCCAATGCAGCGGGCAATGCCTCTAAGCTATCAACTTTACTCATGCCAACACTTGAGCCTTCTAGGCTCGGCTTCACAATGAGCGGTAACCCTAGCAATTGTACTTTAGCAACAATTTGTTCACGAGAAGCCTGCTTATACTGCTGCTTTGTTAAGTAAACATATGGCGACACACTTAGCCCTGCACCTTGCCATAATTGTTTTGTTCTCAGCTTATCCATGCTAAGTGCACAAGCCATAACACCACTGCCGGTATAAGGCAGATTTAATGTTTCTAGCAGCCCTTGCAATGTCCCGTCTTCACCACCACGGCCATGTAATGCAATAAAAACTTTATTGAAACCTGCATCTTTCAGTGTTTCTACAGGGAAATCTTGGGGGTCAATAGGATGAGCATCAATGCCTGCTTGGCGTAACCCCGCCAGCACAGCATTTCCTGACTGAAGTGAAACCTCACGTTCAGCGGATGAGCCCCCTAATAGAACCGCAACTTTCTCTGTCATTTTTATTCCTCAACCATCGGTGGCTGTAATTTTGCTTCTGCCAAGTTTTTGGCTATTTTACCAATATTTCCTGCGCCTTGAACTAAAATTAAATCATTTTCATCAAGAGTTTGAGCTAAAATATGTGGAATTTGTTCAGTATCTGCTACATAAATAGGATCAATCTGACCGCGGCCACGAATTGTTCTACATAATGAGCGGCTATCTGCACCCGGTACATGCTTTTCACCCGCTGAATATACATCTAGCATCAGCAGCACATCTACCTGCCCTAAAACATTAACAAAATCATCGTATAAGTCACGAGTACGAGTATAACGATGCGGTTGGAATACCATAACAATGCGTTTATCTGGCCAACCTGCTCTCGCTGCTTTAATCGTTGCGTCAACTTCCGTTGGGTGGTGACCATAGTCATCGACTAGCATCACTTCCCCCTCTTTACCATTCACATTGCGCAGAGGGAAATTCCCTAGGAAATCAAAGCGACGACCCGTACCTTGAAATTCAACTAGTGCAGATAAAATATGAAGGTCATCAATACCTTCTTCAGTTGCAACAGCAACGGCAGCTGTCGCATTAAGGGCATTGTGACGTCCCGGTGCATTTAGAACCACCGTCAGCTCTGGCATATTTTCACGGGCAATGGTGAAAAAGCCTTGATTTCCTTTTTGCTCATATTGGGTGATACGCACATCAGCGTCTTCACTAAAACCATAAGTGGTAATGTAACGACCAATTTTTGGTAGTAACGAGCGGATCACAGGGTCATCAATACACATCACTGCACGCCCGTAAAATGGCAGATTGTGCAAGAAATTAATGAACGTATTCGTTAAATTATCGAAGTCGCCTTGGTAAGTATCCATATGGTCTGCTTCGATATTTGTCACAACGGCAACTAACGGTTGCAAATGTAAGAACGAAGCATCGCTTTCATCAGCTTCTGCTATCAAGTAGCGGCTACTACCTAAACGCGCGTGTGTTCCTGCTGATTTAACTAAGCCCCCATTCACAAATGTAGGGTCAAGGCCTGCTTGTGCATAAATCCCAGAAATCATTGCTGTGGTGGTGGTTTTCCCGTGGGTACCTGCAACGGCAATACCATGACGGTAACGCATTAATTCAGCTAACATTTCTGCACGGCGAATAACTGGAATACGCAATTCTTTGGCGGCTTGAATTTCAGGGTTCTCGCTTGAAATCGCTGTTGATACGACGACAACGCTCGCATTTTCAACGTTCTCTGGGCGGTGATTAAAGTAAATCGTTGCGCCTAATGCGGTTAATTGTTGTGTCACTGCATTGGGTGCTAAATCTGAACCGCTAATTTCATAGCCTTCATTTGCCAACACTTCAGCGATACCACCCATGCCAGCACCGCCGATGCCGACAAAATGGATGTGCCTGACTCTTCTCATTTCTGGCACTGATGTTCTTAATTTCGCTAATTGTTGTGTATTCACTATATTTCTTCGCTTCTAATTAATTCGGTATCAATTATGGCTAATATTATTTAGCCACTTCACAAATCACGGCAGCAACTCGTTCTGTTGCATCAGTAATTGCACAGCTATGCGCTTTTTCAGCCATTGAGAGTAATTCGTTTCTATCCCATTGCTCTAATAAGCTCGCCACAGCATCTGCGGTAAATTGTGACTGTTCTAAAATTTTAGCCGCTCCCGCTTTTTCTAGCGGTAATGCATTCCAATACTGCTGACGGTCTTTATGTTGAAAAGGAACAAAAATAGCCGGTAAACCTGCGGCTGCAATTTCACTTACTGTTAGTGCACCAGACCGACAGACGACAATATCTGCCCATGCGTAAGCTTGCGCCATATCATCAATAAATTCAGTAACTTTATACTCGGAATTGCCTGAAACTTGCATATGCTCATTATACAATGCTTCTGTTGATTCCTTACTGCCTTTTCCCGCTTGATGCCAGATATTTAACTGTTTGCCTACTTTTTCAGCAACAAGAGGCATCACTTGATTCAAAACCCGTGCCCCTTGGCTACCACCAACGACTAATACGCGTACAGCGCCTTCTCGGTCTGCTAAACGTACCTGGGGTGCCGGTAGTGCTAAAACATCTTCACGTACCGGGTTCCCGACAACTGGTGCGTCAGGAAATGCGCCCGGAAAGGCTTGTAACACTCTTTTTGCGATCCGCGATAACCATTTATTCGTTAAACCCGCGATTCCATTTTGTTCATGAAGCACAACGGGTACACCGCATTGCCATGCCGCAATACCACCAGGACCTGAAACATAGCCCCCCATGCCTAATACTGCATCTGGCTGATAACGCTTGATAATCGTTTTTGCTTGGCGGATAGCTTTATAAATACGCCATGGTGCCCCCAGTTGTGCGGCAATACCTTTACCCCTGAGTCCCGAAATTTGAATGAATTCAATATCGATACCATGCTTAGGGACTAATGTGGCTTCCATTCGGTCAGCCGTACCTAACCAACGGATCTCCCAGCCTTGAGCCTGCAAATAATGAGCCACAGCTAACCCCGGAAAAACATGCCCTCCGGTTCCACCTGCCATGACGAGTAATTTCTTTGCCTGACTCATTTAGTGCTCCTTACAAACGCCTGCGCTTTTTCAAGGCGTGTTTCAAAATCAATTCTCAGTAATATCGCAATGGCGGCAGCCATCACCAGTAAACTCGAACCACCATAACTAATTAACGGCAGTGTTAAACCTTTTGTTGGTAACATGCCTGATGCGGCACCGACGTTAACCAAAGCTTGGAAGGTAAACCAAATACCAATTGAACAAGCCAAATAACCACCGAATAATTGGTTCGACATCAATGCGCGACGGCCAATCATCATTGCCCTAAATGCCAGCATAAAGACCATCAGCAGAACCAATACAACGCCAAAGTACCCGAGCTCTTCGGCTAAAACTGAGAAAATAAAGTCAGTATGTGCTTCTGGCAAGTATTCTAATTTTTGTACTGAATTTCCTAACCCTTGCCCAAACATTTCACCACGACCAAAGGCCATTAAAGATTGGGTTAGCTGATAACCACTGCCAAACGGGTCATCCCACGGGTTCAAAAACGACGTCACTCGACGTAAGCGGTACGGCTCGAACCAAATCAAAGCCAATACCCCCACCGCACAAGCGGCAATACCAATAATAAAGGGGGCTAACCTTGCTCCCGCTAAAAACAACAACCCCAGAGTGGTTACCACTAATACGATAACGGTCCCTAAGTCAGGTTGTAATAAAAGCAATGACGCCATCACAATCAAAATACACATCGGTTTGATAAAGCCAAGAAAACGGGTTCTGACTTCATCAGACTTACGCACTAAATAACTGGACACGTAACAGAATAACGTAAATTTCGAAATTTCTGCCGGTTGAATTTTAACCAAACCGATATCTATCCAGCGAGATGCCCCGTTAACTGAACTCCCAGCCACCAGTACCACGACGAGCATGCCAAGTGAAACCATCAACAATACGAAGTTGTACTTTTCCCAAACCGCCATCGGAATACGCATGACACCTAGGGCTAAAATAAATGCGATGACGATATACACCACATCACGCTTAGCAAAATAAAAAGGATCTTCCGTTAAGCGCTGGCCAACTGGCATGGAGGCGGATGTGACCATAATAAAACCCACCGCGGCTAAACCGAATGCCAACCACACCAATGTACGGTCGTAAAGCGTTGAGCCTGAAATCACGCCATTTTTTTCACCAATGACCCAATTTTTTAAACGCATCGCACCCGGTATCGTCATTAACCTAGCTCCTGGGCTAATTGAGCAAAGACAGTCCCACGCTGCTCAAAACTTTTAAACTGATCCAAGCTGGCACATGCAGGGGATAACAACACCATGTCCCCCGCTTTTAATTGTGGCGCAATTTGGCGTAAGCTTTGTTCCATAGTTTCAGTCAAGACGGATTTTTCAGGGGCCATATCAGCTAATGCTTTCCCATCACGACCAAAACAGTATAGACGGTAGTTATCCGCAGCAATATATTGTTTTAATGGTGAAAAATCAGCTGACTTACCATCACCACCCAATAATAAATAGATATTGCCATCCACATGTAACCCATTTAACGCCGCTTCCGTACTTCCAACATTTGTGGCTTTAGAGTCATTAATCCAGCGCACACCGTTGTTGAATAACACTAACTCGAAGCGATGTGCTAGCCCCGTATATTCTTTCAAGACTTGAAGGCATGCAGAGCGAGGAATATTCACGGCATCCGCCAATGCTAACGCGGCTAACCCATTGAGATAATTATGTTGACCCGTTAGGTGCATTTCGTTGACATCGAGCAGCTCTTTTCCTTTCGCCACTAACACCCGTTTTTGAGTATCAAAGAAATAATCACCACTATTTAAGCCAAAGCTTATGCATTCACCCAAAGTATGATTTGCGGGTAAGGTCAGCGCATCTTGTACGTTAACAATGCAGTTTTTAGCATTGTGATAAATTTTTAATTTTGCTTCACGGTACTGGTCTAGACCTAATGGATATCTATCCATATGATCTTCACTAATATTTAAGACTGTCGCAGCGGTCGCTTCTAGGCTTGATGTGGTTTCTAGTTGGAAGCTTGAAAGCTCTAAAACGTATAAACGATGCCCTGCATTGAGTAATGAAAGCGCAGGCGTACCAATATTTCCACCAACACCAACTGAAATACCCGCTACTTTCGCCATTTCACCCACCAATGACGTGACGGTACTTTTACCATTTGAACCGGTAATGGCGACAATCGGTGCATCCGCTTCACGGCAAAACAGTTCGATATCACCCACAATTTCGATGCTGTTTTCTGCCGCTTGCTGTAACTGAGGCGTTGCCAACGCAATTCCTGGACTAGCAACAATTAAATCGGCTGCTTGTAGCCAGCTATTATTCAAGCTACCACTATGACATTCCACATTTGCTGGGAGTTTATCTACACCTGGCGGCACTTCACGGGTATCCATAACACGGGGGACAACACCGCGTGCCAAGAAAAAGTGAACGCAAGATAGGCCGGTGATCCCCAGCCCAATAATGACTACGTTCTTACCCTGATAATCGACCATATTAACGCACCTTTAAGGTTGCCAGCCCAATCAGGACTAACATTAGCGAGATAATCCAGAAACGCACGATAACACGTGGCTCTGGCCAACCCTTCAATTCATAATGGTGGTGAATTGGTGCCATACGGAAAATACGTTGTCCGCGCAATTTAAATGAACCGACTTGTAAAATAACTGACAGCGTCTCAACGACGAACACACCGCCCATAATCACTAATAAAAACTCTTGGCGCAGTAATACCGCAATAGTCCCTAGAGCACCGCCAAGCGCCAATGAGCCAACATCCCCCATAAATACTTGCGCTGGATAAGTGTTAAACCATAAGAAGCCTAACCCTGCTCCAACAATGGCAGTACAGACAATCACTAATTCACCTGCATGGGGTAAGAATGGAATATGTAAGTAACTGGCAAAATTGACGTTACCTGTTGCCCATGCCACTAATGCAAAACCTGCGGCAACGAATACCGTTGGCATGATAGCTAAGCCATCCAAACCATCGGTTAGGTTTACGGCGTTACTGGTTCCAACAATCACAAAATACGTCAACAAAATATACAGCATGCCCAGTTGTGGCATCACATCTTTGAAAAATGGCACAACTAACTGAGTTGCCGGAGTATCTTTACCAATCGCGTACATGGAAAAGGCAACAATTAACGCAATCACGGATTGCCAAAAATATTTCCAACGGGCAATTAAACCACGAGTATCTTTGCGTACCACTTTACGGTAATCATCAACAAAACCGACAATACCATACCCAACGAGCACAAGCAGAACACACCAAACGTAAGGGTTGTCTAAGCGAGCCCATAGCAACGTTGAAACGGTGATTGAAAATAAAATCAATAACCCGCCCATGGTTGGGGTTCCACGCTTACTAAAGTGAGACTCAGGGCCTTCGTTACGAACGACTTGACCAATTTGCATTTTTTGTAGGTAAGCAATTAAATGAGGTCCCATCCACAATGCAATAGCGAGTGCTGTCAGCAAACCGACAATGGCCCTGAACGTCAAATAAGAGAAGACGTTCAGAACAGAAAACTTGTGGACCAACATTTCGGCAAGCCAGACTAACATTCGAAGCACTCCTTCAATGCATTCACCACATCTTCCATCGCGGAGCTGCGTGAACCTTTAACTAAAATAGAAACAACGTCCTTCTGCTGTGCTAGCGGAATTAGTCGGGTTAATAAATCTGCTTTCACTGTGAAGTGCTCACCACACTCACTAAATTGGCTGATCAACTCACTTAATTGACCAACACTGAATACTTTGTCTAAGCCAGCCTGCTTAGCGGCAACACCAACACGCTGATGGCAATCTTCTGCATAATCGCCCAGCTCCCCCATATCCCCAACCACCAAGATGCGGTAGCCCGGCATTTTTTCAAGGACATGAATTGCCGCAATCATCGAGCCATCATTCGCGTTATAAGTGTCGTCTAATACCACTTTGTGCTCACTCAAGCGCACTGGATATAAACGCCCTGGTACTGCTTGTGTTTTTGCTAAGCCGTTTTTGATGTCTTCTAGGCTAGCGCCAACTGAAATCGCCAATGCACTCGCTGCTAATACATTCGCGATATTATGTAGCCCCGGTAATGGCAAAGTGATATCAACGCTTCCAACAGGGGTATGTAACACAAAATCTGTTGTCAGCTGTTTCACTTGGATATCAGAAGGATAGAAATCCGCTTTTGCTTGTGGCGTTAGCGAGTAATACCAAACAGTTTGGCGTGGCTGAAACTGCCATT
Organism: Providencia huaxiensis; assembly: GCF_002843235.3. Classification (NCBI taxonomy): domain Bacteria; kingdom Pseudomonadati; phylum Pseudomonadota; class Gammaproteobacteria; order Enterobacterales; family Morganellaceae; genus Providencia; species Providencia huaxiensis. The sequence goes on from NZ_CP031123.2 coordinate 2,450,580, forward strand.
TTTCACTGTAGCTATCAAGGTTAACAATCGCGGTTCCTTCTTCAGGAACGCCTTGATAAATTTCACCTTTCGCTTTAGCAACCCCTTCAGGTGAACCAAAGCCCGCTAAGTGCGCAGCAAATAAATTGTTAACTAACGCCGCTTCTGGTTTAACAATACTGGTTGTGTAGGCGATTTCATTTGGGTGATTTGCACCCATTTCTATCACCGCGAAGTCATCATCATTTGTTAAACGAAATAGTGTCAAAGGCACACCAATATCGTTGTTTAAATTACCGGCGGTATATAAAGTTTTACCGCGCTCAGATAAAATGGATGCGGTCATTTCTTTGACCGATGTTTTGCCTGAAGACCCCGTCAAACCAACAATTCGAGCTCTACTTTGCTGACGAACCCATGCTGCTAATTGGCCCATCGCAATACGCGTGTCTTTTACGATGACTTGAGGGCAATCCACTTCCAGTTTGCGCTCAACGAGTAATGCTTTCGCTCCCGAAACCACCACTTGCTGTGCAAAATCATGGGCGTCGAAGCGTTCACCTTTTAAAGCAATAAAGAGACAATTTTCAGCAATTTTGCGGCTATCCGTACTCACTGCGCTAATCAAGAGCGTTGTATCCGCAACAGATTCAACCTGCCCTTGAGTTACTTGCGCCAATTGAGCGAGTGTTAGCGAGATCATGCGATTACCCCCAACAGACGTGCTACCGTTAAACGGTCTGAGTAATCTAATTTACGATTGCCAATAATTTGATAATCTTCATGACCTTTACCAGCGATCACAATCACATCATCAGGAGATGCTTGTAAAATGGTGTTTGTCACGGCTTCTGGGCGACCCGGAATGGCCAAAGCACGGCTCGAATCTAATAAGCCCGCCATGATGTCGTTGATAATATCAATTGGGTCTTCGCTGCGTGGGTTATCGTCAGTGATAACGATTTTATCTGCATACTCCTCTGCGGCTGCTCCCATCAGAGGGCGCTTGCCTTTGTCACGGTCACCACCGCACCCAAATACGCACCAAAGTTGCCCTTTACAATGTAAACGCGCTGCCGCTAAGGCTTTTTCTAACGCATCTGGTGTATGTGCATAATCAACAACAACGGTCGGTTTGTTTGGTGCACTGAACACTTCCATTCGACCGCAAACGGGTGACAATGAAGAGGCCGCCGCAAGCAGTTTATCCAATGGATACTCCATCATTAGCAAGGTTGCCATTGCAACTAATAAGTTGCTGACATTAAATGCCCCCATCAGTGGGCTTTCAAATGCGCCTTTGCCCCAAGTGGAGTCAAAATGAATGGTCGCGCCCTTGTCGTGGTATTCCACTTCAGTGGCTTTCAACCATGGTCCTTGCCAGTCTGCTGGGATACGGTTTTCCATCGTAACAGCGCAGGCTTGTGGTAAACGTTGTAGCCATTTCAAGCCAATAACATCATCTGCATTGATGATTTGCGATTTTGCATTATGTGTAGAAAACAATAGCCATTTCGCGGCTTCATAACTCTCCATGTCACCATGATAGTCAAGGTGATCACGGCTTAAATTAGTAAACACAACGGCATCGAACTGTAAAGCGGCAACACGACCTTGCACTAAGCCATGAGAAGACACTTCCATCGCGGTTAATGTCGCTTTTTGGTTTAATAACTGAGTCAATTCAAGTTGGATATCTACCGCAGAGCCTGTGGTGTTTTCGCTTGGTGATACATGGCCTAATAAGCCATTACCCACAGTTCCCATTACAGCGCTAGTTTCCCCTAGTCCATGAGCCCACTGAGCAATTAATTGTGTCGTGGTTGTTTTGCCATTAGTACCGGTCACGCCAACAAGTTTCATATTTGCTGATGGCTGCTGATAAAACTCACCAGCAAGAGCTGATAAACGGTTATTCAGGTCATTTAAATAAATAACAGGTACACCGTGAACAAAACGAATTTCGCCTTCAACGGCTTCACCTTCTGCTTCCGCTATCACAGCGGAAACCCCTTGAGCAATCGCTTGAGGAATATAGTGTCGCCCATCCGATTGATGGCCTTTTATTGCAATAAACAGATCGCCCGCGGCAGCCTTTCGGCTGTCTAGCGTCATCTCACGTAGTGAGATTGGAGTTGTGCTCACACCAAAGGGTGAGAGTAGATCACAAAGATTACGATCTGCCACTTTTAACCTCTTTTTGACTATTTACAATTTCATTTTGTTCATTTGGTTGCAATGCATCAGGTTCAACGTTCATCAACCGTAAAACGCCGCCCATAATCGAACCAAATACCGGTGCAGATACTGCACCACCATAATAACTACCCGCGCTTGGCTCATTAATAAGCACCACTAACGCATAGCGTGGATTGCTCGCAGGAGCAACACCAGCAGCGTAAGCTAAATATTTATTAATATAACGCCCTTCAGGCCCCACTTTTTTCGCAGTCCCTGTTTTAATCGCAATACGGTAGCCTTTAATTGCCGCTCGTGCTCCCCCGCCTCCGGGTAAAGCCACGCTTTCCATCATATGAACCACTGTTCGCATGATTGGTTCAGGAAAAACGCGTGTTCCTGACACAGGAGGATCAACTTTTGTGATGGATAGCGGCCGATAAATACCAAAACTACCAATGGTTGCGTAGGCTCGCGCTAACTGTAACGGTGTTACCATTTGCCCGTAGCCAAAAGAAAAGGTGGCCCTATCTAAATCAGACCACCGTGTTTTTTTACTTGGAAAGATGCCACTACTTTCCCCGACTAACCCCAGATTAGTCGGCTTGCCAAACCCAAAGCGGCTATACACATCCACCAGCTCAGTGGCAGGCATCGCTAACGCAAGTTTTGAAACACCTACGTTACTCGACTTCTGTAAAATCCCAGTAATTGTTAGCTCTGCATATCGTGCTACGTCTTTGATTTCATGGCCGCTAATACGATATGGATAAGTATTAATTACTGAGTTTTCTTTAATAATTCTGTTATGTAGCGCACTCATTACCACCATCGGTTTTACCGTCGAACCCGGTTCGAAAATATCCGTAATGGCGCGGTTACGCATTGCATCCATTGATGTACCGGTTAAGTTATTTGGGTTGTAGGATAGGCTATTCGCCATAGCTAAAATTTCACCGGTATGAACATCCACTAAAATTGCCACACCCGATTCAGCTTTGTTTTCCTGCACGCCACGTGTTAGTTCACGGTAAACAATCGATTGAATTCGTTCATCAATACTTAATGTCAAATTATGCGCAGCTTGGCTGTCAATAGACGAAATCGTTTCAATCACTCGCCCATTACGGTCTTTGCGGACAGTACGTTCGCCCGGCGCACCTTTTAACCAACGGTCAAAGCTTTTTTCAACCCCTTCAATCCCTTCACCATCAATGTTTGTTACCCCTAATAAGTGAGCGGTAACTGGGCCTGATGGGTAATAACGACGAGATTCTTTGCGTAAGTAAATACCCGGTATTTTTAATTTTTTAACGTAATCACCAATAGAGGGGTTAACTTGGCGCGCTAAATACACAAAACGGCCTCTTGGATTGGCCGATATTTTGCTCGTAATTTGTTCTAGTGGAATTTCAAGTGCGTCTGCCAGTGCTTTCCAGTGTTCGTCATTGCTGATCCCCCCTTTTTCAAACACCTCTTTGGGGTCTGCCCAAATCGCATTGACGGGCACACTTACCGCCAGTTGCCGCCCTTCTCGGTCGCTTATCATACCTCGAGAGGTTGCAACTTCTTGCACTCGTAAAGAGCGCATATCGCCTTCTTTCACCAGTTTCTCTGGCGCAATAATTTGCAGATAAGCCACCCGAGTTAGCAACCCTGCTAACGCCAAGACAATGCATCCGCACAGCAAAATAAAGCGCCAGCGGACAAAGCTGGTGCTTTCTTCTTGTTTCTTATTTTTCGCTGTTTTTGGTGCTTTCATTAGGAACCTTTTTTATTGCTTAGAAACAATAATTTTTTCTTGTGATGGTTCAACTTGTACCATCTGTAATTTTTCAACCGATAAACGTTCTATTCGGCTATGGCTCGCAAGGGCATTTTCTTCAAGGATCAGATTGCGCCATTCGATATCTAATAAGTCTTTTTCTTCATACAATTTATCTTTTGCGGCCGTTAACAAACGCGTTTCATGTGCGGTAGTCACGACAAAAACGGCACTAATTATAATTGCAGACAATAAAATCAAAGGAACGATGCCATAACGAAATAAATCACGCCCAATGACGCGTGCTAGGCTGTGCCTTTCTGGAACCATTATTCCGCCGCCTTTTCAGCAAACCGCAACACAGAACTCCGTGCGCGTGGATTTTCGTCAATTTCGTTTTCAGAAGGTTTCATCTTGCCTAGGTCACGTAACTGCGCTGCGCCTAATGCTTTAATCTGCGTTTCAGTTAGCGGAATACCTGCTGGTACTGATGGCCCTTTACTGTTTTTGCGGATAAACCGCTTTACTAACCTGTCTTCCAAAGAATGGAAGCTGATAACCGATAAACGACCTTGTGGAGCTAAAACGTTCATTGCGCCTTCTAGCGCTTTTTCTATCTCTTCCAATTCACTATTGATATAAATCCGTATGGCTTGGAAGCTACGCGTCGCTGGGTGTTTGTGCCGATCTTTCATCGGACTAACTTTTGCGATTAATTCAGCCAGGTGCCGTGTGCGTGTTAATGGCTCTTCTTCTGGGTTATGGTTACGCTCAACAATCGCTCTCGCAATTCGTTTCGCAAAACGCTCTTCACCAAAAGTTTTTAAAACCCAAGCAATGTCATCCGCTTCTGCGTCCATCAACCATTGCTGTGCAGATTGCCCTTTGGTTGGGTCCATTCGCATATCTAACGGCCCGTCACGCATAAATGAAAAGCCACGCTCTGGGTCATCTAACTGCGGTGAAGAGACGCCTAAATCCAGCAATACACCATCAATTTGCCCAACTAAACCTTCTTCTTCCACATACTCTGCAATCGCAGAAAATGGGCCGTGTTTAATCATAAAACGAGGGTCATCAATTGCTTGAGCTGCTTTTATCGCTTCTGGGTCACGGTCAATGGCGATCAACCGCCCTTGTTCGCCAAGCTGGCTTAATATCAGCCTTGAATGGCCCCCACGCCCAAATGTGCCATCGATATAGATACCGTTAGGTTTAATGTTTAAGCCGTTCACGGCTTCATCCAGTAATACTGTTACGTGTTTAAATTGCTGTTGCGTCATTATTAAAGTGACAAATCCTGTAAGCGGGCTGAAAGTGGTTCATTGGTAAGGCGCTCAGCGGCAATGTCATCTTCCACTTGCTGATACCAAGTTTGTTCATCCCAAAGTTCAAATTTATTAATCTGGCCAACCAACATGACCTCTTTTGTTAGCCCTGCATGCTGACGCAATGTATTGGCTAACAAAAGACGCCCCGCGTTGTCCATTTGACATTCACTTGCATGGCCCAGTAACAGCCGTTGCACGCGTCGTTCCGCTGGGTTCATCGTCGATAACCGAGAAAGCTTTTCTTCGATAATCTCCCACTCCGGTAAGGTATAAAGCAGTAGGCACGGCTGGTGAAGGTCAATGGTACAGACCATTTGCCCTTTCGATTCCTCGTTCAGCATACCTCGGTAACGAGTCGGCACGGTTAGACGCCCTTTGCTGTCGAGATTAACCAGTGTTGCCCCACGAAACATACCCGATTATACCCCTTTTATTTTCAATTCACCCACTTTACCCCACAATTCACCACATATAAAGTTTACGAATGGTATGAAAACGTTGTCAAGCCAGTCGCACTCAGCTTTAGCTTTATTTACAGAACAATTCAGAAAAAATAAGGATAGGTAAAATATAACTTGGAAAGAAAATGGGAAATAACAGGTTGATATAATTAATATATTTTATAGAGTGCAACTTAAATAAGCGTGATCACTATAGATTGCTGCAAAATCATACAAATCATCATAAATTCAACTTATGTCTCATTTTTAATCAGTATATCTTGTACCGGTAATTTACTTTTATTGAGTCCTCAAATAATCGTTAATATCTAGTGATGATAAAATCACCCCGAAAGAAAAATAAAATCATTAAATATCAACACAATAAATAACTGTTTTAATAAACAGTATTCAATTTTAAATATTTATCGCACGAATCAATAATACACCCACAATAAATTTGTATTAATTTCATAATCCAATTTAGCTTTCATTTTAAAATCAGCAATAAATATATTAAGATAAATCCTAAAGTTAAATATTTACCTATTTTTAGCCTATAAAAAAAAAGCCCCTACAAGATAGGGGCCGTTATATTACTCATTATTGTGACTAACATCACTCATTATCGTGTAAATATTCACTATTCGATTAAAGTTAGGCCTGTTTTATTACTGCTTACGACCTAAGCTTCCGCGGCGACATAAATCACGACGAATACGAGTAATACCCGCTTCTGGTTTTTGCTTTTCATCAAGGCTGGCAAGAACCAGTTCTAAGATACGTTCAGCGATATCTCTATGGCGCTGTGCAAGGGACAACACTGGGCATTCAAGAAAATCTAATAGCTCGTTATCACCAAATGTGGCAATAACCATGTGCTCAGGTAAACGACCACTGCGCTTCAACGCAACATCCAAGACACCTTGTAGTAAGGAAAATGATGTTGTAAATAACGCGTCTGGCATCTCATTACCGCTATCCAGCCAATGTGCAAACACCTCTGCGGCTGAATCGCGTTCATAGCTATTTGCATACAGGTAATCAATCTTGCGCGGGTCTTCATTCCACGCCTTACGGAAACCTTGTTCGCGTAGATAACTGACTGACAGTTCAGGTAACGCCCCTAAATACAACACTGACTCAGCTTTAAATTTGCGTAATTCTGCTGAAATCATGAAAGCATCTTCTTGGTCATCACCAACGACACTAATAAAGTGTTCTTTTTCAAGGGCTCTATCAAGTGCGATAATCGGTAACGAACGGTTCGCCCAACGCTGATAAAACGGGTGCTCTGGCGGTAATGCTGTCGAGACAATAATCGCATCAACTTGCCGCTGTAAAAGGTGCTCAACACAACGAATTTCATTGTCGGGTTGGTCTTCCGAGCATGCTATCAGCAATTGATAACCACGTTGACGCGCCTGCCTTTCAAGGTAATTTGCTATACGGGTATAGCTAGTATTCTCCAAGTCAGGGATCACTAACCCAATCGAACGGGTGCGCCCTGCTCGTAGCCCCGCAGCAACTGCATTTGGATGGTAATTGTGTTCTCTGACGACTGCCATCACTTTTTCTACAGTTTTATCGCTGACTCGATACTGCTTGGCCTTGCCGTTGATCACATAACTAGCCGTTGTGCGGGAAACACCCGCTAGACGGGCTATCTCATCCAGTTTCACGTTAACCTCTTTACAATTTTGGGAATAGCCCCGAGTCATTCGGGGCCTTAAACGCGTTTATTCTACCTTCGGATGATAAATTTTTCATCGCATAATTTTATCACCGCGTGAAACACCGACGATCCCTGAGCGTACAACTTCAACAATTTCAGCAACACCACGTACTGATTCGATGAAAGCATCCAGTTTTTCGCTTGTTCCCGCTAGCTGAACGGTATAAAGCGTTGGAGTGACGTCAACAATTTGTCCACGGAAAATATCCGCACAACGCTTCACTTCGTCACGCCCATATCCAGAGGCTTGTAGCTTCACTAACATGATTTCACGTTCGATATGTGCTGACGCCGTCAGCTCACTGACACGCAACACATCAACCAATTTATGCAGTTGTTTCTCAATTTGCTCAAGAACCTTTGCATCCCCTTTCGTTTGGATAGTCATACGTGACAAGGTTGGGTCATCTGTTGGTGCAACGGTCAAACTTTCAATATTATAACCACGCTGAGAAAACAGACCGATGACACGGGACAAAGCACCTGATTCATTTTCTAATAAAACGGATAAAATACGACGCATGATCAGGTCCTCTCTGTTTTGCTCAACCACATTTCATCCATTGCACCACCACGGATCTGCATTGGATAAACGTGCTCAGTTTCATCAATATTGACATCAACGAAGACTAATCGCTGATTTTCATTCACTTCAACAAGGGCTTGTTTTAGTTTTTCTTCCAGTTCATCAGGTGTTGATATTGAAATACCAACGTGGCCATACGCTTGCGCTAACTTGATGAAATCAGGCAATGACTGCATGTAGGATTGTGAGTGACGGCCTTGATAAATCATATCCTGCCACTGCTTTACCATACCTAAGAAACCGTTGTTTAAATTGAGAACCAAAACCGGTAAGCCATATTGCAGAGCGGTTGAAAGCTCTTGGATGTTCATCTGGATGCTGCCATCCCCCGTCACACAGACAACGGTTGATTTTGGATGCGCTAATTTCACCCCTAATGCGGCAGGCAAACCAAATCCCATCGTTCCAAGCCCTCCTGAGTTTATCCAATGGCGAGGTTTATCAAAGGGATAATACAATGCCGCAAACATTTGGTGCTGCCCAACGTCAGACGTCACATAGGCTTCACCTTTTGTTAAACGGTAAATCATTTCAATGGCTTGTTGTGGTTTAACTTTGGTTTGGCTTGTTTCGTAGCGTAAGCATTGTTTACTACGCCATTGTTCAATTTCTTTCCACCATGAGGTGAGTGCTTGGCTATCTTGTTTAGCTGAAGCTTGGTCTAACTGACCTAACATTTGCTTTAATGTGAGTTTCGCATCACCCACGATTGGGATATCCGCATTAACTGTTTTTGAAATAGACGTTGGGTCAACATCAATTTGAATGACTGTCGCATTTGGGCAGTATTTTTCTAAATTGTTCGTTGTTCTATCATCAAAACGAACCCCAACGGCAAAAATCACATCAGAGTTGTGCATAACCTTGTTGGCTTCGTATGTTCCATGCATTCCAAGCATCCCGACAGACTGCTTGTGAGTTTCTGGGAAAGCCCCTAATCCCATTAAGGTTGATACCACTGGTAATTGCAGTTTTTCTGCCAACTCAATAAGTTCAGCAGAGCAATTCGCGTTAATCGCACCCCCGCCAATATAGAAAACTGGTTTTTTTGCCGAAACCAATTTGGTTAATGCTTTTTTGATTTGCCCTTTGTGGCCTTGCAACGTTGGGTTATAAGAACGCAAAGAAACGTTTTCGGGATAACGGTAAGCAAACTTTAAGGCAGGGTTAACGGTGTCTTTAGGGAAATCAATCACTACAGGACCGGGGCGCCCACTTGCCGCAATATAAAAAGCCTTCTTAATCGTTTCAGGAATTTCTTCTGCGCTTTTAATTAAAAAACTGTGTTTAACTATTGGCCTTGAGATCCCAACCATGTCGCACTCTTGGAACGCATCATTACCAATTAGCGAGCTTGCGACCTGCCCCGATAACACCACCATCGGTACAGAATCCATATACGCGGTCGCAATACCAGTAATAGCATTCGTTGCCCCAGGGCCGGATGTCACTAACACGACCCCCACATCCCCTGTTGAACGTGCATAACCATCAGCCATATGCACCGCAGCCTGTTCATGACGCACTAATATGTGTTCTACCCCGCCAACTGTATGAAGTGCATCATAAATATCTAATACTGCACCGCCTGGATAACCAAACACGTGCTTTACTCCTTGGTCAATCAACGATTTGACGACCATTTCCGCTCCCGACAACATCTCCATGAGTTTGCCCCCAGACATTATTTGCAAGTGAAGAGGTATGATCTACCCCTTTATTTTTATCATTTAAATTATGAAATTCGTGCTATTAACATATCGCTCTGGCTGAAACGAAGCAAACACCATTTCAGTGCAAGGATCACGAAACTTTCACATCATCTTGAACATGGGTATTTGATAGATAAATTGACTGCAGATAAAAATAATGGGAGGAAAAATGACTGGTATGAATGAAAATACAGTGCCAATTTAATTAGTTGGCACCGTTAAAATTGTGATATTAAGCGATTATCTGAATAAATTGATAAAAATAGAACAAAAACAAGACCCAGCCTACCCATAATACGGGTAAGCCAGGTTACTTAAGTTATAAATTATTCTTTGTACATTGATTCAATTTCTAATTGATAGCGCTCAGAAATAATTTTACGTCGCAGCTTTAAAGTCGGTGTTAATTCGCCTTTTTCCATTGAAAAAGTTGTGGGTAACAAAGTAAAGCGCTTAACTTGGTGGAAGTTTTCGATATTTTTCTGTAAATCTCTTAAACGGTTTTCAAATAATGCCACAATATTCGAGTCTTTTAAGAGTTCTAAACGATCCCGATATTTCAAATTTATTGAGTTCGCATATTCTTCTAGGCTCTCATAGCAAGGTACGATCAGCGCTGAAACAAACTTGCGTGCATCAGCAATGACTGCAATGTGTTCAATAAACTTGTCTTGCCCTAATACGCCTTCAATCATTTGTGGTGCAATATATTTTCCGTTAGACGTTTTCATTAAATCTTTTAGTCTATCTGTAATATATAAATTGCCTTGTTCGTCAATTTTCCCTGCATCACCCGTTTTAAGCCAGCCATCTGCTGTAAACGTATCTAAGGTTTCAATCGGGCGGTTGTAATAGCCTTTCATAACCACCGGCCCTTTCACTTGTATTTCATCGTCCCTGCCAATACGCACTGAAACAGAAGATAGCGGTGTACCAATCGAGCCTAATGGGTATTTGCCCTCTTCCCAGCAAGATACCGTGGCGCAGGTCTCTGACATACCATAGCCATATTTGATGTTTACCCCTGCGGAAAGGAAAAACGCAATCACATCGTCATCTAGACGAGCGCCTGCGGCTGGCATGAAGCGAATTCGTCCACCTAATCCTTCACGAATTTTATTGAGTACCAGTTTATCGGCTATCGGGAAAATAGCGCGGTTAATAAAAGAGGGTTTGCGGCCTTTAGCTAAGGCTTTCACACGCTGCTTGCCAAGAGATATTGCGCAGCGAAATAGCGCTCTACGCACTAGAGGCGCTTTTGCTACTTTACTTTGTATTGCTGAATAAACTTTTTCATAAAAACGAGGAACCGCACACATCACTGTTGGTTTTATCTCAGCTAACGCTTCCCGGACCTGATTGGTGTCCGTTAAATAAACGTTTAGTGCGCCAACGTGCATAACGTAAAAGCTCCACGCACGTTCAAAAACATGTGAAAGTGGTAAGAAACTTAAAGAGACATCATCAGCAGTTAGTTGTAATCGTTCGTCATGGAGATACAGTTGCGCAGCCATGTTGTAGTAATCCAACATAACGCCTTTTGGTTCTCCGGTGGTGCCTGATGTATAGATGATGGTGAATAAATCACTGAGATTATGTGCAGCGATGCGTTCATCAAGTTCTGCTTGGTATGCCGCTTGTGATTGCGCCATAAAGGTGGATAAATGCAATGTGTCGATTGAGATATCAGCTAACTCAACATTGTCATTCATCGCAACAATCGTCGTTAATTGAGGGCAAAGAGCGGGTAATTGGCATGCAACTTGATATTGCGCATCGTCCCCAACAAACAGCACTCTAATATTCGCGTCATTAATAATATACGCGGCTTGCTCGATACTGCTAGTTGCATAAAGTGGCACCGTGACTGCCCTAATTTGTAGCGCGGCAAAGTCAACCAATGACCAGTTCATACTGTTATGGGCAAATAACCCAATATTTTCTTGTGCGATAACGTTTAATGCTAAGAGACGCAGAGAAATCGCTGATGTACGATCGCCTACCTCACCCCACGTTAATGAGCTTCGTTGCCCGTTATCCCATTGACTGAAAGCTATCCGGTTCGCTGATTCGTGTGCAGTGACCCTGCTACGTAAGCGATTAACCAAGTGGTATGGATATAGATTTTCAGTAATCAAAGTGTATTCCCTATAAGTCATTATCGATATAAGTTACCCGGCACATTCACAAGCACTTAACCATTCTTATTATTTCAGCTTACAAGTGTTAGCTGAATATTCGCAGTGTATCGACTAAAGAGATGCGTGAAAAGCATTTATATGTAAATTTTTTGCAAATGTTATGTCTGCAACAAAACACATCATAGGGCTAACTATAATGAGTTAATTACCTTATTGGTGTGTATATTTATAAGTGCGTCTGCAAGAACATAGAGATTGTAAGCCTTAACAAAATGACTATTTATTTTTCATCATGTCTAGGACAGCCTACAACCTCTCACAATGTTTAAATAGGCGTTCTACGCTGCTGCGGCTTGTTCAGGGAGTTCTTCAATCAATTGGTTAAATTGGGATTTCATCCATTGATGGCCTTTATCTCTAACCGTTGATTCATGCCACGTTAAATAGCAAGGTAGTGAGTCCCTAAGCCAAGGTAATGTTAATGTACGTAATTTCAGTTGGCCAAAGTAATGACCTACTAGCCATTTGGGTACAATAGCCACGAGATCCGTTTGAGCAACAATGCTCAATACACTATTTAAGTCAGTACCTTGATAGCTAATCGTATGCGATAACTCAGTATTATTGTAATAAGGTTTACTAAATGACCCCATGTTATCCATCGACATAATGGCATGACGTTCATTATTTAGTTCAATTTCAGAAATTGAATTACCAATACGTGGATGATGATTTGCAACTACTAAGACCAATTCATCATCAAATAAAACTTGATGTTGGAACTCTGCCTTTTCTAATTGGTTATAGCCAAGGAAAAAATCCATTTCTTGGTATTTTAATTGATGAGCAATCTTATTATCCATGAAAGAGTGGATAACTATATTAATATTAGGCGAAACTACCTTAAATTTTTCGACAATAATAGCAGCCAGACGAATGTCTAATGGCGAACAAATAGATAAATTAAATACTCGCTCACTATTTTGCGGATTAAAGCCTGCACTAGGTAACTCATTATGAACTAATTGTAATGCTTGCCTAATAGGCCCGAACAGTTGCTTAGCACGAGATGTCGGCTGAATACCACGCCCATAGCGCACAAACAATTCATCATTAAACATTGATTTTAAACGTGAAACTGCATTACTCACTGCAGGCTGAGACATCCCTAGAACTTGCGCCGCTTTTGTTACGTTTTGCATCTGCATCACTACGTCAAAAACCGTTAATAAGTTGAGGTCAACATTACGCAAATGAATATCGCTACTGTCTTTTTTAGCTGTTGAAATTGTATCAAAATCAGTCATTTTTTACTCCACTAATATATTTATCATTTTTCATTAACGAAAAGAGTCATTCATCTTAAAAACCGACGAATATATAAATTCATTAAATATTATTCTTAAAACAACTTATAGATAATAAGCTATTTCGCTTTCCCTGCATTTATTAAAACGACGTTTATATTACTTAACCTATTAATTAAACTTGCAGTATAAATATCATTATAAAACGTAAATATTCATCAACATAATGAATGATAACCACTTATTAGCCTTTCGCTCACTCACCATAAAAATAATAAAGCAATTTTTGCAAGAAATCATAATAAATCGCATTTAGAATCAATAAATATTCTCATTATCAGATTATTTTTTAAATACTCATTTATTAGATAATTAACTTAATTAAAAAGCATTGGCGAAGATGATTTATTCCCTGTATTGAGTCTCATTTCACATCAAAACAATAAAAACCACATAAAAATCAATGAGTTTAATCAAAACAACACTCAACCACACTTAACGAAAGAATTTTACCCTTATAACTACATAGAAATCCAGATAAAACAGAAGAGATACACCAAAAAAATAGCAACAACCACCAAGCGCGAGCCATAATTCATGATTGGTAAAAATATGCTAAAAATCTATGATTGACATTAACTTTAAGATAACGTATCAATAAATACAGTTTGATTAAGATACTCAAGAGAGACAGTTAAAATGACATTTTCTATTCGCCTACTAAGCCTACTACTACTCGCATTAAATTTGCGCGGTATGCTTATGGACGAAAAATAGAAACAAACTGTCCACAAACATGAAGAACCCGCGCAACCCGCGGGTTTTTTTATGCCTGCGGCTTTGGAAGAACATAACGCTAAGTAAAAACAAAATTCGATATGAGGAACACAATATGAGCAACCAAGTCATTATCTTCGATACCACCTTACGCGACGGTGAGCAGGCATTACAGGCAAGTTTGTCAGTCAGAGAAAAATTACAAATCGCCTTCGCATTAGAGCGTTTAGGCGTTGATATCATTGAAGCTGGTTTCCCAGTCTCTTCACCGGGTGACTTCGAATCTGTTCAAACTATCGCGAGAGAAATAAAAAATAGCCGAATTTGTGCATTAGCGCGTTGTATTGAAAATGATATTGATGTGGCCGCCGAGTCATTAAAAGTTGCCGAAGCTTTCCGTATTCATATTTTCTTAGCCACCTCCAACTTGCATATGGAGAAAAAATTAAATAAATCATTTGATGGTGTAATGGATATGGCAATCAACTCCATCAAGCGCGCTAGACGCTATACCGACGACGTTGAATTCTCCTGTGAAGACGCTGGCCGTACTGATCCCGACAATTTGTGCCGCATTGTAGAAACCGCGATTAATGCAGGCGCAACCACGATTAACATTCCAGATACTGTCGGTTATACAACACCTTACCAGTTTGGTGGCATTATCACTGATTTGTATAACCGAGTACCTAATATTAATAAAGCCGTTATTTCTGTTCATTGCCATGATGATTTAGGGATGTCCGTTGCTAACTCAATCAGTGCCGTGCAAGCCGGTGCCCGCCAAGTAGAAGGTACCATCAACGGCTTAGGTGAACGCGCAGGCAATACGGCATTAGAAGAAGTGATTATGGCCATTAAATTGCGCGAACAAATGTTGAATGTGCATACCAATATTAATCACAAAGAAATTTACCGTACCAGCCAATTAGTTAGCCAATTATGTAATACACCAATCCCAGCCAATAAAGCGGTTGTCGGCAGCAACGCATTTGCTCACTCATCAGGAATTCACCAAGATGGTGTGCTGAAAAACCGTGAAACCTACGAAATTATGACGCCAGAGTCCATTGGTTTAAAAGAACAGCAATTGAATTTAACCTCACGTTCTGGCCGCGCCGCTGTTAAGCACCGTATGGAGGAGATGGGGTATCACGAAGGTAAAGATTTCAAATTGGATGAATTGTATACTGCATTTTTGAATTTAGCCGATAAAAAAGGCCAAGTCTTTGACTATGACTTAGAAGCTTTGGCTTTCTTCACAAAACAACAAGATGAAACTGACCACTTCGTCATGGACTATTTCAGTACACAATCAGGCTCGAGTATCGTCGCAACAGCGACAGTCAAAATGCAGTGTGGCGATGAAGTAAAATCTGAAGCGGCAACCGGCAATGGCCCTGTTGATGCCATCTATCAAGCCATCAGCAACATTACCCAATTCCCTATGAAATTAGTCTCTTATCAGTTATCGGCTAAAGGCCACGGTGAAAATGCATTAGGCCAAGTGGATATCGTGGTTGAGTGCCATAACCGTAAGTTCCACGGGATGGGGTTAGCGACAGATATCGTCGAATCATCAGCAAAAGCCATGGTGCATGTGTTGAATAGCATTTGGCGCTCAGAGCAAGTTGAAAAAGAAAAACAAAAAATAAATCAAGAATCACAATCAAACACAAAGGAAGCTGTTTAACAATGTCTAGTTATAAAATTGCCGTATTACCGGGTGATGGCATCGGTCCAGAAGTGATGGCGCAAGCTCACAAGGTTTTAGCTGCTATCAGCAAACGTTTTGCAGTAACAATCAACACCACTGAGTATGATGTGGGCGGTGCGGCAATCGACAAACACGGTGAGCCATTACCACAGGCCACTGTAAAAGGTTGTGAGGAAGCTGATGCTGTCTTATTTGGTTCTGTCGGTGGGCCGAAATGGGAACACTTGCCACCCGACAGCCAGCCTGAGCGTGGTGCATTATTACCTTTACGTAAGCATTTTAAATTATTCAGTAATTTACGCCCTGCTCGTTTATATCAAGCATTAGAAGCATTTTGCCCATTACGTGCAGACATCGCAGCTCAAGGCTTTGATATTCTTTGTGTGCGTGAATTAACCGGTGGGATTTACTTCGGTCAACCCAAAGGCCGTAAAGGTGAAGGCCAAGAAGAGTATGCATTTGATACTGAAGTTTATCACCGCTATGAAATCGAGCGCATTGCACGTATTGCGTTTGAATCGGCTCGCAAACGTAATAACAAAGTCACATCAATTGACAAAGCAAACGTATTGCAAAGCTCAGTATTATGGCGTGAAGTGGTCAATCAAATCGCAAAAGAATATCCAGATGTTGAAGTCAGCCATATGTATATTGATAACGCGGCCATGCAAATGATCAAAGCCCCATCTCAGTTTGATGTGGTGTTATGTTCTAACTTGTTCGGCGATATTATTTCTGATGAATGTGCGATGATCACTGGCTCCATGGGTATGCTGCCTTCTGCGAGCTTGAATGAAGCAGGATTTGGTTTGTATGAACCTGCGGGCGGCTCTGCACCAGATATTGCTGGAAAAAATATTGCTAACCCAATCGCACAAATTTTATCTGCTTCCATGCTGCTAAGATTTAGCTTAGACCAAGCCGATGCCGCAGATGCCATCGAACGTGCGGTCAATAAAGCCTTAGAAGAAGGTTATAGAACATCAGACTTAGCAGGTGCAGGTCAGTCAATAAGTACCAGTGAAATGGGCGATATTATTGCTCGTTATATTGCAGAAGGGGTTTAACATGGCCAAGACTTTATATCAAAAATTGTATGATGCCCACGTTGTCCGTGAAGTCGAAAATGAAATCCCTTTGATTTATATCGATCGCCATTTGGTGCATGAAGTGACATCACCTCAAGCCTTTGACGGTTTGAGAACTAAAAACCGCCCGTTGCATCAGCCAAGTAAAACATTTGCAACAATGGATCACAACGTATCAACACAAACCAAAGATATCAATGCTTGTGGTGATATGGCCCGCATTCAAATGCAAGAATTAATGAAGAACTGTAAAGAGTTCGGCGTAACTTTGTATGATTTGAATCACCCATACCAAGGTATTGTCCATGTGATGGGGCCTGAGCAAGGTATTACTTTGCCCGGTATGACCATTGTATGTGGCGATTCCCACACCGCAACCCACGGTGCATTTGGCTCATTAGCCTTTGGTATCGGAACATCTGAAGTTGAGCACGTGATGGCGACTCAAACGCTGAAACAAGCACGCGCTAAAACAATGAAAATTGAAGTCGTAGGCAAAGCTCCAGCAGGTATTACCGCAAAAGATATCGTGTTAGCCATTATCGGTACAACTGGCAGCGCAGGCGGTACTGGCTATATTGTTGAATTTTGTGGTGAAGCCATCGAAAACTTGAGTATGGAAGGCCGTATGACTGTGTGTAATATGGCTATCGAGTTAGGCGCAAAAGCCGGGATTATCGCACCGGATGAAACCACCTTTGCCTATATGAAAGGCCGCCAATTTGCACCTAAAGGCCAACAATGGGACGATGCAGTTGCTTATTGGAAAACATTAAAAACCGATGACGATGCTAAGTTCGATAAAATCATCACAATTCAGGCTAGTAGCATCGCGCCACAAGTCACTTGGGGAACCAACCCTGGGCAGGTGATTGCCATCAACCAACCGATCCCTGCTCCTGAGTCATTTGCAGACCCCGTTGAGCGAGCATCTGCTGAAAAAGCATTAGCTTACATGGGATTAGAGTCTGGCATTAAATTATCTGACGTCAAAATTGATAAAGTCTTTATTGGCTCATGTACGAATTCACGTATTGAAGATTTACGTGCTGCTGCTGCAATTGCCAAAGGCAAAAAAGTGGCGAATGGCGTACAAGCCATTGTTGTTCCCGGATCTGGCCCTGTTAAGGCCCAAGCTGAGCAAGAAGGTTTGGATAAAATCTTTATTGAAGCAGGCTTTGAATGGCGCTTGCCGGGCTGCTCCATGTGTTTAGCGATGAATAATGACCGTTTAAACCCAGGCGAGCGCTGTGCATCAACCAGTAACCGTAACTTTGAAGGCCGCCAAGGTCGTGCTGGTCGTACCCACTTGGTTAGCCCAGCAATGGCAGCCGCTGCGGCGATTAATGGCCATTTTGCTGATGTACGTGATATTCAAATCTAAGGAGAAAATGATGGAAAAGTTTATTACACACGTCGGGATTGTCGCTCCTTTAGATGCAGCAAATGTTGATACTGATGCCATTATCCCTAAGCAATTTTTACAAAAAGTCACGCGGACGGGTTTTGGCCAACATTTGTTTAATGACTGGCGTTTTTTAGATGAGAACGGGCAACAGCCTAATCCTGATTTCGTATTAAATAAACCAGTTTTCAAAGGGGCAAGTATTTTATTAGCTCGTGAAAACTTTGGTTGTGGCTCATCTCGTGAGCACGCACCTTGGGCATTAACTGACTTTGGTATTCAAGTGGTTATCGCCCCAAGTTTTGCTGATATTTTTTATGGTAACTCGTTCAATAACCAATTATTACCAATTAAATTAAGTGAAACCGAAGTGGATGAGCTGTTTAATTATGTTAATAGCCATGAAGGTTGCCAATTTACGGTGGACTTAGAAGCCCAAACCGTGACCGCAGGAGATAAAACCTATCATTTTGAAATCGACAGCTTCCGCCGCCACTGCATGATGAATGGTTTGGATAGCATTGGTTTGACACTGCAATATGTCAACCAAATCAAAGATTTCGAAAGCAAGATCCCATCTTTTATGCAGTAAATTCTTTTCTACGCCTACTTTGGTGGGCGTAGTTCCTCTTTTATCTCACATTTTTTGTTATATAGCCGCTTTTCATCTCAAAAATGCGGAATTAATCCTTCTTAACAAATTTACTCTCCCAAACTGCTTCCTCATTAAATTTTTCCTGTATAATTAACCTAAATATTTTGCCCACCACAAAATTTACTTTTACTTTTACTTAACTATTTTTTCTAAATAGTTTGTGTTGTGGCAAGGCGGCAAACGAGGATATCCCTAGGAGCATACACCAGTATGTGACTAGGGTAGCGGAGTGAAGCCAACACAGCCACGGCGCAAAATATGACGAAAAAATAAAAAAAAGCCGGTAAAAACCGGCTCGGTGATAAACACCATTACTCTAAATGGGGGAGTCGGTCGGCAACATGCAGACCAAACGAGCTACTTACTGCCTTCTATTATCGTGAGATTTTAGGAAATTAAAATTGATGTGTTTTTTGCCGGAGTTCCTCTTTTATGTCTAATTCTCGATTACAAACCCAATTTATTCGTCTCTGGCAACATTTTCAGGGCCAAGACAGTGAAACAACGCTGCAAGATATCGCTGATACGCTGTTTTGCTCTCGCCGTCATGTTCGGACACTGCTTAATAATATGCAATCACACGGTTGGCTTAGCTGGCAAGCAGAGTCTGGTCGAGGAAAGCGCTCCACTCTTATTTTCCATGTTAATGGCTTAGAGCTACAACAGGCACAGGCTGAACAATTACTCAAAGAAGAAAGTATTGAGAAATTGGTTGCACTGGTTGGTGATAAGGAAACCATTCGCCAAATGGTATTGTCTGAACTGGAACGCAGCTATCGACAAGGTAAAAACTTATTACGGATTATTTATTATCGTGATTTTCCGACACTGCTTCCCGGTGCGCCAATGCGCCGCTCAGAAATTCACTTAATGAGCCAAATATTTAATGGCCTTACCCATATAAATGAGGAAAAAGGGGAAGTGGAAAATGGCCTTGCCCACCATTGGCAGTCCGTCAATGAGACCCAATGGCGTTTCTATTTACGCCCCGCTATTTATTTCCATCATGGGCGAGAAATGGTTGCTGACGATATTATCTATTCCCTTTTACGCTTAAAAACCTGTTGGCCTCTGTTCTCTCATATACAATCCGTCAGCTCACCACACCCTTATGTTATTGATATCACGTTAAGTGAGCCTGATAAACAACTGCCTTGGTTGTTAGGCAGCCATCATGCGGCTATTTTACCGAAGGAGTGGGAGAGCCTAGAAAATTTTAGCCGTTGCCCAATCGGCACGGGTCCTTATCAAGTGGAAAAAAACTTGCCACAAAAACTCACTATTACGGCTTTTGACCGCTATTTTGGTTATCGTGCGCTGCTTGATGAAGTGACTATTTGGGTGGTTCCTGAACTCTCAGAACAAATGGTTTGTACGACATTAAAAATGGATGGTGATAAGCACCATAATGGCTCGCTCGAAAGCCGTATGGAAGAAGGCTGTTATTTTCTGTTAATGGACCAGCGTTCAACCATTACTCAGCGTGAAGATGTCCGTAAATGGTTGTGTAGCTTTTTAACCCCAATCAACCTGCTTGCCCACTGTGAGCCGTTTTATCAGCGCCATTGGGCCCCTGCTTATGGCCTGTTACTCCATTGGCACCACAGTAAAATGCTAACCTTGTTCCCTAAGCCTGAAGATTTAACAGAGCTAACTGTCACTTTTTATCGCAACCACCATGAGTTCTATGCGATTAGCCAAATCATGAAACGCGTGTTGCAGCAGCAAGGTGTGGAGCTCAAGATCAATATTATTGATTACGATGATTGGTTTAATGGCAATGGGCAAAGTGATATCTGGTTAACAACCGCTAACTTTTTTAAACCTCTTGAGTTTTCCATTTTTGCAACCTTGTACGAAATGCCGTTGTTACGTCAGTGCCTTAATAACCCCCTCAGTGATGAACTCAATCTATGGCGTAATAACCAATTAGATGTTGAAGCTTGGTGTGAAAGCTTAATTGACTCACAAATTTTTCACCCCATCTTTCATCATTGGCTCGAACTGCAAGGCCAAAACACCATGCGCGGTGTACGGATGAACACCTTTGGCTGGTTTGATTTTAAATCCGCCTGGTTTAAACCTTCTGAGGATAACCTAACAAAATATTGATAGTTATGAACAGATAAAATGAATAATAAGGATGTTATTCACTTTTTCTGTGGATATCCATGTGAACAACCTCATGGTAATCAGGGTATATCCCCAAATCACTTTTTTATCAGAAAAAAGAAAAATTAAATAATCACTGATAAATCAAATAAATAAATAACGAAAAATCAGTTTATCCACTGACTATTTTTTTTACTAAAATGCCTAAGACTTCAACTGAGCAAAGATCAAACAACGTTGTATTTATCCACAAGATATGTGCTTAACTTACTCATATTCTGTGACTCTCGTCATAAAAACCGTTTCGTCAAGGCTGTAAATACACACAGTAATCTCGATTTTTCACAGTTATCCAGAAATCCTGTGGATAACCTAGTGCATGATCCTGTGATTATCTTGGGATGAACTTGAATAACCTCTGTAATAATTTATAATTCAGATGAATAAATAACATTATATTCATATATATCATATAGTTAGAAATACCATAGAAAAAGTGTTATACTTCTTAAGTTATATGTATTTCCACTGGCTACTTTTTATACATTACTATTCAAACCATGACGCCATTTATTGCACCGCCACCACCAGATAACGAAGCGACCTTAATGGCCCGAGCGCAAGCTCTTGCTGGCTACACGCTTGGTGAACTCGCCCAACATGCAGCGATCCCTATTCCTCCTGATCTCAAGCGAGACAAAGGCTGGGTTGGCATGTTATTGGAATATTATTTAGGCGCGAGCGCGGGAAGTAAGGCAGAGCAAGATTTCGCCCATATTGGTATTGAATTAAAAACTATTCCTATTGACCGTCATGGTGCTCCACTCGAAACCACCTTTGTTTCTGTTGCACCGTTAACGGGAAATAGCGGCTTAACATGGGAAAATAGCCATGTTCGTCGCAAACTATCCCGTATTTTATGGTTTCCTATCGAAGGGGAAAGGCAAATTCCGCTCTCACAGCGCCGAGTCGCAAACCCATTAATCTGGAGCCCCTCCCCCTTAGAAGAGCAGTTACTACGACAAGATTGGGAAGAGTTAATGGATCTCATTGTGTTAGGCAAAGTGGAAAGTATCACTGCACGTCATGGGCAGGTATTACAGATCCGTCCTAAAGCGGCGAACAATAAAGCATTAACTGAAGCTATTGGTGAGTTTGGTCAACCTATTATGACGCTACCTCGTGGCTTTTATCTAAAAAAGGATTTTACAGGCCCGCTGTTAGCACGGCATTTTAGTTTATCTTAATCAACAAGGTGTCGCCTGTACCAAAGCAGACGATAAAAATTTATCACTGTTTCATTGTAGAAGGTGCACAGATGTTTGAGTGGATACTCGACCCCAATGCATGGATGGCACTTGCCACCCTAACCATATTAGAAATTGTCCTAGGCATCGATAATATTATTTTTCTGAGTATTGTGGTGAGCAAGCTTCCGAGCCACCAGCAAAATAGTGCCAGACGGACAGGCCTTATTGCAGCAATGGTGATGCGCCTTGCGCTATTGGCTTCGATTGCTTGGTTATCACGCCTTACCACCCCACTTTTTACAGTTGCTGACCATGTGGTATCTGCACGCGATCTCATATTATGCGCAGGTGGAATATTCCTTATTTGGAAAGCAAGCCAAGAAATTTTTGAAACCATTGAAGGAGAAGGTGAAAATAATCTAGCCAATAAGAAAGTGAGCTCATTTTGGGGCGCTATCGTACAAATTGCTTTATTAGACATTATCTTCAGTTTAGATTCAGTGATCACCGCGGTGGGGCTTTCAGACCACTTATTTATCATGATGGCAGCAGTGGTCATCGCTGTACTCATTATGATGCTTGCGGCCAAACCCATTGGCGACTTTGTTGAACGTTACCCTTCCGTAAAAATCTTGGCCTTATCATTTTTGATTTTAGTTGGCTTCACATTGCTGCTTGAAAGTGTTCAAGTCCATGTTTCTAAAGGCTACATTTATTTTGCTATGTTTTTTTCTATGGCAGTGCAAGTTCTCAATATCTTGCGCAGTAAGAAATGGAAAACCAGAAACCAAACTGATTAAGATGGCAATCTAACCGCTTGTTTAGCCGCTAAAATAGCCCCTTCTACCGCTTTTTTTGCTTGTGGGCTATTTTTCCAGCAGCTTGAGCCTGTTAATGCGGCTCCAGAAATTAAAATTTCATCATAGGAGGCTTCACTTAATTGTGCGAGTGAACTAAACCCCATTTGTTCTAAACGGCTAATCACCATGGGGCCAACACCTTTGACAACCAATAAAATCTGTTTTTCTGATTCGGAAAATGCCATTTGACGATCCTCTTGTGAATGAATTGATATTTATTAAGCGAATATTTTGCATTTTACCTATTTAATACTTTAAAATTGCAACTATAACAATGCCAGTTTTAATAATTATTAACTGACCTATCTTATCACCCATCTGTACCTGCTTTGTGTTAGGAATTCACCATGTATAACGCGCCACTGACCAACCCACATCAACACACGATGCAATTACCTGATAGCCGTCAATTTTGCTGGTTTGAGTCGGGCCCTAAAACAGGCTTTCCTGTTATTTTTTGTACCGGTGCGGGTATGAGTGGTTCATTAGGATTTGGTTTGGATTTACTCGAACAACTGAATATTCGTTTGATTGTTCCTGAACGTGCGGGGCTTGGTGAGTCAACATTTCACCCTGAAAAATCATTAAAAAATTTTGCTATGGATGTTCAAGCACTGTTAGATAAGCAGTCCATTACTCAATATTCTGTCATCGGCTTTTCTCAAGGTGCTGTTTTTGCCATGGCTATCGCTCACTATTGCCAACCTATCTCACTGTCTATTGTGTCAGGGCAAGACCAATTTGAATACCCTGCAACTCGCGCAATACTCAGTGCTGATATCGTGAACATGCAAGAGCAAGCCCTTAACAGCCCTGAAGCGCTGTCTGATTGGCTATTAAAAAATGTCACTGGTGAGTGGCTATTGGCGTTTATTCTTAATTGCAGTGCAGAAATCGACCAACAACTCTACAATGAAGAACATTTCCTTGAGGCATATAGCCATTGCATGAGACGTGCTTTCGCCCAAGGCAACCAAGGATATGTTCAAGACTTATTAATTGCATTGCAGAAATGGGAATTCGCCCCTGAAACGACCTGCGTGCCCGTCTCTTTATGGTATGGCGAACTCGATATGAGCACAGTCCATTCCCCTGATTTTGGCAAAATATTAGCCAGCCGTTTTCCCAATTGCCAACATCATTTATTAAGCGATGAGGGAGGCTCACTACTTTGGACACAAGCGGAAGCTATTTTAGCCGATATTCAGCAGCACGCTGCATAAGCAAAAACCGCGATGAGTTATTCATCGCGGCTATTATTTACACCCTAAATTCACATGAGTGAATTAACGATAGACAATCCCACCGTCAGTCAAAATAGATTGACCAGTAATATAGTCAGAGTCATCGCTTGCTAAGAATGCCACTAGACCCGCGACATCATCAGGGGTTTGAGCACGACCAAGCGCGATCCCTTCAACATATTTTTTGTAAGTTTCACCTTTTGGCGCGCCTGTAATTTCAGCGAAGCGCTCATCGATTTCCACCCACATATCAGTACCAACAATACCAGGGCAATACGCATTCACCGTTATACCTGAGCTTGCGTATTCTTTGGCCGCGGCTTGGGTTAACGCACGAACCGCAAATTTAGTTGCAGAGTACACACCTAACATCGCGAAACCATCATGCCCTGCAATAGAAGATGCATTGATGATTTTCCCTTTATGTTTACGTTCTTGGAATTTCTCGCTCGCGGCTTGAATACCCCACATGGTGCCATCTACGTTAATTTTGAAGATTAAATCCATATCTTCTTGGCGAACATCAGCGATTGGCTTAACTTGTGCAATCCCTGCGTTGTTAATCATTACATCAAAACCACCTAACTCCGCTTCTGCATGAGCCACCGCGGCAAAGACTTGGTCACGCTGACTGATATCTGCAGCAAATGTGGTAACTTTACGGCCTAATGCTTCAATTTCTTTGGCAACATCTTGGAGTTTGTCTTTTTTCAAATCCACCAGTGCGATATCAGCCCCTTCTTTCGCTAAACGCAGTGCGATACCACGACCAATACCCTGCGCTGCACCAGTAACTAAAATAACTTTATTATTTAACGCCATACTTATCTCCTACTGAATAATAGCCAAATTGACTAGTCCACCAATCCTCATAAGTTAACAATAATAACAACAAGTTACAAAGTAATGATTTTTACCTACTATTCCTAACTAATAAAAAATATTTCACTATTGGGGCTGTGAATATTTTTTATTTACCAAAGAAAAAGGTATGAATAATGAAATTCGAAGATAATCTTTAATAAAAATCATTCTCAATAAGATAAACAAAAAATGCTATTCCTTTAACTTTATACGATTAATAAACAATTTAATGAGGTTTGAATATAAAAAAGCCACCGAGTAGGTGGCTTTTGTTCGCGTAAACGTTAAATTGTTTATTTTTTAGCGGCTTGAATATATAACATTTCTAATGCGATAGATGCGGCGGCTAATGCTGTGATCTCAGATTGGTCATAAGCGGGAG
Organism: Providencia huaxiensis; assembly: GCF_002843235.3. Taxonomy (NCBI): domain Bacteria; kingdom Pseudomonadati; phylum Pseudomonadota; class Gammaproteobacteria; order Enterobacterales; family Morganellaceae; genus Providencia; species Providencia huaxiensis. Next base: position 2,476,108 of record NZ_CP031123.2, read on the forward strand.
CGACTTCCACTAAATCCATACCCACGATATTTAATGACTGTATTCCACGCAATAATTTCAATGCACGATCTGACGTTAAACCACCAATAACAGGGGTTCCCGTTCCCGGCGCAAAGGCAGGGTCAAGGCAGTCAATATCGAAAGTCAGATAAACAGGCATATCGCCAACAATCTCTTTGATCTGTGCAACCATGTCATCCACACTGCGATCATTCACCTGAGCTGCATCCAGTACAGTAAAACCATTGTCGCTGTCATGTTCAGTACGAATACCAATTTGCACTGAATGAGTTGGGTCGATTAGGCCTTCTTTTGGCGCATGATAGAACATGGTTCCGTGGTCAAACTTGCTACCATTACCGTAAGTATCTGTATGTGCATCGAAATGAACTAAGGCCATTTTCCCAAAGTGTTTCGCATGAGCACGCAGCAATGGCAATGTAACGAAGTGGTCGCCACCAAAGGTCAAGCAACGTTTACCTGATTCAAGCAGTTTTTCAGTATGGGCTTGCAGTTTGTCACTCATATCTTGTGCATCACCGAAAGCAAATACCACGTCACCACAGTCAACCACATTTAAACGTTCAGTTAACTTAAAGTTCCATGGCCAGCGGTGGCTTTCCCACGCAAGATTCGTGGAAACTTGGCGAATTGCAGCTGGCCCATGACGGCTACCAGCACGACCAGAGGTTGCCATATCAAACGGTACACCGGTGATCACCCACTCTGCATCTGAGCTATAAGGCTGAAAATTCAGCGGAAAACGTAAGAAACCAAATGCGTTAGAAACCAGTGAGTTATCAACTTGATTACCTAAAGTACTATTAATCATTTCTGTTCCTCAAAACGGGCCGGCCCATTAGCAAGCCCTTTTAATATTCAATTCGAATAGTTTTTACCAAATTAACTTCGCACAGTATAAATAATAAACAAATCATATTATTTGCACAAAGTTATTATCTGTTCAGTATCTTAATACGTTATGACTCATATAGTGCGCTAAATAGTTCGTGCTGTCGCTAGGCGGCAAAATGAGCCAATCCCTAGGAGCATACACAAGTATGTGACTAGGGTTGGCAAATGCAGCCAACAACGCGACGGTGCGAAATATAACGCGCATTGAGCATTTATTCGTCTTCAAGATAAGTATACCCATACAAACCATTCTCGAACTCTTCGACAAAGTCTTTTTGCAACTGCTCACTCAAACCCGTGCCTTTTACTTGCTCTGTGAAACTTTCTAATAGGACTTCAGGGACTAATTTAACGTATTGCAGCATATCTGCCACAGAATCGCCCTCTTCACTTTGCAAGTAACGCAGGTTACCTTGGCTATCAACCCAGACATCTATTGCGGCAGTATCACCAAATAAGTTATGCATATTTCCTAAAATTTCCTGATACGCGCCAATCATAAAGAAACCTATCATCGGCGGGTTTTCAGGGTCATAAGCCGGCATTGGCATTGTGGTTTCAACGCCATCACCATCAACGTAGTGGTCAATAATACCATCAGAATCACAGGTGATATCTAACAATACCGCACGGCGGTCTAATGGTTTATCTAACCCTTCAATCGGTAATACTGGGAACACTTGGTCAATTCCCCAAGAGTCTGGCAGCGATTGGAATAAAGAAAAGTTCACATAAAACTTATCAGCCATGCGCTCTTGCAGTTCGTCGATGATTGGACGATGAGCACGATTGCTTGGGTCGAGATCTTGCTGGATACGACGGCAAATATTCAGGTATAGCTCTTCTGCCCATGCACGTTGAGTCAAATCTAACACGCCATGTGCATACTGAGTGTGCGCTTCTTGTAAGTCAAATTGGCTATCATGCAACCATTCACGTAATGAACGGCTATTGCCCTGATGCTGCATCGACTCCCAGGTATCCCATAAGGAAATTAATGAACGCGGTGCATCTTCATGTGGCGGTGTTGTTTTGGTAAATTCATTGCGTTCAACCCCAATCACATTGGAGACTAAAACGGTATGATGAGCGGTAAGTGCTCGGCCAGACTCCGTGATCACCGTTGGGTGCGGTAAATTAAACTCTTCACACGCATCCCCAATCGCCCAAATGACGTTGTTGGCGTATTCATTTAAGCCATAGTTGACGGAGCAATCGGATTGAGAACGAGTACCTTCATAATCAACACCAAGGCCACCGCCCACATCAAAGCACTGGATATTGACACCTAAGCGATGCAATTCCACATAAAAGCGGGCTGATTCACGGACACCAGTGGCAATATCGCGAATATTGGCCATCTGAGAGCCTAAATGGAAATGAAGCAACTGCAAACTATCTAGGCGATTTGCATTGCGTAAAATTTCCACTAACTGTAATACTTGGGTTGCAGCCAAACCAAATTTAGATTTTTCACCACCACTTGCTTGCCACTTACCTGAGCCTTGAGAAGCCAAACGGGCGCGAACCCCTAAGCGTGGCGTGACATTTAAGCTTTCCGCTTCTTTTAACACCATCTCAATTTCAGACATTTTTTCGATAACAAGGTAAACCTTATGACCCAATTTTTCCCCAATTAACGCTAATCGGATATATTCACGGTCTTTATATCCATTACAGACGATAACGGTTTGTGTTTTACCTGCGTTCGCTAAAACTGCCATTAACTCAGCTTTTGAGCCAGCTTCAAGCCCTAACGGTTCCCCAGAATTAACTAATGATTCAATGACTCGGCGTTGTTGGTTAACTTTTATTGGATAAACCAAAAAGTAATCGCCTTTATAGCCATAAGACTCACGTGCGCGTCTAAATGCTGCGTTTATTGAACGCAAACGGTGCTGTAAGATTTGCGGGAAACAAAACAGTGCAGGTAAGCGTAAATGCTCCTGCTCTTCTTTCACTTGATTAACAAGGTCAGCTAAATCAACAAAGGTGTCAGGGTTCTCAGGGTTCGGGCAAACACAGACATTTCCGCGCTCATTCACCTGATAGTAACCACCACCCCAATACGCGATGTTGTACGTCTGACGCATTTTGCGAGCGATATTATCATTCATAATAAACTCCTTTATGGAGGGGTGAGTGACGCGTTCTCCTTCCTGATGTATGTCAGTGAAGACATAACACTGCAAGGCAGTTATGTTGGGGAAACGGCAATACTCAGATTTTAATAAAAAGTGCTTAGAACTTCTAAACAGTGACAATATACGACCTTAAGCTGACAGATTAATGACTCAGCCTCGAAGGTGTATTAAAGATGTGACGGTAACTTCGTGATGAAGTAAAGAATGACAGGAAAGTAAATGCCAAAGTCACGCGGCGGTCCGCATATGACGGTTGGATACTGTTATTCAGTAGATTATGGATCATTACCCATTAACCCCCAATATAACTGTTTACCCTTTTAAAATTTCAATGTGGTAGCACTATTTTGGCAGGTTGACCTGTTGATTTAAGCTATATCACCTTATTTTTTATTGAAATTCAAAAGCTTATAAACATTCCTGATAGATAGCAGTCATTTTATATTATCCTGCTGGTATATAACGGGAAATAACAACCATCCGTTACGGTCGCAGTTTATACATCTATTACGCTCAAAAAGCAAAACCAAAATGACTAAATTGCGATAAAACTTTACCTATTGCTGTTTTATGTCCCTATTCGTTTTTTGTATAAATACAGGTAGAAATTTTTACTGTATGGGACTAAAATAGCCGTCTAGATGTTAAAACATCCAATTATAAATTTGCGAATTCTTAAGGTATTAATCTCATGGCTACACATCTCTTTACTTCTGAGTCTGTATCAGAAGGGCATCCAGATAAAATTGCTGATCAAATCTCTGACGCAGTACTTGATGCTATTCTGGAACAAGACCCGAAAGCTCGCGTTGCCTGCGAAACCTACGTCAAAACAGGTATGGTAATGGTCGGGGGAGAAATCACCACCAGCGCTTGGGTTGATATTGAAGAAATCACGCGCAAAACTGTTCGCGAAATTGGCTATACCAGTTCCGAAATGGGCTTTGATGCCAATTCATGTGCCGTTTTAAGTGCGATTGGTAAACAGTCGCCCGATATCAACCAAGGTGTTGACCGTGTTGACCCATCAGAACAAGGCGCGGGTGACCAAGGCCTGATGTTTGGTTATGCAACCAACGAAACTGATGTATTAATGCCTGCTCCTATTACTTATGCACACCGCTTAGTGCAGCGCCAAGCAGATGTTCGTAAAAATGGCACGTTGCCATGGTTACGCCCTGACGCGAAAAGTCAGGTTACTTTCCAATACGACAATAATAAAATTGTGGGTATTGACGCTGTTGTTTTATCTACTCAACATTCTGAAGATATTCAACAAAAAGACCTGCATGAAGCCGTGATGGAAGAAATCATCAAGCCAGTTCTCCCTGCAGAATGGTTATCAAAAGAGACAAAATACTTTATTAACCCAACGGGCCGTTTTGTTATCGGTGGTCCTATGGGTGACTGTGGTTTAACAGGCCGTAAAATCATTGTAGATACCTACGGCGGTATGGCTCGCCATGGTGGTGGGGCATTCTCTGGTAAAGACCCATCAAAAGTTGACCGTTCAGCAGCCTATGCAGCACGTTACGTGGCAAAAAATATTGTCGCAGCTGGCCTTGCAGACCGTTGTGAAATCCAAGTTTCTTACGCTATCGGTGTCGCAGAACCTACCTCGATTATGGTAGAGACGTTCGGCACAGGTAAAGTTGATGAATCACTGTTAATCCAATTAGTTCGTGAATTCTTTGACTTACGTCCTTACGGCTTAATTAAGATGCTGGATTTATTACACCCTATTTACCAACAAACTGCTTCATATGGCCATTTTGGTCGTTCTCAGTTCCCTTGGGAAAAAACGGATAAAGCAGAAGCATTGCGCGCCGCTGCGGGCTTGTAATTACTTTAGTAAATAAATTACATACAAAAAAACCCATCATTTGATGGGTTTTTTATTGCTCACAATGAACGATTAATTTTTTTGCGTAAACTGAAAAATTGCCATTCCAGCAACCATCGCTAATGTGAATATTATTCCTTGCGTTAATCCCATTCCTGTTAACAATAATGCAGGCCCTGGGCAGATCCCGGCTAGCCCCCACCCCACACCAAATAACACACTTCCAGTGACTAGTTTTTTATCAATCGTTTGATTTGTGGGTATTTGTAATGGGCAGTTAAGTAGGCTAACAGAACGTTTTTTGACCCATAAAAAAGTCATTCCACTAATTACCATTCCAACGGCCATCGTAATTAATAAAGAAGGATCCCACGTTCCAGTAATATCTAAAAACGCTAAAATTTTTGCTGGGTTTCCCATTCCGGCAATGACTAATCCTAGGCCAAATAATATCCCTGAAATTAATGCGATAAGAATAGGCATTGCTTTATCTCCCTATCCCAAAATGGTTGGCTAGAGCGACAGTCACAAAAGCAACGATCATAAAGAGCAATACTGCAACAATGGAACGACGGGATAACCTTGCCATACCGCAGATCCCATGACCGCTAGTACAGCCACTTCCCAGCCGTGAGCCAAAGCCGACAAACAGCCCAGCTAAAACTAAAATAGGTGTGCTGGTCGCAATGTTAACTTCAGGTGTATACGCCAACCATGTAAATAACATTGGAGCGCTCATCAGGCCAATAATAAAAGCCACTTTCCACGCTGTATCCCCCTTAGTCGGTTTCAACAACCCGCCTAGGATACCACTGATACCGGCAATACGACCGTTAAATACTAATAAAATTGCAGCGGCTAAGCCAATCAACACTCCCCCAACTGCGGCAGACAGTGGCGTAAAATTAGCCCAATCTATGGTCATTTCATTTCTCCTTCACGGGGCAATAAAGCTGATATAACGTATTGAGCAGCGTAAATAATTTCTCATCTGCAATCGCATAGTAAATACGCTTTCCTTCTCGGCGCGTCATCACTAAGCCTTCATTACGCAATACCGTTAATTGTTGAGAGAGTGTCGGTTGTAATATTCCTAGCTGCTCTTCTAACTCACTAACGCAGGCTTCACCCTGTGTTAACTGGCATAGTAAAATTAAACGATCTGGATTCCCTAGTGTTTTCAGTAACGAAGCTGTTTCTAACGCGGCCTGCTTCATCGCTAACAGTTGCTGTTCAGAGGTATTATTGTGCATATGTTATGTCTGACATTTATTATATAAAAATACAATATATCTTTCGGTATAATGTATGTCAATTATTGCTTGTTTATGTCCATTACCTTCACGTATCCTTTACCCCATGAAAACAATCCGTGTGCCACTCTTTTTACAGCAACAAGTCATGCGCATATTGCGAGAAAAGCTCGCACTTGCAGAGCACAAACTCGAGCAGTCATTTTCGGAACCAACGGTTAATTACAAGCAACGAGGGACAACCGCGGGGAGTGCTTATTTAAAAGAATGGGAAATCCGCCTTAACCCCAGTTTACTCATTGAAAATACAGAACAATTTATTGATGAGGTTGTGCCTCATGAATTAGCACATCTGTTGGTTTTTCATGTATTTGGCCGCAAAGGTATCGCTCCACATGGCAAAGAATGGAAATGGATGATGCAACATGTACTGGAAGTCACTGCGAAACGTACACACAACTTTGCGGTTACAACAGTAAAAAGTCGAACATTTCGCTACCGTTGTGCCTGTGAAATGACCCATGAATTAACCATACGCCGTCATAACAAAGTGTTACGTGGTGAGAACCAATATTTATGTCGAAAATGTGGGGAAGTGTTAAAACAAGAAGAGATTTCTATCGCTGCGACAGAAAATTAGCTTTTCTGCCGCATCAAGTTTGAGGTGTGCGCTTAAGCAAACTCCGTCATCACTAATTTTGCGATTTCAAAGTAGATAATTAAGCCAGTTCCATCAATAAAAGTCGCAATGAACGGTGCAGAAACAACTGCTGGGTCCACTTTTAACTTCTTCAATACCATTGGAATAATTGAAGAAACAACCGCACTCCACATTGTGATAGCAACGATGGTTAAGCTAACCACAATAGTGACCTCGTGGCCAACACCTAAAATCCACGCACGGATTAATGCTGCACCACCGATAGTCACCGCCACTAAAAATGAGGTGGAGACCTCTTTCTTCAGAACGGTACCAAGGTTGCGTAAACTCACCTCGCCGAGCGCCATTGCACGGACTAATGTCGATGTAATTTGCGTTCCACTATTACCGCCTGTACCAATCAACAGTGGAATGAAAAACGCTAACGAAATTGCTGCTTCGAGTTGTTCTTCAAACGCTTTTAACACTGTTCCTGTATACGCTTCGGCCACAAATAGCATCAACAACCAAACGACACGTTTACGCCATAGAGTTACAGGGCTTGTCGTTAAGTAAGGCTCATCTAACGGGGTGGTCGCGCCTTGTAACTGCGCATCAAGTGTATTCTCATCTTCAATCAGTTCGGCGATATCTTGCGGACGCAAAACACCCATTAATTTGCCAAATTGCACCACAGGTATCATATCTAAACCGCTATGATTAATCAGATCATAAACATCATGACGTGACTGTTCCGGGGCAACAGAAAAATAATTGTGTCGCATGATATCAGACACTAATAAATTTTCAGGTGAAGCTAATAATGATTTGACTGAAAGAATACCATTTAAATAATTGTCGTTGTCGACAACAAATAAATAGGTTGGGATTTGCTCGCCATCAAGATGCTCAATAAGATTTTGTTTCACGCAAGCTATTGAGTCCGCGACAGATACTGGCAAATATGATTGGCTCATATAAGCACTTACTGTTGCATCATCAACTTTTGGTGATTGTGTATTATTGTCTTTGAGGCGTGCGCCTTTCATTGCGGACTGAGCAATAGCAACTGCTCCCGCTTTGTTCTGGGTAGTGAATGTCATTTTTTAGTCCCTATTACTGTTGGTTACTCAAACAGTACTCACATAGGGGCGAAACCAGATGAGAGAATGCAAAAGCTATCTCTTCGTCTCGGTTTTAGCACTATACAACGTATCCTGACTTTAGCAGGAAGTTACATGGGGATATACCTTCGGTCGATATATCCTGTCCTGATCTTGGGCGTCTCTCGACGTCGTCAGATCAGTAACCTATGTTTGTATAGGAGCCTCGCCTAACGAGATACTGCACTTTGGATGCGGCGCGAATTATACCCACTGGTGAATTAATTGCCACCCTATATCTACGTTTTTTTACGCATGGGAAACTTATTGTTTAAGTTCTGTTTAAGTTCATATGAATTACATCCACATAATGTAATAAAATGTAACTAATAATAAAATTAGATATTCAAATTAAAATAAATATATTTAGTTACTTCCCTACAACCAATCCTTGAATAAATCAAAGTAAGATCTGTAATATTATTTAACAAATCTTATCGATAATTAGTCAAAACTTATCCTTCTATTTACCTTACAATACAAAAATAACAACATAAAGGAGTAAGCATAATTAAATATAAACAATACGCTCTATAAGAGTAGATGCAATAACTAATGCCAACTGCCAATTGGTTTTTTATATTAACAATGTGCAAATAAGCAAATAATGAAATAAGAAAATACACTTATGTCGCTATTTAAATCGACATTGTTATTGGAAAGCATTTTTTTAGATTGTTAATATTTAATATCAAGCATCAATTTAGTATTAAATATTACGGGAATTATCTTAGAATATTTTTTATTTTATTTAACAGTGAAAGTTTTATTATGGATAAAGTAATTGTTGGGATGTTAACAAATTTAACATTTCGCGTAAACGATGAAATCAAAATTGCAGCTATTTCCGCTTTAGGTGATTTCAAAGCAACGATTGAATATAATGATGCCATCATTCGGATCATAGAGTTATGTCAAGATCCAAACAAAGAAGTGGCTGTATCAGCGATTAATACACTGAGTAAGCTATCTATTTATTTTTTACGTGGTTCACTACCAGAACATTAATTACACTCTCATTCTGAGTACTGTAAATAATTACTATGATCTATTTTATAATACTGTCCCATTAATAATCTAATGAGACAGTTTGCGTATATTAAATGGTTTTACGCTATTTCAGTGTTACCTTGTAATTGGCAGCTGCAAGCTAAAACATAACCTTCAGCGATTTCTGCTTCAGTTAATGTCATTGTGCTTGTTGTTGTGTATTTCCCTGATAGCACTTTTGTTTTACAGCTTCCACAAACCCCTGCTCGGCAAGCCGCAATAACGGGCTGTTTATTTTGCTCCAGTGCAGATAATAAAGAAGTACCTACTGGGACTTTAAAATCGACCAATCGTTGACGAATTTTTAACGTAAGAATATCTTCACTATCAACAATATCTGGTTCAGTAGAAAAACGCTCCATAAAGAAATGTTCAGTAGGAACACCTAAATTCGCAGCAAATTGCTGTGCATTTTTCATATAAGGCACTGGCCCACATGTCATTACAATTCGTGAATCAATATCGGGTACTAAAGCTTTTAGTTTCTCTTCAGTTAAACGCCCTTGAGCAACATCGCCATTATCGGGAGTTTCTGGCATGACACACAACTGCAATCGTTCTGGGTATAGCTGAACCAGCTTTTGCCACTCCTGCGCAAAAATAACTTGCTTATCATCGCGAACATTAAAGAGTACTTTTACATGAGAACTCGGACGATTTACCATCAGCCAACGAGTCATTGACATAATCGGTGTCACACCACACCCTGCTGCTAACATCAAATACTGAGTATTTTTTAGATTAGCACACGTGAATTCCCCTTGCGCTTCAGAAAGCCAAAGATAGTCACCCTCTTTAACCGAACGTGTTAACCAATTTGACCCTTGACCATCATCTAAACGCCTGACTGTAATGGATATAAATCGACTTTGCCCGGGTGATGATGAAAGAGTGTAAGCACGCATGACATCATCACTATTTTTAATACTGACCAAGGCATATTGACCAGGTGAATATATATAAAAATCATGATTGATAAGATTGATTGTCCAGACATCCGATGTTTCTTGGATAATCGAATGAACTTGCATTCTATTTGGACATAAACTGCTTGGCATGGTCATCGCGCTACTCCTTTAAAGGGGGTCGCAGCCCCCGGCTTTCACATCGTTTTTAAGCTTTTTCTATCGTTTTATTGATCATGCAGGTAAGATTTCTGCCAGATCTTGCTCAACCGTCGTAATACTACGCATGCCAAACTTCTCATTTAGCACATTTAATAAGTTTTCAGTTAAGAAACCCGGTGCTGTTGGGCCGGTATAAATATTTTTCACACCCAACGCTAACAATGTTAAGAGGATAACGATCGCTTTTTGCTCAAACCAAGACAGAATCAAACTCAATGGCAAATCATTAATACCACAACCAAGTTTTTCTGATAGATTCACTGCAAGCATGATTGCAGAATACGCATCGTTACATTGTCCTACATCCAGTAAGCGTGGCAGCCCTTCTAATGTACCGAAATCTAATTTGTTAAAACGATACTTACCACAAGCAAGTGTTAGGATTAAGCAATCTTCAGGCACACTACGCGCAAAATCTGTGTAATAGCTACGCTCACCGCGGCTACCATCACAACCACCAACAAGGAATACGTGACGTAATTTTTTCTGTGAAACTAAATCAATCACCGCATCTGCCGCGCCTAACAGTGTTTGACGACCAAAACCAACGGTAATTTTGTGCTCGATTTCAGTATACGGGAAACCGGTAAGCGACTGAGCTTGAGCTATCATTGCAGAAAAATCATCGCCAACTAAATGTTTTGCACCCGGCCAACCCACAATACTACGCGTCCAGATACGGTCTTTATAATCTCCAACATCAGGGTCAATGATACAGTTAGAGGTCATCAAGATAGACCCTGGGAATTTTGCAAATTCCACTTGCTGATTTTGCCAACCGCTACCATAGTTACCGACTAAATGAGGGTATTTTTTCAGTTCTGGGTAACCATGTGCTGGCAGCATTTCACCGTGAGTATAAATATTGATACCCGTACCTTCGGTTTGCTCTAACAGCATTTTTAAGTCTTTCAGGTCATGGCCTGAAATCAAAATACATTTCCCAGCGACTGGGCGAACGTTGACTTCCGTTGGTGTTGGATGACCAAATTCACTCGTTTCACCTGCATCCAGAATTTCCATGATCTTGAAATTCATCAAACCAATTGCCATGGCATTATCAAGCAGCTCATTCATATCTGATGGCAATGTTCCAAGCCAAGCCATAATTTCATGATATTGACCATAAACATCATTATCATACTGGCCTAAAACATGGGCGTGTTCCATATAGGCTGCTGCACCTTTTAAGCCATACAGGCATAACATACGTAAACCGTGAATGTCTTCACCGACTTCAGCTTTATCAATATCTAATGAAAATTGAGCCGCCTGTTCCTGCAAGGTTGGAATATCAGTCCCATTTAATTGCAAATTAATTAATGGGTGATTGAAAGCCACTGCACTATTCACAGATAGGCAATGTTTGATTAATTTATCACGTAAATAAATAGCTTCACGGGCATAACCAATAATACGCTCTGAATCAAAGTTGACGTTGGTTAAGGTAGAGAAAAATGCGCGCGGAGCAAAACTATCAATATCATGGTCAATAATACCCAGTGAGCGAGCAGTGACTGCGCTTGCAGATAAGCTTTGCAATACAGCAACTAATAAATCTTGTAGGTCAGATGTTTCTGCTGTTTTACCGCACATACCCTGCGCGTATGCACAGCCATTTCCAGCTGGAGTTCTAATTGTTTGTTCACATTGCACACAGTACATGTTGTTGGCCTCTTAAAGTTGCATTTCAAATACAACATTAAGACTACGCTCTTTATTAGAATAAAAAAGTGGAATTATTCGTTATCTAACGGTTTATTGATCTATATTAATATTCATTGCAAATGAGAACTATTAACAATATTAAAAGTATGCTATTCGTGCTGATTAATTTTATTTTTCACCTTTCTTGCTTAAATTCCCTATTTTGCATTTTATTTTATTCCTGATAACGTTCTTACGATAACTCTTGTTATACTTACCTATAAGTGTTTGTTATTCCATCGTATAAAGAGAATCCAATAAAGATGAGCCAAGTAAATTCAGTAAGTAAATCTATGATGAAAAATAGATTGCGGATTTTTAAACGGTTAAAAGAGTCAGATAAAACACCTGTAAAAATCTTACTACTCGCCGCACTGATTGGTGCAGCAGTCGGTCTTATCGGCTCACTATTTGAATTAGGAACAACTTGGATTAGCAACTATCGCATTCAATCGGTGAGTGAATGGGTTGCCCCTAAATGGTTGATGGTTGTGGGGATGTTTTTTATCTCTGCACTTCTTGCCATGTTAGGTTACTACCTTGTTAAACGGTTCTCTCCTGAATCAGGTGGGTCTGGGATCCCAGAAATTGAAGGTGCATTACAGGATTTACGCCCTGTAAGGTGGTGGAGAGTCATCCCGGTTAAGTTTATTGGTGGATTAGGGACATTGGGCTCAGGCATGGTGTTAGGACGAGAAGGGCCAACCGTGCAACTTGGTGCGAACCTTAGCCAAATGTTCTATGATTTATTTCGTTTAAAAGACAATGAGTCACGCCATACGTTGCTTGCCTCTGGTGCTGCCGCGGGTTTATCCACTGCATTTAATGCCCCTTTAGCCGGTATTTTATTTATTATTGAAGAAATGCGCCCACAATTTAAATACAGTTTAATTTCAATTAAAGCGGTATTTATCGGTGTTGTTACCTCCACGATTGTCTATCGGTTAATTAATGGGGAAGCTATTGTATTAAATATCGGCCAATTTTCTTCTGCGCCAATGAATACTTTATGGCTTTATTTAATTTTAGGTTTAATGTTTGGTGTCATCGGTATCTGTTTTAATGGCTTTTTATTGTACTTACAAAGCAAATTTTTAGCATTTTACCAAAATAAAATTTCTCGCTTTGTCTTGATGGGCGGGTTAATTGGTGGTGCCTGTGGTGCAGTTGGTGTTTACCTGCCTGAAATTGTTGGTGGTGGTTATTCAGTGATCCACCAGATGGTTGCAGGCCAATTCACCATCACATTGTTATTCATATTTTTTGCTTTACGGTTTTTGACTTCAACGATCAGCTTTAGCTCTGGTGCTCCAGGGGGCATTTTCTCCCCTTTACTCGCCCTTGGGACCTTATTTGGTGGTGTTTTCGGCTATGCTGCCCTCGAAATATTCCCTAATTACCAAATTGAAGTGGCTACTTTCGCTATTGCTGGCATGGGAGCTTTATTTGCCGCAACCGTCAGAGCGCCATTAACGGGAATAGTTTTAGTTTTAGAAATGACAAATAACTACCAGTTAATCTTACCTATGATTATTACCTGCATTGGCGCCACAATGGTGGCTCAATTTTTAGGTGGCAAACCGCTTTACTCTGTGTTGTTAGAAAAAACCTTAGCCCGTAGCGAAAAAGAAACCGCTCCCCCCGCCACTGACAAACCTTAAATAGTAGAAGTAAAAAGAGTTGCCGACAGTGGCAACTCTTTTATTAAGATAACCTATGCTAGTTTCTTACTTATTTTTTCTTGGCAATGAGTGTCGCAAAGTTTAATTTAATACGGTTACCTTGTGAATCCGTGCGATGTAAGTGACCAGGATTTTCATTATATTTCAAAATATCCCAATCTTTATAGTACCCTTCTAGCTCGCCTGGTTTTAAGAAGCATTTGAATGGCACTAAATCCAGTGGTGCATCTGGCGTTTCAACAGCACACACAATAACGTTAACTCCCCCTGGCAGGGTATGTTCTTGCATATTAGTAATAACATTGGCAATTTTTTCTCTTTGCAAGAACATCAGTACAACAGTGGAAATAATAAGTTCGTAATCCTCTTGTATCTGGTGACTATTAATGTCGTAAACCGCTGTATGAATATTTTCAACTCCGGCTTGTTTTTTAACAAAGTCAATCGCTTGGATATGTTGAGGGTTAATATCTACCGAGGTCACGTCGTACCCCTGCAAGGCAAGATAAAAACTATTGCGGCCCCGCCCTGAACCTAAGTCCAATGTTTTACATGGCTTACTAAGGTGATTCTCACACAAATAGCGCACTTCTGAATGTGGGGTCGTTAGCCCGTGCTCTTTATAAAATTTCAGTTCTGATTTGCATAAAAAATCGAGTTGGCACTCCATGTCATCACTACACGCGGAAATGCGGTGCCAAACCTGAGGCTCAATAATAGGCGGTTGGTTATGAATATCAAAGGTAAAGTGTTGCTCGCTGCCATCTTCATTAAAAATGATAAAGTCTAAAGAGCCTTTTAGCACTTTCAACTGTGCGTATGTATCCTCTTTTGTATTATGGCGCTCTTGGAACATTAACGGTAAGGAATTTTTATTCCAAACTGGCATAGTTTTGTAACACACGAGATCATTCATATCATCACCACCAATAAGTTGCATTTTAAATACATCTTATACCGTTAGTTTGCTATCTGCAAAATATTCATGAATAAACTATCGAGGACTTGATTCATATCAACCCCCTAAAGGTAAAGGAGGCTGATATGCTTTATAAGCGATATTAATATCTTAATTGTTCCGCGCTTAATCCTAAGAATTCAAAAGGTTTTGAAACGACATAACTGTTGGTCGCATCCCCTGAATAGATATGGCTCTGCTCTTCACCAAGGTCCAATTTCTTCACTTTTCCCGTTTCAGCCGAAAAGTCAATTTTTGCTAAATCAGTCCAAAAAATATTTGGCGTTAATGCCGATTCAAAAAAGTAGAGCTGGCGTTTATGGTCAACTAATGTTCGCCAACGTGTAGATGAAATTTCAGGCGAACTTTCGGACGTCAATCCGTAAGGAACGGATACATTACGTACCACACTGAAAACGCTAGCTACCGCTTTATTAGGTGTTGTTTTTTGAGGGATTGCATTAATATAAAACTGAGCACGAGCAAATCTATCAGCGGAACGGTTAGTCCCCGGTAACATGACAGTGCCACCAATACCTTGCCAATATTCCTGCATTGCTAATTGCTTTTCATAAGCCGGTGAGTTAGTCATCACTTGATATTTGCGGCTATGATGAATGACCTGTTTACCATCAATATATTCAATAATTGCGCTATCGCCACTCGCATCTGATAATGATAAATGCAACGTTGCTAGTCTATCTTGTCCTGGAACATTATCCGTTGCGACGACAAGTGGATTTTTTTCTAGGTCAGCTACCGCTTCTTCTACTGTCGCATAATTATCTAGAACATATTGCGCCCATAAAGATATCGACAATGCAGGTTGCTTGTTATCGAGTTGAGGGTATTTTGATTCCGCAAGCCAGAGTAAATTAGCAACAAGGCCTTCCTCGTTCACTCCATCAGTCGTTGAAATGTCATAACCCGAGGCTATCACACTACCGTATTTTGATTTCCATTTTAAAGAGTTAGGCCCTGCAATACCGTCACGCTCCATGCCTCGAGGAAAGATCCATAGATTGGTACCAATATCATATTTCCAATCCATTGTTCTTCCGGTCATTATTTGTTCATTTTCACCTAAATAAACAACTCGGGTACAAGCTTGGCTAACTGTAATCGGCATTGATATCGCTGCAGTTGCGGCAAGTGCTACGATACTTTTCTTAATAAATTGCATGCCATCTCCAAAATAGTTAAAAATAAATTTACATAATAAGCATACTACATAAATACGAACTATTTATGCTCAAAGAATAATGTATTAAAAAAAGTGCGATTAACACAATGAAATATAATAAATAATGACACAAAATGGCACCCATATTAACCAGTGCCATTTTGCGAGAAAGAATTAATTATTTACTGATGAAAATAAAGAACGTAACAATGCGGCTTTTTTCGGATTATCTGGAATCGATAATATTTCATCATAAAAGCTGATAGAAATACGGCAAGCTAGTGCAGGAGATTTCTTCCCAGCCTCTAAATTCCCAAGGATTGCAGTATCTGCACCATACTTTGCAGAAAGACCGCTAGCAAGTTGCGTTAACTCATCCGAATACTCTTTAGAGGACATCAACGTCTGTCTTACGCCTTCCTCACTGGAAATTAAGAGTTCATTAGTTGCCTGAATTTGCTTCAGCAAAACAGCTTGGCTTTTTTGTGGCGGAATAATTTCTGCTGTTTCTCTTAGGTGCGGAAACAATGAATAAAAACATGTTTTTCCTGTTGGATCTTCTTCCAATAAGACTTTCAGGTAATCATTCACTCTACTGGTAAAATTAATCACGGAATCATCAGAGGCATATTCCATTCGTTCGAGTACTAACTTCATGACATTTCCAACAACCTGATCAAACAGTTGGCGGCGTAAGTCTTCATTAGCTGGGTCGTACTGTGTAATTAAGTGCTCAAAACTTTGGTAGGTTTCAGGGCTTATTTTCTTAACCGTCGCGATAATCGGCAGCTCTTTTTCTACTTGAGCAAGTGCTTCTGAATGAATGGCACTATTATTTTCTGTAGATAACACATTGTTATCTTTACTTAACCAATAAAAACCGAATGCAAATGCAATAAAAATAATGCTAACAATTAATGCGGTTTTACGTGAGTTATTTGTATTCAAAGTTACCCTGCCTTTTCTTGGTAAAACGGTTCCCCACAAACACTTTCAAGCTGATTATAGATTGCAAAACTAATTGAATATAATGTCATGGCATCTAAAAACGCTAATCTTCATGTATCTAAAGCGCTAATCCATGAATTGATCTATAAAAAGTGATAATGCTTATTTTAGCTTGTATCAAAGTCGTCTAGCTATAGGAATAAAGGAAATTGCGAGGTTAAGACGAGGGAATTTGCCACAAAGAAGCAATTTATAATACGTTGGATATAAAAAAACCTTCAGGATTCGAAAGCCCGAAGGTTTTTTATGGCAAAAATCTTATTTAACTTGAACACCTTCAACTGAAATTAACAGTTGTGCTTCTTGAGATTTAGGCCCCAAATCAGATTTGATGTTAAATTCTTTCAACTTGATATTACCTTGAGCTTCAAAACCTGCACGGTATCCACCCCAAGGATCTTTACCTTCGCCCATTAATTTAGCATCTAACGTAATCGGTTTAGTGACACCGTTTAACGTGAAATCACCCGTTATTTTGTATGCTTCACCGTCTTTCTTCACTTCTGTTGAAACGAATTTCGCTTCAGGGAATTTTGCTGCATTTAAGAAATCACCACTGCGTAAATGTTTATCACGCTCTGCATGGTTAGTGTCAATGCTGCCAGTCTTGATAGTCACTTCAACTTTATCTTTTGATGGATCTTTTGCATCATAAGTAAAAGTCCCATCAAAGTCTTTAAAACTACCATATACCCAGCTATAACCTAAATGCTGAATACGAAATTCAATAAACGCGTGTTGGCCTTGCTTATCAAATTGGTAAGTTTCTGCTAATGCTGAACCTGCCGTTAAAAAAAGTGCACCAGTAGCCAGACCAAGAACCGTTTTCTTCAACATAATTATCTCCACGTTACTTATCGGGGTTAAAACCCAATATTCTTTTTAATGTAATATCACGATCAAAAAAGTGATGTTTAAAAGCTGCAAAAGCATGCAACACTGATAATAAAACCACTGCCCAAGCTAAATATAAATGAACTTCACCTGCGGTATCCGCTTGTGTTGCAGCACCAGTAAATAGTGAAGGTACATCAAACCAACCAAATACACTGATAGGCTGTCCATCAGCGGTTGAGATTAAGTAACCGCTGTTCAAAATACTGAATAAAATAATATAAATCAGAATTTGAACAATAATAGAGCTAGCTTTCGTTAATTTACTGTAGCTTGCTAATGGCTTCGGTGGCGGTGAAATAAATCGCCAAATCACACGAAATGCCATAACAATAAATAATAATATTCCTATACTTTTATGTATCTCTGGAGCTTGATGATACCAACTATCATAATAACCTAGTGTCACCATCCATAAACCTAAAGCGAACATTCCATATACGACAATTGCGACCAGCCAATGTACGAGCAAAGAGATATGCCCATAGCGGCTTGCATTATTTTTCCATTGCATGATAAAAACCATTTAGAGAAGAAGGTAATATTTTATTAACTAAGCCGTAATAATCATAAGGTGAAATTAATTTTATTCCTATCCCAAAGTTAAACAAATATTTTGTTGAAGATATTCAAATACGATCAACATAATAAAAAATAGATTACTATTTGATTTTGTCTAGTTTTAATTATAAAAGTTGAATAAAGATTCTTCCACTTTTGTAAATGGTCGTAACTAAATACTTAGTTCATTTATTTATTAATTTCAATTAAATCTAACTTATTCCTAATGGATATAAGCTATTTTCGATAAAATAACATTTGTAGGTCTGCCTTTTTCCCCATACATTGGTATTCTTCCTTTTAACATTGCGAACTGACTGATAGGTTAAATACTATGTATAAACTTTGGATAGCAAATAAAAACTACTCTTCATGGTCATTGCGCCCATGGGTTTTACTAAAGGTATTACAAATCCCGTTTGAAGAAAATTTGTGTTTATTTGAAAACGGTAAAAGCAGCCATGAAAAATTCAGTCGTTTTTCCCCTACCGGTTTAGTCCCTTGTTTAATCGATGAAACCCAAACAATATGGGATTCTTTAGCCATTTGCGAATATATTGCAGAAGACTTTCCTCAAGTCTGGCCAAAAGATCGCAAAGCCAGAGCATGGGCTCGAAGTGCTAGCGCAGAAATGCACTCAGGTTTTAGTGCACTACGCCAGCAGTGTCCTATGGATGGTGCTCATAATGCACCACTTAATAATATTTCAATTGAATTACAAACTGACTTAAACCGCTTGCAGAAATTATGGCAAGATGGGCTAAACCAATTTGGTGGCCCTTGGCTTGCAGGTAGTGAATTTACGGCTGTAGATGCTTTTTTTGCACCAGTTGCCTTCCGAATTCGCAGTTATCATTTACCTGTAAACCCAGCGGCTAAACAATGGGTTGACCGAATTTTAGTTTTACCCGCAATGAAAGAGTGGCATGAAGCCGGCTTACAAGAGCCGAATATTGAGCATTAAAATGGGCGAATAAGGAGGCAATATGTGCCTCCATTTTATTTGATTAGAAAAAAATCACCTGCTCGAACATCAAAATTAATATTTAACCAATTTGCTGGCTATTCAAACCACGATAGGTTATTTAACAGACAATTAACCGCCTATAGCTTTTCATCCCAAGGGTCTGACGTCATCACGTCGCCAAGTGGTGTATGTAATGTAACTTGTTCATTTTTAAACCACTCAGCTAATGAAAACCCACCTTTAGGGGTTTCGATATGAATATCAATTGGGCAATAAGGAGTATTCGCCTTAATAGCAAACTCAGCAAAATCCTCTTTTTCTTGAGGATGTGGGCAGCGAATGACCACATCAAGGTCGCAGTCTGACAACATACTTTGGATATCTGTCGCTAAAGTGTAAGCACAACTCCCTGCAACTCCCCATTGCCAAGGCCATTTAGTCTGTGAAATTATCCATAAAACTTGAACTGGCGGTAATGCAATAAACATAGAACGTTGTAATTCAACTGAATTAGCAACCAGTGACTCAACATTCATAATGTGAGTGATCGCCGATTTTTCAATCTGAGTGGTCACACGTTGATGTGGTTTTATGCCTCTGATAGCAACTGTTAGCTTGTTATTTTCTGCTTTATCTCGATAAACAGTTAGAGGGAGTTTATTATTCCACTGTGAGGCGACCCATTCTGGAAGTGTATCTAGCGCAACGTCTTCATTACTACCAACCCAAACAAAATCATGCGGATTAATTATTTGCATTTTATTCCCTTTATGATTGCTACGACTGCTCCCCCCTATTATGCCTTTTTTGTCACATAAAAACAGAATATCGCAACCAACAATTTCACTGATGCCATTTAATGATAACTTGTCATAAATACTGAGTTTTCACCTTGAAATTTCATACCATATATTATCTAATTATGTTATTAATTAATAAGTTAGGTATCTTTTTTTGAGCATCGCATTATGAGAACGTTTCCTGCTATCCACGATGGCGTTATTTTTACCAGTTGTATGTTTTTTAGTGCCGCAACCGCTTTTGTGATTTTAGATGCACAAGCCGCAATGTGGGCAACATTCTCAACACTGTATTCATTCAATTTATTTAATGCGGCAAAAGAATATAAAAACTATGCCTACACGGCTTGTTGTTTGTTGATGATTTTAGTGGCTATTTTTATTGGCGATACCTTACGTCTCGGTACAGCATATTATATTTATCTCGCTATTTTTTCGTTCATTTATTACCAACTGTATGGCACAGATCCCGCGATGGATTTAACCATGAAGTTTATGATCATCATGTCAACAATTGGGACCATATTACCTGATATATCGAAGAGCTTGGCGTTAGGCTTTATTATTGGCAGTGGAGTCACGTTGATTACGTATTATGTCCTTAGCCATAAAATGACACGCCATAGCGTAATTACGAGTGCTTTAGTTGAACAAAATTTGTTTACCTTAAGAAAAAACATTATTCCACGTTCAATGATTTATACTTTCGGGCTATTACTCACACTAGCCATTCCACGCAGTATAGATCTAGGGCACTTTTATTGGACATTACTGACCTTCGTTTTTGTATTGCACCCAAAATCACAAAGTATCGTTAAAATTACTTTGCAGAGGGTCTTAGGCAGCCTCATTTCTGTCTTATTACTATATTTTCTGTTCAATTTACCCTTTATGCCATACATCGGTTTAATTGCAGTTGTGGTATTCGCCTTTTTAATGCCAATGAGTTTTCATCACGGATATACATTTATGACGTTTGTCGTGACAAGCTTAATTTTGTCCATTCTTGAGCTCGTTGTATATTGGCGTCACCCAACCTATGAACTATTGTTTGACCGCGTTCTTGAAACTGCCTTAGGGGGAGCCATCGCCATTATGACGAGTATTATCTTGAAGTTATTTAGAGAAACAAAATAAATTTAGGTATAAAAAAAGCCGGTAAATATTTACCGGCAAAGATAGATAACAGAACTTAATTCACATATTACTGTTTTGACTTACTTTTCACGGTGTTTAGCAGCATAGGCTTCGCTATTCACCCAGTTATGGTCTTTTTCCCATGTAAATAACCACTTACGTGTTGGCCCTGCCATCACATTAAGGTAATAGTTATCATAACCCGCCACAGTCGCCATTGGATGATACCCTTTCGGTACCATGACAACATCTTTGTTATACACCGCCATACACTCATCTAACTCTCGGTCATCCGTATAAACGCGCTGCATGCAGAAACCTTGAGATGGGTTTAAACGATGATAATAGGTTTCTTCTAGATAAGTTTCATTGGGTTCATTATCGGTGTCATGTTTATGACTTGGATAAGAACTAGTGCAGCCTTCGTCTGTAAAGACCTCCACAACTAATAAGCTGTCAGCCGCTTTATTATCCGGCAAAATATTATGCACATAGCGTTTGTTATAACCATGGCCACGTTGTTCCGCACTAATATCATCAGGGCCAATTAAACGAGTTGGATACGTTCCTTTTCCTTTAGCCTTACAAACTGCCAATTCAAGGTCGGTATCTGCGATGACTTCAGCAAACTCTTGTGCTGTAACATAGACCGCATAAGGTTTCTTGCGTTCGAAAGGCTCCATACGGTCGCCAATATTTTCAAACGTTTGATTAGGCGTTTTAATCGTCGCTTTCCCCGCCACCAGCACTAAGCACATTTCGTTTTCAGAAGCAGGCAAAGAGATTGATTCGCCTTGTTTTAATTCAAATACATCAAAGTGAACATATCCCCAGCTAGCAATTTGTGGAGTGATATGCTGAGTACGCTTATGTGCATCTGGAGCATGGTATTTCGACAGTAATTTTGACATAACTTTCCTCTGACACTTTTTAGGTTATAGATAGGTAATTCTTTTCAGCCACTAACCTTTTTATCAATTAAATATTTCAGTTTGTGGCTAGAGTTGGCAAACGAAGCCAACAACGCCACAGACTGAAATATGACGACGATTTAGATTAAACCTGCATCCTTAGCAAACTTAGACAGATTTTTATAACCCAGTGTGGCATAAGTCAACGGGTGTGCAATCGCAGGGTCTTGCTCTGCTTCAACCACTAGCCAACCATTTTCATATTGGCTATTTTTCAATACTTTAAACACTTCGGGATAGTTAACACAGCCATCTCCAGGTACCGTGAACACCCCTGCTAATACTGCATCTAAGAAGCTGGTTTTACGGTTTTTAACATCTTTTAGGACATCTGCACGGACATCTTTGCAATGCACGTGATTGATACGTTTTGCCCAACGTTTTGCCACTTCAACAGGGTCTGCGCCAGCAAAGGTTAAATGGCCAGTATCTAGCAATAAACCGACCTCATCACCCGTGTGCTTCATTAAATTATCCACATCCTCTGCAGACTCGATCACAGTTCCCATATGGTGGTGATAGGCAATTTTCACACCTTGAGATAACGTATATTTTGCGAATTCAGTCAGTTTCTTGCCGTATTCTTCCCATTGGTCGGCTGGGAACAATGGACGCATATGAACAGGTTTATTTTGATCGCCATGAATACAATGGGTCACTTCCGCAAAAACCATCACTTTAGCGCCTAAATCACGCAATAACGCTAAGTGCTCTTGTACCGCTTCAATTTCTTCTTCCACACTGCGAGATAATAATTCTCCCGAATACCAGCCTGAAACCAGTTGTAAGTCATGCTGTTTTAAAATCGGCCCTAAAATTTCCGCTTTACGTGGAAATTTATTACCTAACTCAAAACCAGCGAAACCTGCTTGACGGCCTTCAGTTAAACATGTTTCTAGAGACGTTTCTGCCCCTAAAGTGGGTAAATCATCATTCGTCCATGTCAACGGGTTGATACCAAGTTGGATTGCCATGATGAAGCTCCTGTGTAGGTAAAAGTAATATTATTTACGCTGACGCCATAGGGCTATCAGGTTTAAGTAATTAGTTTTGATTTTCTGTACCAGCTCATCGTCATTGATTTCACCTTTCATCCACTCCAACGAAGGCTTACCAAATAAAGTCCGGCCAACGGCAAATCCTTTGACGATTGATTTACCTGCTGCTGCATTGAAACCAGCTTGTAACTCAGCTTGTGGTGCATCAAGCCCTAAGAGCACGACACCGCGGCAATAAGGATCACGTTCTTGAATTAATTGATCAACGGCATCCCAGTTTTCCGCTTGTAGTGGTGGCAATTTCCACCAGTCAGGCTTGATACCTAAGTTATAGAAGCGTTTGATTGCGCGTAAGTACAGCTCATCGTTGCGTTCCATATCTGCGGGCAATATCACCTCGAGCAATAATTCATGCCCTGATTGGCAGCATGCGCTATACACTTCTTGAACGGTTTTTTCTTGCTCTAAGCGCAGTGGATGGTTGTCTTCTGGGTGGAAAAATACCAAACATTTCACAATATGCTCTTTTGGCCAGCTAATCAGCTGAGAGCCGATATTGCCATGCTCTAAACATAATGGTCTTGAGGCAGGTAGCTCGATTGGGCGGCCTATCCACCAACCACGTCCGGTCACATCATTCAATACGTCTTGGCCAAATGTACTATCACAGAGTAACCCTGCTTTTCCCTGCAGATTTGCCTCTTCGGCCACTTCACTACTAGCGCGGTAAATCAATTTTTTCAGGGTTGGAATGCAAGAAATATCAACCCCTGCGAGGCGTGCCATGTCAACAAATTGAATGCGATGGTCGAATGCCATGACACAAAGTTCATTCCATTGTGTGCTGCGTGTGGTTACACGGTGCAAATGGTTAAGCATCGGGTCGAGATCTGGGCGAGGAACTGCCGCAGCACGTTCAAGGTAATTATCTAACTCGATTTTTGTTGGCATTGCAGGCGCACAGCCATGGCGCGAAACCACTAAAGCCCCACAAGCATTCGCGTAGGCGCAGGCTTTTTCCCAACCATCACCGTTTAAATAACCGCGTAGTAGGCCAGACATAAATGCATCGCCAGCACCTAATACGTTAAGTACTTCAACTCTCACACCATGAACGGTGATCCCTTCGTCCAGCGTTTCAGGGATCGCACCGCTAAATACGGAGCAGCCAAGAGAGCCACGTTTACACACCAGTTCCGCATCCGTTAATTGGCGAATGTTCTTGAGTGCTTGTACAGTATCCGTTGTCCCACCTGCAATATGAAACTCCTCTTCTGTCCCGACAATCAAATCGAACATCGATAACACATCTTGCAGTTGTTGCGTGACACTATCGGAAGCAATAAAGCGCGTTTCACCATCACCCAAAGAGGTCAGCCCCCATAAGACTGGGCGATAATCGATATCAATAGCTGTTTTGACGTTATTACGTTTAGCATATTCCAATGCTTTCAATACTGCAGCGCGAGTTTTTGGATTAGATAAATGCGTTCCTGTAATTGCCAAGCAACGTGCGGATGCAATATATTCTTCCGTAAAATCATTTGGCGTAATCGCCATATCAGCACAGTTATCACGATAAAAAATTAATGGGAAAGTATCCTGATCTTTGATCCCTAAGATAACTAATGCCGTTAATCTGTCTTTGTCTGTTATAAGATGGCTGGTATCACAACCTACACGCTGTAATTCCTCACGTAAAAAACGCCCCATGTGCTCATCCCCCACACGGGCAAGCATTGATGATTTCAATCCTTGTATTGCAGTGCCGAATGCAACGTTTCCTGAAGAGCCGCCTAAATATTTGGCAAACGAGCTCACATCTTCTAAACGAGAACCTATCTGTTGTCCGTACAGGTCAACGGCAATACGACCCATACAGATAACATCTAACTTCTTCTGCTTATCCATTAATTACCCCTTAACTACAACAGAATTAATTGATTTCTTTAACGTTAACCCAACGTTGTTCATCATATGAACGTGCTATCGCGTCTAATATTCGTGATACTTTCCAGCCTTCTTCAAAATCAGGCCACATTGGTTGCCCTGTTGCAACACCATCAATTAAATCGCGTACTTCGACCGTTTTTTGGTCATTGAAGCCAATACCATGACCCGCACCATTACAAAATGGCGCGTAATCTGGGTGCTCTGGCCCAACAAAAATGGTTTTAAAGCCTTGGCGGTTGCTAGGTTCATCATGACGATAGAGCTTTAGCTCTGCCATTCGTTCTTGAGTGAAAGACAGCGTTCCTTTGGTGCCTGTCACCACATAGGTTAGCCCCATTTTACGGCCAGCTGCGATGCGTGAAGTTTCAATGACGCCCATGGCGCCGCCAGCAAAACGTACCATGGCATGCGCTTGGTCTTCATTTTCAACCGTAACCATAACGGTTGAACCCGCCTTTTCAGGACGCTGTTTAATCACAATTTCCATATCACCACAGACGGTTTCAATATCGCCTACTAGGAATTGCGCCATATTGATAATGTGTGCAGATAAGTCCCCTAAAGCACCTAACCCTGCTTTTTCTTTAAAACAATGCCAGTGAATTGGCGCGCTAGGGTCAGCCATATAATCTTCATTATGGGTGCCATAAAAATGGATAACTTCGCCGATTTCACCATTAGCAATAATTTCTTTGGCTAGTTGCGAGGTGGGGTTTTTCATATAGTTAAAACCCACTAACGTTAGGACGCCAGCCTTTTTAGCCGCTTCGACCATTTCTTTGGCATCTTCAGAATTGAGCGCTAATGGTTTTTCACAATAAACATGTTTACCATGCTTGATAGCTTCCATTGCCATTTCTTTGTGCAGGAAATTAGGCGAACAAATATCCACTACATCAATATTTGGATCTGCAACTAATTTGCGCCAGTCATCTGTTGCACGGTTAAACCCCATTTCCTGAGCTCGGGTTTGTGCTAGCTCAGGGGTAATTTCTGCAATCATTTCGCGAACCAATTTCCCCTGCAATGGAAAAACGGTTGGAGCTTGTGCATAAGCAATGGCATGAGCTCGCCCTATATAGCCAGTACCTATCATCCCGATACGGATCTCTTTCATCTGTTCTACCTCTCGCTCATTTCCTGTAGTGCAATGGCTGGCCCAATATTCGTTCCAGATTTTATTTCAATAATCATGTTATACGGAACATTCATTTCACTTTCAATATTATTGGAAATATTAATTTCATTATGTGATCTGACGTTAACTTTTGATGTAATCAGTTAATATATAAGAAAATAAACATTCAATTCAGAGGAATAGAAAACAGTAGGGACGTAATAAAGCGGAATGAAATGAAATAGAATAACTAGAAATGAAATTTATTGAGTATGGGATCCGGCAAAAATCCCATACTCTCTTCAAAAGCAAAAACTAGCGATGAAGAATACTTAAAAACTCTTCCTTACTTGACGTCAGAGACAATGCATTGGCAATAAATTCATCACTAAAAATCAATGCTATTTCCCTAAGTACATCAATATGTTCCCTTGATTTTGCAATCACACCTATTGCGATAAACATCACATTGGTTCTGTCCCATATCACACCATCAGGGAATTGAAAAATTTCAACACCAGTATGCAAGATAATATCATTGGCCGACTTAGGGAGATGTGGCAATGTGATACCATTCCCCAAGAATGTTGATATCTGTTGTTCCCTTTCCGTTAAGAAATGGACACAGTCCCTATCAACATAACCTTTATTTTTAAATTCCGTACCAACCATTTTGAGTACTTCAGCTTTATTTCTTGCCTGACAACCTAAATGCAAATTACTTGTGGTTAGTTGTTCTATCATATCCAACCCTCGATTAAGTTAATTAGGTATATTCACACCACCAATAAGTAATAATTACATTGATGAGAGCTCTTCTTCTAATTGCTCTAATGATTTGTTTGATGTTTCTGGCAATAACTTCACCACAAAAACGATAGCTAAGTAGTTTATTACTGCAAAAATTAAGAATACTGGGCCTAAACCAAGTTCTGCTTGTAATACAGGGAATAAATAACTCACAATCGCATTCATAATCCACATAAAGAAGACCGAGATCCCCATGGATAACCCGCGAATTTTAAGTGGAAATAGCTCTGCAAGAACAACCCACGTTAAAAAGCCCATCGTTCCTTGCATAACCCCAACAAATACCGCACCAAGTAACCAAATTAATGTGGCTTTAACATCCCCTGTTAAGAAGTAATCTGTTGCTGCAATCAATAAGTGTAGCGATGCCATTAGTGCAAAACCACCAACTATCAGTGTTTTACGTTTGAATCTGTCAACAAGGAATAACACCCCTATCACCATACCACCAACAGAAAAAACACCATTTAATACGTTGAAAACTAAAGAGGTTTGCTCAGAAAAACCCGCTGTTTTGAGAATTTCTGTACCATAATACATAATAACGTTAACCCCGGTCGTTTGCTGTAATGCCGCCCACACCATCCCAATTAATACCAATTTAAAAATCCAAGGCGTATTAAAAATTAACGCTAAATTTTGTTTATTGGCATTCGGATGACGTTTAGCTTCCGCAGCTTCAACATCTAACAAGGTCACGATATCTTCATATTCTTGAATGGCACGCTTTTCAGGGCGAATTTGCTTCAGTATTTTCAAGGCTTCTTCACGACGGTTTTTACTCATTAACCAACGCGGGCTTTCAGGTGCTTTCCACATACCAAATAGCAGGCACAGTGCGGGCACAGCTTGTACTAACAGCATATAACGCCAAACATCAGGAAGGTGGCCCCAAATTGAACCAATAATCGCATTGATAGCAAATGCCGCTAACTGCCCGATAACAATAGCAACTTCATTTAGCCCGGTAAGTTTTCCCCGCATTTCAGTCGGAGCCACCTCAGAGATAAATGTCGGTGCCGTCACAGAGGCCCCCCCCACCGCAAAGCCCAATATAAACCGAGCAATAAGAAGAATTTCAATATTTGGGGCTGCTGCAGATAAAAATGCCCCAAATAAAAACAGAAATGAGAGATAAAGCAAATAAGTCCGACGTCCAATAAAATCTGCTACACGTCCACCACACACACTGCCTAATGCCGCGCCCACTAATAGGACACTCATCACCAGCCCTTCCGTGGTTGGCGTTAAGCTCATGTTTTCTTTCAATGATGAAAATGCACCGTTAATGACGCCTGTATCATAACCAAATAGTAATCCACCAAAGGTTGCAACCAAGGTTATTTGGTGCAACCTTTTTCTCTGTTGTTGATTGAGATTCATGATTAATGACATATTATTACCTTATTATTTGAATCATTATGTCTTACCAAAAAAACAATTCTTCAATATTTAAATAAATGTTTAATGTTAAAGATTAAATAATGAAATGATTTCTGGCACTCTGGTTTGAATCGCTACTTTGCTAGCTTTAGGCCTGTTCTATAAACTTATTAAAAATAGTTTTCGCAAATTTAAAATAATAAATACAGCAGCTAAATTAAAAAAATAAGATTACAACAGCCTCAATTAATCTCTGTTCATTGAAAGCCTAAAGAGTATTAAATAAAATGTAAGGTCAATATTTTATATATTCATTGATAAATAAATATATTCACTATTGCGGCCAAAAAGCGTTTTTTAACCGCAAGTTTATAACCAAGTTAAATAGTATTATCGTATTAATTACAATTTAACTTCTTTACCTGTTTTGAGTGACTCCAGTGCTTTGTCTGCAAGATATAAAGCTAGCTCGCCATCGGTACCTGTCGTTTCAGGCACCGTACGACCTGCTAAGATATCAACAAAATGCTGCCACTCTGCTTTGTATGCTTCGTGGTAACGTTGCAGGAAAAAATATTCTGGCTTAGCAGATAAGCACCCAACTTCACTTAAAAGCGCAACGCTATTCTCTTTGATATTTCCTGCCGTTAATAAGCCCTTTTCACCATGCAATTCAATCCGTTGGTCATAACCATAACCTGAACGACGGCTATTAGAAATTGTCGCCATTGCACCAGATGGGAATTTTAAGATAATAAACGCGGTATCAATATCACCTGCTTGACCAATAGCAGGGTCTACAACATTACTGCCTTGTGCGTAGACAGAACAAGGCTCTTCACCAATCATAAAGCGAGCCATATCAAAATCATGAATAGTCATATCTCTGAACATACCACCAGAGACTTTAACGTATTCTGCGGGTGGTGGTGATGGGTCGCGAGACGTGATAATTAAAGATTCTGCTTTACCAATTGCGCCTTGTTGGAATAAATTTTTCAAGTGGCGAAATTGAGGGTCATAGCGACGGTTAAAACCAATGAACAGTGGAACATTATGGTCTTTCACACTTTTTAAACACTGTTTCACACGCTCAAGGTCTAGATGAACCGGTTTTTCACAGAAGATCACTTTTTTATGTTTAGCGGCTAGTTCGATTAAATCAGCGTGAGTATCTGTGGCTGATGCAATTAAGACACCCTGTACATTAGGGTCTTGCATCGCTTCTTCTGTCGTCTGCACTTTTGCTTGGTATTTTTCAGCCAAGGCAACCGCATTCGGTTGGTAAGGGTCGATGACAGAATAAAGTTTAGTTTCTTTATGGCCGGCAATATTAACAGCATGAACCTGTCCGATACGTCCTGCGCCGAATAGTGCTATATTGAACATTCAAATGCTCCTTGATACCTTAAATCCACTATTTGGATATTATGGAATATACCAAATAAAACATTCATTTCAATTTATAATTTTTTGAAAGTTATATTTTTGGGCTCTGGATAACAAATGTTATATTAAAGTGTATTTTTAGTGTTATTCAGATCACAAATTGACAATGTAAGCGAGAAGCATTTAACAATAAAGTCTGTGTTTGCTGGCATATTAATTTTTCATAGCCTCTTTTTTAAATTTTTACCCACCCCCAAATAAAACATATATTTCAATTATGCATTTTTTAAACTATAAGAATCATAAAAAACCCAGCCTAAACTGGGTATATGATCCAAATAATTCGAGTTAAACGTAGGCGACTAGCGTAGCGCAGTTCCCCATGCAACTTGAAGTATGACAAATATAGAACGACAAGTAATAACCACTATGTAAATTAAAACCAAAATGTAAATTAAAACCAAAGCAATCCTTGCTAAATTTCCAATAACTACCCTACTTAGTTACATCAGACTCATTAAGAAAACGAAGAACATTCCTCGACGGTAAAACACCGTCGAGTTATTTCGATAATATAAAGCACTACCGCAATAGATTGATTAATAAAGACGAACTTTATGCTCAATCATTTGTTTAATTTTTTCAGCGGAAGCAACTATTTGAGGCTTTTTAGAAACTTGTGCTGTTCCTGTCCTCCACCACGCTTCATAACCATCTGTCATTGTTTTTGGGAGTACTTTAATATCAATCAATACACAGCCTGAATGAGATTTAGCATCTTCCAGGGCCGCAATCAATTGTTTCTCATCATGTACCCGATAACTTTTACAGCCATAACTTTCTGCATTTTTGGCAAAGTCCACCTTCACTAACGGCCCATCCATCAAGCCCGTTTGTGGGTTCCTGTAGCGGTTTTCTGTACCAAAACTCCCCATTCCTTGGCTCATCTGCAGGTTATTAATACAACCAAATCCTGCATTATCAAACAGTAAGATGGTGACCTTGATATTCTCCTGAATCGCGGTTTGTAATTCGCTGTGTAACATCAAATAAGAACCATCTCCGACCATCGCATAAACAGGTTGCTTCGGCGCAGCAATTTTAGCCCCAACAGCGGCCGCAATTTCGTACCCCATGCATGAATAGCCATATTCAAGATGATAGGTATCTCTTTGTTTTGGTAGCCAAATACGTTGTAAATCACCCGGTAATGAACCTGCTGCCCCGACAATAATGGCATCGTCTTCCATGTATTGTTGCATCAAACCTAATACCCGTGTTTGCGCCAGCTCTGTACCTAACGTTTTACTGTATTCTTCAAGCTTATCATCAAGATGGCCTGCAATCTCAGGAACAAAATCCAATGGGCGATACTGAATACTAAATAATCGTTCTAGCTCATCCTTCCACTGTTGCTTAGCCTGCTGAATTTCATCCCCCCATTGAGTTTCATAGTGAGGATCTTTCAATTTTATACTCAGTGCTTGTAATGCTTCTTTGGCATCCGCAACCACTTTCAATGCATCTAACTTACTTGCATCAAACTCCGCAACATTGATATTCAAGAACTTCACATTTGGATGACTAAATAAAGACTTTGATGCGGTGGTAAAATCAGTAAAACGCGTACCGACACCAATAACTAAGTCGGCCTCTTTAGCTAACAAGTTTGCGGCTAACCCACCTGTCGTCCCAATTCCCCCCATATTCAAGGGATGGCTGGCAACCACAGTACTTTTACCCGCTTGGGTTTCACCAAATGGAATCTGATAATCTTCAGCAAATTGCAAAAATGCTTCGTGAGCTTCGGAGTAACGTACACCACCGCCACACACAAGCAGTGGTTTTTTCTTACTGCGGATCAAATTTACGGCTTCTTCGATACTCACCGTCGTCGGTGGCCTACGCTCAATACGATGAACCCGTTTTTCAAAAAAGTAATCAGGGTAATCCCACGCCTCACCTTGAACATCTTGCGGAAGGCAAATGGTTACTGCACCAGTATCTGCAGGGTCAGTTAACACTCGCATCGCATTGATCATGGCCGTCATCAATTGCTCAGGCCGTGAGATCCTATCCCAATAACGTGAAACAGGACGAAAACAGTCATTGGTGCTTATTGTTCCGTCACCATACTGTTCAACTTGCTGCAAAACGGGATCTGGCTGACGTGTTGCAAAGGTATCGCCTGGTAGTAATAACAGTGGGATGCGATTCGCCGTTGCTGTTGCTGCAGCTGTGATCATATTCGCAGCACCAGGGCCAACAGAGGACGTAACCGCAAAAATTTGTTTACGTTTTTTTTGCTTTGCAAAGCCTGTGGCAATATGTGCCATGCCTTGCTCATTGCAACCTTGGTAAACACGTAGATGCCCAGGCGCCTCTTCGAGCGCCTGACCTAAACCCACAACGTTGCCATGGCCAAAAATCGTAAATACTCCCTGAATAAACGGATACTGCTCACCATCAACATCAACGTATTGTTGGTTTAGAAATTTAACCAACGCTTGAGCTGTCGTCATTTTCTGCTTATTCATACGGGTCTCCGTTTATTCCATGGTAGGCATTGTGAAACTACTTTCATGGTGTTCTAAGCGAACGCTTGCAGGCCAACGGCTAGTGACTGTTTTCATGCGAGTATAGAAGCGAACACCGTCATTTCCATGTACATTTAATGGACCAAAAATAGAGCGTTTCCAACCACCAAAACTGTGGAATGCCATCGGTACTGGAATCGGAATATTGATGCCAACCATTCCCGCTTGGACATTTTCTTGGAATTCACGCGCAGTTTCACCATCACGGGTAAAAATCGCTGTTCCATTACCATATTCATGTTGGTTAATTAGTTTCAAACCTGTTTCGAAATCTGGAACACGCACCACCGCTAATACAGGCCCAAAAATTTCTTCTTTATAAATGTCCATTTCAGGGGTGACATTATCAAATAATGTTGGCCCTACAAAATAACCATTTTCGAAGCCTTTAACTTTAAAATCACGGCCATCAACCAATAAAGTTGCACCTTGTTTTTCACCGCTGGTAATATAGTCACAGATTTTAGCTTTATGCTGTGCTGAAATGACGGGTCCCATGTCATTTTCTTTGCCTTCGGTAATACCAGGACCAACGGACATTTTAGCAATTTGGCCTTTCAAGTTAGCAATGAGTGTATCTGCTGTTTCATCACCGACTGCCAAGACGACGGATAATGCCATGCAACGCTCACCTGCAGCGCCAAATGCCGCGCCCATAATAGCATTAGCTGCCTGCCCCATGTCCGCATCCGGCATTAAGATACAGTGATTTTTTGCGCCACCGAGTGCTTGGCAGCGCTTGCCATGAGCAGATGCCGTCGTGTAAATATATTCAGCAATAGGCGTTGAACCAACAAAACTAACTGCCTGAACTTCTGGCGCAGTTAAGAGCACATCGACAGATTCTTTGTCCCCTTGAACAACGTTAAATACGCCATCAGGTAAGCCAGCTTCTTTTAACAATTTAGCTAATGCTAAAGCTAAAGAAGGATCTTTTTCTGACGGTTTTAAAACAAAGGTATTTCCTGTTGCAATAGCCACAGGGAACATCCACATCGGTACCATTGCTGGGAAATTAAATGGCGTGATCCCCACACAAACGCCCAAAGGCTGCATTAATGAGTGGCTATCAACCCCTGTAGCAACATTGGCTGAGTGCTCACCTTTTTGTAAGTGAGGAATACCACATGCAAATTCAACAACTTCCAAGCCACGAGTTAATTCACCTACCGCATCAGAAAAAACTTTACCGTGTTCCTGTGATATTAAACGCGCCAGTTCATCCATATTCTCTTCAAGCAATGCTTTAAATTTGAATAAGATCCGAGAACGTTTCAAAGGAGAAAGTTTTGACCATTTAGGAAATGCTTTATTCGCAATTTCAATGGCTTTTTTTGTTTCATCGGCACTGCTAAGCACAACCTGAGCACTTTGCTCCCCCGTTGCTGGGTTGAATACGGGCGCAAAACGCCCACTTTTACTGGATACTATTTCACCACCAATAAAATTATGAATCTGTTCCATGTTGCCTCTCTTTAGCTGACAGAGTTACCTAGTTACTCAATGTATATGAAATATTTGTTTCATTTACAACTAAATTTGAAATAACATTCAATTTATGTGATCTAGACAAAGTTTTTATGCAATTTCTAATAGTGACGAAAAAACACCAGACTTAAACTTACTTTCATCACTTATTTATTGGCTATTTGGCTGTTGTGTTGAGCAAAATATGTCTTGCTTTCAATCAAGAAAACAAGAGAACAAATTGATGTAAGCTGTTCAATTTATTATCCCAAATTCAAATTATTTTGAGATTTCAAGAAAAGAAAATTTTTAAATATGAACTAAGTGTTTCAAAAAGATTCGACTAACGCCGTAAAACAACTACAATTAGAGCCAAATTCTGGAGGTTATATGTCAAGTGCATCAAATTTAAATGAGTTTCAAGAGCAGGTTCGCTCGCGATACGACGAATTAAGTAAACGGCTACAGCAAGTGGCACGCTACGTATTAGACAATACGAATAGCGTCGCATTTGATACTGTCGCCGTCATTGCGAAAGAAGCGAAAGTTCCGCCTTCGACACTGATCCGTTTTGCAAATGCGTTTAATTTCAGTGGGTTTAATGAAATGAAACAATTGTTTCGTATGAACCTTGTTGAAGAAACCGCCAGCTATACCGATAGAGCGCGCATGTTTCGTGAAATGGATGGCTCTCAAGAACTAAGTGATGATCCTTCACAAATTTTGAAGGAATTCGCGCACTCTAACGCCCAAGCTTTGCAACAAATGGCAGCTAGAACTCCCGCAGAGGATATCGAAAAAGCGGTATCGTTATTAGCGAACGCACAAAATATCTACATTATCGGTTTGCGTCGCTCATTCAGCGTTGCAACGTATTTGAGCTACGCCCTTAGCCATTTGGAATGTCGCCCAGTACTCATTGATGGACTTGGTGGGATGTTCAAGGAGCAGATCAGCCGGATCAGTGAAAATGACGTTGTTATTTCAATCAGTTTCACACCTTACGCCTCGGAAACGGTCATGGTAAGTGAGAAAGCAGCTCAAGCAGGCGCACAACAGATCGTTATTACTGACAGCCAAATCAGCCCGTTGGCAAGTTTCAGTGATGTTTGTTTTGTTATCAAAGAAGCCCAAGTAGATGCATTTCGTTCGCAATCAGCCACCTTATGTTTAGCACAATCACTGACAGTGGCATTAGCCTATCGCCAGGGCAGCAGCTTAGTCTAAGTTATACGGCTCTGTAATTAAACACCTCCATTAATTCAGAGCCTCTTCCAATCCTCTCCCTCATTAACATAAACGTATTTATTGAATGTTAATTAAGTTTCATCTTTTTCTTGGATTTGTGAATCTCATCAGAAAATACAAATTCTAAAAAGACAATCAAATGAAATTATTATTTCACCCTGCTATGTTGGGATTATATCTCGCGTTAGATAAAACCAAGAATGAGGGCTAAGCATGTTAAATACACACTTTCTTTATTTACTCGGCCACCTTCGTTTACTTGAAGAACAGCATTCTGTCACGTCAATTAATCGCTCTGGTATTGGTTTAATCGGCACAGCACCTTATAACCAACTTTATATTGATGCGATAAAATGCTGCACCCATCATAGTGAGCTAAAGTCAATTTGCCATTTGACTCCATCACTCCCTTCTATGACTGACTTTATGTGCCAAAAGAAAAAGATAGAAGAACTGATCAATAATGACGATGTTGATTGCATCATAATGACGTCCACTTGCAGTGATGAGTTACTAAAATTTGCTATTCAGATGGCTGTAACAGCAGGAAAAGATATCCTATTAAATGATATCCCCAACTATAGTGAAAGCGAATTGAAGGAAGTATTAAAGAAAGCAATATTCCATGACACATTGATTAACTATAGCCAGCCTCTTAGCTTTGATTACCAGTTCAACCAAATAAAAACGTCATTAATGTCTAAACGTGGCACAGAAACAGGGTTATTACGTATCGTAACACACAGAATATTAGAGACTGAAAACCAATTGCCATTCAATACATTACGAAACACTATCGCAAAAAATATAGAACTATTGTTATCTTTAATACCTGATGTTGTACTTTCAAACCCTGCGATCCAATACTCACATCCCTTTACGAAAAGAGCTGATGGCGATGTATTGATGATTAACTTTCGCCAAGAAGGTGGTTTATTGATTTCATTTGAAATCTTTTTCAATACAGGAAAGGTTTCAGACAAACTGTCTTTAAAACAATGTAATAACCGATATGAAGTAGAGAAAAATCTCCCTTTTAATGAAAGAAATCAAGAAATTAATCAAAATAATTTTATTGTAGAGCAACTCGACCAATTTGTTTTAAGACTCGGTAGCAACACAAAGTTAGCTAAGATTAATCAATGGAGTCGCGCTAATGAACTAACAGATAAAGTAATAAAACAGCTAAATACCTATGGATATATTTGATTTCTATAAAATATAAAGATAACCCTAATAGTAACAAGTAATATTATTCTACAAGTAAATAATGCAATATTATTTGTAACACACCTAAATCACTTATAATCAATGTATTGAGCTATATGTACCACCATTTACATTTACGACGCCATATAAAAAAGACGTAGGATCAACATTGAAAAGATAAGCAAATTGAAATAATGAATCAACATCAATGCAACTTTCGCCAGTCTCGAATCGATTCATTTCTTCTTCTGTTACACCGATTAAGCTTGCCATTTTTTCTATCGATATTTTATGGTTTTCTCGCTGTTTTCGGATTTTTATCCCTAGCATTTTAGCAATGCTTTCCTTGCCCATAATAACCTCTACTAAATATTAAAATGAATATTATCAACCGGTGCGTAAATTATCACCAACCGTAAATTTATAAATTGACTTAAAATAATAAAACTCTGATTAAATGAATCGTTTTAAGACAATCCATTAATGAAAAACAAACAGAAAAACCAGATAAGCAGATGATATAATTAGATTATATCTATTTCATTGTTACATTTTAGTTGTGATGGTCATCACATAACATTTTAAGACCCAATAAAGATAGAAACTAGGTTATAGTCAGTCACCAGCTAATAAATTGTATTTCCAATTTAATTTAAATTCTAGCTTACATTTCCAATTTGATAAAACTATATTGCCAAATTTAATGTTATAACCTTAGGAAATTCGTGACAATTTGTATTCATCCGTATCAATAAGTTTCCACAAAGCAATTATAATAAAGAAAAATTTTTTTCATCATAAAAAAAGACGTTTTTTTTTATTTATTAGTCGAAATAACAAGATTAGATTCAGGTAATAATAATAAGACATTCTATATTACGCTTATAAGGTTAAAGCACTTTTAAGATTAGTAAGTTACATTATTTCAATCTTATTTTGAATCTCTAAAATAGATTACTATAACAGATCGTCTTAGATGTAAATAAAATTATGTCTCACACTTATGCCATATTCATTACTTTCAGTCTATACACAGTATGTAAAAATTAGGCAAATTACGTAAACGCCTAACAAGTGTATTTAAGCATTCAATCTAACCCCTCCCTTATCAAAACTTACTTAACTTCACATCTTTTTAATAAAATTGTCAGTTAGCATGCTATCCTATTACGAGCACCTATGAATACTTACCAGTCATCACACTGAGTTATTATATGACCTCTTATTTTATTGGTAAGTAAAAGAGACCTGAAAGGATAATCATGCTACAAGAAAGTGTTATCAGGGAAATCATTCTCTGGATAGAACAAAATTTAGAATCTCGCCTATCCCTAGATACTGTTGCCGATAAATCAGGATACACAAAATGGCACTTTCAGCGCCTATTTAAAAACCAAACAGGACTCGCACTTGGCTCCTATATCCGAGCAAGACGTCTTTCTTGTTCTGCTGTCGCATTACGGCTAACAAATGACAGCATAATGGACATTTCTCTAAGATACCGCTTTGACTCGCAACAAACTTTTTGCCGCGCGTTTAAAAAGCAATTTAATCTGACCCCTTCTGAATATAGAAAACGAGAAGGATGGAAAGTTGAAGGGTTCTGTTTACCTTTACGAGAGAGTAAAGAGCTCAGTGTTCAAGTTAAATTGGCTCAGTTACCCGCAATCAACTTACTCGGAACCCCCCTGTGTCAGGATAGTTGTCGCCTCAGTTTTTCATAAAAATATAACAGGGAGCGGTAAGTTAGATATTAGTGAAGCATTATCCTGAAGATCATAAGAAAGCCATCATTAGAAAGCTGGTTGAAAGTGGCTTATCATTACGCCAATTCGCAAAGCTAGAAAGTATCAACTTATCTACTTTGTATTCATGGCGAGATAAGTATTTAAAAGCAGGTTCTAGTTTGGCTGATAGCAATAGTTCAGATGGTTGGTCACCAGAGCAAAAGTTCTCAATTGTTTTAGAAACAGCAGCATTGAGCGAAATTGAGTTAAGTGAGTATTGCCGTGAAAAAGGGCTTTACCCTGAGCAAGTTAAAGAATGGAAGCGAAGCTGCATTGCAGGCAATCAAACTAAAGCCCAGCAACGTAAGCAATTAACCCAAGAGCGAAAGGATGATCGTAAGCGGATTAAAGAGTTAGAAAGAGAGTTAAAGCGCAAAGATGCTGCGCTTGCTGAAACGGCAGCGTTGTTGGTGCTCAGAAAAAAGTTAAATGCCTACTGGGGGGAAGACGAGGACAATTAACCTCACTCACAGATAGGCAGCATTACGCATCTCTGATTGATGAAGCAGTCGGCTCAGGTGCTAGAAAAGAGAAAGCCTGTGAAGAAGTTGGTATGTCTGTACGCACATTACAACGCTGGCAGGAAAGCGGTGAAATCAGTGGTGACAAAAGACCTACAGCTGATAGGCCAGAACCGAGTAACAAGCTCACTGAGGAAGAGCAGCAAGCGATATTAGCTACCTGTAACCAAGAAGAATACGCCAATTTAGGGCCAAGTCAGATAGTGCCAATGCTGGCAGATAACGGGCAATATCTCGCGTCTGAATCGAGCTTTTATCGTGTGTTGAAAGCCAATGACCAGCTAGCCCATCGAGGTAAAGCAAAACCTAAAGGTAGCCGAGCTAAACCTAAGGGGTACACAGCGACAGCGCCAAACCAAGTGTGGACTTGGGATATTAGTTACTGCCCGTCAACGGTCATTGGTCGGTTCTTCTACCTCTACATGATAATCGACATCTTCAGCCGTAAGGTTGTCGGGTGGGAAGTTCATGACAGTGAATCAGGTGAACATGCTGCCCAATTGCTTGAGCGCACGCTCTGGTCTGAGAAATGCGTTAAAAAAGACGTGGTATTGCATTCAGATAACGGTAGCCCGATGAAATGTTTGACGATGCAAGCCAAAATGCTTGATATGGGTGTCATTGGCTCTCGTAGCCGCCCCGGTGTCAGCAATGATAATCCGTACTCAGAATCATTGTTCCGCACGGTCAAATACAGTCACCGCTGGCCAAGCGAAGGCTTTAAAAGCCTTGAAGATGCAAGAGCTTGGATGAAAGGCTTCGCTCAATGGTACAACACTGAGCACAGGCATAGTCGCATCAAATTCGTGACACCAGCGCAACGCCATAATGGTGAAGATAAAGCGATATTGGCAAGACGCCATGAGCTATATACCAAAGCGCAAAAAAAGAACCCTAACCGCTGGTCAAAGGGTATTAGAAACTGGGAGGAAATCGGTGATGTGAAATTAAACCCAGAGAACAAAAAAGAAGCTGCTTAACAGCTCAGGCGACAACTACCTTGAAAAACGCCGGAACTAAGCATCGTTATACTAAAGATATTAATGAGTGGAACCTAAAAACCGATGAACTGCGCCGATACTATTGGAGGGCTTTTTTTGAGAAAAACCCTTATGTCACGCAGCATTTATATGCTATCCATGGTATTGACCAAAGCGCTAATGCAGAAGGGCATTTCCTATATACCACGGCTCTAGATGAACAAGATGTTAGTATTGCGCTTCCGCAAGCAACTAACTTACAGTTACCCTCAGGAAATTATTTAGAAATCAAAATCACTAGTAGCCTTCATGGTATAGATTATAATGATATTATCTATACTGCTTATGGGAAGGTGCTTGCTGAAATGGATATCGTCCGTGGTGAAGGGCCAGATGTTGAGCAATATGTCCTAAAGTCTAAACCCTCTTATGAGGCATTCATTAATGATTCACGCCATTTCATTCAAGAACTAAATTATTATATTCCCGTTATTATTTAACGACTAGGTATTTAACAAATAGCTATTTAACAACTAGCTATTTAACAACCAGCCAGCAAGCAACCCACACAAAAGTTGTATGGGTTGTTGAGCTAATAATTAAAAAGTCACATTCATTTTTGCCCAGAAATTTCTCCCTGGTTCATTCACTGGCACGTTGGATGAATAGCCAAAACCGCTGTTTCCAGCTAAATTAAGGTGCTCGCTATAGGTTTTGTCAAAAAGGTTATCAACACCTGCGCTTAATTTCATGTTTTCATTAATTTTATACGCTGTATTTAATGAAAAAATTGTGAAACCCGCACTTTTGCTAAAATCTTTACCCACTACATTACCATCATTAATGGCAACGCGATTTTGGCGGCTCACGACTCGTACTAAGCCTGTCGTGGTCCAATCGCCTTTTTCCCACGATAAGCCAAATCGGCTTTCCAACGGTGGCATTTGCGGTAATGCCTTTCCATCTGTACGGTTTTCGCCCCATGAATACGCAAGGCTTGCATCCGCTTTCCACTCATCACTGAGTTTTTGTGCAACACCGAGTTCTCCTCCCATAATTAACGCATCCACATTTTCCACCTGGCTCATTCTTGGATTTGTTGCGCTATAACGGAAGAGAATAAAATCATCAACACGCCCTACATATGCAGAAACCCATGCATTGGTGTCTTCATGGCTATATTTAGCACCAATATCTAGCTGAGTCGTTTTTTCAGTTTTTAGCTTATCAAACACATTATTGCTACCATCCGGGCCGAGTTTAGGCGAGAACAATTCCCAATAATCAGGAAAGCGTTCTGTATAACCGACACCTGCATATAACATAACAGGCGTACCCGATAAAGAATGCTCATAACGCGCAAAGCCTGCTGGCATCACAGTATTACGCCCTGAAGAACCTACTCCGGTATTATTTTCGACTATCACGCGGTCTAAACGTACCCCGCTGACCACTTTGCCTTGCTCAGTTGGATGCCAAGTTAGCTCGCTAAAAACACCATAATCTTGAAATTGTGCATCTTTTTTCCAGCTATTGTGATTGTTTTTTCGATGCTTATTGGTTTGCATGTCTGCGCCGGCACGCAGTTCATAGTCTGACCATAACCATGTTCCCATCGTTCGCCCCCCCATGGTTTCACGGTCAACTCGCATTTTCATTGGCATATTCATCATGCCATGGCCACCATGCCCCATATGACCACCACTCATTCCGCCACCTGATGGAGAACGAAGCGAGTAGTTATCCATTATATGATCGGCATAATTGTAATAGACATTCGCTTCAATTTTATCTAACACATCGCTGAGATTACTTTTCTCAAAGCGCAATCCTAAGCTTTCGCGTTTAAACTGAGAGCCATCCATTCCCCTCCCCGCATAGCGAGCTTCCCCATCGCCTTTACCAGCAGTCAACTCTAATAATGTGTATTCATCAGGAGTCCAACCAACCGCAATATCAGTATTCCATTTGTCCCATTTAGACGGTACTTTGTCCCCATTACCATCTTTATAATCATTAGAACGTGACTTATTGCCAATAACGCGAATGTAGCCAGACTCATTACCTAAACTCACATCTGCATTGCCATCCCAACGCTCATTAGATGCGGCTAAAACACTCGCGTTTCCTTTCATTCCTGCTTCAGTAAATAGCGGTTTTTCACGTTCAAAACGGATGGTTCCCGCAGAGTTCCCAGGCCCCCATAAAACAGTTTGAGGGCCTTTAATCATATTCAGTACATCAAAGTTTTCCGGTGAGATATAAGATGTAGGCGCATCCATACGAGAAGGACATGCACCTAACATCTCGCTATCATTGGTCAAAATACGCAAACGCGAGCCGAACATGCCACGAAAAACAGGATCACCGTTAGTCCCACCGTTTCGTATTTGTG
The DNA here is from genome assembly GCF_002843235.3 of Providencia huaxiensis. Classification (NCBI taxonomy): domain Bacteria; kingdom Pseudomonadati; phylum Pseudomonadota; class Gammaproteobacteria; order Enterobacterales; family Morganellaceae; genus Providencia; species Providencia huaxiensis. Next base: position 2,517,965 of record NZ_CP031123.2, read on the forward strand.
AAAAACCCGGAATAGTTTTGAGATAATCAGAACCATCACTCGCAGGGACGGGCTGCCTTGGTGTTTTAGGTGATGTCGTAATGGTTAATGGTGAATCAACTGGCGCAGTCACAATCATCACTGAGCTATCTGAGATTGGGCTTTGGTTAATTTCAGCTTTAGCGGCTGTAGACGCCGTAAAAATTGCACTAATTACCAGTGTTGCAATAGGAGCCACTTTAAAAATGTGTGTGTTCATTTTTTACCTGTTTCTTAGAGTATAGCTACGCTGCTTTCGCCTCTTAGCTTGCAAATACATTTTCAGCCCTCAAGGGGGAACCTCTTAAAAATCAAAGAAATTCAAGATGAACGAAAACGCTTTGCACAATAAAAGCAAAAGTAGCAATTTAATTAATTTGAAAATTTATAATATTAAGAAATCAGGAGATTGGTGGGGCTCGAGCGAGATGTAATGACCATGGTCTAAATAACCAAATGTGAGTGCAACTCTCAAAGGGAATAAATAGAGTTAGCGTGGCAAATTGCCGAATAACCGCAGCAATAAGTAAGATAAGAAATGGGAAGTGGATCAATAATTGGCAGTAACCACATGCAATATCTTCCATCGGAGACTGCCCTATCCCCGTCATTAACATATGGTTCATTGGTATAGAAACGTCACAGCCTTCAGACATAGGCATACTGTGATGCGAATGCATAGAAGAGTCTACCCTCTCACTTTGTATATCTGTACAAGTGTCCATATGCACCATGGACTTAGAAACCAAAGGTGCAATAAACAACATTGCAATGGCAAGCAAAGCAAGATAAGCGGATAGCTGTTTGATAAAAGGGCGCAGGTGCAACGTTTTTCCGTCATCTCAGTATGAATTTTATAGTGCGGAATTGTATCTTATTTGGAAGGGTGTTGTTATTTATTTTCAGAATTAATGTTAACCACAGCGCAGCATCGCATACAAAAGACTAAAAAACAGACAATTGCTGATTAAAATCAATCTATTGATTAAATCTCTATTCTCAATACAACAGATTGAAATTAAAGTAAATAATAAGCTCATTATTTACTTTAACATTATTTGGCTATTAACCATCTAACCCTAGCGATTTAGATGAGACCATTTTGTGTTAACCATTACCTTGGTTATCTCTTCTTTAGTTTGAATTGGCTTGAGTTTATCCAGTTCAATCCAAACCGTTTTGGTTGATTGAAATCGGTTATCTGGCGTCAAACCACTCAATTTAATCTGTAAATATTGCTCTTTTTCTTTATCGCTAACACCTTGTTTAAATTCTTCATAAGCAACCATATATTTTTTTACTTCCTTGCCAGCTAACCCTTTTCTGAAAGTGACCAAAATTTTATAGCTGAGCTTTTCGTTAAGAAAATTTTTAACCACATCAGAGAGTGATTGATATGCGGCGATCTTGTCGTCTTTTGCTTTTTGAATATATTGTGGGCTTCTTGGAGCCTGACTTGGCTGATAATTAGGTTGCGCTCTCGCTAATGTCCTCTTTTGAACTGGCGTCCTGTGGGAGCGATTTAGATTGCTTGGCTCCGAAGCCGACCGATTTAATGCCAATGCCCCTGATATATTTTTTTGATGAATACTTGAAGGCTCTGAATAGGCGCGCCTTAAAGTAAAAACCCGAGTGGGAATTTTTGACCCTATCAGGTCAATCTGTTTTTTTTTAATACTACCAGCAAATTTATTTAATTTTAGCTGCTGATTCACAAGCTTTGTTTTAACTTCTTTATCTAATGGGAGTTTATTCAAACCTGATACGACTGGGTGAGAGATATTGGTTTGATGATAATTACGCATTAGTCGAGTGGCCATATTGCTTCCTTTTATCTAGTTATAAACTCAAACTATATTAAAAGAATTGATATCAGCTATCTTTAACAAACCGAAGTAATCAAAATCGTGGATTGTAATATGAAAGGGAGTGTTATACAGGCGAACACCTGTATAACACTATCAGTGAAAAAACTTACTTATCGGAAGGCTGCCCTTTCTTTTCATGCACCATCATCAGAGCTTGTTCAACACTGCGTTCGATAATAGGACGACGTTGGTCATTCTCTGGCAGCAGTTTTAGCATCATTTGCCAAGCAGAAATGGCTTCAGCGTAGCGTTCTTGCTCAAATGCATTGAATGCAAAAATACTCAACGCTTTCACATTAGTGCGGTCTTCTGCGATCAGCTTTTTAAGTAATTCTGCACCTTGGCGGTTATCTTCAGGATCAGAAGAGCGCGTCAAAACCTCCGCATATCCCATCACTACATTTTCATTTTTAGGGGCTAGGCGATAAGCACGGCCATAGGCATCGGTTGCCATAGTAGCATTCCCCAACACCATACCAATACGGCCTAGCATTTCCCACGCTTCTACATTTTGCGGGTCTTCCTGCAATCGAGTGCGTAACCCTAAAGCAAGGTGTTCCATTTCCGCATTATTGAGTGGCGGCTCAGATGGGTCTAGTGCTCTATCTAACAAAGCAGGGGCTTGTTGATAGGCATTATTCCAATCTGCCACTTTCTCGTAACTGCCTACCTGATAATAAGCCCCACCCGCAACACCTAATGCGATGATAAACCCGGGTAAATAAACCCAATTGCTGGTACGAGAGGCCTCAGGCAATGCTTCCTCATCACCCTGCTCAACCTGTTTTAATCTAACGCGTTTTTTAGAACGGGCAAAAATGATCCAGCCGCCTACCGCTATAGCAACAAATGGTAACCCCCATAGCATCACCGTGAGCGGTGTCAGAGGTGGGTTATAAGTGACGAAGTAACCATAGCGCGCAACCATATAATCAACGATTTCATCGCGGTTTTTGCCTTCTTTCATTAACTCATACACTTTTTGACGCAAGTCCAGTGCAATCATTGAGTTAGAATCCGCAATACTGTTGTTTTGACATTTAGGACAACGCAGCTCTTCGGTTAACTTACGGAATTGCTGCTCTTGCTGTTCATTATCGAAAGTAAACACTTCTGTCGATGCATATGTCACCGTTGCACTTAACGCTAACATCAATAAACCCAATAAATACCTCATTGGTTCGCCTCCTGATTATAGCGCTCCCAAAGGGGTTTAAATTCTTTTTCCCAAACGCGCTCGTCCATTGCCCCTGCGTGACGATAACGGATCACACCATTGCCATCAATTAAGAACGTTTCAGGTGCACCATATACCCCTAAATCAAGGCCTAACATACCTTCACCATCAAATAAACTCAGAGCATAAGGGTTACCCAACTCACGTAACCACACAATGGCCTTATCCCGTTTATCTTTATAATTCAACCCGACCACACGGACACCTTGTGCAGACAATTTATTCAAATATTGATGTTCTGCACGGCATGTTGGGCACCATGTTGCCCAAACATTCAACAAGATAGGTTGCCCTTGTGTTAGCACATCCGATTCATAATGTTGACCGGGGTTTTCTAGTGACTCAAGGCGAAAAACGGGCACTGGCTTACCAATTAAAGCGGATTCTAATAAGCGAGGGTCATCCCCTTCTGCATTACGCATCAATTGCCATAACAGAACCGCAGCAATTCCTGCAAAAATAATAAAAGGAATTAAGAAGACTTTGCGGTTCATGCGGTTTCCCCTTGTAATTTACGACGACGATAACGTGGGTCAAACAAGCAAAATAACGCACCTATAGCCATTAATACGCCACCAGACCAGATCCAACGAACAAACGGTTTATAATACAAACGCATCGTCCACGTATCTTTAGCAATTTCCTCACCCAATGCGGCATATAAATCGCGAGTAAAACCGCCATCAATCGCGGCTTCGGTCATAACAGCTCGGCTAACGCTATAAAAACGTTTTTCTGGCATTAAAACACCGATGACTTTGTCTTTCTCTTTCACTGAAATACTGCCAATAACGCCTTGGTAGTTAGGGCCATCAGCCTCTTTTACCCCATTAAATACAAAGGTATAAGCACGAATTGAAATGCTATCACCCGGCTTCATTTTCACATCACGCTCAATACTGTAATTTTGGCTAAAGGCAATACCGACGATGGTTACCGCTAAACCTAAGTGCGCCAGTACCATTCCCCAATAACTTGGCGTGAGCTTGATTTTCTTACTGATGCGCACTCGCATTTCCGCGAACGCAAGAATAGCTATCCAGCACGCCATCATTAAGCCGACAACCGTCAGCGCTTCTACCCTATCTTCCATTAATAATGGCAAGGCAAAAGAGAGAATAACGGTTAATACCGTTGCAATGATTAATAATTTTTTGATAGCCGCAGGGCGGTCACGCCCCCAGCGTACGAGTGGGCCAATTCCAAGTAACAAGGCAAATGGCACCATCAACGCGATAAACATGGTATTAAAGAACGGTTCACCAATGGAAATCGTACCCAGACCAATTTGTTTATGGACCAACGGTAGCAATGTACCGAGTAACACGACTAACATCGCTGCTGTTAGGATAACGTTATTGCCCAATAACATGGATTCACGAGACCATAGCGCATTGTTAACTCTTGAGCGTACTTTGTGCCCACGCAGTGCAAACACCAATAAAGAGCCGCCAATCACTAACACCATGAAGGCTAAGATGAATAACCCTCGAGATGGGTCTGAGGCAAAGGCGTGTACAGAAACCAATACCCCTGAACGGACTAAGAAAGTCCCGAGTAAACACAGTGAGAAAGCAAAAATCGACAATAATAGTGACCAGGCTTTAAACGTGGCTCGCTGTTCAGTAACGGAAAGTGAGTGGATCAATGCCGTCCCCACTAACCATGGCATAAAGGAGGCATTTTCCACTGGGTCCCAGAACCACCAGCCTCCCCAGCCTAATTCGTAATAGGCCCATGCGGAACCTAGCATGATCCCCAGTGTTAAAAAGAACCATGCTGCCATCGTCCAAGGGCGAGCGAAGCGCGTGAAAGAGCTATCTAACCGGCCACTTAACAATGCCGCAATCGCAAAGGCAAATGCCACTGAGAAGCCGACATAGCCCATATATAACAATGGTGGGTGGAAAATCAGCCCGGGGTCTTGCAGTAATGGATTGAGGTCACGCCCTTCAATCGGAAAGGCGGGTAGCGTGCGCGAAAACGGATTTGAAGTGAAGATGATAAACAGTAAGAAACCAACGCTAACCATCCCCATGACGGCCAAAACACGGGCGACAATGTCGAGAGGCATTCGGTAACTGCAAATTGCTACCGCAAATGTCCAGCCGCTCATTAATAATACCCAAAGTAATAATGAGCCTTCGTGAGCTCCCCATGTTGCAGCAACACGATACCAAATTGGCAATTGCGTATTCGAGTTATTGGCAACATAAGTGACTGAGAAATCATTAACAACAAAGGCATTCACTAATACTAGGAATGCCCCTGTTACACAGAGAAAAAGTAACCATGCTAATGGACGCGATGATGCCATCAGGCGGGCATCATTGCGAGCCACTCCCCATAGCGGGTAAAAAGACAGCAAAACGGCAAGACCTAATGCCAAACACAGTAAAACGCTACCAATTTCAGGGATCATGATGCATTGTCCTTATAGGCAGCAGCTGGCCTGCGATGGTTTTCCTGCATCGCCTTTTCAACCTCTGGTGGCGTATAGTTTTCATCATGTTTAGCAAGCACTTCTTTCGCTAAAATATGATTATTCTCTTGTAATTCCCCTTGAACAACAACACCTTGCCCTTCTTTGAATAAGTCAGGCAAAATTCCATGATAACTTACGTCCACTTCACCTTCGGCATCATAAACTGTGAAAGTAATATTGACGGCATTAGAGACGGGGTAAGAATCACGTACCACACTACCGGGCATCACCATGCCGCCAACGCGCAAACGCTGCCCAACTTCAGGGATTTGCTGAGTTTCCCGCTTACCGTAGATGATTTCACCGGGGGTATAAAACAAGTCAATACTTGAGCGCAATGCGTAGAGAATCAATGCGAGGGTTAACCCCACGCCAACCAATATGGAACAGATCAACCAAAGTCGGTTACGACGACGAATATTCACACTCCCTCCCTACGCGCTCTTGCTGCTTTTTGTCTTACTTCACGAGCTTGCTGTTGAATAATTGCATTTATTATCATTTTTCTTTGTATGTATGTATGCAAACAGAGTAACAAAATAGGTATTAATGTCAGCGCAACCGCCAGCCATACATAAAAACCATAGCCGCCCATCGCCCAAAACTCACTCCAAGATGCAAATGCGCTAGTCATGATTGACGTCCTTTTTTATTCACAATATCTAATACCCATGGACGGTTACGTTCTAACATCAATAATTGGCTACGTAAACGGATTAACGTTAATGAGATAAAAAGAAATAGGTAACCAAGGATAGCTAAACGAAGTGGTGTACGCATAGCAGGGTTGATGCTTTCTTGCATACGTGTAGATGGTTGGTGCAAGGTTTGCCACCATTCAACTGAATAATGAATGATAGGTAAGTTAATCACACCAATTAATACTAAAATTGCAGCGGCCTTTCCTGCTGTACGGCGGTCATCAAACGCATGCCATAAAGCAATAATCCCCACATACAGAAAAAACAGAATTAATTCAGAAGTTAAACGTGCATCCCATACCCACCATGCCCCCCACATTGGTTTACCCCATGTCGCACCGGTAACCAATGCGATAAAGGTAAATACCGCCCCGACAGGCGCCATTGCAGCTATCGCCAATTCAGAGACTTTCATTTGCCATACGAGACCGACAAAAGCGGTGATCGCCATGGTGGCATAGATCCCCATTGACCACATTGCAGCAGGCACATGGATATACATAATACGATAACTTTGGCTTTGGACTTTATCGGTTGGCGCAAAGCCAAATCCCCAAATCCATCCCACTGCTAAACAAATTACACTCAATATGATAAACCACGGTATTAGACGCCCACATAACCGGTAAAGGTTAACTGGGATGGCAAGTTGATGAAGCTTTTTCCACATAGTTTAATTACCCTGATTTATTATATTGTTAGTAAATGCTGCGCGACAGAATCATACAATACACATTAAAAAAGCAAATATATTGATTTAACACAAATATAACTTAGGCTGATCATACTCAAACGCATAACCAGCCTATTTATTGATCATTACTTATAATTCATCGGTATAACTCATCATAAAATGATTACCTTAAATTAAAAGCCAGGTTCAACTTCACGCATGTCCGGCAACTTATGGGCGATCCCTTTATGGCAATCAATGCAGGTTTTGCCATCCGTGATGGCTTGGTCATGCATTTTAGCTGCAACCCCTTTTTGTGCCGTGAAATCCATATACTCAAAGTTGTGGCAGTTACGACACTCTTGTGAGTCGTTATTTTTCATCCGTCGCCACTCGCTTTGCGCCATCGCTAACCGATGGTCTTCAAATTTTTGAGGCGTGTCGATGATGCCAAAAATTTTTCCGTATAACTCCTTGCTCGCTTGAATTTTACGCACCATTTTGGGGCCGAACTCATGCGGTACGTGACAATCTGGGCAAGTTGCACGGACACCACTACGGTTAGTATAGTGAATAGTATCCATATATTCTTCATAGACATTCTCACGCATTTCATGGCAGCTAATACAGAACTCTTCCGTATTGGCCATTTCCATACCCGTATTGAAGCCGCCCCAGAAGATAACACCACTCACGAAACCAATCAGTAATAAGGTTCCTAATGCTAAACGGCTTGGCCTACGCCACCACCGCCATACTCGGCCGATTAGCCCAAACAAACCCTTTTTCTTCGGCTTGTCATCATGTGTTTGCTTATCATTGTTATTTGACATAATTCCCCCTTATTTCCCAAAACCTTTGGATGGGGTAAATGTGTTATCAACAATCGGTGCTGTGTCTGATTGCGGCACGTGGCACTGTAGACAGAAGTAACGGTTTGGTGCGACTTCGCCGAGGACTTTGCCTGTTGCATCCATAAAGTGCGTTGGGCTAACTCTTGGTGCCCCTGTGGTACGATAATTTTCCACGCCATGGCATTGCAAACAACGATTAGTATTAGTGGTAATTTGATAACCTTCAACACTATGTGGGATCATTGGTGGCTGATTCACATAGTTTAATGCCATTCTTTCTTGCTCTTTCGGAATATGAATGCTTCCTTCTGACGTACCGGATACTTCTGGTGATTGGGTCAGGTCTACACCATTAGCAGCCCAAACAAGACTGCTTACAACAAAGGCCATTCCAGCCACCCAACGGCTGATCGTCTTTTTCAGGACAGGATTTTTCATGATTTCGCTCCCGAACTCCATCTTAGTGTTATTTTAAAAACATCCTCAGAACAAACATCGATGCAACGACCGCAAGTGATGCAATCCTTATCTGATATCTGCGCTGGAGCTTGTTTATCTAGGACCGGTGCGCGCAGAACTTGCGGCTCCGGGCAAATGTGGAAACAGTCCATACAACGGCTACAGTTTTCTTTATTTTCCGCTGTAACAACCAATGCGCCTTTACACCCAGCTACGCCATATAGCGCACCTAATGGACAAAGGTGACCGCACCAACCATGTTCCACAACTAATAAATCGAATAAAAACAGTGCAACTAAAACCAATGCACCGCTGCCAAAACCAAAAATTAAACTGCGCCCCATTAATGAAACGGGATTAAGCCATTCCCAAAGTAAGGTGCCTGTAATCGCAGAGCCGATCAGGATCACCACCAGCAATACATAGCGAATATTGCGGGGTATGGTTGCAGACTGGTTAAAATCAAACTTACGTCTTAACCACGCTGCAGCATCCGTCACTGGGTTTACAGGGCAGACCCAACTACAGAAAATGCGCTTACCCAACAGTGCATAAACCCCAAATACGATAGCAGCCCCAATTAGCGCGGAGATCCCCGGTAAGTAACCACTTGCTAAGCTCTCTAACGTAATTAAGGGATCAGTCAAAGGTACGGTGTCTAACAATAAGCTACTGCTGTAGTTACCATGTAAAATCCACACCCCAAACCAAGGCCCACTTAGGAACATCGCTAACACCAGCAATTGGCTTATGCGTCTAAACACCAACCATTTGTGGCTTTGCCACCAGCCTTTTTTTGCCTGAGCTTCACGTCCGGCATCACGTTTACGATTCGCCATTGTTACCCTCCAGCCAACCAAAGCGGTAATGGTGCCCTAACTCACCTTTTGCCAACGACCTTGGTAATACCTTGATAGCTGCCTCTTCCAATACACAGGCTTGTTCACATTTACCGCATCCGGTGCAGTAGTTGCTATTGACTGTGGGTAAGAAGCGCGCGTGCTTACCGGTTCGGTGGTTTTGTTCCAGTTCCAATGTGATGGCTTCATCAATCAGTGGACATACGCGGTAGCATACATCACACCTTAGCCCTTGAAAATTCAGGCAGTTTTCCTGATCGAGTAAAACGGCTAACCCCATGCGTGCATCGTTAATCGACTCAATGTCTTTATCCAATGCGCCACTTGGGCAAACCTTAGCGCAAGGAATGTCCTCACACATTTCACACGGGTTTTCTCGAGCGATGAAGTATGGCGTTCCAGAAGCCAAGCCTGATGCCAATGTCGCTAACTTCAACATGTCATACGGGCAGGCTTGAACGCATTGCCCACAACGGACACATGCACTGGCAAATGTTTTTTCATCAAGGGCGCCCGGCGGGCGGAGCTTGACGCCACTCGCACGGGAAGTTTGTTGCTGAAGCCCCAGCACCACACCAACAGCCGCCAACCCGCCCGCAGTGCGGGCGACATCGCGTAAAAAGCGACGACGGCTGTTCTGGGACTTAGCCTGTTGAGACTTAGCTTTCTGGGGCATGAGCAATTACACCTTTTCCAGTTTAACGGCACATTTTTTGTAATCCGTTTCTTTTGAAAGCGGATCGGTTGCATCCAGTGTTAAGTTATTCACTAGCTGCGCAGCGTCAAAGAACGCCATGTAAACTAAGCCTTTTGGTGGTCTGTTACGGCCGCGTGTTTCAACAATTGTTGTCACATCACCACGACGTGAAACCACTTTGACTTTATCACCACGGCGTAAACCTCTCTCTTTTGCATCGATTGGATGAATAAACACTAGAGATTCAGGGAAAGCACGGTGTAATTCAGGAACACGACGAGTCATACTACCGGTGTGCCAATGTTCTAAAACACGACCTGTTGATAACCATAAGTCATATTCTTTATCTGGCGATTCAGCAGCAGGCTCAAATGGCAGTGCAAAAATTACCGCTTTACCGTCGGGTTTACCGTAGAATTGATAGCCAGCACCAGCTTCAACATAAGGGTCATTTCCTTCGCTGTAACGCCACTGAGTTTCTTTGCCATCAACCACTGGCCAACGGATACCGCGCGCTTTGTGATAGTCATCAAAATCCGCTAAGTCATGACCATGACCGCGACCAAAGCCTGCGTACTCTTCGAATAGCCCTTTTTGTAAGTAGAAGCCTAATTCACGTGATTCATCGTTAAGTTGGTCTTCTGCTAACTCGCTCACAGGGAACTTCGTTACCGCTTGGTTAGCGAATAACACGTCATACAACGTTTTACCGCGTAATTCAGGTTTTTTCGCGAGTAACTCTTCAGGCCACACTTCATCCGTTGTAAAGCATTTTGAGAACAACACCATCTGCATTAAGTCAGATTTCGCTTCGCCTGGTGCTTTAACTTGTTGGCGCCAAAATTGAGTACGACGTTCCGCATTACCGTAAGCGCCTTCTTTTTCTACCCACATTGCCGTCGGTAAAATCAAGTCAGCAGCTAACGCACTGACCGTTGGATAGGGGTCAGAAACCACGATAAAGTTGCGTGGGTCACGCCAACCAGGCATACGCTCTTGGTTGATATTCGGGCCCGCTTGCATGTTGTTGTTACACATAACCCAGTAAAAATTCAATTTACCGTCTTTTAAAGCACGGTCTTGGGCAACGGCGTGTAAACCGACTTTTTCAGGGATCGTCCCCGCGGGTAGTCCCCACACACCTTCGACTTTCTCACGGTGTTTTTCATTGGTAACCACCATGTCAGCAGGTAAACGGTGCGAGAACGTACCCACTTCACGTGCAGTACCACACGCGGATGGCTGGCCTGTTAATGAGAATGGCCCACAACCCGGTTGAGAAATTTTGCCTGTCAGTAAGTGCAGGTTATACGCTAAGTTATTTGCCCAAACACCACGAGTGTGCTGGTTAAAGCCCATGGTCCAGTAAGAAACCACTTTAGTTTTAGGGTCTGCGTAAAGTTTAGCTAACTCTTCTAACTGATCTTTTGGAACACCCGTCATTTCTGCGGTTTTGTCTAAAGTATATTCCGCAACAAAGGCTTTATATTCATCCCACGTCATTGGCTCAGATGCATCAGAACCTGCATTTTTCGCGTTTTGTTCGAGTGGGTGAGTTGGACGTAATCCATAACCGATATCTGTAGCACCACGACGTAAATTCACGTGTTTATCGAGGAATTCCTGATTAACTGCATTGTTTTGAATAATATAGTTTGCAATATAGTTCAGGATCACTAAGTCAGATTGTGGTGTAAAGACGATGCCGTTATCGGCTAATTCAAAGCTACGGTGTTTGAAAGTCGATAACACGGCAACACGCACGTCAGGGTTAGACAAACGGCGGTTAGTAATACGAGACCACAAGATTGGATGCATTTCTGCCATGTTTGAGCCCCAAAGGACAAACGCGTCAGCATGCTCAATGTCATCATAACAGCCCATTGGTTCATCCATACCGAAAGTACGCATGAAGCCCACTACCGCAGAAGCCATACAGTGGCGTGCATTAGGGTCTAAGTTATTAGAACGGAACCCACCTTTGAACAGTTTTGATGCTGCATAGCCTTCCCAAACTGTCCACTGGCCCGAACCGAACATACCGATCCCTTCTGGGCCTTTTTCTTTTAATGTGGTTTTGACTTTTTCTTCCATAACATCAAAGGCTTGTTCCCACGTAATCGGTGTGAACTCCCCATTTTTGTCATATTCACCGTCTTTCATACGCAACATTGGCTGCGTTAAACGGTCTTTTCCGTACATGATTTTTGGTAAGAAATACCCTTTGATACAGTTTAAACCACGGTTTACTGGCGCTTCTGGGTCACCTTGGCTGGCCACAATGCGACCATTTTGAGTTCCCACCAGTACCCCACAGCCTGTCCCACAAAAACGGCAAGGGGCTTTGTCCCATTTAATACTTTCTTGTTGACCAACCACTGCTTTCGCAATGCTCGGTGCGCCAATACCTGCCGCCGCAGCAGCGGCCGCTATCGCATTGGCTTTCATAAAGCTACGACGACTGAGTTTCATAATCTTCCTCACCTTGCTCTTCCTGCTGGTGGTAAACCAGCGAAACATCTAGTACGCCGTCAATATCGCGTACTAAATCAATAGTATCTAACAACGTTCTACTACCTTGCCCTTCAACAACCACAATCAGTTTTCCGTTTTCTGGGGCGCTTAACGCCACCTCACAATTAGAAAATTGATTAATTTCTTCGGCCACAGTAGACAGTCGCTCACTTTTTACTTGTACTATTAAACTGCACACTTGATAGTTACTGTGCATGTTCATGCTCCACGGTAATGGCTGAAACTGGGCAACCTGCTACACAAGCACCACAGCCTGTACAACCTGGTGTTTCTACTTTTGGCTGGTATATACCTGCCATTGACGGACGAAAAGAGATGACTTCAGGCTCACAACTGTCTTGGCAACGACGACATTCAATCGAAAGATAAGCAAGACAATTTTGGCCAATCGAAATTGAGATATCCCAAGGTTGGGAATGTTTTGGAAGGAAAATAGGTTCTGGACATGCTGTTGCACATGCATAGCAAAATGTACATTCACCACGCTTAAAATCAACAACAGGGTAGCCCCCTGCTCCCGGTTGGATAATTGCCGTTTCGCAACTCTCAACACAGGCATTGCAACGGGTACACAATTCAATAAATTGCGTTTCACTACCACTCCATGGCGGCCGAACCACTGGAGCCGCGCTGCGCCACGCACCAGTTAATACTCCCCGACGGGTGAGATCAACCATGTTTTTTTCCTTTACATTGCCAACAAAAAAACTAAAACGTATTGATAAACCGCATTTTTTATATGTGTATTTATGAGAAATATTAACGATAGCAGCTATAAAAATACATACTACCAAGTAGGTAAAAGAGGTAATTCCCCGTATACGACTAGAAATAACCAGATTTACGCTATTTGCTATGCATGACCTCAAAACAGCCTTAAAATGATAAAGGAATAGGGGTTTTTAATTATTTATTAACATTTTTTTAATGTGGATTATTAATTTAAACTCAATTTTTAATTTTTTAAATTATAACATCAACCAAAAACTACCACTAAAGTGGTATATGCAATGTCATTTAGCAAAAAAATATATGCATTTTTTTTGATATTAAACAAATTTTGTTTGTCACTTTTTTTTAAAAATAACCCAGAAATATTAAAGATAAAAAATTAATTAAAAATCAACAAACTACAACAAGCAAATGTAGAATGTCAAAATAAGAATCATTACTAATTAATTATTGGAACTAACAATTTAGAACTATTAAAAAATAACTATATCAATTTCAATAATACCTATTTTTTATTATTTTTTCACATTCTATTTCCTTATTCCAAATTAACTCTTGATCAAAAACAATATTTTTAGTGTGGTTTTTTGTTACACATATAAATTGGCAATGTCTTGATAGTCTCTGTGCGCTTACTATCAAACCTAAATAACAAAAAGATACCCAAAATAGTTCGAGTCATAGGTCACAATACAAAAACAACTCGAAAAATGAAGGGATGACTGGCTAAAATTACTCGAGGCCCTTTTTATGGCAAACATAAGAAATAATGCACTATGCTTATTGAGTCTGGTTGCAGGAATATTTCTCTTTACCTCTGTTCATGCTCAAACTCCTACCAAAGATAGTACATCCACTATTAACGCTCGAAATGAAACTTTCGAAGCTGCTCACCCTGATCAATACCACTCTTGGCGAGCAACATCCGAGCAATCAAACCGTGAAGATGCATTAGCGGAAGACCCTCGCTTAGTCGTACTGTGGGCTGGATACCCATTCTCACGCGACTACAACAAACCACGTGGCCACGCTTATGCCATTATCGACGTCCGTGAAACCTTACGAACCGGTGCACCGAAAGACGCCCAAGATGGCCCGCTCCCGATGGCATGTTGGAGCTGTAAAAGTCCCGATGTGGCGAGGCTAATCCAAGAACATGGCGAAGATGGTTATTTCGAAGGTAAGTGGGCAAAAGGTGGCCCTGAAGTGGTTAATGTTTTAGGCTGCGCTGACTGCCATAAAACAGATTCTGCAGATTTTGCAAAAGGCAAACCAGAGCTAACGCTTTCTCGCCCTTATGCGGAGCGTGCAATGGAAACGATTGGCAAACCGTTTGATAAAGCCAGCCGATTCGACCAACAGTCCATGGTGTGTGGCCAATGTCACGTGGAATATTATTTCTCTGGCGATAAAAAAGCCGTGAAATTTCCATGGGATAACGGCACCAAAGTTGAAGAGATGGAAGTTTACTACGACAATGTTGGTTTCTCTGACTGGACCAACTCATTGTCGAAAGCACCGATGCTGAAAGCTCAACACCCTGAATATGAGACTTGGAGTGCAGGTATTCATGGCAAAAATAATGTGACCTGTATTGATTGCCATATGCCAAAACTGCAAAACGAAAAAGGCGAACTGTATACCAGCCATAAAATTGGTAACCCATTCGACAATTTCGAACAAACCTGTAGCACTTGCCATACCCAGAGCAAACAACAGCTGCAAGATGTCGTTGCTGAACGTAAAGTCGCTATCCAAGAGATGAAAATCAAAGCGGAAGACCAATTGGTTCGAGCTCACTTTGAAGCGAAAGCCGCATGGGATGCAGGCGCAACAGAAGATGAAATGAAACCAATCTTAACGGATATTCGTCATGCACAATGGCGTTGGGATTTAGCTATCGCTTCCCACGGTATTCATATGCATGCACCAGATGAAGGCTTGCGCATGTTAGGTGGTTCGATGGATAAAGCCGCAGATGCACGAACCAAACTCGCTCGTCTATTAGGTTCAAAAGGCATCACCCATGAAATTGCCATTCCAGATATTTCAACTAAGGAAAAAGCGCAACAAGCTATCGGTTTAGATATGCAAAAAATCAATGCGGAGAAACAAGAGTTCTTAAAAACTGTGGTTCCGCAGTGGGATGAACAAGCTCGTAAAAATGACCTATTAGCCAAATAACCATGATTTGCCCCAAATAATGGGGCAATACAACCAATGGAGTGAATATGAGCGTACTACGTTCGTTATTAACTGCTGGGGTGCTGGCAACAGGCTTATTATGGGCAACAGCCGCATCCACAACCCCACAAATGGCCCAAGAAAATGCAGAAGGCCGTTGGGTTGTTACGCAGCAACGCAGTGCTGACAAAGCCTGTTTAGACTGCCATAAGCCTGACCAAGAAGGCATGCATGGTACCCACGCAGAAGTGATTAACCCTAACAATAATTTACCCGTAACTTGCACCAATTGCCACGGTAACCCAGGGCCTGATCACCGTGAAGGCGTCAAAGATGTCATGCGCTTTAACAACCCAATGTATACCGTTGAGCAACAAAACAGTGTCTGTCTATCATGTCACTTGCCAGAACAACTGCAAAAAGCGTTCTGGCCTCATGATGTCCACGTCACTAAAGTGGCCTGCGCAAGTTGCCATGACCTTCACCCGAAACAAGACACCATGAAGGTACTGACTGATAAGGGCAAAGTAAAAATCTGCGTCGATTGTCACTCAGACCAACGCAATAACCCTGATTTCAACCCAGCAGCGGTGAAATTGCGTAAGGAGCAGCCATGAGTTGTTCTCGTCGTCAATTCATTATCTACTCAGGAGCACTGGCGGCGGTAGGAGGAGTTGCTAGCCATGCGCTAGCTAACACCATGAAAATAGATGGCGTTCGCTACGGCATGGTGCACGATGAAAATCTGTGCATCGGCTGTACGGCGTGTATGGATGCATGCCGAGAGGTTAACCAAGTGCCGGAAGGTGTTTCGCGGTTAACTATCATCCGTAGTGAGCCTATTGGCCAGTTTCCTGATGTTAAATACCGTTTTTTTCGCCACTCCTGTCAACATTGTGAAAGTGCACCTTGTGTCGATGTTTGCCCTACTGGTGCCTCTTTTATTGATAAAACGACAGGGATTGTTGATGTCAACCCCGACTTATGTGTCGGCTGCCAATATTGTATTGCGGCCTGCCCTTATCGCGTCAGGTTTATTCACCCCATCAATAAAACCGCAGATAAATGCGATTTCTGCCGTAAAACGAATCTAAAACAGGGTAAGCAGCCGGCTTGCGTCGAATCTTGCCCGACCAAAGCATTAACCTTTGGTAATTTAGATGACCCTAAGAGCGATATTTCGTTGATGCTAAAAGAAAAACCGACTTATCGATTCAAAATTGCACTCGGTACTCACCCCAAAATGTATCGAGTTCCGTTCAAATATGGGGAGGTTAGCCAATGACAACAGCTTCTGCTTTCCATTTTGAATCCTTAGTGTGGGACTGGCCCATTGCGGTTTACTTATTTTTAATTGGTATTTCAGCTGGGCTCGTGGTTCTTGCGGTGCTTATACGCCAGTATTATCCCACTGCGGCTGGCAGTGATAGCACAATCATGCGCACAACACTGATTTTGGCGCCGACCACGATCATCTTTGGGTTATTGATCTTAATTCTCCATTTAACGCGTCCATGGACGTTTTGGAAATTAATGTTTCATTACAGCCCAACTTCAGTGATGTCGATGGGGGTGATGTTATTCCAAGTATATATGGCGGTACTTGTTATTTGGCTGGCTAAAATCTATGAAAAAGAGCTCATTGTTTTACAGCAAAAATGGCTGCCAAAATTGACGCTGATCCCAAGAGTATTAACCCTACTAAACCGTGCGATGCGTTTTCTCGATATTGTAATGCTAATATTGGCTGTTTTGCTTGGGGCTTATACTGGTTTTTTACTTTCAGCATTAAAATCTTATCCATTCTTAAACAACCCATTATTACCGGCTTTATTCCTATTCTCAGGAATATCTTCAGGTATCGCGGTATCGTTAATGGCAATCGCATTGCGCTATCGTAAAAATATCCATAATACTGAAACCGCATTTTTACATCGTATCGAAGGCTTTGTGATTTGGTTGGAGATATTCCTATTAGCGGCCTTTTTCGTCGGGCTAGCATTAGGAGACGATGGGAAAATTCGCTCATTAATTGCCGCATTAGGTGGTGGTTTCTGGACTTGGTGGTTTTGGATTGGCGTTGTTGGGTTTGGTTTTATTATTCCTCTTCTATTCAAAAAATGGATGGATAAAGGGCAAGGTGCAGTAAGAGTATTGATTATCAGTGGTGCAAGCCTACTGGGTGTCTTCTGCTTACGCTTTTTTGTGTTATACGCAGGGCAGTTGACCGTTGCATAATTCACTCAACAATAAGGGTAATCATTGGAACTAATACTCCCAGAAATTGGCTTTCTCTGCCTAACATTGGCACTTTGTATTGCCTGTTTTCAAGCATCATGTGGAGTTATTGGTTTTTTACGCCATATTCCGAGGCAAATGCCTCGGAATGTCCTTTGGACCTACTTACAATTTCTTTTCTTACTCGTTGCTTATTTTTGTTTAACCATCAGTTTTATTCAAAGTGACTTTTCTGTCGTATATGTGGCGCAGCATAGTCACAGGTTATCACCACTATATATTAAAATTGCGGCAGTATGGGGAGGCCATGAAGGGTCAATATTTCTTTGGTTGCTGTTTATTTCAGCTTGGAGTTGTCTATTTGCTTGGCGTTATCGTCGGCAAACTCACCCTGTATTTCCCCTCACATTAACCCTACTTGCCATTATTAGTGCAGCATTACTACTGTTTATCGTCTTTTATTCCGACCCTTTTGTACGCATTTTCCCACCCGCTATAGAAGGACGAGATCTCAACCCAATGCTGCAACATTGGGGGCTAATATTGCACCCTCCGCTACTTTATTTAGGCTATAGCGGGTTAATGGTCGTGACCGCCTTGGCACTTGCATCCACGCTGTGCGGGCAATTTAACCAAACTATTTCAGGACTTTGTTGGCGCTTTGTCGTTCCTAGTTGGTGCATACTCACTTTGGGTATCACTTTAGGGTCATGGTGGGCATACAGCGAACTTGGTTGGGGAGGATGGTGGTTTTGGGACCCCGTTGAAAATGCGTCGCTGTTGCCATGGTTAAGTGCAACCGCGTTACTCCACAGCCTCAGCGTTACATACAAAACAGGTCATTATCGCCATTGGTCAATACTACTGGCGATCCTCACGTTTATTTTATCTCTATTGGGCACGCTGATTGTCCGTTCAGGTATTTTAATGTCTGTCCATGCGTTTGCTTTGGATAACGTTAGGGCTGTTCCCCTCTTTTTATTGTTCAGTTTTCTGAGTTTCGGTGCTTTATGTATATATGGCTGGAAAGCTAAAAATATTGATGATTCACCAACCAACATTAATCGCCGTCAGCTTTACTTATTACTCACGTTAATCCTATTTTCAACTGTATTATTTATTGTCCTGACGGGCACACTTTACCCGATGATTTACACATTATTTGGTTGGGGAAAAATATCGGTTGGGGCACCTTATTTTAATCAAACATTATTACCATTTGGTATTTTGATGCTAATTATAATGGCGGTCAGTGCCATTTACCCGCAGAACAAAACTCGCATTAAACCCCGATGGCGTATTCTTTTAATCATACTTCCCAGTATGTTATTAAGCTTCTTTCTTTGGCCTAAAGGGCTTATTATCGCCCTTTCTTGCGGCTTTTTATTTGCAATTTTGCTTATCTTTTGGCTACGTCCTATACATGCTATTCGACAACAATTCCCATCCCTTATTGCTCATACAGGAGTTGTGATTTTTGCAGCTGGCATTGCCTTGTCAGTTGGTAGCCACCACGAAACCAGTGTTAGTCTTTCTATTGGGCAATCTATTTCTCTCGCAGGTTATCAATTTCAATTCAACGAGCTGCAGCTTGGTGCTAAATCTAACTACACAACCGAAAAAGCCATCATACAAATTAGCAAAGCGGATCAACCGTTACACCAGTTAATCACTGAGCGCCGGTTTTATACCGCTCGTCAGCAATTAATGATTGAACCCGGTATATATTGGGGGTGGCTACGTAATTGGTATGCGGTATTAGGTGAGAAAACGGGAACAAATAGTTATGCAATACGTCTTTACGTCCAAGATGGCATTCAATGGATTTGGAGCGGTGCATTTGTGATGTGTTTTGGCCTATTAATAAGCTGGATAAAAAGGAGGATAAGAAATGCTTAAAGCTCTATTCGCACTTTTTTTCCTATTTTGCTCTTTTATATCCAATGCTCAAATTGTTGATGTGTGGCAATTTAATTCCATTGAAGAACAAGAATATTCTTTGCAGATAGCCTCACAATTACGTTGCCCTCAGTGCCAAAACCAAAACTTACTCGAATCTAATGCCCCGACAGCTGTCAGTATGCGTCATCAAGTCTTCAAAATGGTCGCTGAAGGGAAAGATAAAGCACAAATTATGCACTATATGACCGAGCGATATGGTGATTTTGTACTGTATAATCCACCGCTGACTTTTGGAACTGCCCTGCTTTGGGTTTTACCTGGAATTGCTTTAGTTGGAATTTTTTATTTAACGTTCAAATTCAACCGGTCACATAAACAACGGATCATAGAGAACAACTTTAGCCATCGACAGATATCCGAACAGTTATTATCCTCAGATACAACAACACCATCAGCTGTCCGGCTACAGCATGTTAATAAAGTACTTACCATATTCATTGTGTCGATCGTTGTTGGTTACTTTTTCTCACCTCGATTTGAATTAGCCTATCAGGAATACCAACGTATTTCCGATCCCTTGCTATCATTCACACCATTACAGCAAGAACAAAATGATTTATTACGTTTGCAAAATGATATTCGCCAATCACCTAAAAACAGTGAGCTTTGGGCTACACTAGGTGAATATTATCTCTATCAAAATAGTTATGATAATGCACTGATTGCTTATCAGAGAGCTCTAAAATATGGAGGGGAAAATGCTCAAATATATTCCGCTATTGCAACCGTACTATATTATCAAGCAGGCCAACACCTAACAGATGATGTTAGAGTTGTAATCAATAAAGCATTAGAGATTGATAATCAAGAAGTTACTGCTTTGATGCTAGTCGCTTCAGATGCCTTTATGAATGCAAATTATGAGCAAGCAATTGATATTTGGCAAAAGTTATTAGATAGTAATAGTTCCCGTATTAATCGCTCTCAGCTCATTGAAGCTATTCATATGGCAAAAATAATGAAGAATAAAAAAGGCTAATCTTATTTTTATTATTAACTTTGTTACTTTAGGGATTAATACATAATAAATTATCACAATAGTGATTAAATATCCCTTAATGAAATGTCTATTTATTTAAATGTGTAATTTTTCGTTTCTTATTGATTACCATTGTTTCCCTTCTATATTACTTCAAATAATCTTATGTTAGATTGGCTCCAGTTAATTACCCCAAATGTAATTCAAGTATATCCACCTAAGTGAAATTAACAATTAAATTTAGCTTAAGTGCGGAATATTTCATTTCCTTTATATATTTTGGCATTCTTTGGGGATATCAAAAATAATTACATAAGAAATAAACACTATGAAAAATAAAATATTTTCATTTTTAGTCGTCGGCTTAATTGCGGGCGCTTCCTTTATAGGAGGCGTTGTAAGTAACTATACACCTGATTTAGATATCGTAGAAAAATCTCAAAAAGCAGTTGAGGATTTTTTAGCATTCCCCAAAACAGCTGAATATAAAAATGTTAAATATCATGAGATAAGAGAAACCTTAGATCATGGTATGCTAGGCTATGTATGTGGTGAGGTACTTATTTTCACTAGCCAAAACTCATATTCATTTCAGCGCTTTGTGGTCAAAACCTACCTTCATAATGATGGGCGTAATGTTGTTTCTATTCCATTAATAGATAGAGATGATAAAGAGTTTCCTGATAATGATTTTAATGTTATTTGGAATAAGTATTGTAATAATTAAAGAGATATAAGACCCAGTTTTTTAATAAGATATTTCCGAGAGTCACTTTTAATACTTCATTAATATATTAAGAAAATTTCAATTAAGTGATTACTTATATTTAATACATAAATAGCTATAAAAAATATTTACCATATTATTATTTACAGATTATCTCACACCACTGTATATATTAAGATAAACTAACAAATATCTTTTGAAGAACAACAGCATGCCAGTCCTCCAGTTAACATTACTTCTTGTATTGGAGGACATTTTACTGACCCATATGAACAAAAAACACAGCAATCCCCCTTTAATGGCTTTAATAATACCCCACAGTGCTTACATTCATAAAACCATTGGCAAGCGTCTGTCGACATTTCCTCGACTTGTTTAAAATGACACTCTGGACATGTTAGTTCTGATTTCAGTTCTATATGAAATTTACTCATCGACTTTCCCATAATTTTTTATCACACAGGTAGCTAAAAGCAGCATCTATTGAATACTAAATTCATCGAGATTTCTTTGCGCTTATACCCTATTTAGTGCCAATTCATACTGTTTTCCTCGTCACGCACCTAGCGTACATCACCCATCTTTTAATAGTAATTCATTGTTGCTTGATATAAAGTCTCAGCCTTTTTTCAAAATCGTTATTTTGGAGGCGAAATGTTTATTGGTTTTGATTACGGTACATCTAACTGTGCTGTCGCGGTCATGAAAAACGGGGTACCCACACTATTACCATTAGAAGGCGATAGTGTTTATATCCCATCAACCTTATGCGCGCCAACAAGAGAATCAGTCTCTGAGCATTTATTTCGCCATTGCAAAATATCCCCTTCAAATGAAATCGGGCAGCAAATTTTAAAAAGATCTATCGCGTTTAACCGTGATGAAGGGATCGATTTAATGCCTGAAGACATCGTATTTGGACAAGCCGCTTTAGATTTATATTTAAGCGACCCTAGAGATGTTTATTATGTAAAATCTCCGAAATCATTTTTGGGGGCGTCTGGCTTACATGATACCCAAATTAGTTTTTTTGAAGACCTTGTCTGCGCCATGATGAAAAATATAAAAGACACTGCAGAACAAAAGTTACAACAGATTATTGATGATACTGTCATTGGCCGACCTATTAACTTTCATGGCCGTGGGGGAGAACTCTCGAACCAACAAGCTGAATCAATACTCTATCGTGCCGCAAAGCGCACAGGGTTTAATCATATTGCTTTTCAATTTGAACCTGTTGCTGCAGGACTTGAATATGAATCAACATTGAATAAAGACCAGATTATCCTAGTCGTTGATATTGGTGGAGGAACAACAGATTGTTCATTAATCCAAATGGGGCCAACTTATCGAAATGCACAGGACAGAACACAATCCTTACTTGCTCATAGTGGGCAACGAGTGGGCGGAAACGACCTTGATATTTACCTTGCATTGAAACAATTGATGCCGCTATTTGGGATGGAGAGCCAATCTTTATCAGGTATTAAAATGCCATTTCTACAATTTTGGAACCCTATTGCCATTAATAATGTTGAAGCACAAAAAGAATTTTACTCACGACAAAATTTAACTGCGTTAACACGACTAAAACAAGATGCAAAAGAGCCTCAAAAAATAGCTCGATTGTTAGAAGTCTATAATGAAACACTAGGTTATAGCTTAGTACGTAAAGCTGAAGAGGCTAAAATTGCATTATCAGATACGCCTAGTTATTTAGCTCAAATTAAATTAGCTTCTGAAAAACTAGAGGTGGATATTCCACATGAATACATGGTGGAATCAATTGAATCACCGAAAAGTAAAATGATTGAGTTAGTTAAAGAAGCAGTCAAGCAAGGAGGAGTCAAGCCAGATGCCATTTACATTACAGGCGGGAGTGCTCGCTCACCAGTATTACACCAGGCTATTAGCCAAGAATTACCTAATATTCCGATAGTACGTGGGGACGACTTTGGTTCCGTTACCGCAGGATTAACACGCTGGGCTGAAACGTGTTTTAAATAAACAACAGAAACACTAATAGCGCAGAATAAATAAGATTCATATTTAGACTGCGCTATTGGTACAAATCTTATTTCTTAACTTTATGAACAATATCAAAGTACTTATCTTTATTATCTTGCTCTGGATAAATACGATATGTGTATTCTTCTGGGGTTACTGTGACATTTTCGACAACACGAGTAAATAAGACTTTACCATCGCCATCTTTTGCTGTTAATGAGCGGCTTTTGCCATTTTCATCAAATGACCAGTCACCTTTCATTTTAGGCTTTCCATCAAACGTGGTCATATTAAATGTACCATCTGGATAATACTCCGCTAAACCAAAAAAGTTAGCGACTTGTTTATCATCCGCATTAACTTCTTTTTTATCTTGATCTAAAGCTTCTGTCGTTGTCCAAACTTTGCCTACCATAATTTCTTCGTAAGCATTTAATTTATGTTCCGCACTCTGCGATTGGCTTGCTGCTGGAGTTGTCGCTGCCTGAACAGCAAATGACATAGTAGATACAACAGCAAAAAGTGTAGGTACTAATAATTTTTTCATTTTTATCCTCTAATAAATTAACTCAAACAACAATTTGATTAAGTTCAGATTAGCGATATAAAACCAATTTTTAAAATTATATTACGTTTATTTACAAGATAACATCTTATTACATTTAATATATATTGTTTTACAATATAAAATATATCGAAAATTAACAACTTTTAGCATTAACAATCTTAATCTTGGCTATTAAGCAACTTATTGACCAACCAATAACCGGCTTTTCCCGGTGGATTATTCTTAGACCAAACTAAATCCACATCAATTTTTCGAGGCCATAAATCATAATTAATACTCACCAAACGATTATGGCCAAATTGCTTAACTAACCATGTCGGTAATATAGCCCACCCAGCACCTTGTTCTGCCATTTCTAATAATAGTAAATAATTAGGTGCAAACCAGTTCTTTTCACTATTAATAATCATTTGGCTACTACTGCTTAGCCGTAGTTGGCGTGTCATTGTTAAATGCTGATAAGTTATTTTTTTCTCTTTAGCTAATGGATGGCTATTTAATACATACAAACCTAGTTCACCTTGAATAGGTAAACGAGAAAAGGAAATATCCGCAGGATATTCTGTTCGGGATTCCATCATTCCAACATGAGCTTGCTGGTTTTGGATCATTTCGATAACGTCATTATTTTCTGCAATTAAAAATTCGAATTCAAGATGTGGAAATTGCCTATCTAACGTCGTTAAAATATGCTCAGCATGTGGAGGTTGATAAATATCTGAAAAAGCACAACTTAGTCTAGGTTCAATATCTGGCAGTAATTCAACTCTTAGCGCTTGAAGACGCTCGTCTGCCGATAAAATATCCTCAACTAAACTCAAAACTTTTCTACCCGCAAAAGTTAATGTTGATTCACGCCCCTGCCTATTAAACAGCACAAACCCTAAATCATCTTCAAAACCACTGATCGTTGAGCTGACGGTTGATTGGCTTTTATTCAATTTACGTGCTGCAGCAGAAAATGATTTTAAGGATGCTGCCTCCACAAAGGTACGCAACGTTTCTATAGAATAATTCATAAGGTATCGCTTTTTTCGATGGCTGCCATTTTGTATATATATAAAAAATAGCAAATAATTGCACCCGATTTTTACCCAAAAAATAATTTTCTATATCTTTGAGGTAGTTATGAGCAAGCATACAAAAACATTAACTGAACGAATTTTTCATGCAGTTTCATTTGAAGTCATTGCTATCGCAATAACTGCACCGGTCAGTGCGTGGCTTTTAGGACGCTCAATTTTCCAAATGGGAACAGTGGCGATTGTCTTATCAACACTAGCAATGCTATTAAACGTAGTTTATAACATGATCTTTGACCATTATTGGCCTTTGTCTAAGGGGCCTCGCCCAGCCAAAGTGCGCGTTTTTCACGCCATTGGTTTTGAATTAAGCTTTGTTATCATGGGTGTACCCATGTTGGCGTTTTTACTCAAAATGTCATTCTTAGATGCATTCTTACTTGAAATCGGCTTTTTTGCCTTTTTCTTATTTTATACCTATGCATTTAACCTCGGATATGACAACTTACGTGACCGTTGGTTTGCGAATAAAGAGAACACAATACACGTATCAGAAACAGTGGTTAAACGCTCTTAATTTAAAATATTAATTAAATATTCTAACGCCGTGTAGCTTATTATCTACACGGCGTTATTTGTATTTCAAGACACCGATAAAGACGCCAAAATAATTCTCTTTTCTTTTGTGAATGTAAAATGATGAATGCGTTTTATGCACTCATCATTTGCATAGATATCAATTTTATCATTGAACACGATCACCTATATTTACGGCATCGCAATGATTATTTCTACGATAACTTTATAAAAATACAGCTTAGATAGTTTATCTATTCAATAACATACCTAAGATAGAGTGTGAAAATGGGCGTTAAAAATGCTTTGCCTTCATTTTTGAGAACTTATTTATATAAAGTTATCCATTATTTTGTCCAAAATATAGGCAATGTTATTTAAAGGTATTCCGATGAACAAATTATTTATTTCCTCTGCATTTTTATTGGTATTTAGTCTAAGTGCTCAAGCAGACGTAACTGCCCATAAAAATGCCATTATTTCTCTCAATTTTATTGAAAATAATACCGCTTATGCAAACCAAGCGGCTATTGCTAACCATGCAAAAGCCGCTAATTTATCTCCTAATGGTATTCAAGGTGTTACGAAATCTTTTGCACAAATGAATTTGCATGAAAAAGCAGTTACTGCATTAAGTTTCAATGAAAATAGTATGTCCGCAGCAAATCAAGCAGCGATTAATTCACATATAAAAGCGGGTAATTTATCAACAAAGAAAATTAATGGTATCAGTAAAAGCTTTTTAGCGATGGATGACCATGAAAAAGCCGCTGTCGCCTTGAGTTTTACCGAAAACAACCAATCCCCTTCAATCAAATACTCAGTACAACAACACTTAAGTAGGAGCCAGACAAAGTCGTAAAAAAGAGAATAGTATTTAGCTGATTTATCACATAGTTAGCCTCATTAAGGCTTGGTTACTCACCAAGCCTTTTTATTTGAAATAATATTCCTTAAAAATCAAAGGATTAATATGTAATGAAATACGCCCATCAAAGTTGATAATAACTATCATTTGCAATTGATAATTATTAACATATAATTCGAGTCATTATTTTATCTTATGAGTTACAGTTCAAACATAACTACTTAATACCTGTATGGTTTGCCCTCTTTAGGTTCAGTGAGAAAAAATATTGAGGTTTTATGATGAGTCGAAAATTAGTGACTTTTATTCTATCAATAACATTACATGTTCTTGTTATTGGGTATTTAACCTATGTTACGGCTCAATCATTATCCTTAAAAAACCAAGCACAACAGGATGCGCCTATTATCTCGATCGCATTAACTCAAGCTGTCAACGTTGCAGAACCTGAAGAGATCCCCCAACCTACAGACCCCCTTCGTGAGGTAAAAATAGATCCCAGCCCAATAGCGGAACACGCTGCTATTGTTGTACCTAAAAAACCAAAAAAGGTGATAAAAACGCAAAAAGAGCCTATAAAACCTAGAGAACTGACTAAAAGAAATGAAAATACTCATAAACAAGCTGATTCAGAGGTTAAAAATGATTTACCGATCGCACAACAACAAAAAGCAGGTGACCTTGTTTCGTCTCAATCAGCAGGAATAAAAGGCCCCAAAAACCAATATGCAACGAGTGATACTAATAGCCAATTAATTAATGCTTACCGTGAAAAACTACGCCAAGAAGTTGAGAGAAATAAACAATACCCTCGCCGCGCAAAAAAAATGAAAAACCGTGGTATCGCAACAATTCAATTTCAATTAAGCCAAACCGGAGAAATTAGCTTAATTCGCTTAGCAAGTAGTTCAGGAAGTGATTTATTGGACCAGGCTGCTTTACTTGCAGTACAAAAAAGTCGTTCTGTCGGTAAACCACCAGCAGGTTTTGCTCAATCGATAACACTCAATATTGAATTTAATTAACCACTTTTGAAAATAAAAACTATTCTCACTAAAAAGTTACACCTTAATAGGATATTAGATGAGCAATTTATAGATAATTATTCTGCATTTACTTTTCAATCCTTTTAATAATATTAAAGTTCATTATTTTTTTAGAATAACAAATGATCCGAGAGAAATTTATTATTATTTTCTGACAATACTGCCAAAGATATTTCCCCCATTTCCCGAAAACTCCTTACCAAGAGAAATATTTTCTATATTAAACCCAATATTAACATTTCCAAATTTTCAACCTCTAATAAGAAAATAGAGAAAACCTTTTTATTCATGATGTTAGAGTGATATCAATTATCATTAATATTTATTTATTATGAAAAAGTTACCAGTTTTACAAATATAACTTCGTTGATATGGCGCAAAAAAAACTAAATATGTCAGAGTAACATAGCCCTTGAATAACACTATATTTAATATGGTCATAAAGGCTAATATCAATGAATACAAAAAATAAATTATTAAATAGCCCTATCACAAGGCGCAATGTCGTGAAATCTGGCACTGCAGCGGTTTATTTGCTGCAGTCGGTGGTTTATCACTTCCTTTTAATGCAAAAGCAATCGATAACACTCAAAACTCAACATCCCCTGAAGAAAAAGCCGTTTGGAGTTCATGTACCGTTAACTGTGGTAGCCGTTGCCTATTACGCCTTCATGTTCGTGACGATGAGGTATATTGGGTTGAGTCTGATACCACCGGGAAAGATGAGTATGGTAATCATCAAGTAAGAGCTTGCCTACGTGGTCGTTCAATCCGCAGGAGAATGAATCACCCAGATAGATTGAAATACCCAATGAAACGCGTAGGAAAACGTGGAGAAGGCAAATTTGTCCGAATTTCATGGGAAGAAGCCCTAGATACTGTCGGCAATAGCTTACGCGATACATTAAAAAATTATGGTAATGAAGCCGTTCATGTTTTGTATGGAACGGGTGTTGACGGCGGTAATATCACCAACTCAAATGTTCCCTACCGCTTAATGAATTCATGTGGTGGTTTCCTGAGCCGCTATGGCAGTTATAGTACCGCGCAAATTCGTGCGGGTATGAATTATCTGTATGGTTCTCAAGAAGCCAATAGCCCTGATGATATCGCAAATACAAAATTAGTTGTGATGTTTGGAAATAACCCCGCGGAAACTCGTATGAGTGGTGGAGGTGTGACTTATTATGTCGAACAAGCACGTGAACGTTCCAATGCGCGCATGATAGTTATTGACCCTCGTTATAATGACACTGCTTCTGGTAGAGAAGATGAATGGTTACCTATTCGCCCTGGTACTGATGGTGCACTCGCTGCTGCATTAGCTTACGTGATTATTACTGAGGATATGGTCGACCAAGAGTTTGTTGATAAATACTGTATCGGCTATGACGAAAAAACCTTACCGGCTTCTGCTCCTCAAAATGGTCACTATAAAGCCTATATTTTAGGCCAAGGTACTGATGGTGTGGCTAAAACACCACAGTGGGCCGCTAAAATTACAGGTATTCCAGCAGATAAAATCATAAAGTTAGCCCGTGAAATAGGCCAAGCAAAACCCGCTTATATTGTTCAAGGCTGGGGTCCTCAACGTCATTCAAATGGTGAGCAAACCGTTCGAGCAATTGCCATGTTAGCCATTATTACGGGGAATGTTGGCATCAGTGGTGGAAATTCAGGCTGTCGTGAAGACACTTATGATTCCGGTGTTGAATGGTTTCCAATGCTCGATAACCCAGTCAAAACTCAAATTTCTGTTTTCACATGGACAGATGCTATCGAACGCGGTACAGAAATGACTGCTATTCATGATGGTATAAAAGGGAAAGATAAATTAGATGTTCCCATTAAATTTTTATGGTGCTATGCCAGTAACACATTGATAAATCAACACAGTGATATCGCTCGCACTCATGAAATTTTACAAGATGACAGCAAATGTGAAATGATTGTTGGTATCGACCACTTCATGACAGCATCTGCAAAATATTGCGATATTTTACTACCTGATTTAATGCCTACCGAACAAGAAGATCTCATTCCTAGTGAGTCCGCAGGAAACATGTCATACATGATCTTAGGCCAACCAGCCACTAGCGCTAAATTTGAGCGTAAGCCCATCTATGAAATTTTGTCTGAAATTGCTAAACGCTTAGGCCCTGATGTCGAACAAAAATTCACTGAAGGCCGCACCCAACACGAATGGGTTAAATATTTATGTGAAAAAAGCCGTGAACGCTTCCCTGACATGCCAACTTATGAAGAAATGAAAACCGTGGGTATTTTCAAACACAAATGCCCAGATGAGCATGTCATTGGATTTAAAGCCTTTCGAGAGGATCCTCAAGCCAATCCATTGAAGACACCTTCCGGGAAAATAGAAGTTTACTCTGAAAGCCTAGCTGAAATAGCGAAAACATGGCAATTAGCACCTGATGATGTGATTGACCCGTTACCAATTTACACCGAAGGCTTTGAAAGCCATATCGATAATCTTAATAAAAAATACCCATTACAAATGACAGGTTTTCATTATAAAGCCAGAACGCACTCCAGTTATGGCAACATTGATATCTTAAAACAAGCTTGTCGCCAAGAAATATGGATTAACCCAATAGATGCTAAAGCACGTGGTATTAAACAGGGTGATATGGTCAAAGTTTTCAATGACCGAGGTGAAGTTCATATTCCAGCAAAAGTGACACCAAGGATCATGCCAGGCGTGACTGCTATGGGCCAAGGGGCTTGGTTAGATGCCGATATGTTTGGCAAAAAAGTAGACCAAGGCGGGTGTATTAATGTCCTCACGACTCAACGCCCTTCACCGCTTGCTAAGGGGAACCCTCAGCATACTAACTTAGTTGAAATTGCTAAATTATAAGGAGCCCGGTATGTCACAACAATATGGTTTTTATATTGATACACAACGTTGCACGGGCTGCAAAACGTGCGAACTCGCCTGTAAAGATTTTAAAAACTTATCCTCTGATGTTCATTTTCGTCGTATTTATGAATATGCAGGCGGTGACTGGACTGAGCAAGATGGTGCATGGCATCAAAATGTATTTTCTTATTATGTTTCCATTTCATGCAACCATTGTGAAGACCCTGCTTGCGTTAAAGTTTGCCCAAGTGGCGCGATGCATAAACGTGAAGATGGCTTTGTCGTTGTCGATGAAAGTGTTTGTATTGGTTGTCGTTATTGCCATATGGCATGCCCTTATAGTGCACCTCAGTTTGATGCCGTTAAAGGGCATATGACGAAGTGTGATGGCTGCTATGAACGTGTAGCTGAAGGTAAAAAACCCATTTGTGTTGAGTCTTGTCCACTACGTGCATTAGATTTCGGGCCTATTGAAGAATTACGTACAAAATACGGTACTATCAATGAGATAGCTCCTCTACCAGCAGCACACTATACCAAACCCAATATTGTGTTAAATCTCAATGCAAATTGCCGTCCTGTTGGCGACACCACAGGTTATTTAGCAAATCCGGAGGAAGTTTAAAATGGGCGCAGGTTTACATGAATATCCGTTAATCTTCTTCACCGTTATAGGTCAAAGTGTTGCTGGCGCATTTATACTTATGGCTCTGGTATTATTAATGAAACCCATAAAAGAACAGCATCATAGAATTGTCATGAGCATGTTCGGTTTATGGGCATTAATGGGAATTGGCTTTTTACTGTCCATGTTGCATATGGGATCACCGATGCGCGCCTTCAATTCAATGATACGTGTTGGTCATTCAGCGCTCAGTAACGAAATAGTCAGTGGCTCAATATTCTTTGTCTTAGGTGGGCTGTATTGGTTACTGTCATTACTGAAGAAGATGCCCAAGTCTATTGGTACTATTTGGTTAATTGTCACAATTATTTGTGCGGCAATATTTATTTATGCCATATCTCGCGTATACCAAATTGATACCGTCCCAACTTGGTTTAATCATTATGGTAGTTTGCAGTTTATCTTAACCAGTTTTATTGCGGGGCCTGTACTTGCTGCATTTTTATTGCGCATAGCAAGCTATGATATCAATAACGTCCGCTTTTTTACATTAATCAGTATTGTTGCGGTGATTGCGAGTAGTATTTTGGTAACGGCACAAGGGTTTGAATTAGGCTCTATCCAAAGTTCAGTACAAAAAGCCTCAGAGCTTGTTCCTGATTATGCCTCGCTAATGGGATGGCGTACTGTTTGCTTAACATTGGGGCTAGCTTTCTGGATTTACCCGCATGTTAAAATGAAGAACCCTTCAATTATTGGGCTATTAGTCGCCGTCTTATTAGTAATTCTTGGTGAATTGATTGGTAGAGGCATATTCTACGGGGTGCATATGACTGTGGGTATGGCGGTTGTAGGCTAATTACTAATCCCTTGTTTTTGCGATGATAAGAAGGACAATTACCTTCTTATCATCGACAACAATCTCATGTTTCGCTACGATCACATCAACGCATCATCATCAACATAGCAAGTGGACAAATATGGAACAAAAATTATTGGCAGATTTTTCGCTTTGCGCGCAAACTTTGGGAGCATTATTTTATTATGATCCTTCTGATGCACGCGTAAATACGTTAATTGATTTATTTACAACGAGCGAATGGTTAGCTGAGTGGCCATTTACTCAGGATTATGATTGCCAATCTATTGATAAACTCTTTCAAGATAGTCTTTCTGAAACAGAAACATTACAAGAAGCCTACCAGCGCTTATTTATTGGCCCTTATGCATTACCTGCACCACCTTGGGGTTCCGTTTATCTTGATAAAGAAAATGTTATTTTTGGTATTTCGACACTTGAATTAAGAGCATGGCTTCGTAATAACCAAATTAATATTGAATTAAATCAAAAAGAACCTGAAGATCATGTAGGGCTATTATTTCTTCTCACCGCTTGGGTGATTGAAAATAAACCAGAATTATTACGTGAATTTCTAGAAATACATTTTTTACCTTGGGTATATCGCTATTTAGAAAAAATGCAATTGCAAAGTGGGAATGCATTTTATGTAGCCAGCGCGCTGCTCGCGACTGAAACTTTAAAACATATCCAACAAGCTGTTCAATTAAATCCTGTCAATAAAGAAATCTGTCTTTAATTTTACCTTACTCAAATAAGTATTTTGCGAAGTATAACGCCCTCTAAATAATCTGACTATTTAGAGGGCTTAAAATATTATGGGGGTTTTTTAGGTGTATGGCAGGTATCACTCAGAAGTAAAATGCATCACTAATGGCCTAATTACTGAACCTGCGATAAAGCAGAATCGACATCAGCGAGTAAATCATCTATATCTTCACAGCCCAATGAGAACCGTAATAACCCATCTGTTACGCCTTGCAATAATCTCTCCTCATCAGGAATACAAGCATGGGACATCATTCTGGGGTAGGAAATAATTGACTCAATTCCCCCTAAGCTGACCGCAACAAGTGGAATACGAACCGTATCTAAAAATCGTTTTACGTTTTCATAACTCCCTAAATCAAAGGAAACCACCATTCCGCCATTTTTAGACTGCTGCATATGAGTCATATGGTTTGGGTGTGAAGCTAACCCCGGATAAAAAACGTGTTGTACTTTTGGGTGCTCATTCAGATATTCTGCAAGCTTTTGTGCATTTTCACTGGCTCGTTCAACTCGCATTGCCATTGATTTTAAACCACGCATCGTCAGCCAGCTGTCAAATGGTGCAGCAATACTACCAATAGCAACTGCTGACTTATGTAACCACCTAGCGTATTCAGCGTTATTCGTTGCTACCGTCCCCAAGATCACATCACTGTGGCCATTAATAAATTTAGTCGCGCTATTAATAGAAAAATCAATTCCAAGAGAGATAACATCTGATAACAATGGCGTCATAAAGGTATTATCACAGATGGTGATCATATTATGCTGTTTCGCTATCCCAATAACAGTTTTTAAGTCAGTCACTTGTAATGTTGGATTAGATGGCGTTTCAATATAAAACGCTTTGGTGTTTTCCGTTATGGCTTGCTGATAATTCATTGGATTGGTCGCATCAACAAAGGTCACTGAAATGCCATAACGAGGCAGAAACTCAGTCATTAATTGAAAAGAACCACCGTAAATATTTTTGCAGGCAACGATATGGTCGCCCTGACTAAAATTAAGCAATACGGCACTTATTGCTGCCATTCCTGAAGAAAAAACCTCAGCAAATTTTGCATTTTCAATTGCGCAAATAGCCTCACTTAATGCATCTCTCGTTGGATTGGAAAAACGCGAATAAATATGGTCGTAACTTTCCTCAATATTGGCTTGTGAAAAAGTCGATGATTGATATAACGGGATAGAGGAACTTCCGGTATATTTATCCGTCATGGGGTAACCATGAATAACCTTAGTATTAATTTTCATAAATAAATCGCATTATCAAAAGTGTATTTAATCATTGCTACATTGATTTCAGAATAAGCAAAAATAGCGAGTGCACCACTCGTATAAATATCACGACCTAAGTATTCTGAAAGATTATTTAATTTTGCTAACGGTGTTAGCCCTTGAAGTAAATCTATTTTATTTATGGCGACTGATCGTTGTCTAATATTCGTTGAATTATTCACCTTATTAGTATGTAAAACCTAAATAAAGGTAAACCATCAGCGCAAATGCAGCTGTCACAGTGGCATAAGGCATTTGGGTACGAATGTGCTCAATATGGTCACAATCTGTTGCCATAGACGCCACAATTGCATCACTGGAAATGGGTGATGTCATGTCTCCGTATATTGAACCTGCAATGGCTGCACCAATCATATATTCAACAGGCATTCCAACTGAAAGCCCTAACTGCACACCGATTGGGATCATAATGGCAAATGTTCCCCACGATGTTCCCGTTGCTAATGACATCACCGCACTGATTAAAAAGATAAAACCAATTGAGAAAGCAGGCGAAATAACACCCGAGGTGACTTCTGCGATATAAGCACCGGTATTTAAATCGGAAGAAACGGTTCCCATTAAAAAAGCGAGGATCATCACTGAGCTAATTTTTACCATGCTGGCATAGCCGATATATAATTCTTTAAAGAAAGTCTCAATATTGAGTACTCGACGCGCTAAGAACCATACAAAAGAGACTAAAGTTCCAAACATGACTCCCCAATATACCGATGTTGAACCACTACCTTTACTAAAATCCCCATTACCTGTGATATAAAGCGCAACAGGTACCATTAAGACCGTTGATAAAATTGGGATAAAGAAGTTAAGAGAGGTATGACAATTAGGGTGCTCAATAATATCTTCATCATCCTGCTCAGTTTCTTCCGCGGATAACAGCGTTAAAGCCTGCTGCTCTGCACGTAAATCTGCCTTTTTCATTGGCCCCCAAGACACATTGGAGAAAATATAAAATAGCACTGAAGCGAGAGAAAACCACGCCATGATATTAAATACCATGGAGCCGGCTAAAATTTCAAAAGGTTCTCCAGTAATAAGGCCTTTAGATATTTGTACGCCAATAACGCCCATCATTGCCGCTCCCCAACCATTGATCATGGCTGATGAACACACTGATACACAGGAAGTCTGCACAATGTAGGACATTTTTTCTGGCGAAACACCGTATTTTTTCGCTAATGTTTTTGTTGATGCTCCAGCAATTAATTGGTTAATAGAGCTTTCAATAAAAATTAATGATGTAATAATCATCGCCATTAATTGAACAGCTTTTTTATTTTTAATTAACTTTGTTTTATTCGTTAATAATTTAACTAATGATCGCACACCACCAGTAACAACGACTAGCCGCATAATACCGCCAATCATAACCATAAATAGAATTGTTTTAGTATTTCCCGGTGATGCAAATGTATTGATAATACCATCGAGCGTTCCATTTATACCCAATAATATATTGTGATCATATATAACGGTAAAACCAACTAATATCCCCAGTAATAATGACAATATAACTTGTCGTGTAAAAATGGCTAGAAGTATCGTCACCATTGGCGTGACAATGGTCCAAATTCCATAATCATTCATTAGATGCTCTCTTATTATATTTTATTTTGATTTTAATAAATTAAGATAATGCGTTTTCTAAATCATTTAATAAGTCTGTGATATCTTCAATGCCTACAGATAAACGTAACGTAGTATCATAGACATGGATACTTTCTCTTTCTTCTTTTGTCATCGACCCATGTGACATGGTTGCCGAATGGTTTACCATGCTCTCAACACCACCTAGCGATTCCGCTAAAACAAAATATTTAACTTTAGATAAAAATATTTTGGTGTCTTCAATATCCCCTTTCAAATTAATCGTCACAACCGCTCCACCTGTACGCATTTGTTTTTTGCATAATTCATGTTGTGGATGTGAAGCTAACCCCGGGTAATAAACCTGCTCCACCTTCGGGTGAGTTGATAAATATTTCGCGACTTGTGCTGCATTGCTACATTGTGCCGCCATACGTAAAGCCAATGTTTTTAATCCACGTAAAGCAAGGTAGGCGTCAAAAGGAGAGGCAATTGCTCCAAGGGTCGTTTTTAGAAAATCGAGGCGGCTGGCTAAGTCTTCTCTTTGGGTGATCACCGCACCACCAATTAAATCGGAATGGCCACCAATATATTTACTTGCCGATAACATCACTAAATCGGCTCCTAATTCTAATGGTTTTTGGTTCCAAGCTGTTGCAAATGTATTATCAACACAAGTTAAAATATTATGCTCTTTGGCAAGTGAACAAATGACATTGATATCAACTAATTCTAATAATGGATTAGTTGGGCTTTCAATCCAAATTAAGCGTGTGTTATCTTTTATTTTTGTTTTAACTTCATCAAGATTATTCAAATCAACATAGTCTATTTGGTGACCGCTATTAATGGTTGAAACTCGTTCAAATAACCGAAATGTTCCACCATAAACACCTTTCATCGCAATAATATGTGAATCTTTTGGTAATAAATTTAATACTAAACTTGAAGCAGCCACACCGGAAGCCGTTGCTGTTGCATAGCTTCCACCTTCGATTTCAGCTAATAAGGTTTCATATGCATAACGCGTTGGGTTGCTGCAACGTGAATAACAATATTCGCCATGCTCGGTTAAACTTTGTTGAACAAATGTACTGGCCGTTGTAATAGCAGGAAAAATAGCATGATTAACAGTATCTTGCTGCTTCCCACCATGAATTAAAACTGTAGCAATATTCTTAGTCATAATCTAAAACCCAATATAGTAAAATAAAAACGATATCTTTATATTTGTTGCCAAAAGAAATATGCCACAGGGAAATAGAAAATTTTTTCTAAAAACTGATGCCTTTTTCCAAATTAAGAGAAAACTTTTCTATTTGGATGTTAATATTCTTTAAATTCATAACGTTAGTTAATTACCAGCAAATGAGCTAGCCGTCACAATATTATTATTTTGTTTCTCCTTCACAATCAACCATATCGCAAGAATCATATAACCCATTAAAATAAAACAATAAATGTTTTGTTTTGGTTAAATGTATCATCACGTAATGTAATTGATTGGTGGCAAAAACCGAGTTAATTTAACATTAATATCTGTAATTACTCTTAATTTCCATCGAGTAATACTATTAAAGAAGAATATGAGAGAAATTTATTCTCCCCCTCTCATTTCAGACATTTAACCCATATCGATGATTGTAGGGTTTAACGTTAATCTTGAATTAAAAACAGACAGAGTAAGGTAGGAATAGTATTATTAGCGCCATTATGTCTTTTATTCTATTTGAGATTGTATTGTGACTTCATTTGCTGACCTAAACGCGCTTTCTGCGGAACAACTCGCTAACTTGCAAGAGTTAGGCTACCTAAACATGACGCAGATCCAAGCGGCCGCTCTTCCCCCTATCCTTGCCGGAAAAGACGTTCGAGCACAAGCTAAAACTGGCAGCGGCAAAACGGCTGCTTTTGGTCTGGGTTTATTACAACATATTGACGCTAAATTATTTAAAACTCAGTCATTAGTTTTATGTCCAACTCGCGAACTGGCAGACCAAGTCGCTAATGAATTACGTCGTTTAGCTCGCGCGATCCCTAATATCAAAATTTTAACGCTCTGTGGTGGTGTGCCATTTAGTGTACAACGCGACTCCCTTGCCCATGCTGCTCATATTATTGTTGCCACCCCGGGACGTTTACTTGATCATTTAAATCGTGAAACAGTACAACTTGATGCATTGCAAACATTAGTTTTAGACGAAGCAGACAGAATGCTCGATATGGGCTTTATGCCAGATATTGAGTCCATCATTGACTACGCACCAATTAATAGACAAACACTATTATTTTCAGCTACTTGGCCAGATGAAATTGCACGAATTAGTCAGCAAATTCAGAATGCCCCTCAAACAATTGAAATCAATAGTGTTGATGAACTTCCTGCCGTTGAACAACAATTTTATGAAGTCGCTCGTCACGAAAAAATTGAATTATTACAAAAACTCTTGAGCCGTGAACAGCCAGCTTCTTGTGTCGTTTTTTGTAATACGAAGAAAGATTGCCAAGCCGTTTATGATGCCTTAACCGCAAGCAAGCAAAGTGTCTTAGTGCTTCATGGTGACATGGAACAGCGTGAACGCGACCAAACTCTTGTGCGTTTCGCTAACGGAAGTAGCCGTGTATTAGTGGCTACGGATGTTGCCTCCCGAGGGTTAGATATTAAAGCCCTCGAAATGGTGATTAACTATGAATTATCATGGGATCCTGAAGTGCATGTTCATCGCATCGGCCGAACTGCACGTGCTGGAGAAAGCGGTTTAGCGGTGAGTTTGTGTGCACCAGAAGAAGCCCAGCGAGCCAATGCTCTAGAAGAAATGTTAAATATGAAGCTTAATTGGCAAGCCGAGCCTACAGGTATACGTATCGCTCCGTTAGAAGCGACGATGATGACCTTATGCCTTGATGGTGGTAAAAAAGCCAAAATACGCCCCGGTGATATTCTCGGTGCCTTGACCGGCGAAGTTGGCCTCAATGGTGCCGATATTGGCAAGATTGTGATCCACCCTACCCATGCCTATGTCGCACTCAAACGTGAAGTTGCGGTACAAGCTTGGAAACATTTACAGCAAGGGAAAATCAAAGGAAAATCCGTTAAAGCTAGGCTACTAAAATAACCAATATTTTCTGTGTTTCCTTCCAATATAAAAAGGAAGGAAACACATTAGTCATTCTATAATGCCACGTTATTTTCTTGCGGTAATGCCGATTTCGGTAAACCAAATATTTTGTCGAAAGCCCAATTAAAAAAGAAAGTATAAATTGGGATAAAAATAATTAGGGCAAAATCAAGTATTAATGCTTGTAAAAGACTAATTGACAACCACCATGCAATTAAAGGAATTAAAAAAACCACCAACGTTAATTGAAATAATATGGCGTGTACAAACCGGCGCCTAAAAGTTCTAATGCGTGATTTTTGCTTTGATTCCCAATATTCAAACGCAGTATTAAAAATAAAGTTCCAGCTAACCGCAATCGTTGTTATGACTAAAGCTAATGGACCTGTTGTTTCCGCAGAATTACCAGAAAGAAAAGCTAATGCTAAAGCTGAAATTAACCAACCAATAACCTCATAAGCCGTTACAAAAACAATTTTACGTTTAATCCCCTGCATTTTTCCACCCCCAAAAATATCATTATCAATAAGGTGGTAAAATAAATATAATTCAATGATAATAAAAGTCAGCTTCTATCAGTTTTATTGAAAGGTCAACAATGCCATTTAATAGTGATAACTTAACAGTTTTTCTTACTGTATTAGATAAAGGCTCATTTTCTGCAGCGGCAAGGGCCTTAAAACGCGTACCTTCAGCGGTTAGCATGGCAGTAGCGAATCTAGAGGCTGAACTTGGATTTGAATTATTTGATAGACATACGCGGGAACCTAAACCCACAGAAAAAGCGCTTTCATTAGCGCCCTACGCACGACATATTATTGCCAATTTATCTCAACTCAATACTTTTTCTCTGGAATTATCTCAAGGTGTTGAAAGCACACTGACCATTGGTATTGCGGCTGGTATTAATGCCAATTTACTCTTTGATGCTCTACATATTTTAAGCCAGCGTTACCCTTTACTGCATATTGAGCTGATTACCGCACCTCAAGATGATCTTTTACCGTTACTACATGAACAACAAATTCATCTCGCGATTGTCTTTGGCGGTTTAAATGTTAATTCCCAAGAGCAATTTCATTACATTGGCGAAGAATCAATTATTGCCACCATTTCTGCTAAACATCCCTCTCTACAAAATAAAACTTCACTTTATATCGAAGATCTTGTTGAAAGTCGGCAAATAATTATTGCGAGTCGTCAGCGTGAACTGAGTGATATCCGCATTCTAGTTTCCAGTAATTATTGGAAAGCAGACAGTTTCTCTTTGGCTCTCGGTTTAGTCGAGAATGGTATGGGATGGGGAAATTTTCCTTTATCACTGATTAAAGATAAATTAAACGATGGCTCACTAAAACCCCTTGAGTTTAAAAATACCCCAAATGGCTTTAAGTTGCCTATTCATGCAGTATGTTTGAAAGGGCATGTGCTTAAACGTGGTGCACAAGAATGCATTGAATTACTAAAAAAAGTGACGCTACCCTCAACCCATTCTTAAATCGCCGCCATACTACTGATTCGGAGATAACCGTGCTTAATCAAACTATCAAACATATCCATAATATCCGTTTACCTGAGTGTGATGGGCTGTGGCGTATTGATATCGATAATCAGAAAATCCAAGCTATTCTTCCACAAATTGAAGGCGAAGTATTGCCAAACAGCGTAGACGGTGAAGGTGGTTTAGTAACCGCTCCCTTCGTTGAGCCACATATTCACTTAGATACCACTCAAACCGCTGGGCAACCCAATTGGAACCAGTCTGGAACGCTCTTTGAAGGTATCGAACGTTGGGCTGAGCGCAAAGCGATGCTCACCCACGATGACGTTAAAAGCCGAGCGTGGCAAACCCTTAAATGGCAAATAGCCAATGGTATTCAACATGTTCGCACCCATGTGGATGTGTCAGACCCGACATTAACTGCACTGAAAGCGATGTTAGAGGTAAAACAAGAAATCGCACCTTGGGTTGATGTGCAAATTGTTGCTTTCCCTCAAGAAGGTATCCTGTCTTATCCAAATGGCGAAGCCCTGTTAGAAGAAGCATTACGCCTCGGTGCCGACGTCGTCGGTGCTATTCCACATTTTGAGTTTACCCGTGAGTATGGCGTAGAATCTCTCCATAAAACATTCGCTTTAGCGCAGAAGTATGACCGTTTGATTGATGTCCACTGTGATGAAATCGATGATGAGCAATCCCGTTTCGTTGAAACGGTCGCAGCGTTAGCGCATGCACAAGGCATGGGCTCTCGCGTCACAGCAAGCCATACCACCGCAATGCATTCATACAATGGTGCTTATACATCTCGTTTATTTCGCCTGCTAAAAATGTCTGGGATTAACTTTGTGGCTAATCCGTTAGTGAACATTCACTTACAAGGCCGTTTTGATACTTACCCTAAACGTCGAGGTATCACCCGTGTTAAAGAGATGCTAGCCGCGGAGATTAACGTCTGTTTCGGTCACGACGATGTATTTGACCCATGGTACCCTCTAGGTACTGCCAACATGCTGCAAGTCCTGCATATGGGGTTACATGTTTGCCAATTAATGGGTTACCAGCAAATCAATGACGGATTAAAGCTGATCAGTGAATACAGCGCACGTACGTTGAACTTGCAAGATTATGGTGTGAGTGAAGGAAAACGCGCTAGTTTATTGATTTTACCAGCAGAAAATGGCTTCGATGCCGTGCGCCGTCAAGTCCCCGTGCGTTACTCTATTCGAGATGGTCAGGTGATCGCCAATACCCAACCGGCGGTAACCCAAATTCATTTAGAACAAACGGAAACAATACGTTATGGATATACTCCAAAAATCTAACCATTAATTTTTTATTCCAAAATGGCTCCCTATAATCATCGGTGAGCCATGTATCTTGTAGCTCATCATTAAATTTAAATATGATCAGCCCGAAAACTAATCTTAATCGGATAAAAAGCAACTAATAGCGTATTTCTTACACAAAAGTCATTCCTATATACTAGACTTAATCCAATACTTATTGCAGAGCTTAAAAAGCTTTGGAGTGCAAATAAACGTCTTATAAGAACTCCTTTTTTGGTTATAAGTGCCATTTCTACGTATTAAGTGCAATTTCTATTGAAATTCAATGTGAACGTTTTATATTTTTTAGAGAGTTATCTGAAACTGGATTTGAGCTTTATTTATAGCAACAATAACGCTAATACACTGACTGTCATGCAGTGGTGGTCAATATTCCTGTTTTGCTGTACCGCGAATACGTCACAAATAAAGTTCTCTGAATCCCACTTTGAAAAAAATTGGAGATCAGATGAGTACTG
Organism: Providencia huaxiensis; assembly: GCF_002843235.3. Lineage (NCBI taxonomy): Bacteria > Pseudomonadati > Pseudomonadota > Gammaproteobacteria > Enterobacterales > Morganellaceae > Providencia > Providencia huaxiensis. The sequence continues at coordinate 2,559,713 of NZ_CP031123.2, forward strand.
AACACATCGTTAACCAAAAAAACACTATCGACCCTTGGCAACGCATTGCTGCCGAGCTATTAAGTGAAGCTGGCATTAAAATTAATGGTTCCCGCCCTTTTGATATTCAAGTTCACAACCCCCTATTCTTTAAACGCGTGCTACAACAAGGTTCAATAGGATTAGGTGAAAGCTATATGGATGGTTGGTGGGATTGCGAGCGCTTAGATATATTTTTCCAATATGTATTACGCCATAGACTCGATAAAAAAATACCTCATAACTTCAGTGATACATTAAAAATTGCTGTTGCTCGTGTTCGTAATCTACAAACCTTAAAACGCGCTCGTATTGTTGGAGAAGAACATTATGACCTCGGGAATGACTTATTTTCCTTGATGCTCGACCCTTATATGCAATATTCCTGTGGCTACTGGAAAGGCCTAGAAACGGTTCCTGAAAACCTTCATCTCGCACAAGAACAAAAATTAAATTTAATTTGCGAAAAACTGCAATTAAAACCGGGGATGCGATTACTTGATATTGGCTGTGGCTGGGGGGGACTTGCCGCCTATGCGGCAAAAAACTTTGGCGTTTCTGTCACCGGTGTCACTATCTCCGCGGAGCAACAAAAATATGCTCAAGCGCGCTGTGCAGGCTTAGATGTCAATATTAAATTAGAAGATTATCGAGGTCTCAATGACCAATTTGACCGTATTGTCTCTGTCGGCATGTTTGAGCATGTCGGCCCGAAAAACTATGCGGCTTACTTTGATGTTATTCAGCGCAATTTAAAAACTCATGGCCTGTTTTTACTTCACACCATTGGCTCTAACCAAAGTAAAGTGAATGTCGACCCGTGGATCAATAAGTATATTTTTCCAAACGGCTGCCTACCTTCTGTGCAAAATATTGGTGAAACCAGTGAAGGTAAATTAGTGATGGAGGATTGGCATAATTTTGGTGCTGATTATGACCATACACTCATGGCATGGTACTCCCGTTTCCAAGCCGCTTGGCCTGAACTCGAATTTAATTATACACCTCGTTTCAAACGCATGTTTTCCTATTATCTAAATGCTTGTGCAGGTGCATTTAGAGCTAGAGACATTCAGTTATGGCAAATACTTTGGAGCCCACAAGGTGTGAATGGAGGCCTACGGGTTGCTCGCTAAGCTTCTATCTTGAACATATACCTTCGTTAATCTTACGGGCTAGTTAAAGAATCAATGTGTTTCATTCAACCATTGCTCAATAGCCTGTAAGCCTTGCTGCACATTATCTTTCAATTGAGTATCCGCCATTGGCTGCTGCTCTAATAACTCACAAGTTTTTACTGCACTTTGCATTCCTAAACTGGCACAACTGCTTTTTAACTGGTGCGCAAGGCGCTTGACTTGTTCTGTGTTATTTTCTGCTCGTGCAATGTCAATTTGGTCAATCAAAGGCAAGGAATGCTGTTTAAAAATACTCACCCATTCGCGAATTTTCGGAAGTCCCATTAGTTCGGCATCACTAATAAGCTGTTGTAAATCTATAAATTTCTCCTGAATACTAGGAGCAGGCAATGTATATTCACCGCCTGAAATATATTTAACGATTAACTTGTTTAACGTATCTCTTGGTACCGGTTTTTGAATAATTCCACGAAAAACTTGGCTGGTCCGTTGGCGTAAAGTTTCATCAATCAAATGAGCACTAAAACCAATCAAAATCAATTGGGGATAGGTTTTCGCTAATTGTTTAGCTAAGGTGATACCATCGATATCAGGTAAACCGAAATCCACCAATGCCGCGGTAAATTGTTGCCCAGTTTGTAGGGCTGCTAGCGCCTCAGCTGCAGACCCAACAATAGTGACCTGTGCCCCGCTGCGGGTTAACATTTCCCCACTAATTTTCTGAGTCAATGGGTTGTCTTCTATGAGTAATAAATGCACGCCCAACATGTCTAATGGCAGATCAGCCGATTTACTTACGGGATGCGAGGCGATACATAACGGCAGTGTTAAACGAAAACAGCTCCCGCTCCCTAATTGGCTACTAACCGTTAATTCACCGCCCATCGCTTGCGCTAAACTTGCACTAATTGTCAGTCCAAGCCCCGTTCCACCCCGCTGGCTATCTACTTGCACAAATGGCTTAAAAATATCCGTAAATCGCGAGCTATCAATGCCGCACCCTGTGTCTTCCACTTCAATAAACCAATATTTGCCATAACGGCAACTGCGTAACGTAATTTGCCCCTGTTGAGTAAAGCGCAATGCATTACTGAGTAAATTTGTGATAATTTGTCGGATCCGTAGCGGGTCCCCTTGTAAAGCAATCGGCAAATCATCCGCAATATCTGCAACTAACTGAATAGCAGGGTTTTTATTACTCGCATTCATTAAATACAAAGTACTTTCTAATAACGGCTTGGGTTCGAAAGGCTCATCATTGATAGACACATTATGTCCTCCGGCTTCAATTGCGGAGTAGTCCAAAATGTCATTTAAAATGGCTAATAAAGATTCACCTGAGTCAGTAATTGCATATAAATCATCATGATACTGATTAAGTACTTTATTTTCTAATAACAGTTGCGCTGTCCCCAAAATCCCATAAAGAGGAGTACGGATTTCATGGCTCATTGCCGCCAAAAATGCCGATTTCGCCTGATTGGCTTGTTCCGCTTCAGAACGAGCTTTTCGGTGCTCAACGACCATCACACGCAGTTCTGCCGTCCTCGCTTTGACTTCATCTGCTAGCTGTTCACGCTGATTATTTAAGGCATGAACACTTTCACGAAATGCATCCATTAAACGGCCAATCGTATCAAGCTCTTTCACTCCTGCGGTTTCAGGAAATGCGGAGTCAATATCGCCCTCTAACAACCGTTGAAGTGCTTGAGTCTGCTGCGCCAACGGTTTTGTCACTAAGCGATAAACCACTCGCCAAAGGATCAAAACCAATGAGAGTAGAGAGACAATACTCAATGCTAACAACCAATTCTGCCCCCGCTCACTGGCTTGCTTTAGTTGCCCCAATGCGGTTTGGTTACGCAGCTCAATGATGTTAACTAATTGCGCTACTTCACTACTAAAACGTGCAAATTGGTCAATATTATTTTGTGATAAAATCTGTAAACGTGTTGTGATGTCGTTATCTTGCCGGTACAACGCAATTAACTCTGTATAGCGCTTCACGCTATTTAACGCGTTTTCTACTTGGCCTCGCACTGCGGGGTCTTCAATATATTTTTGCCGACGTTGTAAGATTTTAACTGCAGAATTCAACTGTTTTTCTAATTCAGCCATATTACGGTGGGGCTGGTTTGAACCTAAATTAAGTACCATTTGCTGTACACGCATCGCGCTTAATCGAAGTTCATTCATTTGGCTAGCATATTCAAGGTCAATATCAATTAGTTGATCAAGGGCTTGTTGGGCTTGTTCCCCTTGATTCCTTTCGATAAGGTCATAAATACTGACCTGAGTTGCTCCCGCTGAAGTGGCAGCATTGTTTGCCTGACCATGTGCCATTTGGGCGATATCACCTGCCGCTGCAATTATATGCTGCCTTAATTGTTGTTGCTCTGCGCGCAGTTTTAAACGCTGCCCGACTAACTCACCCTGTTGGCTTAATGATTGAGCAATTTCTTTTTCTTGCTGTTCAATATCTTGTGTATTAAAACCTTGTTCTCGTAATGTTTTCAGTATATTCGTGATTTTCAGGCTTTGTGCTGTTAACATCCGCCCTTGTGCTAACCAAATACTTTCACTATCCGCATTTGTGAGATTTTGTGCAGAAAATAATTCCCAAGCACTTGCTTCGCTCAGTTGCCTTGCCATATTCATGGTTGGGATCAGAGCCTCGGTATTGGCCTGTTCAACTTGGCTAACAAAACGTAAGTTGTACCACCCTACAAGGGTGCTGATAAAGGTCAATGCGGCCATCAGCGCAAAGCCCATCCACAATCGTCTAGTTAGTGATAAATTCACGGTTTGGTTAGCCTAAAAATTAAAATGATTGAGTTAGTAGTAAGAAAGCATTTAGGATAACGGTTTCTGGTTTGTGAGGCTATCATGCGTGTATTGATTTTACTCCTGTTCATATTTCACTCGTTGTTGAACCTAGCAATGGCACAGAATAGTTCACTCATTCAGTGGCGTGATAACCTACATTTTAATCACCAAACACATGATCCCGTAACCGCCACAAAAACCTGGAAGTTGTGCGCGCTTTACCCTAGTTTAAAAGATTCTTATTGGTTATCAATTAATTATGGCATGCAAAAAGCGGCAAAACACTATGGCGTTGACTTAAACGTACTAGAAGCCGGTGGATATAACCAACTAGCAACCCAACAAAAGCAAATTACGCAATGCCAACAATGGGGAGCAGATGCTATCTTACTGGGAAGTAGCACCACAACTTTTCCAAACCTTAGCCAACTCGTGGGAAATACGCCTGTCATTGAAGTCATCAATGCCACCCACGATAACACAATAAAAACCCGTGTTGGTGTGCCTTGGTTCCAAATGGGCTATCAGCCGGGGCGCTATTTAGTGCAATGGAGCCAAAGCAAGCCATTGAAAGTTTTACTCATGCCAGGGCCATTAAATGCCGGTGGCAGCCATGAAATGGAACAAGGATTCCGAGAAGCTATTGCAGGTAGCCAAGTACAAATTGTGGACGTCGCACAAGGGGATAACGACCTTGAGGTGCAACGCAATTTGTTGCATGAAATGTTAGAGCGTAACCCTGATATTAATGTTGTCGTTGGCACAGCGATTGCCGCTGAGGCCGCAATGGGTGAAGGCCGTAACTTAACGAAACCACTTAATATTGTTTCTTTTTACTTGTCTCATCAAGTCTACCGAGGCTTAAAAAGAGGCCGAATAATTATGGCCGCCAGCGACCAGATGGTTTGGCAAGGTGAGCTAGTGATTGAACAAGCCATCAAAGTACTACAAGAGCAGCCGGTTCCAAACAATATCAGCCCGCCGATTTTAGTGCTTACTCAACAAAATGCCGATAGTGAACACTTACGCAATTCATTATCCCCTGGAGGCTTTAGGCCCGTATATCAATATACATCGGCAGCTAAAAAATAGCCTTCACCGTGCTGAGTTACTAATAAATCAGCATTGATTTTATGGCGTAAACGACGAATAAGTACATCCACGGTGCGTAAATCAGGGTGATCGACTCGTCGGGCAGATAACATACGTAACAGACGTTCTCGGGTTAAAATCTCCCGCGGGTTAGTCACAAACGCCACAAGTATTTCATATTCTGCCCGTGTGAGTTTGATAACCTGATTTTCAAATTGGAGTGTATGCATTGAGACATTTAGGCAATAGCCCGCAAACTGATAGCAATTATCTTGAGAAACAACTTGGGTTTGCGAAGGCTTAGCAAGGTCAATGCGCCAAAGTAAATTTTTAACGCGAACGACTAACTCCCTCAATTCCAAGGGTTTAGTAACGTAATCATCTGCTCCCATTTCTAACCCCACAATACGGTCAATTTGGTCACAGCGGCCGGTGACTAAAATAATCCCCACCGTGAAACGCTCACGTATTGCTCTTGTTAACATTAACCCGTTTTCATCCGGTAAATTAATATCTAACAGAATCAAATCAACGGCCTGCTGATCCATAATTTCACGTAGACCCGCACCATTCCCCGTCACAGAAACACGATATCCTTCTTGCTCAAAATAAGCCTGTAAGCGAGCCTGAGTAACGGGTTCATCTTCAACAACCACAATATGATGTGATGTCATTGATACACTCTCTTCTGTTCATATCTGTTCATATTTGCTCATATCTTGCCGTAAGCTGTTCATTCTGGCTAGTACCGCTATTCATATTAACTCAATAAGATTGCCTGTATTAAACCATATAATTACAGGGGCTATTATGCGGAAACTCTGGAGAGCGTTGCGAAAACCAAGTGCTCGTTGGTCAATGCTAACGTTAATCGTTGTCGGGATTGCAGTGGGTGTTGCGTTAATCGTTGTCCCCCATGTTGGGATGAAAGTGACTAGCACCACTGAGTTTTGTGTCAGTTGCCATAGCATGGAACCCGTTTACGAAGAATATAAACAATCTGTACATTTCCAAAATGCATCTGGCGTACGCGCAGAATGCCATGACTGCCATATTCCCTCCGACCTTCCAGGCATGATTAAACGGAAACTCGAAGCAAGCAATGATATTTATCAAACATTTATTGCTCACTCGATAGATACCCCAGAAAAATTTGAAGCCAAGCGTGCCGAACTTGCGGAACGCGAGTGGGCTCGCATGAAAGAGAATAATTCAGCCACTTGCCGCTCTTGCCATGATTATGACTCGATGGATCACGCAAAACAAAACCCAGAAGCGGCTCGCCAAATGCAAATTGCTGCGAAAGAAAATCAATCCTGTATTGATTGCCATAAAGGGATTGCCCATCAACTACCCGATATGAGTAGTGGCTTTCGTAAACAATTTGATGAGTTAAGAGCGAAAGCAAACAGTGATGCTGACATTCTTTATTCACTTGATATTAAACCTCTTTATGCCAATAAAGGGGATAAAGACCCCGCAGGCTCGTTACTTCCTGCCTCAGAGGTGAAAGTTCTAAAACGTGATGGCGATTGGCTACAAGTTGAAATAACAGGGTGGACAGAAACCGATGGTCGCCAACGCGTTCTATCTGAATTTCCGGGTAAGCGAATTTTCGTCGCTTCGATACGCGGTGATGTTCAAGAAAATGTGAAAAATTTAGAAAGCACCGTTGTCGCTGCAACAGATACGTCATGGAGCAAACTGCAAGCAACTGCATGGATGCAACAAGGCGATATGGTCAATGATATCAAACCGATATGGGCTTATGCAGATTCTTTATATAACGGTTCATGTAATCAATGCCATGGTGCGCCAGATATCGCTCACTTTGATGCTAACGGTTGGATAGGCACATTAAACGGTATGATTGGCTTTACCAGTTTAGATAAGCGAGAAGAGCGTACCTTACTGAAATACTTACAAATGAATGCATCTGATACCGCAGGATCTTCACACGGTGATAACGGAGTACAGAATGAAAAATAATCCAACTTTTCAAGCTTCTCGTCGACGCTTTTTGTTCCAGCTTGGCGGGCTCACTGTGGCAGGTATGTTAGGCCCTTCCCTATTAACACCGCGTAAGGCTAGCGCTGCGACAGTTGGCGAACAAGCTGCGGTAGTACAAGAAGGCATTCTGACTGGGTCACACTGGGGTGCAATTCGCGCCACTGTAGTTGATGGCCGTTTTATCGAAGCAAAACCTTTTGAACACGATAAATTCCCATCAAAAATGATTGCAGGATTGCCTGACCATGTACATGGCACCGCTCGTATCCGTTATCCAATGGTTCGTGTTGATTGGCTACGTAAACGTCATTTAAGTGATACTTCTCAACGGGGTGATAACCGTTTCGTACGTGTTTCTTGGGATGAAGCCCTTGATTTGTTCTATCAAGAGCTAGAACGTATTCAAACAACTTATGGGCCAAGTGGGCTGCTCACTGCAAATGGTTGGCAATCAACCGGGATGCTCCACAATGCTTCAGGCATGTTAGCCCGCGCCATTGCCCTGCATGGCAATAGTGTTAGTACTGGCGGAGACTACTCAACGGGGGCTGCACAAGTCATTTTACCTCGAGTCGTTGGGTCGATGGAGGTTTATGAACAACAAACCTCTTGGCCGCTAGTCCTGAAAAATAGTAAAACCATCGTATTATGGGGCTCTGACCTGATTAAAAACCAACAAGCTAACTGGTGGTGTCCTGATCATGACGTTTATGAATATTATGAACAACTCAAAGAGAAAGCGGCTAATGGCGAGATAAAAGTCATCAGTATTGACCCTATAATCACCTCAACTCATGATTACCTTGGACGTGCAAATGTTCAACATATCGCTATTAACCCCCAAGCGGATGTACCGCTGCAATTAGCCATCGCCCACACGCTTTACAGTGAAGGCTTGCATGATAAAACCTTCTTAAAAGAATATTGTGTCGGTTTCGAGCAATTTGTTCCCTACTTAATGGGAAAAACGGATGGACAACCCAAAGATGCACAATGGGCAGCTGAAATTTGCGGTATTGATGCCGACACAATCCGAGCTTTAGCTCGCCAAATGGCAGCAGATAGAACCCAAATCATTGCAGGTTGGTGCGTTCAACGTATGCAACATGGTGAACAATGGTCGTGGATGATTGTTGTTTTAGCTGCGATGTTAGGTCAAATTGGCTTACCGGGTGGAGGATTTGGCTTCGGCTGGCATTATAATGGCGCGGGTACACCAAGCCGTCAGGGGATTATTTTAAGTGGTTTTTCCGGCTCAACTAAAGTGCCACCCATTCATGATAACAATGACTACAAAGGCTACAGCAGCACCATTCCTATTGCTCGTTTTATCGATGCGATTTTAGAGCCAGGAAAAACAATCAATTGGAACGGTAAAGCAGTTAAATTGCCACCACTAAAAATGTGCGTATTTGCTGGAACCAACCCATTCCACCGCCACCAACAAATTAACCGTATTATTGAAGGTTGGCGCAAGCTTGAAACGGTTGTTTCTATTGATAATCAATGGACATCCACCTGTCGCTTTGCCGATATCGTATTACCGGCAACCACACAATTTGAACGTAATGACCTTGACCAATACGGTAACCACTCAAATCGTGGCATTATTGCGATGAAACAGCTCGTTGAACCGCAGTTTGAATCACGTAATGACTTCGACATTTTACGCGATCTATGTCGTCGTTTTGGCCGTGAAGAAGCCTTTACTGAAGGTTTAGACGAAATGGGCTGGCTAAAACGCATTTGGCAAGAAGGCAGCCAGCAAGGAAAAGGCCGTGGTATTCATTTACCATCCTTCGATACGTTCTGGGAAAAAGAAGGCTATGTGGAATTTGAACATCCACAAATGTTTGTTCGTCATCAAGCGTTTAGGGAAGATCCCGACTTAGAACCTTTAGGGACACCGAGTGGTTTAATTGAGATTTATTCGAAAACCATTGCCGACATGCAATATGATGATTGCCAAGGTCACCCAATGTGGTTCGAAAAAGCGGAACGCTCCCACGGTGGCCCTGGTTCAAAAAAATGGCCATTACATTTGCAATCTGCTCACCCCGATTTTCGCTTACATTCACAATTGTGCGAATCTCCTGTATTACGCCAATATTATTCCGTTAGTGGCAAAGAGCCTATCTTTATTAGCCCTAAAGATGCAAAAGCCAGAGGTATACAAAATGGTGATATCGTTCGTGTTTTCAACGACCGAGGGCAAGTGTTAGCCGGAGCCGTGGTTTCGGACCTATATACAGAAGGCGTTGCTCGTATCCATGAAGGAGCTTGGTATGACCCGACTAAGGGTGGAGAAATTAATGCTCTGTGTAAATACGGAAACCCAAACGTATTGACATTGGATATAGGAACCTCTCAACTCGCTCAAGCCACCAGCGCACATACGACGATCGTGGAGATAGAAAAATACACAGGGCAAGTGGATAACGTCAGTGCATTCGATGGGCCAATTGAAATGGTGGCTCAATGTGAATATGTTCCTGCATCACAGGTGAATAGATGACCAAAGAAATTACTTTATCGTCAGAACAAATAGCCTGTGTTTATGCATGGTTAGCACAATTATTCTCACGTGAATTAGATAGTGCAACGATAGCGCAACTTCAATCTAGCGAAATGATGGATTGGTTTACAACTATCGAACAGGAACCCGTTTTAATTTCGCCAATTCAAGAGGTTAAAACAAAAATCCAAGCGCTAATGATGCGAAATGATGCTCAGCTCGAATTAGCCGCAGATTTTTGCAGTTTATTCTTAATGTCAGATAAGCAATCCGCCTTACCTTACGCCTCAGTTTATCCAAACAGTGAGCATGGTAATGAACAGATTAAGTACCTATTAGCCGAGGCAGGAATGGAAACCAGTAAGGCATTTAACGAGCCTTCTGACCATATTTCAATTTTTTTGGAGCTATTAAGCCACTTACATTTTTCATTAAATGAAGCCCATTTGGCGCAAGAAAAAGTGGAACAATTACGCCTAAAAACGTTGTCACTTTTACTGCAATGGCTACCGATATTTAGCCAAAACTGCCAACGATATGATGAATTTGGTTTTTATGCTGCTTTGAGTCAGCTGTCGTTAGCGCTAGTTCAATGGGATAAGCAAACCTAATAGATACCATTTAAATAATTTATATATTATTCAACTATTATTAAAAACAAAGGGATATTAATAAATAATATCCCTTTTAAATCTTAGTCATAACACCTGAGTTACTGTAAAGAAATAAGTTTTTCACGGCTCAGCCCAGTGCTTTTCATTATTATCTCAATATTAACTCCTTGCTCCAAAAGATTCCGTGCAGTTGTTATATTTGCCTCTTCTTGGCCTTTTTGAAATCCTTCTTGCAGTCCTTCTTGTCGTCCTTTATCTTGCAATCGTTGCGCAATATTCATGATTGTCTCCTTATGCTTTTCTGTCTGTTCCCCTAAAACTTGAATAACTTGTTCAAAATTATGCGAGTCTAAAGCAATAAACAGATAATTGAGGATAGTTATGATGTCATTATCACTATTATAATGTTTATTGAGTGCCTTCGCCAAGAGAGGGAGTACCTGTTGGAATTCATCCCGAAGATATTTATGTTTCATCGCTAATTCCATTACCGCAATTTTTCGATGATTAACGAGTTCATTATCGTCAATAACGGTAATATCTACGAGTGGAAATGGTTGTGTGTATAACTCATGTGCAATCCCTGGTAATGGAAAACAATCCGTCCAAAGTTGTGTATATGGATAAGGCGAACGCGCCCCATGGTAAAATAATATCGGTACAACAATGGGTAATGTTGTTTTTCCTTGCTGCATATGCTGATTCATCGCTAAAAACGCATAATGCATTAAACGCCACGCCATGAGTTTATCGGGAGTTGATTGATGTTCAACTAAAAGATAAATATACCCTTCCCCTTGAGAGGTTTGTACTGAATACAATACATCCGATAACCGCGAGCGAAGTTGTTTATCAATAAACGAGGAATTTGTCAGCGATAACGTATTGAAATCACATAATGATTTTATATATTCCGGTAAATGAATTTCGAAGAAGTCTCGCGCATTTTCAATGTTTGCCATAAATCCTTTAAAAGCCGCATCATGTATCGTTGATGTCGTTTTTTTCTTCATTCAATAATCCTTATTGAAAAGAGCAACGACCACACAATAAAGCAAAATACCTAGATTGTCTGTTCAGTATAACAATATGATAAAATTCGAAATTTTGGAGTGAAATAATATTTATAATGTCAATATTATATTAATAAAAATAACGTTTGAGTAATACCACAAAGTATATCGATGGCTTTATTAAAAAGCACTAAAATAGTTTTTAACACTAGCACATTAAAATCACCACAACCTATTTTGAACAGCGATATACTACTCTACAAGCTTAACCATTTTTCCATTTTCTCCTCTTTGCAATTATTCCACGGTGCTAAATGACAATAGAATATAAACACAAACACACGTCTCAACTTTCAACAGAAAATAGAGAGGCATTGTATTCCGTGCTATATCAAAGCTTTGAGCAAGATTTTACCCATGATGATTTCGAACATGCTTTAGGGGGAATGCATGTTTTAGCCTATGACCATCAACAGATTGTTGGTCATGTTGCTATTATTCAACGCCATATGGCAATCGGTAACATGCCAATAACGGTTGGCTATGTTGAAGCGATGGCTGTACTAGAAAACTACCGTCGCCAAGGGATCGGTAAACAACTCATGCAGGCTACCAACCAAATTATTGCCAGTTGCTATCAGCTAGGCCTCCTTTCTGCATCAGATGAAGGCTTTCATGTATATCAATCTGTCGGTTGGCAGGTTTGGAATGGACCGTTGTATGAGCTCAACCAAGGCCATTATATCCACTCTGTGGATGAAGAAGGTGGTGTTATGGGGTGGTCAAAAAACAATTTAATTGATTTTTCACAGCCCCTATATTGTGACTTTCGCAGTGGAGACCAATGGTAGCCTATATGTGATAAAAGCCAGATAGGCTAAAAAACAACATTAGTTTTATTAAGCGGGTGTCAGGCCGGGCTGTACCACACTATAAATTTGTTTTTTCAATTCTTCTTGCTTAGCCAATTGGTAAACATGTGAAGCAACATCTGCGCGCATCACTAAACCATGAACTTCAACCTCTTGTTGAAGAACTGCTTTTCCCGTTGGCTCACCATGTAATAACCCACCAGGGCGAACAATCACATAATCTAACGAACTAGTTTGTAGCCATGACTCCGCAAGGGATTTTTCTCTCACTGCCTGGCCAAACGCAGCACGTGACCGAGCAGACAAATAAGGCCATGAGTCTCCACAACCTAGTGACGTGACTAGCACCATACGAGATATACCTGCTTGCTCGGCACAATCAATCACCGTGCGGTGAGCTAAGTAATCTTGCGTACCTCCCATGGTTGAAATAACCGTAGCAGTTGTTCCTGCGGAATGACAAGCTGCCTTAACCACCTCACTATCACAAGCATCGCCAATTAACACTTGTACCCCTAAAGCCTCTAAACCTGATGCGGATTGCCTATTACGTACAACTGCGATGACTGGGCGTTTCTCTGCTATTGCCAACTGAGCAACCTGATGACCAACACCTTTTCCACCCGCGCCAAAAATTAACCATGGAGCCATTTTTTTCTCCCTTTGTTTTGAGTGATACATCAATCTATTTGTGATTTAAAGATCTAAAATTACCACAATATAGATGATAATGCGCATTATTTGCATTTATTATTTGAATCTATTTAAGCCGCGAATAGCTATCATCAACGATGGAAAAGTAAACAACACTAACTTTAATGTTTTTTATGTAATTCATTTAATCAAACTCATTAAAATGTGACTAGTTTAACTTTTTCGTAAAAAAACACTTATCATAAAAAATGATAAACCAACAAATTAATTACAAAAATAAATCGTAATATCAACAACTAACAACAAACAAAATACCAGTATCCCATTGATACCCATAATTATTTTAATGTTAATGCGAAGAATTATCATTTGCATTTATATTATTATTTGATTTAATACCTACCGTCATATATATGCGAAATAATAATTTCTTAATCAATAGTATCGTTAATATCTTTAATAAAAATGGAGTATTTCGATGAAAAAGTTAACTATTATCGCCCTAGCATTCGCCACGAGTGGGGTCACTTTTGCCGCTTCTGCTGAGATCGGCTTTGACCAAAGCCAGCCTTTCAACCCAAATGAACCTTCCGTGCGCGTTGGTAAAACAGAAGGGACAAATGGTGGCCATGGTGGCGCTATCGGAGATCCCGGTATTGGTGTGCAAACTGTATATGGTGGAAAAATAATTTCATTCTCAGGCCTAACAAAAATGGCGCCAAAAAAACAGGGAAATGAAGCGCATGTGATTTCCATGCCTAATGGCCCTGGTTCACATGACAAAATGGGCGTATTTAACTTTGCCAAAGTCGCGGATGCTGAGGTGTATTTCGGTGAATGGTCATCGACAGGGCAAGTTAATGACACCACACACACGGCTTACTACTCAGGTAAAGACATCACCACCAATATGCCAACAGCGGGCACTGCGGAATACTCTGTTAAAGGAATAAGCCAATATAACGGAGGTGCAATGGCCGCAGGTACCCTGACAGCTAACTTTGGTACTAAATCTTTAGCAGGGAATATTGGTGCGACGAACATTGATGCCACCATTAAAAATAATGCTACCTTCGCAGGAGATGCGACACTTAATGGCGCATTAGGTGAAACCCGCGGGCACTTTTTTGGCGACCAAGCTAAACATATTGCTGGGGTAACTGAATTCAGCGACCACAGTAAAGATATGGCCTTTGGGGGAAGCCGTGGGAATATTTCCCAGTAATCCATAAATCAATCTCGGTGACCACAACAAAGCATCACACATTGCTGGTCACCACCCTTTATTACCGAAGCTAACCCTATGCAATATCTTTTATTAACCCTTGCCATCATGGTTACAATGGTCGCGCCCTCTGCATTTTCAACCAGTCTGGATACAGACCGTGAACAGTTGTTATGGCAAAAAGATAAACAAAATTATCGTGATAAAAGTGCAGTTGTCCCCCATAAAGACCAATTGCTACTCCCAGATGACCTATCAATCAAACTAAATGGGGAAAACTATACCCTAAAAAATAACGCTCAAGATCTAGGCCAGGCGATTTATTTGGCAATCAACCATCGGCAATTTCAAGACGTACAACGCTTATTGCCTCGCTACCAGCAGCTAACTGATGCGGACCCATTGCTTATTTTATTTGCAAAAGCAGAAATCGCTAAAACGCAAAACCATTACCCTGAAGCAATTGCCCACTACCAACAAATACTGGCACTGTCACCAAAGTTTCTTCGCATTAAGTTGGAACTTGCCCGAGCTTATTTTGACGATAATCAAAATAAGGAGTCTTTGGCTTTATTCCAAAACTTAATCAACGATGAAACACTTGCATTACCTGCCAGTGTAAAGCAGACCATCCAACAATTTATTAGCGCTATCGAAAACCGAACAGCTTGGAGCGGGAGTCTCTCTTTCGGATATAAAAATAACAGTAATATTAACCAAGTCCCTGATAAAAATAAAATTTGGGAAGTACCAGGTGGCACATTAAAAATGGACAACCCTATCGCGTCGTCAGGGCTCACCTATGACGCGAGCCTGAGTAAAATAATTCCTATCTCTGGCCATCATTCGCTGCAAATCAAGGGGACATCATATGGCGACCGCTATCCTCACTATGCCGAATTTAGTGAGAATACCACCTCTTTAGCTGCTTTATACCGTTTTAATGATGCGAATACCACTGTCGCCGTTGGCCCATTAGTTGAATTAAAAACAGTCAATGAAAAGCGTCGTTATTTAGGGATAGGTGGCAAAATTGAAGCTGATTATCAATTCAGCCCAAACATGATCCTCAGTATGTCCGCGGATCACCAACAGCTTCATTACCAAAAACCGTATGACAGTGCCGATGGTAATCGAAGTAGCCTACACCTAACGGGTGTCTATGGAATCACCCCAGATACCTCCCTATTTTTGGGAGCTGACGCGACGCGTCTCACCACAGAAGTTCGTAGTGATGATTATGACCAGTTGGGTGTCCGAGGCGGCTTCTATACCGTGATTACACCTGATGTGCATTTATTAGCACTAGCCACCTATCGAGAAAGCCAATTTCAAGCCTTCAATTACCTCCTGAATGTGAAACGCCATGATCGTGAAGCGATGTACTTTGCGCGGCTCAATTTTCCAAATTATTCATTTTTCACATTTACGCCTTATACCAGTTATCGCTTTCGTGACAATCGCAGCTCCGCAGATGGAATTTACTCCTATCACCAGCACGAAATTTCTATTGGGTTAGAAACCCGTTTTTAAGCGTTATGGCACAGAGAAAAACACTATGTATAAATACAAATTAACACCTATTACTACTGCAATTATTACTGCCCTTTTTATTCCATCGATTGCTTTAGGGGAAAAAGAAGAACACATCGGTACCATTACTGTTCAAGATTCCGCAAAAACTATCAAAGAGCGTGATCAACAAGGCTACGATGACCAATATGATGCAAAAGGCTCTAAAATTTATTTAGGAAAAGACCTTGTTGAGCGTTATAAAGGTACCAGTACCGCGGATGTGCTAAATAGCGCAGTTGGCGTCTATAGCGGTGACGCAAGAAACAGTGGTGCGTTAGACCCAAATATTCGAGGGATCCAAGGACAAGAGCGTGTTCCTGTTACGGTTGACGGAACAGAGCAATCACTAACAGTTTACCGGGGTTACAATGGGGCAAATAACCGTAATTATGTGGACCCAAACCTCATTAGTAGTATTGAGATTGAAAAAAGTGGTTCTCTTGCTGGTGATATAAAAACCTCTGTTGGTGGTGGGATAGCCATCAGAACCCTAGGAATAGATGACGTCGTCGCTCCAGATGAAAAGTTTGGTGTCAGCTTAAAATTAGAAACCAGCAGTAATTCAACTCGTGAACGTATTCCTCACTATGGTTATGGCGAAGATTACCGAGATCACCCAGAGATTTATAAAGATAATAACTCCGTATTCTCCGATCCTGTCGTCCACATCACACCGAAATCCCGAGGAAATGCACAATTTTTCAATTTTAAAGATAATGGCGGAAGAATAGCGGTTGGGACTCGACAAGAAAAATTCGATTTAATGGCTGCCTATGCCTATCGCCGCCAAGGCAACTATTTTGCAGGGAAAAATGGCGCTCACCGTTATAAAGAATCCGTTCAACTAAATGAACAACAAACAGTACAGCAACAACTTGGCCCAGATCCTTACTTACCTTTTGCCGCGAATGTATTTCTCCCCGGAAAAGAAGTGACTAATACCTCTAATGAGCTGGAATCTTATTTAGTTAAAACCAATTTATATCTCACTGAAAACCAAACACTACACCTTGGCTTTCGCCGGAGTGAAAGTACCTATGGTGAAATTATGCCCTCACGTTTAGGATTTGCTGAGCTTGAAGGTAAACAAGTGCTACCACAATGGCCGTTGGCTCACTTTACAGTCAATGCCTATAATGCCGAATACAAATGGAAACCCGAAGATAACCAATGGATTGACCTAAATGCGAATATCTGGATGACGCATTCCGTAGGAGATACCAATACCTCTGGCGGCTACCCTCGAGAGCCCAAAGAGCGTGACTGGGCCTTTGAGTATGGCTATGGCGATGGCAAAGATCCTAACATTGATGGCACGTTAATTAATACCGCAGCAACTAATTCTGAAAATGATCGCATTGGATTTAATTTACGCAATACCATGGCGCTCACCCCCGATCTTGATTTAACCATTCGCGGTTCAATGCTCAAAGAAAAATTAGACTCAAATGACGTTCCACCATCGCAAACTGCTAGCCCGTTTATTGCCCTTCCACGTAAAGGCCATCGACAAGAAACCAGTATTGCCTTTAACTTTAACTATCGCCCAACGAGTTGGTTGGAGTTGGATGCGGGAGCAAAATATATTGATGGCTGGACAGAAGATGATTACTTAAAAGAGCAAATGCGCAATCGAACCAAAGGCTTTCAAAACCCTGATGAACGACTTGCTAAACAAATCAATTACAACCGAATTTTAACCCAAGATGAATATAATAAAGCTATTGAAAATGGCTACCAACCCTTCAATGGTGGCTATAGGAACAAACAAATCTTACTCAAAACGATAGGGCTTGATGACACGAATTATACTGTTTTCATCACCAAGAGAAATAGCTCTCAACATCCAGAAGAAAATGGCGTTTTAGATGTCAATTTCCGCACGGAATGGAAATCAGATAAAGACGGGCGCTATACGACAAAAACGAACCCTTTCCATAACGGAACTTTTGACTCTCAAGCACGCGCTGTCGACCCAGTAACGGGTAAAGAAGTTTACGTCTATGGGGCAAGTTATTCGCATCCTTCAGATGATATCGAGCGAAAGCTCACTGAAGAAGAAAAATGGAAATTCTCAGGCAAACAAAAAAGCCATGGCTGGGCGCCTGCTTTTGGTGCAAATATTTGGTTGTCTGATAACGACCGCGTTTATGCGCGCTACATCGAAACAGTACGCTTGCCAAGTATTTTCGAAAATAGCATTGGGTTTGCTGGGGAAAGTGAAGCTCGCAAAGAGAAAATGTTATTCAAACCCGAACGTGCGAAAACCATAGAATTTGGCTATTCCCGTAATTTACAAGGGTTACTCGGTGCTGAACGTCACGCTGATGTGAAAATAGGCTATTACCATACTGTCATCGAAAATGCATTTGACCGTGATGGACGTCTTAATTTTGTTCAAGTAAAAGAGCATAAAACCGCGGGGATTGAAGCTTTGGCCCGCTACGATAATGGTGGGGTATTTATGGATATTGGTGTTGATTACCGCCTCAAAAATGAAGTTTGTGATGACTCCGCACCCGCTAATTTGGATCCAACTAACCGCTATAATATCTCTCAATGCACCACCGCAGGTTTCCCCGGTGGCTTTTTACGCACACAATTACAGCCTAAATATGCGATTAACTCTAACCTCGGCATGCGTTTTATGGATGAAACTCTCGAGGTGGGAACACGCTTACGTTATACCAGCAGCGTGCAAAATAAAGATGAACGGAAATTAATGCAGCAATTCCCAGGGAGTTATTCAATGGCGAATAATAGCCCAATGCACTGGACCCCGACCTTTACAGCAGATGCCTATGCCAGTTACCAAATTGATAAAAATATCAATGTCGAATTCTTAGTAACCAACTTAACTGATCGTTATTATATCGACCCACTAACACGCAGTATGATGCCAGCTCCAGGCCGCACACTACGCTTAGGATTAAATGCACAATTTTAGATAAATGCTGTTGATTTACCCACTATAAATATCCGCTGCTAACCTTAAGTAGGAGCGGATATTCATCACTTCAGTATCAGAAAAATAACCGCATAATGGTTTTGTCGAATTCATCTTGGTCTACAACTGCAAAACCAAACTGCTCAAAGAATGGTTTCATCATGTCGTTGCCTTCAACATAACAAATTGATACGGACTTATATTTGCCCAAATTTTTAATTTCTTCCAGAACTAGCGGAATAGCCTGAGAACCAAAGCCTTTTCGTTGATGCTTTATATCAATCATCAATTGGTCAATAAACACTTCTTCTGGCCAACCATTTTCATGGTTTGAATAATATTGAACAAAGCCAACAGGCTCATCATCAACATAAATCCCTCGATTAATATAATGATCAAAAAATTTTGAGGCTGCGATTGACTCTGAGTTAAGAGCAACAAAGTCTTCCTGCTCTTTGGTTATCTCGAGGCAGATGATATCCACCCAATTGTCTTTGGTGATATCTTTTAGGGTAATAATCATAAACACCTTGCTTTAGAATTTACCAATTACAATACCGTTGTGATAAAAAGATGGCTAAACATAAATTTAGCAATAAATACTTTTTTGTTCGCGCCATTCGTGCCTTTGTATTTTTCAAGACGCAATAAACAAATAGCAGTCGATATGTTACGGATAACATTAATATCAGCATTTAGACTAAAATAAAATTTCGACTCATTTATTGCTTTCTAATTAATGAATATTCAAAATTGGGATCCAAGTCAAATATCACAGCCAAATACAATATTATTGTAATTTATCAAATTTTTTTGAAGAAACCTTAAAAAAACAAATTGGTTTATTAAACTAATAATCAGACTCAAATCAGGTAAAAGCAAAACCAAAAGATATAATCACAATAATAAACTCCAATAAAATCTAAATTTTCATCATTATACAAACTCAATAAAAATAAAACCTTTTCATATAAAAATACATAAAACCTGAACAACCTCACATTTATTAGGTATTTGATAACTCTTCGCATTAATGCATCTAAAAATCAAAATCACTTATGAAATAACATGTTAAAAACTTAATAAAATATTGTATCAGACTGAAAAATAACAATATTTTTAATATTAAAATGCAAGAGAAATTCAATAAGCACATTTTTATTAATTAATTTTAATTAATTGATTTTAACCATGCCTTTTAGGCATGGCTAAGAGACTTTCGGAATATTGTCAAGAAAATAGTTTCATGGATAGTATGAATACGAAAATGATGCATTTTTATTATAAATATATACGAATAACTCTTAAAAACATTTCCAATGAAAGGTAACACTATGGGTATATTAAAAGATAGTAAGTTGCTTTTGGTTAGCTTACTTATCATTCTTCTTTCGGAAGCTATAGGGCAAATTAAAATCAGTTTAGTTATGGTTTTTCCAATGCTTTATTCCATGTTGATGGGTGGTATTATCAGTTTTCCAAAATTCAAAATCCTCAGCGAAAAAAACATGGCACACGCAAGCTCTATAATGAGTGTCGCGTTAGTTATCTTAATTGCAAAATTAAGCACCTCCGTTGGTGCATCTTGGGAAAAAATTATTCAAGCCGGTGGTGCATTAATCCTGCAAGAAATCGGTCACTTTATCGGTACCATTTTACTCGGTTTACCCCTTGCCATTATGTTAGGTATGGGTCGTGAAGCCGTTGGTGCAACTTACTCTATTGGTCGTGAACCCAATATCGCCATTATCGAAGCCAAATATGGTTTAAGTTCACCAGAAGGCCGTGGCGTTATGGCAATGTATATTTGCGGAACACTATACGGAGCCGTTTGGATGGGCATCATCGCCAGTGTTATCGCAGGACTCGATATTATGAGCCCTCTCGCTTTAGCAATGGGAGCCGGGGTCGGAAGTGGTTCGATGCTAGCTGCGTCAGTCGCACCATTATTGGAGCTTTATCCTGAACATGCTGCGGATATTCAAGCATTCTCATCCTCCGCAAACTTGATGTCTTCAGTATTAGGTCTGTACATCTATATTTTCTTCTCCTTACCGTTTGCCTCTTTCTTATACAACAAACTCAAAAGAAAACGTGCAACAGCATCAGCAGATACAGAATAAGGATATAAGATCATGAAAAAGATGGCAGAAATTGCAATAATCATCGTGTTAGTCATCATCTTCACTTCACTGGGTGATGCTCTCGGAGGCTCAATTTATGGCCGCGGCAGCTTTGGCGCAGTCTTTAGCGACTCACTTATCGCCATGGCATTATTAGGGGGTATGTCATTTGTGGCATACTTAATTGCACAGATCCCACCATTAGGTAAGTTACCTGTGATTTTCTGGGTATCTTTAATTGCTGCAGGTCTGTGTTCACCATTATTCCCTTACGATAAAGAAATGATCGCAATGACAGGTAAAATTTCACTCGCTGTCATCAGTACGACAGTTCTGGCATTTGCCGGTCTTTCACTCGGTAAAGATATTGATAAATTTAAAGCCATTTCATGGCGGATCATCCCAGTTTCACTGGCGGTCTTTACGGGAACTTTCTTATTCGCTGCACTTATTGGTCAAGTGACACTTTCATGGAGCGGCGTTATCTAACCAGAGGAAATATTTACCATGACAATGACCAAAGACCAATTGAAAGCCATCGTCTGCGAAACAATTGCATCCCATAAAGGGGATATCAAAAAATTAGCAGAAGATATTTGGGCAGAGCCAGAGCTAGGCTACAAAGAAACGAAAACAGCAAAAAAAGTGGAAGCCGCATTTTCTGCATTAGGCGTTAATTACCGAAACCAACTCGCATTAACAGGGGTTAAGGCACGTCTAAAAGGTGGAAAAGGTAGCAAATATAGCATTGCTGTGATTGGTGAGCTCGACGCGATTATTTGTGCTGAACACCCAGAGGCCGATGATTTAACGGGTGCAGCCCATTGCTGTGGGCACAATGCGCAAATAGCCAATATGATGGCTGTGACTATTGGTCTGGTTAAGTCAGGTGCTATGCAATACCTCGCGGGAGACGTCGTTCCTTTCGCCGTTCCCGCTGAGGAATATGTTGAACTGGCTTATCGTAATAAACTGATTGAACAAGGAAAAATTAGTTATATCGGCGGTAAGCCAGAGCTGATATCCCTTGGCGAATTTGATGATGTCGATATGGCTATGCAAATTCATTTAACCAGCGTCAAACCTGAGCGTGATACTGGTTTTATTGAAATGTCGACCACCACCAATGGGTTTATTGGCAAGTTGATTAATTACAAAGGGACTGCATCCCATGCAGCGGCAGCACCTCACTTGGGTGTCAATGCCCTCAATGCCGCAATGATGGGGATCATGGGAGTAAATGCTATTCGCGAAACTTTCCAAGAAAAAGATTACATTCGTTTCCATCCGATCATCACGCAAGGCGGTGATTTGGTCAATGTCACCCCAAGTGATGTCCGTATGGAAAGTTATGTTCGAGCGTCAAATGTCCCAGCAATGATTGATGCGAATGAACGTATTACTCGCGCACTTGTTGCTGGCGCAATGTCTGTTGGTGCAGAGGTAGAAGTTAAAGATTTACCGGGTTACCTTCCATTATATAACAACGATACATTGAACAGTTTATTGCAACAAAATGCCCACAGCTTGATTGGCGAAGAAAATGTTTGGATTGCTGGGCACATGACTGGAAGCACGGATACAGGGGACTTATCACATATTATGCCAGTGAGTCACCCATGGATTGGTGCAATTCGTGGTGGGTTGCATGGTAAAGATTACGTTGTTTTTGATGATGATATGGCCTATATCCGCCCTGCTCAAATGATGGCAATGGCAATTATTGACCTGTTATTTGATGATGCGTCCCAAGCTAATGAGATGTTAGCTGATTACACCCCATTAATGAGCAAAGAGGAATACCTCTCATTTATTGGCTCTTTTAAGAACTAATTATTAAAACATTCCCCTTATTGCTATGTTCATTATAATAAGGGGAATATGATTTTTAGCTTTTATCCCACTTTTAAAATTTTTTCTTCGCATTAATTTAATTTCTTTTTACATTGGCCATTTCATTTAAAACAATTCCTAAAATCATGCCTCTCCCCCCTACTTTAAATAAAAAATTTAACTTAAACCCTACTCATGCTCACTTTAAAATGCAAATATTCCCAACATTAAAAACATACCCATAACCTATTGATATAAATAGACTTAATAAGTTAAGCACTCTTTATATTATTGTTTTAATAAATTACCATCCTTATTATTCATGAGCCATGCAATACTGATATGATATAAATACGATCTCCGTCACGCTCACTTTTTTAATATCCACGTTAAAATTCACTCTATAAATTGATAGATAAAGAATAACGAGTAGAAGTAGAAATCATCCTATTTCTGAATCTAATTTTTAAAATACACATAAATTAAATGAGCGCGCTGTTCATTATTCCATGCTCACACCAGGGGCCCTTTAACAGCATTAAAAATGCTTTCTGTATACGGGATAAAACGTAATGACCAACAAATACAATATCAGTGAAAAGCTCTTTGCTTTAGAAACGTTTAGCAAAAAAACACGTCAGGATTTACATAAAATCCCTGAATTGTCTGGGCAAGAATTCAAAACCTCACAATATTGCCGTGAATTGATGGAAAGCTTTGGCTATAACATTCGTTTATTTGAAGGCTACACAGGCTTTACCGCTGATTTGATTGTCGACCCAACCAAGCGCTTAATTGCCTATCGTACCGACATCGATGGCCTTGAAATGCCTGATTTAACGTGCAATGAACACAGTTCTGTCCATGAGGGTTGCGCTCATAACTGTGGCCATGATACCCACATGACCATCGCCTTAACAGCAGCTAAATACCTCAGTGTGAACCGTTCTGAACTCACCCATAACGTCCGTTTTATCTTCCAGATGGCTGAAGAAGATATGCGCGTACCAGGTGCTAACAAAATGGTCGAAATGGGCTGTATGGAAGGCGTTGACGAGGTTTACGGTCTACACAATGATGCGGCCTTTGAAACGGGTTATATTAAATTCAATTCAGGGGTTATGTCCTCTTATGGCTCAGCGTGGACACTAGATGTCCACGGTGTTTCTGCTCACGGCTCAACCCCTCATAAAGGGTTAGATGCTATCCGCGAAGCAACGCGTATCATCGATTATATGGACTACATTGTTGCCAAAAAAACCGATCCTTTCAGCCCTGCCGTATTTGGTTGTGGCATGATTAACGGGGGAACCATCCCAAATGCGCTGGCAGATCATGTTCAGGCACGCGGAACCATCCGTTCAATGGATGAAGAAACGGACAAAATATTAAAAGCCAGCTTCAATGAAATTGTGGCTCGTAGTGAAGCCGGCGGGTTTAAAACAACACTGGAAGCCAGCGGGTATCCTGCTGTTGTCAACCACCCACAAGCAGCCAAAGTCATTTATGATGCCGCAGCCGCCTTTTTACCAATTGAGCATATTGATTCAAATGGTAAGCCAATGACTGGAAGTGAAGATTTCAGTTATATGATCAATGCCACTAAAGGTAAACTCGGTGCCATGTACTTTTTAGGAAGTGGTAATCAAGCAAAAGGGATTAATAATTACTTACATGCAAACCCTTATTTTGTTGATGACGACTGTTTGCTGATTGGCGCTCAAATTTTTATTAATATTGCCACTCGTTAGAATAAATATAATACACACAGTAATACTAAAGCCGAGTAAATCTCCTATTACTCGGCTTTTTTCTTAATCATCCGCAGATAAGTCATAGCTCAGGCAATTCTCTATATAACCTATCTTTCTCACTTTGTTCTGTAGGTACCCATTGGTTCGGTTGATGAATATAATTCAAATCAAGGTGAGGTGCGTAATGAGAGATAAAATCATACATATAATCTTTTAGGTGCATGTGCCGATTAATGCAAACATGTGTATAACTTGGCTTGACTAAGTGGCTAATATCAATACAGCGTAATGCCTCACTATCTTCCTCTGGGTCAAAAGCTACGGTTGAAATAATACCGACCCCAGCACCGCGTTTTACATAGTATTTAATAATTTCAGTATCTACGGCAGTTAAAACAACATTTGGCGTTAATTTATGTTGATAAAAGACTTGGTCGAGCTTCGAATGCCCTGTAAAACCAAATACATAGGTAATTAGTGGGTAGCCCGCAAGGTCTTCAATCCTAAGCTGTTCACATTGAGCCAATGGGTGGTCATGTGGAACAATAATACTGCGAGACCATTGATAACAAGGCATTACCAATAAATCATCATAAAGATGCATCGACTCGGTCGCAATGGCAAAGTCCACATCGCCATTATTCACCATCTCTGCAATTTGAGCTGGCGCACCTTGGTGAAAATGCAAAGAGATATTAGGGTAACGTGCGTTAAAACGCTCAATCACTTGCGGTAATTTATAACGGATCTGGGTATGGGTTGTTGCAATATGCAAGTTCTGTTTTATCGTCGTATCTTCATGAGAAACAATACTTTTTATTTTATCGAACTGAGCAAGAATATCACACGCGACATGATGAACTTTTTCGCCAATCGGGCTCAGAGACAATAAGTTATTATTTTTCCGATTGAATAATGAAACGTTCAGCTCATCTTCCAATATTTTAAGTTGCTTACTCACCGTTGGCTGAGAGGTATACAGTTTTTCAGCCGCATTAGTGATATTGAAATCACTTTTGACCACTTCAACAAAGCTTTTAAGCTGACTAATGTTCATTGCTGGGGTATCCAATGTAAAATGGACTAAAAATAAGATTTAAAAAATATAGCTGTATTGTGCGCTTATTATACCATAAGCAACCGTCCAGCTAGAAGCATCCTTTTAGCATTGCTGAGCTCGCATTTACATTTTTCACAAGATCCCCAAATAATACCGTTTTTATTTTCCCCATAGAAACAAAATACCGCTATCACCATAGCAGTATATGTAAACTGAACATACTTTTTTATAAAACAGACAGATATTAAAAATAAGTATAGAGAAAATTAGTCATTGGTGTTGCCATCTTCTTTGATGTCTTCATCAAATATAAAAATGATTATGTCTACATATAATTATTTTTAATAGCTTCTCTTTTAAGAAGCTATTAATTTTAATATTCTGCTTATAATGGGTAGCTCATATCAGCCTCACGCCCCAAAAAGTAATTTAAATCACACTCCAGTATATTTGCAAATATACATAAACGATAAATAGTGAAATTCTGTGTTCCTCTTTCATAGCGTGAAATTTGTTGTTGGCTCAAGCCTGATTTTTTCCCTAGTGTACTCGCAGACCAACCGAAAAGAAGACGGCGTTTACGAACCTGCTGCCCAATAAAACTATTAGAAATTTCAGTGTTATATACGTTCATACGTACTGTCCTAATTATAATGACACTATTATTTTTAGTGTTGTAGCCTTAAAATTTAACGCCCTGACATGCTATAAAAAAGCGTATTCGAGATTTACAACCTCAAATAAACTTATATTTCTCAAATAAAAACAAATCATAAACTCATATAATAAAAGTTATTAAACCATTACTATCAATTTAATTAATAAACTATTATGTTTTATATTAAAATTAACGATAATTAACACTAAACTCTGCATTTACATTCACTTTACCGTTAGTGATATCACTCGTCTTAATTAATGCACCATTATAAGTTAATAATTGTTCACTACTTGATGAATTGAAACGCCATGTCACCACTTTGCCTGAAGGGTTCTGAATTTCACCATTTGTGGACTTAATACGCAGTGCTATTCCTTTCGCTGAATCTTGGCTCGTGGAATCTAATGCAAAATAATCCGCATTAAAACTATCTGGAGTACCACTCATCGAAACATCAGCAACGGCGGCTGACTCACAATTTTGTAGTTTAATCGTAAATGGTTTCTCAGCTACAACACTTCCAGAAGGATAACTCACCGGCACATTGACCTTTTTAAAATCAACAGTCTGATCTTTTGATCCGGTATCAACCTCGCATCCCATTAATTTTATTTTGCCTTTAATCTGAACAGAAGCATCCAAAGCCAGTGCTCCTGATGAAACGAAGCTTATACCTGCGACTAAAACAGTTCTCCTAAATAAACAGCTTATGTTCATCCTCTCTCTCCCATATTAAATAACTATTATTTATTGATACCCAATACTGATATCAATACTCGCTTGTGCGAGACCACCGTCAACATTCCCTGTTTTATACAAAGTGGCTTCATAATCTAATGGCTGTGCCGTCGATGACCACTCAACAACTGTGCCATCGGGTTTTTGCTTTTTATTTTTATCCCCTTTTACGTTCACACCATAAACCAACCCTTGTGCACTGCCGGTGCCACTATTAATTGCAAAGTATTCAGGAAAGCCGGTATCAGCCTTACCAGACATACTCACGGAAACTTTATTAATTGTTCCCGCACAATTAGATAGTTTTAATGAAAATGGTTGAGTGACCAAGCCAGAAAGACCTGTTCCACTTTTTGTCGTTGTTACTGTTTTAAAATCGATTTCTTGATTCTTACCACTATTTCCAAATTCAACATCACATCCCGTAACGATTGCATTTCCAGTAAAATTTAACGATAAATCACTAGCCGATGAAAATAGAGGGCATAGCGAAAAAACCATGCCAAAAATATAGCAATACCTGTACGAATATAATTTCATAATCAGTCCAAATAATAATCGCAGATCAAAACTAACGAATAATGATGCTAGTTCTTGAATTAATCATTGCCTTATAACATGCATATAAATTATTGAATCACTTCTACAAAAAAAATAGATAAACTAAACTTTCTTTGTCGTTTTAAGAAAATAAAACGACAATGTTATCAGTTATTTTAAATATCTATAAAACCATTCAATATATTAGTATTTTATTTATATGCTACGCTAACTTCGGCAACTGAACGAACATCTCCCCCGGTTATCGCATCTAACGTTTTAACTAATTCAGCACGATAAGGTAAAGTCACGCTAGCCCCTGAAAGGCTTCCCCAAACAACCGTGTCACCAACTGGCTTCTGGACTTTTTCTCCACCGGTTGTCTTTGCAATAATTTTAACGCCTACGCCTTTAGACATGTTTGCACCTTTATCAATCGCAAACAGCTCTCCACCAGCCATATCAGTATCAGCAGTACCTTTCATTGAAACATCAATACCTTTTAAATCTGCACAATTTTGAAATTGCAGATTAAAATCCTTTTTAGCTATTGAGCTTCCTTTAACCGCATTTTTAACTACAGTAACATCCGAAAAATCAACTAATTGGTCTTTACCTGTGCCTGTTGAAATATCACACCCCGCCAACTTTATTGTTGCTTTCAATGTTAATGTTGCATCAGCCGCTTGTGCACCTGAAGTTAAAGCAATACCCGTCATAGCGCCCATTAGCGCTAATAGAAAATTTTTCTTCATTTATATAGCCCTTAATTCAATATTATTAGTAATAATATTTTTATATATGGATACTCTATTAATTATATTTTACAGTGACATTCACAAGCCCAGTAATTGCCCCCGCAGTTACTGCACCAGTTTTATATAATGTCGCTTTAAAAGGAATATTATTCGCTGTTGCTGTTTTTGCCCATAAAACCTCTTTCCCTGGTGACTGAACCGTTTTTGCTGTATCAGTTCCTTTAATACCAACCGCTAAACCACCAGCTTTACCAGCCCCCTCATCAATAGAATAGTAATCAGCAAAGCCCGTCACAGCTTTGGTTGTATCCATGACTAAACTAATATTTTTAAGATTCGCACAACTAGTGAAATCTAAAGAGAAATCCACATCTTTTAAGGCTGAACTCCCTGTTCCCCCCGCTGTCGCTTTAGCTAAATCCACAGTACCAAAAGCGATCGCTTTTGTTTTACTACTCGCTGAAATATCGCATCCTGTTACTGTTACATTTCCACTAAAGTTCAACGTAATATCCGCTGCATGTACTGCACCACTGACTGCAATCAATAATGATAAAGCCCCCACTTTTTTCATTGTTGACCACGGGAAATTACGACTATTTTCCATTGCATTACTCATAATAGTTATCTCCATTGTTATTATCTAAAGTCTAAACGCACAGTTACAATTGATGAATATTTACCAAGCGCAGGAGCTAGACCAGTACTACTGAAAGGATAAGTTTTGATTGTTACCGAACCATTTTGATTAGCATCTAATTGCAAAGGGAGTTTCCCTGTAGTCGGTGTTAAGCGGCCATTAGGCCCTTCTATTGCAATAGCAATATCTTTATTATCCGTACTAAAGCCATCAGTAGTGCTATTTGGGTCAGCAGTACCAATAAAGCGCATATCTAAATTTGCATAAGCATCCATATTTGAGCACTTCAAACTCAATGTTTTAGACTGCGGTACTACACCTGCGGGCATTCCTCCTTTACCTGCTGTGACGAAATTTCGCTGAGGAATATCATTAAACGGAATCGATATACTCTGACCCGCATTAATTTCACAGGACTGCGGGGCTGTAATGTCAACACTAATACCTACAGTAGCAATAGCAGGTCCATTCTGCTGAGGGGCATTATTTGCAAACAGAGTATAAAAATCTGGAATACTAAAAGTCGTACGACCAACAAATGGTTTCCTTATATAAAGATCCATTCTTCCGGTACCACCACTAGTTATAGTCTGCCTTATTCGACTTCTACCAAATTGGTTAAGCTCCGTATTTGGGCATACCCCTTCAGAGGTATAATTAGAAACACTTCTGAATGGAACTTCGGTCGAGTATTCAATGAGTTGATAATGGGGTAAACTGAGCTTTTCTGTTGAGGTTTAGTATGGCTACCATTTCAGTAAAATGCCGATTCTGTGGGTTAACCGACCCTGTTAAAAAACATGGCACCGGCAATGGAGGTCATCCCCGTTATCGCTGTCAGGCCTGTTGCCGCACTTTTCAACTCGATTATACCTACAACGCTTGTCAGCCCGGCATCAAAGAGCAAGTGGTTGAGCTTGCCATGAATAATGCGGGTATTCGTGACACCGCTAGGGCATTACATATCAGTATCAATGCCGTCGTCCGCACTTTAAAAAACTCTCGCCACGGAATGTAACAACACTGCCCCTAGATAACCTACAAATTCAGCTCATTTGTGAGGTCGATGAGATGTGGTCATTTATCGGTAACAAAAAAAGTCAGCGTTGGTTGTGGTATGCATGGGAGCCTCGCTTAAAGCGGATTATCGCTCATGTATTTGGTTCCCGAAGCAAGAAAACACTGGGGAAATTGTTAAAACTGCTGTCTGGGTTCCGTATCGCTTTTTGGTGTACGGATGGTTACAGGGCGTACAAAGAGACACTCCCTAGCGAAAAACACATTTTAGGAAAGCTATATACACAGCGAATTGAGCGTGAAAATCTGACGTTGCGTAACCGATTGAAACGACTTAATCGCAAGACGTTAGGGTATTCAAAATCATCCGGCATGCATGACAAGATCATTGGGACTTTCATTGAGCGAGAGTATTACGTTTGAAATGCCATCAACCCTTTGGATACGTGACCGGAACTTCATGCATGGAGGTAGTACCCGTATTTTGGTTCCAAATTGCAACAAAAGTTCTGACATCTATATACTCATTAGCTTTTTCCCAGCCCGGCGCATGGCCAGTAGTCGGCCCATTATTCCCCTTATAAAACGTTGAGTAATAAGTCTGATTCCATGATTCACCAGGTATGCATGCACAAACTATCTTGTATGATTTCCCATCATTCCAACTAAATTTCGATGGGAGTTCAACACCAGACTTATTAAATGATGAACCAATATCACCGGTAAGACTGAGTGTATACCTCGTTACTGCCCCATCAGGATGACAAATGTTATACCACTCAGTATCGATCCCACTTGCATGAGTATTTGGGACTATTAGAAATGGAGCAATCAATAAACTGGGGGCAAATAATAGTGCTGATATATGAATATTAAATAATTTTCTCATTGTAATCTCCCAATTACTGGCATACCGCTTGAGTCTGAATAATACCAATGGCATCTTTACTCAATGGTTTCACAGGTAATTGATAATTAACGAAGCAACTCTGTGCCGCTTGTTGTCCCCATTTAATTTCCAGCTTACCGCTTTCCGGTAACCCACTGATAAATAACTGACCACCTTCCCCAACTATCGAACTATTAACCGCTTTCCCATCATTTTGAACTAGCTGTGCGGATGCGCCAAAAGGGATCACTGTGCCATTTTTATGTTTTAGTGTGATTAAAGCTCGGTACCCTATTTGAGTAATAAACTCAACCCTAGAAATCGCCCCTTTACTCGGCACAACACTCTTAGCACTTTCTTGTAATTCCACGTTGTCACCCAATGTTTGTGTATCTAGCTCAACATGGTTAAATCGATAGGCTTGAGCAAAAGGTAATACGGCATAGCCCCGCCAGTCTGTCTTAACACCGGTATAACTTGTAATATTGGTATCTTTGGCACCAATAGCTTTAACTAGAATGGAGGTTTCATTAATTGGTTGAGAAAGCGTTACCCCATCCTCATGAACTAAAACACCACCCTCAACACCGTAGTTTAACTGCCTAGAATCTTTGCTATAGTTATAACCAAAGTTCATATTGCCGTAGCCACCTCGGTAACTGAGACTAGCTCCACCACCATTACCC
The DNA here is from genome assembly GCF_002843235.3 of Providencia huaxiensis. Lineage (NCBI taxonomy): Bacteria > Pseudomonadati > Pseudomonadota > Gammaproteobacteria > Enterobacterales > Morganellaceae > Providencia > Providencia huaxiensis. The sequence continues at coordinate 2,590,912 of NZ_CP031123.2, forward strand.
TGTCCTTTCGAACCATAGCTCTCCTGAACGCTATAACTGAGATTATTATCATCTAATAATGTGCCTGAAATTCCCGCTTGATGAGTTATTGGCCCATGGCGCTGGCTAACCATGTTGTAAGTCGCCCATGTGTTAGGTAATAATGCAGAGAGTGGAAATGAACCATTAAAACTGAAAATTTGGTCTGTTTCTCTTTGGTTTGGGTATGTTGCTCGACTATAAGAAACACCGTAATTTAAAGGGCCCCAGTTATTGTTATAACCTACTTGTAACCGACTTTGCTTACCTTGCCCTTTCCAGAAATCTTGTCGGTTAGCAGAAAAATAGATAGACCCTAAATCTTTACCTAGTTGCTGCGTTAATGTTCCTTCAAGACGGTAGCGTCGGTGGTAAGAGTAGCGGCTATCATCTGCAAAATCCCAATCTTGATATCTACGCTCAACGGCTTCTTGGAAGGTATAAAACCCTTCCGTTGAGTAACGGTAGCCTAATAAACGAAAGTCCGTGCCCGTATTAGCAAAAGATTTAGAGTACAATAAGCGATAAGATTGGCCTGTAGCGCCATTACCATATCGTGTTACATCTTCGCTATGAGCTGTTGTAATATCAAAAGAATATGCACCAAAATCGCCGATATTCTGACCAACCCCTAGCACCAGAGAACGGTAGCGCTCTGCAACTTGCAGGCCTCCATATGCAGTCAAACTATTTAGGATCCCCCAGACCAGAGAGCCCTGCGTTATAAATGGCCGCTGGCTACTGTGACCATTTCGATATTGCCCCGCTGAAAATGCATACTTAATTTGCCCTTGGCGACGTAAAACAGGCACACTCGCAAATGGTTGAATAAAGCTTTGGATGGCTCTTTTATTTCTACCTCAAGGTCACCACTCGCAGCAGTTGGGTACAAATCCGTGATAGCAAATGGACCAGGAGCCACATAACTCTGGTAAACGGTATATCCATTTTGCTTAATCGTCACCGTCGCATTAGTACGCGCTATCCCACGTACCACGGGGGCATAGCCTTTCAGGCTATCCGCTAGCATGTCATCATCAGTACCAATTTGTGCACCACGAATTTGCACACTGTCGAAAATATCGCCCGGTGTATAGGTATCACCCATAATTATTTGCGACTTCAACTGCACAATATACCGCTGGAGATAGGTATTAATATTTCTCCAGCTATTATTACCATTACTGCTGTTCCACGTTGAATAATTACGTAAGCGCCATGCCCCCACGTTAACCCCAGAACGTAAACTCAAAAAATAGCTATCACTCGACTTATCACTAATATGACTGCCTGTATTCGTCGAATTACTCCCTGTAAAGCTATAGTTTGTTAGCAATGCGGGGATCCCTTCATCCCACATTGATGGGTCAATCGTTCCCTTTGCTAAATTGGTCAAAGATGCTTGAGGAAAACTCAAATACAATCTCTGCTGATTAAAATCAAAATGGGATGATGCATAAGGAATAATTTCTTCAAAAGCTGAAAATGGCTTACACTGAACAGGGTCTTGCGCATATTGAGCTAATTTAGGAAAAGCCTCAACACGGACACCATAAGCTTGTAATTGCTCATACGAAATACAAGGTTCTAATGATACGCCATCAGATGAATGATTAGCTTTATATTCCCTAGTACTAAAATTTACATTCTGCTTTGCCACTGCTTGTTCATTAACATATATATCGACCAAATACTCTCCGGGTAATTGATCCACATTGCCTTTTGACAATAAAGAAAAATCGGCAACGCTATTACTACTAATATTTTCTAAAAATTGAGAGTTAAACAATTCTTTCGCTAAAACAGGATAAGCGCTAAATATTCCCAATGTAATGCAAGAGAAAGCCAAAAGCTTCTTTCTATATCGTATTTTGTTCATTCCCTCGTTCCCTCTAATATATTGCGCAAAACTTTCTTATAAAAAAATAATAAAAGGTATCACACGACTTATCTTTCTATTAAAATTAACGCCTTATTTATTGAAGTGTCGCTTTTTGCAATTCAGAAGTGCCGCCATAATCATTGATAGTTGTAAATATTATCTGAGCACCCATATTTGCTGTTGAAGGTAACTTATAAACTGTACTGCTCATCGGTAGGACAAGGTCAACTTTATCTATTTCACTGCCATTAACTTTCACTTCACTTAATGTGACAGAAAAAGGAGTGTTATTAACTATACGCAATTTATCACCCTCTTTTTTCCATACTAGAGCCTTATAGGAATCCATTGGGTTACCTTTCAAGCCAGCAGGTCTATAGAATAATTTCATTCTAGTTTTAATTGCTAGTTGTAAAGTATTAGCACTTTCTTCAGCTGGAGCGGGTGGAATAGCTTTTACATTGACATAATAAACCGACTCACGATCTTCAGGTAAATCCCCACCTGCACGAATAATGCGAAGCATATTTTCTTTAACAGGCTCTAGTTTAAAAAGTGGCGGTGTTATAATGAATGGAGTTTTATTATTCCCTGAAGCATCCTCAACCCAAGATTGAATTAAATAAGTACTCTTATCATTATTATTTTTTAAACTAAGATTAGCTTCTTTCTTTGAGCCATCAAATACAACACGGGTGGAACCAACAACAACACCACCCGCAGCATAAATAGAGAAACTAAAACACATGAGTAAAAAAATAAGTATTAACTTATTAATAAAAAGGCTATTAAGAATCATTACATCCCCTTCGAACAAAAAAGCAGGCCACCAACATAGTGGCCTGAAGGAAATCAATATTATTTATATGTCAGGTTGAAATCTGCTGTTGCATTAGCAGAACCCGCTTTCACATCTTTCTTAGTAGAAACATAAGCTGCTGAGAAATAAAGGGTATTTGAACCAACTTGTAATGCAGTATCAGCTGTTGCTGTACCTAAAGCCAGTTTCTTACCTTTACCGTCATAGATAGCAACACCTACGTTTTCTGCTGAACCTTGGCCACCATCAAGTGCTAAAAGGGTTGCATCATCACCATTAGTTTGACCTGCAAATGAAACTGCAACATTTTTGAACTGAGCCACATCACAATTTAGTAGGCTAATTTGGAATTTTTTATCCGCTGATTTAGCGCCTGCATCTGCAAATGTAGCTGTTTTAACTTGAGACATCTGAACGGTTTGATCCCAAGAATTTTGTGCCACTTCACAAGGTGCAGTTACAATATCACCAACGAATTTAACCGTACCATCTTTAGCATTCGCAACTTGACCAACACAAAGCGCAGCAAAAATAGCAGTAGCAATAATCTTTTTCATTTCTAATTCCTTTTTACTGAATCAATATATAACCCAGTGTTAAAATATTTAATTTATTAATATATTATGGTTATCACTACCACATTAATTCCCATTAATGTTTGTGGCACCTGTTTAATCCATTAACTTATTAATCCTTATGCTATTAATCTGTTAAATAGAAATAGCCAGACACACTCCATGTAGTGAAATAGAGAAAAACATAGTTTCGTAAAGTTAGTTTCCATGATTGTCATTATCTATTAAAATAATATCATTCACCTCCTAGGTTTGGTTTAAGCTAATCTAATTATTAAGAATTGAAGGCTCTATTGTATTTTCCGTAAAACAGTAGAGGGTCACGTATCCAAAGGGTTGATGGCATTTCAAACGTAATACTCTCGCTCAATGAAAGTCCCAATGATCTTGTCATGCATGCCGGATGATTTTGAATACCCTAACGTCTTGCGATTAAGTCGTTTCAATCGGTTACGCAACGTCAGATTTTCACGCTCAATTCGCTGTGTATATAGCTTTCCTAAAATGTGTTTTTCGCTAGGGAGTGTCTCTTTGTACGCCCTGTAACCATCCGTACACCAAAAAGCGATACGGAACCCAGACAGCAGTTTTAACAATTTCCCCAGTGTTTTCTTGCTTCGGGAACCAAATACATGAGCGATAATCCGCTTTAAGCGAGGCTCCCATGCATACCACAACCAACGCTGACTTTTTTTGTTACCGATAAATGACCACATCTCATCGACCTCACAAATGAGCTGAATTTGTAGGTTATCTAGGGGCAGTGTTGTTACATTCCGTGGCGAGAGTTTTTTAAAGTGCGGACGACGGCATTGATACTGATATGTAATGCCCTAGCGGTGTCACGAATACCCGCATTATTCATGGCAAGCTCAACCACTTGCTCTTTGATGCCGGGCTGACAAGCGTTGTAGGTATAATCGAGTTGAAAAGTGCGGCAACAGGCCTGACAGCGATAACGGGGATGACCTCCATTGCCGGTGCCATGTTTTTTAACAGGGTCGGTTAACCCACAGAATCGGCATTTTACTGAAATGGTAGCCATACTAAACCTCAACAGAAAAGCTCAGTTTACCCCATTATCAACTCATTGAATACTCGACCCAGTAGAGACATCTGAACACAGCCACAGTGCATAGGTGTATTTTGAGAGGAATAGCCATAAAATGTAATAAGACAAAAAAGCAATTTATGTAAGTTAATTATTAAATTTATGACAGATAAATATTACAAAAATATACATTGCAGCAAATTAAAACGCTCATTAAACTAATAAAAAAAACAATTAATTTTTCATTTGGCACCTGCACCTAAGTTCATCGCGCTTTAATTTACTAGCCAGAAAGGGAAAAACATGAAAACAGTACTGATAGTCGATGACCATCCAGTAGCACGGCTTGCTGTAAGAATACTATTAGAAAAAGATGACATGACCATTGTAGGGGAAACCGCTGATGGCCATGAAGCTATCCAACTTGCCAAAACACTCTCTCCCGACTTGATCATGATAGATATAGATATCCCATCACTTAATGGGATTGATGTCATGCAACGATTGCGTAAGAATAACTACACTGGAGGGCTTCTTGTGCTATCTGCAAAAGATGATGACCATTACATCCGCCGCTGTGCAAGTGTCGGTGCTAGTGGTTTCATTAGTAAACGCAATAACTTAACGGAATTACATGTCGCCATTCATGCGATTAGAAATGGATATGGCTACTTTCCACTTAATCTCAATAAAATGGATACCTCCCCGAATAATCATCTTAATGACAAACAAAAAATCGCCGAGCTCTCTACAAAAGAATTACAAGTCTTACATTTATTAGCTAAAGGGATGAAAAGCATTAACATTGCACAACAAATGCGTATCAGCGATAAAACTGTTAGCACTTATAAAAGACGACTAATGCTTAAATTAGATCTTCACAATATTGCAGAGCTATACGACTTTATTCAACGCAATAATTTGGATTAATATATCGATGCGTAACCTAATCCTAATAGTTTGCTTGCTTATTGGTCTATTTCCTTGCTCATTTTCTGCATTCCAACCTTATGAAGTCAGACTTTATAGCCAAATTGAAATTCTTCCATCAAAATTTGAATTGAGTGATCGTGATTGGAGATGGCTAGGAGAAAAACAAGAATTAGCTATTGGTGTCTACGCTCCTAATAACCCCCCTTTTGATTTAGTATTAGAATCAGGAATTTATAAAGGAATTTCTGCAGATAGCATTATGACCATCATGCGTAACTTAGGTTTGCGCTTCAAAATCATCTACTACCCAGATAGAGATATGGCATTACAGGGCCTACTCAATGGTGAGATAGATATGTTAGCTGATGATGGCAAAAGACAAAGAAACGAAAGCTATGGTTTTCTCAAAAGCGCTCCATATATTCCTGATTATCCCGTACTTATTTCACGAAAAGCGGCAATGTCCAATAAGCACCCAATACCTCACGGTGCTCGTATTGCTACGGTTCAAGGCTACCCAAGCAATGAATGGATCAAAAAATATTTTCCCGACGCAAAGATTGAACGTTTTCCTTTACCACAAAATGCATTATCTTCCGTCGCATTTGGTGAAAATGATTATTTCCTAGGCAGAATGATCGTGGCTAATTTTTTACTTGAACGCCACTATGCAACAACATTATCCACTGCTGAGATTTTCTCTAATGAAAATATTGGCCCAGTCTTTCTCTTTCACCCTAAAAATGCGCAATTAAAGCGTACTGTGGATATCATTTTAAGCTCAATATCATTAGCTCAGCATGATATTATTTTTCATCATTGGAGTTCAAAACCTGATTTATGGGCACTAAAACAATCTGTTGTATTCACACAAAAGGAAATAGATTGGCTAAAACAACACAATGAGTTAAAAGTCGTCATTAATTCACTAAATGCCCCTTTCACATTTTTTGACTCACAAAAACAATTTCATGGCCTCTCTGCAGATATACTTAATCTGATCCATTTCAAAACAAATATTAATTTTAAAGTCATTGAAGCAAGCTCTGAAAAAGATGAGATTACTTTATTAAAACAAAATAAAGGGGATTTCATTGCTTCAATTACAAAAAACTCAAAAAATGATAAAGAATTATTATTTACTCGCCCCTATGTTCTCCCCCCATTTGTTTTAATTGTTAGGGACACACCATTAGCCCATAAAAAAATTGCTCAGGCAGCAAAACTTGCGATCACCCCAGATAATGCAATTCACGACTGGTTAACAAAGAACTACCCTCAAGTGGAATTAATTGAAACTAAAGATACCTATTCTGCTTTGCAAATGGTTAATGAAGGAAAAGTGGATGGTACCATCGAGAATCTTATCAGCGCTCACTATATGATTGACCGATATTTTCGTAATCGATTAAAAATCAGCGAGCAATTAAGCGAAGACACAGCTTATATATCGTTTGCCGTAGGACGTGACCAACCTGAGTTATATAGTATATTAGATAAAACAATTGCCTCTATTCCGCCGAGAGATATATCAGTATTAACTAATAAATGGCTAGGCTCACCAGATGTTGAAATGGATACATGGACAGTATACCGTGCCGAGTTCTACACATTAGCTTGCATTGCCGCTATTCTTATTATTACATCTTTAATATGGAATTATTATTTACATCGTGAAATTCGATTAAGAAAATATACACAAAAACGCTTACAGGAACAGGCTATATTCTTATAAACTCTTTATAATGGTACTCCTGTTCCTATTTATGTCATTGATAAAAACGGAACGATAATAAATAGCAATTCAGCATGGGAGAGCTTTTTCAGTCCTGATAATGAAAACATAAAACAACTTTCATTAACATCACAACAACACCCGCTATCGGCAATTTACCAAAAATTGTATTCTCTTTTTGATGATCCTAAGAGTCTAGTTTCTCCACCTAAACGTTATCAAATAAAAAACAGAATGGGTGAAAGGGTGATAGTGCATCAAGCCGTCGCATATAGAGACAACCAAGGTAATATTTCTGGTCTTATTTGTAGTTGGCAAGATATAACTGAACATGAACAACTCCTTACCGAGCTCTCTAGTGCTCGCCAACGCGCAGAGCATGCAAGCCAAACAAAAAGCAATTTCCTTGCTATCATGAGCCATGAAATTCGTACCCATATCAGCGCAATTATTGGGTTATTAGAATTAGCCGCCACGAATAAAAATCAACAAGATGATATTACGGAATCAATTCAAATACCGTATGAGTCCGCATTATCATTGATGGGGCTTATAGGCGATATTTTAGATATGGCAAAAATTGAGTCAGGCAAACTGGAACTCGTTCCTGAGTGGGTAAAAAGTAATGAATTAGCAACGCCCGTTGTCCGTTTGTTTGAAGGACTAGCTAAACAGAAAGGTATTTCTCTACATTATCATCTTAATGCTATCCATCCTGATGAAATATATATCGACGTTTTTCGACTACGTCAGGTTATTTCCAATCTACTTAATAACGCAATTAAGTTTACTACCGAAGGAACGATTGAGATTATCATTAATTACCTCCCCAAAAACCATGATCAAAATATTTTAAGGATCATTATTTCTGATACCGGAATGGGGATTGAAGAGAACCGACAAGAATTGATTTTTTCCCCCTATACCCAAGCTGAATCAAGCAGTAAACATAAAGGAACAGGCCTTGGCTTAGCTATTTGTAAACAACTTATATCCATGATGAATGGGACTATTACCTTATACAGCCAATTAGGGCATGGTACTCAATTTTTAATCGATATCCCCGTTAAGCATCGGAAAAATACTAGAGTTTCGCTTCCGACACTTTATAAGGCCACAAAAAATAATAAACGCTTACGAATACTTGCCGTTGATGACCACCCTGCAAATCGCCTGCTATTAGTACGCCAATTAACAAGATTTGGTCATCATGTCATTGAAGCAAAGAGCGGGAAACAAGCCCTAGAATTATGGAAAAAAAATGCAATCGACATAGTAATTACCGATTGCAATATGCCTGACATTGATGGGTTAGAATTGACTCGGCAACTACGAGAAATATCTTCCCAAACTCTAATTATTATTGGGTTAACCGCAGATGCAAGGCAAGAAGAACGCCAACGCTGTATAGAGGCTGGCATGGATGACTGCCTATTTAAACCTTTACGTCTATCTCAGATTGAAGCTCTGCTATTACGCTGTACCCTTCAACAAATAGAAGAAGATACAGAAGAGCCCATTCCTCCAATGTTAAATAGTTTAATCAATTTAGATGCATTAATGCAGTTGACTCAAGATGACCAACAGCTATTAAATAAATTACTTCAAACAAGTCTTCAAGAAAATATAGAAGATATACAACAAGCAGAACGTTTATTCGAAAAACAAGACTGGCTTAATTTAGCGCATTATTGCCATCGTTTAGAAGGTTCTAGCCAAATTATTGGTGCTAAGAAAATTGCATTGGAGTGTAAATTACTAGAAGAGTATTTCCTTACTGGTAATATATCTGATGAAGCAATATTAAAATTTAACCAAACAATGCGAACAATTAAAATCTTAAATCAAGCTATTGAAACATATCTTTCTATGCCACTTAAGTGCTAGATTTTCATGAGATAATTAGCAGACAAATAGAAAACGGGTGCGCCTTGGTGGTAATGCAAAGAAGTATGGGGTTAGAGTGTATTAAAACACTCTATCACTTGAGGTAATTTATAGCGGATCTGGGTGAATTGTTTTCCATACACAAGTTTTGTTCTATCGTCGTGTCTTCATAAGACACGATACTTTAAATTTTATCGAACTGCGAGGATGTCACACTCTACATAATGAACTTTGTCGCCAACCAAGCTCAGCGACAATAAGTTATTATTTTACCGATTGAATAATGAAATGCTTAACTCATGATAATCACAAAAAATAAGTCAACAAAGGCTGTAAAACTAATCCTGTCAGGTAAAGACCTAAACCAAATACACTATGAGATAATAAACTCATTAACCGAGCTTTATTAGGATTTGGCATCTTACTGGCTGCAATACCTGCTCCCATCGCTGGTTGCATAATAAAATAAGGGGCAGCAACTGTAATTATTCCAAAAAGTAGCGCAGGCCATAATACAGGAGATGTAAACCAAATTTCGCCTACCAATAATATAAATATAAAGGCAAAAATAATGCCCGTTACATAGTGAACACCCCAACCTAATGCATTCTCCGCAGGAATTATTGCCTTTTGGCCGATTGATGGGCGGTGTATAAACTGCCCATTTATCATATATCCTACCCAACGTCCTACCAGTGAAAATTTTAACGTCGATTGGCCACACAGTTTAAGGATAAGCGCCCATAAATCCATCACGATGGTTGCTCCCACCCCAAGAAAAACCACTAAAATTACTATTGAGAAAGTCATTATTAATTTCCTGTTCTATGAAAACTACCCACTACTTACCATCGAATAAGTCTGTAATATTAGCTAAAGCTGAATACAACGAAGGTAAAATAATGCTTTCACCTCCCCATGGAATAAAAACCGAAATAGAGGTTGACTTAAAGTCCACTTGAAGATGTAACATTCATGCTTTGATTTATCCAATAGCATAAATAGCTTTTCGAAAAAAAATGAATCGTAGTACAACTACGGCATAACCATTATCTATTTTATAAATTGAATACAAATTGTTAGTAAATAAATTCTAAGGCAGAATAAAGTGAGTACTTTCACAGATAACAGAAGTGCAATATTTAATAACACGTCACAAAACCTTTTAGTATGGGAACAGCAATTTAAAGCTGATGGCCCTGGTTTTACATATATGGCCAAATTTGACCATGGCGTATCCTATTCAGGTAACCTTGGGTTTGCTGAGCTGGAACAAAAAGAAGCATTAACACCCCAAACTATTTTTAATTTAGCCTCAGTATCAAAACAATTCACGGCCTTTGCTATCTTGCTATTAGAACAAAACAACAAGCTTGCTTTGCACGACCCTATTACTAAATATATTCCTGAATTACCTAAATACGCTAATGAGATTACGATTCAAGACTTGATTTATCATATTAGTGGCATGGTTGATTACATTGAATTGGCCTTGAATAAGGGGATTGATTATTCTGACGCCTTAGGACCAGAAGAAAGTTTGGCAGATTTAATTGCCTTCCCTCACCCACTTACCCCTGTCGGAACACAATTTGATTATTGTAATACAGGCTATTTTTTATTATCCATGATTATTGAGCGCGTTAGTGGCCAAAGTTATAACGAATTCGCCCAACAATATATTTTTAAACCATTACAGATGAGTAATACTTTTATTGTTGAATCGTATCCTGTTCACACAGCGATTGCTCGAGGTTATCGTGAAAATACTGAATCTGGCTATCAATTAAGCGAAAGTCTATGGACTCAAACAGGTGATGGCGCTGTTCATTCCAATGTCTTGGACTTAATGAAATGGGGTGAGAACTATACGAGTGGGAAAGTTGGTGGTAAAAAACTAGTCGAGAAAATGCTTCAAGCATTACCTTCCCATAATAGAACAGGTGAAGTCATTGAACATCACCAGCAATATGCCTATGGCGTTATTATTTCACAACACTTTGGCTTAATGCATTTCGAACATTCTGGGGGATGGGCTGGTTATGCCACCTATTTTCTACGTATACCTGATTTAGGCTTAACCGTTGCAGTTTTAGGAAATATTGAAGATTTAGATACGCAAAAAATTGCTTATGAGATCACCGATATCATTTTGACCCAATATAAGGAATTCTATGATGCCCCTGATAAATAATGATATTGCTGCATATTGGCTGAAAGAAAAAACTTCAGGCGAATGTTATTTAAATCAAAGTGATTTAGCCGTGTATGTAAACGCTCATATTGATGAAGACTATTTAGCGGTCGCTATTCAAGAACAAAATAAATATTGGCTTTCATTACATCCACAGCTCTGTGCTAAATTATCTATCACTCCCGATTTGACTAGAGAAGTTGCAGAAATATTGCGTGATACCCTCGCGGAACAATGGCATGGAGCAGACCAATTTTTTTATTTCAGCCAAGAAGCGTTATCAAAACTACAACAACAACAAATACTGAGTGATATTCGCGTATTAACAAATATAGATGCCGCCGTATTTCAATCTTTCTGTGAAGCATCTAGTGAAGATGATTTAGAAGGAGCGTCCGTAGAACTTGATCACTGGTTGGTGTACGGATTGTTTTCCAATGACCAATTAATTGCCGTTGCGAGTATGTATCCTTGGGATGATGAAAAGTTGGCTATCGCTGATTTAGGGGTTTTAACCTTATCTGAGCATCGTGGTAAAGGCCATGCACGCGAACTTGTCTCTGCCATTTGTAAAATCGCCTTAGAAAAAGGGTATCAACCACAATATCGATGCCAGCTAGACAATACTGCGTCCCTAGCACTAGCAAACTCGCTGGGGTTAATTCCATATATTAAATGGGATGTTATCGTTCACCCTAATGCTGAAATATAGAATCAATAGTAGAGAAAATAACTTTATGATTATTATAAGTAGTATTAATCAGGACAACTTATTTGATGTATGTGAATTGACCTCTAATTCAGATGGGATCGCCACAGTATTAGAAGACTATATCTGCTGTAATGCGACATCAATTGCAGAAGCAAGTTACTTCCCAAATTTTTACCCAAAAGCCTTATATTTCCAAAATAATTTAATCGGCTTTTTTATGTATAAGACAACAAGCTCTAATTTAAAAAAAGTTATGCTTTGTAGATATATGCTTGACTATAAATTTATTGGTAAAGGATTAGGTCGAAAGTCATTCAAAGCAATCCTCGATTTTTTCTCTGCGGAAGCTATCCAGCTTATTACATTAGGGATTAATGAAAAAAACACGGTAGCGAAAAACCTGTATCAGTCATTTGGCTTTGAATTTACAGGTAATATTATTGATGGAGAGCATATTTATCATTTAAATCTATGATGTAATATGTATTAATTGCCTTAGTAAGGTAATTAATTTATCGATATTTTGCTTGTTTTTAAGGGAAAAAGTCTCTATCACGAATTAGATTAACGCTCATTGGTCATCGTTTCAGTGGCCAATAGTAATAGGCAGTAACACATTGTTTTTATTACTAACGGTCACTGTGACCTCTTTAAACCTTAGCGTAACCTCACCGTTATTGGCTTAACCCTTGCTGTAATCTTGCCGATTATAATTGATATTTAACACTAAAAAATTATTGTAATTTCTATCGTCCTATTTCATATTCAAATAGAACTTAACTAAAATTAATGGGGCATTATGGACAAGGCATTAATTGTTATTGACGCACAAAATGACTATCTTTCTGATGGCCGGTTTCCCTTATGGAATATTGATACTACTTTGGAGCATATATCCAATAAAATTTTAGAGTATGAAAGAACTGATGATATTGTGATTTTTATTCAACACTTATCACCACAAGGAGCCGCTTTTTTTGATGAAACAACAGATGGTTGTGAACTTATCTCTAAGCTCACTAACTTATCTCCAGGCCATTTGATTGTGACTAAAAAGCATGGTAATTCCTTTGATGAAACAAATCTCAATGACTTGCTTATAACCCATAATATTAACCATATCGAATTATGCGGGATGATGACTCAAAATTGCGTCCTATTTACTGCTATTTCTGAACAAGCAAAAAAATATAAATTATCAGTATTAGGTAACTGCTGTACAAGCGTCTCACCTGTAATCCATACTGTAGCACTGAGGGGCTTATCTAGAATAACGAATGTTATCTAAATTACTATAAATACACACCAAGGCTACGAACTCGTAGCTTTTTCTATTATCTTTGAGGTAACTTATTGATATTCACTCAGAGGACCAAATTGTCCTGCAGGTATCGCAATGCTTATTTATATTGTGGTTACTTTTATCTCATGAGCATTATTAGAGTATTGCCAGCCAGTAACGAGCCACTAATTTCAGAGTCTCTTAATGATAAATTAACTATTGAACAATATAATCAGCGGTCAATATCATTATATTTCCACCATGTCCGTTGCAATCAATCCTAACTACATTTTTTGGTCTCTGTGTTATTAATGTGTGCGCGTTTTCGAAATGAGTTATTGATGTCAATTTATGATCGATTGCGCCAGATGTATAAATAGCCTCTACTGATAGCTTACATAAATCATAGTTCATTTTTTCAGCATAAAGAAAATCCCAATCACCATAATTAGACCTTTTTCCATCTGCTACTAATGGGTCAATACCATTACTAGAATGTGCATAAAAACCAGAGCAAGCAATCATTAGCAAGCTAGCAACTATGTATCCTTTCATCTCACCATTCCATCAATTAGTTTCAGTCATGTTAGCTTAGCGGGAGTGCAAATTGAAGTTAATTAGCTGGTGGCACATAGCCTGGAAACATAATCAAAGTGCAATACGTTATTAGAAATATGATTATGATTACGACTAACACCGTCATCCCAACCCAAGGATCCCATGGTTTCATCGAAAATCTCCATTTTTCATTGATAAAACATTATCCTGAAATGTTGGCATTTGGAGCTATAGTCATAGTGCATTTTGCTATAGCGAATATAATAGAGAAATATATTAAGTACCCAAGCCAATTACGCATATCACCCCCTCCAGTTGTATAGAAAACAAATACTAGGATAGATGCAGATTTCAGGCAATAACCAGCAATACCCCCAACAGTATGGAAAATAAGAGTTGATGATAATAACGCCTGGTATGCAGGATTAAAAAGAGCAGGAATAGAAAACTTCCGCTTTCATGCTCTGCGGCATACATGGGCGGCTGGAAATCGGTTGACATGGTGAGAAGATATGCCCACTTAGCACCTAATCATTTAACTGAACGCACGAAGCAAATAGACAATATTTTCGATACTTGCGTCCCAAATACGTCCCAGTTAGGAAAAGTGGAGAATTTTAAATGATGGTAAGTGATTGAAAATTAATGGTACCCCTACAGGATTCAATATAAACACATAATACACTGATTATAAACGCATTAAATTCATTCAATTTCGTGTCATGCCCCCAATTATGCCCCCTTTTTATTTTGTGACTCAAAAATTAAGAGGTTCAGGCTTCAGTATTCCCAATGCCACCAGCATTGCATAAATATCATCAATGGCAATTTTATTGCAGATAATGAAACACCAACCAGAAATAACCCTCCCCGTGTTTTTCACTGCCTCTGTTTCAAACGGAATGAGTGATTATCACTAATGCGATTTCAAGTGACGGCAATGATTATTTGCGCACCTCAATATGAGGTGTACAAAATAGAATAGGTAGGCTGGTGGACTTATTCGAACTGCCCCGATATTTTCGGGTTAGCTGAACCACATATCTTTAAGAGTTTTAGTTGTTAGCTAGTCTAATAATATTGGGTTAGCTTAAAGAGGAGAAATAACCTCTTTGGATTTCCCGATTTCAAATCGGCTTATTGATACTAACATTTACTAACAGGTAACTATCTGCGCCCCTGTTAGCTGATAACCATTAAACCATTCATAACGACCTGTAGCAGTTACTTTGTTTCCTTTCTGACAGGTCATTAGCTCCAGCGCGTTAATATCGAATGCCACTATCTTTAATGGGTACGGGCTACGCTTGTCACTCTCAGCCTGAATAGTCATTGTGGCCATAACTTTACCTGACGCTGTTTTAACTCGCTCAGGGGCTTTTATTACCGTTCCTGACGTGGTGATCCTTATTGATTTTACGCTTCTCATTTCTGGTTTATTCATCTTAATACCATCACAATATAAGCAATTGGTTAAAATATAATGCTATTGGGACTCTGGAAGGTCGGGTAATAATTCCAATTTCTAGGGGTGATCTAAACGTTAATTTATCCATGATGATACGGGATAATCCCGTATGTATCTATAAGCTATTGATTATGCTTAATTCCGTAAATCGACGGAATCAAAATATAACTAATTGATAACGTTTAATTCTGTCACAAAACCAGATTAACGCTCATTGGTCATCGTTTCAGTGACCAATGGTAAGGGGTGACAATACATTGTTTATATTACTAACGGTCAAATTGACCGCCTGAAACCTTAGCGTAACCTTAGTGTTAGTTTCCATTTCCTAAAGTGTGTTTTCACTGGAAACCATTATGGAAACCTCGCCCTAATCTCGCCCTGATTCCTTACCGTAACCTTACCGTTATCGGCTTAACCCTCCCCGCAACATCCCCGTCTAACCTTGCCGTAATCTTGCCGTTCAATCACATTATACGGACCGCAATAGGACCGTTATTTTAGCTTTGGTTATTCATGTTCAGAGTAGATAAACTATTGATTTACTCGGTAACGCATATTTGCGTCACGGTAACTTATTAGCATCTACAGATTGCAACAAAATATCATTTAATGAATATGGGCGACTAATCACCCATATTGCCAATGAGGTATCAAGCAAACCTATTTATTTTTACTTTTTTTCCAAATTATAAAATGAATAATCCCTAAACCACCGTGACCATAAATATAAATCTCAATTAAAATTGTGAGTGATTTATGAATACTTCTAGCCTCTAAAGCAAGTGGTGACTGCTGTAACCATAGAATAAACCATGCAATACCAGACAAAATAACAATTGATAAAGCACCTAACCCTAACCCTTGAACTGTCGCGGCAAGCCCTTTAGGTGAGCTGTCTGGTAGCTTTTTAGCTAAAAGAGAGTTTATATCTTCTTTGATTTGCTTAAAGTCCCCCCAGAGATAGGGATAAAAATATCTAAACCCTCGCTGGTTAAAACATAACACGACTAAAAAGAACGTTAAGAAAAAAAGCACAAAACCTGAAACGATATGAATCCAAGTGAATAAATAAGTCTCGTCAAAAAACGGAACAACTACTGACTTAGTTCCCGTCATCCAATTACTCACAATGATTTGTGATATTACCAAAAGTAGAATTAACGCATGTAAAATTCTTATTTTTTTAGTCTGATAAAGCCCAAAAAAATCCCAAATCGATTTTAATATGCTCACAATGCTTCACCTTTTTTATAATATTTCTCACAGACACAATTTAATAGCTTATAACACTCTTGTTTATGGCTTTAAGTCCTAAGCGTAGAATATTTTATATGAAATATAGTTCACATCTACCAATTAATTACGACCATCCTTTTAAGATGATTACATTTATCGTTATGAGATGTTTTTATTATCAGTATGAAATTAATATTCAGAGGACAAAATTGTCCTGTGGGTATCGCAATGCTTATTTGCATTGTGGTTACTTTTGGTGGTTACCAAAGTGGTTACTTTTATCTCATGGCCATGATTAGAATATTGCCAGCCAGTGACGAGCCTCCAATTTCAGAGCCTCATGACTCCTTAATCTCAAGGAGTCCTATTTAACCGCCTTAAGTACCCTTGATATCAAGGCAACCTATTATCGTTTTGGTGCTGGCTTAGTCCATTGGTAGGTTGGTGCTGTCATTCTCCGCCTATGACGCTCTTTAGCCTGCATTGTCTGCGCTACACCCGTTCTAATAGCTAACCTATCGCGTCCATTGAGTGATTGCCCTTGCTGGTGGGCTATCTCCATCATAACGGCTTCTATTGCCTCACGTTGTAACATGGCTATACCTCAAAGGTGTTGTGATTATCGCTATACCTTGATTGTGCTGAATTGGAACAATCAAAGCCCATCAATCCACTAGCATAAAACATGCTGTTTTGCTGGCAACCAGAGTGGCAACCGTCAAGATAGCAACCAAGTTATATCCGTCAAAACTAGTCCAAACTTATTACCCTTGTTTTGCTGCGTACCATTCTGCGTACTTTTATGCAACATCATGATTTTATTTAATTATAACGAATCGTTAGAATTAAATGTGTACCTACTGCGTACCTATTTGATTTTGGACGGGGCTTATAAATTTCTTTGGCGTGATGACAAGTTTTGACAAGTTTTCGACCACAACAATTAACAACATTTACTTTGTTCTCATGTCAGGTTTTGTCAGGTTCCCATGTCTGGTTTTGTCTGGTTCTGATGTCAACAATTGTCAACATTCAGCGGATGGAGTATCCAGTAAAATATAGCCTTTTCGGTGGATACCAAAACGGATACCTTACAATCACTATAACAACACCATAGTACCACCGTGGTTTATACTAGTACCATTTTGGTACGTTATTACCGTAAGTCTTTTTGATATCAAAATAACTACACCGTGTTTTTCGTATGGGTTAGCTGTACTGGCTAATACTTAGCTGCTTTGGCTAAAGACACTAATTTGTGGTTTTGATATGAGAGCTTCATTTCAAGCCGTCCTCAGTATCAAGGGTAACATTTCAACTGTCACCCTTTTCGACTATGGCCATAATCACAATCGTTAACCCTCCTCAATTTTGAGGGCATTGTTTCTATTGATAAATACAGGCTCAAAAATGAGCCGATTGATTCTATTGGTAAAATTAGACTGTGCTCAAATTTGAGCTTTGCCATGTATTCAGTTAGTTACAAGGCGCAATAATACGCTTTGCTTGTTTTACAGTAAGTTACCCTGACTTTGTTATATTAAGTTATACAATTACTCGTTAAATCCACCAGCAACTTGACATTTTCTAATCTGTATAACAGTGTTATACGCTGATATAATAAGCACTCACTGAGCTAATAACGGACTATTATCATGAGTAAATCTAATCTTATTGCCTTTCGTCTACCTGCTGAACTACAAGCCCTGTTTAATGATGCTGTATCGAACTCTGGTAGCGATAAAACATCGTGGATAGTCTCAGCTATCAAAGAGAAGTTAAACCACCCAGACAGCAATCCTGACGCTCGTATGTTATCGCTAGTGGAACGCCTAGAATCATCTGTAGCGTCTTTAATTGCTGGTAAGGCAGATATCCCACCGTATACCTATAATGAGTCTGCTGTCGTTTCTGTGGTTAATTTGGTGCTATCAGAGGGCATAGATAACGGGCGCGTTATCGCTGAACGAATTAACGAGGCTGGATATCAAACTAAAGGCGGTAAAGCGTGGGATAAGGATATTTATTCAGCGTGGAAGCGTCACAAGGATATAGCAGGTAAATTACATTCAAATATCTAACTGCATATTTTAATAACCCTCTGTAATATTGCTCGTCTGCTATCGCTTAATGGGTGCTGAATGGTATATGAAAGTTAATCAACTAAAAATCAGACATTACAATGATATCTTACCTGTACTTTCAGGAAGAATATTTCATGTTACTCCTACAGCTAATATGCCACTTATAAAACAATCTGGTGCTTTGATTCCGAATTCTGAACTATTGCAAGTTTCAAGATTTGGTAACTCCTCTAATGGTTTTTTTAGGAAGCGAAATTGTGTGTCTTTTTTCGACTATAGATGCTGTGGCTCCAAGTACTGGGAAGAACATGCATATAAATGCTTTCCTACTCTAATCCTTGAGCGTGGACGTGGTGATAAGATTTCAATACTGTTTCTTCACGAAAGTAAGTTTAACAAACTGATTCCATGGACACTCTGGAAAGAAGAGGAAGCATGGGGCGATAGGGTGGTCCCTTATGTTGAGGCTGGATATAACGGTATAGTGCCTCTAAGGTATATTACCGAGGAATTAGTTGTTGAGTATGACCACTAGCAGATCTAGACGGCATAGGAGGGTAAATCAAGCTTTCAATTATTGGTGAGTTGTCAGAGCCAATGATTATATATTAGGCGAAATCACCCCTGTAAAACTTGGCATTCAACTGCGCATTAAACCTTAGCATTTCTTAGCATCTAGTGCGCAATTTACTGATACATTCCGATACATATCAAACTGCGAATGATTACTAAGTTTTACTAAGTTCAACCTGAAGTTTTATGAAGCAGCAAACTGCGAACAACCTTAACAATTGTTAACAGGCCATCATTGAATAAAGCCACCCAGAAAGGGGCTTCAACACTACATTCCCACTTCATGGCCAACTGTGAAATTCGCACTTTTGTTCGCAATTTTCAAACTGCGAATTCGCAATTCTGTGCGCAGTTTTAGTGCGCAATTTTGGCATCAATGCGCAATTTCATTTAATAATAAATACTATCCACTTATCAATATGTTATCTAACAACAACTCATGTTAGCTGTTTAGAGTGCGCGTTTCGTTTTGCGCAATAACCTCTAGTTTTCCCTAGTAGCAAGGCTAGTTTTGGCTAGTAGTAAAATATTAATGGCGTGAGGTTTCGTGAGGTGGTATTGCGTGGAAATATTAGGCTATCCTTATCTTAATACCCGACGTTAATTTATCGACAAATGGTATAAATGCCTGCCAGTAATAATCCTCTAATCTTGCTTGTTCTGCTACTTTCTCCCTGAATTTCTCCCACCTCATGCCCTTGGGTTTATCGAAAGAATACACATGCTTGGTTAGGTTACTAACATCTTGGCTATAACCCCAAATAGCAAAGCGGCCTACTCGCACCTTGCGCCTTAATCGGTCAAGCTTGTTTTCACTCTGGCTGGCATAGTGGAAATTCCAACACGCTCTACAGGCTAAATCTTTACGACTAAAATAAAGCTCCGCTCTACGTTTACGGCAATAGGGGCATAAATACCAGTAGCGAACGCCATAACCTGCTTGAGTGGTGACGAGTGATAAAGAGAATCGCTTATCGCCTATAACGACCAAGTAATTATCACCATTTTTACCAATGATTAGTTTACCTGCGCTAGTATCCCACTGTAGGCCTTCACCATTGTTTTTAAACTTTCTGATAGCAGCAATAGTGCCATGCCCGATAGTTGGTAATGCGTCCGTATAGTGCCTTGATTGTGGTCTCATAATGCCTCGCCATTTTCAATCCGAAATAATATGAGTTTTTCATAAATTGTCATTATCGTTACTTCATCAATCCCTGTGATACCAATAGATACAAGCCTATTTCAAGGTAAGATTAATATTCTCTTTTTATGGACTCCGAAAACTCTTGCTACGATGTCCGAAAATTAACCGCTAACGTGTCCGATAATTCCGTCTAACGTGTGTAAAAACTCCCATTATACGATGTGTAAAAACTATCTAACTACCTTTGCTAACGTGCCCGAAAAGTCATATTTCTCCCTCGCGCGCGTACTGTTCACGAAAGTACCAAGTTAACGCTTCAATTCTTCCTGAATATACTTAGCTAAATTGGGTAACGTTTCCTCTACACCTTTTTTCAGGAACTCTTTTTTAGCCGTTGGACGCTTAAAGTTCTGCTTAACTTTCGGGTCATGCACATACGCGGCATAGCTGGCGGAATAACCAATACGCCCCGTTACTCGCGTACCGTTAATGGTGACTGTGCGAAACTGGCTATTGATCAATGTTGAGGTATCGATAGGCGTA
Source organism: Providencia huaxiensis (assembly GCF_002843235.3). NCBI lineage: Bacteria > Pseudomonadati > Pseudomonadota > Gammaproteobacteria > Enterobacterales > Morganellaceae > Providencia > Providencia huaxiensis. Next base: position 2,611,613 of record NZ_CP031123.2, read on the forward strand.
TAGACTGAGGCCTGTGCTCCAGCGTCGATAAGAAACCGCTGCATAGCTAAAGACACTCTTTGCTGAACATGGCTAACATAGCGGTCAAAGCTACCATTTCCTTTTTTACTGACAACTTTTACTTTTATCATTGCTGTACTCCAATAAAACTAAAGGGCAGAAATCTGCCCATACTTATTATATTTTGGGGCCTGCTGTTGTGTTGTTGATTACTGAACGGTGTATGGGCCCTTTCTCATTCATATCAGTGATAATGATCCTTGCCACATCTTCACCAGTAAGCCCTTTTTCCATTCTTGGTTCGATGGCGGCATTTGCCACATGGTTTTCAATTACCACACTGAAATTAACACTACTGCCACGTCCGCCCTGTAAATCTTTGTTTGATATAACTCGCCCATTGTCACCAGGGATCATGTATTGCTTGCCCGTACTCGCTTGGAATATCTCAGGCTTACCATTTTCACCGACACGATAATATTTACTCGCATCAACTACCCCGCCATTCTTACGCCCTCCGCCAAAGCCAATCATTGACATCGATGTAGCTTTCCCTGCGGCCTGTGCGGTTGTATACGCTGATAATCCCGTTCCTGATGCCGCCCCACCTGTTGCGATAGATGCCGCGATTGCCGCTGGTGTCCAAGCCGCTAATGCTGCCGCGCCTCCTGCTGTTGCTGCCGCTGCGTTCGCTGCCTGTGAAGCAACGCCAATTGTTTTGGTCAGGATGAAGTTTTTAAGCATCTCCACGCCAACCTGAGCAATGGAATTTACAACACTGTTTAGCATCGTATTACCTAACGAACGCAACGCCTCGGACGCATCCATTGAGCCAGTGATTAACCCTGTCATGACGTTTGAAACATTACCCGCCAGAGAATCAACCGCCGAGGCTAACATCTCATAGCCTAGGTTCTGCTGTCTCATTAACTCCCATTGTGCCGCTAACTGCTGCTGTTGATACTCTTTCTCTGCTGCGGTTCTGAGTAGCTGGTATTGCGCATCGGTTGCCGCTTTGGATGCGGTGAACTGATCATGGCTAATTTGTTGTTTTGCATAGGCTTCATTGAGTATTTGTAACTCTTGCGCCTTGTATTCTTTCATCATGGCCAACTTCTGAGTATGCTCATTAGCCAATGCCTGAATTGGGTCAAATTTAGCGCGGTTCTCCTCAATATAATTGACTGAGGCGTTGATTTTGATATCGGTCATTCCCTGATTAAATGACACCATCGCCTCACGCCCCATGCGCTCAAAATCTTCCTTGTTGATGAATCCCTCATCTAACAAACGCTTGAGGGTTTTCACTTCCTCACCAAAGGTATGCGCCAGTTTTAATTCTGGGGTGATTTCCTGAGCCGCAATGAAATCATTCACGCGCTGATTGAGGTCAAACAGTTCCGCAGCCTCTTTTGAGATAGCCGCTTTTTGTTTCTCTGTTGCCTGTGCTCCAAGTCGCTGAACAGCTTCATAGATTGCCATTTCGCGGTTAACATCGGCTGCGCCACTTTCCAGTAATCCATAGCGTTTTTTCAGTGTGGCCAATTGCTCACTCTGACGTTTTATCGCTTCATTCGCTTGGTTGGCGGCTTTAGCTGACTTGTTGCCTTTTGATTTACTGCTTAGTGCGGCTTCTTGGGCTTCACGTAACTTACGTATGGCTTCAATGGCTTTCGGGAGTTCGGTATTGTAGGCCGCTGAACCTTGTTGTAATCCCATTTGCATAAGGAGCAACGAGGCGTTGTATTCATCCAGTGCCGGTTTACCGTCTTTCATGCCAATAGTGAGGGCTTGGGTGCGCTGCTCAATCTCAGTAAGCGAGTTAGCAAGGTTCAAGCTGACCGTTTTATCAAACTCATCCGTTAATTCTTGGATTTTCTGTTTAAATATTTCAGAGTCTTTAACAAAGCCGTCAGCAATTAACGCCTTTTCTAGCTCTTTGATAGCCTGCTCTTTCTTAACTGCTGCCTCGCTGCCTAATTCCAGTGATCGGGCTACTTGTTGATTAGCATCAATCACGCCTTTAGCTTGGCGTTGATAAATTAAATCGGCTCTGGTCAGTTCATCCGTTTGTTGCGCTCTAACCTTAGCAATATCAGCGGCTTTGCCTTGTGATACCGTCCAGCGACGAATATTTTGCTCGCCTTCTGAAATAAGTAGCTCATATTGCTGCTGTTTCTTGGTGAGTTTTTCAATTTCCTTAACGAAATCATCTAACGAGTATGATGGGCTAACTTCTCCATCTTGCTTTTTAAGATCCTGAATTCCTTTTTCAATTCTGCCAAGTTCTTCTCTATGATTTCGTAGCTTTTCGTTTACGGCTTCAAGACTTTTTTTCTGTCCATCTAGCTCTGTGGTTGTTTCCGCTATCTTCTCGCCTAAGCGGTTAGCGACAACACGCGCCTGTTTTGCCGACAGTTCGTCAATTTTATCAATCCACTGATCTACCCTGTCATTAAACTCTTTAGTGGCGGTGTCATCGTTCATGGCGTTATACAATGCGTAAACACCTGCGGCAGCTAAAAAGAATACGCCAGTAGGACCACCTAATAACCCAACCGCGCCCCGTAACCCTTGCATAGCCATAGACTGAGTTTTAGCGGCTTGGGCTGCGCGGTTATTGGCTGCGGTCATTGCGTCCGTTGTGGTCGCTAGTGTGGTTTTCGCTTTTTGCTCTAATGCTAATGCCGCATTTAATTTATGGGTTGCGTTGGCTTCAACTTCTTTCGCTTTAGCAACTTGAGCCTCTACACGCGCAATTTCTTTCCCTGTTGTGGCTAAATGCGTTTTGATTTTGGTTTCTGTGGCATGTAGGGCGTTGCTGGCTTTGGTGACGCGTTGTAGATTTTCCTCACTCGCTGCCATTTGGTAGGTTATTTCGGCATCCTTGAGCTGTGCCGCCTGTCGTGCTCTCAGTGACTCTAAATCACGTTGCTTGGCATCGTTAGCCGCTTCTAGTGAATAAACGTGCTCTAACGCTGCCTGAGCCGCTTTTAACTCGGCTTGTGCTGATACCGTCAGATTTCTAGCGTTAATGACTTCTTGGGAGGCTGCGGCTTGTAATGCCTGTGCTTTCATTTGAATAGCGCGAGTATGTGAAACCTCGGCTTGTGTGGCGTTAATTGCCCCTTGAGTGTGCTGTAAGAGTGAGGAGGTCGCACTACCAATATTAGAAATATACCCCGCACCTAATAACCCAGAGACATTACTAATTATCCCTGTAAAACGCGCATTCGCGTTAGTTGCTCTATCTGTTGCGGCTGACGCTGCGCCAATTTGCCCCGTTAACTCGCTCATTTGACGTGATAATCGGTTAATTTCAGGCATTTTTAACGCACTGGAAACCGCGATTGCTGTTTTATCAAATCGGTAAAAGGCTTTTGACGTATCATCGGCCTGTTTACCCATTTCAGCCATTTTCCGTTTTGTTTCTCTAACCGCTTTCCCCGCCTCAAGAACGCCCTCGGTATCAGCTTTAATGATGATTTCAACCCCATCAATCTCAAACATAATGACCTCTCTTTTAATGTTTCGCTGATAACCCGCTGACATTACCGTCACGTAATGCAAAGCGTGTCATTTCGCCAATCACATAAATACACTGATCTGTGATGGAATATGGCTTAGTGAATACATTCAAATACGGACGCAATAAATCACAGGCCTTACTCTCAACGTCGAACGACTCACCGCGAGACTTAACAATTGATACCGCATTATCAAATAGCCCTGCCGCCAGCAATTCAGGGATCACCTCGCCTGTAATGCCGTTATAAGTCACTAATGTTGTTCCCGTTTCCGCTTTTAGCCCATCAACATAAATCTGAGCTATGGTACTTGCTAACTGCTGTAACTTTTCCATTAGAACCCCTCACGCTGTAAGGCATCACTTAATAGCCCTTGAATCAATTGGCTAATAGGCGCTCGTTGAATGAAAACATCTTTTTCACCCTGTTTTTCTTTAAATTTTTTAACGCGATCTACTATGTCGCTTTCAATTGACACTGCTTTGAAGGTTCTTTTTGGCTTATCCATGATTATTTATCCACCCTGTTGTTATATACACTACAATTATAATCCAGAGCAAAAAATAAACAATAATATATTGCTATAAATAATTATGAATGTAGAAATATTTTCTACTTATTTTGACTTTTATGAAATTAAGACAACAAAAAACCGACTCAAGGTCGGCTTTTCTTATAGGTAAGAGTTCTAGTTTTTGGGTTTTAGATAATTGGTAAGAATAGCTAATTTTTTATCTTTATTTCTTATCCCAACAGATACAGATGCTTTATAACCGTTATTATCATATTCTGCAGATATATCACTACATCCAATTTTATCTAAACAATCAAAGAAATTATTTTCATCATCAACTCTGGCTGTCTCAGCAGTAGGCTCACCATATATCAACTTTAAGTTATTAGTGACTTTAGTAAACTTATCAATCACATCTTTTTTATCGGTTCTTTCCAGTTCCTCAGAATGTAAGATTTGCACCAGTCCAGCATCAGGTGCAAATATTAAAAATGTAATTCCATCAGTGTTATCTGGCGTATTTTCTAACGTACAAGTAGCTAAACTACATCCTTCACCATCTAAGTTTAACTTTTGGATATCCTCCACCGATTGCCCCCACTTAAAGCCGTAGGGTGCTGGTGGACTGTTATCACATCCCGATAGAAACAAAGCCAATAAAGCCGTTATCATGATTTTTTTCATTTGGTTATCCTTTTAGTTGATAAGGCCAATTATACATAACCGCCTCGGCTTATGCTTTGGCGGTTGTTACCTTGCTATTTTTTAGCCCATTCCGCCAGCTTTTTCTCTGCTATGGCTTGCTGTTCTGGCGTGATTTCTCCGTTAGGTTGCCCGTACATATCAAACCGATTGCCACCCAAGATAAGAGCCTTTAAATATACCTTACGATTGATATAAGCGTGTAGCCCTTGCTTTATTTGCCCCTCTGGGATATTCAGACCTTTATCTTTAACCTCAGCAATCATAGCTTCCTTGATGCCAATCATTAGCGGCTTGGCTTCTGGCTCACTGAATAGCGTCCAATGCTGCGCTATACGGTCGATACGGTGTTGTTTCTTCTTCGCATGAACATCTGCCTTGTTTTTCTTCTTCGATTGCTGTGAGGCTTCCTGTGGCGTTTTAGCCTGTATGCTTTTTGGTGTGTTCATCACTGGTGAATTTGTTACACCATTGTTATTTTTTCTTAATGATAAAGTCACTCGGGTCATGATTTCTTTTTCCTCAAAAAAACTTTTCTATTAAATACGCGATCAGGTGTTGGTTCAGTCGGTTCAGTTGGTTCAATTTGTAAAGATGCTTGTTTTCAAAGTATTTATTTGAAAATACTGAACCAACATACCCATGATTTGAACCGACATTTTCTATGTATGAACCAACATCGAATTTAAAAATGCCATCCAGTGGAAAAACTCTTTAATTCTGTGTGTTGGTTCAAAATGCCACTTTGTCGGTTCAAAACAGCCTCTTGTTGGTTCAGTGTTGGTTCAATAAATGCTATTTTTCCCTTATAAATCAATAAAACTTATCTACTGAACCAACTGAACCGACACTAAAACGATAAAATCACGCACATGAAAAAAACATTATGGGATTTTCATCCCTCCGCTAGTTGTTGCTCAATTGTTATCTTCTTCTGTGCTCTCTGGAGCGAACTGCAAAACGTAAACATTAAATTGCCGTCCGTCTATGCGTGGGCTTTTTCGTTGATAACCTCTCCCACTGGTGGGTGGTGTTAACATGCCAGCCATTTTTAACACCTCAGCAAATTGTTTGTAGTTAAACCCTGCCGCGATTTCTTTCTCAAAGGCGGACGGGAAGGTATAAAAGATTATCGGGTCATCCTCGTTACTGCCTTTCTTCCTATATCCTGCAAGGTCTCTAATAGGTAGATCCCTAACATCATAAGGAATTGGGGCAAATCGGCTTAATCCGTGAGCATTCAAAAACGCCTCAGCTTGTTCTTTGATTTGCTCATACTCTTTGTTTCCCGTGCCGAACTCTGCGACCCATACGTTAAATATTGCTTGAACTACATCCCTACAATCTTGTTCACTCCACCCCGTAATCACACGGCCCATAATCAAAGCGGCTTCAATCGTGGCGAATCGGTCGCTCGCTCGGTGTACCTGTTCCCCGTAGCTACTTGGAATTAACTTATTCCAGCGTTGCTGGGCGGCTCTGTAGGCTTCTTTAGCTTCGTCTTTGTGATTTGATAGGTACTCAATCCAATAGCGTCCTGCTGCCCCGTAGCTATCACGACAATTCACCTTGATTAAATCTGCGTGGGCTTTCCCTGTTTCACATTCGTGTAGTTCGGTGGCGCGTTCAATGGGGATATTCAGTAATCGCACTAATTGCCCTGCGTTCACTTTCACACCTGAATTTAATAAAAAGGTCTCAATGTCCTTTTCCCCTGTACTGATAGCCACCGTCCGCCAGCTTTGAACCTGCCTATTGCCGCCATCTTTCGCACCTTGTATCTTGCCTTTGCCATTAAATAGCGTGTAAGCCGATTTATAGACGTGTTTAGGGTCTGCTCCTTGTCCGACTTCATCCAAATACAAAAGCCCGTCATTGTGCGCTACAGCCTCGTTAGTCATGCCGTATTCAGTGCCATACCACGTTAAACGCTGCAAATCGGGATCACCGTACAAACTCACAGCCATATCTGCGGTGGTGCTTTTCCCTGCTGTCGATTGGGCGTAAATGTGAATACCAAAACTGTCCGCCCCTGTGATACTCGTCATCGGTGCGGCTAAGGCTGCGCCAATCGCAAACATCATAAAACTATTACCGTTAGCCAATCGTGCAACATCATTCCGCCAGCTTTCTACTGTTCCGCTTGTCTGGTAGGCGGTAGCGGCTGCGCTTTGCCCGTTAAAAAATATCGGTTGCTCGGGTGTGCCAATAATTGAGCCGTCTGGCATGATGTACGCGCCTTTGTGCCAACCTGATTTATTGGTAATACTCCAATTCTTTTTGAATTTCTGGCGCAATAACCAATCAGACAAAGACTGTCTTAGCCCTGATTTAGTTGTCACAATTAGCCCTGCATTTTTAAGCGTTTTCCAGCCCTCACGCTCGCCAATATCCCCCATCGGAACGGCTTGAACATTGTTATTACCCCATTCGAAAATCAAATACTTTTGATTCAGGTCATTAACGCCTTTCGTAATGCGTTTTATGGCGTTAGATAACCATTGTTCATGATTGATGATCTCCCCTGTTTCTTTGTCCGCTTTAGGCGTAACCAGAAATACACCATCGTCGCGTGATTCAATGCGTATTTTCATGGGGTCGCTTGGTTTTACTGTTTCGGTAACGCTTTCCTTTGCCGTTTCAGGCAATGTAATCTCACTCATTGCCTCGTCTCCTTGTGGCTGATATATTCCCTCGCTGAAAGCAGAGGCAGTAGCTTCCCTCTCTCTGGATTGCAGGTAATCGTTCCAATCTCCCTGACAAGGTGGAATTGAAACATAGCCGCTAACTTCTCTCGCTGCGGCTTCTGCTTTCACCTTGCCCGTGTTAATCTCATTTTTACTGTCGTTATCTCCAGCAATGATAATTTGGCTCTCTGGGTACTTTGTCCGCATCACCTTAGCCACATGAATTAAGTTACCCGCATCAATTGCCGCTACTGTGTGCGCTTCTGGTTGGATTAACTGGCACGTCATGGCGGTTGCTAATCCTTCAGCGATAATCACCGTAGAAACGTTTACAGGCTCATTAATGGGGTAATAGCTGCCATTCTTCGCACTATCGAGTAATAGCCGTTTATCGCCATTGGGTTTAATCGTCTGTGCCGCTGTAATTGTGTCGTCAGCGTCCATCAATGGAATAATCAACGAACCATCGGCTAATAGAGTCACGGTGGTACTCTCAAAGCCTTTCGCTTTCAGGTATTCAGACTCGCCCTGTTTAGCATTGGCAATAGTGCGGCTGTATCGCGCTGTAAAGCGTTTATGCTTCTCTATCTGCTCGTTAGCTTGGTTCTGGGCTTGCTGTGCTTTCAATGCGTCCTGTTGCGCTTTTACCTCATGGCTACGGTAGGCTGGTGGATTATCTGAACGGGTATCAATTCCAATCATGCCTGCCACTTCATACGCTGCCTCAGTCACGCTGCCACCCAGAACACGCTGAACTAAGTCCAACCCATCCCCCGAGCCGCACTGACTACAAATAAACGTGCCGTTGCCGTCTTTGTCGTCGAATCTAAAACGGTCTTTACCGCCACAATGAGGACAAGCCGTGTGAATGTTTAGGGGCACTTCTGCCCCAAGGTTAGATAATATGTTTTGCCATTGTCCGTTAGCTTTCAGCTTCACATCACGGATAACATCAATCGGTTTCATCGTCTGCGCCTCCTGCTGGTTCAGCCATTTCATGAGACACACTTAAAATAGACTGATATAACGCTTCACCCTCCAGAGTAAGAAGCCCACAATCTACCGCTTTGGTTAATGCTTCCAGTGCGGCCGTTTCGTATTCTTCAAACTGGTCTATTAACGGCTCAATAAAACAAACCTCAGTTAAAAAACCAAGGTACTCAATCGGTGAAATTTGTTGCTTGTTAGTACGGCCTTGGCATGTTTCCGTGTAGGTGTAACATTCCTCAAAGTCATTAGGGCGGCTTTTAAATACAGCAAAAGCAAAGGCTTTCAGCGCATCATCAAGCGAGTTCGCTTTGGTCTTGAATGGAATAATGTTGCTCATTTATTTACCTCCTACCGCTTCGTTCATTTCATCCCTAATCGAATAAACAACAATCAACACCGCCCAGATCATGTTTCTGGTTTCGCCACACTCTTCAGCTTCCAGCCACGTAGAAAGTAAAGTAATTAGCATTAATACTTTTGCTTTGTGCGGCTCTAGTAACATTTCCACTTCGCGTTTCTGTTCCTGATTCATCACTTCACCTCACGCACATAGTTAATTCGGATATCGGTTAAACCGTCACGTTGCGCTTCTCGCATCACTTGCGATTGTGCGTCTTTCTGGGTGGCTGATATCACACGCTTGCTAATACCTAGCGTTAACCCTTTCGGTGTTGTGCCATACCCTGCGATTTGAAACGTTCTCATGAGCGATAATCCCCCATATCCTGAATGTGTAGCTGTGAGGCTTGTTCAATGGCCATTAGCATTGGTTTTAGTGCTTTCTTCTCCTTGCGACGTAGGTTCATGGCATAACTACCGCGCCTACCGTGACCTTGATAAGAGTCAGCTTCTAAACGGCTAATCAAGTTCTGAGCCTCACCAATTGGCATGGCTTCAAGTTCCGCCAGCGTGGGAATTTGAATGTGTTTAATTTCGGGAAACTCAGACAGTCGAAAGTAGCTGTTAACCATTGAGCGTTGAACCTGCCACGACAAATCATCGGTAAATGGCTTGGCAACCATCAAATAACCTGACTCAGTGATAAGCATTAACTCTTTTGCTTTCCCACCTATTTCCAGCTCGGGTAACTCGGTACGTATTACGTACTTAGTGAGCAAAAAGTAATCTACTCCATCAATGAAGTGCTTTTTATGCGTGTTGAATGTGCGCTTTGCTGTACCTTTCGGGCGTTGGTGTACCTCGTCAATCATGGCAAAGGTCACTACTCGCTTACCTTGATACATGAATGGACTTAGGCTGGTGGCATTGATAGTGACTTGTCTCATTTCATCACCTCCGCTAACCGAGTAATTTCTTTCCCTTGAGCATGTACAAGGCGATTAACTGCTCTCAGTAGAAAATGTGTATCTGTGTCAGCCTCATTCTCTACAGCCGTTAACAGTGGGATTAGTAACGCTTGGAGCTCCTCGTTAATATGCTCGACTTCTTCCAAGGTAGATAAGTGACCAACTTTTAATTTAATTGTTTTCATTTGGTCGCCTCCTCGAGGGATTCCCGAATTTCACCACTTAAATCACAAGCGATAGTAATTAGGTCTACTAATTCAGTCGGGCATCTCCCGTTAGCCTTTTCCAGTATGGCCATAATCAATGAATGGGCTTGTTGCGCCTTGTATGCAGCTACATCTAAAGAAATTGGCTTGCTCATACCTTTCCCTCCTGCGCTGCCACATCGTTCAAGAATGCGGCTACATCACCAGATAATTCAGACATAAGTGAGGAAATAGCGACGATATCGCTTGGTGTAAAATTACGAGGATAATTAGGGAGCATCAGGCTAAGCAGCTCTAACTGTTGCGCCTTTTCTGCTGCTTGATGAATGGTTATATCTGTCATAACTAAGCCCTCCCCGAATAGGTGTATTCGTTGCTGAACTGGCTTAATGAAACAATGACAGGGCTATCAAAGCCGTCTCGCTGAAAGGTCACACGGTTAAATTGAACCGATAGAACTCTGACGGTTTCGCCATTATTTTTGTGAGTGTAGAAATCATTAGGTTGAGGGTTACGCATGATGTTTACCTCCAATAGCAGGTAAGCGACCAGCGAATGACAGAATGTAATCACGTACAAGCATGAGCCTCGCATCGTGTTCGTTCGGTGCTGTAACAGCAATACGGCAAGGTTTCGCGGTGTAATCGCTACGGTTTAACGCGAGGAATAACCATCTGTACGATTGGTTAGGGGTGAGACTAGTCCGCCCTGTGACGGGTGTGTTAATATCTTGCATAGCTACCTCGATAGTATCAGTATCGTTGGTGGTCAGCCCTTGAGTGATACTGGTAATATCATTCGAGGGCGTTTTATTTTGCACATACTTCATGTTAGAGTACGTACATAACAAATAACATACTAAGGGATTACGTACGTACATGTCAACGCCAAAAAGAGACAAAACAGAAAAAGGAAAAGGGTTATCTCCTACATTCCAAATCAGGATCACGCCAGAACTTAAGGCGCAATTTGAATCTGCAGCATCTGAAGCGGGAATGAGTTTAGGTAACTGGCTTAAAACTCTTGGGCGAAAAGAGTTAGAGCGATTAGGTATTGAGCCTAAAAACTGATATTTGCCATACCAGAGAAGTAAGCTAATATTAATATTCTCACTTGCTCGGTATTTAATATCGACGTCTCCAAGGGTAGCCGATTGGCTGCCCTTTTTTATGGACTCCAAAAACTCAATTCGTTCCTTTTTTATGGTGTCTAATAACTCAATTTTCCCCTTTTTTATGGACTGACAAAACTCAATTACTTTGCCTTTTATGGACTGTAAAAACTCAATTCTGCCTCGTATAGTGATCCAGATTAAACCTTGCCAATGAGGATAATTCGCCTCTTTAGAAAGGTGAGAAAAATCACCTTTAGCTAATGGTGTAAATTCTCCACGTTTTGCGCTCCCCCGTTTTGGAGTGCTCAAATATTCACCAGAATTACAACCTGATAAATATTCCCCAGATTGATTTCCCGTAAATTTGGGTGATTGATTGGCGTAAATTTTCGCTGATACATCGGCTAAAGTTTTAGCCAGTTGCTGAGCCAAAATATTGACCGAGTAACCAGACGAAATTTTGTCTGATTGACTATAACTTGAAGTTAGATTCAAGATGGATAAAAGGGCGTCCACTTTAACCGACTCCCCACCTGCCAGTAGGGAATCATTCACTTGGTAGGCAATATTCCCCAACTCTGGGGATAATTGATTAATATTTGAACTTTGATACACCGCTTTGGGTGTACCAATCATTTGTAAGTTAATAGCCGTCATTAGTGGATTTCTCCATCAAGAAAATCAGGCTGGTACTTCTTCCACAATTCGCGTTCTTCACGCTGTAAATCAGCTTTCTTTTGCTTACAGGATTGCAGGTCACGCCCATGCTGTGAGGATGTAATTTGGTATTGTTGCTGACGTTTGGTGAAGTCATTTAACGCTGAGAATGGCACACCATACACGCCAGTTTTACGAATAGATGGGATAACGTCACGGAATACCCAATTAGTAAAACGATGTGCGAATGTGCCTTTAGTGGTTGCCTTGCGGCTACGGGCAATTAGTTTATAGAATCCAGACTCCGCTATAACCTGTCTGTTAGGGTTTCCCTGAATACCATAGTTTAAAGCTATAGTATTTTTTTCGTCCAAATCTAATGATTTTAAAGCATCACTTGAGTTTAATATTTCCAATGCGTCACAAACATCTTTAGCAACGAACCACGGATCATTATTAATTTTAACTATCCGTACCTCTATTCCCTCAAATCGAATAACGGAAATATCATCTGAATTAATATTTAAAATAGCCTCGTCGCTGAATTTAGGGTGAGCGAATCCACCAGCATTTAAGCTGTTATTTTTTAGTTTCATTTTCTTATTCCGTTATTTTGTCGGGTAGAGACTTAAAATGTTATTTACGTGTGCTTTATCCAGCGTTTGGTAATTACCTTGTTCAGCGCGTTCATTAATTAAATTGATGACCTTTTGCGCGTCCTGAGCCGTCTTAAAGCGGTAACGGTAGTGTGAGCCAATACCATCAGGATTAGGCTCATCAATACGTTCTAGTTCGATATTTAATAAACGTTCCAATTCATTTGGATAATTACGACCTGACGATAAGCGACAATGAATTAATATTTCATTCTCAGTAAATCCATTAATGCCAGTACCTAACATATATAAACGGGCACGGTGTTTTTTTGGTGGGTTCTTTGATAGAATAGATGCTGTCGCGTTATCCTGAGAAGCCACCTGTAGCGGGTGGTTTTTCTTTTCCATTATGCCACCTCACCAGTGCGTGATTCAGCAATCTTATTTGCTACCCATTCATCTACTTCAGATTCAACGAAAGCAATCGAACGAGTACCGATTTTTACTGATTTAGGGAATTGACCTGTTTCGATAAGGCGATAAATCCACGCTTTACCATAGCCAGTACGACGCATAACTTCAGGTAAGCGAATGAGGTTTTCTTTTAAGGTTGTTACTGTTGGCATGATGCCCCCTGTTATCTATTTCATAATACGCCTTGATAGACGTCCGTAGATCTCAGGGGAACTTTATGTATATTTGATACCGTAGTCACCGCAGTTGCGGTACTCTTTACCGCAGTTGCGGTAACTATTCTTTTAAGCTTCTTTTGGCCTCTGCAAATTTTTGTTCTAAAGTCCTAGGGCTAATACCCTGCTTACCTTCATGATAAGCTAATAACGCACTTATAATGCTTGCTTGATTATCATAAACAGATAGTTTGTTTCCTGATGGAGACTCACCGAGAATAATATCGAGTAATCCCCCAATAATATTCAAGTATGTCGTTTCTGCTCTGGAGCTAATATTAGGTTTATGGTTATCAACCATTTGTCTAAGTGAATCTCGCTCACCTTGTAACTCTGAAATTTGTTCTTTTTGTTGTTTAAATGTTTTTATCGCATCCTGCAATCTAATATTTAGGCGTTTATTTTCAGCTTCTATTGTTTGATATGCTTCAATAGTTATTCCAGCATGAAGTTTCTGCTCAACAGAATCAAATAGAAAAGGAGGTTTTTGATTTGGATAATTTTTCGACATCCAAATTTTCAAATCTGAATGCCTAATTGTTAATCGGTGCTTTGCTACCTGCTCACCTTCTCTAACAGTTTTTCCATCCCGCCCGTATGGTATTTCCCCATTATGAATAGCATCTAATATTTTTTCCGCATTAACCCTTAAGCACGGCCACTGTGGAAACATACCAACGGATGGCAAAACATCCATTCCTACCTTTTCGAGAATAAGCACCTCATGAGATATCAGATTACACCACCTCAACGCGGCCTCAACTGGAGTGTAATAAGCTTTTTCTAAAGAACTACAGCTATTTTTATCGTAATCAATCATTTTTCACCTCATCAGGGATAGCTTTTAGCTCATCGAACTCAAATCCTTTATCTTTTAAAACTTTTTTAGATTTAGAAAATCTTTCTTCTAAATTTCTTTTAGAAAATGGCTCAGCATCTTGGAATAGCTCAGTTAGTTCATAAATAACAGAACTCTGATTTTTTTTACTATTTTTGATAATGGTAACCAGCAACCCACCAATAATCGCATGAAGGTTATTTCTTTCTCTTGTTCTCATGGGTTTGTCTAGTTCCACTGAATGTGTTGTAACCGTTATTTCTTCTGTAGCTATGCCATCTGTAGAGTCTTCTCTTTTTGAAGGCTTAGTATCAACAATCTCAAGCTGCTCAGGAAATTTAATATTATGAGAATTTAAAAATGATTTAATTTCATCATATTTAAAATAAAATTCAGGAAAGAAACCTTGGTAATCATCGGGTAATCCAATATATTCATTCGGAGTTACCATGTAGCCAAACTCATATTCTGGTAACTCTTCATCATAAATTTGATACTGTTCGCCAATCGCTCTTATCAAATCAAAGCATCTTTCTTGAAACCATTGATCAGGATACGGATCGAAACCAGAAATTCGAGAGTACGTATAACACTGATATGCAGGAACTGAGATATTATCCAACTCTTCATCGGAGCAAATATCTGTTCTATTTCTATAAAAAAAGGCAGCGACAACATCAATTGGCTGTTCTTCTTGCTCTGCAATCGCGTCAAACAACTTTTTAAATTGAATAGCCTGATTTCTTTCCGCAATAAAGCTATTTAATACACTCACAACGCCACCTCACGCCCTCATTCTGTAGGAGCTATGCCAGCTAGTAGAGGTGTACTAGTTTTCGGGGATCAGCCTAGGCATAGCTTTATTCTTTATAGTCTACACAAGTCTACTACAGTCTATAATTACTGTCTATTTGTCCAGTTATGGCTATTTAAGGCACAAAAAACAGACCTTTTATTGTCTGGTTATGTATGTGGTTGCTGGTGGATTAAGCACGTTTAAAGTTGCCGTGTACAACATTATCCCCGTTCTCTAATGCCCCCATGTAATCAGCGTACCATTGAAGCATTTCTCTACGGCCATCAATATACTGAGCATGGTTATACGTTCCACGAATAGAGTTCTTATCAACGTGTGCTAGCTGTGTCTCAATCCATGCTGTGTTATAACCTTGTTCATGTAGGATCGTGCTCATTGTGTGCCTGAATCCGTGGCCTGTGGCTCTACCATCATAACCAATACGTTTTATGACCTGATTTATTGCCGCTTCACTCATCGGCTTAGAGGCATCATTCCTGCCATGAAAGATATACTTAAACCGCCCTGTTAAGGTTTGTATTTCTCTGAATAATTCTAACGCCTGTGTAGAGAGTGGAACCATATGGGGACGACGCATTTTCATACGCTCTTTGGGGATTTCCCAAATAGCTTTATCAAAGTCAATTTCTGTCCATTCAGCGGCTCTAAGCTCAATAGTACGAACACCTGTTATCATTAATAGCTTTGTCGCAATTTGAGTGATCTTACTTCCACTACATACAGATAGTGCCTGTAAAAAATCAGGTAATTCATTAACGTTTAAATGGGGGAAGTGTTTTGCTTTTGGTGTAGACAGTGCGCCAGCTAATTCTGATGCAGGGTTATACTCCGCCCGCCCCGTCACAATTGCATAGCGGAATACTTGGTTACATGCCTGTCTTATCTTCTTTAGCTTATCTAACACACCACGCTTTTCTAATTTTCTAAGCACCTCTAGCATATCTAGCGGCTTAATTTCTGTAATGCTAGCTTTACCAATATAAGGGAAGATATCTTTCTGGAAGGCTTCTAATAAGTCATCAGCATAACCTTGCGACCAATTCGGCTTTTTATAGTCATGCCATTCAAGCGTGATTTTCTCAAAGCTATTATTGACCTGAGACTCTTTTTCTCGCTTTTCGGCTTTCTTTACCAACGATGGATCATC
This sequence comes from Providencia huaxiensis, assembly GCF_002843235.3. Lineage (NCBI taxonomy): Bacteria > Pseudomonadati > Pseudomonadota > Gammaproteobacteria > Enterobacterales > Morganellaceae > Providencia > Providencia huaxiensis. The sequence goes on from NZ_CP031123.2 coordinate 2,627,404, forward strand.
ACCTAACGCTAATATGCGCTTGGCTTCTTCTCTTTTAGCCCTAGCTTGTGCGAGTGATATTGATGGATATACACCTAAAGCCAGCCTTTTCTCTTTACCAGCATATCTATATTTCATACGCCAATACTTAGAGCCATTTGGAGCAACTTCTAAATACATGCCCCCACCGTCAGAAAGTTTATAAGCTTTCTCTTTTGGCTTGGAAGTATCTACTTGTCTGGCTGTTAGCTTCATTTGGGGGCACCGATTTTCATTGAACGGGGTAATGCCCCCAATTATGCCCCCACATAGTTGTAGATTTCAATAGACGTGACTAGACCTTGGAATACTATGATTTCTTGTGATAACTGATTTTATAAGGGTTTTATAGACTGTTGTAGACTTTGAAATACTTGAGAATGGTACGCCCTACAGGATTCGAACCTGTGACCTACGGCTTAGAAGGCCGTTGCTCTATCCAACTGAGCTAAGGGCGCATTGATAATGCAGGCAGCCTATCTGGCTGATGGCGTTGAATTATACGGTTGCTGAGCGCTGAGTCAATGGCTTTTCGCTACTAAAATAACTATATGCTCATTTTATGTAATAGTTTGAACTGACAATGGCGTTAACTTCTGACAAAATAGAGTCATTACCGTGTCTCATATATGGATTAAGTTACAGATGTTAGCAAAAATTATTGATGGGAAAACGATTGCGCAGACAATTCGGCAAGAAGTTGCCCAAAAAGTACAATTACGTTTAGAACAAGGAAAACGTGCTCCCGGCCTTGCCGTGATTTTAGTCGGTGCTAACCCTGCTTCACAAATCTATGTCGGCAGTAAACGCCGTGCTTGTGAAGAAGTCGGTTTTATTTCGCGTTCTTATGATTTACCGGACACAACGACAGAAGCTGAATTACTCAAGCTCATTGATGATTTAAACCAAGACCCTGAAATTGATGGAATTTTAGTTCAACTTCCATTACCTGCGGGTATTGATAACGTCAAAGTCATTGAGCGTATTCACCCAGACAAAGACGTGGATGGGTTTCATCCATACAATGTCGGCCGACTGTGCCAACGTGCACCACGCCTTCGCCCATGCACCCCAAAAGGAATTGTTACTCTGCTTGAACGTTGTGGTATCAACACCTATGGTTTAAATGCTGTAATTATTGGTGCATCGAACATTGTTGGTCGTCCAATGAGCCTAGAGCTTCTGCTAGCAGGCTGCACCACAACAGTAACCCACCGCTTTACTAAAGATTTAGAGCACCACGTTCGCCATGCTGATTTAGTGGTCGTCGCTGTGGGGAAACCTAATTTTATTCCTGGAGAATGGATTAAGCCAGGTGCAATTGTGGTCGATGTCGGTATCAACCGTTTAGAGAGCGGAAAAGTCACCGGAGATGTCGATTTTGACGAAGCCGCGAAAAACGCAGCTTGGATAACCCCCGTTCCTGGTGGTGTTGGCCCAATGACCGTTGCGACTTTAATTCAAAACACCCTTCAGGCATGTGAAGAGTACCACGATATTTAATGTAATTTTGGAGTTATCATGGATATATTCAATTTAAATGGCCACCCACACGTTGAATTGTGTGATTTGCTGAAAATTGAAGGCTGGGCGGAAAGCGGTGCAATGGCAAAAGCCATGATTGCAGATGGCTTAGTTGAAGTTGATGGCGTGGTCGAAACACGTAAACGCTGTAAAATTGTCGCGGGTAAAATCGTTTCAATGGGCAGCGAAAAAATTAAAGTTGTAGAATAATACCGTTAGATAGGCTGAAATATTTCAGCCTATCTCCTTTCTAAAACCAATAGTGCCCTCCCTCCCCCTTTTCTTCAAAGTAACAATATTTATTGTAAGAACGATAAAATGCTTTTTTAGGTTTTAGACAAATTTTTTCTGTGATCACTTTTTCTGTAATAAGCATCTAAACAATTACGCATATTGAAAATTTAATTCATTGTTTTATATAAATAAATAATTTCAGCAACCACTTCAGCTTTGTCATTAAACACACAAATCACACCCTTATAAAATTTAACTTAGATCTCATTTTTTGTATTTCACATGTTAATCGCATAGACAAGATTAAACGATTCAGCTAACCTTGTTAACGATAACATGATTAACAAATAATCAGATCCGCTTGCAAGTCTTCTGGCTGATCCGGCTACGAATAATAATCAGGAGAAATTATGTTTAACTTACCAATAAGCGATATCCACCTTGCAGCTGCTGCATCTGATAAAAAAAATGCAATAGAACAAGTTGCCAAATCATTAGAAAATGCAGGCTATGCAAAAAGCGGTTATGCGCAAGGAATGCTTAACCGGGAAACCCAAGCGCCTACCTTTTTAGGGAATGGTATCGCTATCCCACACGGGACAGTAGAGACGCGAGATCAGGTATTAAAAACGGGTTTTGCTGTCTTTCAATTCCCTGATGGTATTGATTGGGGTGATAACCAAACTGCTTATATTGTTATTGGCATTGCCGCTCAATCAAATGAGCATCTCGAATTGCTACGCCAATTAACCCACATAATCAGTGATGAACACACCGCTGATGCTATAGCCAAAGCTGACACCGCCGAAACCTTAAAGCAACTTCTAATGGGTGAGCGTCAAACTCAACCGGTGAAATTTGATGAATCAATGGTCACGGTTAGTGCTCAAGTTGATAATATAAATACATTGAAAATACAGAATATTATTAACCTACAAAACGCTGAAGCTATCAGCACCGACTTTATTTCTCGAGTTCTCACTCAAACCCCGTCATATTTAGGTCAAGGTATTTGGTTAAGTGATAGTCCAATCGGAAACATTGAGAATGCGATTGCGATATCGACGGTAAAAAAACCATTTAGCTTTCAAGGTAACCCCGTCAGCATTCTAATTACCCTCTCTTACGCTAATTATCAAATAGAGACTTTGTTACTAAAAATAAACAATTTATTGAAAAATAAAGAAGCAAATCTCATTCTCGAAAATGATAACGTTAACAAACTAATTGATTTATTGCGTCCTGATGACTCACACACAGAAAGTGATTCATTGAATACAAACATATCTGGAATAACTCAGGACTTCACCATTCTTAACCCACATGGGTTACATACGCGGCCTAGCACTCAGTTAGTCACTGCTATTAAGCAATTCGAAAGCACGATTACAGTCAGTAATCTTGATGGTACTTCGACTCCCGTAAATGGTCGAAGCTTAATGAAAATTGTCAGCTTAGGGGCTAAATGTGGGCATCGTTTACGCATTCACGCAGAAGGTGTAGATGCACAAGAAGCCATCAATACCATTGGTGAGGCAATCAATTCAGGACTTGGAGAAAAAGTCGCATGAGCAGAAGAGTCGCAACGATCACGTTAAACCCTGCCTACGATTTGGTTGGGCTATTACCTGATATTCATCGCGGGGATGTGAACTTAGTCAAAACAGCAGGCCTTCATGCCGCTGGAAAAGGCATAAATGTGGCTAAAGTACTTAAAAATTTAGGGATTGATGTCACTGTTGGTGGTTTCTTGGGTAAAGAGAATCAAGATGGCTTCCAAAAAGCCTTCAGCGAAACAGGAATTGCTAACCGCTTTCAAGTTGTTGAAGGCCGCACCCGCATCAATGTCAAACTAACAGAGCAAACTGGTGAAGTTACCGATTTTAACTTTTCAGGATTCAGTATTACTAAAGCGGATTGGCAGCGTTTCGTCACCGACTCATTAAGCTGGGCGGGTCAGTTCGATATGATTTGCGTCAGTGGCAGTTTACCTCAGGGCATTGATTTAAATGATTTTACTCAATGGATGTTACGCCTTAGAGAACAATGTATGTGTGTCATTTTTGATAGCAGCCGCGAGGCCTTTGTCGCTGGGCTCAAAGCTTCTCCTTGGTTAGTAAAACCTAATCACCGTGAACTTGAAATTTGGGCCGGAAAACCGCTCCCTACCCAGCAAGATATCGTAAATGCCGCAAATCAACTTCGACAACAAGGTATTGCCCATGTGGTGGTTTCTTTAGGCGAAAAAGGCGCTATGTGGGTCAATTCATCGGGCGCTTGGTTTGCTAAACCACCTGAATGTGAGGTTATCAGCACCGTTGGCGCAGGGGATTCAATGGTAGGTGGATTAATTTACGGGCTAATGATGAGGCAAACAAGTGAGCACACACTTCGCTTAGCTACCGCGGTTTCTGCACTTGCTGTCTCTCAACCCAATGTCGGTATCACAGACCGAGCGCAACTTGCACATATGATGACGAAGGTTGATTTACAACCGTTTACGGCTCAATGAGGATGAAAAACATGAAAATATTAATCGCTCCAAGCCACCAGCAAGGCCCTGCTATTTGCTGGCTAGCCATCGATGCCTTAAAAAATGTATCTGCCTTACAAAATATCACCTTCACAGAACAACTTACTGATGCAGATATTGTGATTTGTTTCGATACTCAGTTGCCGGAAAATTTTAATTGCTCAGATAAAAAAGTCTATTTCGGTCACCCCGATGTCGCTGTTAGGCAACCTGCTGAATTTCTGTCATCTGCAATTAACGAAGCGACACTGTGTGAGCAAAAAATTACCGAGCCGCAGCATGCGAAAGCTTACTCTGTATTAGCCGTTACCGCTTGCCCAACAGGGGTTGCGCACACTTATATGTCCGCGGAAGCACTCGAGGCTGAAGCAAAAAAACGAGGCTGGAATATCAAAGTCGAAACCCGGGGCTCTGTCGGGGTTGGAAATGAAATTACGCCAGAAGAGATAGCACAAGCTGATTTAGTCATTGTCGCTGCCGATATCGAAGTCAATGTGGATAAGTTTTCGGGGAAGCCAATGTACCGCACCTCCACCAGTGCCGCATTGAAGAAAACAGCACAAGAAATGGATAGAGCAGTAGAAGAAGCAAATATATTCACACCACAAAGCGGAAAAACATCAGCCCAAACGAGTAGATCGACAGAAAAACGCGGAGTGTATAAGCACTTACTTACCGGGGTATCATACATGCTCCCTATGGTTGTCGCTGGGGGATTATGTACTGCGCTTTCATTTGCTTTTGGTTTAGACGCATCCAATGTCGAAGGCTCTCTGGCTTGGGCACTTAGCCTAATTGGCGGACAAACAGCCCTTGCATTAATGGTGCCTGTACTATCGGGTTATATCGCCTATTCCATTGCTGACAGAACGGGGTTAACCCCAGGTTTGGTCGGCGGGGTACTTGCAACCACTTTAGGTGCAGGGTTCTTAGGTGGGATCATTTCTGGTTTTCTTGCCGGTTATAGTGCTCACTTTATTAGTACCCGATTAAAATTGCCGCAAACTATGGAAGCGTTAAAGCCAATTCTAATCGTACCGCTCATTTCCACTTTATTCACGGGTTTAGCGATGATCTATGTCATTGGCCACCCTGTAGCGTGGTTAATGGATTGGCTAACTAACTGGTTAAATACCATGGGAACCACTAATGCGGTGATCTTAGGCGCAATTCTAGGGGCGATGATGTGTACGGATATGGGAGGCCCAGTCAATAAAGCCGCATATGCCTTTGGTGTCGGTCTATTAAGTTCACAAACCTATGCGCCAATGGCAGCAATTATGGCGGCAGGAATGGTGCCACCTCTGGCAATGGGCGTTGCAACACTATTAGCACGACATAAGTTTGTACCTGCTGAACGCGAAGCGGGTAAAGCCTCTTTTGTTCTCGGTTTATGTTTTATTTCAGAAGGTGCGATCCCATTTGCGGCCAAAGACCCGATTCGTGTTCTCCCTACTTGCATTATTGGTGGCGCAATAACAGGGGCGCTATCCATGTATTTTGGTATTCAGCTAATGGCACCTCACGGTGGTTTATTTGTGCTGTTAATACCCGGAGCTATTAATCATGTATTGATGTATTTATTCGCGATAGTGGCTGGTACGGTGGTTTCAGGTGTGCTTTATGCCATTGTCAAAAAAGCGACACCTAAAGAAGCCCAACAAGAAATGGCGAGTATCGCTTAATCACACAACTTTAAGTTCCATTCCTAGTCCCTGTTGGTAGTCTTATTCCCCCCCTTAATTGGGGGGCTTTTTATCCAATGAGAAAAAGATAATATTATTACTCGAAGGCCTTTCTATTGGTTCAATATAACTATGCTGATATGAATCTAAACTTAAATTTTCTCGGTTTCTGATTACTGTTAGACATTTTATGAGTGGAGGCCTGTTAGGAGCATTAAGAGACAATGAAGCATCTTCTATCTTTATATTTTTAATTGTTTTTTGTCTATATTCGGAATAACTTTGGGGGCGGAGTTATCGACTTTACCAATATAACTAATAAAAGTTCGTTCTAGTGGTACAACCCTTTGAGAAGGTTTGAAAAAGTTTCGGAGTTTTTGAGTAAACCTCGTAATCGGCTGACTAATTTTATTTTTTATTCCTTTTATGCATCTAGCGATATTTTTGGATGCATTACTTGGAACTTTATGATCTTTCATATAGTTATTGATTAAATTCTCATCAGTACACCCACCTGATTTTACAGAACTTTGACTCGTCTTAATTACCATAATTACCCTTACTCAAACTTTAATTGATGAAAATATATTCTATGTGCATCAATTCTTTGGTAAATAAATAATTATTTCTTTCAATTTTAGCTAACAAAATAAAAACGGTTAGATACCAATACCTAACCGTTTGAATATATGAAAATTTATTTTTAAATCAATCAGTACTTAAAATGATAACTTGGGGAGCATACAAAAGTATGTGACCCAAGTAGCCAAGTGATGGCAACACCGCCACAGCGCGAAATATGACGCGTATTATTTGCGACGCCAAGTGGTCCCCTGTGCCCCATCCTCAAGCACAATCCCCATGGCAGTAAGTTCATCACGAGCCGCATCCGCTTGTGCCCAATCTTTATTCTTACGTGCATCTAGGCGTTGTTGAATTAATGCCTCAATTTTTGCCACTTCCGCATCATCTTCAGTTTGTGCACCGCCTTTTAAAAAGACTTCAGGGTCTTGTTCTAATAAACCCAGCACGCTTGCTAACTCACGCAATTGTGCAGCCATACCATTTGCTGCTGACATATCTTCTGATTTCAGGCGGTTAACTTCACGAACCATGTCAAATAATACCGAATAGGCTTCAGGTGTATTAAAGTCATCATTCATCGCTTCAATGAAACGTGCTTTAAACTCGTCACCACCTGCAGGCACAGCTGACTTATCCGTACCACGCAACGCAGTGTACATGCGCTCAAGCGCAGTACGTGCCTGTTTCAAGTTCTCTTCTGTGTAATTCAGTTGGCTACGGTAATGGCCTGATAACAGAAAATAACGCACCGTTTCTGCATCGTAATACTCAAGCACATCACGGATAGTAAAGAAGTTATTGAGAGATTTAGACATTTTCTCTCTGTCTACCATGACCATACCGGAGTGCATCCAGTAGTTCACATATGGGCCATCATGGGCACAGGTAGATTGCGCAATTTCATTTTCATGGTGAGGAAACATTAAATCAGAGCCGCCACCGTGAATATCAAAATGGTTGCCTAACGTTTTGCTGTTCATGGCCGAACATTCAATGTGCCAACCTGGACGGCCTAAGCCCCATGGGGATCTCCAGCTTGGTTCGCCTTCTTTAGACATTTTCCACAAGACGAAGTCCATTGGATTACGTTTTACATCAGCAACTTCGACGCGAGCACCTGCTTGCAGCTGTTCTAAATCTTGACGCGATAACAGTCCATAATTTGGATCGGTTTTGACTTCAAACATCACATCGCCATTCGCAGCAACATAGGCATGACCACGCTCTATCAAGCTTTGGGTTAATTCAATAATTTCACCAATATGACGTGTTGCGCGTGGTTCGCTATCAGGACGTAAAATATTTAACGCATCGAAATCTTTATGCATTTCAGCCAACATACGCGTTGTTAGCTCTTCGACACTTTCATTATTTTCTGCCGCACGTTTAATGATTTTATCGTCAATATCGGTGACGTTGCGTACATAATTTAAGTCATAACCCAAATAACGTAAATAGCGGCTAATTGCATCAAACGCCACAAATGTACGGCCATGGCCGATATGACACAAGTCGTAGATAGTGATGCCACACACATACATCCCAATCTTCCCTGCTTGGATGGGCTTAAACTCTTCTTTTTGACGACTTTGTGTATTAAAAATTTGTAGCATCTGAACTTTTCCATTTATTTGAAAAATGATTATCGATTTCTACCGATAAAATATCATGTTATTGAACCCCGATCACCTTAAGAATGCAAGGGTTTACCCCGCTTCCTTTTCAGTTTATTGATTAGGTTTAATACACATCTATTATGCTATAAACGGCCGACTAAGCTTCCTTCCGCTTCAAGTCAGGTTTTATCTGTGATATAAACGTGCTGATCTCAACGCTTTCGCAAGTTAGCGCACAAAAAACAATTATTCAGGATAGCTATTATGGTTACATTTCATACCAATCACGGTGACATTGTTATCAAAACGTTTGACGATAAAGCCCCCGTTACTGTCGGAAATTTTTTAACTTACTGCCGTGAAGGTTTTTACAATAATACCATTTTCCATCGTGTTATTAATGGCTTCATGATCCAAGGCGGTGGTTTTGAGCCAGGCATGGAACAAAAAAACACTAAAGCACCTATCAAAAATGAAGCTAACAACGGTCTAAAAAATACCCGTGGTACTTTAGCGATGGCTCGTACTAACGACCCGCATTCTGCAACAGCACAATTTTTCATCAACGTTGCTGACAACGACTTCTTAAACTTCCGTTCAGAACGCCCTGATGGCTGGGGTTACTGCGTGTTTGCTGAAGTGGTTGAAGGTATGGACGTTGTTGACAAAATCAAAGGTGTCTCAACAGGTCGTAGCGGCTTCCACCAAGACGTTCCACGCGAAGACGTCATCATTGAAAAAGTGACGGTCAGCGAGTAAACCTGAACGCATGTCCACTTACATCATTGCAGATTTGCATTTGAGTGAAGATGAACCGGCGATCACCGCCGGTTTTATTAATTTTATTCAACAGCAAGCCATCCATGCCGAAAGCCTATATATTCTCGGTGATTTTTTTAATTATTGGGTGGGCGATGATGATGCCAATCCGCTGCATCAGCTAGTTGCCAATGAATTGAAACAGCTCACAGAACGCGGCATTCCCTGCTATTTCATTCATGGAAATCGAGATTTTTTAATTGGTAAACGCTATGCGAAACAGTGTGGCATGACCATACTCCCACAAGAAACATTGCTCGAACTTTATGATAAGCGCATTTTAATTCTGCATGGTGATACTTTATGCACAGATGATGCCGCCTATCAAAATTACCGTAAAAAAGTTCACACGCCTTGGATCCAACGAGTGTTTTTACTACTCCCGCTCTTCATACGTCGCCGTATCGCACAAAAAATGCGGCAAAATAGCCAATATGCAAGCAGCATGAAAGCCGAGTCGATTATGGACGTCAATTCACAAGCCGTTATTGATGCATTACAAAGGCACCAAGCGCAATGGATGATCCATGGTCATACTCACCGGCCTGCCATTCATGAGATAAATATTGGTGGTAAATTGCATTATCGAGGTGTATTAGGTGCGTGGCACCACGAAGGTTCAGCCTTTGTGATTAACGAGCAAGGCATTGAACTAACTTTCTTTCCCTTTGAGTAATTTTGCCTGACTAACCATTTTCAATATCTCCCACAACTGTTTGCTTATTTATTAATCACGCAAACGTTTTCCTTGCTGCTTTACCATGATATGATCAAGACAATTCAATTTCCCACCTCAGGGTGATGTTTTTTTTCAATACAGGAAAGCACCAAATGACTGCCCAAGTTCCTGCTCAATCTGCGGCAAAAATCGCCATTGTTATGGGTTCGAAAAGTGATTGGACGACCATGCAGCACGCAGCTGATGTATTAACAGAACTCCAAATCCCTTTTCATGTCGAAATCGTCTCTGCGCACCGAACACCAGATAAACTATTTTCTTTTGCTGAAACCGCCAAAGAGAACGGATTTGATGTGATTATCGCGGGCGCGGGTGGTGCCGCACATCTACCAGGAATGATTGCCGCTAAAACATTAGTCCCTGTTTTTGGTGTTCCGGTACAAAGCACTGCATTGAGTGGTGTTGATAGCTTATATTCTATCGTGCAAATGCCTAAAGGCATTCCTGTTGGTACGCTAGCCATCGGTAAAGCAGGCTCAGCAAACGCAGCGCTGTTAGCCGCGCAAGTATTAGCGATAAGTGATACTGCTATTTTCAATCGCCTCATTGCATGGCGAGAAGCACAAACCAATGATGTGTTAAACAACCCAGACCCGAGGAACGCCTAATGAAACCCGTTTGCGTGCTTGGTAATGGCCAATTAGGCCGTATGCTACGCCAAGCTGGCGAGCCATTAGGCATTGCCGTTTTTCCTGTTGGTCTTGATGCAGAGCCCGAAGCGGTTCCTTATCAACAAAGCGTCATCACCGCGGAAATTGAACGCTGGCCGGAAACCCCGCTAACCAAAGAATTAGCTCGCCATAATGCCTTTATTAACCGTGATATTTTTCCACGTTTAGCGGATAGGTTTCCACAAAAAAGCTTATTTGATAGTTTGCAACTTTCCACTGCACCTTGGGCTCTATTAGAAACCCCCGAACAATGGCCTGAATTATTTGCCAAACTCGGTGATTTTCTCATTGTAAAACGCAGAACTGGCGGCTATGACGGGCGTGGTCAATGGCGTGTTCGCCCTGGTGATGAAAAAGACTTACCCGCTGAAATTTACGGTGAATGTATCGTTGAGCAAGGTATTCCCTTTGACGCCGAAGTCTCTGTCATTGGTGCCCGAAACGCAGCGGGAAAATCCGTTTTTTACCCGATAACCCATAATTTGCACCAAGAAGGCATTTTACGTACAAGCGTAGCTTTCCCTAAGTCGACTAACCCGCAGCAGGAACAAGCTCAAGCCATGCTTAGCGCTGTCATGGATGAGTTAGGCTATATCGGTGTAATGGCAATGGAATGTTTTGTCGTGGGTGATAACCTACTGATTAACGAGATTGCGCCTCGAGTACACAATAGCGGCCACTGGACACAAAATGGCGCATCCATTAGCCAATTTGAGCTGCATTTACGTGCCATATTAGACCTACCAATGCCGTCACCTGAAGTGTATAGCCCTGCTGTTATGGTCAATTTAATCGGTACTGATGTAAATATAGACTGGCTGAGCTTACCCCTCGTTCACCTTCACTGGTATGAGAAAGAGGTGCGCCCTGCTCGTAAAGTTGGCCATTTAAACCTTTCTCATAGTGACCACAACCAGTTATCTGCAACACTTAACGCATTGGCTTCACTTTTGCCAAATGAGTACAAAAGTGGCATTGAGTGGGCAAATGCAAAATTAGACTGGTACTCTCATCAATAAATAGGGAAAATAGCCCTATTCGATGCCCGAAACTATTTTCGGGCATTATGCTATTTTCGCCGTCATCCAGAAAACAAATATCCTGATTTAAGGTGTGCGGCATTACTGGAGTCAATATGTCCTCGCAGACTTTTAGTCCGTTTTATCAGTGGTGCATTCTTGTTCTGTTAGGACTTGTTTATTTTTTAGCCACCGCGACAACCTTTACCTCTCTTGGCGTGGTCTTGCCTGAAATGATAAGTGAGCTCAAATGGAGCTGGAGCGAAGCTGGGTTTGGCTTTACGCTACTGGGCTTAACTTGTGGACTTGCGAGTTTCCTCCCTTCTTTATTGATCCGTAAAGTCGGTGTACGGGCTACTTTATTGCTAGGTACCAGTGTCTTTGTTGCGGGCTTTTATAGTCTTTACTCCACCCAAGCCATTAGCACCTATTTTTTAGGTACCGCATTAATTGGTGTTGGTTTCACCTTACTCGCCACCGTCCCGGGGACTTACGTACTTTCGCGGCTATTTGAAAAACAATCCCTTGCCTTTGGGTTATATTTCACCATCGGGGGCTTGGGGGGTGTTGCAGGCCCTTGGATTTACTTTTACGCATCAAACCAATTAGGCTCATGGCGCATGCATTGGGTTCTATGTGCTGTTTATCTTAGCATCGTCACGTTAATCACGATTTTCATGCTACGTGAAGGTAAAAAAGAGCAAGAGCACGCAAAAAAGGTGATGCAGAAACAAGTTAGTGACGCAAGCAAGCCTATTTATCGCACTGCTGAAGTATGGACAGTCGGCAGAGCGCTACGTACATGGCAGTTCTACTTGATTGCTGCGACTTATACCTCGTTTTTATGGTGTGGCATTACCGTTAACAGTTTTGCTGTTGCCCATATTGAAGAGCGTGGATTTGGCATGACCGTGGCGGTTTCATTATTAAGCACAATGGCATTTGTGAATGCATTCTCAAGATTTATTGGTGGAGCCGCTGGTGAATGGTTAGAACCGAAGAAACTATTAATCGGTAGCCTAATTATCATGGTGTTAGGTGTTATTTTCCTCAGTATTGCCACGTCATGGCTATGGTTAATTTTGTTTGTGTTATGCGTTGGTATTGGTTATGGCATGACCTTTTTGGCATCCAGTGTTTTACTGTCAAATTATTTTGGTCGAGGCCCATACCTAGAGCTATTCTCTGTGGTGAATTTAATCTCAACCGTTGCCTGTTTAGCGCCTTTCATTGCCGGTGGTATCAAAGACTTAACAGGCAGTTTCACCCCTGCATTTTTGGTTATTGCCGCGCCTGTTATCATCATTTTATTGCTTACTTTGATGATGAAACCCCCTGCCCTCAATCACAAATAAAAAATCCCGAGTGATTAGCTCGGGAAAAATTGAAACCAAAGGGAAAATAAGCTTAAGACCAGATATTGGATCAAAACATAGCGTTTATTTGCGCCTCCGAAAAATCAAACAGAGGCGCAAAATTAATTAGGGTTTTAACAGCTCGGGGACTTTTAATAAGATAAATTCATTATCATCCGCTTTATTTGGTTCACGGCTAGATGAAAACGGAAAGTTATTGTCATTACCAACAATAATGTGTTCGCTATCAACCACATCAACGTTTTCAATGGTGAAGAATGGGAAGGTAAACACGCCATCATTTAATGGTTTTCTTGCCATATTACTTGGGTCTTTGATATTCATTAAATCAATATAAGCTTGCTTATCTACGGCTTTCCCTACGTTGTTATCTGAAAATTCAATACGATATACACGCTTGAATTTAGCTAAATGACTAAAGCAATTTTCAGTATTACTGTTTCCCGCCGTGCAGGCTTTATCTGCTGTACCTTCACCATTATCACGCTCAATGATTAGGCCGTGGGTATCATCAATAAGATTGAAATCACCAATGGCATTTTGATTGTCTTCAAAGACATACAACCAGCTTCTACCCGTCCAATCTTGCTTTTTCACATCAAACTCAAGAATACGTGCTGCGCGTTTACCATCAACATTTTCATAATCTTGCTTGTCATCAAGCCAAATCGCACCTTCTAGCATTGGGTAGAGCTTAGAACCGTCTGGTGATGACGCCATACCTTCAAAACCTTTCGAACGGTTGACTTGGAAATTCACTTTATCAGCAGGTTTACCCGGTGTTGTGATTTGGTAGTGATCAGGAGAAACAACTTTCTTTCCATCTACTTGTGTTTCAAACAAGGCTAATACCTTGCCATCCAAATCCATTTTGATTAGGTAAGGGCCAAACTCATCGCCAACCCATAGAGCACCACCTGCAAATTGAAAGCTTTCAGGGTCAAAATCACTTCCTGTTAAATAGCGTTCTTTTGTGCTCTCATTCGTAATATGAAAAGGAATAATTTTATCGGGATCATGGAAGAAAACCGTTTTTAATGGCGTTGTATTACCTGATTGAAAATCAATATCATATTGAGTGGCATACAACATAGAATCAGGGGAATTTACTTTATTGCCGAATCCATTGTCGGTTAAAACCCAATAAGTCCCGTCCGCCATGCGTTTGATACCCGAGTGCCCTTGGCGTGGCTGGCCTTTAATTGGAATATGCATTCCTGTTGGGCGATCTGCAGATTTACCTTCCACTTTCCCTAAACTATCAACACGAGCGCCAGTGGTAAATTTACCACTCACTTGCATGTCTGAAGGTGCATTTTCGGGGGAAGAAACCGTTGAATTAACTGGAAGAATGGAGTGCCCCGCTAACGTTGCGGTCACTTCTTGTTGTGCAAACCCTGTGATGCTAAATGAAATTAAACTAGCCAATAAAGATAACGAGCCCAGCTTACGTTTAATCGAATGGTTATTCTGCATTGTTATGTTTCCATTATAAGGCTATCAATAATTGATGGCGGAATCATAACGTCGATGAATGAAGCTTTTATGAAGGATTAGAGACAGTTATTTTACTGAAAAACAAGTTGTTTTTATAATGTTCAATAAATAGTGGCATTAAGATATTTCCCTAACACCACTATATTCTAAATAATTCGAGTTGCAGCTAGCTGAACGTAATCAACAACGCTGCAACTTGAAGTATGACGAGTATTTAACCATTCAAACGACGGTGCTGACTCCCCGTCCCTAATAAACGTAACCCCAACCAACCACCACAAATGGACAGTAAGAAAGCCGCGCTTAAGGGTAATAGCACCCACATACGCCACTCAGGTTGCCAAGGGAAATCAAACACTTTACTTTGCAACAACCATAAAGCAATTTCTGCCCCAAATGCCGCGGCAAGCCCTGCCATTAAGCCAAGCAATGCAAACTCGCTCCACAGGGTTCGACGCATCAATTTTTTACTGGCTCCCAGAGTTCGGTACACCACTAATTCACGTTCCCGTTGGCTCATACCGACTTGAATTTGAGCCAATAATAGCAACAGCCCACAGAAAATAACCAGAACCACCATCACTTCAAGGGCTTGGCTCACTTGCTGAAGAATTTGCTGGATTTGGGTGATAATTGCACCGGTGTCGAGCACATTAATGGTTGGGTAATGGCGGCTAAGTTGCGTTAATAGCTGCCCATCACCTTCATAGTGGAAGCTGCTCAACCAAGTGGCCGGCATCTGAGAAAGGCTTTCTTCAGAGAAAATAAAATAGAAGTTTGGTCGTAGGCTTTCCCAATCAACCGTACGAATACTACTAACTGTTGCACTAAAGACCTGGGCCCCTGCGTTAAATGTGAGTTTATCACCTAATTTCAACCCAAGCTCTTTAACGACCGTTTGTTCAATCGAGACTTCACCTGCTTTTGGTGGCCAAGTTCCTTTATCAACCACATTAGCTGGCGCTAAATCAGATTGCCAAGTTAGGCTCAATTCACGTCGCACCGTATTATTATTTGGATCACGTTGATCGGCCCATTCAATTGCTGACTGGTCATTAATATCGGTTAAGCGCGCTAACACCACAGGGTTGAACTCGGTGGGTTTCACGTCAAACTCAGCCAATAGCTTGGTGACAGGCTCAAGCTGTGACTGGTTCATATTGATCAAAAAATAGTTCGGGCTATCTGCGGGTAACTGTTGCTGCCAACGGTCAAGCAAATCACCACGCACTAAAATTAGCAGCGCCAACAACATAAATGACAGCGAAAATGCACTCATTTGTGTGATGGTTTGTAACGGCTGGCGCAATAGGCGACTAACGGATAAACGCAAACTTAATTGGCGAAACTTAATATGACGCAGCCCCCATAAGCCAACCCAACCAATCAGCGCAAGTAGAATGGCAACCACGACAATACCGGCCAAAATTGACCACAACAGAGGGTTAACGCCAGCAAACACAAATAAGCCGCCAACCACAATTAAAATAACAATTGGCAGATAATAATATAGCGGCCAAACAGGTGATTTGGCATCTTCACGTAATACCCTTGAAGGCTGTGTTGCCATCAGTTGGTAATAGGGGCGGCTGCCAACAATTATCGCAATAATAAATAATGTACCGATCGCCCAAACCCAAGGCATTAAACTTGCAGGCGGCAATTCCTTCGGCAACATAGCCCCTAAGATTTGCATTAAAATGCCTTCAAAAGCCAAACCTAATAATGAGCCGAGTAAAGCCGCAGCAATTAAAATCACTAACCACTGCCCAATAATCCACTGACGTAATGCGCTACGCCCTGCCCCTAAGGTTTTTAATACTGCAATTAATTGATGGCGGCTACGGCAGTAATGCGTCATTGAAACCACAACCGCAGCAATGGCTAGCAGCAGGGTTAATAAAACTGACAACAATAAAAACTGTTGGGCACGTTGGAAGGTTTTCCCCACTGCACCGTTATTTTCGCTTAACGTAAACCAACGCTGATCATTTCGTAGGTCTTGGTCATATTTTTGTTGAAATACATCAATAAGCTGGCGATCGCCGGCAAACATGTCGCGATAAGTTAACCGGCTGCCTAATTGAATTGCCCCTGTTAATGGTGCATCTTCAATTGCTATCAATACTCTTGGCGCAATCTGGAATGGGTTAAAACCGCTGTCAGGCTCTTGAATTAGTTTACCCGAAACTTTTAGCGTCGCATCTCCGATATCAATGTTATCCCCTACATTGAGGTTCAATAATTCTAATAACCGTGGTGCGACTAATATCTCCCCTTTTGTCGGGGTTACCCCAGCCGGTTCTGTGATGAGCTCGCCATATAATGGATATGCCTTATCCGCTGCTTTCACTAACACCAGTTGTGGCCGAGCGTCTTCATCTTCCGTCGCATAAGCCATGGTAGAAAATGATATTTGCTGGCTTAGCGTTAACCCCTCTTTTTGGGCCTCTTGTAACCATGCAGGGTCGCTTGGGTGAGAAGATCGTAAAACTAAGTCACCCGCTAATAGCTCACGGCTTTGGTAGCTCATGCTATTTTCAATGCGATCGCTAATTCGCCCTAAAGCCAGTACACAAGCAACCGCAAGGGTAAGCGCAAGCCAAACAATCAATAACGAGGGTGTTTTCCATTCACGCCAAAACCAACGCCAAATCATACTTCTTCCCTCAACTGCCCATCGACCAAGCGCAAGCGGCGTTGGCAGCGTGCAGCCAGCTCGTTATCGTGGGTAACTAAAATCAAGGTTGTTCCATGCTCTTTGTTCATATCAAACAGTAAATCTGCAATTTTATCCCCGGTGTGGCGATCGAGATTCCCCGTTGGTTCATCGGCAAATAAAATCTGTGGGCGGCCATTAAAGGCACGAGCAAGTGCAACACGCTGCTGCTCACCCCCTGACAACTGTGGTGGCATATGTTTTAGGCGATCTTTTAAGCCTAAATCCGTCAATAAACTTGCCGCGTGTTGGTAGCTTTCAGACTCAGATTCACCACGTAACAAAGAAGGAAGTTGCACATTTTCAATAGCATTTAAGGTTGGGATCAACATAAAGGATTGGAACACAAAACCGACACTTTGTGCCCGTAAACGTGCCCGTTGTTCTTCGTCCATTTTAGTAAGGTCTTGGCCTAATAAATTAACCGTTCCGCTTGAGCCGTCATCCAACCCCGCAATAATCCCTAACAAGGTTGATTTCCCCGAACCTGACTCCCCAATTAAAGCAATTGTTTGCCCGGACTCGACAATTAGCTCAACACCTTGCAATATAGTCAGTTCATGTTCACCTTGACCAACACGTTTAATGAGATGATGAACTTCAAGAATATTATTCGCCGACATATATTGGTATTTCTCCTGTTACTGACTGCAAGTGGGCACGCACTTGCGTCAACTAAGCTATTAATCTTAGGTGATAGCCTAAGTGCAGGCTACCGTTTACCGGCTGAGCAGGCTTGGGCCTCCTTGCTTGCCGAACGTTGGCAGAAACTTTCCCCACCCGTTGCTATTGTTAACGGTAGTATTAGTGGAAATACCTCTGCACAGGGGTTAGAACGCCTTTCCGTTTTACTCGAACAAAACAAACCTAACTGGGTATTGATCGAATTAGGTGCAAATGATGGCTTACAAGGTCTCCCTGTAGAGCAACTCGAAGATAATTTACAGCAAATTATCGATCAAATCGTGCAATCGGGTGCGAAACCGCTCTTAATGCAAATTCGCATTCCACCTAACTATGGCAAACGTTATACGACAAGTTTCGAAAAAGTCTATCCGAAATTGGCGCAAAGTAATCAAATTCCATTACTCCCGTTTTATATGGAAACCGTGATAACTAAGCCTGAATGGATACAACAAGATGGTATTCACCCTACCGTTGAAGCCCAGCCATCCATTGCTGATTTTATGGAAAAACAGCTTTTCGAACACATTTTACCGTCTAGTAAATAAAACAGACGTTAAACAAGGGTATTAAAACGCTCTTTTATACCCGAAATAGATTCAGCTGCATGAAACCAAGGTAAAGTTATGCAAACATCGGCACGAAACAAAAAATCAGTCCTAGTCACAGGTGCATCAAGCGGTATTGGCTTTTGTGCTGCACAGACACTTCGGCAGCGTGGCTACCATGTGATTGTTGCTTGCCGTAAAGAAAGCGATATTTTGCGCCTAAAAGAGCTAGGTTATGACACGGTATCCCTTGACCTCGATGATAAGAATAGCATAGAAACCGCGGCTAAAACGGTGCTAACACTCTGTAATCATCGCCTTTTCGGTTTATTCAATAACGCCGGTTTTGGGGTGTATGGCCCGTTAAATAGCGTCAGCCGTGAACAACTTGAAGCACAATTTTCCACTAACTTTTTTGGTGTTCACCAGTTAACCTTTTTGCTATTACCTGCAATGCTAGCGCACCATGAAGGGCGAATTATCCAAACTAGTTCAGTGATGGGGGTAATTTCAACCCCCGGTCGTGGCGCTTATGCTGCCAGCAAATACGCGCTGGAAGCATGGTCCGATGCGCTACGCTTAGAATTGGTAGGAACAGGGGTGAAAGTGAGTTTAATTGAACCGGGCCCGATCCATACGGCTTTTACTCAAAATGTTGAACAAACACAAAAAGATAAACCCGTTAAAAACCCAGGTATTGCTTCACGTTTCACCTTAACACCAGAACATGTGGTAGAAAAACTGATCCATGCGTTAGAAAGCCCCCGCCCAAAAGTACGCTATTCTGTCACGTTATTAACCGTCGCTGTGCGTATCTTAAAACGTATTCTACCTGACAAAATAATGGATAAAATACTGGCAAATCAGGGGAAAAAAGCTTGAAAAAAGCAAAATCAGCCCCACTTTATTACTATTGCTCACAAATTCTATTGATAACAAATTCAAAAGAGACTTCTTATGTTTGCTAACGCTCAGATAATTGATATTAACGAAACGAACCTACACCAAGTCATTGAACAATCAATGAACTTACCTGTCATGTTTTACTTTTGGTCACCGCGTAGCCCTCATTGCCAAGATTTCGGTACCATGTTGGAAAAAATTGCCAACGACTACGCAGGGTCATTTATTTTAGCTAAAGTTAATTGTGATGAAGAACAAATGATCGCAAGCCAGTTTGGCTTAAAAGCGATCCCTACTGTGTATGTGTTGCAAAATGGTCGCCCTGTTGATGGCTTTGAAGGGCCACAACCAGAAGAAGTGGTATTGGAAATTTTAGCTCGTGTGCTGCCAAGCCCAGAAGAAATGAAAGCAGCACAAGCCGCTGAATTAATAGCAGAAGGTAAAATACAAGAAGCACTGCCACTGCTAAAAGAAGCGCATCAGCTGAACCCCAAAAATAGCGATATCACATTATTATTGGCAGAAACCCAAATTGGTTTAAATCTCGTTGATGACGCACAAGCTACTTTAGAAGCTGTCCCATTACAGGATAAAGACAGTCGCTACCAAGGTTTAATCGCACAAATTGAATTATTAAAGCAAGCTGCGGACACCCCTGAAATTCAACAATTGCAAGATGAATTCAATCAAGATCCGCAAAATACAACGTTAGCGGTTCAATTAGCCCTAAAACTGCATGAAGTGAACCGCAACGAAGAAGCGCTGGAAATGTTATTCGGTTTTTTACGTACCGACTTGGGTGCAGGTGACGGCGCAGTAAGAAAAACCATGATGGATATTATGTCTGCAATGGGTACTGGTGACGCCATTGCCAGTAAATACCGTCGCCAAGTATATTCACTACTTTACTAATTAAGGGTTAAATATGGACTTGTTCGCCTTTGGTGCAATACCGATTATCATTTTTGTCGCTGTCGTTATTGTTTTTACCTGTGTTAAAACAGTACCTCAAGGCTTCCAATGGACGGTTGAGCGCTTCGGTCGCTATACCCGTACGTTGCAACCCGGCTTACATATTATTGTCCCATTTATGGACAAAATTGGCCGTCGCATCAATATGATGGAACAAGTCCTTGATATCCCATCTCAAGAAGTTATTTCTCGCGATAATGCCAACGTCACGATTGATGCTGTCTGCTTTATCCAAGTCGTTGACCCAGTACGTGCAGCCTATGAGGTTAGCAACCTTGAGCTTTCAGTCCTGAATTTGACGATGACCAATATTCGTACCGTATTAGGTTCCATGGAACTGGACGAAATGTTGTCACAACGTGATTCCATTAATAGCCGTTTGTTGCACGTGGTGGATGAAGCAACCAACCCTTGGGGTGTCAAAATTACCCGTATCGAAATTCGTGACGTGAAACCACCAAAAGAATTGATTAGTGCGATGAATGCTCAGATGAAGGCTGAACGTACTAAACGTGCCGATATTCTTGAAGCCGAAGGGATCCGCCAAGCGGCAATTTTGAAAGCTGAAGGTGAAAAACAGTCACAAATTCTCAAAGCCGAAGGGGAACGTCAGTCGGCATTTTTACAAGCCGAAGCGCGTGAAAGAGCCGCGGAAGCGGAAGCAAAAGCGACACAAATGGTATCTGAAGCGATCGCCGCTGGGGATATGCAAGCAATTAACTACTTTGTGGCGCAAAAATACACCGATGCACTGACCAGTATTGGTTCTGCCGAAAACAGCAAAGTCATCATGATGCCATTAGAAGCCAGTAATTTAATGGGCGCAATTGGTGGGATCACTGAGCTAATCGGCGAAAGCAAGAAAACCAGTGCCATGAAAAAGCAGGTAAAAGAATGATAGAGCTTATCAGTGCTCAACCCGCATGGTTTTGGCTGTGTCTTGGTGGGCTATTACTGATTGGTGAACTTCTTGGAACCGCAGGCTACCTTTTATGGTCGGGTATTGCGGCGGTACTTGTTGGGGTTATCGTTTGGGCTCTACCATTCATCGGTTGGGAGTGGCAAGGGGTCTTGTTTGCTATTTTTACCGTGGTCTCCGCTGTTTTATGGCGAAAATGGTTGAGTAATAGGCAAAAAAACAAGGCTGATAACGTCAACCAAATTAGCCATCAACTCATCGGTGTTAAAGGCCGTTTGTTGTCAGATACTGAAGAAGGTTTTAGCCGTGTACGCCTTGCTGATGGCAGTTGGCGTGTCTATAGCGACACGCCATTAAGTTCCAACACCGAAGTCGTCGTCATCGCAGTAGACGGCATCACCTTGCAGGTTAAGCCTTCGCATGGTGACAACACCCACGCGCCAAGTGGTCAATAATCGGGCAATCTGCACCATCATCCCCAGGGCACACGTCCACAAGCTCTTGTAATGTATCTCGAATGGCAGACAATTTAACGATTGTCTGCTCTATTTCATTTATCTTGGCTATCGTTGTCGTTTTTACATCTGCGCTATGTCTAGTTGGATTACGAAACAAACCTAATAGTTCGCCACATTCATCCAAGGTAAAACCCACATCTTTTGCCTGTTTGAGCAATACAAGTTCGTTTAAATGACGTTCTTGATAATAACGGTAGCTATTTTCCCCTCTTTCAGGGGGGGTAATTAGCCCTTTGTCTTCATAAAAACGAATAGCTTTTGCAGTTAGGCCAGTTTTTTTGGCAATTTCACTAATATTCATAATTCCTCTTGACCTTAACCTTGCTGGAAGGTGTAACCTTTGTTCATTGTCGAATTATAGACCTAATTGTAGATAAAGTTATAGACCCAATACATCAAACGGGTTTTAGAGACTGCAAAATGAGTAACATGATTATTTTAAAATTACAGGGACTAAGCTGCATGCATTGTGTCGGTTCAGTCACTAAAGCGCTCGAAGGGCGTGGCGATGTCGCTAACTTAAAAGTCACTATCGATTATGCCGTGATGGAAAGTGATGCCAATGTCGCTGACTTAATTAAAACCATCGTTGATGCAGGTTATGAAGCTGAAGTGGCTA
Source organism: Providencia huaxiensis (assembly GCF_002843235.3). Classification (NCBI taxonomy): domain Bacteria; kingdom Pseudomonadati; phylum Pseudomonadota; class Gammaproteobacteria; order Enterobacterales; family Morganellaceae; genus Providencia; species Providencia huaxiensis. The sequence goes on from NZ_CP031123.2 coordinate 2,649,602, forward strand.
ACACTCCAGATACCGAGTTACAGCTTTCCGGCCTCAATTGTATGAAATGTGCAGGTAAAACACAAAAAGCTCTCGAAGAGGTTGACGGTGTCGCTGCCGCTGTTGTCGATACCTCCAGCGCCAAAGTGTACGGTTCAGCTGATGCACAAGCGTTAATCGCTGCCGTTCAACAAGCGGGCTATAACGCAGAAATTGCCCAAACTAAGGCGATCACTTTAGCCCTTTCGGGTCTAAGTTGCATGAAATGTGCCGCTAAAACGCAGCAAGCGCTAGAAGCCGTTGACGGCGTTGATAGCGCAACTGTCGATACCCAAACCGCTGTTGTCCATGGTACCGCATCCGCAGAAGCCTTAATTGCGGCAGTTCAAGCCGCTGGCTACCAAGCTACAGAGGAGGGATCTCACCCAAAAACTGAGCCGCTGAGTACCACAACTGAACAGCCGGAAGCTGATTCAGCGGCAATCTGTGAGATCCCGGCACAAGAGTCTGATTTAGGTGAACAACCTGAAATTAGCCCAATGGATGACAGTGTACAGTTACTGCTTGATGGCATGACCTGTGCCAGTTGTGTCAATAAAGTTCAAAAAGCCTTAAATAGCGTACCCGGTGTTGAAAATGCACGAGTCAACTTAGCTGAGCGTAGCGCTTTAGTCACCGGAACCGCTGAACCTAATGATTTAATCGATGCTGTTGTCAAAGCAGGTTATGGCGCAGAGATCATTCAAGATGAAGCCAAGCGTCGTGAGCGCCAACAAGAAGTTGCTCAAGCTAATATGCATCGCTTCCGTTGGCAATCAGCATTAGCACTTGCCCTTGGTATCCCTGTGATGGTGTGGGGGATGATGGGCGATAACATGGTGCTGACTGAGCAAAACCATACCATTTGGCTCACCATTGGTGTATTAACCCTTGCAGTCATGGTATTTGCAGGTGGGCACTTTTATCGCAATGCATGGCAAAGCCTGAAAAATGGCAGCGCCACTATGGATACCTTAGTTGCGTTAGGAACAGGAGCAGCTTGGCTCTATTCTATTGTGGTGAATATTTGGCCTGAATGGTTCCCTGATCAAGCCAGACACCTTTATTATGAAGCCAGTGCCATGATCATCGGTCTTATCAACCTAGGTCACGCCTTAGAGCAACGCGCTCGCCAGCGCTCATCAAAAGCTCTTGAACGTTTGCTAGATTTGACACCACCAACAGCACGCGTTGTCACAGAGCAAGGCGAAGTGGATATGCCACTGGAACAAGTCAAAAAAGGGATGGTTTTACGCTTAGCAACCGGTGATCGTGTGCCTGTTGATGGTGAAATTATCGAAGGCGAGGTCTGGCTAGACGAAGCCATGCTAACCGGTGAGCCGATCCCACAGCAAAAGAGTAAAGGGGATCAAGTCCATGCCGGAACCGTGGTACAAGATGGTACCGTACTATTTCGTGCCGCTGCTGTCGGTAGCCAAACGACTTTAGCACGAATTATCCACCTTGTTCGCCAAGCACAAAGTAGTAAACCACAAATTGGCCAACTTGCTGACCGAATTTCAGCCGTGTTTGTCCCCATTGTTGTGGGTATTGCCTTAATTTCAGGTGCTATTTGGTACTTTGTTGGGCCTGCACCACAGATTACTTACGCACTCGTTATCACAACAACCGTATTAATTATTGCGTGTCCTTGTGCGCTAGGCCTTGCAACACCAATGTCGATTATTTCTGGCGTGGGCCGAGCAGCTGAGTTTGGCGTGTTAGTACGCGATGCGGATGCATTACAGCAAGCCAGTGAATTAGATACTATTGTGTTTGATAAAACAGGTACATTGACTGAAGGAATGCCTCAAGTTACAGATATCCATGTGTTTAATGGGTTTGAACAAGACACCGCCTTACAGTATGCCGCTTCATTAGAAAATGGCTCTAATCACCCACTAGCTCGCGCTGTTTTAAATCGCGCAAAAGGTTTAACGCTGCCGGCTAATGAACAGTTTAGAACCTTAGCTGGGTTAGGTATTAGTGCAATAATTAACGGCCAAACTATTTTGTTAGGTAACCAAAAACTGTTAGCGCAAAATAATGTTGAAACCCGTGACGTGGAAGAAACGCTACACCAACAAGCGACTCAAGGCGTAACCCCTGTATTGCTAGCTATTGATGGAAAAGTTGCTGCGCTATTATCTATCCGTGACCCATTACGTGAAGACAGCATAAGTGCGCTGGCGCGTTTACATAAACAAGGTTTCCGTTTAGTCATGTTAACCGGAGACAACCCAGTAACCGCCAATGCGATAGCCAAAGAAGCGGGTATTGATGAAGTGATTGCAGGCGTCATGCCAGACGGAAAATCCGCTGCAATTGAAGCCTTACAAGCCAAAGGCCACAAAGTGGCGATGGTCGGTGATGGTATCAATGATGCCCCTGCTCTAGCCCGAGCTGACGTTGGTATTGCGATGGGTGGCGGTAGTGATATCGCGATTGAGACCGCATCCATTACCTTAATGCGCCAAAGCTTACATGGCGTTGCCGATGCAGTGTCTATTTCAAAAGGAACACTGCGTAACATGAAGCAAAACCTATTTGGTGCCTTTGTTTATAACACATTAGGCATTCCAATCGCGGCGGGTATTTTATACCCAATTACGGGGACTTTACTTAACCCTGTTGTTGCAGGTGCAGCAATGGCCTTATCATCCATTACCGTGGTCAGTAACGCCAACCGCTTATTACGCTTTAAACCTGAGAAATAATACCCAAAAGTGGGAGGAACATATGTTCTTCCCCTTTTTAATGATGAATGCTGTTCATATCTAAACTTTATCACCACAACACTTCATTTTCTTACTAAGTAAAAATCGCATCATTTTTTATGTCATTAATATCAAGCTAAGCCTATACTTATAAATAGTTAGTTATTTAATATTTGGAGTACAAAATGCTTAATATTGATCGTGAGAAACTCGCCAAACTTGCGGGAGAAGAGTTTAAAAAACAACGCACCTTTCTGGTGATCTTATCCATTTTACTGTTAGCTGGTGGGCTTTTTTGTATTATCAACCCGATGATCTCCGGTATTGCCGTCAGTACAGTACTGGGTGTATTGCTGATTATTGGCGGTGTTGGTGCGATAGTCAGCATCTTGAGTACGGTGATTTATACTGGTTGGTCACGGTTATTTGGTTTTGTTATTGGTCTTATTTATATTATTGTCGGCTACTCGTTTATTAAAGATCCGTTACAAAGTTTAGTGGCGTTGGCTATTTTGGTGGCCGCGTTATTTATTGTTGGTGGGGTGATCCGGCTCTATGTCGGCTTCCAACAAATTAGCTCTGCAGGTGGCTGGTTACAAATCATCATTGGGCTGTTAGATTTCTTTATTGCCTATTTACTCATCGGTAATGGTCCAATTACATCAATTACCTTACTGACAACACTAATTGGGATCGAAATGGTGTTTAGTTCCTTTAGCTTATTCGCTTTACTCAGTGTATTTAAAGGCATTAATAAGAATAACTAACCCTATGATGCCCCTTTATTAGGGGCATTTTTTTACTTTGTCTCGCCTCCACGAAAAATCAGTCAGCTAAAAAATGCGTAATCGGTGATGAGCATTCGCAAATTGCGGCAAGATTGTTTAACCTAGTAAAATGAGAAATAGCGCAGGGACGAAATCGTGGGCAAACTGATTGAAAATTTAAAAAACTGGCTTCATACGGAAACTGCTCCAGTTTACCCTTACCCTGCGGTTGATATTCGGCTATCAAAAAACCTTAAATTGCACGTTGTGGGGAGTATCCATATGGGAACAGAGAATATGTTTCCTTTGTCTGCCACATTATTAGATAAACTTAATTTCGCAGATGCCTTAATTGTTGAGGCAGATATCACTGAAACTCACTCCCCATTTCCTAATGATGTAGCAGAGCATCTTCCTGTAGAACAGCGGTTAACCGATGGTGAATATCATCTTTTTCAACAATATTGTTTAGAGCTCCGCCAATCCCCCGAACGCTTTGATACCTTACCCTCATGGCAAATCGCCCTGATCTTGCAAGCGACCCAAGCTCAAGAGCTCGGGCTCAGAGGCCATTATGGTATTGACTACCAACTTATCCGTAATGCGCAATCACAACTCAAACCAGTTATTGAGTTAGAAGGAACCGCCTCTCAAGTTGAATTGCTGCTTTCTTTGCCTAATAATGGGTTAGCGTTGTTACAAGACTCATTGAACCACTGGCGTGAAAATGCGCGCTCGCTACAGACAATGATAAGCTGGTGGCTAGATTACCAACCCAATAACCGCACGGCTTTACCCAATACGTTTAGCGAAGACATTTACCAAGTATTGATGAAGCAACGAAATGCGAATTGGAGTGAGCAGCTTAAGTCACTTCCTGATGGTAACTATGTTGTCGCTGTTGGTGCATTACATCTGTTTGGTGAAAATAGTCTGGTAGAATATTTGCGAAATTAAGCTATAAGTTATAAATAGAAGGCTCAAAATGACCCCAGCCGTGAAATTACTCGAAAAACAAAAAATTTCCTTCACTTTACATCCTTATGACCACGACCCAAATGAAAATAACTTTGGTGATGAAGCGGTACGAAAACTTGGGTTAGATGCCAAACAGGTGTTTAAAACCTTATTGGTTGCGCTCAATGGTGATCAAAAAACGTTAGCCGTCGCTGTTACACCTGTTTCAGGGCAATTAGATTTAAAACAGGTCGCCAAAGTGTTTAAAGTCAAAAAAGTTGAAATGGCAGATCCACAAATAGCCCAAAAGACTACTGGGTATTTACTTGGTGGCATTAGTCCATTAGGCCAAAAAAAGCGCCTGCCAACGGTAATTGACGACCAAGCTCAGCAATATGCCACACTGTTTATTTCAGGTGGAAAGCGTGGATTAGATATTGAACTTGCTCCTAACGATCTCGCAAAAGTACTGAATGCAACCTTCGCTGAAATACGTAAATAGCACTAAGCCATAATGGTTCTGGTGGCTGTTAAATCACCTTTAGCTAAAAAAGCCCCACCGCGAGCAGTGAGGCTTTCAAGGTAATAATGATTTAATTATTTATTATTATAAATAATTTCACCTTTGGGTTCATAGTCTGCCGCTTTCAGAGGGGAATGTTTTTCAATATACCCCTTGAGCACTTCCGCATCGACAAAGCCGGTATTAACGTAGTTAGGATGGTTGTCAATTTTCGGGTAACCGTCACCACCAATCGCATTAAAATTCAACGTGGCCATACGATAGGTTTTCGCTGGGTCAACAGGCTTACCATCAATTTTGACATCACTGATCGTGCCATCTTTATTCAGCGTTAAGTTCACATTGTAGAACTGGCCATATGCACCTGCATCCGGTTTCATATTCGCAACTGCGGTCAGGTATGGGATAACTTCATCACCTTTGAAATCCACATAAACTAACTCATTGGCAAATGGCTGAACTTTAAGAACATCTTTATAAGTGATATCGCCACTTTCGATAGAGTCACGAACACCGCCACCACTCATGATCGCGAAGTCAGCTCCTGCACGTTCTTTCTGTGCAGCTAACAGAAGGTGCCCCATATTGGTTTGTACAAAACGCACTTTGCTGCGATCGCCTTCGAGTTTGCCTTCAACAGATCCCACTTTAACACTCAGTTGCTTGTCACCTTTTTCTTGATAAGGTGTCAATAACTTCATCATGTCAGGGTTGTGAGCAATTTCTTGCGTATAATAAACACGCTCGCTAGTCCCATCTTCTTTTGTCACTTTTTTCTTCAAGTTAATTGGGATTAACTGGTAGTGCTTGAGCGTAAACTTGCCGTTTTTAAATTCAAAATCCGCACGGCCTACATATTTACCCCATTCATGGGCTTGCACAATCCAAGTTCCATTTTGGTTATCTGGCGCACACGGTGTACCTGGTACATAGTCTTCTTGCTTGTAGTTTTTCTTTTCTTGAGACATACAAACAGGGTCTTGTGAGTGACCACCCACTATCATATCTAAATAGCCAGCCGGTAAGCTGCGCGCCATTTCGACATCGCCTGGGGCATTGGAGCCATGACTGCCATCGTCATAGTGGCCCATATGCGTTGCTGCGATGATAATGTCTGGTTTTTCTGTTGCGCGGAGCTCTTCAACCACTTTTTTAGCTTCATCCGCAGGCACACGGAATTCAACATCAGGGAAGTTAGCAGGGTTACCGATACGTACGGTATCGTCAGTTGTCAGCCCCATCACTGCAATTTTTACACCTTGTTTATCAAAAACTTGATAAGGCTTGAAAAGACGTTTGCCTGTGCTGCTTTGATAAATATTGGCGGATAAAAACGGAAAGGTTGCCCACTTTTCTTGCTGACGCAGCGTTTCAAGCGGGTTATCAAACTCATGGTTCCCTAATGCCATCGCATCGTAACCCACTAAGTTCATTCCTTTAAAATCGGGTTCTGCATCTTGTAAATCAGACTCTGGTACACCGGTATTAATATCACCACCAGAGAGCAGTAAAACACTACCACCTTGCTTAGCGACTTCGTCACGAATTTCATCAACCACCGTTTTTTGCGCGGCTAAACCATATTCGCCATGGTCGTTGTGCCAGAAATGGCCGTGATGGTCATTGGTATGTAGAATGGTAATATTGTATGTTTTGTCTTTTTCCCACGCATTTGCCATAGTTGCGGGTATTAACGCTAACGATACCGTTAATGCGCATGCGGATGCCTTAAATGCAAACTTCATACATTTCTCCCTGCTGATATAGGAATTTTTATTCAGTCATATTAGATTATAGTTTGTCACTACCTGCTGTCTTATAGCATAAAAATATGATCAGGATTTGATACCTATTGCAGAATAAGAAATTCGTTTCATAAAAATGAGATCATCATCAAATAATTAACCGACACTAATTATTCACGTGATTTATTTATCCATTTAAATAAATTGTATTTCAGTTATATTGATAACAATTATGTAACACAGAAAGTTGATAATAATATGAGTGAGCAAACCACAAACCCTAACAACCCAAGCCCGTCAAAGCCAATAAACAAAACGGGGAAAACGGTCTTTAGTATCCTAACTGCCATCAGTGTCTCTCATTTACTTAATGACATGATCCAGTCACTGATCTTAGCCATTTATCCTTTATTACAATCTGATTTTTCATTAAGTTTTGCCCAAATTGGGATGATCACCCTCACTTATCAGATTACTGCATCATTACTGCAACCTATTATCGGCTATTATACCGATAAACACCCGCAGCCATATTCTCTGCCAATAGGTATGAGCTTCACGTTAACGGGATTAATATTGCTAGCAATGGCTGAAACCTTCCCGACTATATTACTGGCCGCGGCACTCGTTGGAACGGGCTCTTCCGTATTCCACCCTGAGTCCTCACGTGTTGCACGTATGGCATCAGGGGGGCGTCATGGCCTCGCACAATCCTTTTTCCAAGTGGGTGGCAACTTAGGGGCCTCCCTTGGGCCATTACTTGCAGCGCTGATTATTGAACCTTATGGTAAAGGCAATATTGGCTGGTTCTCACTGGCTGCCCTACTTGCAATTGTTATTTTGCTGCAAGTCAGCAGTTGGTATAAACACCAACATCGTGCCGCAAGTAAAAAACCGATCGGCGCGGGAAATGTAAAAGTTTTACCACGTAAAGTCATTGTTGGCTCTTTAGCTGTACTATTAGTCCTGATTTTCTCCAAATACTTCTATTTGGCCAGTATCAGCAGCTATTACACCTTTTATCTGATCGATAAATTCGGTGTTTCAGTGCAAAATGCGCAAATTCATTTGTTTGTTTTCTTATTTGCCGTTGCCGCTGGCACAATGATTGGCGGGCCAATAGGTGACAAAATAGGGCGTAAATACGTTATTTGGTTCTCAATCCTTGGTGTTGCGCCATTTACTTTAATTTTACCCTACGCATCCCTCTATTGGACTGGGGTACTTACCGTCATTATTGGTTTGATTTTAGCCTCCGCATTTTCAGCTATTTTAGTCTACGCACAAGAGCTGATCCCCGGTAAAACCGGCATGGTATCAGGGTTGTTCTTTGGGCTGGCCTTCGGTATGGGGGGCGTTGGTGCAGCAGTTTTAGGTCATATCGCAGACCAAACCAGTATTGAACAAGTTTATCATTATTGCGCTTTCTTACCATTACTTGGGATTTTTACAGTATTACTGCCAAATATTGGTAACAAATAGTTTTATTTTCTTATTTTACCCATACTTACCTAAAAATAAGTATGGGTCTTTCCTTCCTCAATCCAAACAAATTCCAGATAAAAATCTCACAAACATAGCGCTTGTAACGATTTAGCACCTTTAAGCTGTCTTTTTTTTAAAAACATTTCATTTTTTTAAGGAAATTTATCTCAAAAAAAGTTAGAATATAAAAACATGCAAATTGCATTTTAAAATGAAGGCCTCATTTTAAAAGTCAACGGCATGTACCCACCTTTCTATTTTTATATTCACCAGAGGAGACTAAATGGAGCATTCAACGCCCTTAATCACAACCATTGTTGGTGGTCTCGCCCTTGCATATTTGTTAGGTATGATCGCGCAGCGATTAAAAATTTCCCCTTTAGTTGGCTACCTTGCAGCCGGTGTTCTCGCAGGCCCATTTACCCCCGGTTTTGTTGCTGATGCAGCACTGGCACCTGAACTTGCTGAAATCGGTGTTATCTTACTGATGTTTGGGGTTGGCCTACATTTTTCATTAAAAGATTTACTTGCTGTTAAAGCTATCGCCATTCCCGGAGCCATTGCACAAATCGCAGTAGCCACCTTATTGGGTCTTGGCCTCTCTATGCTATTTGGTTGGGGAATATTTACAGGCGTTGTATTTGGCCTGTGTTTATCCACTGCCAGTACCGTCGTATTACTACGGGCCTTAGAAGAACGTCAATTGATTGAAAGCCAGCGTGGGCAAATTGCTATAGGCTGGCTGATCGTTGAAGACTTAGCCATGGTCTTAACACTTGTTCTACTGCCTGCTGCAGCCGCTATTATGAACACGGATGACGCAAGTTTCAGTGAGCTTGCATTAGGCCTTGCATGGACAATTGGTAAAGTAGTTCTATTCATATTCATTATGATTGTCGTGGGTCGTAAAGTGATCCCATGGATTTTATCACGTACCGCATCAACAGGTTCTCGTGAACTATTTACCCTTGCTGTTCTCGCACTTGCATTAGGTATTGCCTATGCCGCTGTGGCGATTTTCGATGCTTCATTTGCCCTCGGTGCGTTCTTCGCAGGGATGGTATTAAATGAGTCTGAGCTCAGCCATCGCGCTGCACAAGACACTCTGCCATTACGTGACGCCTTTGCTGTTCTGTTCTTTGTCTCGGTTGGGATGCTATTCGACCCAGTCGTGTTAATTGAACAACCTTTAGGGATTTTAGGGGTTCTGGCCATTATCATTATTGGTAAATCTGCAGCGGCCTTGGTTCTTGTCAGGATGTTTGGGCACTCACGGCGAACAGCGCTAACCATTTCCGTCAGTTTGGCGCAAATCGGTGAGTTTGCCTTTATCTTAGCAGGCATGGGCTTGACCCTTGGCGTGATGGATAAAGACGCACAAAACTTGGTATTAGCAGGCGCAATTGTCTCTATTATGCTGAATCCTGTGTTATTTAGCTTATTAGATAAGTACCTTGAGAAAACCGAGACTATCGAAGAGCAACTGCTGGAAGAGACTCTGGAAGAAGAAACTCAAGTTCCTGTCGATATCTGCGGCCACGCAATCATCGTCGGTTACGGCCGAGTCGGTGGCATGCTTGCAGACAAACTGCGTAGAAGGGAGATTCCGGTTGTTGTTGTTGAAGATACCCGCGCTCGGTTTGAAGAGCTTGCTGAAAATGGCTTTAGCGCAATTTTAGGCAATGGCGCAAATAAAGATATCATTAGTCTTGCACGTATTGAATGCGCCAAAACATTGCTTTTAACCATTCCGAATGGTTATGAAGCAGGGGAGATTGTCGCAACAGCAAAAGAAATGAACCCAGATATCACTGTGATTGTTCGTGCCCATTATGATGATGAAGTCAGCTTTATCAAAGAACGAGGGGCTGAGCATATTATTATTGGTGAACATGAAATTGCTAAATCTATGGCGACACTCATGTGCAATGATGTGGAAGAGTTCGGTTGTTCTATTGATGATTTTATTGATAACGACAATAGAAAAGTCGAAGGGAAAAACTTAGATGAATATCTAAAACCTAGCCACTAAACGCCGCCCTATCTTTAAAGCCGTAGCCTTTGGGTTACGGCTTTTTTGTGCACAAAAAAATCCATGACGATAAAACGTCATGGATCATCAAGATAGCGATAAATAAACGTTATTCTGCCATTTGTTCTTTGAACTCATCCCCTGTCCAAACCGGCAACCCTTGATCTTTAAAAAACTGAATTTCCGCTGCAACACCGCCGCTCTTCTCCCACCCCGGTAATGTCAGCACAATTAACCCATCACAACGCTTTAGAAACTCCATATCAATAGAAGACCAAGCGACTTTTTGTCCTTGTGAGGCAAGGTATTGGTTAATAGGATGGGTCATCGTGATTTGGCTATAAGTTGCTATACCTTTAAGCGCAAGCTCTGCCGCGAATTTAGTGCACTCTTGGAAGCGCATTTCCACAACATTGCTATCGGGGTCTGAATAAGGGCAAGCAATAAAATAGAGGCTCATAATAATTCCTAGTATTGGCGTTAATCAAATTTTGGGTAAAGTAACCCTATGAAAAATAATTAAATATATTTCATAGGGAGTGTTTATAATTAAATGATAAAAATTAAAGCTTATTCAACATCCGCAACAATAATCTTCGTTTTAGGGTGTTTTTTATTTTCAGGTAATTTAAACTCTTTGCTGGTTGTCACCAAATAGTCAATGTTTTCCCAACTTGTCACAAAATTAATCGCATGCTTATTGGCCTTTGTGCCATCTGCTAATACCATTAATTTATCGCTATTTTCCATCATCTTTTGCGCGATCGCAGCTTCATCGACGTGCTGGTCCATTACACCATGCAGAGCGTGTATCGCCCCTGCGCCAATCACTGCGTAATCAGCAAAAAATTCAGCAATGTTTTTTAGTGCTATCGCACCTAAGCATGCATTTTGCGCTGCATTAAATTGCCCACCAATCAAAATTGTTTCGATGGTTGAGTTTTCTTGTAACGTATTTGCCAATAAAGGCGAATTCGTAATGACGGTTAAATTATCAATCAACTTAATTCTTTGGCTAAATTCAAAGGTGGTTGTGCCAAAATCAATAAACAATGTGTCTCCGGGTTTTATCAGCTCAGCCGCTTTTGCTGCAATCGCTTTTTTCTCATCAACCGCGGCTTGTGCTCTTTCCGTAAAATTACGCTCAAATTTTGACTGGATATTAACGGCTCCACCATGGACTTTTTTCAGTAACTTTTGAGTTTCAAGTTTACTAAGGTCACGACGGATAGTTTCTTGCGCGACATTAAAATGTTTTGCAAGCTCCTGTACGTAAACCTGCCCTTGAGTAGAAAGCAGCTCAATGATGGTTTGATGACGTACTTTTGAGGAACGTCCCTCACACATAGTTTAATCCTTCTTAACCATTTAACTTTCCAGCACTATACAACAGTGATACTAATTTCAGTAGCGTCCCGTTGTATTTTTGTTAAATCAATATTTTTCAGTAAAATACGTCGTGTTGGTAAACAGCGATGGCGTTTTTCATATAACAGGGTATTTCCTGCCATAACTCGAATAGTTCCGCTCACAGGTTGTTCAACTTTGATATTAAAATCAATTTGTCGCACTGATAAATTATCAATATCAATACATGCAGGAACACTAAAACAAATTTTCGAGTCAAACTGCACAGGAATATGTTGGGTTTCTTTCAATTGTTGTTGATGATGATTCGCTAATAAATCGTCTGCTATCCGCCCTCCTGTCACTAAACCTTCTTGATAGCATTGGTCACCCATATCGGCCGGATGCAACATATTGCCCGCAGCATAATAACTAGCATCTGAGCAACGCCCATATTGGTCTGTTACCGGTTTTCCTGTCGCTGCATCAAACCCCAAATGGCTTTTACGGATTAAGGTGTTTTCACCAACAAATTGCCCCGTAAAAATGACCGAATCACACATAATTTTGTGGCTTTTACCTTTGGTTTCAATAACCACATATTCCACGCGATCTAATCCACCAATTTCAGTAATTTTACTATTCAAATAAACGGGGGTTCCCATCGCTTTGGCAAATAAAGTCGCGGGTTTAAACGCTAAAATCCGTTCGCCACTTTCAATCATCGCTTGGGCTTTAACACCTGCATTTTTTAGTGTCCATAATGCAGAAAAACTCACTAATTCACTGCCTACTATCACTGGATTGCGGCAAGGCTTCTTGCCGTTTAAATAAACAAATTGCTGTAATGCCCCGGCTGTTAATACCCCTTGAGGGCGCAAGCCTGAAACTAAGCGCGGGTGTCTAGGTGTTTCTCTGACCCCAGTCGCTATCAGAACCCGCTTAGCTTGCATTTCGACAAGGCCTTCTGGTGTTGAAACCGTTAATTTTCCATTAGGCTGCAGTGCCGTTACCGTACTACGGGTGAAAATTGGTGTATTTCCCAGTTGATTAACAATTTTTTCTGCAAATTGATTGCCTTTCATCGGGCGCTTGAATGCGAGTATGCCAAAAGTTGGGTGCTGGCAATGACGCGGAACGCCTCCTGCCTGCGCTTCACGTTCAATAATGGCGATATTTTGAATACCGCGACGACGCAAAGCCTGTGCAGCAGCAACACCAGTAGGGCCCGAGCCAATGATAATCACATCATAATTTAAACTCATTTTACGGCCTCCACTGCTAGTGTGTGGTCGAAACGACCATTAATGATTTCAGCCACCTGGCTACTACAATAAAACCCATTACAGCGCCCCATCATCACTCGCGTTCTGCGGCGTAAAGCGCCCAAACATTCGGGAGGAATATCCGAATCAAATGCGGCTTCAATCTCCCGCTGAGTCACTAATTCACAATGGCAAACAATACCGCCATTGCTTTTGCATTGGTAATCCCGCTGATGATATTCAGAAATCATTGGCATGGTTGGCCAAATTAGCGCTTCTGGCGGTGATAATTCAAAAAGTGGTGTGAAGTTTTCTTGATACAATTTACCAAGATAGCTTGCCACCCCTAAAGCCGAAGTTAAGCCTGTTGAACGAATTCCCCCCGCACATATCCACTGTTTTTCAGGGTAATCATTAATGCGGTAATATTTTTCTTCTGTGGCAGGACGTAACCCCGCATAGGTTGCGGTCACACTGTAATTGTGCAATGACGGTAACATACGTGAACCTTGGGCAATTAAGTCCTCAAGGACTTCTTGTTTTACTTCTGCCTTCCAACGGTCATCTTGTTCCTCCGCTGTTGGGCCAAGTAAGAGGTTGCCAAAGATGGTTTTTGATAGCAAAACACCTTTTGTGATAGCCGTTGGCACTGGCAAGATAATCGCATTGATATCTGCTGCTGCGGCTTTATCATAAACGAGGAACTGCCCTTTACGTGGTTTTATTTGGAACGGTGATGGGTGGCAAATTGATTCAACAATGTCCCCGTTGATCCCTGCGCAGTTAATGACTAAACGGGCAGAAAACTCACCTTTTGATGTGGTTAAACGCCATATTCCATCATTGAGTGCTCCACCGCTTACCTCACAATGAAAACAGTATTCAGCCCCATGTTTCACAGCTTGTGTTAAATACGAAAGTGGTGTACTCCATGGGTCGATAACCGCCTCACCTGGCACAGAAACGGCCGCAAGTGCGCCTTGTGCTAAATGTGGTTCTCTACGATAGAGTTCTTCTTTATCAATAATTGTCACATCTAATACATTATTAGTGTGCGCTTGCTCAACTATCGCAGGTAATTTACTGAGTTGCTCATCATTCCATGCAACCACTAATGCTCCTGTTTCAAGAAGAGGTAAATTCATTTTTTCTCTGATTTCAATGAATTCACGATACCCTTCTTGCATGCACTCAAGTTCTAGACTCCCTGGTGTGGCGTCAAAACCTGTATGTAATAGCGCACTATTTGCCTTACTTGCTCCCGAAAGAATGTCACCTCCACGTTCGAGTAACAACGTGTTGGCACCCATCAGTGTGAATTTGCGTGTCACTGCACAGCCAATGACACCACCGCCGATGACAATGACATCCCAAATCTTTTTATTATTAATTTCCATGGCTGAGATCCTTAACTTAAAACTTGCACACATAAAACCACACAATTCCCACAATCACAATAATTAAAACAACACAAAGCACAACAACAACCAAAAACTTACTCACATTGTTACTTTATTGTGAGTTTTGTCACATTAGTGAAACTTGCTGTGAGTTTTTTGTGGATTTTATTTCCGATTAAACGATAGTAAGCAAAAAAACAGACCTATTTACAACATTTATAACACTGGGAATACTGTGATGCTCAATCAACGTTATGCGGCTATCGATCAGGGAACAACGGGAACCCGGGTCGTTGTCTTTGAAGAAGGCGGCCATTACCACTCCCCTATGAGCATTCCTCATAAGCAAATCACATTGAATAGTGGTTGGGTTGAACACGACCCAGAGGAAATACTGGCAAACATCATTAAGTGCTTACACAGCTGTGAAGTTGTTGATGCTATTGGGCTTTGTCACCAAGGTGAAAGTATTGTGGCATGGGATGCGGACAGCAAGCGTCCTTTATACAATGCCATTGTCTGGCAAGACTTGCGGACAGAGAAAACCATCTCAATGCTCAAAGAGGCAGGGTTAGAGCCACTGGTGCAATCTAAGTCGGGATTACCTCTCGACCCGTATTTTTCCGCCAGCAAAATGGGGTGGATAATTGAAAATGTCGTCGGAGCAAAAACATTAGCGGATAAAAATAAACTACGTATCGGTACGATGGATGCTTTTTTTCTCGACCGTTTATGTGGCGTATTCGTCACCGACTATAACTCAGCATCTCGAACGTCATTACTCAACATTCATACATTAGAATGGGACCAAGAACTGTGTGACATTTTTGGTGTTCCCATCCACTGCTTACCACCAATTAAAGATAACATCGGTGATTTTGGTGCAGTAAATCTCGATGGGCATCTCACACCAGTCACAGCCATTATTGTTGACCAATTTGCTGGCACATTTGGCCATGGCTGTCGTGAAAAAGGTGATGCAAAAATTACCTTCGGTACAGGCGCTTTTTTGCAAGCATTGACTGGTACAGATATACCACAAACTCATGACAGCGGTTTACTACCCACACTCTGCTGGAAGTTCCCCAATCAACCCCCTGTATTTGGCTTAGATGGTGGCGTGTACAACGCAGCGTCTGCCATCAATTGGGCTCGCAAAATCGGTTTATTTGACTCATTCGATGAGCTTGGTGATTTCAGGGCTGAATCTGCGATTAAACGTGGTCTCGCCTTTGTCCCAGCGTTATCTGGTTTAGGCTGCCCATACTGGGATCGCAGTGCTGCGGGTCTCTGGGCGGGGCTTTCATTAGATACTGACAAAAAAGATATGATGCAGTCTGTTTTGGAAGGCATCGCAGCGCGCTCCGCTGAAGTTATTTTTGCAATGGAAAAAATTTCACCGTTAGGCCAATCAATCTCAGTCGATGGAGGGCTTTCTTCAAATCAATATTTTAAACAATTTTTAGCGAATTTATTACAGAAAGACATTGAAGCACCAGCAAATCGTGAAGTCACCGCACTAGGCGCAGCCTTGCTGGCTCGCAAAGGCATCGGTATCACTCACGAAATGGCGGTAAGACGCAACGCTACTGTGACACATCCTGATGGAACGAACATGCAAGGTGTGATGGAACAATATCGCGACATCATTGCCCGTTCTCGCCAATTAAGACACTAAAATAATAAAAGGAAACCCTACCATGGCTGAATTCGGAAATTACATTATTTACTTGATCATGTGCGGAGCCATCATTGGCGCAGTCGCATCCATTGTCAGACCCACCAGCGATCTTGGAAAAGAGTTTGTTAACGGGATCTTTTCTATTGGTCCCGTGTTTCTTGCTCAAGCGGGGATCATGGCTGCAGTTCCACTACTCTCACAGTTAATCTCTTACATTCTTGGGCCTGTCTTTTCCTCTGTTGGATCAGACGTTTCCATTGCGGCCTTATCGATTATTGCAGTTGACATGGGCGGTTACCAACTAGCCGATGCACTGACGACGAATCGAGACATGTGGATCACCGCAATGTTGATCGGTTATACCTCTGGGGCCACTATTGTTTACCTGATCCCAGTAGGGTTAACAATGCTAAATCGCAAAGATCATAAATACCTTGCGCTTGGTGCAATGGCTGGGTTGATCTCAATACCATTTGGCGTACTCGCTTCACTGCTATTAATTACGTTCAATAATATTCCTGTCAGGGATATTATCTCTACAAACTCACCGGCAGCACATCAATTAACCTTAGATTTCTTTACCATGTTGCAATACTTGATGCCGCTGTTTGTATTCTGTTTTTTATTAGCTGCTGGGCTAAAATATCGCCCAATGTTAATGGTAACGGGTTTCCTGATTTTCGGTAAAATCATGGATGCATTCGTCAAATTAGTCTTAGCATTTTCAATCGTTGAACACTTTACCGGGGTATTCACTAAAGTTTTCGGGGCATGGGGCTTCGACCCACTGTTTGCGGACCAAAATGAGTTATTCCGCGCCATCGAAATTGCGGGCTATATCGGTATTATGTTAGCGGGTACATTCCCAATTTGTTATTTGTTCCAACGCTACTGTAAACCTTTAGTGCGTGCATTAAGTAACCGTTTAAAACTGAGTGATACCGGGTCTTTGGGTTTTATTATGGTTATGGCAAACATTATTGCAACTTATCATTTATTCAAAGAAATGCGAGCTAGAGACAAAGTACTCTGCGTTGCATTTGGTGTTTGTGCGCAAGCCACCATCGGTGACCACCTTGCGTTCACGGCCAATTTCCAACCCACGCTTGTTTTACCTATTCTGCTTGGTAAGTTGGTTGGTGGCTTCTTAGCGGTATTTATTGCGATTAAAATATCAGTGCCACAAGCAATGCGCTATGAAGCTGAAGATATAAAAGCGGCTGAAATAGCCAAAGAAGAAAGTGAACTCGCTGTTGCGAAGCAACATTAATCATATTTATATATTTAAATATACAACTCGCTGCATACTAAATATAAATACTCATAAAGTAGTATGCAGCTTTTATTTATTTGCCTGAAATTAATTCAAACTCTCATCAATTATTAACATTGCACTCACTATATGGTTATTTATATTAGTCATCATTAACCATTACATTATTTATAGATGCATAATTTGAATGTAAATAATTACTTCAATTAATAAAATTTAGTGACAACAATTCATCAAAATAATTGTTCAAAAATAAAGGCACCTCAATAACAATTATATTGAAGTGCCTTAAAATCGATATCATTAATTAAAATGAGAATTATTTCGCTTTAACGTTCCCAATAAGATTCTTCTAAGCTATCTTCTTTTTCAGGTAAGCCACGAGTCAAGCGAGGCGAATGCTGAGTTAATACTTGATAACTTACACGATTAGCATATTTACACACTTGGGCTAAAGATGAATAAGTTAAGTATTGGCGCTCATGTTTACTGGAATTAGGCACATTAGAGCGATGGTAAGAATTGGCAGTAATATCGTGAAGTAATGCAGATAAAGCCCCGTCTCCCGCCCCATTCGTGTTCATGATTTTCTCAGGCCCGCCCATGTAAGGCTCAATATGCGAGAAAATTCGTAATGGAACTTGGCAATCTTGCTGACGCATTGCTCGGCTAAACTCGTATAAGTTAAATTCTGCAATCGCCCCCGGCAATAGTGGGTGCTGCGTCGTACGTTTATAAGCGTCTTCCGTATAGCCAGCCATATACAAGCCTGACGGGCCCGCTGTGCATAAAACTAAATCGACCCAGTCTAATGCCATATTAGAGGCAAGTAATGGGTCACTCAGCCCTGTCAGCTCCTGTGCTTCATCTTCATTCATTGCAACTACTGAAATATGTTCCGCTAAGAAATCACGCCAGAACTGAGGGTCTTGAGCGATGACAAATTTAGTTCCAAGCGTCAACACAACGGGAACATTATGCTTTTTCGCATACGCAATAGCCTGCATAGTCGCATCCGGCATAGTTTCTCCGGGTTTGCAGCGGACTAAATAAGCCGTTAAAACCAGCGCGGAAGCCCCCGCAATGATATCTTCGGGAATGCTATTTGGGTGCAAGCGGTTCATATGGCCTGGACTGATAGCAAAAGTTCGCTCGCCATTTTCAGTAACTAAGGTAAAACAACGCCCAATAGGGCCATCCACACCTTGTAGAAAATTTAAATCCATACGGCTTGAGGTGTGGCATAAATAGCGATAGGCATAGCTACCAATTTGGATGTTATTACACATTGTGCCCAATAACACAGATCTGTCATCGGCTAATACTGAATAATTGTGCAGTGTATTGCCAATTGTCCCACCCGCAAACTCATGAGTAATCAATGCATTATCTGTAAGTTCTTTATATAAAGCTTCAGCGGCATCATCTTCAATAACCAATGAATGTCCCTTACTCAACTGGTAGCGCTGAATGAAATCGTCATCCACTTTCGCTTCAATATCGACTAGTGTTTGATCGATACCAACGATATAGGACTTACAATTCTCATCATCCGCCAATGTTTCTTTTAAAGGCTGTAATAAAGGATCTCTGAGGCTAACAGGAAAATAGTGTTTTGACTTGCGTTGACCGGGGAATTTCATAATTAGAAGATTAACAATGGAACATCGCCCTATTCTAGCACGATAAAGTAAAGCCAGCACCTGCAAAGAAGGCACTGGCTCCATTGTTTGTCATTTGGAAGTTATTTTACTGATTTTGATATTTATAATCGCGGTAAAGTTCCCGACTTAACACAAATGCACAACTCAAAATTAAACCAAGTATTGCGCTTAATGCAACAATTAACGATGATTTTGGTGAATCTTTATGCAACGGTAAGTCTGGCGTTAAAATAAATTTAACTGGCGTAAAATTTAATTCTTTACTGGTTAACTCTTGTAAATCATCAATATAAATTTTACGGTTTTGTAGGTTTTCGCTCATCAATGCCAAATCACGATTTTGGGTTTCGATCAGTAATTTTTTCTCTAAAGCTTCAGTTCCTAACGCAATAGGGTAATCAGGGTCATCATTGATAGCAACAGAATCGCTGGCTATCGGCTTTTCAATTCCAGCCGCTTTTGCAATATCAACAGCTCGTTTAAGCCTTTCAACCTTAACATCGTATTCCGTTTGAATTTTGCTGACTTCGCGTTTTAGTGACTCACTGGCATAAATAAGTTTCTCTGAAATCATATTGTCGATTTCAACTTTTAACTGTTGCCTTACTTTCGATGCACTATAGCGAATATAACCTTCAAGTAAGTCCTGGGCTTCCGTTGGCAAAGGGGCAGTAAAGCTCAAAACAATATCACTTGAAGTACTGTTTTTCTCTTTTGAGAGATCTTGAATTTTAATATCATTAGAAATGATTGAGTTTACTAACCTTTGCTGAGCGATAACATCATCTTTTGGGTCAATTTTCTCTGCAAGATTATGATAATACTCAGTACTTCTTATATAACTCTCTTGATTAACTTTCGAACGATATTGGTCAATAAATGCAGTAAAAACACGTTGAGCACTGAGATCAATAGGAATATCTAAGACATCCAATTGCGCTTTAAATGCATTGACTTCTTTAAGCTCTTCAGATGCAGGAGGAATAACAATAGCAGTACTGCTCCATTTTTGAGGTAATAACTTAACAACACCAACACTTACCCCAATACAAACAATCGTAAATATAAGAATCAAAAATTTATGTTTTAACAAAATGGAAAACAAGGCCATCAAATCAATTTCATCGTTTTGCTGTATATGAAATTGATGAGCAGAAGACGACTTCTGCTCTATATTACCTTGTGGTGGCTGCTGCTTATTGCTCATATTAATTCCAAAAGACATAACATTCATTCAATCATTTATAATTTCAGATAAGTGATTATAGTCTATAATCAGCTTATTGATATATCGATAAGCAAACTTTTCTGCATTAATTTACTGAATTACTTATTTCAGTACATCTTGAATTATTGAATTAATCATATGAATACTATTTGGATTATCATTTAACGCCGGTATGTAATTATATTTATTGCCGCCACTACTCATAAAAAACTCTTTATTTTGCTCGCTAATTTCTTCTAATGTTTCTAAGCAATCAACTGAAAACCCTGGGCAAATGACCTGAACTGACTTTACTCCTTGTGCGGGTAATTCATGCATCGTTTTATCCATATAAGGCATCAACCAAGGCTCACGTCCAAAACGTGACTGGTAGGTAAGCATGACTTTGTCACTTGGATAATTCAGCGCCTCACGGAGTGCCTCCGCCGTTTTTTCGCATTCTTGCTGGTAAATATCTCCGGTATCACAATAACGCTGCGGAATACCATGGAAAGACAATATAAGCCTATCTGGCTCACCATGCAGAGCAAAGCTTTCTTCTATCGAGCTGACTAGCGCTTGAATATAAGCGGGATGTGTCGCATAGCTCCGAATAAATTGCACACTTGGAATGGTACGTCTGCTTGCAAATGCTCTCGTTAATGCATCATACACCGCTGCAGTTGTCGTACAGGAGTACTGTGGATACAGTGGAAGTACCACTAAATCGGTCACGCCTTGGTCTAGCAAGCTATCCACCGCACTTTTAATTGAAGGTGAACCATAACTCATACCTATCTCTACGGCAGTATTCGGCAATAATTCAGCGAGTTTTTGCTTTTGACGTAAAGAATAAACCAGTAATGGCGAGCCACCTTCTAACCAAATAGATTGGTATAATTTCGCTACCTTAGAAGAACGAAGCGGTAAAATCGCCCCATGCAAAATGGGTTTCCAAATCAAGCGGGGTACATCAATAACGCGTTTATCACTAAGAAATTCGGCTAAATAGCGTTTCACTGCTGAGGTCGTTGGGGCATCAGGGGTTCCTAGGTTAGCTAACAAAATGCCGTATTTTTTTTCTGACATGAAACAACTCCTAATTGATAATTATTCCCAACTTTAGCACAGTTAATTAACGATTTTTGTCACCAAGTGGTATAAAAAACAAAGGCAGCGATCATCGCTGCCTCCATATAATACCTTATACTTAAAATAATTCGAATTGCAGTGACTATTACTGCAATACACATCATGATAAGTACAAATATTAACCTAAAATTTTCGCCAGTTCTTCACTAACTTCTGCTACTTTACGCGTACCGTCTAATTTGAAGTACTTGGTATTCCCTTGTTTAGCTTCATTTTGGTAATACGCAATTAAAGGTGCAGTTAATGCATGGTATTCAACCAGACGCTTACGTACGGTGTCTTCTTGGTCATCTTTACGGATGGTTAGTTCTTCACCTGTTACATCGTCTTTGCCTTCAACCTTTGGTGGGTTAAAGTTGATATGATAAACACGGCCTGATGGTGCATGCACACGACGACCAATGATGCGCTCAACAATGATTTCATCAGGTACATCAAATTCCAGCACGTTATCAACAGTGATGCCAGCTTCTTTCATGGCGTCCGCTTGAGGGATAGTACGGGGGAACCCATCCAACAAGAAGCCATTGCGGCAGTCATCTTGTTTGATGCGCTCTTTAACTAATGCGATAACTAATTCATCAGTAACTAATTTACCGTTATCCATCAGCTCTTTAGCTTGTAAACCAAGTTCGCTCCCTGATTTAACAGCGGCACGTAACATGTCACCGGTTGAAATTTGAGGGATCCCAAACTTTTCCATAATAAATTGAGCTTGAGTGCCCTTACCAGCGCCTGGAGCGCCAAGCAGAATGATACGCATTGCGTAAACCCCTTGCTATTTAGATTTTTATAATTTGAAAAGAAAACAAGCTACCATACCATTAGCATGCCGCTTTACTCAAGAACACACGTAAACGATTTCGCATTTATCTTTTTTCGCAAAAGAAAAAAACCACGCTAAAGCACAAGCAAAAGCGTGGTTTATGCTCAATAACGAAAATACTAGATTAAATTACTTTAGAAGTAATTCATTGATTTTTCGTATAAATAGGTTTGGATCTTCCAATGTACCACGTTCTGCTAATAATGCTTGATCCAACAGGACATCAACCCAATCAGCAAACACGGACTCATCAGTGACTTCAGCTGCTTTTTTAACCAAAGGATGCGTTGGGTTCAATTCGAAGTTATATTTCACTTCTGGCGCGGCTTGTCCTGCTGCTGCAAACAGTTTCGCCATCTGTGTACTCATTTCATCTACATCTGTCGTGACAATTGCAGGTGTATCCGTTAAGCGATGCGTGAGTTTAACCTCTTTAACACGCTCACCTAGGAATGACTTAACGCGCTCAATAAAAGGCTCTAATTGCTTATCAGCTTCCTCTTGTTCCGCTTTGTTTTCATCCGCTAGCTTATCTAATGACTCATCGGCTTTACTTACGGATTGGAACTGTTTACCGTCGAATTCCGATAAGTAATTCATCATCCATTCATCAATACGGTCAGATAACAGCAAGACTTCTATGCCTTTTTTACGGAATAACTCAAGATGCGGGCTGCCTTTTGCCGCTGCATAGCTGTCTGCCGTGATGTAGTAAATTTTATCTTGGCCCTCAACCATACGGCTTACATAATCGTCTAAAGAGACGTTCTGTACACTGCTATCAGTATGAGTCGTTGCAAAACGCAGGAGTTTAGCAATAGTTTCACCATTTGCCATATCTTCCGCAGGGCCTTCTTTCATCACTAAACCGAATTGTTGCCAGAAGGTTTGGTATTTTTCTGCATCTGATTTAGCCAGTTTTTCCAGCATTTGCAGAACGCGCTTGGTTAATGCACTGCGCAAACTACGAGTTAATGCGCTGTCTTGCAGTATTTCCCGCGAAACGTTCAACGGTAAATCATTGGAGTCCAACACCCCACGAATAAAACGCAGGTAATTCGGCATGAACTGTTCTGCGTCATCCATAATAAATACGCGTTGAACATAGAGTTTCAAGCCGTGTTGTTGGTCACGATTCCATAAATCAAATGGCGCTTTAGAAGGTACATACAGCAGGCTGGTATACTCTTGCTTACCTTCTACACGGTTATGTGACCATATTAGTGGGTCTGCGTAGTCATGGGAAATATGTTTATAGAACTCGGTATATTCTTCGTCTGAAATTTCAGACTTACTACGCGTCCATAATGCTTTCGCTTGGTTAATTTTTTCCCAAGTGATCGTACCGTCTTCTTCATTTTTTTCTTCGATTTCAACTGGTAAAGCAATATGGTCAGAATATTTGCTAATCACTGAACGCAAGCGCCAGTTATCCAAATATTCTTTTTCGTCATCGCGCAAATGCAAGGTAATTTCGGTGCCGCGTTCGGCTTTTTCAATATCAGCGATGGTGTATTCACCTTCACCAGCAGATTCCCAGAACACACCTTCATTTGCAGGAGCACCTGCCGCACGGCTACGTACCGTTACTTTGTCAACCACGATAAATGCAGAATAGAAGCCCACACCAAATTGACCAATCATTTGGCTATCTTTGACTTGGTCACTACCTAATGATTCTAAGAATGCTTTTGTGCCGGACTTCGCGATAGTTCCGAGGTTTTCAATCACCTCTTCACGGCTCATACCGATACCGTTATCGCTGATGGTCAATGTACCTTGGTCTTTGTCAGCACTAATGCGCACGCGCAGCTCACCATCGTTTTCATACAGTTCGGGTTTAGATAATGCACGAAAACGCAGTTTATCCGCCGCATCTGATGCGTTGGAGATCAATTCGCGTAAGAAAATCTCTTTATTTGAATAAAGAGAGTGGATCATTAATTGGAGGAGTTGTTTAACTTCTGATTGGAAACCACGCGTTTCCTGTCCTTTCATACTCATTAATCGCCTCTATTTCATCAATCTAATTGGATAGGTTTGACTTATCGATGCAGATTAGTTGGGGGCGAAAAACAGAAATTCAAGCGAAAAGAACAAAAAATTTAAACCATCAGAACCAAAAGCTAATGATTAGAAAGAAAATAATCACATCCGTCATCATTCTAAAGGAAGTTGATGAAAGGGATCGTTTTAATCACCCCCAAACATATCCTCTAAATAATTTGTGCTGTAGCTAGGCGTCAAATGCGTTAATCCCTAGGAGCATACCAGTATATGACCTGAGTCACCGAGTGCAGCCCCCTACGGCTTAAATTAGTAACTGAATTCTATAGGGTAATTTTAGAAAAACGAAATCAATACTATCCTCTAAATAGTTCAAGTTGTAGGTAGGCGGCAAATGAGGAGATCTCGGGGAGCATACATCAGTATGTGACCCGAGTCGCCGAGTGCAGCCAACACCCCTACAGCTTGAAATATGACGAGGATATTACAACCGAGAGCGGCCGGAGAGCGAATGCGATAACGTCGTACTATCGACAAGCTCCAGTTCTCCGCCAACAGGCACCCCGTGTGCAATTCGGCTCGCCGCCACTCCATATTGGCCACACATTTGCCCAATATAATTTGCCGTCGCTTCCCCTTCTACCGTTGGGTTAGTTGCTAAAATCACCTCATTGACCGTCTCTGACGCCAAACGCTCTTCGAGCCTATCAAGACCGATATCCATAGGGCCAATGCCATCAAGTGGTGATAAATGCCCCATAAGTACAAAATAGCGGCCGGAAAATTGCCCGGTTTGTTCGATTGCATAGATATCTGCGGGGCTTTCAACCACACAAATTAAGCCATTCTGTTGGCGGCGTGGGTTATCACAAATATTACAAACATCTTGTTCTGTAAATGTTCTGCAATCACGACAGTGGCCTATTTCAGACATGGCTCGAGTGAGTGATTGTGCTAAACGCATTCCACCACTACGGTCACGCTGTAAAAGATGAAAAGCCATTCGCTGCGCTGACTTGGGGCCAACCCCCGGAAGACAGCGCAGCGCTTCCATCAACGATTCAAGAAGCGGACTTGTTTGCATTAGAATGGCATCTTAAAGCCTGGTGGTAATTGCATACCACTGGAAACACTCGCCATTTTTTCTTTCTGAGTTTCTTCGATACGACGTGCAGCATCATTGAATGCCGCGGCAATCAAATCTTCTAACATTTCTTTGTCGTCTTCAAGCAAGCTAGGGTCGATTTCAACACGACGGCAGTTGTGTGAACCATTAATGGTCACTTTAACTAAGCCAGCTCCAGACTCACCTGTAGCTTCGAGTTGAGCGATTTCTTCCTGAACTTTTTGCATTTTATCTTGCATTTGCTGGGCCTGTTTCATCAGGTTACCCAATCCACCTTTACCAAACATAGTTATCTCTCACAACTGAGGCTACAGCTTAACAATGAGACTGTAGCGTTAAACGGGGCGAATACTCTCTTCATCTAATTGCGCATCAAACATTGAGCGCAGTTTTTGAATCGTTTTATCCGCAATAATAGACTGGCGCGCTTGTGCCAGTTTTTCTTCATAAATCGCCTGTCGCCATTCTAGCGGGGTTTTCACCTCGCTATTATCATCATGAACGATTTTCAGTTCAACAGTACGACCATATAGTTCGCTCAGAGCTTCTTCCAACGCTTTGTGTGCCGATGGTTTATCGAGATGCTTCTGAGCCGAGCGCAAATGTAAAACAATTTGCGACTCGCTTAACTCTTCTATATATGAATTCAAAGCTAATTGTTCAACCAGTTTGGGAATATTTAATTTTGCAATTTTCCCTGACCAACTGTCACGAACTCGCCCTTCCTCAATAATTTTAACGGCTAACTCAGGCGTTTTTTCATATTCTAACGCCTCTTTGATCCCGCTTGGCGTTGTCACTGCCTCTTTTGGCGCCATCGCCTCTTCATTTTGAGGCTTCCATTGGTATTGCTTTGGTTTTTGTGGTTTTGCCGCCTGAGACGCTTTATTAACCACATTTTGTTGATGTTTGCTGGTCACGGCGGCCAGCCTTTCCAGTGCTGATGCCGCCGGCTTAGCCCTTTCAGGCGTCACCGGTTTAGCCTTTTTTGGGCTAGGATCCTCACTTTGTGGAGATTGTAACGCCTGCCTAGCCTTCAATAACTGTAACGTTGGGCTATTGTCTGGCAGATTTTCTGCTCGCGCTTGTGTCGGAGGCACCCTTTGCGTCATATTTGATGCCGCAGACGGTGCAGATTGAACAGCGGCTTGTGGAATAACTTTTGGCGGTGCTTCAATTTCAGCAATCACATTTTTAGGATGAAAAGCTAATGCACGTAATAGTGCCATTTCAACCCCCATACGCCGCTCAGGGGCATAGGGAAGTTCTTTCCTTCCGACTAATAACGTTTGGTAAAACAGTTGAAGGTCTGCAGGGGAAATGACCCTTGCGACCTGCCGTAGCCGCCCTTCTGTCGATGACGGGTCTGTTTCTTGTTCAGCAGGAAGCAGTTGGATCATAGCGATACGGTGTAATTGCGACAAAATTTCCACCAGCAAGTTCTCCCAATCCGCTCCGCGACTGGCAGCTTGCTCCACCTGCTCCATTACCGCCATGCTATCGGCACGTACTAGTGCTTCAATAATGGCTAATGGCTGCTCGTCATCAAGGGTTCCTAGCATTTGGCTGACAATATCAGCCGTGACTTTCCCTTGCCCCATCGCAATGGCTTGGTCAGTTAAGCTTAATGCATCACGTAAACTACCATCAGCCGCTCTTGCTATCAGCTGGCGAGCACGTTGGTCATGCTCAATATTTTCTGCATTTAGGATGAGTTCAAGTTGCTCACTGATTTGCGTGACATCTAACGCTTTTAGATGGAATTGCAAACAGCGAGACAAAATGGTCACGGGGAGTTTTTGCGGGTCCGTCGTCGCCAATAAAAACTTCACATGTTCAGGCGGTTCTTCAAGGGTTTTTAACAACGCATTGAAACTATGACGAGACAGCATATGTACTTCGTCAATTAAATAAACTTTGAAACGCCCACGTGCTGGTGCGTATTGGACGTTGTCTAATAATTCACGAGTGTCTTCGACTTTAGTACGGGAAGCCGCATCAATTTCAATTAAATCGACAAATCGCCCTTGTTCTATTTCAAGGCAATTAGCGCATTGTCCACAAGGCGAGGCGGTGATCCCTGTTTCACAATTAAGACCTTTAGCAAATAGGCGCGCAATTGTCGTTTTCCCTACACCACGTGTACCTGAGAAAAGATAGGCGTGATGAAGCCGCTGATGCGTTAGCCCATTAGCGAGTGCAGTCAAAACGTGCTGTTGGCCAACAACGTCTGAAAATTTTTGGGGGCGCCACTTACGGGCAAGTACCTGATAGCTCATGGATTCCACTGTCATTTAACATGGTACGTGAATATATATAATCATAGTACCATGCTACCACAGCCTCAACCTATACAGCGAGGCTGTGATAAAAATAGAGGGAAAATAAAGATTAGTGGCCTGGGAACTCAACAAGGCTATAAGAAGAAACACCTTCTTTTTGTAGACGTTCAACGCCGCCAAGATCAGGTAAACAGATGATAAATGCCGCATCAACAACATTAGCACCAAGCTGTTTGATCATTCTTACCGTTGCTTCCACGGTACCACCGGTCGCGAGTAAGTCATCAACAACTAAGACGTTATCTTCAGGGCTGATGCTATCTTTATGGATCTCAAGCGTATCGGTGCCATACTCAAGGTCGTAAGTCATACTCAATACTTCACGTGGTAATTTCCCTTTTTTACGCACAGGGACAAAACCTACGCCTAAACGTAATGCAACTGGCGCGCCAAATAGGAAACCACGCGCTTCAGTTCCTACAATTTTAGTGACGCCTTTATTTTGATAATGTTCCACTAACATATCAATCGTTGCTTGGTATGCAGCAGGGTTATTTAATAAAGTCGTAATGTCACGAAAGATCACGCCTTCGATTGGATAATTTTGAATCGATGCGATACTTTCTTTAATCAATTGCAGTTGTTGCTCTTTAGCGGTCATAATAAAAGCCATGTAGTAAACACGAAAGTGTAGAATCTATGTAAAGTACCATAAAAATGCAATAAGAAGCCGTCAATTTGGCATCAGTTTTGTTGCTGAATATCAATATTCCGCTATTTTTGACACTTAATGAGAACAAAAAATGAAAATTCCCGCTCTTTTGGACGCGTTAAAAAAGCAAATTGATGAATTGAAAACACGAGTGGAACCCATAAAGGATCTTGAGTTTTCACATTCACGCTTCGATATGCAATTGTTTAGTCGCAAATCAACCCGTTTGGGTGATTGCCAAAACGAATTACAGACCTTATACCAGCAATTGTGCCATAGCGTAACGTTAAACCACAGCGAGCAGGTCAATTTTCTGACTGAGAAAATTGTCCATCAAATGCAAGCAATTTCACGAGAGATCTCTACACAAACTTTACGTGAAAAAGAGTCTAGTTTCACTAAAAAAAGGGAACAGGTTGATTTATATGAACGTTTATCACAACACCAAGACTATGAACGACGCTTGCAGGCCATGGTGAGTGAAAAAGAACTTCATTTAAGTGAGCTAACCGACCACCGTTTGCAGCACCAATGCCAAAAAGAACTCGCTGTACTCGCAGGCCGTTTGTACCGATGCCGCCAAGCACTTTTGCGCATTGAAAAAGCCATTGAACATCAAGAAAATCAATACTTTGATTAAATATTAGAAGGGAACGCTATGAATTCGCTCAAAGATGCCCCACAAGAAGTACAACTTGCCGTTGATTTGATTTATTTACTCGAAAATTCAGATATTGAAGCCGATATTGTATTAAAAGCTCTTGATATTGTTAAAAATGATTATGTTTCCAAACAGATGCAGGCGGCACAAGCCACCCGCACAGATGAAATCTAATTAACTTGGTAGGTTGTCATCACTGTCTTTTGGTGTACGTTTCACTTCTTGCACTTCATCCCCTTTGCTATTATGCAAATGAACTTCTAACTGGTTGAATGCAATATCAATATCATTTTCTCGACATAATTTATCTATCGCACGGTTCACTTCATCGCTGGTCACACCACGGTCACCTATCTGCCGCACATAAAAACGCAATTCATGATCTAGCGTGCTCGCGCCAAAACTGGTGAAATAAACATTGGGAGCAGGTTCCGTCATTACCTTGCTGTTACTGGTTGCGGCAGATAGTAAAACGCGTTTTACTTTATCAAGATCAGAACCATACGCTACCCCGATCGCAATCGTAATACGTGTAACGGTGTCTGATAGCGACCAGTTGATCAACCGCTCAGTCACAAATGCTTTATTGGGTATGATCACTTCTTTACGATCAAAATCGACGATCGTTGTTGCACGAATGCGAATTTTACTGACTGTTCCTGAATAGGTCCCAATAGTGACCGTATCGCCAATGCGGATCGGCCGCTCAAACAATAAAATGATCCCTGAAACAAAGTTAGCAAAAATTTCTTGTAAACCAAACCCTAACCCGACCGTTAAGGCTGCCGCCAACCATTGCAGCTTGTTCCACGTGACACCAATCATCCCTAATGAGGCGATCGCCCCAATTCCCACAATAATATAAGTCAATATTGTCGTGATGGCATAAGTGGAACCTTGACGAAGTTTTAACCGCGACAAGACCAAAACCTCCAGTAACCCGGGGAGATTTCGCGTCATCACCCAAGCAACAATAATGATCACCAGAGCCAAAATTAAATTCGCTAACGTGACGAATTGTAAGATATTTCCTCCATCTGCCGATGTGGCGGTATAGCTCCACAAATTCACGCTATCTAAGAAAGAGAAAATAGTGATGAAATCAGACCAAATTGCGTAAAACGCCAATGCAAAGATAATAAACAACACCATCGTGGTAAGGCGTAACGATTGCTGGCTAATCAGCTCAATGGTCATTGGGGGTTCTTTAATAGGTTCGTTCTCAACCTCTTCTTGCTTCAACATCGCACGCCGCTCAATAGCACGCTGATACGCCAATTTACGGGCAACCAATGTTAACCCCCTCAAACACGCGCTATAAGTGATATACCACAGCAATAACAGGTATAAACTGTCTATCCAACGGTTTGCTAAGCGTAAAGTGGTGTAGTAGTAGCCTGCCATCATTAAGCCCACTAAAATTAATGGCGAAAATGTCAGCAATGTCACGACAATACTACGCGTTAAGTGACTACCCTTCTCTTGCCAAACTTGTTTGCAAAAAGGAACAGTAAAGATACATAACAGGATAAGAGAAACCAGCACGATCAACTGACCTATCACGTCCTCAGACACTTTCAGTGGGTTAGTAACCCCATAAGTGGAGAAGAAAATGAGTGGTACCAACGGAATCGATAACCGGAGCATTTGGCGCCGCGTCTGGGATATTTTCTCTTTTTCGATACCAAAATGTTTTCGAGCAATACCTTGCGGTTTTAACACGCGAAAAGTCAGCTCAAATAATGCCCAAAATATCGCCAACTGTTGGCAAAATTGCCAGAAGAATGGCCCTTGTACATTTCCTGTTTTCAAGAACCAATAGCCAAATGCCAGTAAAAACAGTGA
Source organism: Providencia huaxiensis (assembly GCF_002843235.3). Taxonomy (NCBI): domain Bacteria; kingdom Pseudomonadati; phylum Pseudomonadota; class Gammaproteobacteria; order Enterobacterales; family Morganellaceae; genus Providencia; species Providencia huaxiensis. The sequence continues at coordinate 2,680,294 of NZ_CP031123.2, forward strand.
AATAGGTAAGGTTTGCATTAATGTCAGCAGTAGCGCAAAAGGTGTGCTTAACACACTATCGTTACGCAAACTGGAAAGCCGTTGGTCAATATCTTGCAATCGATTATTAATTTTACGGTTAAACCAAATAAACAACAGCGCGACCAATACAAGTGGAATAACAACTAACAGTGAATTACTCATTCCCCGTTTAATACTGCGATTCGATAAACTAAAATCAAAGCTATTAATTTGTGTTGCTGCGGCTTCAGGGAAACCTTTAACCCATTCCAAATCAATTGGTTTATTACTATTCACCCAAAATATTTGCTGGGCTAATGTGTTTTCAAGAGAACTCACCACACTCAATAATTGGTTTTGATCCAATTGCAAGTTGATAGCTTGCGAAATTTGCCCACCAAGCTGCTGGTTAAGTTCGTCTAATAACCCCCGACGTACTTCCAATAGTTTCAATAACGAGGATTTATCTTCAGCTGATAATAATGTGCTATTTGCTGGCTCATCCCCTGTTTTTATCTCAAATTGCTGTTCCAACTTCGTAATATAATCATTAGGTTGGTAAAGCTCATCACGCTGTTGGTTAATATCAAACTGTTCAAGCCGCAAATCGGCAATCGTTGTAGGTAAATTCTTAGTTAAAATGTCAGGAGGCAAATCAATTTGTTGTTGAAATAAAATTCGTGAAAGCAATAAGCTACCGCGTAATACATTAATTTGTTCTTTTAGATTTCGTTCTGACTGCGTCGCTCTTTCAAGCCATGTTTTCACTCGAATACCATTTTGCACCAGTTTATTACTACTTTCTGTCACTGCGATTAAACGGTCACTGAGCGCATTATTAATCGCAATTTCTTTTTGAATAATGGGATTCTGTTGCGCTTCAATATCGGTTTCAGAAGTACTCAATGCTTCACGCACTGTTGATTGGGAGTCATTTAGGCGACGATGGCTAATCGCGTTTTGTACTTGCTGAATATGATGTTCCAATTGCTCAATATAGGCGGCGGTATAATCACGCTGTTTTTGCAGCACATCTTGTAATTGAGTGTTAGCCTGTAGAATACGTTTTTGATATTCATTTTGTTGCTGCAATAAATACTGTTCAACTTGCAGCATGGTAATTTGAGTTGGTCTTAAATTCACAGATTCATTCAATGAACTATTTAGCTCATTACGAATTTCCTGTAAGCGCCTCGCATTTTCCAACATCATCGCTTGTGCCCTTTCAGGCTGCGTTTGTAAGCCAATTAATTGGCTACTATAGGTTGCAAGGTCATTTTGTTCTGTTTGCAGATTTTCTAAATAAGAGGCTTGTAATGCTTCTAATTGTGAAAGAGAACTATCTTGTATTTTTCGTAGGAAATTTTCGGTGCGCTGCTCATTTTCATTTTTTATTTGCAACAAACCTTGTGCTGCTTGTTTCGATTCTTCACTCGCGTTACTCAGTTTTTTTTGCAGTTCAGCCGTTCGCTGTTCGAGTTTATCCAGCTCGTTATAAAAATCTGAGGTTTTTTCCAGATCAGCGAGAGCAAGTTTATCTTCTTCACTGAGTGAACTTTTTTTATTCAATGCGCTGAGCGCACTTTTTATTTCATTCTTATCAGGTAAGTTATTTGATGTTAATGCCGTAATTGAACTGGAAAAAGATATGATGAAAAAAAACAGTGTTATCGATACTAACTGCCGCCACTTCCATTGTTGTTTCATCATAATGGCATTCCTTTATACAAATAATTATATTGTTTAATTAAGCAAAGTGCCGATAGTCGCCTACCCACACTTACTTTCACCTAATTAAACATATTTTACGTAATATATTAGAAAGTTAATACTTTATCTGCCGTTAATGTCCAGCTTGCAAGCTCAACTAACGTGCCTACTTCAACACCATCAGCAAGAGTTAACTCACTTACACCGCGGGCATCTGTACAAGTTTTACATAATTTCACGGGGACATTTTGTGCCGTTAAAATCTCTAACATTTGTTGAAGATTATAGCCTTCTTTCGGCTTTTGAGCAGCCAATCCTGCGCCCACAGCATCTGACATCAGAAAAATTTTTAAATCTAACTGCGGCTCTTGCTCTTTTAACGTTATCGCTAGTCGTAATGAGTTGAACAGTGTTTCACTGCCGTAAGGTGCCCCATTGGCAATAATCAAGATAGAGGTCATATGGACTCCACTTATTCAGTTTGAATTGGTTTTAACCGGATTGTCGTACTACACTTTAGTGTTTCTAATAGTGTATCAACCAATGTAATTGTATGTTGATTAATATTAAAATTTTCTGATTGGAGTAGCCAGTTTTCTAATAAACCAGACATTAATGAACGGATCATAATCGCGGCTGCTTCCACATCAAGGTCAGCAGGAAGTTGACCTGCATCAATACAGGCAGTCAAATTGTCAACTATTCGGCATTGACTCGCAACATAGTTAGCGCGTTTAAAATCAACTAACTCTGCCATTTCACCCACTAATTCACACTTCAAAAAGAAAATTTCCATCAAAGCGCGATTTTTAGGACTTTCAATAAAACCAGTCAAAATATAAACTAATAATTCTCTTAGTATTGAAAGTGGATCATTGGTATATTTAGAACGATAATATTCTTCAGCTTGTATTATTTGGTTATCACCAAATTCACAAGCTTGATAAAAGAGATCAACTTTGTTTTTGAAATGCCAATATATTGCACCTCGGGTAACCCCCGCTGCTTTTGCAATATCGGCTAATGATGTGGCAGAAACTCCTCGTTCAGAGAATGTTTTGATGGCAGCATCTAATATTTCCTGACGGGTTTCTTCAGCCTGTTGTTTAGTTTTTCGTGCCATTGTGACCCGTTTCTATCGAAAGCTGATTTACATACATTCGTGTATGTTTGTACTATAGCACAGTGATAAATCATATTGTTTACCATTTTTCTTATTTTTGTTTTGAACTCATATTGATTAATTGAGGTTAACTTATGCGAAAAAACAGAGGGGTGTTACCTCTGGCTCTGTTAGTTCTTTCAGGTGGCTTGGCTTTATCTGGTTGTAACGATGAACAACAAGGTGGCGGAGAACGCCCGGCGCCTGAAGTAGGAATTGTTACGCTTAAAGCCGAACCTCTGACTCTCAAAACCGAGTTACCAGGCCGTACATCCGCATTTCGTGTTGCCGAGGTTCGCCCTCAGGTTAGTGGCATCATTTTAAAGCGCAACTATAAAGAAGGTAGCGACGTAGAAGCAGGGACATCTTTATACCAAATTGACCCAGCACCATTCCAAGCAACCTATGACAGCGCAAAAGCGGAGCTAGCAAAAGCACAAGCAAATGCAAATCTGGCTGCCTTAACGGTGAAGCGTTATAAACCATTGTTAGGAACTAATTACATTAGTCGTCAGGAATACGACCAAGCGACCTCAACCTATGCACAAGCACTTGCTGCCGTCAAAGCGGCTGAAGCAGCGGTTGAAACTGCACGTATTAACCTGAATTATACCAAAGTCACTGCGCCGATTAGCGGCCGTACTGGCAAATCGAGTGTGACTGAGGGAGCTTTAGTATCATCAGGACAAGCCACTGAATTAATGCGTGTTCAGCAACTTGACCCTATCTATGTGGACGTAACACAGTCGAGTGACGATTTCTTACGTCTGAGAAATGAGATAGCGAAAGGTGCTGTACAGCAAGAGTCAGGGCAAGCGCCTGTCCGTTTGATCAATAATAACGGTCAAGAATACGCACAAAAAGGGGTTTTGGAATTCTCTGATGTCACTGTTGATGAAACAACAGGGTCTATCACGATGAGAGCCATGTTCCCTAATCCGAACAAAGAGTTACTTCCAGGTATGTTTGTTCGTGCTGTATTAGAAGATGGTGTTGTTGAAAATGCGATTCTAGTTCCGCAACAAGGATTGTCTCGTACGGCTCAAGGAACTTCTCAAGTCATGGTTGTTGGCGCTGAGAATAAAGTTGAAGTCAGACAAGTTAAAGCAGGACAAGCAGTTGGCAACAAATGGCTGGTAACTGAAGGTCTACAAGCAGGTGATCGTGTCATTGTCATCGGCTTACAAAAAATCAAACCAGGAATTGTTGTGAATCCTAAGGAAGCAAACTTAGAAACGCAATCCATAGACAATCAGGCAAAACCTGAAGAAAAGTCTAAATAAGGGAGCGGCTGATTAATGCCTAAGTTTTTTATAGAAAGACCAATTTTTGCGTGGGTAATTGCAATTATCACCATGCTTGCTGGTCTGTTGGCAATTATCCAGTTACCTGTTTCACAGTACCCGACCATCGCGCCACCGGCTGTTTCTATTTCAGCTAACTATCCGGGAGCGGATGCTGAGACGGTACAAAATACAGTAACGCAGGTTATCGAACAGAATATGAACGGTATCGATAACTTGGTATATATGTCATCGAGCAGTGATTCATCAGGTTCTGCTAGCATTACGCTGACATTTGAAGCAGGAACTGATGGTGATATCGCGCAAGTACAGGTGCAAAACAAATTGCAACTGGCGATGCCATTGTTGCCACAAGAAGTTCAGCAACAAGGTATTAGTGTCGATAAATCAACTAGTTCATTCTTAATGGTTGCGGGTTTCGTTTCTAGCGATGGCTCAATGGGGCAATACGATATTGCCGACTACGTAGGGTCAAACATTAAAGACCCACTTAGCCGAGTTAACGGTGTAGGTGAAACTCAACTGTTCGGTACCCAATATGCAATGCGTATTTGGTTAAAACCAGAGCAACTCGTTAAGTACAACATGACCACAACGGATGTCATTAATGCGATCAAGGTACAAAATAACCAAGTCGCAGCAGGGCAACTCGGTGGTTCACCGTCTATAGCAAACCAGCGTTTAAACGTTTCTATCATTGCGCAGACACGTTTGAATAGCCCTGAAGAATTTAGCAATATTTTATTACGTGTAAACCAAGATGGTTCACAAGTGCGTATTAAGGATGTTGCTGATGTCCAATTAGGTGCTGAAAACTATAGTACGATTGCCCGCTTTAATGGTAAGCCAGCAGCAGGTATCGGTATTAAACTGGCAACTGGTGCGAACGCGTTAGACACGTCTAATAACGTCCGTGCTGCACTTGAGGAAATGAAACCTTTCTTCCCTCAAGGGTTAGAGATTGTTTATCCATACGATACAACTCCATTCGTTAAAATTTCAATTAACGAAGTAGTTAAAACGTTAGTGGAAGCAATCATGCTGGTTGTTGTCGTTATGTATTTGTTCCTACAAAACATCCGTGCAACGCTGATACCAACAATTGCAGTACCTGTCGTATTGTTAGGTACCTTTGCTATCTTGTCGGCATTTGGTTATTCCATAAACACCTTGACCATGTTCGCGATGGTACTCGCCATCGGGCTTCTCGTCGATGACGCCATCGTCGTTGTTGAGAACGTTGAGCGTGTTATGCAAGAAGAAGGCTTGTCACCAAAAGAAGCGACCAAAAAATCAATGGGTCAAATCCAAGGTGCGTTAGTCGGTATTGCAATGGTTCTATCTGCGGTATTTATCCCAATGGCCTTCTTTGGAGGTTCTACCGGGGCAATTTATCGTCAGTTCTCTATTACCATTGTATCGTCCATGATCTTGTCAGTACTGGTTGCGATGATCTTAACACCAGCACTATGTGCCACCATGTTGAAGCCAATTGAAAAAGGCAGCCATGGTAGCCAAAAAGGGTTCTTTGGATGGTTTAACCGTACATTTGAAAAACAAGCACACCACTACACCGACAGTGTAAGCCGTATGCTTAACGGCACTGGCCGCTATTTAGTGATTTACCTGCTGTTAGTGGTTGGTATGGCGTTCATGTTTGTTCGCTTACCGTCTTCCTTCTTACCCGCGGAAGACCAAGGGGTATTCTTGTCTATGATCCAGTTACCACCAGGATCAACACAGGAACAAACCCAAGCGGTATTGGATGAAGTAAATAACTACTACCATACCGAAGAAGCCAAAAACGTTGAATCGGTCTTTACCGTAGGGGGCTTTAGCTTCGCAGGTCAAGGACAAAATATGGGTCTCGCTTTCGTCGTTCTGAAAAATTGGAGCGAACGTAAAGGTGATGAAAACCACGTTGATGCGATTGTACAGCGCGCGAATATCGCACTGTCACAAAAACAAGAGGCATTGATTTACGCCTTTAACCTACCCGCAATTGTTGAGTTAGGTACCGCAGACGGGTTTGACTTTGAGTTAGTCGATAAAGGTAACTTGGGGCATGATAAATTAATGCAAGCCCGTAATCAGTTACTTGGATTAGCTGCTCAGCACCCAGAAATGCTTCAAGGTGTTCGTCCAAATGGTCAGGATGATACCTCGCAATACCGTATTTATATTGACCAACAAAAAGCACAGGCTCAAGGTGTTGCTATTAGTGATATCAACGCAACATTGAGTTCTATGTTTGGTGGAAGCTACGTGAATGACTTTATCGACCGTGGTCGTGTGAAGAAAGTTTACGTACAAGGTGACGCAGAAAGCCGTATGTTACCTTCTGACATCAGTAACCTATATGTTCGTAATAACCAAGGTAAAATGGTTCCGTTCTCTGCCTTTATGGACGAATCCAAGGACCCTTGGAAGTATGGTTCACCGCGTTTAGAGCGTTATAACGGTGTCCCTGCGATGAACATTCAAGGCCAAGCAGCTCCTGGGAAAAGTACGGGTGATGCGATGCTGTTAATGGAAAAACTCACCACTGAAAACCTGCCTGAAGGAATTGGTTACGAGTGGACAGGTATGTCATATCAAGAACGCTTAGCAGGTAACCAAGCCCCTGCTCTGTACGCAATCTCCTTGATAGTGGTCTTCCTGTGTTTGGCGGCTCTCTATGAAAGCTGGTCAGTTCCATTCTCAGTTATGTTAGTCGTTCCATTAGGTATTATTGGTGCGTTACTGTTTACCAGTGTTCGTGGTCTAGACAACGACGTTTACTTTAAAGTGGGTCTCTTAACAACCATTGGGCTCTCGGCGAAAAACGCAATCTTGATTGTTGAATTCGCCAAAGACTTGATGGAGAAAGAAGGTAAAGGGTTAGTCGAAGCAACGCTGAATGCAGTTAAAATGCGTTTACGACCAATTCTGATGACATCTTTAGCATTTATGTTAGGTGTTATCCCACTGGTGTTTAGTAACGGTGCAGGTTCTGCATCCCAGAACTCAGTAGGTACTGGTGTTCTTGGGGGAATGTTTGCCGCAACCTCATTGGCTATCTTCTTCGTGCCTGTCTTCTTCGTGGTGATCCGTCGCCGCTTTACCAAGAAGTCAGAGGATATTGAACACAGCCATCCACCAACAGCACAATAATTGCTGATAGGTAAATTGAAAAGAGCCACATAAGTGGCTCTTTTTTTGTGTATTAATTCTAACTTGCTGCAGACCGCCTCCCCTTTCAAGCTAATCAGTATCTGTGCCTTCGCTCTCTTGATAACCCAAATAGAGGCGTCTGATAACCAAAATAGAAACGCCCCTTAGTGCGGCTAGAATGAAAATATCGTGTTTCATCTAGGACAATGAGGGTCTGCGTATCATATTTTATTAAACCCAGCTAATTTTTGATTAGTAAAATAATCAACTCGGTGCATTATACTTTTAATCATAAAAGGAATTTTTACAGCAAGGAGCTACTAAAAATGAAGAAAACCATATTATTCACTCTATTAACTTGTACCTTGTATCACAATGCATCATTGGCCGAATCCCCTGATATCTCTAAGGCAAAAGTCATCAATATAGAAGCCCCTCTAAAGAACAACATTTCATTTAATACATTTGAAAGTCTCTCATCTAATGACGATGGCTTAATTTTCAATAATGACATTAACAGTAATACTAAGCTTAATAATAAAGCAGCAAGGCTTATTTTTGCAGAAGTCACAGGAACTGAAGCAAGCCACTTGCAAGGAATATTAGGTATTAAAGGGCAACGCGCTAACCTTGTTATCGCGAATCCTAATGGTATTTCATGGAAAGACGGCACCGTTGATAATATTAATAGCCTATCCTTAATTGCCGGTAAGTTTGAAAAAAAATATGTGAAAAACAAAGATAAAGACAACCAACTAGAACTCCAAAAATTGGAGGACTATAACCAATTGAAGTTTTCAACTCAGCCAGCTAGCCAAATCAGTATTAGCCAGCAACAAGGAAACCCAATTCAACTATCAAAGCTAAATGTAGTTGCAGACCAAATAAAGCTGCAAAACTCCCTTAATATCCACTCTGCCATACAAAATTATATCAGCGCATCTGGCAATAGCACCCTTTCCCCTAGTGAAGGCGTTGTCAAATACAGTTCAAAATTCAAAACTGATATTCCATATATTCAAGGTAATCAGTTAGAGCTAAATGAACAGGCTAAATTGACAGGTCGTAATATTGTGCTTGAAAGCCACCAATATCAATGTAAAGACAATTTTCTTTGCCCTCAAAATAAAATAGATATTCAAGGGGTTATAAATACGATGAGTTTCTCTGTACGCGGGGATGCAGACATTACATTTTCAGATAAAGGCATAATAAAAATAGGGAAAAACCAGCAAGCTCTTATTGCTAAAACGGCGCACTAATTTCCATTTGGAGTGCAAAAAATAACGGCCTCAAAAAGAGGCCGTCAGACTGCTGACAAACATATTATGTTTGGCTGCAAGTCGAATAGGCTTTGAAAATAAATTAGGAAAATCAATTTGTTGATTTTCGGCTGATAACACAAAGCGGGAAAAACCACGCTTTTATCCCGCTTTGCCAACAACCTTACGGCCTCAAAAAGAGGCCATTAAGTTAAGATGAATTGATACTAAGTTACATCCAGACAAACCAAGCAAACAATGAAATAACTAGGATACAGGCCACGTTCAATACCGCACCGACACGTACCATCTCAATCTGCCTAATATAACCTGAACCAAACACAATCGCATTTGGCGGTGTAGCGACAGGTAACATAAATGCACAAGATGCACCTATCCCGATAATCATGGTTAAGACAATGACAGGCATACCTAATGCTTCAGCAACTGTTGCAAAAATAGGTACTAATAAAGCTGCACTCGCCGTATTACTGGTAAACTCAGTTAGAATGATAATAAAGGTAGTAACAGCTAGAATAATAACAAACCAGTGGCTTTCACCAAATGTCATTTGCATCCAGTCGGCCATGATCTTACTTGCACCAGAAGAACTCAAGATTGCGCTCAGTGTTAAACCACCACCAAACAGCATCAATACGCCCCACTCAGTATTTTTTTGAATTTGAGACCAGCTAGCAACACCTGTTATACCGATTAAAATGGCAGCACTCATCGCAATAATTGTATCTAAATCTTTTACGCCACCTAATGCATCACTAATAAACGTACTTGTGATCCAACAAACTACGGCTAAAAGGAAAATCGTCATTGCGGTAATACGTTTGCCATTCCACTCAACGTGTTCTAACTCAATTTGAAAACGGTGTTTCAGGTTAGGGCGTAACATCATGTACATCAATACAAACATCATTGGCAGCAACACTACCATGATTGGAATACCGTATTTCATCCACGATAAGAAATCTAAACCTAAAGCTGCAGCTGCAATTGCGTTTGGTGGACTACCGACAATCGTACCTAAACCACCAATACTTGCACTATAAGCAACACCTAATAGAACAAACACAAAAGTGTTGCGCTCATGGCGGACATCGAGATTAGACAGTATACCTAATACTAATGGCAGCATCATTGCTGCGGTCGCTGTGTTACTAATCCACATAGACAGCAATGCAGTTACACCAAACAGTAATAATACCGCTACTGATAAGCGCCCACGAGCAGCCATGAGTAAGCGATTTGCAATTAGCCTATCAAGGCCTTGGATATGTAGAGCTGTCGCTAGCGCAAAGCCACCGAAGAATAAGAAAATGATTGGGTTTGCAAATGATTTCAATGCATCCCCTGTATTCATCAACCCTAAGCCGACTGCTAAGATAGGAATACACAATGCAGTAATGGTGACGTGGATAGCTTCAGTTAACCAAAGCACACCAATGAAAACCATCATTGCAAGACCTGCATTCGCTTTGTCATCGAATGGTAAATATTTTAGTAATAGAATTAATAGTACGATATCAACAGCTAAGATTATCCACCCTCGTTTGTTCGAGGGCGTTGGGCTCACTGATGGTGTTAACGATTCTGAAGCGTCCATGTTTACTCCATAGCTTTGGAAGCAAGTTTAGTTTTAGCGCGTGCATATTGTTAATAGTTATTTATAAGCTGTGAAATATAGAGTTAATTTATTGAGATGAAAATGTGGATAAGTTAAAAGTGCGATCTACCCCGCGCAATTTAATTCATTTTTGATTTAACCAACAAGAAATGCTTTATTTTCCTTACAAAAACCAAGATAAGTGTATCCCTAGCGACACAAAAGACTACAAAGCTAAATATTCAGCCCTAACCACCAATAAACAATTAAAAAAAGCGAATTAAAAAACAAAATAAAAACTTAAGCTACATAAGAAATATTTTAATTCAAATTAAGCCGTTTTATTAGCCAGCGCTGATGGCCGGCTAATTTATAATAATTTATAGTATATGTCCGATGTGAAGAGGGGGATTTGTTAAAGGGGATTGAACAATACGCTGATTGCTAAATGTACTCTCATCAGTATTCAACGACACTGCTGTGTCTGCCAGTTGTAACAATTGATTTTCATTTCTCAGTGCTATTTCTTCACTACTTTTATCAAGCTTACTGGTTTCGGACAAAAAACCATCAGTAAGCCCATAGCTTTCTACTATCGTTTTTACTTTGATTTCTTCTGTTGAATTTAAAAAACGCAGTTGTAGATGCTGATACTTTTCAGCATTTGGTTCAAAAGCCTTATTAATTAATAACATACTATTAGTATTGATATCAGTAAGAATAAGGTCATCGTCAAAACGGCTTACAACTAATGTTTCCATATCATCTACAGGTAAAACGAGAGTATCAGTTAAATAATCACTAGCATGATTGTTAATAATAATCACTTGGTAATGTAGCCAAGCCGCTCGGGAAATAATATAGCTATCTTGTTCATTTCCAGCACTCAAGACAATATTTTTGACATTATCAATAACAGGAGGATTAATAATATCTTTTTGATTCCCTCCTTTGATAAGCAATGAAGAAAGAAATTCTTTTTTACTACCTTCTGCATGAGCCATAGAACTGTCGTGATATAAGATTTCATTATTTGAAGTATACATGATCAACCCACTTGCTAATCTTTTAACTGTTTCAAATCTCATGTTAGGGTATATTTCATACAAAGATGGTAATGAAGCAGGGTTATACATTTTATTTCCAGTAAAGGCTTTATCTAACTCTTGAGTCGTTGCTAAAGGTTGCCAATAAAGTCGCTTACTTGACATATCATAAATAATAGCAGCAGAAGATTTTTCATCTACTCCTAAATATTGTAGTGTATTTTTAGAAGATAACTGGTGAGCTATAATAATATTTCCATTATCATACCAAGCAGGTATCACCTCATTATTATGCAATTTTTTAATCCCAAGTAATAAATATAAACCATTCTTATTATTTACTTCTTTTAAACTTTCCCACCAAATCGTTTTTTTATCAAACCAGTTTTCATTTATAGCAAAATTTTTCATTTCTCCTTTAGCTGAAACTTGGCTAACAATACCATCTTTATTAATAACAAGGAGTATCCCGTGAGAAAAAACAATGCTATCTACATTAGAAACTTCAATGCACTTAACTTGTTGTTCAACTATTTGAGATATATTAGGAGACGCACCAACCTGACGATAAATCCGGCTCTTATCTCGACTATAAAAATAAAATACATCATTACCCTCTTCATCAATTAGACTAGCGACCAATATAATATCTTTAGGTTGATTTAATTTATTGGAGTTAACGTTTTTTTTGTCAATAGAGTCTAAATAGGAAATGACATTTGACTTAATAACCGTGCCATCTTCATATTTTAACCAATAATGATAAACGTTATTATTCTTATCAACACCGGTAATTAATATTATTTCCGCAAAATTTGATGAGTTTGCATTATTATCAGTAACTAGTTTTTCATGATCACTCACTGACAGAATATACTTATCTAAAACCTGTTCTAACATTTTTTTAGGTATTTTATCTTGCCCTTCAGATAATTGGTAGTGTGTTAACTCATCGACAAAAACGCCAATAAATATAATACTATCACCATCAATCATGTAGGTCACAACTTCCGGTAAATCATGAGCTTGATAACGACATGAAAAATAAACAGCTCCATTATTTTCCCATATATTTATTAATTCAAAAGACTTACCCTGATTATTAACTAGCATATATTTGCATTTTATTTTATTATCAGAGCCAGTTACCCATATTAAATTGTATTTTTTAGAATAAAAATAAAACGAATCACCAAGAATAACAAAAGAGTCTGCACTATTCGTTTTATCATCAGAATAATGAGTAAAAATATAATGACCTGTAGATGTTTGATAAAATGCACGCCCCACATTCCTTCCATTATATTGATAGTTTTCAATTATTATATATTGACTATTAAACTTGTGTTGAGAATTTAATTCATCCAAATGTTCAGATAATCTATCACTTTTACCTATCCACTTATTACCATCTTCACTGATTAGATAGTAAGTTAAATTCAAACAATCAATCTTATAAATTTCATTTTGACTATTAATATACAATATATTATCTTTAGGCATTGAGGATGAAAAATAAACTTCCACTCCAGAAATAATAACTTTATCATGGTGAATTATTATTTCATCATTTTCAAAAAATGTTCCATCAATCAACCAATTAGAAGGTGATATAGAACCAGACTCATCAAACAATGTAATTTTAGTTCCTAATTGAGGTGCTATTCTATATACCCCACCATTTCCTTTAATAGAATAATTCAACTTACCGTACCATTCATTAGGGATTTTAGGAACAACCACATAACGATACTTATCATCTAAATTTACTTCTATTGATGTATCCACATACTCATGGAATATTTGTGTTATCGTATTCTCACTTGGAAAAATATAAAAGTCATAGTCAAATTTATCTGTATTTTCTAAGCGACGAATAATATCAAATCCATTATCATGACGTGTTGTTGCACCAGGCCACAGATTATAATTATATTTAATGTAAGATTTAGGTGTCACTGGTAAAACAATTATTTCAGCCTCTAAATAATCATAAGCTCTGTAGCTATTTGTATAACCAATACCTTGGCGTATATTTAGTGCTTGTTGCCGATCATGAAGCATTGTAGGGAAATTACCGGCCCAAAAAATATAATTTTTTCGTCCTCCACCCGCAGAATGCGGAGTTGTTCTATAAATATACTGGCTATCAAACTCTATCTGGTTATTTTTAAGATCTATTTTTTTGAACACTGCTCCAAATTTTGGCGTTGCTATTTTTCTTTTAGTCAAATAATCATATCCATTACTTTGATAAGCTTGATCTAACATATAAAAATAATGACCAACCGATTTTGCATCCTCTCCAATAACTACAAAATTACGGGCTAAACTCGTGAAGCCAATACTCAAACCCGCACAAATAACACCAGCCCCACTCATAAAGGTTGATACACCGCTAGCCCCTAAAAGCCCAGCACCTAAACTCGCGCCACCAGTGATCAAGTTTGCTGAGTCAAAAGCAAGCTGTGTGCCGAAGATGATCTTATATGGCTCGCTTTTTGCACGGGATAGCTCATATACATCAATACCAACTAATGCACCATTGAATAATATCGCTGTACTTTCATTCGCAGTTCGAGCCAATGAGGAAGAAAAAATATTAATGGCTTTAGACTCTACTATTAAATTATTTTTCAATCCTTTTCGAACAACCCCTACAATTTTAGATAAATCACTCATTATACCGTGTGAGATCATGCCATAATTAATATAACCATGAATCTTTAGAGCAAGTGCTAAATTAAAATCATCTGTTTCCATTGGTTTAATATTATTATTTTCATCAGAATACCATTGGATTAATGATTGAACAGCAACTCCCGTATTTAATCCATCAAAAGAGTGAATATCATTGTCAAACTCTTTAAGTTTAGTATCACGTTCTTCAACATGGGAATACTCTTTAAATTCTTCCATCTTTTTATTATAGTAATGGTTGAACTCTAAAAAAGTGGTATCTTCAGTTTCTACCCAATGACTTTTTTCTGGGTCGTCATAATTAACGAACTGTAGGCGATATTTGCCATTCTTAGTTTCTTGTAAAGTAGAGAAAATAGGAACCCATTTTTTAGTCATTTGATACTCAAATAACAAACCTTTGATTGAATTATCTAGCCTATCCCCCCATTGCTCTGCCTCTAAAATGCTGAGAGTTCCTTGTAACTGTAGGTCATTTTTTATTATATTCTGTTTTTCAATGACTCGACGGCTTTCTTGCTCCCTTTTAGTTAACTGACTAAGTTCATTTGAATCACTTAAGTTACCTACCTTTAAGCCATTACCAACAGAGACAATCGCCATATCTTCCGTTGAAATTGTAATAATCTCAAAATGAGGTTTTTTAGCGCTACCAAATGCCGAATAAAAGTCAGCCATTTTGTGTTCAACCATATACATTTTAAAAGCAATGAAGAGTTCTCGACTATTATTAAATGTAAATAGCCCAAAATTAGGATCATAAAAATAGTAATGTGATTGGTCATTCCCTACCGTTTTCCCAATCAGCATTGAGTGGTTTTGGCTATTAATAGCAAACATTACTGTTTTTTCCCCTGCGTCCAATAATTTTTGCGTCTCTTCAATTCCCATTCGGCCATGCGAAAAAGAAGCTTCAACCGCATCAATATTTGAATGGAGCTTCTCTAACGCTGATTTAAGCAGTATTGAGTCTTTATCTTTTGGACTCGCAGAGGCAATAAATAGCTTATTAATTAATACATCAGCACCATTTTCCCCATCTTTAGCTAATGCTACAGACATTGCCCTTACTAATGGATAACATCGCCCCTTAGTTTCTCCTCCCATAAGTGACAAATAGAAGTCTTGTGGAATTAACCGATTTGATTGACTATTAAAGGAATAAAACAGCTTGCTGACTTTACCTGCTTCACTCAATATATAATTTATGTATTCTTCATGGCTGACTTTGCTAATTCGTTGATACAATGCCCCACGCTCTATTGGGCTAAGTTCCAATGTTAAGTACAGCTTTTTTAATTCCAAAGACGACATTTTTCTATTAACACCTGAAATATTCACTTCATTGAAATCCTCCATGCCTTCGCTAAAACGTCGTCTAAATGGCATATTGTTTGAATTCTTATGTACAAAAACTAAATTTTCATAGCGCTCATTTACCGTTTTCTTGTTTTCATCACTTCCTCCTTGAATAATCTGTTCCCCTGCCTTTACAGCGGCGCTCATTCCATATTTTTCTTTTAACTGCCACCATAGCCAACTACGTTCAACTTGCCGGGCTTCTACCAGGGCTTTACTGTAACGGTTTTGATAAAGGTTAATGTATATATCACTCTGTATTATTTTTTGTTGTAGAACCTTTATTTTTATGCTTTCACTGGCTGAGATTTTATATAGTTGTTTTATTTTATTCCTCCAGCTATTTTGCACTTCATCTAATATTGAAATGTTTCTATTCAATTTTTTATAGATTATTGTATTCAAATCTCTCCACGTATTATTTATGGAACTTTCAGGAAAATCCTTATCTTGAATATAGAGACCACTATCTATCTTCTTTACTTCAATATTCAGCTCATTTGCTAATGATAATATATCTTGGTGTACTGCATCTCTATACTTTATAAACTCATTTTTATTATTAATTTCTTTGCTAGGTGAGTTTTGCACTAACCTGCCATTTCCGTTTAATATTAAATTTTTTTTACCTTCATAATATTTTGTTTCTTGCTTTTGATAGAATAATTGCCATTCATTATTAACATACTGCATATAAGCCGTTGCATTGCCACTATCCTTCCCTTTAATACGATAATCTTTATAATCAACAGCCATAACAACATTATCATATAATATAGAACTATTAATACGACAGTCATTGTATACCCGATAATGATCTTTATCATAATCAGTGACAATTAAAGAATGTTTATCTAGCGTATCTGTAAATAGAAAAAAACTGTCTGATGGTTCTTTAGGGATATCAATATAGTATGGATAAAAATGACTTTGGTCAGTTTTGTTATAACTCAAAAAATAACTATTAATTGAGAATTTACTTTTATTATCATCTTTTAAATACCTTACCACATAGCGATCATCTTTTGTTTTAATAAATTCCACTTTTCCTTTTTCAGCAATACCACTCGAATTTATTAACTCGCTTGTGTCTATCGTTGATTTTTTTGACATTTTTGTTAAATTAGCAATTTCATTACTGCGAGTAATATTATTTTCCGTAATCGTTTTTAGTGATTTAGTTTTATCATTATTCATATTCATTCCTTTGAATATATTGTATAAGTGAAGGGTAGAGCGGAAAAATAAAAATAGTTTATTATTAATAGAAAAACCACCACTGGCTTCTAATTTCAGACATACTTCTATTTAACAATAAAGTTGTTTTATATGTTTATTGGGGGGAAATATAATTGATTCAAACAAAAAATGGGAAGCGAACGCTTCCCATTAACTAATTTAGCTAAACAAAAATAAATTATGCTTGGCCTTTAACTTCTTTTAAGCCATTGAATGGTGCATTTTTACCTAATGCTTCTTCAATGCGAATCAGTTGGTTATATTTAGCTACACGGTCAGAACGGCTCATAGAACCTGTTTTGATTTGACCTGCTGCTGTACCTACTGCTAAATCTGCAATAGTCGCATCTTCAGTTTCGCCTGAACGGTGAGAGATAACAGCTGTGTAGCCTGCATCTTTCGCCATTTTAATTGCAGCCAAAGTTTCAGTTAAAGAACCGATTTGGTTGAATTTGATCAGGATAGAGTTAGCGATGCCTTTATCAATACCTTCTTTCAGGATCTTAGTATTCGTTACGAATAAGTCGTCACCAACCAGTTGGATTTTGTCACCAAGAACTTTAGTTTGGTATGCGAAACCATCCCAGTCAGACTCATTCAGACCATCTTCGATAGAGACGATTGGGTACTGTTTAGTCAGCTCTTCTAAATAATGAGTGAACTCTTGTGAAGTGAAGGTTTTGCCTTCGCCTTTCAGCTCATAATTACCTGTTTCTGCGTTATAGAACTCAGATGCTGCACAGTCCATCGCCAGAGTTACGTCTTTACCTAATACATAACCCGCTTGTTCAACCGCTTCTTTAATTGCTGCTAATGCTGCTGCGTTTGACTCTAAGTTAGGTGCATAACCACCTTCATCACCTACCGCAGTGTTCATACCTTTAGATTTCAGTACTTTTGCTAAGTGGTGGAAGATTTCAGAACCCATACGAACCGCTTCTTTCAGCGTTGGCGCGCCAACAGGCTGGATCATGAATTCTTGGATATCAACGTTATTATCTGCGTGCTCACCACCATTGATGATATTCATCATTGGCAGAGGCATAGAGTATTGACCGTGAGTACCATTCAAGTCAGAGATGTGCTCATACAGAGGCATACCTTTCGCCGCTGCTGCTGCTTTAGCACTTGCTAAAGATACAGCGAGAATTGCGTTTGCACCAAATTTAGATTTGTTCTCAGTGCCATCGAGATCAATCATGATTTTATCGATGTTAGCTTGGTCTTTAGCATCTTTACCAATCAGCGCTTCTGCGATTGGACCATTAACCGCTGCAACTGCTTTCAGAACACCTTTACCCAGAAAACGTGCTTTATCACCGTCACGCAGTTCCAGAGCTTCACGAGAACCTGTTGACGCACCTGATGGTGCCGCTGCTAAACCAACAAAGCCACCTTCTAAATGAACTTCAGCTTCTACAGTTGGGTTACCACGAGAGTCAATGATTTCACGACCGATCACTTTAACAATTTTGGACATTAGGTTTTCCTCAGTACAAGTTAAATTTTGGGAAGTTGGTGCACCTGCGCCGACTTCCCCATATCTTATTTCAACTCACCTTTCTGGTACTTACCAGCGGCTTTAACAAAACCTGCAAACAACGGATGACCATCTCTTGGTGTAGAGGTGAATTCTGGGTGGAACTGACAAGCCACAAACCATGGATGATTAGGGTTTTCAATAATTTCCACCAGCTTATTATCCACTGAACGGCCTGCAATTTTTAGACCTGCATCTTCAATGCGTTTCAGTAGTAAATTATTCACTTCATAACGGTGGCGGTGACGTTCAATGATAGTTTCTGAACCATACATCTCACGCACAAGGCTGCCATTCACTAAATGACATGGTTGCCCACCAACGCGCATTGTTCCACCAAGGTCGCTCTCTTCTGTACGCACTTCAAGGTTACCCTCTTCGTCACGCCATTCAGTAATCAGCGCAACAACAGGGAATTTACAATCCGCTTTAAATTCTGTTGAGTTTGCATCTGCCATGTTGGCCACATTACGTGCAAATTCAATCAATGCGACTTGCATACCCAAACAAATACCCAAGTAAGGGATCTTGTTTTCACGTGCATATTGAGCGGTCAGAATTTTACCTTCAACACCACGCTCGCCAAAACCGCCTGGTACTAAAATAGCATCTAAACCTTTTAATAACTCAACACCGCGAGTTTCAATATCTTGTGAATCAATCAATTTGATGTTCACGGTTAAACGGTTTTTCAAGCCACCGTGTTTTAATGCTTCAATTACCGATTTATACGCATCAGGTAACTCAACATATTTACCCACCATTCCAATGGTAACTTCACCAGCAGGGTTGGCTTCTTCGTAAATAACTTGTTCCCACTCAGCTAAATTAGCTTCTGGCACATCAATACGGAAACGGTTACAGATATATTCATCCAAGCCTTGTGATTTCAATAAGGCTGGGATTTTATAAATTGAATCAACGTCTTTGAGAGAAATAACGGCTTTCTCTGGCACATTACAGAACAGTGCAATTTTTGCACGCTCATTTGCCGGGATCACTCTGTCTGAACGACAAATTAACACATCTGGTTGAATACCAATTGACAGCAATTCTTTCACTGAATGTTGAGTTGGCTTAGTTTTCACTTCACCAGCCGCTGCAAGGTATGGCACTAAGGTTAAGTGCAAATATAATGTGCGCTCACGGCCGACTTCCGCCGCCATTTGACGAATTGCTTCAAGGAATGGTAGGGATTCGATATCACCTACTGTGCCACCAACTTCAACCAAAACAACGTCATGGCCTTCGCCACCACGGATGATGCGGTCTTTAATTTCATTAGTGATATGTGGGATAACTTGAATTGTCGCGCCTAAATAGTCGCCACGGCGCTCTTTGCGCAGAACTTCAGAGTAAACACGGCCGGTCGTAAAGTTATTACGACGAGTCATTTTAGTACGAATGAAGCGCTCATAGTGACCTAAATCTAAGTCAGTTTCAGCGCCGTCTTCTGTAACGAAAACTTCCCCGTGTTGGGTTGGGCTCATTGTGCCTGGGTCTACGTTAATGTAGGGATCCAGTTTCATAATAGTCACATTGAGTCCACGGGCTTCGAGTATAGCCGCCAAAGAGGCTGCGGCAATGCCTTTACCCAGAGAGGATACGACCCCGCCGGTCACAAAAATATAATTAGTTTTCATGCTGAACCTGAAAGTTTAGGTTTAAAAGATGATGGATATAACAGGACGGGAAAACAGTATACCCGAACCTTAATTTCGCTACAAATGTTCTAAGCATAATAAGGCTAAATTTCATCAATACTCTAATATTATCAGCAAGTTAAAAGCGAAAAAATATTTATCGCTTCAAAATTAGTCATCTTTATCTATTTTTATAGATTAACACAGTTCAATGATAAAAGCTAAATCCTTTCAGCTCATTGTATGGCATAAAAAATGCGATTCTGCACTAACTTTGATTTTGAATAACTATTTACTCTAACTCTCCACATTTAGCCTTCGAAAACTTCAACCTACTTATTATTTTTGAAGCTTTGTTTGGAACCATTGCATAAGGTAATTTTAGAACAAACCACATAGAATTTTTCTGTAGATGCTTCGTTCTATATATCATTCATGCTCTATATAGTTCGTTCTACAGCTAGGCGGCAAGAGAGGATACCCGGGGAGCATACACCAGTATGTGACCCGAGTAGCCGAGCGCAACCAACAACGCTGTAGTGCGAAACCCAACGAGCATTGGCTCTATATAGTTCGTGCTACAGCTAGGCGGCAAGAGATGATACTCGGGGAGCATACACCAGTATGTGACCCGAGTAGCTGAACGCAGCCAACAACGCTGTAGTGCGAAATATGACGAGCCATCTTATTCTTGGTTCTTAACCTGCTGCCAAAGCCCTTCCATCTCATCAAGTGTAGCACTTTCTGTCGTTTTGCCACTCTCTGCGAGGCTTTTTTCGATTTGGCGAAAACGACCTTCGAATTTCTTACAAGCTTTTTGCAGCGCTATTTCAGGCTTATGACCTAAATGACGAGATAAATTCACCGTTGCAAACAATAAGTCACCGATTTCTTCTTCTAAGCGAGCTTGGTCAACGACCACTTGCGTGGCTTCTTCCATTACCTCTTCAAGCTCTTCATGGACTTTCCCAACAACTGGCCCTAGCGTATCCCAGTCAAACCCTACTGAAGCACAACGCTTTTGAATTTTATACGCTTTCATCAATGCAGGTAGTGAATTCGGGATATCATCTAATACTGAAAACTGCGATTTTTCAGCTCGTTCCTTTGACTTACGTTTTTCCCAACCATCAATCACTTCTGAGCTACTCAGTGTGTTATTGGAATCGAAAATATGTGGATGACGATGTTCGAGTTTATCGCTCACCGCTTGGCAAATATCATTAAAATCAAACAATGATTTTTCATGCGCCATTTGCGCATAGAAAACCACTTGAAACAATAAATCCCCCAGTTCACCTTTTAGGTCAGAAAAATCCTCTCGTTCTATCGCATCAAGTACTTCATAAGTTTCTTCAAGCGTATAAGGCGCAATAGTTTTAAATGTCTGTACCTTATCCCATGGACAACCTGTTTGTGGATCACGCAGCTGTACCATAATGGATAATAAGCGTTCGATTTGGGGTTTTTCCTGACTCATTGTATTAACCTTTGATTTTCTTTTGTTTCTAATTGTCATCTTTATCTCAAACTTATCAGAAATGACACCCGTTCAACAAATTTTTCAGGAAAAAGCCATTTTCACTGATTAATAACAATTAAAAAACAATTCTAGGTAACCCGGAAAATGTGATTTTTAGAATATATCGGAGCCATTTTCAAAATAGTTTGAGTTGCAGCTAGGCGGCAAGTAAACGAAACCCTAGGAGCATACATCAGTATATGACTAGGGTGAGAGCACGCAGCCAACAACGCTGCGGCTCAAAATATGAAGAAAATCACCGACAATATAACAGAGCTATTTTCAAAATAGTTTGAATTGTAGGTAGACGGCAAGCGAAGATATCTCGGGGAGCATACATAAGTATGTGACCCGAGTAGCTAAGTGTAGCCAACACCCCTACAACTCAAAATATGAAGAAAATCACTGAGAATGACGTTTTGCTTCTATAACATCCGGCAACTGATTTAATTTTGCTAACACCCGACTCAGCACCTCAATATTATACAGCTCAATTGTCATATCTATCGTTGCCAATTGCTGCTTCACATCGCTGCGGCTACTGACGCCTAGCACATTAACCTTCTCATTCGCTAATATTGTCGTGATATCACGTAGTAGACCACTACGGTCATTGGCGACAACTCTAACCACCAGAGAATAGCCACTGGAATAGTTTTCACCCCAAACCGCATCAATGACACGTTCTGGTGCATGACTTTGTAATTCGGCTAATTGCTCACAATCTGCGCTGTGAATGGAAATGCCTCGTCCTTTGGTGATAAAACCAACGATTTCATCCCCTGGAATTGGTTGGCAGCAACGTGCAATATGGTGCATTAGGTTACCAACCCCTTCAACCACCACTCGGCCGCTACCATGGGATGGCGCTCTTGGGAGTGAAGACTTACTTTCCAATGTTTTCATTGCCGCGCGGTCTTCTTCTTCCGCAGTGGCTTTATTAAATTTGCTTTGCAGGAAATTCACTAATTGGTTGATACGGATATCACCACCACCAATTCCGGCTAAAACTTCATCCAATGAATGAACATTATAGCGCGCAATTAGCAGTTTCTCTGCTTCTCGCAGGCTGATATCAAGCTGTGATAATTCGCTATCTAGAATTTGGCGCCCGGCAAGGATGTTTTTGTCTCTATCTTGTTTACGGAACCAATTTTGGATTTTGGCTCGCCCACGGCTGGTTGTTACATACCCTAAGTTAGGATTTAACCAGTCACGGCTTGGGTTTGGGTGCTTTTGAGTAATAATTTCAATTTGGTCACCCATTTGTAATTGATAGCTAAATGGGACAATACGCCCACCTATTTTTGCACCAATACAACGGTGGCCGACATCACTGTGAATGTGATACGCGAAATCAAGCGGCGTCGAGCCTGCTGGCAAATCCACCACATCCCCTTTAGGGGTAAAGACATACACGCGGTCATCAAACACTTGGCTACGAACTTCATCTAGCATTTCGCCAGAATCTGCCATCTCTTCTTGCCATGCAATCAGCTTACGTAACCACGCAATACGGTTTTCGTAACTACTGCCCTTGCCAATGCCAGTCGCGCCTTCTTTGTATTTCCAGTGCGCGGCAACCCCCAGTTCTGCATCTTCATGCATTTGGCGGGTACGAATTTGAATTTCAAGGGTTTTACCGTTAGGGCCTAACACCACAGTATGAATCGATTGATAGCCATTAGGTTTCGGGTTCGCCACATAGTCGTCAAACTCATCAGGAAGGTGGCGAAAATGGGTATGAACGATCCCTAATGCAGCATAACAATCCTGCAAGCGTTCAACGACAATGCGCACTGCTCGCACATCAAACAGTTCATCAAATGCCAATGATTTTTTCTGCATTTTACGCCAAATGCTATAAATATGCTTAGGTCGGCCGTAGATATCTGCTTGAATACTCTCTTTTAACATGTACTTACGTAAGGTTGTAACGAAAGTATCTATATACTCTTCACGGTCAATACGACGTTCATGGAGGAGCTTTGCAATTTTTTTATATTCATCAGGATGTAGATAACGAAAACAGAAGTCTTCTAACTCCCATTTCAATTGCCCAATTCCAAGACGATTTGCTAAGGGTGCATAAATATTGGAACACTCTTTTGCGGCTAAAACGCGTTCGTCTTCAGTCGCATCTTTAACTTCACGTAAATGGGCAATTCGTTCCGCTAATTTAATGACAACACAGCGGAAATCTTCCACCATCGACAATAGCATACGACGAATATTATCGACTTGTGTCGAGCTTGTTTCGCTCGATTGTGTTGCTTTGAGTTGACGAATTGCATCCATTTCCAGCACACCTTTCACAAGTTCGTGAATGGATTTGCCAAATTCATCAATAACTTCTTGTTCTTCTAACTTCCCTTCTTCCACTAAGGGGAAAAGTAAAGCCGCTTGTAAGCTGCCGATATCCATACTTAATGTCGATAGGATTTCGGTCATTTCAATACCACGCCACAGTAATAGAGGGGCGATTTCTTGTCCGGCTAATTTATCGTGACAATATTGCCAGGTATGGATGAGCTTTTCTTCTGATTGTTTATTGCTCAATCCCAGGCCGTTAACCCACTTTTCTGGGGCAAACTCACCTGCTGGGGTAAGATGCGCACTTCTTACTGCAACCATATATTCTCCCTACCTATTAAACCTCTGGGCGACGGATAAATAACGCCATTGACTCTAAATGGCTAGTTTGCGGAAACATGTCTAGCATCCGCAACTGTAATAATTGATAGCCCCCATCAAGTAAAACTTTGCTATCTCTCGCCAATGTTGTGGGGTTACATGAAACATAGACAATTTTTTCTGGCATCAGTTTAATTAAATGTTCCATAACACCAGCTGCTCCAGCCCTCGCTGGGTCTAATAACACTTTATTAAAGCCATGAGCCGCCCAAGGTTGTGTGTGTATCTGAGCTTCTAAGTTTTCATTATAGAAGGTTGCATTACAAATAGTATTGAGCTGTGCATTGTTTCGAGCCTGTTCGACTAAATTTTCTACACCTTCAACACCCACAACGGATTTCGCTAACCGTGCAATTGGCAACGTAAAGTTACCCATTCCACAAAAAAGATCTAATACTCTATCTTCACTGTTTAGATCTAACCATGCTAATGCTTGTTCTACCATCTGCTGGTTAACTTGCCCGTTCACTTGAATAAAATTTAATGGATCAAATTTTAGTATCTCCCCAGCAACTTGATATTCAGGCTGTGGAGAAATTGCTGACAAAGCTTGTAAGTTTTCATCATTCCCCGCTAACCAGATAGACACTCCGTGCTGATTTTCAAAATCACTCAACCTTTGAGTATCTGATAACGAAAAAGGCGTTAAGTAACGAATCAATACAATCTTGCAATTGTCTGCACGAATAAGTTCTACATGACCCAGTTTTGCCTTATTACTGAGCTGGTTAATACATTCAGAAAGCGGCTTTAATAAGATATCCAATTCAGGGGAAAGTACCGGGCAATTTTTTATATCAACCAATGTGTTAGATTGAGGTTGACGGAACCCCATAATGACATTTTTACTTTTAGACTGATATTGTAGCCCTAATCGAGCTCGACGGCGGTAACCATATGGCTCACCACTAATCACCGTAGGAACGGATATATCTAGCGATGTTTCGCGCTGCATCAGGTAAGCTAATGCATGAGCTTTACTTTCTCTTTGCAGTGCAATGTCAACATGCTGCTGTTGGCATCCTCCACATTGATTAAAATAACGGCAATGAGGCTTTACTCTCTGGGAGCTAGTACTCAAACGCTTAACCACCTTTCCTTTAGCAAAATGTCGTTTCTCTTCCGTCAATGCAATGTGTGCTTCTTCGCCAGGCAATAAACCTGTTACAAAAATGGTTTTCCCTTCGATACGGGCGACACCTTGCCCTGCGGCATCAAGGCTGTCAGCAATAACCGTGATTTGACGGCGTGAAGTGGTACGACGAACAGGAGAGTAAAATTGAGCCATAAAGTAGTCACTACAGAGTATTAAGTTATAAAAATCATGATTGTCGAGTTTCCAATTTTAGTGCGATGTTTTTTTTCGCTAATTAATTAAGAAAAACGACCTATACCATTATACCTATTTTCCTATCATTTGATTGACTACTTTTCTATTTTTATCATTCCATTCAAGTATTATATTAATTGCTAACCATAAATTTACGATATTCTTCATAAGCATAGTGGTCGGTCATGCCACTAATATAGTCTTGAATCAAACGAGCTCGATAATAAAACTCTAGAATAGATTTATCTGATTCATTCGTTGCGGAGATTTTCTCAAGTGCTTCCGTGTAAGATAAGCGGTGCTTATTAGATAATTTATGAAATAACCTCGTTTCAATGAAAAAGTGCTTGTGATAATTTTTTTCAACAAGATCAGCGAAATCCTGCCTATCCATCATCAATAATGGGCTATAGAAATCTAATAACCCACTGATAATTCGGTAGCCTTGTAACTCTAACTCTTCAACTTCATGGTGGTTAAATACATGTTTAAAAGCCACTGTTTTCAGTACTTTCAATAACCTATGTTCTGGACTTTTATCTTCTAGCAACGCACTGTTAAAAGTGCCATTATAAATTTCGGGCAGATTTTTAATGAATTGTTGTGCGCTGTAATGAGACAATTTCCCTGTGATATTCACGCGCAAATACATAAAGAACTGATCTTGCTGAATACGCCTTGTGTGGTTGTCACTGATATTATTGAAAGCTCGCATAATGGTTTGATCGAACAAATCATTTTGTACAATATCTCCCCACTCTGCTTTCAAATATTCAATCAACTGTTCAACAGTAAAAATGCCTTTTTCCGCGGCATCATCCAAATCAGCAATACAATATGAAATATCATCAGCCGCTTCCATAATATAGGACAGCGGAAAACGACAATATTTCTCCATATCGAGCTTTTTGGTTAACTCACTAACAAAGTCCACCTCAGACCAATAATAGCCTGGCTTTTTCATCAAATAATCAAACTCAGGTGGAATTGGCTCCAAATCATAAGCACCACGCGTATATTTTAAGATAGAACCAACTTGCGCATAGGTTAAGTTTAATTTGAGTAAGCGATGCGCCATACGCAGCCCTTGCGCATTACCTTCAAATGAGCATAAATCCTGCTTTAATTGGCGGCGGAATAAATCTTGTTTTTCATTCCCAGTTAACTGTAATGCAGGTATTTTGCATGGGTCAGGGGAATCCGGTGTAAACAGGTAACTTGGCGACAATAATTTGGTAAACCATCGCTGAATTGCGGCCTCACCAAAATGTCCAAATGGAGGATTTCCGATATCATGCATTAAACACGCCATTTCGACTAAGCTTTCAAAAGCATCACAACGTTCATCTAACCCATAGGGCTCGAGCAATTTTTTCTTTTTTAATTCACCTAAAACCGTTTTACTGATGTAGCGGCCAACTTGCTGGACTTCTAGTGAGTGAGTTAAGCGACTCCGCACTGCTGCGTTTTGCTCTAAGGGAAAAACTTGTGTTTTTTGTTGTAAGCGGCGAATGGCAGCCGAATTAATGATCCGCCCACGGTCACTTTCAAATAAGCGATTAACCGCATCTTCATCTTTAGGTGAAATTTTTTGGTTTTTCGCACTACTCATATAGTTACGCTGAAAGTTTAGCTTTTTAACAAAATTAATCTCACCCACTCTGCCACCTTCCCTATCTCGATTGATGTTTCATTATATAGCCTAAATACAGGAAAAATACTTCACGGCTCACCTTTCAATGTTACACTTCGTGCACCTTTGTAATTTCGTTGTCTAAATCCGAGTTGTTGCAATTAAAATTGCGAACCTGCTCGAAAAATACAGCAATAACACAATAAAACATTATCGTCCCTAGTCAAAATATTGACACTATATTGACATTAATAGTGCAAATTGAGCAGGGAAAAGGAGACAAAATGAAAGTTGGAATAATTGGTGCCATGGAACAGGAAGTGGCGATTTTGCGCTCACAAATAGAAAATTGCCAAACCATTAGCCGCGCTGGCTGTGAAATTTACACAGGTCAAATTAATGGCGTTGACGTCGCCTTATTAAAATCAGGTATTGGTAAAGTCGCAGCCGCAATCGGTACAACACTGTTATTAGAGCATTGCCAACCAGATGTCGTGATTAACACGGGTTCCGCAGGTGGTTTAGACCCTCGTTTAAATGTTGGCGATATCGTGGTTTCTACGGAAGTTCGTTATCATGATGCTGATGTGACAGCATTCGGTTATGAACCTGGCCAAATGGCACAGTGCCCACCCGCTTTCGTTGCTGATACTAAACTGATTGAAGTTGCTGAGCAGTGCATTAAGTTATTGGATATGAATGCTGTTCGTGGTTTAGTCTGTAGCGGTGATGCTTTTATTAATGGTGCTGAGCCACTGGCACGCATTAAAGCCATGTTCCCGCAAGTTGCGGCAGTAGAAATGGAAGCTACCGCGATTGGCCAAGTATGTCACCAATTTGGCACCCCGTTTGTCGTCGTTCGTGCTATTTCGGATGTGGCAGATAAGGAATCCCATACGAGCTTCGATGAGTTCTTACCTGTCGCTGCTCGTCAATCCTCACTGATGATCACAGCCATTTTAGCTAAACTCGCTTAATGATTTTCATAAAAGGTATAGCCATTTGTTAGTTATGCCTTTTAATTAATTCTACGATGAGTTTTGTTATGAAACGAATAACGCATTATTTTTCTCTTACTGTTACCTTATTATGTGCTTTATTAGTGGCTTTTTCTGCCCTAGGAGCAGCAAAGCAGCGTATTATTAGTCTATCACCAGCCAATACTGAACTAGCTTATGCTGCAGGGCTTGGGGATAACTTAATTGCGGTCAGTGCTTACTCCGATTACCCAGAACAAGCAAAAAAATTAGAACAAGTCTCTGATTGGCAAGGTTTAAATGTAGAACGTATTATCGCGCTTAAACCTGATTTAATCCTCGCATGGCGAGGAGGCAACCCCCAGCGTCCCCTTGATCAACTTGCGGGTTTTGGCATTCCAATTATTTATTTCGAT
Organism: Providencia huaxiensis; assembly: GCF_002843235.3. Lineage (NCBI taxonomy): Bacteria > Pseudomonadati > Pseudomonadota > Gammaproteobacteria > Enterobacterales > Morganellaceae > Providencia > Providencia huaxiensis. The sequence continues at coordinate 2,708,602 of NZ_CP031123.2, forward strand.
CCTCACACCATTGATGATGTCATCAATTCAGTTATTGAATTAGCGCAATACAGCCCAAACCCAGCGTTAGCACAGCAAAATGTGGAAAAAATGCGCGCTAAGCTTGCCCCTTATCAAAATAAAAAAATTTCTAATAACAAACCCAAAAAAGTGTTCATTCAACTCGGTACTCAGCCTTTATTTAGCGCGGGTAACCACACGCTGCAAAATAATATCGTAGAGTTTTGTGGTGGTGAAAATGTTTTTGTAAATAGTGCAGTTCAATGGCCACAAGTCAGCCGTGAGCAGGTACTCACTCGCAAACCAGATGTAATTATCATGACAGGCTCGCCAGAACAGGAAAAAGTAGTGAAAGAATTTTGGCACTCTCAGATGAATGTCCCAATTATCCGATTAAATGAAGATTGGTTTCACCGTGCAGGCCCCCGTATCATCAATGCCACCGAGCAGCTATGCGACCAACTAAACACACTACCAAACTGAAAAATAACGTCTTAAATCAAAAAGTAAAAATTAATAAGTTTAGAAGCTATATATGGAGAAAAGATTTTTCTAAATAGTTCGAGGTGTGGCAAGGCGGTGAATGAGGAAATTCCTAGGAGCATACACAAGTATGTGACTAGGGTTGACGAATGAAGCCAACACAGTCACAACTTGAAATATGACGAAAATTAGACGCTAAAGGACGAACCGCACCCACAAGTAGACTTAGCATTCGGGTTAGTGACAATAAAACGCGAACCTTCCAAGCCTTCAGTATAATCAACACTTCCACCTACCAAATACTGTAGGCTCATTGGATCTACAACCAAAGCAACACCTTGCTTTTCAATGGTCATATCGCCTTCGTTGATTTGGTCATCGAAGGTGAAACCATATTGGAAACCGCTGCATCCGCCACCAGTGATATAAACACGCAGACGCAGATTTGGGTTGTCCTCATCAGAGACTAAATCTTTAACTTTAATTGCTGCCGCATCAGTAAATTGCAATGGCAGAGCTGCATCATCACTCATTTTTTACTCCAAACCGGTGACCGGTAAATTCATGTGTAGGCAAAAGCCTACTCAGATCAATTAACCTAATTATCCGTCACTTGACTAAATCGTTCAAGTGTTGTTACGCAATTAGACACATTGTGCATATCTTCGTTTCAACATTTGGTTTAATTGGTGTGGTGCTTTAGAATGAGAGCAATTTTTTTCTTAGCCTCTTTCTGGAGCCCTGCGATGTCACAATCTGAAAAACTTTACGCACAAGCAAAAGAACAAATTCCTGGGGGTGTAAACTCCCCTGTTCGTGCTTTTAATGGTGTTGGTGGAACCCCATTATTTATTGAAAAAGCGGATGGCGCTTATATTTATGACGTTGATGGTAAAGCCTATGTGGATTACGTTGGCTCATGGGGACCGATGGTATTAGGCCATAACCATCCTGAGATCCGCGATGCCGTGATCAAAGCTGTTCATAAAGGGTTAAGTTTTGGTGCACCGACTGCCGCCGAAGTTGAAATGGCTGAGTTAGTTTGTGAATTAGTACCCTCTATGGATATGGTACGTATGGTGAACTCAGGTACTGAAGCCACCATGAGCGCAATTCGTCTGGCGCGCGGTTACACTGGCCGTGACAAAATCATCAAATTTGAAGGTTGTTACCACGGCCATGCAGACTGCTTATTAGTCAAAGCGGGCTCTGGCGCACTTACTATGGGTGAACCTAACTCCCCGGGTGTACCTGAAGATTTTGTAAAACACACATTAACTTGTACCTATAATGACCTAGCTTCAGTTCGCAAAGCATTTGAAAATTACCCAGAAGATATTGCATGCGTGATTGTTGAACCAGTTGCTGGAAATATGAATTGCGTACCACCAACAGCTGAATTTTTACCCGGTTTACGTGCATTATGTGATGAATTCAATGCCGTACTCATCATTGATGAAGTTATGACAGGTTTTCGTGTCGCATTAGGTGGAGCACAAGATTACTATGACGTTCAGCCTGATTTAACCTGTTTAGGTAAAATCATCGGTGGTGGTATGCCTGTTGGTGCCTTCGGTGGCCGCCTTGAAATTATGGAAAAACTAGCACCAATTGGGCCTGTTTACCAAGCAGGGACCTTATCTGGTAACCCTGTCGCGATGGCTGCAGGTCTTGCTTGCTTAAAAGAAGTCTCTCAACCGGGTGTTCACTCACGTTTAAATGAATTAACAGAAAAGTTAGCTCGTGGTTTAAAACGTGTTTCCGCAGAGCAAGGTATCCCGATGGTTATCAATCACGTCGGTGGCATGTTTGGTATTTTCTTCACCGACGCCCCAACCGTAACTTGCTACCAAGATGTGATGAAATGCGACGTTGAGCGCTTTAAGAAATTTTTCCATTACATGTTAGAGCAAGGTATTTACCTCGCGCCTTCTGCATTTGAAGCAGGTTTTATGTCTATCGCACACAGCGATGAAGACATTGAGAAAACGATCAAAGCCGCAGAAACTGCATTGATGAAAATTAAAAAGAATTAATTCACATTGATGTTATAGAGGTGAAATTTATCCAATTTCACCTCTATTTTTTTATAGCTAAGAATAGATAACTCTAGGTTCGACACCACAGTTCCCTAACTAGCCTTTAAAATAATTAATTCACCAGCTAATTCTCTAAATAGTTCGAGTTGTCGTAAGAGGCAAATAAGGAAATCTCTAGGAACATACACAAGTATGTGACTAGGGTTGACGAATGAAGCCAACACCGTCACAACTTGAACTATGACGAGAAGAGCCTTACACCACAACTCCCTAACTAATTCATATTCAAATAACTAGCCTTTAAAATAATTAATTCACTAGCTAATTCTCTAAATAGTTCGAGTTGTGGCAAGGCGGTAAATGAGGAAATCCCTAGGAGCATACACAAGTATGTGACTAGGGTTGACGAATGAAGCCAACACCGTCACAACTTGAACTATGACGAAAAGAGCCTTACACCACAACTCCCTAACTAATTCATATTCAAATAATTGGCTTTTCAAATAAGCAACTCGCCAACTAATTAATTCTCTAAATAGTTCGAGTTATGGCAAGGCGGCAAATAAGGAAATCCCTAGGAGCATACACAAGTATGTGACTAGGGTTGACGAATGAAGCCAACACCGTCACAACTTGAAATATGACGAGAAGAGCCTTACACCAAGGCCCCCTAACTAATTCATATTCAAATAATTGGCTTTTCAAATAAGCAATTCGCCAACTAATTAATTCTCTAAATAGTTCGAGTTGTGGCAAGGCGGCAAATGAGGAAATCCCTAGGAGCATACACAAGTATGTGACTAGGGTTGACGAATGAAGCCAACACAGTCACAACTTGAAATATGACGAGAATTTAGGGGTTATTGCCAAACATATCCTTAACCCAATCCGGCGCATCACCTTGCTGCTCGCCATTATTGCCATTTAGATCCCAAACTGGAGCTTCACTTTCAGACGCTTGGCATAACCCTTCTGGGTTATCCGTCCAAATCGGCAACATTCTACCGCCGCCAAAGTTTGAGCAACTTAATTGGCCATCAGCTGTGACTTGCATATCAACAATGCCCTCTGGTGCGCGGTTGATAAGTGCTAATGGCGCTTGGTTATCTAAGTAGCGTTGGTACACTTTCAGTGCGCCTGTTGCTCCTGTTAATTGTGTTGGGCCATTATTGTCACGGCCAACCCACACAATTGCGACCTCTTTGCCGTCAATCCCTGCATACCAGCTATCACGTAGGTCGTTAGTTGTCCCTGTTTTACCGGCTAAATTATACTTCGCATATTTAGACAACAAGACTCTGCCCGTACCTTGTTTAACCACTTGTTGCATACCATACAATGTGAGGTATGCCGCTTGAGAAGATACTGCTCGCTCAGCAGATGGGTAGCTTTGGTAAATCTCTTTACCATCTCCGTCAATGACTGAACGTAATGCCGACAATTTCGCACGATTACCATTACCGCCAATGGTTTGGAATACCTGAGCAACTTCCGCTGGTGTTAAGTTAACCGCACCTAAGAACATAGCGGGAACTTTTTCCATAGCCGCTGCAGGAGCCCCTAAGCGTACAAAGGTGTTAAACACTTGGTCTAAGCCAACTTCTAAACCTAGATTTACCGTTGGGATATTCTGTGATTTAGCCAAAGCGTCTACTAACATCATCCGGCCGTTGAAATTGCGGCTGTAGTTTCTTGGGCTCCAGTTTTGATTCCCAACCTTCACTGTTAGTGGCTCGTCTTTTAGCCATGTGTTTAACCGATAGCGGTCTGGTTCACTTAATGCCGCGAGGTAGACAGGTGGTTTTGCTAGGGAACCAATACTACGTCGTGCATTTAACGCGCGGTTAAAACCTGAAAACTGCGGTTGAGAACCGCCAACCATCGCGCGTACTTCGCCATTAATGCGATCAACCACCACGATTGCCCCTTCGATATCATCCAATTTACGGGATTTACGTAAATCAGCGACACCATTTTCAACTGCATTTTCAGCCGCAGTTTGAGCAACTGGGTCTAGGGTAGTAAAAATTTTCGCGCCTGAGAGTTCTTTAACTTTATCGCCCAATTTCTCATTGAGTTCTAAACGAACCATTTGCATAAAGGCAGGTTGAGAAGCCACCAGCCCTTCTTTGTTTTTCACCCCAAGAGGCCTTGCGCTGAGTACCTGATACATTTCTTGGTCAATCACGCCACGTGTTTCCAAGATTTTCAACACGATATTACGGCGTTTAATCGCATTTTGTGGCTTAGTCCAAGGGTTATATGTTGATGCCCCCTGCACCATCCCCACTAATAAAGCCTGTTGGTCAAAACTTAACTCATTGATTGGTCGACCAAAGTAATACAAACTTGCTAATGGGAAACCACGAATTTCGTCATTACCATTTTGACCTAAAAAGACTTCGTTTAAATACAGCTCTAAAATACGTTCTTTACTGTAGTTGTAGTCCAGTAAAATCGCCATATACGCTTCATTAGCTTTACGCTTTAATGTGCGTTCATTAGTTAAAAATAAGTTTTTGACTAACTGTTGGGTTAATGTACTTCCCCCTTGAACGGAGCGTCCTGCACTTAAGTTAGCAACAACAGCACGGCCAATAGAGTACAAACTGACGCCATCATGCTCATAAAAGTTGCGATCTTCGGTTTCTAGTAAGATTTTAACTAGAGATTCGGGGAAATCAGATATCGGTAAAACTAACCGTTGCTCATTATTCGCCGACTGCATCATCGTGATCAGTTTCGGGTCTAAACGGAAAAAGCCAAATGAGCGACCGTTCTCCATATTTTCAATTTTGCTCAAGGCATTATCTTCAAACACCATTCGAGCAAGTATTTGCCCCTCTTTTTGATCAGGGAAATTAAACGGCCGGCGTAAGATTTCGATGCTATTACCGCGCACCACAAATTCGCCTGACGTTGTTATCTTACTCACTTTACGGTACTGCATGCCTTCAAGTAGGCGAACCATTTCTGCCTGGCTGTAGTCCATACCTGGCTCGAGGTTAACCATTCGGCCGTATACGGCTGCGGGTAAATCCCACACCTTACCATCAAGGCGTTCTTTAATTTGTTGATTTAAATAAAAACCATATGCCGCGAGTAGAACAGCAAACACGATCATCAGTTTGACGAGCAGCCAAAACCAACGCCATTTACTTTTTACCTTTCGAGGCTTGTTATTTCTTGAGCCTTTTTTAGCCATTTGCTCTTCATCTTCATCATCGAGATATTGTTCATCAATATCATCATGTTCGAATAAATCTTCATCATCATAGTCATCGCGGTCTCTACGACGGCGGGATGAAGATTGTTTTTTCCCAGCAGTTTTTTTGTTACGTCTGCCGATTGGTTCAAAATCTTTACCTGACATGGTCGCTCCATATCACCTTACAAAATATCTTAATAACTCACTCGTTATGCCAGTTTAGTGGTTAATTTTGGCCCATAACCTCAGAGATTTCACCAAAGAAAGCTCTTAATTACATTTCCTTACTCAGTTTAGCCTATCAATTGGCTGAATAAGGAAACTCGCTATTAGAGCATAAAAATAGGCTATTTCGCACCCATCATCGCTTTTTTTGTTTGCCTTGTTGGCGCAGTATTTGCGGGGTCATCCGGCCATAAATGTTTTGGATAACGCCCTTTCATCTCTTTTTGTATCTCTTTATAGCTGCCTTGCCAAAACGCACCAAGGTCTTGCGTGATCTGCAACGGCCGCATGGCAGGAGACAGTAGAGATATCGTTACTGCTATTTTTCCTTGTGCTATTGTCGGGTTCGTTTTTTCCCCGTACATCTCTTGCATACGAATCGCTACCACTGGTGGCTTATCTAACGCGTAGTAAATACTTACATCATGTAAAGATGGCGCTCGATAAGTTTTCGGAAACATACTTTCTAACCACTGCTGTTGCTGCCAATCCAATCGATTGATTAATAAAGAAGCTAAATCAATTTGCTGTAGTTTTTGCTTATTTGTTATGCCATCAAGATAGGGTTCAAGCCATTCACCCAGCGAATCCAATAGCGCTGTATCATCAAAATCTGGCAAGTCAACATCGGGAAAATACTGCTTAGCTAACGTACAACGGACACATAATTGTAATGCATCTTCCTGCCAATTTAGCTGCTGTAAGCCATTTTGCTTCAACCAATACACCAACGCTTGGCGAACCTCAGTCTTATCTGGGTTGCTTAAACGTTCTGATTTCACCACTAATTGACCGCATTGCAAGCGCTTCCAAGCTAATAATGTCCCTTTTTGTTCATCCCATTCGACCGTTTCTTGCTTGTTAAACAGTGATGGGCAATCTGCTTGTAACCTTTCAATCTCTACAGGGTAAGCCAAAGAAATACGCGCATCCGCTGTATTTTCAGGCTGCCATAAAGACACCACTATTAACCACGGAGTCCCCATTAGTCTATCTGACTCACCCAACGTTGCCCCTAAGCCACTCGCTAATTGGTAACGTTGTTGGTTATCTCGAGATTTTGCTATGTAGTCGGGAAACCCTGTAGCCAGCAACGTTGGTAACCACTCACTAATGAGCGCATCTCGCTGACCAATGGTACTCGGCACTTTTTGTTCGCAAAGTGCTGATGCTCTCTTACACCACCCCTCTGTTGGCCTTTCTATGCAATAGCGAAGATCCGCATCTTGTTGACGAGGAGGTTCTTCGATAATCGCCACCAGTAGTGCAGCTAATTGAATAACATGCTGATTTTGGCTTTGTTGTGCTTTGCATAACATTGCCGCTGTTCGTACTGAACTACCTAACTCCGCCATCTGCTGCCCAAAAGGCGTTAACTTACCAGCTGCATCAATAGCACCTAATTTACCCAGTAAATTTTTTGCCGCAGATATTGCAGGCTTCGGGGGTAAAGTCAGCCAATTCAGCTGGGCTGCATCGTGGCACCCCCACTGTAATAAAGATAACCATAAGCTGCTCAGGTCACTTTGCGCAATTTCGGCCTCGCTAAATTGTGCCGCACGCTCAGCCTGCTCTTCACTCAATAAGTGCCAACAAACACCCGTTTCTAAACGGCCAGCTCGACCAGCTCGCTGCGCCATCGATGCTTGGCTGATTCGCTGTTTAATTAGCTTTGTCAGTCCTGTTCTTGGGTTGAATTGACCCACACGTTCAAAACCACTGTCCATCACAAGGCGGATGCCTTCAATCGTTAAACTGGTTTCCGCAATATTAGTGGCTAATACGACCTTCCGCATTCCTTCTGGTGCCAGCTGTATCGCCTGTTGCTGGGCTTGTAGGGTTAATGCTCCGTATAAAGGACATAAAAGTATGTCCTCACTTACCATCGAAGCGAGTTCTGCTCTTACTTTCTCGATTTCCCCCATACCTGGAAGAAATAATAGTAAAGACCCATGCTCTTGCTGTAATAATTGCCAAGCCGCCAATGCGACTTCTTTATGAAAGAGTTTATTTGGGTTAATTGGATGATACTCACGTATTACGGGAAATGTACGCCCTTGTGAAGTGATAACCGGAGCATCAGGAAACAGCTGGGACAGCCCTTGATTATCTAATGTCGCTGACATCAACAGAATACGTAAATCCTCACGTAAGGCTTGTTGTGAATCAATTAACAAGGCTAGGCCGAGGTCTGCCTGTAAATTTCGTTCATGAAACTCATCTAGAATGACTAAACCAACCCCTTCAAGCATGGGATCATTTTGCAGTAAGCGGGTCAGTACGCCTTCGGTCACCACTTCAAGACGAGTGTGGCGGCTAACTTTAGTTTCAGAGCGCATGCGTAAACCAATGGTATGACCGACTTCTTCGCCAAGTTGCTGTGCAAGACGAGCCGCCACTGAACGTGCTGCTAAGCGACGAGGCTCCAACATGATAACCCGTCCATTAATAACCCCACTCTTTAATATTTCTAGCGGCAAAACGGTTGATTTACCCGCACCTGTAGGTGCATGAAGCAATACTTGAGGTGAAGCCATTAACGCGGTAAGTATGTCCTCACAAACTTCGAATATCGGTAACACTGGGGCTATCACTCCATATATTTAACTTTTGCTGTCAGACATTGTAGCATTAGCCTCTTTTGCCAGTAAGCATATTACCGATACCCTAGCGGAGATCCCATGGAATTTGAACCCGCCTTACAACCTGCCACTTTAATTAAGCGGTACAAGCGCTTTTTGGCTGATGTGACTTTACCGAGCGGTGAAGAAATAACAATTCACTGTGCGAATACGGGCGCTATGACAGGTTGTGCAACCCCGGGTGATACCATCTGGTATTCAACGTCCGATAATAAAAAACGCAAATACCCGTATAGCTGGGAGTTAACCCAAACAGCAAATGGTCATTTTATTTGCATTAATACCCTTCGTGCGAACCAATTAGTTGCGCAAGCCTTAACCGAAAAACACATTCCAGAATTATCCGAATACAGCGTAATAAAACCTGAAGTCAAATATGGCACAGAAAATAGCCGAATCGATTTCTATCTCACGCAAAATGGATTACCCGATTGCTTTATCGAAGTAAAATCAGTAACTTTACTCGAAAATAATCAAGGTTTTTTTCCTGACGCTGTGACACTTAGGGGCCAAAAACATTTAAGAGAACTAATGTATATTGCGAAAGAAGGAAAAAGAGCCATACTATTGTTTGTTGCTTTACACACAGGTATTCACGTAGCATCTGCAGCGGCACATATTGATAAACAATATGCGCTATTATTGGAGGAAGCGAGACAAAGTGGTGTTGAAGTGCTTTGTTATCAAGCTGATATAACTGTTCAACAAATGGTGTTAAGTAAGCAGATTCACTTTAACTCTATTAAATAAAGTTTTTTTAACCGATTTTTATACGAGGCCGCAGAGTTCTGGGCGCTAAAAAGGGAATAAACACGCTCGCCCTCACAGCATTACAAAACTCATTGCAGGAACGATTGCCAAGAGAGCAGTCTTCTGCTATTTATAGCGACCTTAATTTTTCCCCCTTGGGGTTTTTGTAAAATTTGCGTGTGTAGGAGAAGCATTATGCAAGAAGGGCAAAAACGTAAGACATCGTCCTTAAGCATTCTCGCCATTGCTGGGGTTGAACCCTATCATGAAAAAGCTGGCGAAGAGTATATGAACGAGGCCCAGTTGGCGCATTTTAAGCTCATTCTCGAAGCATGGCGCAATCAACTCAGAGATGAAGTGGACCGGACTGTTACTCATATGCAAGATGAGGCAGCTAACTTTCCAGACCCCGTTGATAGAGCCGCTCAGGAAGAAGAATTCAGCCTTGAATTACGTAACCGGGACCGTGAACGTAAACTGATTAAGAAAATCGAAAAAACGCTGAAAAAAGTTGAAGATGACGACTTTGGCTATTGTGAATCATGTGGTGTAGAAATTGGTATCCGTCGTTTGGAAGCCCGTCCTACCGCTGATTTATGTATCGACTGTAAAACATTAGCTGAAATTCGCGAAAAGCAAATGGCTGGCTAGTGTCTGTATGGAGTCCTGAACGGCGCATATTACTGCGCCGTTACAAGGGAACTCCACATTCTGTTATGTTCCGCTCAGAGCCTATTTCTTGCGTTAGCTATCACGTAAAATCTATCCTTCTCGCATCTTTTTGCCAATTGGCTGGCGATAACGTCCTATCATGTTCCTTTAAATAAGATAAATATTTACTTTCGCGTAATTTTTTACGGAAATAGCTTATGCTATCTTTTAACCCCATAGTGTGAATTTGAACGATAATCTAATAACAGAAAAACGCTTAAAATAAGGCTTCTAACCCTATACACCTATAGCAAGAAAGCTTTTTGCGCTATTATTTTGCGTAAATTTTATTGGTAACGTTTATAATTAGAGACGACTTTTATTCGTTTAACCATTCTCAAAGAAACTTCTGTGAGCTATGATTAGCCGCTTATTTTGTTTAATGAATATTGGTAATGACATCGAGGTGTACTATTTTTAACCGAGTAGCAAATTTCTGCCGTAATATTTTATCTCGCAATACAGATGCATCTCCTGAAGATGTAGTAAAACATCGTGATCCTTCGCGAGATAGTCAGGCAGCCGGTAAAAGGCCAGTCACTCATTCTGCTCATGCGCAAACCGCATCTAAAGAGCAGAACACCGTTCAACCCCATAAAACAACCCCTATTAGAAAAACGGTTCGTCAATCTCAACGTGCCGATTCAACACCTGAGAAGCGCCCTACAATGACAACCGTAAACGAAGAAAACATTACTGTTATCCCGCGTTCCGAACACCCTATTTCACGCAGTGATATCAGTGATAATGCGTTAAAAGTGCTGTATCGCTTAAATAAAAGTGGCTTTGAAGCCTATTTAGTGGGTGGGGGTGTGCGTGATTTGCTTTTAGGCCAAAAACCTAAAGACTTCGATATTACGACAAACGCAACACCAGAACAGATCCGCAAATTATTTCGTAATTGCCGTCTAGTTGGTCGCCGTTTCCGCCTAGCACACATTATGTTTGGCCCCGAAATTATTGAAGTTGCAACTTTCCGTGGCCACCATGACCAAAGTGCATCAGATGACAAAAACTTATCTGCACAAGCACAAAATGGCATGTTGTTACGCGATAACATCTTTGGTTCCATTGAGGAAGATGCGATCCGTCGGGACTTCACCGTTAACAGCCTATATTACAATATTGAAGACTTCACATTACGTGACTACGTTAATGGCTTAACTGACCTCAAAGCTGGTGTTATTCGTCTAATTGGTGACCCAGAAACACGCTATCGTGAAGACCCAGTCAGAATGCTAAGAGCGGTACGTTTCGCCTGCAAATTAAATATGAGCATCGAACCAAAAACTGCAGAGCCAATTTACCAACTTGCTCATTTATTGAGAGAAATTCCATCTGCTCGGTTATTTGAAGAGTCACTCAAATTACTACAAGCAGGCCAAGGTTACGATACCTATAAAATGCTCAAAAAATATGGTTTGTTTGAGCAGCTTTTCCCTGTTGTCGCAAGCCGCTTTACGGATAACAGTGATTCGCCAATGGAAAAAATCATTGAGCAAGTCCTTAAAAATACTGACTTCCGACTAAAAAATGATAAGCGTGTTAACCCTGCTTTTTTATTTGCGGCTATGTTATGGTACCCAGTTACAGAGCATGCTGAAAAGCTCTCTCAAGAAGGCGGGCTAGCCTATTATGATGCCTTTGCCCTTGCGATGAATGATATTTTAGACGAACAGTGCCGTTCGATTGCGATCCCAAAACGTATTACAACCACGATGCGTGATATTTGGTTGCTGCAGTTACGTTTACCTCGTCGCCAAGGTCGTCGTGCCAATAAATTAATGGAGCACCCGAAATTCCGTGCCGCGTTTGATTTATTAGAATTAAGGGCCAATGTTGAGCACCGCAACGAGCTACAAGAGTTAGCATTATGGTGGGCTGATTTTCAACAAGCGAATAATACCAAACAGCGTGAAATGATTTCGGAATTAGGCAACGCACCCACTCGCCGTCGCCATCGCCCACGTTCATCACAAGGTGGAACAGGTGCACGCCGGTCGAATAAGTCATAATTGATAGAGAGAATACAATGGAACAAGTCTATATTGCTGTAGGAAGTAACCTTGGTGAGCCGCTATTACAGGCACAACAAGCTATTGCAGCATTAGATGCGATTCCCAATAGCCGTGTTGTTTCTACCTCTTCTGTGTACCGAACTAAACCACTAGGTCCACAAAACCAGCCAGATTTTCTGAATCTGGCTGTACTACTCGAAACAAGTCTTGAGCCAGAAATACTCCTCAACCACACACAAAAAATCGAGCTTGAGCTTGGTCGTGTTCGCAAAGAGGAACGTTGGGGTCCACGAACTCTTGACCTCGATATCATGCTTTTTGGTAACCGTATTATCAATACTGAACGGTTAATTGTTCCACATTATGGGCTAAAAGAGCGTGAGTTTATGTTGTATCCGCTTAGTGAAATCGCCCCTTCCCTTGTTTTTCCTGATGGCGAAAAGCTTTCAGAAAGACTCACACAAGTCCCTCGAAATGGCCTAACATTTTGGGATATTCCAGCCTAAAATGTTCAACCTCTTATGAGGTATGGTCGCAGGGAGATCATTTCCGGAGGTTATTATAATGAAACCAATTTCTCTGGCTGATTTATGTCAGTTTAAAAAAGACAAACACAAATTTGCAACTATGACTGCCTATGACGCAAGCTTTGCTCAATTATTTTATGAGCAAGGTATTCAAGTGATGCTCGTTGGAGACTCACTGGGAATGACAATCCAAGGTGAATCATCTACTTTACCAGTTACTGTCGAGCAAATTGCTTACCACACCCGATGCGTTCGCAAAGGTGCACCAAACGCCTTCATTATTGCAGATATGCCATTTATGAGTTACGCCACACCAGAACAAGCTTGTGCTAATGCAGCAATTTTGATGCAAGCCGGTGCAAACATGGTGAAAATTGAGGGTGGCAGTTGGTTATGTGATACCGTAAGAATGCTAGGAGAACGCTCTGTTCCTGTGTGTGGTCATCTCGGTTTAACACCACAAGCCGTCAACGTTCTTGGCGGCTATAAAGTCCAAGGACGCGATGAGGTCACGGCAAATCAATTACTCAAAGATGCGATTGCACTAGAAAATGCAGGTATCCAATTATTGGTTCTCGAATGTGTTCCAACCGCATTAGCGAGCCATGTTTCTGAAGAGTTGCTATTACCGGTGATTGGTATTGGCGCAGGAAATGGAACTGATGGACAAATCCTTGTTATGCATGATGCACTGGGTATTACCGCTCGAGCGCCTAAATTTGCTAAAAACTTTTTAGCTCAAGCAGGCAACCTTCATGATGCTATTCGTATGTATATCCAAGAAGTGGAAGATGGCATTTACCCAAGTGAAGCACATTCTTTTTCTTAATTGATGCCAGTAATTATAAGGAACTCACGTATGCTTATCGTTGAAACGGCACTTATCTTACGCCGTGAAATTCGCCGCTGGAAACAAGAAGGTAAACGTATTGCACTTGTCCCTACGATGGGTAATTTACACGATGGTCACTTAACACTCATTGACCAAGCGAAAAAACAAGCTGATATTGTGATTGCCAGTGTATTCGTAAACCCAATGCAATTTGATAGGCAATCTGATTTAGCCAATTACCCACGGACTTTGCAAGAAGATTGCGAAAAATTAAAGCGTCGTGATATCAATTTAGTTTTTGCCCCTTCCCCGCAAGAATTCTATCCAGAAGGGATGGAAAAACAGACTTTTGTTGACGTTCCCGAGTTATCGACGATGTTAGAAGGCGCAAGCCGTCCCGGTCATTTTAGAGGTGTCGCAACGGTTATCACTAAGCTGTTCAACTTAGTACAGCCCGATATTGCTTTGTTTGGTGAAAAAGATTACCAACAGTTGCAATTAATTCGCAAATTAGTCGCTGACTTATCATTTGATACTCAAATTGTTAGTGTCCCAACGGTTAGAGCCAAAAATGGCTTAGCATTGAGTTCACGCAACAACAATTTGTCAGCGGAAGAGCTAAAAACAGCGCCTAAACTGTATCAAATTATGCAACAAGCGGGTGAAAAATTAGTCGCTGAGCCTAACGCATCTGAGGTTATTATCGAAGAGATGAATAATAGCTTACGTGAAGCCGGTTTTACCCCTGATGAGCTATTTATTCGCGATGCAGATACATTATTACCACTTGGTGAGCCGAGTAAACGTGCGGTTATTTTAATGGCTGCATGGTTAGGTCAAACGCGTCTTATTGACAATTTACAAGTTGACCTGCAACGCGATATTGCATAAAAATAAATCAATTATAAAAATGAAATAACACACTGCAATTACAGTGTTTATAGCGTTAATTCAATGTCTGTGTTCCGAATGGCTTTTATTTTTTCAAACTCATTTGGTTCACAGCTAGGCGGTAAGTAAACGAGTCCCTAGGAGCATACATAAATATGTGACTAGGGTGAGTGAGCGCCACCAACAACGCTGTGTTCCGAATGGCTTTTATTTTTTCAAACTCATTTGGCTCACAGCTAGGCGGCAAGTAAACGAGTCCCTAGGAGCATACATAAGTATGTGACTAGGGTGAGTGAGCGCCACCAACAACGCTGTGAGCCAAATGAGGAAGAAAAAATGTTAAGAAGAATGTTACAAGGCAAACTCCACCGAGTCACTGTTACACAAGCAGACCTACACTACGAGGGCTCATGTGCAATAGATCAGGACTTCATGGATGCCGCTGGGATCATTGAATACGAAGCCATTGATATTTACAACGTTGATAACGGTGAACGTTTTTCAACTTATGCAATTTCGGGCGAACGTGGTTCAAAAATTATTTCGGTTAATGGTGCTGCTGCACGCCGCGCTGCGGTTGGTGATAAACTGATTATTTGCTCTTATGTGCAAATAGAAGATGAAGACGCTCGCTTACATAAACCAAAAGTAGCTTACTTTGATGAAAATAATAAAATGAGTCGCCTAGCAAAAGCGGTTCCAGTCCAAGTGGCATAATTTGGGTCTTTGCTTACCCAATAAATTGATTAATAACACCATTTATATACATTTCAATAAAAAACGGCTTTTGATTACATTCAGTATCAAAAGCCGTTTTTTTAACACAATTTCATCCCTAAAACTTAGCTTCTGAGGCCTCGACCCTGCTCAATTAGGAACCATGTTAATGCATAAAAGACGACTAAAAAAATCATTAAGACGCCTAATGTAATCGCGATAGAAACATCAGCTATTCCCAGAAAGCCATAACGAAAGCCGCTGATCATATACACAATTGGGTTCAGTTTAGAGACGGCTTGCCAAAACGGGGGGAGCAGTGACAACGAATAAAACACACCGCCTAAATACGTTAATGGTGTTAATACAAAGGTAGGAACAATACTAATATCATCAAATGTCTTAGCGAAGATGGCATTTAATAAACCAGCAAGGGAAAACACAATTGCGGTTAGTAATAACGTTATGACTACCATTGCCCATGAATGGACTTGCAATGGAATAAAAAATAACGATACCAATGTGACGAGAAAGCCGACTAAAATCCCTCTAGCAACACCACCACCAACAAAACCTGCGATAATAATATGCGTCGGAACAGGGGCAACGAGTAATTCTTCAATATTTTTCTGAAATTTAGAGCCAAAGAAAGAAGAACAAACATTTGAATATGAATTAGTGATCACCGCCATCATGATCAGCCCGGGGACGATAAACTGCATATAATCCACACCGCCCATATCACCAATTCTTGAACCAATTAAGTTACCAAAAATCACAAAATAGAGCGACATGGTGATCACAGGTGGTAATAATGTTTGTATCCAAATACGGCCAAACCGCGTGACTTCTTTTATCCAAATGGTTTTTAATGCGACCCAATATAGTGAGATCATCTTGCAATCTCCTTCTCGGTTGCATTACTTTCTCTTTTGACTAAGTTAACAAATAACTCTTCTAACCGATTTGCTTTATTTCGCATACTTAAAATCTGAACACCTTGCTCACTGAATTGACTAAAAACACTATTTAGACCTTGCTCTCTTTTGACATCTACCTCAAGTGTTGAGGTGTCTATCAAACGTGATTCATACCCTAATAATTGAGGGATCGGACTTTTTGGCATTAAATCAAAAATAAAGGTTTCTGATTCTAATTGACTCAGTAATTGCTTCATACTTGTATTTTCAACTAATTCACCGTGTTGAATAATACCAATATTACGGCATAACATTTCAGCTTCTTCCAAATAGTGAGTGGTTAAAATGATTGTCGTTCCCTGAGCGTTAAGATTCTTTAAGAATGTCCACATTGAACGGCGAAGTTCAATATCAACACCTGCGGTGGGTTCATCCAAAATTAATAGCTTTGGTTGGTGCATCAACGCACGGGCTATCATTAAGCGGCGTTTCATACCACCGGACAAATTACGAGCCCGCTCATCACGCTTTTCCCATAAATCAAGTTGGGTCAGGTACTGCTCTGCACGTTGTACAGCAACAGAGCGCGTGACCCCATAATAACCGGCTTGGTTAAGAACGATTTGTAATACCGTTTCAAATGGGTTGAAATTAAACTCTTGAGGCACTAATCCAAGTTGCTGCTTTGCTTGCACAACTTGCTTTTCTAAATCATAACCAAATACTTTTACAGAACCACTCGTTTTATTCACCAGCGAGCTAATGATCCCGATCGTGGTTGATTTACCCGCGCCATTTGGCCCCAACAATGCGTAAAAGTCACCGTCTTCAACGCTCAGGTCAATCCCTTTCAGGGCTTTTACACCACCTGGGTAGGTTTTGGTTAATTGCGATAACTCAAGTGCATATGTCATATGTAAAAAAAACCTTTATTCTTAGGACGATTTGAAGGCAATATATCACCATGATGCCACTTTTTTCTGCACTATGTTATGCAGAAAAGAGATAATTAGTTTATACAATATAATTCAATACGTTATGAATTTAGGGTTGTCTTGACTAAAAGACAGGTTCATCATAAGGATGTTGAAATTAGTATAACTAATTATTAATTAATCAATAAATGTTGTATAAGATTTTATCGCAAAGTAACACAACTAGGCTATAAGTCATGATGAGAAAAATCGAAGAGCTGTTTGCTAACAATGAAGCATGGTCAGCATCAGTCAATGAACAAGATCCCGAATTCTTCAAAGAATTATCAAAAGCGCAAAAGCCGAGATTCTTATGGATAGGCTGCTCTGACAGCCGAGTACCTGCAGAAAAATTAATTAACGCGGCACCTGGCGACCTTTTTGTGCACCGTAATGTTGCCAACTTAGTTATTCACACTGACCTAAACTGTTTATCAGTCATTCAATATGCCGTTGATGTCTTACAAGTTGAGCACATCATTATTTGTGGCCACTACGGCTGCGGTGGTATTGAAGCAGCGGTTGATAACACCGAACTTGGCTTAATTAATAACTGGCTATTACACATAAGAGATATTTGGTACAGACATAGCTCTATGTTAGGTGAGCTAAAACCTTGCGAGCGTCTTAACCGTTTATGTGAATTAAATGTCGTTGAGCAAGTTTATAATTTAGGGCATTCAACCATCATGCAATCTGCATGGAAACGAGGCCAGAAAGTGATGATCCACGGTTGGGTATATGGGATTAATAATGGCCGGTTACACGACTTACATATTACTGCTGACAGCCGAGAAAAACTTGAGTTATGTTACCGTGAAGCTATTTCAACATTAACTCAAAAAAAATAAATTAAATTATTAATTCGAAGCTCTTAGACATAAGAGCTTCTATGCACAACAAAAAAGGACAGCAATGCTGTCCTTTTTTGGTCGTTTTATTCAGAAGATCTAATCTTCTAATAACGTTACGTGCCCAATATAAGGCAGATGACGATATTGCTGAGCGTAGTCAATACCGTAACCCACCACAAATTTGTCTTCAATCGAATAACCAATCCATTCAACAGGAACCTGTACTTCTCGGCGTGAAGGTTTATCCAGCAATGTACAAATAGCAACAGATTTAGGGCCGCGTAATTCGAAAATTTCACGAACTTTATTTAAGGTATTGCCAGAGTCGATAATATCTTCAACGATTAATACGTGTTTATCACGGATATCTTCGTCCAAGTCTTTGACAATTTTAACATCACGGCTTGATGTCATCGCATTACCGTAGCTTGAAACGGTCATAAAATCGACTTCATGAGGGACATCAATCTTACGACATAAATCAGCCATAAAAATAAATGAACCTTTCAGCAAACCAACAAGGACTAATTCACCATCAAGTGTTTGATAATGAGCGCTAATTTTATCGGCTAATTCACTGATTCGTTGAGCAATCTCTTCTTCAGAGATCATTACTTCAAGGGTATGTTTCATCGTCTATTACGCATCTATGGGAATGGAAAGCACGTAATTTTAACATAGGCAGCACGCATATACTAATAAAGGAAAATGCAGTGCTAAAATTTCACACTGCATTTTATCTGAAAATAAATGTGGCTGTTAACTTACAGTGAAGCCCAACATCATTCCGGTATCTTCATGCTCTAAGAGATGGCAGTGAGCCATATAAGGATGTTGTTGAGTTGCAGGGTGTTTAAATTCGACTAAAATTTCACTCACCTGCCCTTCCACTTTAACAATATCTTTCCAACCTTGGCGATGAGGCTCTACGGCTTGGCCATTTTCTTTTAGGATACGAAAACGTGTTCCATGAACGTGGAATGGGTGCAACATCATATCGCCACGCCCTGAAACGACCCATATTTCTTGTTGATTCATAGGAGCATTGAATGCAGGATGAGTCATTGAAAAAACCTGTCCATTAATGGTATTCGCGTTATGAATATCTAAACCATCAGAACCTGAACCACAGTGGCCGCCACTTCCCATTTTGCCATTCATATTTCCATGGTTCATATTTCCATGGTTCATATTGCCTGCATTCATGTTACCGTGGTTCATATTGCCCATCATTGCACCATGGCCGCCCATGTTACCCATGGCCTGGTCACCATATTTTTCACGTAACATCATCATGCCTTGCATGTCCAAACGCATATCCATCATTAAGTGGAAACGACGACGGTTTAAGCCAGCAAGAGAAGGAATAGCAGACATTGCTGCAAGTGTTGATGGTAAGTCACCTTCTCCCTTCGTCAACGTTGTTTCGATACGCAATACAGGCAAAGGCTGGTCAAATGGTGCGATCGTCATGCCCATTTGCCCGACGGGTAGCGTAACCAAATCGAATGCGCGACCATCGGAGGCATCAATTAAGACTTCAAAGCGCTCTCCCATCAAGATAGGTAATTCTGTTACGACAACTGGCTCGGCTAGTAAACCACCATCACTCGCAACGACATACATTTTACGTCCATCACTGGTGGAAATGTTTAAACTTCTCGCATTGCAGCCATTTAATAACCTTAAGCGTAGCCAACCTTTTGGGGCAACATGTTTAGGGTAAACAGCTCCGTTCGTCAACATGATGTCTCCGAACCACCCCACTGCCGCGCTCATCACATCAAGCTGGTAGTCAATTTGACCATCATCTTTTAAGCGTTTGTCCTGCAAAATGACAGGAATATCATCAACGCCCCAATCACTTGGTAAGCCGTGCTTTGTGCTGTCTTCATCTTTAATTAATACAAGACCAGCTAAGCCCATTGCGACTTGATAACCCGTTTTTCCATGAGTATGTGGATGAAACCAACATGTCGCTTCACTTTGGTTTACCGTAAAATTCACTTTACGGCTTGCTCCCGGCTGAATTATCGCTTGAGGCCCACCAT
This sequence comes from Providencia huaxiensis, assembly GCF_002843235.3. Taxonomy (NCBI): domain Bacteria; kingdom Pseudomonadati; phylum Pseudomonadota; class Gammaproteobacteria; order Enterobacterales; family Morganellaceae; genus Providencia; species Providencia huaxiensis. The sequence continues at coordinate 2,728,444 of NZ_CP031123.2, forward strand.
CTTGTTCACCTGAAATTTCTAAGCCATGCCAGTGAACGGTTGTATCTTCAGCCAATTGATTCACAATATTGATATTAACGCTTTGCCCATTCTTTAAGCTAATCGCAGGGCCCAATAAATTTCCGTTATAACCCCATGTCGTTGTTTTCTTTCCTGGAATAAACTGCGAAATACCTTGTTGGATAGCTAGCTGAATATTGCCTTGTGCATCTGGCTCAACTAGCGGAGGGATTGCCAGTTCAGGGTAGTTTCCCGCTGCGACCGCGATGCGGCTCCAAATAGGCAGCGCACTTGCAGCATATGTGATAGCACTTAATTTCAAAAAATCGCGACGTAGCATTGATAACCTTCCTTTTATTTATCAAATTAATAATCATCAGAGGGGTAATTTATGGCAAATTACACTTTCGAAGCAAAACATGGTTTAATGAAGGTATGATAAAGCCTCCCCTTACAGGAAGGTCAATAAAGCCACTCTATAAATGTGGGTTTATTACATGGATTTAAGAAAAATATAGTTGACTAACAATTCTATTCTTATGCTAACGTAACTTGACATAGAAAACAGATAGAATAACGAATGCGCAAATTTATATTGATGTCATGCTTAATGACTCTGTTAGGGATAACCAATTCTGCCAGAGCTCTTTCTACCAACGAAGCTGAAGATCTTGCTGATCTTACGGCCGTTTTTATTTATCTAAAATATGATTGTGGGTATTCACAAATCCCTGATAGAGAAATTGAACGTGCTATCGTTTACTTTGCTAAAAGCAACAAATGGGATCTTAGTAACTATAATGCGGAAAAAATGACCGCTCTTAACAAAGAAAGTTATAGTGACCTAAAAGGAATACCACTTACCACCGAGTTTAAATGTCAGTCCCTTGCTCGCGATTCGCTAGGCCTTTTTGCTTACGTAAAATAAGCGGAGGATAAAGCCCATCAAGAAAACATGCCCAAATATAGTCTGCATGTTTTCTTTCTTTACTCTAAATTATTATTCCTTTTTTGCCTTCGTTCTTGCCAAAACAGGGCTATCGATGGAATACTTTGAATAATCACCATTCTGATAATATGATTTGACATCACAAAGCCCGCATCTAAATTCATGGTAATTGCTGCGAATGTCATTGCTTCCATACTCCCCGGCGCCCAAGCTAATAATAATACTGAAATATCATAGCCTGTCATCCAAGATGCAAATACCGTGATAAGAAAAGTCAGCACGATATTTACCACCACAACTTGGGCTGAAGAGTATATATTTTTAATCAACGATGAAAGTGGAAAAACAATGAAATGGTTACCAATATTCATCCCGATCAATACCATACTGAGTTCAGTCAACATCAGTGGGAAATTCAATGGGATATCAACCCAACCTTGAATGAGTGTTGCCGCTGCTAATGACGTTAACATAAAAGGCGCAGGGACTCTTAAACGCTGTAAAATTATCCCTGAAATAACACCAACAACAATAATAAGTAGTAGCCATCCCGTTGAAACTAATGTGAGTTCTGGAAATTCGATTATCGGTTGCGGATCACCATCACTACCAACAACAATACCTGCTAATAAAATAAGAATAATTAAGCGAATTGTATGGGAAATAACAATTTTTTGGGGTGGTGTATGGGTATGGTCAGTTAATGCGAGAATTGCAGCCATCGCACCGGGGACAGAGCCTAGCATTGCCTCTTGTTTTGTCCAACCGACTTTTCGGTAAAACCAAAAAAAGCTGAACGAAAATTGCACGGCCAAACAGACAACTAGCATTAATAGTAAAAGAAATAAATTGTCTGCTTCATTAAGAGATACTTGATTGAACATCAAGCCGACAGAGGTTCCCAGTGTGACTTGAACAAAGGTAATGGTATGTTTAGGAATTGCGAACGAAATACCAAAACGATGAAAAATGATAATCGCAATGATCGGGCCAAACATCAATGCAAGGGGAATTCCAAGATAAGTAAGCCCACCACCGATTAAAGCACAGATGGAAATTCCACCTATCATTTTTAATAATTTCATCATATGGTATTAACCATTAAGTCTTTTTATAGCCCTAATTTATATCACATTATTTAAGCCATATGGCTTTAGTTTTTAATTATTTATCCCCTTAGTGACATCTACCAGTATTTATTCATTTATTAGGTTTTGATCTAGTTATTTTAACTTAGTCTGAAAATATCTCTCTAACACAAATTAACATAGCGTAGTAACAAAACTATTTTTTACTTTAACTGTTTTCTTCATTTTATATTATCAGCGCGAGCTTGATTCATAATCGCTTTGGACATCCATTGGGCTAATTCTGTTACTTGAGCATCATCCATTTTCCAAATATCTTTTAATACTAAAAATATTTCGGAACCATAAATAACAGAAAAGGCTCGAATGACTCTGTCTATAATTTCTTGCGGATATTCTGATTTCATTGGCGATGTCACCATCGCAAGAATTTCTTTACGATTTCCGCGTTCTAGAGGCTTATCTTTAATATTTTGTGGAGCAGCTCGCCCCTGTGCCCATTGCTGTAGTGATACTTGCAGCGCGGCGCGCAAAACACCTTCATGTTCAAACATACGTGGAAAAGCATAGGTTAATAGCTCGCCAATACGCTCTTCGGTTTGCTCACTTTGTGGCCGCCAAGTTAAAATAGGACCTAAACTTTCATTAACCGTTGCGGTAATTAAATCGGCTTGTGTCGGAAAATAACGATATGCTGTCGCACGAGAAACTCCCGCCTCAACTGCCAATTCAGAAACAGAAGGCATCGCCCCTTTTTCAAATAAATCTAAAGCTGTCGTAACCAATAATACATAGGTCCGTTTTCGTGTCCCTTTGTATTCTGAGAGTGAGTGAGTTTTAGACATTAATTTATCCTTAAAATACTGTCACTTACTATAAGGCCAGTTAGCGTTAATGAAAACACATAAGTGTAAACAGGTAAATATACTTAATTGATAATTTGAAAAGATTTATCTATGGAGGTGATTTCAACGATAATAGCAAAAATCATAACAATCACATTTAAATCTTTTAATCTTCTACATGTATTCGAAGTAATTCAAGATTATTAATAAGTATTTATTACATTTTATCAATAGGATATGAATACTAGCAACCAATGTCTTTCACAATAAAACAAAAAATGAGACTGCGGTCTCATTTTAAAACTAAACCAAATGATACCATGGTCTCATTATGATGAAAAATTCAACGCTCGTTTTACTCTGAAAGGGTTGTTCTATGAAAAAACATCCGGGTTTTATTTATGTTGTAACGACGCTTGACACTAAAAGTGCTGAACTATTTTATGTCAGTGAATTAATCAAAAACGCCGGATTAGCGGTACGTACCGTTGACCTGACAACACAGCCAACGCAATTAGAAAAAAACGCAGATATCAGCGCACATACCGTTGCAAGTTTTCATCCGCTCGGCACTGAAGCCGTTTTCTGCGGTGACCGTGGTAAAGCCATTGAAGCCATGGCACATGCTTTCAGCCTTTATCTTGCCGCACAAACAGATATTGCCGCTATTCTTGGCTTAGGCGGGTCAGGAGGAACAGCTCTCATCACACCGGCCATGCAAGTATTGCCTGTGGGTATTCCAAAATTAATGGTTTCCACTATGGCTTCAGGGGACATTTCTGGTTATATCGGTGCGAGTGATATTTCAATGATGTATTCCGTCACTGATGTATCAGGTTTGAATATCATTTCTCGCAAAGTATTAAAAAATGCAGCCAATCAAATCGCAGGAGCTGTTTGGTTTGATGACGAAGAACAACCGCATGACTTAAAACCAGCAATTGCACTCACCATGTTCGGGGTAACGACCCCATGCGTACAACAACTTACAACACAGTTAGAGGCGCAATATGACTGTCTAGTTTTCCATGCGACAGGCAGTGGTGGTAAAGCCATGGAAAAACTGATTGATAGCCAATTACTGCATTCAGTTTTAGACATTACAACCACCGAAGTGTGTGACCACTTATTTGGTGGCGTATTGGCTTGTGATGAAGACCGTTTCGGTGCTATTGAGCGTACTCAGACCCCTTGTGTGATGTCTTGTGGAGCCTTGGATATGGTGAATTTCGGCCGTCCTTCCAGCGTGCCCGAACACTGCCAAGATCGCTTGTTTTATCACCACAATGCTCAAGTCACTTTAATGAGAACGACCAAAGAAGAAAACCAACAAATGGGTCGTTGGATTGCAGAAAAATTAAATCGTTGTCACGGTGAAGTGCGCTTTATTATTCCAACAGCAGGGTTTTCGGCATTAGATATTGACGGTGCTCCATTTTGGGATCCTATCGCAGACCAAGCCTTCATTGATGCTTTAACCGAAAATCTAATCATAACAGAGAAAAGACAGCTTATTTTGAGTCCTTATCATATTAACTCCTCCGAGTTTTGTGACCAGGTTATTCAGCTTCACCAGGAAATTTTGAACAAATAATAGAGGTTAACTATGAAACATAACCGCGCAGATTTATTAAAAAAATTTAGAGACATGATTGCTCGGGGAGAACCAATCATCGGTGGTGGCGCAGGAACAGGGCTATCAGCTAAGTGTGAAGAAGCGGGCGGTATCGATTTAATCGTTATCTATAACTCAGGCCGTTATCGCATGGCAGGTAGAGGTTCACTTGCAGGCTTATTAGCCTATGGCAATGCAAATGAAATCGTTATGGATATGGCAAAAGAAGTTTTGCCCGTAGTGAAACATACTCCTGTCCTTGCCGGTGTGAATGGAACAGACCCATTCTGCCAATTCGATAAATTCCTCGATGACATCAAAGCAACAGGCTTCGCAGGGGTACAAAATTTCCCTACCGTAGGGCTAATTGATGGTAACTTCCGCGCCAATTTAGAAGAAACAGGAATGGGCTATGGGTTAGAAGTTGAGATGATCCTCCTCGCTCATGAGAAAGATTTACTCACGACGCCTTACGTTTTTAGTGCTGAAGATGCAATTGCAATGACTAAAGCCGGGGCTGACATTATTGTGCCACATATGGGGTTAACGACCGGGGGAAATATTGGAGCTGAAACCGCACTGACGCTCAGGGATTGCGTTCCACTAATCAATGAATGGGCAAAAGCGGCAAAAGCAATACGCGAAGATGTGATTGTTCTGTGCCACGGTGGCCCGATAGCCACCCCTGAAGATGCTGAATACATTTTAGCCAACTGCCCTGATTGCCATGGTTTCTATGGTGCCAGCTCAATGGAGCGTTTACCAACAGAAGTAGCATTAACTGCCACCACACAAAAATTTAAATCAATTACACGTTAGTTTTTTTACTTTATGTTTTGCCAACACCAGGCGCCTACTTCGGTAGGCGTTTTTTTTATTTTTTAGCTGGGTTTAAATAGCGCCATAACACCCAGAGTAATGATGTCGAATAATATAAAACCCCAAATTGGATAACCATTAATGGGTTTTCTGTCGCTCCAGTCATCTTGAGCATGCCATAATAGTTATTTTGCTCCAAATACTGTTCCGTTAACCCACCTTGCGGTAAATAACGACCAAGCAGCATGATAATAATAAAACACGCGACATAATGACGTAATTTGGCAATGCCTTCATCAAAAGCATTAAAATGGCTATTCATATCATTAGCCTGTTTTCGTCCAATAATAATACGATTAATTAATGTTGCGGCATAAATATAGAGGATCGCAGAGGAGTTAATTTGTGTGGTATGAAAAATATACGCAACGCCACCTAAAATCGCGGCAATCACAATAAAGAAAAAACCTTTCGCCACAACAGCCATCATGGTGCTCATATGAATCAAAATAAATTCAAATAATAAAATCAATACCATGTTGTAAATAACAGCCACCCCAGACCATTGAGGTGAAAACCAAAGTGACAACAAAAATACAATATAAAAAATAGTGAGCCCGTGCTCAACCAATGTTGGCAACGTCCCCATTATTCCTTGCGGTTCTTCTGATTCAAGAAAATAATTTTTTTTGTTCGTCCCTATAGTCGACGTATTTTTGCGAGGAGTTTTCCTTTTTTTTATCTTTCTAGCCACAAAGTTATTTCCCTTTTTCCTGGTAAATAGAATGCCCTTTGCATAAAAAATGCATTAAGCAAGCCATAAATACAGGCATACCAAAGTAGAGCACGCCAAAGGCAAAAGCCACATGGGGTTTATCTGGGAATTCACCACCGCTAGAGATACTCGAATAATAGCCAATAGACCTTAAATATTCAGGCGTTAACCCGCCATAAGGCACGAGGAAAGATAAAATTAACACTGAGAAAATACAGAACATAAAATTAAGTGCCATTAATGCTGAATAGCCCATATTTTCTGAACGTTCTTGCTCTGTTCGGCTGGTTAAACCAAAAAGCATTCGATTTGCAACAGTGGCACTGTATAAATATAAAATTAATGGGGAATCACCTAATACTGACATATTAATGGCCAGTGCAAAAAGACCATAGAAAAGAGCAAATAACGTTAATATTCTCCAATCACGAAATACCGCCATAAAGACGCCCGAGTGAACTAAAATAAATTCAAAAATCAGGATCAATGTTAGGTTATAAATAATTTCTACCGTATAGTATTCAGGAAAAAACCATACCGATAAAATAAAACCAACATAAAATAATGAAAAACCGTAGTTTATTATTTTAGAAAAAGCACGAAGAATACTGAAAGAGTGCGAATTCTCCTTCACACTTTTTACTGAAGATTGTTTTGGGAAAAAACCTTGGCTTTTATCTTTCCCACTCCTTGGTGGCTTTACCATTACCTCACTCCATGCCATCAATACCACTTTATTAATAAGCTACTTGATAATACAAAAAATAAACAGTGGCTAAAGTCTGAATGATAGACTCGAGATAGGATAAAGTGTAAAAAATATCGACAAGATGGCATGAACGTAGAAACGCCATGCCACAGATAGACTAAATGGAAATTAAACCAGTTTGGCGATCAGCGTATCTAAGTCACCTTGTAAGAAATTTACCGGTGGAATTTCAATCACAGTATAGGCGCCTGCGGCTTGTTTCATCGTCGCTCGTGCGGCAGAAACCATAAATTGAGACGTCAGTGCAGGGTTATTAATACGCATTGAATATTCGAACAACTGGTTATGTGTTGCCCCTGAAACGCCTTTATGAGTCATGTGCACACCGTGCCCAACATCTTTTAGTGCATCAATGCTATCCACCTGACGAATATGTGTTTCATCAGAAGAAAAGTAGCTGTCTGCTTTAATCGCTTGAGCCACTTCATCGAACTTAGCGCCACCGTCTAATTCAACATAAACCATACGACGATGAACCCCTGTTCCTAATGGAATTGTGACAGAAAGTGCATCTTTTACGCCATTGATAGCCTTAGCGGCCACACTGTGCCCCATACTCATCCCCGGACCAAAATTCGTATAAGTTACCCCTTTTGGTGCCATTGCTAACATCAATGTACGCATAATCGAATCAGAACCGGGATCCCATCCGGCAGAAACAACCGCCACGCTATTATGCTGCTTCGCGATATCATCTAAGCTACGTTTTAAAGCCACAATATCCGAATGTACGTCAAAGCTATCAACCGTATTAATTCCCAAACTTAAAATTTTTGCTGCTAATGGGCCGATTGCACGCGTAGGTGAACAGAGTAGCGCAACATCAACTTTTCCTAATTTTTCAATATCATCAACCACTTTGTAGGCTGAAAGTTCTGCAGGAATATCTTGTGTATTACGACGAACTACCCCGACTAACTCAAAATCTTCAGCGGCCAGAACAGCTTCTAGTGCATAGCGACCAATGTTACCGTAGCCCACTATTGCTGCTTTAATTTTTGTCATTTTTGCTCCTATACAGTTCTGATGTTGCTTATTAAATTATTTATAGCGAAATTGAATTTAACAGAATAATTAAAAGTAAACAAAACATTAGCCTAATTAAATCAGACGCATTTTAACCCTATTTTCATTATTGAAATCCATGTAGAATTAGCCACTCAGAAAGCTTTCCCTAACATTCATGAATATATAAAGGTTCTCAATGCATCAATCCGATGTGACTGAGCGGTCACTCTTTTCGCTCAGCTGGCCAATTTTTATCGATATTTTTCTTCATTTGGCCACATTATTAATTAATACCTATATGGTCAGTCACGTTTCTACTGCCTACCTTGCCGCTATGGGGGTGGGAAACCAAGTATTTGATCTATTTATCACTATTTTTAACTTTATTAGTGTGGGGTGTAGCGTTGTTATAGCCCAATACCTAGGGGCAGGCCGCCGAGAAAAAGCCAGCCAAGCGATTCATATTTCAATCGCTTTTAACTTTATTCTTGGTTTTTCCAGCGCATTAGTTGCGTTATTTTTTGGCTATAGCATTTTAACTATTATGAATATGCCATCGCATTTAATGGCTGATGGTTATACTTATTTACGTATTCTAGGGATTTGTTTAATCCCTGAAGCAATTTCAATTATTTTAGCGGCATGCTTGCGGGTTTATGGTAAAGCACAACCCGCAATGTGGGTCACATTAATCGCTAATGTGATTACTGTATTTGGTAACATCATTGTGCTTTATGGTTTCTTCGGCTTACCACAATATGGGCTGGAAGGCGTTGCATGGTCAACTGTCGTAGGGCGTATTGTTGCCGTTATTTTACTTTTCTGCCTACTGTTTTATGGGCTGAGAATTAAATTTGTCCCAATGATGTTAATACACTGGTCACGGAAAATATTGGGGAAAATTTTACACATTGGATTACCCTCTGCGGGAGAAAATCTCGTGTGGATCCTCCATTTCATGACCGCATCTGCATTTATCGGTTTAATGGGGGAAACGTCCCTCGCGGCACAAACGCTCTATTTCCAATTGTCATTGTTTATCATGCTGTTTGGGATCTCTATCAGCATTGGTAATGAAATTATGGTTGGTCACCTTGTTGGCGCAAAGCGCTTTGAAGATGCCTATAGGCGCGGTGTAAAAAGCCTTAAAATGGGTTTTTACGTAACAATTGGTGTCGTTATCGCCTTTTGGTTATTCCGCGATCCTATTTTAAATAATATTACGGATGACCAAGGTATTATTAAGGTACTGCTGCCATTATTTTTACTTTCGGTGTTCTTAGAGCCTGGCAGGACAATTAATATCGTGATGGTAAATGCCTTGCGTGCTTCTGGCGATGCTCGCTTTCCGCTATGTACTGCCATTATTTTTATGTGGGGCGTTGCTATCCCATTAGGCTACTTCTTAGGCATAAAAATGGAGATGGGTCTCTTAGGCATTTGGCTAGGTTTCTTTGCTGATGAATGGCTGCGCGGCTTAACCAATGCATGGCGCTGGCGCTCACGTAAGTGGCAAAGTAAACGCCTTGATGTAGAAAACTAACCTTTTCAATTATCACTTGGTCCTGTCGAATTTCATAGGCAGGACTTTTGTGACAAAGCTCAAAGTTAGAAATATTTCATTTTTATAGTTCAAATTAGAGATAATATTTCTCCCCACTCTCTTTAAATCCCCTAACTTAGTGAAGTTTTTCTCCAGACTGTTGTTTAAAATAATAAAATTGAAAAAGATTTTATTAAGGGGATTTGCCATGCATGCTCAATCACAACCACTACTTTGGCAATATTTTATCAACGCAGTAAAACAAGAAGTAAAACCTGCCTTAGGTTGTACTGAGCCGATTTCATTGGCATATGCTGCCGCCAAAGCCGCTTCATTACTTGATGGAGCCGTGATCCGTGTCTGTGCTTTTGTCTCCCCTAACCTCATGAAAAATGGCATGGGTGTAACTGTACCCGGAACAGGTATGGTTGGTTTACCTATTGCCGCAGCCCTTGGCGCAATTGGCGGTGATCCTGAAGCGGGTTTAGAAGTATTAAAATCAGCATCTACGGATGCTATTGCATTGAGTAAAAGCATGTTAGCTCAAGGGGCTATTACCGTTGATATCAAGCACCCTTGTGATGATGTCATATACTCCGAAGCCACAGTATACACACAAACTGGATCCGCAACCGTTATCATTGCGGGGTCTCATACGAATATTGTTAAAATGATCCACAACAATCATACCGTATTTGATGCCACGACAGCTCAACCTCATCATGAATCTCCTGTTGACTGTGCGGCAGACGTCCCACTGCCGCCAGTCACCGCTAAATCTGTTTATCAATTTGCTACCGAAGCGCCATTAGAAGATATTCGTTTTATTCTTGAAGCGGCCCATTTAAACGAAGCCTTATCTCAAGAAGGTTTACGCAATGTTTATGGTTTACATATTGGTAAAACATTGCAAACCCAGCGAGATCGTGGCCTGCTTTCAAAAGACTTAATGTCAGAAATTATGATCCGTACCTCTGCGGCCTCTGATGCTCGAATGGGTGGGGCTGTATTGCCAGCCATGAGTAATTCAGGATCAGGTAACCAAGGTATCGCTGCAACCATGCCAGTGGTTGTCACGGCTGATTATTTACAATCTTCCGAAGAACAACTGGCTCGCGCCTTAATGTTGTCGCACCTAATGGCGATTTATATTCATAATCAGCTCCCTGCATTATCGGCACTGTGTGCCGCGACAACCGCAGCGATGGGGGCTGCGGCAGGCATCGCCTGGTTACTCGAGTCCCGATATGAAGTCGTTGCAATGGCAATTTCCAGTATGATTGGTGATGTTAGCGGTATGATTTGTGATGGTGCGTCAAACAGTTGTGCCATGAAGGTGTCAACCAGTGCAAGCGCAGCTTATAAAGCCGTGTTGATGGCATTAGATAATAGCTGTGTTAGAGGGTCGGATGGTATCGTTTCTGATGATGTCGACCAGTCCATTGCCAACTTATGTTCTCTAGCAGCGGGGTCTATGAAGCATACTGACGTGCAGATTATTGAAATTATGGCCGCTAAAGCGCGCCCTTAACGCCGTAGCGTTGTTGGCTGCATTCGCCAACCCTAGTCACATACTTGTGTATGCCCCTAGGGGTTGGCTCTTTTGCCGCCTTGCTACACCGCTAATTCTTCGTCCTTAACGCCGTAGCGTTGTTGGCTGCATTCGCCAACCCTAGTCACATACTTGTGTATGTTCCTAGGGATTGGCTCTTTTGCCGCCTTGCTACGCCGCTAATGACTTTGAATTTCTTTTTTTGAAATTCTTTTTTTTGAATTGTTCTATTTTGAATTAACTTCTAGGGCTGCGAATTTTTCGCGGATCATCTCTTCTGGTAGGTCAATACCAATAAACACTAATACACTGCGGCGTTGTTCATCAACGTCCCAGTCTCTATCCCAATCCGCACTGTAAAGGCGCTGAACACCTTGGAATAGCAACCGCTTTGGCTCATCCACAATGGAAAGTATTCCTTTATAACGCAGTAAATTATCAGCAAAACCAAGTAATAATTCTTCCATTACCTGAGAAACTGCCATCAGTTCAACAGGGTAATTAAATTCAAGGACAATCGAGCCCACTTCATTTTGTTGTTTAGGGGCGAAACGGAATGTCGGCTGTTTGACATTCAATTGTGAATCCAATAAAAAGCCTTCGATGTCCAATAATAAATTCAGGTCGATATCACCGTGAATAACGGGGTAAATCGGTGCCCTGGCATTAATACGTTGTAAACGTTCAATTAAAGCTTCATTATTTGGCTCAATATCGGTTTTGGTCAATAAAATACGGTCTGCATAGCCAATCTGCGCTTGGGCAATGGCGAAATCATTCAATTGTTTATCAGCGTGGACAGCATCCACTAAGGTAATAATGCCGTCTAATACATAACGTTCACATAAGACTTCATGGGAAAAAAAAGTTTGAGTGATCGGGCCTGGATCTGCCATGCCAGTGCACTCGATGACTAGACGGTCAAAGTCTAATTTTCCACTATCAAGGCCATCTAATAGGTCTAATAAGGCATTTTCTAATTCATTCGAACGGCTACAACAAATACACCCATTACTTAATGTAGTAATTTGTGTCGCACGATCACCAATTATTGCGTTATCAATGGGGACTTCACCGAACTCATTTTCAATCACTGCGATTTTATGACCATGCTCAGCATGAAGAATATGGCTAAGGAGAGTCGTCTTACCTGCACCGAGAAAACCGGTTAAAATTGTTACGCTAATAGGTTTCATTATTGCCCTCACACTTCATTGATTAACAGCAGCGAAATCCGCCTTTACCACTACCACCATACCGTGCATCTTGTCTTTCGCGAAAAAACTCTTTATATGTCATCACGGGTTTATCTGGGTGATTATCACTCATATGCTGTACATAGGTATCATAATCAGGAATACCAATTAACATTCGTGCGGCTTGCCCGAGGTATTTTCCTGTTTTGCCGAGATTTCCAAACATCAGCCTCTCCAATACAAATGCCCTACATCATGAGTACACAATGTAGGGCGACCTTTCATTTATCAAACACCTTTCGATGTTCAAATTCGTTGAAGGGTAACTTAATGTGAAGATGAAACTTTCACGCCCTCTTCAGGTACAGGAACATAAGGTGTTTCTTTGTCTGTACGCTCTGGGTTTTTGTATGCTTTCATCCCAACACGGATACCGTAGAAAATGATACCGTAGACAACCACTAAGAATAGAATACTCAGGCCTGCGTTGGTGTAGTTATTAATAATAATGTGATTCATATTAGTAATTTCTTGTGCAGTTAATTCTGCACCACCTGCCGCAATCTTATCTTTATAAGATTTCGCTAAGTATAGGAACCCTTCCAGTTGTGGGTTATCACTGAATAATTTCAGTCCTAATGCCCAAGTTGTACAGATTAATAGCCATACCGCAGGTAAGACGGTCACCATAATGTATTTACTGCGTTTCATCTTAATCAATACAACTGTACTTAAGATTAAAGCAACCGCGGCTAACATTTGGTTCGAGATACCGAACAGAGGCCATAGGCTCTTAACACCGCCCAGTGGGTCAACAACGCCTTGATACAATAAGTAACCCCACAGGCCAACACATCCCGCTGTACCGATGATACCCGCAACCAGTGAATCAGTTTTCTTCAAGAACGGAACAAAGTTACCTAATAAATCTTGCAGCATAAAGCGGCCAGAACGGGTTCCTGCATCCAATGCTGTTAAGATAAACAGAGCTTCAAACAGAATACCAAAGTGATACCAGAAGCCCATATTTGCCGCAGGCATGATTTCATGGAAAACATACGCAATACCTACTGCTAATGTCGGCGCACCACCTGCACGGTTTAACACCGACGGCTCACCAATATCTTTAGCTGTTTGCATGATTTGTTCAGGTGAAATCACAAAGCCCCATGAACTCACTGTAGCAGCTGCATGAACAGATACATCTTTGAGCTGAGCCATGATAGCTGCGCCATCTGGGCCACCCAACTCATGCAAGTTAGGCATTGTAATACCCAACGCTGCCGGTGGTGTATTCATTGCAAAATACAGACCTGGTTCGATAATAGAAGCCGCTACCAGTGCCATAATCGCAACAAATGACTCCATTAACATTGCACCATAACCGATGTAACGCGCATCTTTTTCGTTTGCTAATAACTTAGGTGTAGTACCTGAAGAAATTAACGCATGGAAACCGGATACCGCACCACAAGCGATGGTAATAAATAAGAATGGGAATAGAGTACCTTTCCAAACAGGGCCGGAGCCATCAACAAATTGTGTGACTGCTGGCATTTTTAATTCAGGGTTTAGAATAACGATACCAATCGCTAAACCAACGATAACCCCAATTTTCAGGAAGGTCGCTAAGTAGTCACGAGGCGCTAAAATCAACCATACAGGTAATAATGCTGAGATAAACGCATAACCCACTAATGCATAAGTAATTGTCGTGTCTTTGAATGTCAGTGCTGGGCCCCAGTATGGGTCGTGAGCAATCACGCCACCAAACCAAATAGAAGCCACTAACAGAACAATACCGATAACAGAAACTTCACCTACGCGTCCCGGCCGGATATATCGCATATATATCCCCATAAACAATGCGATAGGCACCGTTGACACAACGGTGAAGACACCCCATGGGCTTTCTGCCAAGGCTTTCACCACTATCAATGCTAATACAGCAAGGATAATGATCATAATTAGGAAGCACCCAAAGAGCGCCAGCGTTCCCGGAATTGGGCCAAGCTCCTCTTTAACGATTTCCCCTAATGATGCACCATTACGGCGTGATGAAATAAATAACACCATGAAATCTTGCACCGCACCGGCTAACACAACCCCCGCAAGCAACCATAAGGTGCCGGGTAAATAGCCGACTTGAGCCGCAAGAACCGGTCCGACTAATGGCCCTGCCCCTGCAATCGCGGCAAAGTGATGACCAAATAGAACATTTTTATTTGTCGGAACATAATTTAATCCATCATTATTAATGACGGCAGGAGTCGCACGTGTTTCGTCCAGCTTCATCACTTTCTTAGCAATATATAAGCTGTAATACCGATATGCGATGAGATACACCGCCACAGAAGCGACGACAATCCACAGAGCACTGATGTGCTCACCACGTCTGAGTGCGACTACCCCCAAGCAGACCGCACCGATTATTCCTAGGATCATCCACGGAATGTGCTTTAAAATACCATTTTTGTTCATAGAACACCCTTCTGAGGTAAAACGAACATGCCATTGATTTTGTATTAACCACCATAAAAAACGATATCGCTGTGTTTTCATTGCTTATCATTTATCGTTGATGGCTTTTTAATTGGCAGTGGTTGAACTGCATTACATTAAAAAATTGAGCTCTGCCATGGTCTATATGGTATGAAATTACACTCCGCAAATGACTAAAGTTAGGCTAAGTGGTGACATAAGGAATTAAGCGGTTTGTTTTTTACTTTGAATGGTTTTTAGGAGGGCTAGATACGGCCAAAAGTGTGATCCATATAACTATTCCAATTTGTTTTCAATAAGTTAAAAACTAAACTTAATATGAGCAAAATGAGAGTTTTTGTGAATAAATTTCATTAATAACGTAAAACTCAAAATTGGTTCATCTAAAACTGCATAATATCTATCTACTATTAGCGTGTAATCGTTGTCCATTTACCACCAACCCACCAACTGTGTTCACCGTCTGTTTGTGTTTCGCATCCGATACCGACTTTTGCTTTCCCTGCTTCAAATGGATACGCGCAATCATAAATTGCATCAATCACAATTTCTCCTGTTATTGCGTCTGCAAAACCAATTTTATCTTCTTTGCGTATTCGATATACCCCGTCTTGTGCTTCATCAAGCCAATTATCAAAATAGTAAAGTTGGTAAATCTCTTCTCCTTTTTGGTCAAAAACAGCTAAACCTTTATTAGGTGATTTACCTAAGCAATACTTAAATGAAGACTGTTGCTCAAAACACACAATTTTATCTTTTTCGTTCTCTACCCATAAACTAAATTGTTGTTCAAGATTTTGCGCTGTTGATAAAACAGATATTAATCCTAGAGACATTAAACCCACTACATAATGAATCTTCATAACTTTCCTTGCTCTACTTTTACGCCTAATAGGTGATAAGAAACCAAGCTTATCTGATTTGTTCTATTGAATACTCACTTAATAAAGATAGCTGATATCCCTTTCAATGAAACTAGGAATAACGGTAAACAAAGTCTTATATAAGAATAATCTCAAGACTGAAATTGAGTCATCAACTAGAAATGATGGGGTAACATACCATGCTTATTTATCAAACCTATTCACCCATATAACATATAAGACCAAAAACCAACTATCGATATCACTTAAGACAATGAAAAACCACATAACCAATTGAAACAAATAAAAATTAACAATTAGAAATCAATTAAAAAAACAGAAAAATGCATTTTCTGCCTGTTTGACAACCTACGTGAGTAGAATTAATGTTAATCACGTTCTCCGGTGAACCTGTGTTCACTAAATAAATACTAAGACATTTAAAATTAAGTTTTTATGAAGAAGTAAATTATTTATTAAATATCTAATATTAATAAACTCGTTTTATTAATAGATTCTTAAATAATGATTGTCGGGTTGTTAATATTTATCAATAGAATAAAAACTCAATCTGAAATATGAAACTTTAAATATATATTAATTTAAAAACAAAATTAAAATTTTCCCATATACTTAGGAACTATGATTATGAAATTAAATAAACTTGCTCTGATTGGTGCTTCACTGTTGCAACTCTTTCTTCTCAAGCTTTTGCTGCTCAAGATGCAACTGTTAACTTTAATGCACGTTTAGTTGCTGCAACTTGTAATATTAGCGCTTCTAAAGACTTAATCAGCTTAGGAACTCACTCAAACGAAAAAATTGATACAGCTAAAGCATTATCAGAAGCAAACTTTAATTTAGTTTTAAATAACTGTACTAAAGTCTATGACGCTGCCGCTGGTAGCGATAACGAAGCTGGAAAAGCAACTACTGTTTCTATCTTAGCAACAGGTGAAGCATTAACTGGCCATTCAGACATGTTTGCAGATGCTCAAGCATCACAAATCAGTGTTAAGTTAGCAGCTGGTAAAGATAAAGTTGCGGTTAAGCCTAACACAACAACTGAAGTTGCAGACCTGAAAGTTACTGGTCAAAGTGATTACATCATCCCAATAGTTGCAGGTCTTTATGCAACAACAACTGATGCTGTCGCTCAAAACTTAAACGTACCAGTAACCTTCAGTGTTGCTTACGACTAATAACAGTCGTCCGTTAGTTTAGCTAGTAATGCAGGCAGTAATAATTTCTTTAATGATGACCCTAACGGAGTGATTGGTGTCCAATTATTAGATGGGACTCGAGTTATTAGTATCAATCAAACACCATTAGCCAAACCAGATGCATCTTCAATTATTTGGGATAATATAAAAAGCATGAATGAAAAAAAATGGTCAATGCTAAATTGCGTTGCGCCAAAACAGATTGTGAACCCGATGAAGGTGATTTTTCAGCAACTTTAACGATTGGCTATTACGCCGATTAATAATGATTATAAAGCGATAACAAATAAAAAGTTAAATAATTCACTTTGTTCAAAAATAACCTATATAGATAAATAATTATATCGTTTTTTGATGTTTGATTATTTTAAATGAGCCAAATTATTTTAATAGAAATGACAACGTTAAAATAATATTAACTCCTCTTTAACTAGTAATATTGGGCTACAGCGTTAATAAAATATATTCCGGTTGAAAAATAACTCACAACAATAAATAACAAAAGGTGATGCAGTGAAAGGGATGAAATTTACAGTGTCAGTAATTGGCGCTAGGGGATGACTCGGTTCCGTTTCGACCCTTCATAAAACGGTCACAACGACCATTTTGAAACAATCAAAGCAGGCAGCTATCGCTGCAATATACAAGCGCTCACTCACTTAAAGTGGATGAGCGCAGATCTCATCGAAGTCAACCAGAAACACACACTGTACTAGCGGTTTTTTTGGCCATATCTAATGCATTTTCAATAGAATCCGCAATAGCCAAAGCAACACCTAATCGGCGAGTACCTGCAATTTCAGGTTTACCAAATAATCGTAATTGGGTATCAGACCCCAACGCTGAACCTATATGTGAAAAAACCACATTTTGACTGTGTAAATTGGGTAAAATAACGGCTGAAGCGCTTGGCCCATATTGGCGGATCACACCGATTGGGAAACCAAGAAATGCACGCACATGTAAGGCAAATTCAGATAAACTCTGTGAAATAAGTGTCACCATCCCCGTATCATGAGGGCGAGGTGAAACTTCATTAAAGATGATATCATCACCACACACGAATAATTCAACACCGAATATTCCGTAGCCCCCTAGAGAGGTAACAATTTTCTCAGCAACGTCCTGCGCTTTTTTCAATGCAACCTCACTCATGTACTGTGGTTGCCAAGACTCACGATAATCGCCTTTTTCTTGCCGATGCCCCACGGGTGCACAAAAGTGAATACCATCTATCGCACTGACCGTTAACAATGTAATTTCAAAATCAAAATTAACCATTTTTTCAACAATCACACGTCCCTGCCCTGCTCGCCCACCTAGCTGTGAGTAATCCCAAGCCTGCTCTAATTCATCTTGAGAGCGGATCACACTTTGCCCCTTCCCTGACGAACTCATCACCGGTTTAACAATACAAGGAAAACCAATTTTTTCTGCCGCTGTGACAAAATCGGGTTTGCTATCCACAAATTGGTACTCTGATGTTGGCAGCTTCAACTCTTCTGCGGCTAATCGGCGGATCCCTTCTCTGTCCATAGTAAGCACAATGGCTTTCGCTGACGGAACCACTTTTTGCCCTTGCTGTTCAAGCTCCATTAATACCTGTGTCGCAATCGCTTCAATTTCAGGCACAATAATGTCGGGTTTTTCAATTAAAACGATTTGCTTCAGCGCTTCGCCATCAAGCATATTTATCGTATAACTGCGGTGTGCAATATGCATCGCCGGCGCATTATCATAGCGATCAACTGCAATAACTTCGATACCCAACCGTTGACATTCAATCGCCACTTCCTTGCCTAACTCTCCAGCGCCTAACAACATCACTTTTGTTGCTGATTTACACAGCGCAGTACCTAATTGATTCATAATTGATAACCCTACCGACAAAAAGTTAATATCAATTATATACGCAATCGATTGCTTTTACTATCAAGGATAAAAAGTCACAAAACAAAAACCTCATAACCATTTGATAATAATATCAATAAATTAATCTAGCGGTGTTTTATCACGCCCTGTAATAAAGGGGTCTTTATGTGAAAATTTAATATACTGTTTGCGTAAAATAGCGAATACACAAAACATTAAACCAACCCAGATGAATGAAAAACTGATGCCTTTAACCCAATCAAATAGCTCATTAAATAAAAATACGGCTAATAAAAATTGAATTGTTGGTTCTATATATTGTGCCAACCCGATCACCGTTAATGATGTTCTTTTAATTGCTGCTGTAAAAAAGAGCAACGGAATTATCGTAACAGGAGCGGCCAACATATAAAGAATTTTGATTTGCCAATCGCCTTGTGCCACTTCACTTAAACCATTAGATACTAACCACCACGTGATCGCTATTGCGATAGGAAGTAGCCAAAGTGCCTCTAGAAATAAAGACGTAATCACATCAAATCGAATAAATTTACGAATTAACCCATATATCGCAAATGCACTACCCATAACTAACGCTAAAATAGGTAATTCACCATACTGCCAAATTTGGTAACCGACCCCCGCACAAATAAAAATAACAGCCATTTTTTCTGCGAAAACAAGCCGTTCGCGAAGAAACAAAACGCCAAGTAAAATAGAAAATAATGGGTTAATAAAATACCCAAGGCTAGCGGCTAACACCTGCCCATGAGTTAATGCGTAGGTAAATGTTGTCCAAGATATCGCCATAACCGACGAACTAAATAAACAGAGGATTATCGATCGTTTATCAGACCATACCTGGCACCACAAAGATTTGTTTTTAATAATTAAGCGAACAAAAAAAAGTATAGGGATAGACCAGATAAGACGTTCAGCAAGCAGCTCTAGAGGTTCAGCGCCGGGAAGTAAACGATAAAATAATGGTGTTATTCCCCATAAGATATAGGAAAAAATAGCAAGGGCCACTCCCGAGCGAAGCAACATAATTTATCCACAATACAATCTGATTAAATATATTAGCTCCGTATCATACGCCAAAATGCAGAAAATAAAACTTGTTAGAAAAAGCGGTTTATTGGGAACTCAAAAAATCAATTGAATAGCTGCTTATTAGATTTGATTTTCTCGACAAAATTAAAAAGAATCACGTTCTAACAAGTCACAAGCAACATATTCAACACGGCTTTGCTGCCGTTCTTCTATAATATGCAAAGCAGCTTGTTGGCCTAACTGATAGTGTGGCAACACAACCGTACTTAATGGTGGATAAAACAGCTCCCCAACCCCTATCATATTATCATATTATCATATTATCATAGCCAAGTACTGCAATATCTTGTGGGATACGCAAACCATGGCTAAGCAGTACTTGATAAGCTAAAAAGGCAATACGGTCATTTCCACAAATAATGACATCAAAATCAGGTTTTTTATTATCAAAATGACTATTAATTAAAGCTATCACATCTAAATAGTGTTCATCACCTAACTCTAAATGGTATTGCTGAAGTGATGATAGTGGTAAATTAGCATTTGCCCATGCAGACTCCACCGCTTCACGGCGCGTTTTTCCAGCTAGAGTCTCTTGTGGAATATAAAGACAAAGAGGATTTCGATACCCTTTCTCTATTAAGCGATTCACCGCATTAAATTGACCATTAAAATCATCTGGCACATAAGCTGGAAATTGCCCTTTTTTATCTATGCAATTAGCTAAAACCAAACGATTATTATGCAATGCTTCTGGAATAGCCACTTCTCGAAGCCCCATTGTAGTATAAATAATACCATCTGGCCGCTGAGATAATAATTGCCGAACAGCTCTTTCATTATCTTCACTAGATGTAATATTAACAACAAAGCTACTCCAACCAAATTGCCTCGCTGTTTGCTCTATGGAAAGAATGATTTCGACAGAAAACGGGGTTGTTGCTGTATCCAGGGCCAAAACGCCGACGGTTGACACCCTAGAACCTTTTCCTCTAATTTTTCGTGCCGAAAAATCAGGAACATAATTGAGTGACTCAATAGCTTGTTGGACCTGTTTCAAGGTTTCAGGCCTAAGTAATTCAGGATTATTAATTGCCCGTGATACTGTCATCAATGAAACGTTTGCAAGCCGAGCTACGTCTTTTAAAGAAGCCATTACGTATATTCACTCATCGAAACTAGATAAAAATAAATTCTAACATGTTAGATATAAAAAGCACTTAATCTTCATCAATTCACAAGTTAAGTACTATCACCTAAAAAATAGCATAAAGTTCACATCTAAGACTTTTTCTGACTAATGATTTAAGATATTATTGATTAGCTTTAACAATATTTCCATCAATCACTTTATGTTAAAGAACACATTTAATAAGTAAATTTACCTAAGATGTTACACGTCATTAATCGAATATTACTCAATGACACAAACTTTAACTATTGTTTCTATTTTTATATTAAATTTAGCTAGATGATGTTTTTAATATAAATTAAGGTCGGTTATACATTATAAAAAAAACAACGATCAGTAGAAAATATTATTGTGAAATTTAAATTTCACTTTATTTATCTACGTATTTTATCAGATTGATATGAATATCAAATCAGTTCAACAGGAGTATGGTGATGAATAACACCATTCATATAATTGTAGAAAGTGATAATGTCTTTAAGAATAAACTGAAATTAATGATAGAATCTTTTGGTTTCACCTTGAGATTTTATAATAATGAAGAAGTGTTTATGAGTAATTATACTTATCCTAATGAGGATAATGTAAAAGAGTGTATTTTATTATTCTTAAACAATGATGAAAATCGTATTAATCGATTAAACAATATAAGTAATTCATTTGGTATTGTTCCATTCATTGTGCTTGCCGAAGAGCCTTCTGTCAGTCTGTGTCGAGAGAGCTTTAAAGCTGGAAGTTTTGATTTTTTTCCCTTTCCTTTCAAGGACATTGAAATCTCAAATGCCATCAATAGTGCAACGGAATTATTTTTAAGCACGCATGAAAAGCATAAGAAATATACTCATCTCTCTGATAAATTTAACCGCCTTTCGGTTAGGGAAAGAGAAATTATGGATATGATATTAGAGGGCAATACGAGTAAAGAAACGGCTGAAAAACTGTCTTTATCACCAAGGACTGTTGAGGTTCATCGCTCTAACATTTATACAAAATTAGGTATTAAGTCATTGCCACAACTTATTCAAGAATACGAATACATTAATACTTATCCTAAATATATTTAATTCATATGATATGTTTACTTTTCTATAGCGTTATTATTTCTGATGGTTTTATTCTAAACCATCAGAAATTAATTATCTGAGAAATGCTAAAGACACTATAATTTAGATAAATATAGATTAAAATTCTGCCAATTATGAAATAATGATTTATTTTTACATGAGATAAACAATAGTACCACTCTATTATGGATTAAAAAACCAAGTAAATTGATAATTCCAATAGGAATAACAGCCCCTAATACTTACAAGATAAAATAATATTTTTTTAGGTTATTGAAATACTATTTAAAATAAAATGTTTTCTATCACGCCATTTTTTAGTAAGACAATAGCCTTTCTCATCGGTATTCATCCATCATAAATCTAAAAAAACAAGGCTAAAAACAGTATACCGCCTTACCAAATCCCTGCATAATGAGCATCGTTTTCATTTTCTTTTCTCGATACATCAAGTAACGATACAAGCAGATAGCTACGCTTTATTTATCTATTGGCTGTCGTTCAAAATATTGGTAAATTTTGTGCGCTTTGCTATTTTTGTTTTGTTGTTGTCCACAAAAACATGCGAAAGCGCTATTTTTTTACTCATCAGAACACATGCAAGAAACTATTTATAGTCTTTAATGTTGATTTCGTACTGCTTTAGTTTGCGCCATAACGTTGTCCGCCCCATAGCAAGGACTTTATGCATTTGCTGAATTTTACCTTTGCAAGCTTGTGCAACTTCAATAATCAAAGCTTTCTCAACTGAGTGAATATCCAAGTTAGTGAATCGTTGCTCTTCCTTATCTACCTTAAAAGCCTCTTGTTCATAATAGTGGAATTTCAATTTTTCACTCACTTCTCTTGCCAAAGATTGCGTAAGCGCAAACAAAACATTGCAGCAATTCTGAGTTGAAGATATAGCGACAACTAATACAGGCTCACCAGTGTGTGAATATACTGGTGCTAAATAATAAAAGATCCCATGTAGTTCAATTGGAGCTGCATATAGCCTAACTTGTGATCCACAAGTTAAATTACCTGATAACAAGTTTGCTATTTCAAAATTACCGCTAAACTCATTACTAAGCCAAAACGTTTTTCCATCAGTGCTAACGAGAGAACTACGAATATGATCATCATGTAATGAGGCTAATCCATCTTCAATAGTTGTATAAGCAAGCTCAACGATGTCTTCGTAATCATCTGAATTATAATTACTTTCTATTACAGGTGTTGTAGTTGGAAATGTTAAATGGGTTGACATAGTTATCCTTATTCTTCGATAAGAGTTATCTGATTATGTCAACTTGCCATTTAATTTTTATATTCTAGATCAAGTTATTAATTGATAGATTTAAAACCATTGATCTGCATCAATTTTATAATTAAAAGCAGTATATCTGTGTCCTAAAAAACAAAATGGCTAACTTAATTTACCTAAGTTAGCCACATAGACTTTTAAAACGCTTTCATCAAATTACGAAGTAACTATATTCCCCCACAGATCATATTCATCTGCATGCTCAACGAATACTTTCACTATATCTCCAGCGCTAACTCCAAATTCACCATTAAGATAAACCATGCCATCAATTTCTGGTGCATCAGCCATACTACGGCCAATGGCACCTTCATCATCAACTTCATCAATAATAACTAAAA
Organism: Providencia huaxiensis; assembly: GCF_002843235.3. NCBI lineage: Bacteria > Pseudomonadati > Pseudomonadota > Gammaproteobacteria > Enterobacterales > Morganellaceae > Providencia > Providencia huaxiensis. The sequence continues at coordinate 2,752,019 of NZ_CP031123.2, forward strand.
TCTCTTTACCAATTTTATCTTGTAATCGCTGTGTAGAAATTTGCTGTTGTAGTTGCATAAAACGATGATAACGTTCCTCTTTAATTTCTTCAGGAACTTGATCAGCTAACTCATTCGCTTTCGCACCTTCGACAGGACTATACTTAAAGCAGCCTACTCGATCTAACTTAGCTTCTGACAAGAAATCTAATAGCATTTGGAAATCTTCTTCTGTCTCACCAGGAAATCCGACAATAAAAGTTGAACGTAAGGTGAGTTCAGGGCAAATTTCACGCCAACGTTTAATACGTTCAAGTGTTCTTTCAACAGCACCAGGGCGTTTCATTAATTTTAAAATTTTGGGACTTGCATGCTGTAACGGAATATCTAAGTAAGGTAAAACTTTACCTTCTGCCATCAAAGGAATGACATCATCAACATGTGGGTAAGGATAAACATAATGTAAACGCACCCATACGCCCATTGAAGCAAGTTGTTCGCATAACCCCACCATGCTGGTTTTTACAGGTTGCCCATCCCAAAAGCCTGTTTTATTTTTAACATCAACACCATATGCGGAAGTGTCTTGTGAAATAACCAGTAGCTCTTTTACGCCTGAAGCGACCAAACGCTTAGCTTCATTTAACACATCACCGATTGGACGGCTATCTAAGTCCCCTCGCATAGAAGGAATTATGCAAAAAGTACAACGATGATTGCACCCTTCGGAAATTTTTAAATAAGCATAATGTTTCGGTGTCAGTTTTACCCCTTGTTCTGGGACTAAACTAAAGAAAGGGTCATGTTCAGGCTTCGGAACATAGTGGTGCACATGGTTAAGTACCTGCTCATAGCTATGTGGACCTGTGATCTCCAATACTTTCGGATGCACTTCACGAATCTGGTTCTCTTTCGCACCAAGGCATCCTGTCACAATCACTTTACCGTTCTCATTCAGTGCTTCCCCAATCGCTTCTAACGATTCCTGCACTGCACTATCGATAAATCCACACGTATTCACAATAACTAAATCAGCATTATCATAGCTTGGAACCACTTGGTAACCATCAGTGCGTAATTCAGTTAAAATACGTTCTGAATCAACTAGGTTTTTTGGGCAGCCAAGAGAGACGAAACCAATTTTTGGCACCGGATTAGTATTTTGCGACATAACTCACTTCTTTTATTGTGTTATAAATATTGTTTTAGAAAAATGGGCGAAATTTTACCTGAAGAATTGAGGGAATTGTATAAATTTTTGTCGAAAATAATCTGTATTTAGAGCTGAAATAGGAGAAAAAAATCTTGCTTGAAATAGGCGATTTCTGCAAAGTATTTTTGTAAAAATCACCTAAGAATGTTAATCAACGATTAACTGAACGAGCAATACGTGAGTAAGTGTGCCTAACCCCTCGGATCACAATACTATAATTTAAAATATTCTCAGGTAATGCAATTCCGTTATACCCTGAATCACCAATATGATGTAAATCTGTCCCGGCCATTTTACACATTAATGCTATTTGTCGAATAGTTTGTAAATCTGCACCTTCTTGAGAAGTCCCAATCGCTGTCATTGTCATCACACCTTGGGAATGGCAATAACTTACCATTTTTTGCACAAATTCTAACGAGATCCCGGGGACCGTTCCCGGCGCTGGGAGCAAAATGATATCTGCACCACTGTTAATAAAAGTACGAATATCATCTTCTGTTATGAGTTGCTCAGCTGAAGCATTCAAAACCCCTGAAGCGTGCATTTTCCCTGTAATAAGCACAATATCTTCACCCACAACAGCTTTAAGCTCTTTAAGACTTTGGTTAATTTCCTGATTAGTAACTCCATTTCCAGGGTTTCCCGTTAAAACAATAATGTCAGCACCCATTTCTTTTAACTTAATGGCATTTTTTACTGTTGCTAATCGCCCTTCAGATATTTTCCATTGCTCATCTTGTGTCGGATTATTAAATCCATCAGGGACGGGCTCTAAATTAACGCCTATTGCTCGTCCTGTTAAACGCTTAAGTGTGCGAATGATTTCTTCGGGTTCAATCCCTTCAGGTAGGCCTTGCATAATTGGTTGATTAACATCAAAAACATTTAGTAGCAAGATATCTGCGCCTTGACTCGCGGCTAATTCAGCATTCGTCACTGTCATTAATACAGGTTGAATAGTACCAATGGTTTCGGAAACTAATATCCGCCCTTCACTGGCTTTAATAGATTCTAATAGTTTCTTTTTATTGAAATTTATAATTTCAGAAGCTGAACAATCAAGATAACGTCGTTGCATGGCTGTACCTTTATTTTCAACAAAATTGATGAAGAACTCTTTCGAAATAAAATATCTACGTTCGAAATATATCACGTAGTTAATAATAAACAGCCTAATAGAACACACTATTAGTAAGTTATTTTTTTTAAAATAATAACTATCTCTAACACTCAGATTTTTATATAAAAACAAACTTTTCAGTGGCAAGTAATTTACTTATCGTAAATTACCACTTGTTTTTTAGTAATAGTAATGATTATCATTACAGCTCTATATCACTTATGGTAAGGACTAAAATAATGAAACTCGCCTACAAAGCTGCTGTTTCAGGTCTTGCGTTGTTTTCAATCTCTGCATTAGCTCAAGAGTACCCTCTCGGTCACCCTGTGATCAAAAACGGAATGGAAATCCAAGGTGTTTATCTACAACCCATTACAATGGATACCGAAGAAGGCCATCATGCAATGTCGCACTTAGCAGCAGATAAAGCAGATGTCCACTTAGAAGCAGATATTCACGCGGTTGAAGATAACCCAAATGGCTTTGCAGAAGGTGATTGGATCCCTTACCTAACCATTGAATATTCGGTTACCAAACTCGGTGATAAACCACAAACTCAAACGGGCACGTTTATGCCGATGGTGGCCAGTGATGGTCCTCATTATGGGGAAAACATTAAATTAGATGGCAATGGTAAATACCGTGTCACTTATAAAATTTATCCACCATCACACAATAAAGATGTTGCCTTTGGGCGCCATATTGACAAAGAAACGGGCGTAGCACCTTGGTTCCAACCTTTCGAAGTCTCTTGGGACTTTGACTATGCAGGTGTTGGCCGTAAAGGTAGTTACTAATTTTAATCGAAATTAACTAAGGGCTTAATCAAGGAAGTTTTCTTGCATGAGCCCTTTTTTGTTCGTACTTATTATTTGTACTTATTATTTTATTTGTACTTATTAAAGGATAAACCAAGCCAAAATGAAAACATTACTGCGTTTTTTACTGGTTATCGCTTGTACAATAATTCCCCTATCTTCATTTGCTGCGGAAAAATACACTGTCGAATTAGAAATGAAAAATGGTGATCTCATCCCACGTGTTCTTGAAGTTCCCGCAAAAACGATTATTCGAATTAAAATTACCAATACAGGCACTGAGCCCGCAGAATTTGAAAGCATTCAGTTAAGAAAAGAAAAAGTTTTAGCACCTGGAGCTAGCTCAGTTGTTGTTATCGCACCACTAAAACCCGGTACTTATTCTTTTTTTGATGACTTCCACCTTTCTCACCCCAAAGGCGAGATCATTGCGAAATAAAAGGATTTAATATGGGACAAGTTCTATTTGTTGTTTGGCGTGAAAGTTTTGAGGCGCTACTTGTCATTGGCATTATTTATGCGTGGATTAAACGTCATCCTGACGCACAAAATGGTATGAAATACCTTTGGGCTGGTGTCGCTATTGGGGTTATTACCTCCATATTACTAGCACTTCTGATTTATGGCGTATTCAATGTCCTTGATGATACAGGGCAATCACTGTTCATGATTTTTATGGAATTACTCGCCTGTATTTTGATTGTCCAAATGGTGTATTGGATGAACAAACATGGCAGCTCAATGAAATCAGAAATTGAATCAGGAATCAGCCGTAATGCCTCTCACCATAACTGGTGGGGAGCCGCACTAATTATTGCCATTGCCATCGCCCGTGAAGGGAGTGAAATAGTCGTCTTCCTATCTAGTTTTATTATGTCTTTAACCGCATCTAATGCATCGGCTTTCTTTATCGAGGTAGGTGGAGGAATTGCAATTGCAGGTCTTACACTTTATATCTTCTTATTAACAAATCGCTTAGTTTCTTGGTCTATCTTCTTTAAAGTTACAGGGGTTATTCTATTATTCCTTGCATTATCTCTGTTGCTTAAAGGGGTCGAAGAAAGTGCAAACTTACTAATCGAATATGATTTTACTATCCCTGACTTTTTAATTTATCCCGCTTGGGATACAACTGCATTTCTCGATGATTCTGGTATCGCTGGCAATTTTATCTCTTCTTTCTTTGCTTATCGTTCACAACCTATTTGGCTCAGCGTCATTACCTTTGTCCTTTATTGGGCTATTGTGATCCCATTGTTTGCTCGGAGCAAAAAAAATGTCTAGCTCACTGAGACGGAATATCAAATGGATATCTTTTAGCTTAATACTCAGTGTTGCGCTGCCTACTTTAGTTCAAAGTAAAGCACTGAGATCCCCTGTGCAAACAGGGGATAACATCATTATTGCTAAAGGGGATATACCCACTCCAGAAAAATATCAACATGCAATCCAAACCTATCTCACCTTTGCCAATACTGAGCTAGCAGAAATGGTCACGCAATTGGAATTATTGCAACAGAGTTTACAGCAAGGAAAGCTACAACAAGCTCAAACTGCATATATTCAAGCTCACCAGCACTATGAAACAGTGCGCCCAATTATTATTCTATTTGGTAATACAGATAGGACGATTAATCCAAGAGCCGATTATTTCCTCGATAAAGAAACTGATTATCGCTTTACGGGGTTTCATCTTGTTGAGTACCAATTATTTGAGCAAAAAAATGCAAAACTTGCTTTAACCGCAAACCAAGATTTATTACTCAAAGGGCGTGACTTACATAAACGAGTGGTAACAGAAACTATTGAAATACCAAAGCTCGTGCAAGCCTCGGCTGATTTTATTGAAATGATCTTAGAAACGAAATTGGGTGGTAAAGAAAATATCTACAGTTTGTCTGATTTAACTGATATTGCCGCTAATTTAAAGGGATCACAAAAAATAATTGAGGTTCTTAAACCTTTTATCAAGCCAGAAACACTTGAGAGAATACAGCAGAATGAACAGCTCATTAATCAAATAATGCAGCCATATCAACTGTCAAATACCACATATCAACCTTATAGCCAATTACAATTAAAAGACAAAATGGCGCTTTATTCATTACTCACTCAGCAAGCTGAAACCTTAGCGAAATTACGTGCTGAGCTCGATGTCGATGTTTACTATAAATATTAAGGCATATATTTATGCAAGCTAAACTAAGAAGTATATTGCAAACCAACGGAATGTCTCGGCGTAATGCCCTAAAAATGCTCGCTATTAGTAGCGCAGTTTTAGCAGCTCCAACATTAAAAGCTCAAGGGAAAATAGCTAATTGCCAACTCACCTATAACAAAGCAATCAATTACCTTGGGCTTAACCAAGCCGGTGTTTTAACGCCTGAACCCAAAAATGCCAGCTTTATTGCATTTAATATTACAGCGAATTCTGTTGAACAATTACAAACTGTTTTTACTTTACTGACCCAGCGTATTGCTCACTTAACTCAATCCCAAATAGAGCCGTCAATCAATAACGATAAGATCCCTCCGGCAGAGTCAGGTATTCTTGGGACACAACAACAACCCGACTCACTAACTATCACCGTTGCTTTAGGAAATTCTCTTTTTGATAACCGGTTCGGCTTAAATAAAATTAAGCCTAAACATCTTAGTGAAATGACCAGTTTCCCTAACGATCGACTAGAACAAAAATGGTGTGGTGGTGATCTCCTTCTGCAAATATGTGCGAATAGCCAAGAAAGCGTTATCTATGCATTACGTGACATCCTACGTCATATTTCGCCATACAGCTTTCCTCTCTGGAAAATAGATGGCTTCTTACCTGCACGGGATATTGATAACCACTCAACTCCTATCAACCTTTTTGGTTTTAAGGATGGAACAGGAAATGCGCCTGCCGATGATAATTCGTTAATGAACGAATTAATATGGATAACAAAAGGTAGCCAAGAACCATCTTGGTGCGACGGAGGGACATACCAAGCAGTACGTCTTATTCGTTTTAATTTAGAGTTTTGGGATAGAACACCATTAGAAGATCAAGAAAATGATTTTGGTCGGCATAAAGACTCAGGGGCTCCAATCGGCATGAAAAATGAGCATGATGATCCTAAATTTGGCGAAGATCCCCATGGTGACCGTATTTTATTTGATTCCCATATGCGTCGTGCAGAGCCTCGTAATCCTGAACGTTATACCGCAAAACTGAGGCGTAGAAGTTACAGCTATTCACTCGGGCTGACCGAAACTGGGGCCCTCGATATGGGGTTGATTTTCGTCTCTTTTCAGCAAAATTTAAAAACAGGCTTTATTGACACTCAAAAACGTCTCAATGGCGAACCACTTGAACGTTATATCAAACCTTTTGGTGGTGGATACTATTTTGTATTACCAGGAGTCGAATCAGCACAAGACACCCTTGCTGAAAAAATGTTTACGGCTTTAAAACAAACCGAGTGATGATACTGATAAAATAAAGCCCCTATTACACTTTCTATAGGGGCTTTACTCAGAGCGATATCATCAATTATTCAACATGTTAATTAATAAAATGCCCTCTAGATTTGTATTCATTATTATTTTTTACGTTCATTCACATCCGCTTCGACTTCTTGCTTCCAGTCCTCTGATATTGGCGCAGACATTTGTTTAGCTTCCACCGCTTTATTTACAGCACGATAAGCCTTATCGTATCCAGTCCCATCTTGGACATAACCCGTGGCATTTGAACTTTTAATTCCAATATTTTCAGCTTCAGAAATGGCATCAATATTGGCACCTAAGAAAATAAAATCCCATTTGTCTTCTGTTTCTGCTGACTTAATCATCGCTTTAATTTTTGCTTGGGAATACTTACGGCTACTATTTTCTTGCCCATCGGTAATGATTACAAAAAGAACATTATTATTTTTAGTAACTTTTCTATTTTCTTGCATTTTTTCAATGCCTTCTCCTATTGCGTCCAATAATGCGGTATAGCCACCAACAGGATAATCATCAAGCGTTAGATTAGAAACTTTTTCAATGGGTTCTCTATTATGGAGTAAACTTGTTTTATCATTAAATAAAATAGTTGTAATGTAGGTCTTTGCTTTTTTTCCTTTATTTTCAGTCAATACACTATTATATCCACCGATTGTATCAGTCTCGAAACCTGACATTGAGCCACTTTTATCAAGAATGAATACTAAATCCAAAACATCAGGATCTTTTTTGGTATCAATAATAGTTGTACTGCTAGCGACAGAAGAAAATAAAAACAAAAATACAGCTGATATGACGGTGAAAACAGATTGTATGGATAAATTCATCGCCGAGTTCCTTGGTGAGGTTAATAAAAATATAACCATCTCAATCTCGCTTTTTCACCAAATATTTCAAATAAGATTACTCTGTATACTTAATAAGCATTTTCTTAATTAATTTCAAAAAACCACTATTACATAAAAATAATATTTTTATATCAATACACAAAAAAGTAAATATACTTAAAATGGTTACTCTTTCAACCAAATACCATTTTCTCTAAGTATGTTAATTTCTTGAATAAAATTATTATACTTTATATTTTCAGCGACAGAGCTTGACGAAGCGCTTCGAGACTGTTCAAGTACTAATTCTGTGATAGCATAGTGAAATTCTTGGTTTAATTTTTTATGAATATCAACATCATCGGTATTTTTTAATCGTGTAACCAACTGAATTAATTTTTCGGCTTTTACCTGTACATCTGGATTATCAAAAATAACTGTTGGAACTTCATACATAAATAGCATATTGATAGAGTCTAAAGTTTTATGACTAGCAGGATCCTGCAATAAGCTTTGACCATATTCATTATCTAAATAGGTAACTAATTCTTGTTTATCAAAGCACTTAGATTTAATATTTCCATCTAATTTATCATCATAAAGTGTAATTGAATCAGGAAAGCTTTCACCCACAGGGTAGCTACACCTGAATATATTTGCATCAATAAGCGTCGCGTTGGAACTGCGAGCGGGTAGTTCAAGCTCATGCCCATTAATTGTAATGGGGTAGCTCGCAGGCTTAAACTTATCTTCTTGGCCATCGACGGCATAGACTTCAGATAATGTGTAATAAACAAAATTATTTGGGTTAATAATACCACCAGAGTTATTTTCAAAAACAAAAAAATCTGTCACATGACCTTCATCACTTTTTAACTGGTGTAACCCACTAGAAAGTAAAACAACCCCTTTATCATCTGGTAAAACGTCATAATCTTTACCATCTAGCGTAAACGTAATAGTGTTTTCACTTGGATTACTATAATAAAATTTGCCTTTACCACTTAAAAGATCCATATCATCACAAGCGGAAAGTAACATAACTGCAGAGACAATACAGCTATATTTTAGTATAGTATTCATAATGTTATTCCAAAGCTTTTTAAAATTAATTTATTAACTAAAAACACCAGAGCTATCCATGATGCTCTTTAACATATTATTGTCGATATTAGAAACCATTATTCAGTTATTCGAATAAAATAACTTTACGATAAATGCGATAATAACCAAACTTAGTGGATATATCTCATACGTTATTTTCACGCAATACTTTTAACAATACCTGAAAAACCTCATCCATTAATGGTGTTGTTTGCTGGCTATTGCGAATTAAAGCGACTGTACGCGTTAACTCAGGTTGTTGTAATTGCAAAACTTTCAATTCAGGGTCACGTAAATGTACAGTATAAAGCTGTGGTAAAATAGCAATTGCTAATTTCGAACGAACTAAGCCATATAAGGTTTCAATATAATCTACTTGATAACGAATATTTAATTTTAGTCGGTGACTTTCCACCGTAGCAGCAACTAAACGTTGAATATTTCCTTTCGAAAATACGGCAATATCACGATTATTTAGCAATTTCCACGGCAAGTGAAACGCATTAACAGATACAGGGTCATCATGATGAATAACGGCAACAAAAGGGTCATCCTGCAATGGAAAGATATTTAAATTTTGAGGCACTGAGCTATCTAACACACCAATGCCAAAATCAATTTCATGATTGATAAGCTTTTCCACCAAAGCGTCATTCGTTTGGTCATAAAATTCAATATTAAGCCTCGGAAAATATTGAGTTAATAATTCAGGTACTGCTGGAAATAACAAAGAACTTACGGAAGGAACTAACCCAATACGTAATGTACCATCCCCTCCCTCTACGATGATTTTCTGAATTTCACTAAATGCACGGTGAGAAACACTCAGAATTTGCTGTGCATATGGCAAAATTGCAGCGCCTAGCTCCGTTAATGTTACGGATGAAGCGGTGCGATTAATTAACTTTCCTCCAATAACCGTTTCTATTTGCCGCAAAGCACTACTCAAAGCAGGTTGGCTCACCGCTAGACGATTTGCTGTCTCGGTAAAATGACGCAGTTTTGCTAATGTCACAAAATACTGCAGTTGTTTGAGCGTGAGTGCTGGCAGTCTCTGCCAAGGTTCTATCATAATAATGTACTTTTATTTTTATTGGGTTAGCCAATATATCTGTTCATTATAACCATTTCTTATCGCATGATAAATTTTATCATCTTGGCAAACGTTTGCGTTGCTCATAAAGTAACAGTCATAAACTGTAGCAATGGTAACTTTATGTGCATAACAAAACAAAATAGGCGTCATGTCATTCAATCCGCTAAAGGTGAAAAGCCTTTTGACCTTTTACTCGCTAATGCCAATATTGTCGATATGGTCACAGGTGAAGTTCGCCTTGCAGATATCGGGATAACCGGCAACCTAATTGCTAGCGTTCACCCTACAGGAACTCGTAGTGATGCAAATGAAACCCATGATTTATCTGGCTATTTCATTTCACCCGGCTTAATAGACACTCACGTCCATTTAGAAAGCTCACACTTACCCCCTGTTCGTTATGCAGAAATAGTTCTAGCCCAAGGAACAACAGCTGTCTTTTGGGATCCCCATGAACTTGCCAATGTATTAGGTTTAGAAGGTGTACGTTATGCTATTGATTCTAGCCGAAATTTGCCGCTAGATGTTATGGTTGCAGCCCCTTCATCAGTGCCATCAACACCTGGCTTAGAAATGTCTGGTGCGGATTTTGCTGGGAATGAAATGTCAACCATGCTGAGTTGGCCGGAAGTCCGCGGTGTGGCTGAAGTTATGGATATGTTTGGTGTGCTCCATGGCAGTGATAGAATGGAAGAAATTTTAAATGCAGGAATTACATCAGGCAAACTTATAGAAGGCCATGCAAGAGGTTTAAAAGGGGCTGATCTCCAAGCTTATCTGGCGGCTGGCGTCACCTCTGATCATGAATTAACTTCGGCTGAAGATGCCCTTGAAAAGCTGCGTGCAGGTCTTACGTTAGAAATTCGAGGCTCACATCCTTATCTCCTTCCCGATATTGTTGCCGCATTAAAATCTTTACCTCATTTATCATCACAAATTACGGTATGTACAGATGATGTGCCACCCGACATGTTGATTGAAAAAGGTGGAATTATTGCGTTGCTAAACCTTTTAATCGAGCATGGAATGCCGGCAACTGACGTACTGCGCTTTGCCACATTCAATGCGGCAATACGCCTACAACGCCATGACCTTGGCCTGATTGCTGCGGGGAGAAAAGCAAATTTAGTCATTTTCGATTCATTGGAAATATTAAGAGCACAAGCGGTGTATGTATCAGGGCAAAAAATTGCAGAAAACAACCAACTTATTAATGCGTTAAGTATCCCTGATAATATTTTACCACCACGCGATACCATGCGACTTTCGCCAATAACCCCAAATGATTGCACATTAAAAATTGATGGAATCAATAATGGTAGTGCGCGTTTACGTCACATTCGTGGAGCACGCTTTACCCAGTGGGGAGAAATTGACGTACAAATCAAAAATAGCGTGGTACAACTGCCGAATAATTTCAGTCTTATTCGAGTTCAGCACCGTCACGGCCGCCACGATGCTTTACCTCAAATAGCCTTACTTGAGGGCTGGGGGGAATTACGCGGAGCCATTGCAACTAGCTATTCACACGATTCACATAACCTCGTTGTGCTTGGTCGTGATCCTGATGATATGGCCACTGCCGCTAATTTATTAATCGAAAGTGGTGGAGGTATGGCGTTAGTACAAAATAGCAAGGTTTTAGCTCATGTCGCTATGCCAATTGCCGGTATGTTATCTGATTTACCCGCAACTGAACTGGCCGCTCAATTTCGTCAATTACGTGAATTAAGTAGTCAAATCGCAGATTGGGAGCCGCCATATCGAGTCTTTAAAGCCATTGAAGGAACTTGTCTTGCATGCAATGCGGGACCGCATTTAACTGATTTAGGATTAACTGATGGAACAACGCGTCAAATCGTTAACGCAATCATCCATACTGTTAAGCATGCCTAGAAAACTATAAATATCAAAAATAATAATAGGAGAGCCAATTAATGGCTGACAATTCAATAGATAAGCCAACATCAGGGAGTTGGCTGGAAAGACGCTTTGCTTTACGTGAGCGTGGAAGTTCAGTGAAAACAGAGTGTTTAGCCGGAATTACTGGTTTTTTAGCCGCGGCTTACCTTCTTGTGGTGATCCCCGGTTTACTTGCCGCTGGAGGGATGGATAAAGGCGCAGCAACCACTGGAACGATTATTGTCTTCGTTATTGCCAGTTTATTAATGGCATTCTACGCAAACTTACCCTTTATTGTTGGCCCTGGTATCGGAGGTTCTGTTCTTGTCGGTATTACTCTTGCAGGCAGTGAAGGTATTGACTGGCAAATAGGGCTAGGCATTGCTTGTTGGTCAGGGATCTTATTTTTTCTATTAACTAAATTTGGCTTGCGTGAAGTCGTTACACGCTCTGTCCCTCAATCAATTAAACTCGGATTAACTGCATCAATTGGTCTTTTCGTTGCCGTTTTAGGCTTTCGAAATGCAGGATTAGTCCTCGCTAACCCAAAAACAAATGCATTAATGCTTGGTGATTTCCTTTCTCCTGGAGCGTTAGTCGCACTCGCAGGCTTTTTCATTGCCATTGCTCTACAAGCTCGCAAAATACCAGGCGGAATTTTATGGGCAATTTTATTTGCCACCCTTTTGGGTATTCCATTTGGCGTCACAAAATTACCTGAAAGTTTTATTGGTATTCCACATTCTGTTGCCCCTGTCTTAGGCCATGTTGATTTAATTGGCGCACTAAATATCGCGTTTCTCCCTTTCTTATTTGTCTTTTTTGCCGCTGAATTTTTTTCAACGATGGGAACAACATTAGCCGTTGGCGGAGAAGCCGGTTTATTAGATAAAGAAGGTAATATGCCAAATATTAACCGCCCTTTTATCGTTGATTCTATTGCTGCTGCATTAGGCCCGTGGGTAGGTATTCCTGCGGCAACTGCACTTATTGAATCTTCAGCCGCGGCAGAGGCTGGGGGGAAAACAGGTATGACCGCCCTTGCCGCTGCCTTTATGTTTTTATTAATGCTGTTATTTACGCCTATCGCATTAATGATCCCAGCCCAAGCCACAGCTCCAGCGCTCATTTTAATTGGACTAAATATGTTCAGCGGCTTACGAAAAGTGGACTTAGGCAATTTTACTGATGGCTTACCGGTATTAATGATGGTGATGATTACGTTAATCGCTAATAGTTTTGGTACAGGCATTGCGGGTGGGCTGCTATTTTATATTTTAATCAAAGCGGTTGCAGGCAAATGGAGAGAAATTCCAATTAGTTTGTGGATCCTCGCGGTACCGCTTGTTTATTATTTTTCAACGTTAGTAAAACACTAATACCACGAGTGCCAGAAAAGCCGATACATCTGTTGTCGGCTTTTCTATTCGAATAAATTTAGTTCAAAACTGCATGAGCTTCTATTTCTATTAACCATTCCGGCAAGGAAAGCCCTGAAACAATAACCCAAGAAGATGCAGGTGGCATATTGGGAAATTTTTCTTTTAATGCTCTCGCAATATCAGCTTGTTCTTCATGGCTATTAAAGCCCTCTTTGATATAAATACGTAGCATAGCCACATGAGATAAATCGCCACCGGCCTCATGCAGTACATGTTCAATATTAATTAATGATTGCACGGTTTGTTCGTAAATTCCCCCAGCAACAGTTTCTTCCGCAGCATTCACACCAACCTGGCCTGATAGAAATAATTGTCGGGTTCCCGTTGTTTCTACGGCTTGGCTAAAGCCGTACTGCAAAGAATTGAAGACAGACGTTGGATTTATCAATTTTTTAGTCATTTTTGTTCCATCTTGAATAAAACAGTGAGGCAGTATAAGACTTTTTCTTTTCAATTCATTAAATATCAGGCAAACGTTATTTAATTAGTATAATGAATCAAAAAATATTTTTGCAAAATAACCAATGCTTTTTCTGCTCGGGGTGGAGTCACCATTAATGTCGCGCTCTATGATATTTAACCATGCCAATACCCATATAAACAGTAATCCAATCAACAAAATAAACTAATAAATCAATAAGTTACATTTATGGCACAAATAAAATCATACTATTATTTTAATCAATAATATTCACATTCATTCCACTGAGGTTAAAAGCAATTAATCGTTCAGATACTGAGCCCAAACGACATGTCCAAAACATCAATTTTCATTTGAATTATTAAGCGCATTCTACATCATGTAGCATTCCCCCTTTTCTCCTATATTTGCTAAGCGTCTTACATGCGGCACATCACACTTCTCATCATTCATATTGAATACGGTTTTATTACCACGAGATAAAGCCAGTGCAAATATTAGTCATTACATAAATGTTCCCCAAATACACATCAGATATAAAAATCATAATTAACAATTAGTTAAGTTAAAAATGAATAATCTATTGCAGAATTTAATGACTCAATAAATGAAAAAGTAAAAATATCGCGGTTAACTAAAAGTTATAGATACCCAAACAAAACTCATTGTTAAATAAAAGTTACGCAAAGTAACTTAATTTATCGCTAATGTTAAATAACAACAGTGAAAGTTCTGGTAAACTAACTTGAGGTAAAATAATGATCCTAGATGCCAGCTACACTTTATTAGTCGCTTGTTTGGCGCTATTGATTGGTATGTTTGTTGTAAAATACACACCTTTTCTACAAAAAAACCATATTCCTGAAGCCGTTGTTGGCGGTTTTATTGTTGCTATCATTCTACTAATTGTTGATAAAACAGCAGGATACTCATTTACTTTTGATGCCTCGCTACAAAGCATTTTAATGATTACCTTCTTTTCATCAATTGGATTGAGCTCAGATTTTTCGCGATTAATAAAAGGTGGTAAGCCACTTGTCTTATTAACTATCGCGGTGACTATCTTAATTGCTATTCAAAATACCGTTGGTATGGGAATGGCTGTCATGCTTAATGAAAGCCCATTTATTGGTTTAATTGCGGGTTCAATCACACTAACCGGTGGCCACGGCAACGCAGGGGCTTGGGGACCAATACTGGCTGATAAATATGGAGTGACAGGTGCCGTTGAATTAGCCATGGCATGTGCAACCTTAGGTTTAGTACTCGGTGGGTTAATTGGCGGCCCTGTTGCTCGCCATTTATTGAAAAAAGTATCAATTCCTAAAAGCACTGAGCTCGAAAAAGAAACGATCGTCGAAGCTTTCGAACAACCGAGTGTTAAACGAAAAATTAATGCTAATAATGTTATTGAAACCATCTCAATGCTAATTATCTGTATTGTCGTGGGCGGCTATATTAGCGAGTTTTTTAAAGATACCGTCATGCAATTACCAACCTTTGTTTGGTGTTTGTTTGTTGGCATTATAATTCGTAATGTCTTAACACATGTATTTAAGCACGAAGTTTTCGAGCCAACGGTTGATGTATTAGGTAGTGTTGCCTTGTCCTTATTCTTAGCAATGGCGCTAATGTCTTTAAAATTCGGTCAGCTCGCCAGTATGGCA
Organism: Providencia huaxiensis; assembly: GCF_002843235.3. Classification (NCBI taxonomy): domain Bacteria; kingdom Pseudomonadati; phylum Pseudomonadota; class Gammaproteobacteria; order Enterobacterales; family Morganellaceae; genus Providencia; species Providencia huaxiensis. The sequence continues at coordinate 2,767,100 of NZ_CP031123.2, forward strand.
GGCCCTGTTCTAATTATTATTGCCGTACAAACGGTGGTTATGGTTCTATTTGCAACGTTTGTTACCTTTAGAATGATGGGCAAAGATTATGACGCAGTTGTTATTAGTGCTGGGCACTGTGGGTTTGGAATGGGAGCAACACCAACCGCAATAGCAAATATGCAAACAGTCACTAAAGCATTCAGTCCTTCTCATAAAGCCTTCTTAGTGGTGCCGATGGTAGGTGCATTTATTGTCGATATTTCAAATAGTATCTTAATTAAAATCTTTCTCGAAATTGGTACGTACTTTACCTAGCACACAATCATAAAGGCCAGGCTATAACTTATGTATATAGCCTGGCCTTCGCTTTTTTATCTCTTTTTAATTTATACCGCCTAATTTCCTTCACCATTTTCAGTACTAAATGAAGAGTTATTCAGATTAATTTGTATTAATTCGGTAGAATATGCGAATTAATACCAACAGTCGGTTTCTGTGAGTAAAGGCAAATAATAGGTTTCTGAAAATGAAATTAAGGCATCTCGATATTTTTTATGCGGTCATGACCTGTGGTTCTTTAACCCGTGCAGCGGAGGTTTTACATATCTCACAACCCGCAGCAAGTAAGGCCTTAAAACATGCAGAACAACAACTTGGCTTAGTCTTATTCCAGAGAATAAGAGGAAAATTAATTCCGACTGCTGAGGCAAACCTACTATTTGAGGAAGCCAAAGAAGTTTATCATAATTTAGATAAGCTCAGAATTTTAGCGCAAAACTTATCACGTGATCCACAAGGTAAATTAGCCATTGGCTGCTTACCTAGCTTAGGGCTAAACTTAGTGCCTGAAGTAACCGCGCAATTTATAAAAAAGCACCCCAATATCAAACTCACGATCGGTACACATCATACAACGGATATTCTGCAGCTATTAACCCAACAAGATCTCGATATTGGTATTGGCTTTAATCTTGAAATTGAAGGGGGGATTACTGTTCTCCCCATTGCTGATATCCCATTAGTTTATGTAGATAGCAAATTACCATTACACTCCCCTGTATCACTCACTGATATCGACCAAGAGCGTTGGATCCACCCTGGTTCTGATTCCTTATCTCAGCTATTACAAAAGCGTCACGAGTTTGCAGAATCAAATATTAGTGTGCACACCTACCATATGGCAGCAGAATTTGTCCAAGCTGGATTAGGCTGCAGTATTACCGATATTTTTTCAGCCGAACACACATTACCTGAATCGATGATTTACCCATTACAGGAAGGTTTACATCTTGCCGTATCTGTTTTTCATCGAGCAGATAAGCCATTAACCAAAGCCGCACAGAATTATGTTAACACCTTGGCATCCACACTCGAAAAAAGAAACAAGGTAGTTAACCAAAAGTTATACTCTAGTAATGAAAACTCAATTGTTTAGTTAGCTTATTCGCCGTTAAATAATAACATCTTGGTTATTATGGGTTACGGATTATTATGACTAAACATGTGGTGGTAATTGGAGCTGGTGTTATTGGTTTAAGCACCGCCTATTCATTAATTAAAGCAGGCCAAACCGTAACATTAGTTGAATCAGATACCGATGTCGGTATGCAAACCAGTTTTGCTAACGGTGGGCAGCTCAGCTATCGCTATGTATCTCCCCTTGCTGATGCAGGTGTTCCTTTACAAGGCTTACGTTGGATGGGGAAAAGTGACTCACCTTTAAATTTAAAAATAATGCCTTCATTACAACAATGGTCTTGGTTAGCGCAATTCACATTAGCTTGTAACCGTAAAACCAATAAAGTTAATGGTGCCCATCTTTTACGTTTATCACTCCTGAGCCAAGAAATAATGAATAAATGGCGTAGCAATGGTGATATCGCTGATTTTGCTTGGGAAAAATCAGGGAAATTAATTATCCACCGTGATAATAAAAGTTTCCAAAAAGCCAGTGAAACGGTTGATAAACAATTTCAAAAAGTATTAACACCCGCTGAAATTGTTGAACTAGAGCCTTCTTTAAAAAAGATACAGTCTCAGCTAGTAGGTGCAATATATGCCCCTAATGATGAGAGCGCTGATTGTTATTTATTCTGTAAAAATCTACTGCAATATTTACTCACACAACCTAAATTTAAACTTTGTTTGCAGCACAGTGTTAAATCTTTCATTACACAAAATAACGAAGTCACTGGAATAGCCACTCACCAGGGAACGATCCAAGCTGATGATTTTATTGTTTGTGCAGGAAATGGTAGCCGCGAATTATTAAAACCACTGAATATTAATGTTCCTATTTTAGGGTTAAAGGGGTATAGCCTAAGTGTCGAATACCCGCAAACTGAACATATTGTTCCGAAAATTAATGTTACCGACTACGCCAATAAAATTGTCTATGCCAAACTGAATGACCAATTACGCATTGCTGCAATGGTTGATATTGGCTATGACAATCAAGGTTTACGTGAAAATAGAATACAAGCACTCAAAAATATTATAAAAAATACCTTCCCTGAATTACCCAAAATTAACGATGCTGAAAGTTGGTGTGGCTTACGCCCTTCAACACCCAAAGGCCCTCCTTTATTAGGAAAAACTGCCTATAAAAATTTATGGCTTAATATTGGACACGGTAGTTTAGGGTTTACTCTTGCCGCAGGCAGCGCGGAAATATTGACTCAGCTTATAACAAAACAAACATCCCCCATTTCTTTAACTGGATTAACGAGGTAATCATGTCAATTAAACGGAACAACCCGAAACCACGCTTAGCAGACAGCGTTGAATATGCAGGGATAGTTTATTTATCAGGGCAAGTGCCTAATGATCTAACTGGTGACATAATTCAACAAACAACTGAGGTTTTAGCGAAAATTGATGCCTTACTCGCTGCAAGCGACAGTGATAAAACTCGAATTTTATCTGCTCAAGTTTGGATTAAAGATATGGCAAGGGATTTTTCAGCGTTTAACGCTGTGTGGGAAAAATGGATGCCAGTTGAAAGCAGCCCAGCCCGTGCTGCTGTTGAAGCCAATATGGCTCGAGACCAAGTGCTTGTTGAAATAATGGTAACAGCCGCTAAATTTTAATATTACATTTAATAATAGCAGCGAGATCTTATAATAAAGATCTGCTGCTTTTTATTCATTATTTTTCAATTCATTCTATCAGATAGAAAATGACTATTTTTCAATTTAACAAATATACTCAATCCCATTACGAATAATAATATTTTATTATTTACCACATTAATTAGTATTAATTTTATAAAAATAAAAATCACAAGACTATTATTAATTAATAATTGGAGAAATAAAATGAACGAAACTGTGATTGAATATATTTTATCTAAACTATATGACTTAGGAATTGAAGATATTTTTGGTGTACCGGGTGATTATTCCTTTCCTACTAATGATACGGTTTGTACAATGCCTTATTTACGTTGGGTTGGTAACTGCAATGAACTCAATGCAGCCTATGCTGCTGATGGGTATGCTAGAGTTAAAGGAATGGCCGCATTATCAACAACATTTGGCGTTGGCGAACTAAGTGCGCTAAATGCGATAGCGGGTTCTTTTGCAGAACGATTACCAATATTTCACTTAGTTGGGATGCCACCAAGCCAATCACAGCAAAACCAACGCATTGCTCATCATACATTAGGAAATGGAAACTATGATGCATTTTATAAAATGAGCCAGCATATTGTCTGTGCTCATGCCATCATTACCCCTGAGAATTGTATTGAAGAAACAAAGCGACTAATAGCTTGTGCATTACATGAACGACGCCCAGTTTATTTTGGATTACCTGCTGATTTTGCAATGCAGCCTATTATCAAACAAACTAACACCCCCTTATCATTAGAGCCAAAAAGCTGTTCAAAAACGCTAAAAATCACCGTTAATCAGATAATTAATAAATTAATTAATAGTAAACAAGCCTGTCTATTGGCTGGCTCTATATCTTTACGTTTAGGGCTAGAAAAAGAGTTACAAGATATTATTGAACATACCCAAATTCCCTATGCAACCCTCTTTATGGATAAGAGCGTGTTAGATGAAACTAACACACAATATATGGGAATGTATGCAGGTGATTTCATCAATCCACAAGTGACTTCATTTGTAGAAAGCTGTGATTGTATTTTAAATTTCGGCACAATTATGTCAGATTTTAATACGGCTTGTTATACCTCAAATATTAAAACTGAAGACATCATCCATATTATGGATAACTACGTAATTATAGATGGCCAATGCTACAATAATATTTATATGAAGGATATTCTTTTAGCCTTAAAGAATAATTTAATATCTCCTACTCATTATCCTTTTAGTCAAAATTCATTCCCAAGAGCACAATCACTTGGGGAGCCAATCGTTTCAGCCACAAAAGAAATAACGGAAACATTCTTATACCCTCGATTAGAAAAAATGCTCAAACCTAACGATATGATATTTGGTGATACAGGCACATTCACCATGGGCTTAGCATTTGCACTTTTACCTAAAGGTGCATCCTTTCAAACTCAATCTTTGTGGGGATCAATTGGTTGGGCGACTCCTGCTGCATTAGGTGCAGCCTTAGCATCTCCCTCTCGTCGTATTATTTTAATAACCGGTGAAGGTGCTCATCAATTAACTATGCAAGAAATTAGTCAATTTGCACGATTCGGATTAAAACCTATTATTTTTGTTCTAAATAACGATGGCTACCTTATCGAGCGACTATTTTGTCGAGAACCTGAATATTATTATAACGATGTTGCTAAATGGAATTATGCACAACTACCTTCGGCACTTGGGTGTGATGATTGGTATTGTAAAAAAGTAACAACCTGCGAGGAACTCAATGACACCTTACTGCATATTGAAACTCTAGAGACCGCAGCTTACATTGAAATAATTACCGATCGGTATGATGCATCAAAATATTTGGTGAAAATGGGAGAAGCGATTACCTCCATATATTAACTAGATTATTTGTAATTAGCTCCGCCATCTAAAATGGCGTGAGCTATTAGAAATACAATTACGTTATATTTAATTTATACCCATCAATTTCTTAGTTTTATATGCAGTATCTGATGAGGTCACGCCATTTTTATAAGCAACAATGTCGGCCATTATCGCTAAAGCAATTTCAGGTGGTGTTTTGCTACCTATCGGAATACCAATGGGGGCATGGATACGCTCTATTTCCTCTTCCGTCATCCCACCGGATGCGATAAGCCGTTCACGACGGCGAGCACTCGTTCTTACTGACCCCATTGCACCAATGTAAAAAGCATCTGTATTAACCGACTCCATCAGTGTTAAATCATCAATTCGGGGATCATGGGTTAAGGAAACAATGGCAGTATTTGGAGAACAACCTTGTTCTTCTAAATAGCGAGCGGGAAATAAAGAAACAACCTCAACTTGAGGTGGAATTTGTGGTGCAAACCGCGCTAGTTCGTCTTCTCGGTGATCGCAAATAATGACCTCAAACCCTAATGTTAAGGCAAAATTAGCGCAATAAGCTCCGACGGTAGAAATTCCTGCAATAATTAACCGAGGAGGAGCCGCAATATATAGCTGAATTTTATCACCATCACGTTCTATCTGTGTTGGTTGCTCTGATTTATTAGCTATATGAATTTCACCGCTCTGCGGCAAGGTGACTTTCTTGATAATCGCCGAATAACCCAATAGCGCATTTTGGATCTCAACAAGGTAATGAAGCGATTTTTCATTATTGGGTAAATATTCAATCAAAACATCTAAGCTGCCATCACAGGGCAAGTTGACTTTAGTTTCAATCCCACCTCTTCCATAGCGAACAACTTGGCTGCGACTAACATAATCAATATTTTTGATTCGTTGAATAAAATCCTCTTCAATGCAGCCACCAGAAAGCGAGCCTACATATTGGCCATTCTGTTTTGCAACCAGCAAGGAGCCAGGACTTCTAGGCGAAGAGCCATAAGTATTCAATACCGTACATAACCAAACTGGCTGCTCTTTTATCCAATCAACAGCTTGGGAGATAACAAAAACATCTTCACGCAACATATTTGTTCCTTACTCGTTATCAACACTTGGATAATCAATATCTTTCACAACATTTTCATCATTTATGTCTAGTTTATAGACAAAATTATTCTGTAATATTGATTTTGCCCCTTCATCTCCAGACAATTTAATTAAATCTGAATAATATTTTGCAGATATTCCCACAGGATGTCCCGGCAAGCCATTATATACTGGCCTTACTAATGTATATTGTTTTAATTTATTCGCTACACGGATAAATAAATGGCTATTGATGTATGGCATATCCGCCAAATGAATTATCCACCCATCTAAATTTGAAGTGTTTTTAACACCAAATGCGATTGAGTCGCCTAACCCATTACTATTGATCAATGAGTATGGAATATTAAATTGTAAACAATTATTAATGACACCTTCATTCTCAGGCCGTGTTACCACATGCATAGGAAGTCCACTATCAATTGAATTACATAGTGTTTTTTCAAAAACTGTGTTTTCCTCTAACACAAAGTTTAATTTACTTCCTTTACCTCCAGCATTTTGAAAACGTTCACTTTTTCCTGCTGCCAATATTAAAATGCCAATATTCATAGTTTTTATTTTAAATCGATATACTGATTGCATACCTCATAAATAAAGTATATTCAGTAAGATCACAAGAACTACTTAATCATTAATTTGAAAATTATTAAGAGAAGTATAATATAAATGTGATACAAGTAATTTTTCTATGTGACTATAAAAATAAAAATACTGATGTAATAATAATAAGTGTAAGGGTGTATTATGAGCAAAAGCAATGTCGAACTCTCCCGCAGACACTTTCTAAAATGTGCCGTTATAGCGGGAATATCTGTTTATTTAGCCCCTTTGTATAGCCGTGCTTTCGATGTGCTATTCGAAGAAAAAATCCTTCAATCTCCTGACTGGAACCCGGTCGACAAACAAATCAAATTCCGTATTGATGGTTTTGCCAAAGTCCAAGGGGAGAAAGTCTTCGCCAGAGACATTCGTGCACGTGATATCCCTCACTGGCCAAAACAACAAGGCCATGCATTTTTACTCCGCGTGACTCAAGCCGATAAAATTTACCAAGGCTTTAACCTTGATCTGCTAAAAGATGGCCTGATGCCTGACCGCATCGTAACCGCAAGTGATTTAGAAAAAGATGGTGTCGCTTTCCCTGAATTTTATGGCGAGGATCTATTGCTTCCTGAAGGAAAAACACCAGCCTACCTCGGCCAAGCCGTCGCATTATTGATTTACCATGATTTTGCTAAATTCCGTTTTGCCAAAGAAACCTTAAAATTCCGTGACGATGTTATCCAATATGGTGCATTAACTGGCCCATTAGAACGAGACCCATGGGGAAGCTACCGTGGCGTGCGAGTTGGCAATGAAAACCCTTATGAGCCCGATATTTACTCAAGCCTAAAAGACATGCCAATCTCCCCTATTGGCATGAAAAAACACTTACCCGTTTGGCCTGAAGGCCGCGAAGGTGGAAAATTAGACCAACAAGGCATGCTATATGCTGATGAGCTCGCCAAACAACTGGAAAACCCGCCAGAAGACTGGTTAGTGATCAAACGAAAATACTTTTCTCAATCGATAGATACTGCCGCCTTAGAGCCTGATAATGCTAACGGTTGGTACGACGCCAAAACACAGTCATTCCATCTTGTTATTCCGACACAGTCCCCTCAGGAGGTTGCGGCATCATTACCAGAGATGTTGGCAAAATCACATTTCCCAATTAAGCAAATTTTCCTACACCCTTGTTTTACCGTTGGTTATGGTTCTAAAGACCACACTCCATTCCCCTATTATGGGGCGATGGCAACATTATATGGAGACGGAGTCCCTATTCGTCTGGCTAATGACCGTTATGAACAATTTCAATCCACCATCAAACGCCATGCTTTCGATATGGATTACACCTTAGCGGTTAATAAAAAAACGCATAAAATTGAAGCTCTTTCAGCTTCTTTTATCGGTGACGGCGGTGGTCGCTGTAATTTTACGCCTTCCGTTGTTATGGTCGGGGCTACAGGTGCCCAAGCTATCTATTATATTCCTCGCAGTGATTTATCAGCGGTCGGTATTGCATCACGAGCAGTAGATGCAGGTTCAGCTCGCGGTTATGGCACATTACAAGCCATGGCTGCAACCGATATGTTAATGGAAGAAGCCGCAAAACTACTCAAAGCCGACCCCATCGAGTTCCGCCTTAAAAATATCATCAAGTCTGGGATGAAAAATACCCAAGGGGCAATCCCTGGTGGCGCTATTCGTGCAGATGAAGTGTTAACTCGCTGTGCTGCGCATCCAATGTGGACAGATAGAGCCAAACGTAAAGCCGACTTCGAAGCGAAAAATAGCGGTAAACTATTTGGCACAGGGATTTCTTGTGTGCAAAAAGACTTCGGAACAGGCGCGGAATCCTCCTTTGCTCGCGTGGAACTCACCCCCGAGGGGAAAATTGCCATTTACCATAGTGGTGCAGAAATTGGTACAGGCATGTCCACGTCACAATCGGTGGTTTGCGCTAAATGGTTAGGAAAGCCTGCGGAACAAGCTCATTTTTCTGTTGTTGATTGGTCAATTTTACCGATGGTATCGACAGGTAACCCATTTGCCATGTCACAAGATGAACAAAACCACCTAGCTCAAAACCCATTATGGACACCGAACTACTGCTCACCTGCGAGTGCCAGTAATTCCGCCTATTATTTCACCCATAGCACCGAAGCTGCAGCGCGCCTTATTTTTGAACATGGGTTATGGCCAGCGGCTATGTCAATTTGGCAAGAAGGCATTGGTGGCGGGCAAGCTGCTCCTCTCGTTGTTCGTCGTGAAGATGCACGTTGGGTTGCTGAAGGCTTAACCGCTGATGGGCTCGAGGTGCTGAGTTTATCGCGCTTAATTGAACGCACTTTTGCAATGGGCGGAGTAACCGGCGCAGTGTGCCACGTATTTAACCGCTGGCAATGGGCTGAAGCGGAATTCCCTATTCAGGGAGAAACCCGCCGTTTACCGATTGATGGGCTATCGCTACGATTTGCCGATAAAGAATACCAAGTTTGCCACCGCGAGAAAGCGTATTACCCTGATACACAAAGAAATAATGCCGGAGTTACATACTACAGTGCCGTTGCCACGGTGACAGAGCTCTCCGTCGACAAAGCGACGGGACATGTTGAATTACTCAACCATCACAGCGTGGTGGAATGCGGTAATCTCATTGTTCCACAGCTGGTTTCAGGGCAAATTCAAGGTGGATTAGCAATGGGTATCGGCCATGCGCTCCATGAATATTTACCTCTCTACGAAGATGGCCCCGGTAATGGGACATGGAACTTCAACCGTTATCACCTCCCTCTTGCCAGTGACGTTGCTGTTTGGCAACAAACCAACGAAGTCCTACCAGGACTTTCGGACACTGACCCGCCGAAAGGCGTTGCTGAGGTTGTTATGATCCCGGTGGTTTCAGCCATCGTTAATGCCATTGCAGATGCAACTGGTCATCATTTCTTGCATTTGCCTGTACGCACAAAAGACATTTTAGAGGTAATATCATGAGCCTAAATTTCCTTCCCCTTACCTTAACCATTAATGGCCAACAGTATGGACCAATGGACGTGCCTGAAGGCCTCATGATGATCGACTTTCTTCATGAATATGTCGACCTAACAGGTTCTCGCCTAGGCTGTGGTCAAGGTATCTGCCATGCATGCGTTGTTATCTTAGATAATCCATCTGGTACCAGCGAAGAGATCCGCACCTGTATTACTGGCGCCCATTTTTTCAATAATAAAAGTATTCGGACTATCGAAGGGGCGGCCACTAAAGAAGAAAATGGAGAGGTAAAACTATCCCCGGTTCAGCAAGCTTTTGTTGAACATTTCAGTTTTCAGTGTGGTTACTGCACCCCAGGGTTTGTGAATGCCGCTACCGTATTTATTGAAGAACTTCAGCGAAACCCTATTGCAGAAGAAGAACTAGAAGATGCTATCAAACAAGCTCTAAATAACCATATTTGCCGTTGTACGGGCTATGTCCGCTATTATGAAGCAGTACGCGATGTGGTTCTTGCGACTCCTGGTCTTATCAAGGAGGCAATAAAATGATCAAACGAATTATTTTATGGTTGATAGCCATCGCTATCATCGTTTGGGCGGTGCTCTACTGGTATGAAAGCCGTACCTTAGATGGCCCGGTACAGAAAGTCACCGCGACTCCCCAAGAAATTGAGCGGGGCCGTTATCTCGCCCTTGCTGGTGACTGCGCTGCATGCCACACCAGCGCTGATGGCGCGCCATTAGCCGGTGGTTTTCCTCTAGATACTCCATTTGGGATAATCTACAGCAGCAACTTAACCCCTTCAGCTGACTTTGGTATCGGCCGCTGGACAAAAGATGATTTTTATAAAGCACTGACCCAAGGAATTTCACCGCCGAGTAAAAATCTTTATCCGGCCATGCCTTATACCTCTTACAAAGGGATCACTCGTGAAGATTCTGACGCTATTTACAGTTATTTGATGAGTCAACCCGCAGTTGATGTCGCGCCACCTGAAAATTCATTGCCATTCCCATTGAACCAACGTATGGCAATGATTGGCTGGAATTTATTGTTTTTTAACGACAAACCGCTCCCAGATAGCTCACAAGGTAGCTCCTCTGAATGGCTACGTGGCCGGTATTTAGTTAATGTATTAGAGCATTGTGCCGAATGCCATACGCCAAGAGGGAAACTGGGTGAAATGGATTTAGATAACTTTATGAAAGGCGGTGCATTAGGCCGTTTTATGGCGCCAGATATTACCCCGAAAGCGCTTGCAGAACGAGGATGGACAAAAGAAGATTTACAGCAGTTTTTCATGACTGGGCTCACGCCACAAGGTTCCGCCTACAGTGATATGCACCCTGTAATTTATCTGAGTTCACAACATTTAACTCCAGAAGATAATAGTGCCATAGCCACCTATTTAATGGGCGATAACCCACCAGCCACTTCACCATTAAGAATGGGGGAAGGTAACGCACAAGGCCGCCAAATTTATTTAGAAACCTGCTCCGGCTGCCACTCTTATGATGGTAGCGGCAAACCGAATGTTGCCGTGGCAATGAAAGGAAATTCAACATTACGTGATGCGGATAGCACTAACCTAATTAACGCTATTTTAGATGGTTTACCTGAACAGCCGTTTCCTAATAACCAAAACATGCAAAGTATGCCAGGGTTTGCTAATAAGCTAAATGACCAACAAATTAGTGAGTTAGTGAACTTCCTTCGCGTTCAATGGGGAGGACAGCCTGCCGATGTCACCCCGGAGCATATTAAATCTTTACGTCAATAATGACGAAAAATGACCAGTCGGGCTTGTTAATATTTAATGAGCCCGACTGGCCTCTATTTAATCCCCTTATAGGAATATACTCTATATAATAGAATACATATTGATTTAATTATTCATTAATAAGAATTAATATCATTTAAATAAAATACATTCTAATAAAGCTCAGTTATTTTATTCAATACTGTCATATTAAGATGACTCCAACAATATTATTCACTTTCTTGTATAAATCCCCTTACTCATTCTTGATATATCATTACAGATACCCATAATATTTGTGTAACTTACTGAGCTATCTGATATTAGTCATCGAATTGTGAGCTAATTTAATCAAAATAAAACAGTCTTATAGTGCATGGCTAAAAAATATTATTTACTTCCATTGCTCATAATAAAAACCCTAAAAATATAATCAGGGAGCACACTATGTCGGGTCATATTTCTAGACGTAACTTCATCAAACTAGGCACGATTGCAGGCATTGCAGTGATGGTCGGCAAACTCCCTTTTGCGATAGCAATGGAGCTCGATTCTGACTCTCCATCAACGGATTGGATTGGTCAAAATGGTAAAGCACGTTTTCGCTGGGATGGCGTTGAAAAAGTTACTGGCCGTAAAAATTTTGCTCGTGATTACCGCGCTAAAGACATCCCTGGCTGGCCTAAAAAACAAAGCTATGCCTTTATGTTAAAAGCAACAGAGGCAGATAAAACCTTTGAAGGCATTGATATTTCAATGTTAGGTCCAAATTTACAGCCTGATAAAGTTGTTTTACAAGAAGACCTTATCCGTGATGGCTTAAATATCCCTCAAGACACCAGTATGGGAAAAGGCTTCTATGGCACTAATATTCTAGTGCCTCTAGGGGATACCCCGCCAATTATTGGCCACCCAGTTGCTATCTTGATTTATCATGATTTCGATAAATACAGTGCAGCGCAGCGGATGTTACGCTTTGCGACAAATACCGTAAAATATGGAACGGTGACAGGGCCAAAACCGCCCGCTAACTACGGTGCAGCGCGATATGTGCGTATTGGTGGTGACACCCCACTTTCGCCTTCTATCTTTTCTCCTTATCAAGATTCGGGTATTAAAGGCGGGTTCGATGGCAATACGCCTATTTGGCCACCTTATGACCCCAAACACGCCATTTCTATTCCACCCGTAATCCGTAAAGATCGTGGTGGCGGCTTTATTCAAGCCCTTCATCAGGCAGAAAAGAGCCCTGATAAACAAGAAAAAGCGATGGATTATGCACGGCAAATTGAGCAAGAAATTGCAGCCGCTCGCCAGAACCCTGATAAGTTTGTGATTGAACGCCATGGTTTTTCACAATCCATCGACCCTTGCGCGATGGAGCCTGATAACTGTAATACTTGGTATGACGCACAAACCAAAACGCTGCATATCTTAACAGCAACGCAATCTCCTGCTGGTGTGGTCAATGCCACGGCTGAGCTATCTAAACACAACAAACATTTTTCCGTCGAAAACATTGTATTATTAACCGGTTCGACTGTCGGTTACGGCTCAAAAGACTATTCAGTTTTCCCTTTCTATTCGATGGTTGCCAGTTTCTACGCTGATGGCTTGCCTGTTCGCATGGCAAATGACCGCTATGAACAATTCCAAATGGGGATGAAACGCCACTCCATCGAGATGGATGTCACCATTATTGGTGATAAAAAAACCGGTAAATTTGATGTTTTAAAAGGCACTTACAACTGTAATGGTGGAGGCCGTGAAAACCTCTCCGTTGCCGTATCCCACGTTGCGGTACGCGGCGCCCAATCTATTTATTATTTCCCTAAATCTGACCTCACCGCTCTCGCCATGGCCACTCCGGCTGTCGAAGCGGGCTCAATGCGTGGCTTTGGTTCCTTGCAATCGATGGCTGTCACTGAATTGATGGTCGATGAAATCGCTCACAACCTCAATATTGACCCGATTGAACTGCGCCGCCGTAATGCTATTTTAGAAGGTTATCCGAATACACAAGGCGGTGTTATCGCCGGTGATCCTCGCAATGTCGAAATGTTAAATCTCGCAGAAAAACACCCGATTTGGGTCGATCGTGAGAAAAACAAAGCCAATTATGAAGCGAAAAACCCCGGTAAGCTATACGGTGTTGGCTTCGCACAAGTGCAGCAAGTTTATGGCTCTAGTGGTGTCCCTACCATTCTTTCCCTCGAATTTGATATCAATGGCAAGCTAACAATGCGCCATTGTATGCAAGAGATTGGTACAGGTGGTACAACCGCGCAGCAAGTAATGGTATGGCAAGCACTCAGCAAAGCCCCTGATGTGGTTGAGTTTGGGGTGACTGAGTTTGAAGAACTACCGCTTAAAACCAGTTGGGCCGACCAGAAAAAACAAGACGAATTGTCCAAAACTGATCCCTATTGGACTCCTGCTCTGATCCCTGACATGAGTTCATCGAGCGGTGTTTATTACATTGGGTTCGGCACGCGCCAAGCGGGTCATTTTTTATTGGAAAATACCCTCTGGCCTGCGGCCAAAAGCATTTGGAGTGAAGGGCCCGGCGGCGGTGCGTTCAACGGCTTAAATGTTGAATTTGCCGATATCCGCGTTGGCCCAGAAGGTATTGGCGGTGGCGGAATGAAGCCCATTCCTTTTGACATTTTAGCCAAAAGAGCCCATGAGATGGGGCTCATCACCGGGGTTGCTGTTCATGGCTATTCCAGCTGGCAGTGGGCTCGCGCAGAATTCGATATCCCAACGGTGGGCTTAAAAAATCTGCCTCTTGATGCGATATCCGTTCGTTATGGCGAGGGTGCTCCACAAGAACTAAAAAAACAGATGACAACTGGCGGTTATCATTTTATTAAACGTAAAATTGCCTATTACCCCCCCACACAACGCGCAAAAGCAGACCCCACAACGGTCACACCCGCTTCTTGCCTAGTCGAGCTCAACGTCAACACGATGACAGGTGAGGTCGATGTCATGCGCCACCATATGATTATGGACCCCGGTACTATGATTGTCCCTGAATTAGTTTCAGGCCAGATCCAAGGAGGTACCGCGATGGGTATTGGCCATGCATTGATGGAAGAATTACCACTGTATGAAGATGGGCCAGGTAACGGGACATGGAACTTTAATCGTTATGTCCTACCGCGCGCAAAAGATGTGGCGGTTTGGCAGCAAACCATTGATTACTTACCACCTCTCTCAGAAACTTCGCCACCAAAAGGCATGGCTGAACTGGGGATGATCCCAATCTTACCTGCGACGAGTAATGCATTAACCCATGCGACAGGCAAGCGTTTCTATGAATTTCCTATCACGGTAGATAAAATTAAAAAGGCACTCTCATGAAAATCAACAATGCCGTTCCGATTATTGAGCGCAAGCCACTAACACTGACCATTAACGGCCAAAAAGTTGGTCCTATTGATGTCCCTGTTGGGATGCCAATGATTGAGTTTCTACATGAATACCTAGACCTCACTGGCACCCACTTTGGTTGCGGACAAGGGATCTGCCATGCTTGCACCATTATGGAAATCCAGCCCGATGGTTCAACGGTTGAAAGCCGCACCTGTATCTTTGGTGCCCATTATTTCAACAATAAAAATATTGTGACCATCGAAGGGCAAGCCAAACTAGATGAACAAGGCAAAGTTGTTGAATTAACGCCAATTCAACAAGCTTTTATCGAAAACTTTTCGTTCCAATGCGGTTATTGTGCGCCCGGTTTTGTCACGGGCGCGACGGTATTTCTTGATAAACTGAAGAAAAACCCAGTGAAACGTGACCAACTCGAACACGCCATTGAAGAAGCCCTCAATGAGCATATTTGCCGTTGTACAGGTTATGTACGCTACTATGAAGCTGTGAGGAAAGTCGCTCTTGACACTCCTGGCTGCGTGATCGACTAGGGGGAAACATCATGGCTAAATCCAGCTCTCTACGTAAGAGCATTTATATTATTATCTTATTATTCATAATATTAATGCTTGCGATCCTGTTTGGCGCTTTTCGTACCTCCAGTATCGGCCCTGATTTAGATAAACCGCTGACCTCAGAAGAAGTCGCCAAGTTACTGCCTAGAGGACAAGAACTGGCAACCGCTGGGGATTGCTTTGGTTGCCACTCATTACCTGAAGGGCCATTGGCTGCGGGTGGTCGTGCTATCGGAACCCCTTTCGGTACCATTTACTCCACAAATATAACGCCTGATAAGCAATTTGGTATCGGTAACTATACCCGTGCTGATTTCCATCGTGCTTTGAAAGACGGAATTGGCAAAGAGAGAGGTAATCTCTACCCTGCGATGCCGTTTGTATTTACCCATATGACCACATCGGAAGATATTGATGCCCTGTATGCTTATGTGATGTCACTTCCACCAATGGCGGTGCCAAACAAAGAAAATACCGGGGTATTTATCCTACCCGTTCGCCCATTTATGAACTTCTGGACTTTACTCAATTTTCCTAAACAAAATGCGCCCCATGACCCGCAACGCTCTACCGAGTGGAACCGTGGCGCGTATATTGTCGAAGGTTTGGCACACTGCGGTGCTTGCCACTCACCACGTAACCTAATGATGGGCGTCGAGTTTTCACGGTCACTTCAAGGGGGTGAAGAAGCCGGTTTAGCGATCCCTGATATCACGGCAGAAGCGCTTTCCAAACATGGGTACGATACCGCCTCTTTGAGCCAGTTTTTACTGACAGGCAATGCCCCACAAGGCTCTGCATTTGCAGACATGAGCACAGTAACCCACTTTTCCACCAGTCAGATGAAAAAGAGCGATGTGGATGACATGGCGATTTATTTGATGACCGATAAACAAGGAAAAATACTCGGAGCCAAAACTCCACCAGCGCCATTACCTGAAGCAAGTTCACCAGAAGTGGGTGATGTCAGTCAAACCATGGAAACGGGCCGCTTGATGTATATGTCTACCTGCGCAGGCTGCCACGGGATCACCGGAGAAGGTGTGCCAAATGGTATTCCAGCGTTAAAAGGTAATGCTATCCTAGCCATGGACAGCCCTGAAACCTTTATCAGTGTGGTACTAACTGGTATTCCAACCACCACCTTCCCGAATGGGCAGCGTATGTATGCCATGCCAAGTTTTGCTGATGATTTAACGCCTCAAGAAATGGCAGATTTAATTTCATGGGCACGTGCTGAGTGGGGTGGACAAGGTAAACCCGTCACCGCCGAACAAGTTGAAAAACTGAAAAAAGCAGCGCAGTAACTAAAATACTCCTCGGCGACTTATATTAGCTCAAAGAGGGGTATTCATAATAACGACATAAGATATGACTAAAAACCCCTTACTAAAAATTAAGAAGTTAATTAAGGGGAAAAGACGTTTTTTCTATATTAGATAATAGCGCATCATGACATACATAAAGGCGCCAAAATACATAATGAAAAATACGATTAAAGACTCAGCGCTTCAATTCTGAAATAAGTCAGTTTAACCTTACACGCTAACATCACATCCCCTATTCCGCTTCCACCAAGTAAAGCATCACCTTGACGTTGACACTCACTGGTTCTGAACGCCAGAAAAGCATCCTGTGATTTTTTTAGAGAAGCAATCGCTTGTGCTGTTGCAGAAGAGTCAATTTTTTTCAGTTCAGTTTCATTATCTGCAAGTGATTTACTCATCATCTCATCTGCTCTATCTAGCTTACTTTGTAAACATGCTTGAACTGCTGTCCGTGGAGCATCTGCAATCTGCTCATAGCATTCGTTGAGAGGATCCGTTGCTAACCCAGGTACTGGGACATTACTAGCATAAACCATCACAGGCATAGTCATTGCTGCAGCGATAAATAATGCTTTTGATGTACTTAACTTCATAAAAACCTCTCAATTTGTATATGAAGTGCCTTTTTAACTTATACGAATAAAAAAATCGATATAACACACTAACTTTATGGACTATTCTTAGTATTTACTCATAGTAATAAAACTTATCCTACAGTCTAGATTTTTATCTTGAATTTGCATATTCCTAATATGAGGCAAAATCCAGAACAACATGCCTACATAAATTTCATTTTTAGTCATCAATTTTACCTTTGTATCACTAATACATATTTCAGACACTTTATCACCAAATGCACGTTGCTCCCGATAACCTCAACGTAATACCATAAAGAAATCCATGGCTAACACGTTTGCCTACTCTCATTTGATACGATCTGTGGTATTTTAGTCTCTGAACACCTCACAGAATTTAGTTAACTCAATACGTTAGAACAGACAACATTATGACTGATAAGCAAAGTTTCGAATCCCACACACCAATGATGCAGCAGTATCTAAAACTAAAAGCACAACATTCAGACATACTGCTGTTTTATCGCATGGGTGACTTCTACGAATTGTTTTTTGATGATGCTAAAAAAGCGTCTCAACTGTTAGATATTTCCCTCACCAAGCGAGGTCAATCCGCAGGGCAGCCGATCCCTATGGCAGGTGTCCCTCACCATGCTGCAGAGGGTTACTTAGCTAAATTAGTACAAATGGGTGAATCCGTCGCCATTTGTGAGCAAATTGGCGACCCAGCGACCAGTAAAGGGCCAGTTGAGCGCCAAGTAGTACGCATTGTGACACCAGGCACAATTACCGATGAAGCCCTATTAAATGAAAGGCAAGACAACCTTTTAGCCGCGGTATGGCAAGACCAACAAGGTTTTGGTTTCGCAACATTAGATATTACCTCAGGCCGCTTTATTATAAGTGAAATTGCCGACGAAGAAGCATTACAAGCCGAACTGCAACGCACTCGCCCTGCTGAACTTCTATACCCCGAAGATTTCGCCAGTATGGCATTAATTGAACATAATAAAGGCCTACGTCGTCGCCCACTGTGGGAATATGAACTCGATACAGCAAAACAACAGCTAGGTTTACAGTTTGGCACAAAAGATTTAATCGGTTTTGGAGTTGAAGACGCACACAAAGCGCTCAGAGCCGCAGGCTGCCTATTGCAATATGTAAAAGACACACAGCGTACTTCACTGCCCCATATTCGCAGTATTGTGATGGAAAAACAAAATGATAATGTCATTTTGGATGCAGCGACTCGTCGCAATTTAGAGATCACCCAAAACCTTGCAGGTGGTACAGAAAACACACTTGCCGCCATTTTAGATATGTGTGTGACCCCAATGGGCAGCCGTATGCTAAAACGTTGGCTACATACCCCATTGCGTAATATTCAAGTATTAAATAACCGCCAACAAGCTATTAGTGCATTGCAAGAATGCGGCTTTGAATTGCAACCATTTTTGCGCCAAATAGGGGATTTAGAACGCGTATTAGCACGTCTAGCCCTACGTTCTGCACGCCCACGCGACTTAACCCGTATGCGTTACGCATTCCAACAATACCAAGATATTCATCAAATACTAAGCCAATCAAGCTGTTCGTATTTACAGGCCCTTCAAAATCGTATTGGTCAATTTGATGAGTTACAAGACTTACTTGAAAAAGCCATTATTGATGCGCCACCTGTATTGGTACGTGATGGCGGAGTTATCGCCCCGGGTTATAACAGTGAACTCGATGAATGGCGCGCCCTTGCTGATGGGGCAACCGACTACCTCGATAGGCTCGAAATTCGTGAAAGGGAAAAACTGGGGATCGATACCCTGAAAGTCGGTTATAACGCGGTTCATGGCTACTATATTCAAGTTAGTCGCGGTCAAAGCCATTTAACGCCTATCCATTACGTCCGTCGCCAAACGTTAAAAAATGCGGAACGCTATATTATTCCTGAACTCAAAGAGTATGAAGATAAGGTATTGACATCAAAAGGAAAAGCACTCGCTATTGAAAAAGCGCTGTATGATGAGCTGTTTGATATGCTATTGCCTCATCTTGCTGCGCTGCAAACCAGTGCTGAAGCACTTGCTGAGTTAGATGTCCTAGCCAACCTTGCGGAGAGGGCTCAAACTCTAGGCTACGCTTGCCCACAACTAACTGAAAAACCGGGTATTCAAATTACTGAGGGTCGCCACCCTGTTGTAGAACAAGTGCTTAGCGAGCCGTTTATTTCCAACCCGTTATCATTGTCACCGCAACGTCGTTTATTGATCATCACAGGCCCAAACATGGGCGGTAAAAGTACCTATATGCGCCAAACAGCATTAATTACCCTGTTAGCATATATCGGTAGTTTCGTCCCTGCCAGCAAAGCGGTGATAGGCCCAGTCGATCGCATTTTCACCCGTGTCGGTGCCTCGGATGACCTTGCATCTGGCCGTTCAACATTCATGGTCGAAATGACAGAAACCGCTAATATTCTTCATAATGCGACAGAGCATAGCTTAGTACTGATGGATGAAATTGGTCGCGGGACTTCAACCTATGACGGTCTTTCTCTTGCTTGGGCTTGCGCTGAAAATTTAGTAAATAAAATCAAGGCAATGACATTATTTGCAACGCATTATTTTGAATTAACAACACTGCCTGAAAAACTCGAAGGCGCGGTCAATATCCATCTCGATGCTATTGAACACGGTGATACCATTGCTTTTATGCATAACGTTCAAGACGGTGCCGCCAGCAAAAGCTATGGCCTTGCTGTCGCTTCTCTTGCCGGTGTACCAAAGGAAGTGATTAAACGGGCAAAACAAAAACTTAAAGAACTCGAAGTTATCTCAAACAATGCCAATGCGAGCCATGTGGATAGCGCCCAGCTTAGCTTTTTAACCACAGAAGATGTCGAGCCATCACCAGTATTAACTGCTCTCGCTGAAATTGATCCTGATAAACTCACTCCGCGCCAAGCCCTAGATTGGATTTATCGGTTAAAGGATATGGATAACTAACATGGATGAGTATGCGCAATTACTCACTCCAATCAGGCAGTTTCTACAATGTGAAACGCCTGATGCGTGGGTAAAAAAAGCGAGTTTGCCTGAAAACTTGCCCATTATATTAAAAGACCATTTGTTATGTGAATTAAAAGCCGCGCAAAGTGCGATGTTTTTAATTCGCAAATATGCCGTTGATAAAGAAAGTGCGGCAGTCCTACTCGAATGGTTTAAACCTTATGAATCATTTGCTTATGATAGGGTTGGTGACATCCATACATTAAGAAACAAAAATCAGGTTTCTAAGCAGATATTGGCAAAAAAACAATCACCTTATAGCCAAGACTTAATTGATAAAATGGTCTTGCTTATCAAAGAAGAACTTCATCATTTTTACCAAGTTCTAGAGATCATGCATGAACGTAACATCCCCTATGATGGCGTCACTGCAAGCCGTTACGCCAAAGGGTTGTTGAGCCATATCGACCCGCACGATCCAAAAACCTTAGTTGATAAGCTAATAATTGGAGCTTATATCGAAGCGCGTTCTTGTGAGCGCTTCGCTAAACTCGCCCCATTTCTTGATGAGCAGCTAGCAAATTTTTATATTTCATTATTACGCTCAGAAGCTCGCCACTATCAAGATTATTTGCACTTAGCACAATTAATTAGTAAACAAGATATTACTGAGCGAGTTAATTATTTTGGTATTATTGAAGCTGAATTAATTTCGACACCTGACGATGATTTTAAATTTCATAGTGGTGTCCCCATTAACTAAGCTTGTTCTCTATTATTTACATATAAAAAGCCCCTATAAACCTTAGCTTATAGGGGCTTTAACTACCGAATCAACACCCTACATATTAAATAGCGACTCCAGAGTCAGCTCTTCGCCATGTAAAATATCTTTTAATCGCTTTAAACCTTCTACTTGGATCTGACGAACACGTTCTCTTGTTAACCCAATTTCACGGCCAACTTCTTCCAGAGTTTCAGCTTCATAGCCTAAAAGCCCAAAACGTCGTGCTAAAACCTCCCTTTGTTTTGGGTTCAATTCATATAACCACTTAACAATATTATCTTTTAAGTCATTATCTTGAATTGTATTTTCTGGACCTGAATCATTATCATCAGACAATACCTCAAGCAAAGATTTCTCTGAGTCCCCTGCAATTGGCGTATCAACAGATGTGATACGTTCATTTAAACGTAACATCCTACTGACATCTTCGACAGGTTTATCTAGCTGCTCAGCGATCTCTTCAGGGCTTGGCTCATGGTCCAACTTCTGGGCTAATTCACGTGCAGTACGAAGGTAAATATTGAGTTCTTTAACGATATGAATAGGAAGGCGAATAGTTCGAGTTTGGTTCATGATCGCGCGTTCGATCGTTTGACGGATCCACCACGTTGCATACGTCGAGAAGCGGAATCCTTTTTCAGGATCAAACTTTTCAACAGCACGAATCAACCCAAGATTTCCTTCTTCTATCAAATCGAGTAATGCGAGACCTCGATTATTATAACGACGTGATATTTTTACAACGAGACGAAGGTTGCTTTCTATCATGCGCTGCCGTGATGCGATATCACCCCGCAATGCACGTCTTGCATAGAAAACTTCTTCTTCTGCTGTAAGGAGTGGTGAGAACCCAATCTCACTAAGATAAATTTGAGTGGCATCCAGAACACGTTGATTTGTGTTCTGGAGTAAATCCATTTCGTCATCTAGCTCAGTAACCAGATCCTCTTCTTTAAACTGACTCTCGTCAAAAGTGTCATTTAAATTACTTTCGTCGAGGTCATTATATAACTCGTTAACTTTCAGCGAACTTTGGCTCATCAGTGACTCCTACCCTAGATAATGCGGACAGAATGTCAAAGCACTCTGCCCAGTTTATCGTTGCGGCAAATAGCGCAACGGGTTTACTGATTTTCCCTTGTAACGAATTTCAAAGTGTAGTCTAACCGAACTAGTTCCAGTACTACCCATAGTGGCTATTTTTTGACCCGCAGTGACGTCCTGCTGATCACGCACAAGCAATGTATCGTTGTGAGCATAAGCACTTAGATAGTCATCGTTATGTTTTATAATTATTAGATTTCCATATCCACGCAAGGCATTACCCGCGTAAACGACTTTTCCTGGCGCAGCAGTAAGCACAGCTTGGCCTCGAGAACCGGCGATATCTACCCCTTTGTTCCCACCTTGAGCATCAGAGAAACCTTCAATCATTTTCCCTTCGGCTGGCCAACGCCATTTTATTGACGAATTATTCGTACTACTGACTGCGGTAGAAGCGGTTGTTGTCGAGGCTGTTGTCGTCGTTGAAGCCTGCGTTGCAGGTTTCTTATTATTAGGCAACATCTTACCTGAATTTTGACCACCACTGTTTGCAGGATACTCATTAGTTGTTCGAAGATCAACCGCTTGCTGATGACTATTTGATGAATTTGCCGCTAATTGAGTGTTCGAGTTCACATTTGTGTTACCAATATTAATAACCTGCCCGACATTGAGACTGTAGGGCTCTGGAATATTGTTTCGCGATGCTAACTCACGGAAATCATTACCTGTTAAGTATGCGATATAGAATAACGTGTCACCACGCTGAACCGTATAGCTATTACCGTTATAACTGCCTTTTGGAATACTGCCATAATCACGGTTGTATACAATGCGCCCTTCACCATTAGTTGTTACAGGCCCTGAGCTACGACTTACAGGCTGAGTATTTGTATTACTTGATAAATTAGGACGAGACGATGGCATTGCCGTGCTCATCCCCGTATTTGGTGACGAGGCCGGTGTCGTCCTTTGCACCGTTTGCTGGCTAGACTGGCTATCATTCACACTCGAAATAGGTGCCGCTGTATGATACGGTGTTGAACAACCTGCCAATAGCGCTCCGCTAAATGAAAAGATGACGGCCCATCGAATTCTGCTTATAGGGCTAACAATTTTCATGCTTCTTCTCCCGTGAAGAAAAATCTGACGTGACAATTCAAAATAATGTCAGCAATAGAGTTATCATAAAATATTTCACTTATTAAAGCAGAAATACAAAATAGTGAACAAGTTAAATATATTAAAAATATAACAATTTGAGAAAATGACTAACAGTTTAAGCTATTCCCACAAATTCAGCTGGGTAAAGTATCATATTTGGAATAGTTTTACTGCTATTTGAGTTAATAGAACCTTTGCAATGATATTTCATTTAAATCGATTATAAAAATAACCAGACTTTGATTAAATACCATTGCAAATAGGTTAAAGGAGGTCGCCGGCAATCAATGGAACAAAACGGACTTTTTCAATAACATTAGTATGGTAATCATTACCACGTCGAGTAATTAGCTTCAGAGCTTGTTCTTTATCACCGACAGGTAAAACCATTCGACCACCATCTTTTAATTGCCCTAATAGTAAAGCCGGTATTTCTGTTGGCGCCGCAGTAACGATAATGGCATCAAAAGGTCCTTTTGACTGCCAACCTTCCCAACCGTCTCCATGACGAGTTGAAACATTATGTAAATCAAGCTGTTTCAAGCGCCGCTTTGCAGCCCATTGCAAACTTTTCACCCGCTCAACAGAAAAAACATGCTTAACCAAGTGTGCCAATACTGCTGTTTGATACCCTGAGCCTGTCCCTATCTCGAGAACGTGATCATCCGGTGCTAAAGCCAATAGCGCCGTCATTTTAGCTACAATATACGGCTGAGAAATAGTTTGCCCATGACCAATAGGTAATGGGATATTGTCATAGGCTTTATGGGAGAGCGCTTCATCCACAAACCGTTCCCGAGGAACGAGTGAAATGGCATCTAATAGGCGCTCATCGTGAATTCCCTGTTGGCGTAATTGAGCCAAAAGTTCTTTCATGAGCCCTGTATTCATTTTACTGACACTCCTGATTTTTCTAGCCACTCTTCCACTAATGAGTGTACTTTATAAGCGGTTAGGTCAACTTGTAATGGGGTGATTGAAACATACCCATTTTGCACTGCTTCAAAATCCGTTCCAGGACTGGCATCACGAATTTCCCCAACGGGACCTAACCAATACAATGTATTCCCTTTCGGGTCCTCTAAGCTATATACCTCAGAAGCGGCATGGCGGCTACCACAGCGGGTGACTTTGATACCTTTAATTTCTTCGTACGGGATATCAGGTACATTTATATTTAAAATGTTCCCAGCTCGCAATGGGTTTTTCTGTAAGAGTGCAAGGATCTCGCATGTCACTTTAGCGGCACTTTCATAATGCGTTTCCCCATCTAACGATACCGCAATTGAAGGTAAACCTAAATGGCGGCCTTCTGTTGCCGCTGCAACCGTGCCTGAGTAAATAACATCATCCCCTAAATTAGGGCCACAGTTGATACCAGATACAACAATATCAGGACGTGGGCGCACCACTTTATTCACCCCAATATAGACGCAATCTGTTGGTGTACCTTCTTGTACAGCAAGGTCACCATTACTTAATGTTTGAATTTTAAGTGGTTTATCTAATGTTAATGCGTTCGAAGCCCCACTACGATTGCGATCAGGCGCAATCACCTGAACATGATAATATTGGCGTAGCGCAGCTGCAAGGGTTTGAATTCCCGGCGCATTTACCCCGTCGTCATTACTCAATAAAATCTTTAGCATCGACATTATCCTGCCCATTTTGATTAATAATTTCTCTCACAACACTGGTTGCAAAACAACCTGAGTTTAAGAAAAAATTCAGTTTTACCGTCGAGTCATCCAACCATTCCCACTGTAAGTTTTGGGGTTTAACAACGATAGCCCTTCTAGCTGAAGAAACTCGTTCACGCTGCATTAAAGAGATAAAGGGCTGGTAATCCGCTAAACACTGAGTTTCAAATGCCAGAGCTTCATCCTGAGTTCCCAGCTCCCCATCACCGGGTAATGGCGCTGTGATGCTTAATTCGTTGGACTCCAAGCGAGGTTGTAATGTAGCAAATTCATCTTGTGTCGCGACAAACCAACTCCCTCTGCCCGTTAATTGCAATGCATCACCTAGCATCACGTGTTGGGCGGTATTATTTGCAATTCGTTCGCTTGCTACATGGTTAAACATTGCACTACGAGCAGCAGAAAGATAAAAACTACGCTTGTTGCGTTCACGCACGTTGATTTCTTGGTTTGCCCAACGCAACGCTTGCGATAAATTTTGGCCATCGCGTCCAAAACGTTGTTCACCGAAGTAATTAGGCACACCTGCTAATGCGACTTTGTGTAAACGTTGTTCAACGTCTTTCGCATCCGAAATATCACGCAAGGTTATTTCAAACTGGTTTCCTTTCAAGGAACCAATACGTAATTTACGTTTTTGCCTGGTGACTGCCAGTATTCGGCAGCCTTCTAGCTGCCAAGTTGAAAAAACAGGCGTTTCTTTACCTGGCATTTGCAGACAGAACCATTGCTCCGTCACTGCGTGTCTATCTTTTAAACCTGCGTAACTGACTGCTCTGGCTGAAATTTTAGCAAATTTGGCGAGTTGTTCGGCAACAAATACTGTATTGCAGCCTGTTTTTTCCACGCGAACCATAACATGTTCGCCTTCACCATCTAGCTCAAAACCTAAATCTTCTTTGACGATAAAATCTTCTGGAACACTTTTTAATGTGCCAGAAGACAATGGCTTACCATGCAGGTACTGAACATTCATTACTTTCATTACTATTATCTTTTATTAAAAGAACAACCGCAGCACAGGCAATGCCTTCTTTACGCCCCACAAAACCTAACTGTTCTGTCGTGGTCGCTTTCGCATTGACATCATCCATATGGCACTCAAGATCTTCGGCGATATTCACACGCATTTGAGCGATGTGTGGCAACATTTTTGGTGCCTGAGCCATGATGGTGATATCAATATTACCAATGCGATACCCTTTGGCACGTACATGGCAAAACGCATCTCTCAATAAGACTCGGCTATCTGCCCCTTTATAGGCAGGGTCAGTATCGGGGAATAATTTACCAATATCCCCTAATGCTGCAGCACCAAGAATTGCATCAGTTAACGCATGCAATACCACATCACCGTCAGAGTGCGCGAGTAAACCTTGTTCATAAGGGATACGCACGCCACCAATGATGATAGGGCCTTCACCACCAAATTTATGTACGTCAAAACCGTGTCCGATTCTCATTTTTTTTCCTTAGTTATTCATTCTTGAAAGATAAAATTCCGCTAAAGTGAGGTCTTCTGGGCGCGTCACTTTTAAATTATCAGCGCGGCCAGCCACTAACACCGGTTGGTGGCCGCAATACTCTAGCGCAGAAGCTTCATCAGTAATCACCGCGTTTTCTTTCAAGGCTTTACTTAGACAGTCCCGTAATAATGCTAACGGAAAAAATTGTGGTGTGAGCGCATGCCATAGCGCTTCACGTTCAACCGTGTGGTCAATTAATTGACTCGCTGTTGAGCTGCGTTTCATGGTATCGCGTACGGGGGCAGCGAGGATCCCACCACAACAATTTTGTTCCGCTGCTAATTGAATAATTTCATTTAAATCTGATTGATGGAGGCAGGGACGTGCCGCATCATGCACTAATACCCAGCAATCTGAAAAGTTGGGGTTAGTGATTAAAAAATCCAGACCTGCTAATACTGAATCGGCACGCTCTTTGCCACCAATGACCGTCGTCACTCGAGGGTCATTAGCAATTGCAAGCTGCTGAAAATAATCGTCTTCCGCACTCAAAGCAACCACAATCTCTTGCACTTTATCATTTTCAAGCAATGCGTTTATGGTGTGCTCAATGATCGTTTTACCTGCAACCTGCAAGTATTGTTTTGGGCACTCTGCATTCATACGGCTACCTATCCCTGCTGCAGGGATCAGTGCAACAATTTGCGGGAGATTGCTTTGTAGGGCATGGTTTGGATTTGTCATTGTTGAATTCTTACATCAGAAATTATCAGGCTAATGGGTACACTATTTTGATATCATTTTATTGTGTCTATTTCTGGTTATTACTTTCTTTAACCATTCGATAAAATGACTCTCCAGGTTTGATCATCCCAAGCTCCGTTCGAGCTCGTTCTTCAATCGCATCTTGACCATCATTTAAGTCATTGATTTCAGCGAATAGCTGTTCATTACGCATTTTTAAGCGCGAATTTACAATTTCCTGAGCAGCGACATCATCTTTGACTTGTACGTAGTCATGTATGCCATTTTTGCCTAACCATAAGGAATACTGTAACCAAGCTAATATCGCAATTAATAGTAGCGTTAATTTACCCATTTTGCCCCCTGAAATGATTTGCTAATCATCCCATAACTCAACGATTGACGCTACTGTGATACTGAAATTGTGATAAAAAGTCAGATTAAGTCGGGTTTGAATCCGCAAAATACCACCTTATTTTACCATCGGATAAAATAAAGGGGGTATTTGAGCTGTATTAATAATCTAGCGGAATGACATGATTGCGCAATAAAAGCGCAATAATTTGGGAAAGGGAATCAGAAATCAGTTGTTGCCCATCCAGATGTAGCTCTGGGTGTTGCGGTTCTTCATAAGGGGAGTCAATTCCTGTGAATTGCTTAATTTTCCCTTCCCGCGCTTGTTGATATAACCCTTTAGGGTCTCGCTGTTCACAAATACTTACGGGTGTATCCACGTACAACTCAAAAAATTGATCGGGTTCAAACAAGTCACGGACTTTCTGCCTATCCGCTTGAAAAGGTGAAATAAAGGCGGTCGCAACAATCAGCCCTGCATCGACCATTAACTTCGCCACCTCACCCACTCGACGGATATTTTCTTGTCTATCAGCCTCATTAAATCCTAAATCACGGCATAAACCATGGCGGATATTATCGCCATCCAACAAATAGGTTTTCATTCCCATTGACGTAAGTTGGTGCTCTATTGCTCCCGCTAATGTTGATTTTCCTGAACCTGATAACCCGGTGAACCACAACACAGCACCTTTGTGGCCATTATTACTCTCACGTAGCTGGCGAGTTACTGCGTGTTGGTGCCAAACAATATGGTTTTCTTTTGTCATCCGTATTATTTCCCACCTAATACATCGCGTGCACCCCAATGAGGGAAATGGCGGCGAACTAATTTATTTAGCTCAATTTCAAATTCACTAAAATCACTGTTTTTTTCAAAGACAGGGGCTTGTGTTTCGCGGACTAAACCCGCCCCGACAGTCACATTTGTGAGCCTATCAATAAAAATCATTCCGCCAGTGTCTGCATTGCGTTGATAGTTTTCCAGTAACAATGGTTCATCAAAGGAAAATTCCACTAAACCAATGCCATTCAACGGTAGTTCCGTAGCCACTTTCTGTGTTAAATTATTGATATCTACTTGATATTGAATATTTTCTACTTTTGCCCGGCTGCGTTTTCCCGCAATTTTAATATCAAGTTGTTGCCCTTGAACTAACGGCTGTTCAGACATCCATACCACATCGACAGATGCATGCTGTGTGCTTTGTAAGGTTTCATCTTGTGCAACAATCAAGTCGCCACGACTGATATCAATTTCATCTTCAAGCACTAATGTAATCGCTTCCCCCGGGACAGCAAAATCTTGTAACCCTGAAAATGTCACAATTTCTTTGATTGCTGAGGTCGCACCAGAGGGTAATACTTTGACCTTTTGCCCCACTTCGACAATCCCTGATGATAATGTTCCGCTGTATCCACGAAAGTCTAAATTTGGGCGGTTCACATATTGCACAGGGAAACGCAAAGCTTGCTCCGAGGCTTTTTGTTCCACTTGAACATTTTCCAATATCGATAATAGCGTATCACCTTGATACCACTTAAAATTATCGCTAGCATTCACAATGTTATCGCCATCAAGGGCTGAGATAGGTACAAACCATACCTTTAAATCAACCGGCAATTCCATCGCAAACTTTTGGTAATCCTGCTTTATTTTTTCAAAAATGGCTTCACTGTAATCCACTAGATCCATTTTATTGACGGCAACAATAAGATGGCGGATCCCAAGCAATGTACTAATAAAACTATGGCGACGTGTTTGTTCCTGTACTCCTTTTCGAGCATCGATCAACAAAATAGAAAGTGAGCAAGTTGATGCCCCTGTCGCCATATTGCGCGTATATTGCTCATGACCGGGGGTGTCCGCAATAATAAATTTGCGTTTTTCTGTTGAAAAATAACGATAAGCCACATCGATGGTGATCCCCTGCTCACGTTCAGCAGCAAGGCCATCCACCAGCAAAGCAAGGTCAAGCTTTTCCCCTTGAGTCCCTATCCGCTTACTGTCACTTTGCAAGGTTGACAGCTGATCTTGGTATATTTGGCGAGTATCATGCAGTAAACGGCCGATTAGGGTGCTTTTACCATCATCCACATTGCCACAGGTTAAAAAACGCAATAATCCTTTTTGTTGCTGCGCCAATAAATAAGGCTCTACACCACCTTGCTGTTCAATTTGATGAGCGATTGATTCATTATAAACGGCTTGTGCCATGATTTTTCTCCTGACTTTGCGTATTAACCTTGCCCACTAAAAATAACCTTGGCGCTTTTTCAACTCCATCGAAGCGGATTGGTCGCTATCAATCAGCCTCCCCTGCCGTTCACTCGTCGTAGAAATCAACATTTCTTCTATGATCTCAGGCAGTGTTTGTGATTCAGATGGCACAGCTCCCGTCAATGGCCAACAACCTAATGTTCTAAAACGCACTTTTTGCTGGCTAACCACTTCGCCAGGTTGTAGGTCAATACGGTTATCATCCACCATTAATAAAGTCCCATCCCGCTGAATAACTGGTCGTTCTTTTGCAAAGTACAGGGGAACAATGTCGATATTTTCCAAATAGATATATTGCCAGATATCAAGTTCAGTCCAATTTGATAGCGGGAAAACACGAATACTTTCCCCTTTATTGACCTGCCCATTGTAGTTATGCCATAGCTCAGGCCGTTGGTTTTTAGGATCCCAACGATGAGATCGGTCACGAAAAGAGTAGATCCGCTCTTTTGCACGTGATTTTTCTTCATCACGACGAGCGCCACCAAATGCGGCATCAAAACCGTACTTATCCAAAGCCTGCTTTAAGCCTTCCGTTTTCATAATATCCGTGTGCTTAGCACTGCCATGCACAAACGGGTTGATCCCTAATTTTTCCCCTTCAGGGTTACGATGAACAAGTAGCTCAAAACCGTATTTTTCTGCAGTTGCATCGCGAAACTCGTACATTTCACGAAATTTCCATCCTGTATCAACATGTAAGAGAGGAAATGGGAGCTTTCCTGGATAAAATGCCTTGCGTGCTAAATGCAGCATCACAGAAGAATCTTTACCAATAGAATACAGCATCACTGGGTTAGCAAATTCGGCGGCAACTTCACGAATGATATGAATACTTTCTGCCTCTAACTGCTGTAAATGAGTCAATTTTTTGTCGTTCACGATAGCCCCTTACTTAAGCCAGTTCCAATACGGCACTGCGCCATCTTATGTCTTCAGTTTGAGAACCAAACCACGCGAGTTGTTGGTGCAATGCAGCTACTTCACCAACCACTATCAAAGCAGGCGCGGGTGCCTGCTGTGCTAATACTTCAAGCTCATCGAGTTTTCCGGTTACTACTTTTTGTTCACGCCTTGTACCACAGCCGATAACCGCTACCGGGGTATTTTTCGCTCGGCCGAATTGGATTAATTGCTCGCTGATTTTTGCGGCCTTCACTGTGCCCATATAGATAGCTAAGGTTTGATTTCCTCGGGAAAGCGCCTGCCAATCGAGATCCGTTCCATTTTCACGGCAATGGCCCGTAATAAAGGTAATGCTTTGTGAGTGTTCACGGTGAGTCAGCGGAACCCCCGCGTAAGCGGCTGCACCAATTGCCGCGGTCACACCCGGAACCACTTGAAATGGGATCCCCGCTTGCGCTGCAACTTGTAGCTCTTCTCCCCCTCGCCCAAAAATGAAAGGATCCCCCCCTTTAAGGCGCACGACTTTTTTACCTTGTTGAGCAAATTTCACGATCAGCGCATTGGTTTCTTCTTGGGAAACACTGTGGGCCCCTGCGCGTTTACCTACACAAATCTTGTCTGCATCACGGCGAACTAACTCGAGAATTTCCTCACTCACCAGATGGTCATATAAAACCACTTCTGCACTTTGTAAAACGCGCAGTCCTTTTAATGTAAGCAGCCCCGCATCCCCTGGCCCAGCACCAACTAGGGTTAATTCACCGTGGTTATCTGGCTCATACAGCTGTCGTTCCAGCTGTTGTTCAGCTTCGCTGAATTGCCCTTTTTCAACTAAAGAGGCAAAACGACCACTAAAACTTTTTTCCCAGAAACGTTTTCTTTCACGCATATTAGTTAGCGTTTCTTTAACTTTATGACGCCAGCGACCAGCTATCTCCGCCATTTTCCCCAAAGAGGTTGGCAACATCGTTTCCAATTTTTCTCTGAGTAAACGTGCTAATACGGGTGCGGTTCCCCCTGAAGAGATCGCCACAATCACCGGGGAGCGGTCAATAATGGAAGGAACAATAAATGAACATAATGGCTGGTCATCGACTACGTTAACGAATATTTTTCGTTCATTAGCATCGTAGAAAACCGTTTCATTCAATAATGCATCATCCGTTGCAGCAATAACCAGAAATGCATCATCTAAATGAGTGGATTGATAATCTTCTGCTAACCAAATAAATTTATTTTGTTGATATTCAGTTTGTAACTGAGTACATAACGTCGGTGAGATGACCACTAAATTCGCTTGTGCTTTTATTAGCAACTCTGCTTTTCGTGCTGCGACCACACCGCCGCCAATTAACACGACCTTGCGCGTGCGGACATCGACAAATAATGGTAAATAATCCATCTTGCTCACCCATCGTTATATAAACTTATTATAAGAAATAGACAATTGACTATATGGCTTCAATCAACAGGTTTGAAATGACAAAAAGCTCTTTCTTGTAACTTAAAAGCATAAGCCTGAGCTCTTGCACAAAAACACTAAAAACCAGCCAATACCGAACAAAAATACAAGACTTAACGCAAACTTCTAATAATTATGAGAAAAACAAAAAATAATATAAAAATAAGAAATACTTATTTTTAACAAAGGGCATTCCTTTGTAATTAAACAAATATTTTATTAAATTCGTAATTATTTATATTTTAAACTCAAGTCATGGCTTTGAACATGACAAATCAATCTTCTAAATTATTCAAATTGCGCGTAGCCAACAACACTACGGATTGAATTATAACCTAATCAATATTCTAAATAATTCAAGTTGCAGCTAGGCGGCAAGTAAATGAGTCGCTAGGAGCATACACTAGTATGTGACTAGTGCGAATGCGCGTAGCCAACAACGCTGCGGATTGAATTATGACGAATATTTAGTTTTCATGCAGCCCACACTCCCTCTTTAATCCAAAAAAACGCGTATCTTCTTCATTCATCCCCTCTTCCCATTTACGAGTTGTATGGGTATCACCAACTGATAAATACCCTTGTTCCCACAGGGGGTGATAAGGTAAATCATATTTTGTTAGATATTCATAAACTTGCTTATTATTCCAATCAATCACTGGTAAAACTTTAAAAATCCCTTTTCCGATACCTAACACAGACAAATTTGCGCGGCTCGCAGATTGTTCTCGCCGTAAACCAGAAAACCAGGTTTGTGCTTGTAATTCATGTAACGCACGCGCCATCGGTTCAACTTTATTCAATTGGTTATAACGCTCAATACCATCAAGCCCTTGTGTCCAAAGTTGGCCATACAGTGCTTCTTGCCAAGCAGGTGACTGCTTTGCGCGATACACCTGTAAATTTAAATTCAATTTATCTGTTAACGCCTCAATAAATTGATAGGTCTCTGGGAACAAATAACCAGTATCCGTTAAAATAACTGGGATATTAGGCATAACCTGCGTCACCATATGCAGCGTTAGTGCCGCTTGGATACCAAAGCTGGAAGACACCACAAACTCTGCCGGTAAATATTCAACCGCCCACTCAACCCGCTGTAATGCATTCATCGCTTCTAACTGGGAATTAAACTCAGCGAGATAAGCGATTTGTTGAGGCTTATCGAGTTCGATAAGCGTTGCTAGTTCAAGTCGGCTCATACTGCCTCCTTAACCTCATAAAAATCAACAGCAGAATTTAATACGGGCTTCACAACATTGGTGCGAATAACAAAATCGCCAAATCCTTCATTAGGTAGACGTTTTTTTGCCCAATCACCGATTAACTCATCCAAAATAGCTAAAATCTCTGTACTAGTGATGTTTTCACGGTACATGCGTGGAATACGGGTGCCAATGCGATTTCCACCTAAATGTAAGTTATATCTATCAATCGCTTTACCGACCAGCCCTACTTCCGCCAGCATCGCTCGTCCACAGCCATTAGGGCAACCCGTTATCCGTAGAACGATATGTTCATTGGCGACTTGATGAGCGGCCATAATATTTTCTACCTGACTAACAAATTCAGGTAAAAAACGTTCCGCTTCTGCCATCGCAAGTGGGCAAGTTGGAAATGAGACACAAGCCATGGAATTTTCACGTTGCGCTGTAATTTCATCACTCATTAACCCATGAGCTCTGGCAATCGCTTCAATCGCCGCTTTTTCACTTTCGGGTACACCCGCAACAATTAAATTTTGGTTTGCGGTTAAACGAAAATCACCTTGATGAATACGCGCAATTTCAGCCACACCCGTTTTTAATGGCTTATTTTCTAAATCAATTAATCGACCATTTTCAATAAACAATGTTAGGTGCCAGCGATTGTCAATTCCTTTAAGCCAACCAATCTTGTCACCGCGTTCAGTAAATTCATATGGACGAATAGGTTCGAAAACTACGCCTGAGCGCCTTTCGACTTCAGCTTTGAAGGTGTCGATACCCACACGCTCAAGAGTATATTTGGTTTTCGCATTTTTACGTTCAGTACGATTTCCCCAATCCCGTTGGGTAGTCACTATCGCTTCTGCAATGGTTAATGTTTTGTCTAATGGAATAAAACCAAACTCACTGGCTAAGCGAGGAAACGTCGCTGTATCACCATGTGTCATTGCAAGGCCGCCACCCACCAGCACGTTAAAACCGATCAATTCCCCATTTTGGGCAATCGCGACAAAGTTCATATCATTTGCATGCAAATCCACATCATTTAATGGTGGGATCACAACAGTGGTTTTAAACTTTCTTGGCAGATAAGTTTGCCCTAAAATAGGCTCTTCATCCGTTGTCACTATCTTTTCTTTATCTAACCAAATTTCCGCGTAAGCACTAGTGCGTGGTAGTAAGTGTTCAGATATTTTCTTTGCCCATTCATAAGCTTGTTGATGCAATTCAGACTGCACTGGGTTAGAGGTACATAACACGTTACGGTTAACGTCATTCGCCGTTGCAAGGGCATCTAAACCAACGTGACTTAGCATCTGATGGGCAGGCTTTACATCCCCTTTTAAGATGCCATGGAACTGAAATGTTTGCCGATTCGTAATGCGCACACTGCCATACAGCGTGTGCTCTGTGGCAAACTTATCAATATCAAGCCATTGCTTGGGGGTGATAATGCCGCCCGGTAAACGACAGCGCAGCATCATTGCATGGCGAGGCTCGAGTTTTTGTTCCGCACGCTCAGAACGAATATCACGGTCATCTTGTTGATACATGCCGTGAAAGCGTATCAACAGGAAATTATCCCCTTCAAAACCGCCCGTTAACCCATTTTTTAAGTCGTCCTTAATGGTTCCACGCAAGTAATCGCTGTCTTGCTTCATGCGTTCACTGTCTGCGAGTTTACCTTCGACAATTAAGGGCTTTTGTTGTTGTTCATTGCTCATTAATAAACATCCCTCTGATAACGGCGCATTACGCGCAGCTCACTTAAAAATTCATCAGCTTCTTCACTGTCCATGTTCCCGTATTGACTGACGATATCTAATAATACCTGTTCGACATCTTTGGCCATGCGGTTTGCATCACCACACACATAGATGTGCGCACCTTCTTGTAACCATTGCCATACTTCCTCGCCTTGTTCGCGAAGTTTATCTTGTACATAGATTTTTTCTTGTTGGTCGCGAGACCACGCTAATGAAATATGGGTTAGTAAACCGTCTTTGACATAACGCTGCCATTCCACTTGGTAGAGAAAGTCATCAACAAAGTGTGGATTACCAAAAAATAACCAGTTTTTCCCTGTCGCACCGTCATTGTCACGCTGCTGTAAGAAAGCACGAAATGGCGCTATCCCTGTTCCTGGGCCAATCATGATCACTGGCGTATTTGGGTCTTGTGGCAGACGGAAGTTATCATTGTGCTCAATGAATATACGGAGTTCATCATCCTCATTTAAGCGATCCGCTAAGAAACCTGAAGCACCGCCAGTGCGAGCCTTACCATCAATCTCATAGCGGACAACGCCAACCGTTGCGTGAACTTCATTTTCCACCTCTGATTGTGAAGAAGAAATCGAGTACAAACGAGGGGTTAACGGGCGCAGTAGTTCAACAAATTCTTGGGCAGTAGGCTGAGATGCTGCTTGGCGTACCATATCGACAATTGGCGTATTTTGCGCGTAGTGCAAAATAGCTTGCTTATCACTAATTAATGACAATAGTGCATCATCTTTTGATAGCTGAGCGTATTTTTCGACAATTACTGGGGTATTTTGTGTCAGTTCTAATTGATAAATCAGCGCATCACGTAATGAATGCCGCTGTGAGCCAATAAAGACCTCTTCATCACCTTGTAGCCACAATAAAGCCACCAACTCATCAACTAAAGCAGGGTCATTATCGAACCAAACTCCTAGCGCATCACCCGGTTGATAACGTAAACCAGAGTCACCGAGGTCAATTTCAATATGGCGAACATCTTTTTGCGAGTCGCGACTGGTGATCTTTTGATTACTCAGTAGCGACGCAGTTAATGGTGCGGTTTTACTATAAGGTGATGAATGAATTTCATTCACACTTCCTGTTTGAGTCGCCAATAATTGGCTATCACTTTGAGTAGGAACGCGAGCTTTTAAAATCTGTGTGAGGTTTTCAACCCACTCATCTGCAACCGCTTGGTATTCAACATCTGCATCAATTCGTTCCGTTAATGATATCGCCCCTAATAATGCAAGCTGAGAATCAAAATCTTTACCCGCTTGGCAAAATTTTTCGTAAGAGGAATCTCCCAGCGCGAAAACCGCATAGCTGGTTTGTGATAAATTAGGCGCTTTTTTAGAATGAAGGTATTTGTACAATGCAACCGCTTCTTCGGCTGGCTCCCCTTCACCTTGGGTTGACGCTACAACAACCAACACTTTCTCTTGGTTGATTTGTTTGAATTTATAATCCCCTGCATTCACTAAGTTCACACTAATTTTTTCACCGACTAAACGCTCTCTAAGCTGCTCTGATAGGCGGCGTGCATTTCCTGTCTGTGATGCAGAGATGATTGTGACCGTATCTTGGGTAACCACAGGCGCACTGACAGATGCATCAACTTGCGTATTTTGATTTACCACTCCCCACAAATAACCAGAAAGCCATGCGAGTTGATGGGATGAAAAATCATCAACGGCCGTCTGTAAACGTGCTAATTGCTCAACAGATATTGGCAGCGCCGCTAATGGCGGCTGTTTTTTTGTCATTATCTTGTAACCCCAGCGTTATTCATCTTTGATTTAAAAAAACGATGCCATGTCATTACCCAAAAAAGACCGACAACCTAACACCTGCTCATTCCCCCAAATAATTAAGGTAATAAAGCAAAAAATACCGCAGTACCTGAAACATATAGGGTATGCAGTTAGGTTATAACAACCATAGATAATGGGATAAGAAACGATAGCCATAATTAATAACTAAAAAGCCTAAAGCAATTAACTGATGGATCATATTGATAAAAGCGGTTAACGCTATTTTAGTAATTAAAGATATTTTCACCTAAAAATGCAGTACAATGCGCTGTTTATTCACAACAAGGAGCCACATATGAGTACAACAATCTATAAAGATTTCACTTTCGAAGCCGCCCACAAACTTCCTCACGTCCCAGAGGGTCATAAGTGTGGTCGCCTCCATGGGCATTCTTTCATGGTGCGTTTAGAAATCACAGGTGAAGTTGACTCCCATAGTGGTTGGATTATTGATTTTTCTGATGTAAAAGCCGCTTTTAAGCCTATCTGGGAACGCTTAGACCATCATTATTTAAATGATATCGAAGGGTTAGAAAACCCAACCAGTGAGGTATTAGCCCAGTGGATTTGGCAACAAACTAAACCTTTACTACCCTTATTAAGTGCGGTTACCGTAAAAGAAACCTGCAATGCAGGTTGCGTCTATCGCGGAGAAGCTTAAAAGTACAAGCGCTAAAAAAGTCATATAATATAGGGATACACGCTCCTCAGGCCGCTGACTTAGCGGCAAGCCTAATAGGTTTTGAATATAAATGAGGGGTAAATCCCTATATCCTTTACCTTCGACTAGTGACCAAACCAATATCAACGCCTAACTCTGCATAGAAAGCTGCCTAATTACCTTTAATAATCGAAATTCTAAAAAAACATACGTTATCAAGGGTGAGGCTAAGGCAAGAAATAAATCAGTGACTGACATTTCCCCTTTTAACATTAAGGATATAAAAACTTTAATTTGACATAGTGCATTAAATTATAACCTGATCTATTATTTACCATTATTTACTTTTAATAAGGCAGGGGAAATGCATTTATTTCAACAAACACCAAAATCCAGAAGGCGTTATGGACTGGCAGCATTTATTGGTCTAATCGCAGGTATCGTCTCTTCGTTTGTCAAATGGGGGGCTGAAGTCCCATTACCGCCAAGAAGCCCAACGGATATGTTCAACGCAGCTTGTTCGCCAGAAACACTGATCCGTGCAGCGGAACAAATTGACTGCTCACGTAACTTCCTCAATCCACCTTATATTTTCTTAAGGGATTGGTTAGGAATTGCTGATCCTAACTCTGCAGTGTACACCTTTGCTGGGCACGTTTTTAACTCTGTGGGCGTTACTCACATCATATTTTCTATCGTGTTTGCTGTCGGGTATTGCATCGTTGCTGAAGTATTTCCTAAAATTAAGTTATGGCAAGGGTTGTTAGCGGGTGCACTGGCGCAATTATTTGTCCATATGATTTCATTCCCTCTTATGGGGCTCACCCCTCCACTTTTCGACCTGCCATGGTATGAGAATGTGTCAGAAATATTTGGCCATTTAATTTGGTTTTGGTCTATTGAAATTATTCGTCGTGACTTACGCAACCGTATTACTCACGAGCCAGATCCTGAAGTACCACTAAACCAACCATTTAGGTAATTTAAAGGCCCCCAATGAGTGTTTTTCAACTATTGGGGGTTACTAAAATTTATCGCTATTTTTTATTATTGAATATCCAAATACTTATGTGTTTGAATCGATAAACGCCAGTTGCGTTGAATGCAAGTTTCAATACACAATTTTGTTGCCGCCGTCTTTTGGCTGATTGGCTGTAATGCCACTACTGGCGGCATTTCGACAGTACGTAATGCTAAAATTTTCTCAAGTGCCTCAATATCTTTTTCGCGAGCAACAGGATGTTTAATTTCATTAGCGCGGTTTACTGCTTGGCTAATCACCTGTAACCCGCCTTTCATACCCACTTTTGGCGATACCGTAACCCATGTTTTATTTGTGCATTGAATAGGATATGTGCCGCTAGTTTCAATTTGGCATTGATATCCATGCTGTTCTAATGCCTCAGTCAGTGGCTGTAAATCATAAATACAAGGCTCTCCGCCTGTAATAACAATATGCTGTGCGCTGAAGTGTTTTTCTTTCATTAACTGAATCAATGCCTCACTATCTGACATCGCCCATGCATCTGAATCAATCGTTTTAAGTGCGATATCCCCTAGGGTAGATTCTTTGTCTTGTTCTATTTCCCATGTTTGTTTGGTATCACACCAACTACATCCAACTGGGCAGCCCTGCAAACGAATAAACACCGCAGGAACACCAGTAAAAACCCCCTCTCCCTGAATGGTTTGGAAGATTTCATTAATTGGGTATTTCATATCACTCCTAAAATAGTTAGCTGAGCACGCATTATATTGCAGATATCTATCTCACGAACAAGGAAGTTTGTGATAATGTAGCCACCTTAGGGTTCAATAAAGTACGTCCGACTTAATAAACAATACCGAAAGCCTATTCGGAACAATATATCGAACGAAGAAAAAGACAGGAAAAGACATGCAAAGTAGTGAACAAAATCAACTCAGAAAGGGACTGAGTGTTCGGCACATTCGCTTTATGGCTTTAGGCTCAGCGATTGGTACCGGCTTATTTTATGGTTCTGCTTCCGCAATTCAAGCGGCAGGGCCTGCAGTTCTCCTCGCTTATATGGTCGGTGGTGCTGCTGTATTTATGGTTATGCGAGCCTTAGGCGAGATGGCAGTGCATCATCCTGTACCCGGTTCGTTTTCTCACTA
Source organism: Providencia huaxiensis (assembly GCF_002843235.3). Lineage (NCBI taxonomy): Bacteria > Pseudomonadati > Pseudomonadota > Gammaproteobacteria > Enterobacterales > Morganellaceae > Providencia > Providencia huaxiensis. The sequence continues at coordinate 2,806,812 of NZ_CP031123.2, forward strand.
CGCTAGCCATTACATGGGCCCCCTCGCTGGTTTTTTAACTGGCTGGAACTACGTATTTGAAATGCTGGTCGTTTGCTTGGCCGATATTACCGCTTTCGGGATGTACATGGGGTTCTGGTTCCCACATGTCGACCAATGGGTGTGGGTATTAAGTATCGTGCTATTTATTAGCGCACTCAATTTATGTCACGTCAAAATTTTCGGTGAAATGGAATTTTGGCTGTCTATCGTGAAAGTCTCGGCCATCATCGCAATGATTGTTGGTGGTACTTTCTTAATGTTCTACGGTTTCGGCCAAGAAACTGACCATGCGGTAGGTATCCAAAATCTATGGGAGCACGGTGGCTTTATGCCAAATGGCATTGAAGGCGTTATTGCCTCTTTAGCCATAGTCATGTTCGCATTTGGCGGTATTGAAGTGATTGGTATTACTGCCAGTGAAGCGCAAAACCCAGAAAAAACCATTCCAAAAGCAATTAATGCCGTTCCAATCCGTATTTTATTATTCTATGGGTTAACATTATTCATTTTGATGTGCATCTATCCGTGGAACCAAGTCGGTCAAAATGGCAGTCCATTCGTCCAAATTTTTGATAGTTTAGGTATTCAATCAGCGGCAAATATCTTAAATATCGTGGTCATCACTGCGGCAATCTCAGCGATTAATAGTGATATTTTTGGTGCAGGGCGCATGATGTACGGAATGGCGCAAGATGGACAAGCTCCAAAAGTCTTTACTAAGTTGACGAAAAGCGGTGTGCCATGGGTCACTGTATTAGTAATGTCCGTTATTATGTTACTCGGTGTGTATTTGAACTACCTACTTCCAGAAAAAATCTTTGTGATTATTGCTTCAATCGCAACCTTTGCAACGGTTTGGGTGTGGTTAATGATCCTGCTTTCTCAAGTCGCCATGCGTCGCCAAATGAGTCCTGAAGAAGTTAAAAACCTGAAATTCCCAGTCCCATTTTGGCCAATTGGCCCTGCGGTTACTATTGCATTTATGGTCTTTGTCATCGCACTACTTGGCTTCTTTAAAGACACACAAGTTGCACTTTTAGTTGGGTTTGCTTGGGTCGCGATATTGAGTGTGACCTTCTTCATTATGCGTAAATTTCAAAAATCTTAACTAATTAACGCATCCACAAAATAAATAAAGGCCCTATATTTTATATGATATAGGGCCTTTTGTTATCAACTGAGCGCTTGCTTAATATCCGCAATCAAATCATCAACACTTTCTAATCCGACTGATAAACGAATAAGCCCATCACTAATCCCATACTGTTTCCGTTCCTCAGCAGTGTAAGTCGAATGGGTCATACTCGCTGGGTGTTGAGCCAATGACTCACAATCACCAAGACTAACCGCACAAGAAAATAACTGTAGGCGGTTTAAAAACTGCTTGCCCGCCTCAAGTCCCCCTTTAAGTTCAAAAGCAATCATGCCCCCGGGTAGCTTCATCTGCCTTTGAGCTAATGAATATTGAGGAAAACTCGGTAAACCCGGGTACATCACTTGAGAAACCTCAGATAGCGAGGCTAAATATTCTGCAACTTTTTGTGCACTCTCAACCAGCCTCTCCATTCTGATTGGTAGTGTTTTCATTCCACGTAATATGAGGTTTGCATCATGAGGGGATAGGCATGCTCCAGTCATGTCTTTCAGTCCAACCAACCTGATTTGCTTAGCTAACGCCTCAGATGTAATAACCGCCCCAGCCATCACATCACCATGTCCATTCATATATTTAGTCAATGAATGAACGACGATGTCCGCCCCAAGTTCAAGAGGTTTTTGAATGTAAGGAGTGCAATAGGTATTATCAACGGTCACCAATATCTCTTGGTTATTTGCAAGATTATATTGACGAACGATATGGCTCACAGCGCTAATATCAACTAAACGCATGTTTGGGTTTGCAGGCGATTCGAAAAATATCATCCTTGTTTTTTTAGTGAGCGCCTGTGCGACATGATTTGGATCACTCATATCAATGTGACGAACTTTGATACCAAATCGAGCTAACCCATGGTGAAAGAATGCATATGTACAGCCATAAACCGTCATGTCAACTAACAGCTCATCACCTGGGTTCAGTAATGTCCAAAGAGTCGATGTTATTGCTCCCATCCCTGAAGAGAATGCAATTGCGGCGTCCCCCTCTTCTAAATCAGCAAGCCGCTTTTCCAACAAATTTAATGTTGGGTTATTTATTCGAGTATAAATATAACCGTTCGATTCACCGCTAAAACAAGCGGCACCTTCTTCAACACTATCAAATACGTAAGTTGACGTTTGATAAATTGGTGAAGCTAGTGATCCTAAATTTTCGGCTGCATCATAGTAATTATGTATCACACGCGTATCAAAAGAATACAGTCTATCTAATATCATACCACCTCCGAAATATTACCCCTCTTGGGGGGAAGACAATCGAGAACCCATTATTTGCAAGGTTCGTAAAACGGTACTAATTCCACGTAATGTATTTGGATCTTTTAATAAAGCATACACCGAACGAAAATTTGGATTTTTACTATTATATATTTCCTCCATTTTAGCCATATTATATGCAGTTCCGAATTCCCAGACTGGCGCTAGAGTATCCTCAAATGAGTTCGCCAGTTTTTCTACTGTGCTATTATCAGTAATATCAATAAGGTCAGAAATTAGAGAAAGTAAATCAACAATATTATCTAAACGGTTCAGTTGTAATAGCGGTGCTAATTTGTCTGCGAAATGATCACCCGACTCAGAATTAAGAAGTTCAATTAGTTTACTTTGATTTTCATTATTAGACATTTTGATTTCCTCCTTAAACTAAGCCACGAATAGCAGCCCAATAAATACCTCTATTAAAGCCATTTCTTAGTAATCCCCCTAATTTAGTCGGAGGCGTAGGAATAACATCGTGTTTATAATCGTATTGTAAAGGCATCCCTGCAGTTAATCCCATTTGAGCAACAGCTTGAACTCGCCCATCATAGATAGCTGCGGGATAACCATAAATTAATTCTCCGCATATATTATCAGCTATAATGGCAGCCTGATTATGACAGCTTCCTCCCGCTTTACTGATTGGTAAATCAACGGTATCACCTATAACATAAACGCCATCAACACCATAAACTTGCATAGTTTCATGGTCGGTAGGTAACCAACCTTCACCATTATTATGCTCACTTAATCCGGTATTAATAACTGCCTCAACCGCGGTAATCGGTGGAGTGCTAATCAGTAAGTCGAAATTTTGCTCATCACCTTCTTTCGAATAAGCTATTTTTTTATCTGGATCAACTTTATCTAAAGTAAACCCTCTCTGCGCTTTAATATTTTTAGCAGTAAATACCTCGGGAATAACTTCACAAACAGGTTGTTGCATAAATAAACAGTTACGCAATAATTGTGAAACTGTTGGATAAGTATAAACGATTTCAATATTATCCCTAACTCGACGTTTACGTAAAAACTCATCAATCATTAAAGTTGTTTCCATCGGCGCAATACCACACTGATGGGGCACATTCGGTGTTTCAGGGAATGATACTGTAATAAAAATTCGACCTTTTTCAATCTTAGCAAGTTGGTCAGCTAGCTTCCTTGATGCTTCATAAGCATAAAAGTGGTTACCGATATCTTTTAAACCTTCAATACGCTCAGGTTTAGGTACGCAACCTGTCGCTATCACAAGAAAATCATAATTATATTTTTTTCCATGTGTTGAGTTTAGCTCTTTATTTTTAAAATCAAAGTATTCTATTTTATCAATGGCTAACTCTATTTCAGGCCTTAACAGCTCTCTTTCAGGGCGACTCAGTTCATCCTTAAAAAATAAATTAAAAGCAACATACATAAATGCAGGTTTATAATAATGGATTGGATTATCAGTAATTAATGTTATTTTTATTTTCTTTGAAAAAATTTCTTTACTCAATTTTCTAGCAAGTGTATTTGCTAGCATCGTCCCGCCCGTCCCACCACCAACAATAACTATATTTTTCATAACATTAACCACCATTTATTTATGTTTTATACTTTATACGTTTAACCATTCATTTATAAATATAGTTCATGCGAAATTAATGCTAATACAATAATTAGCATATAATCAAAAAAACAACAAATTAAACTAATTACTTAAATATATAAAAACCCACAAAGAAGTTAATTTAAAATATTATAACCATAGTAATTATATTATATAAAAATTATCCCACTTAATAAGAATAATGCCCAACAATATCCCAACGAAATAAAATATCCTCAGCTACTTGGCCATATCCAATATTGTGCATAACTAAATAATTTTGTGTACTTGATGACTTTATCGAAGTTACAACACCGATATGTGGCCGACCATTACCCAAACGCCAAGAGACAATATCACCAGGAATATAATCACTGGCATTCTTTGAGATAGACTTATTTTTCCCTTTTCGCGAAAAAAAAGCCTCTAAATTAGGAACGCGACGATGATCAATATTTGTATCTGGCTTACGTAATCCCCATATACGTTGGCTGGGATATTGGCGAAAGTTTGCTTTCATGTCTTCATGTACTAATTTTTGTAAATCAACCCCCATTTTTCGGTAGCTTCGTATAACTACATCAGAGCAGACACCGTAGTGTTCGGGCACATCACCATTTGGATAAGAAATTTGTCGATAAGACGGGTCATAAATAACTAAACGAGGTAACTGTTCCGCATGTTTTGCCAACAATAAGCTAGATCCATTAGCTATTTGTGCAAAAAAGAAAAGGATGTATAAAAACGATGATTTCAATCTGATGTCCCCAATAAAAATAGCTCATCAAATCTACAATTAAATGCGAGGGAAAATAAGGGAGATAATCTTAATTACTTAGAAAGCGTAAATTTGGTCATAATAGGGTTATGATCAGATGCATCTGTCGGTAGTACAGTGCTATTTTTAACTTTCAATCCACGATAAAACACGTAATCCAAAGGACGGCCAAAAGCCTTAGTACGGTAATCATCACTAAATGCTATTTCTTTTAGACCCACACTACGAATAAACCGTTTTAGTGCATTTACCCGTTGCCTACTCCATGCATTAAAATCACCCGCAAGGATCACTGGCCCCACATGTTTAGCAATATGAACACCCAATTTATTTAGTTGCCGCGTATATACATCCACACCAAAACTGAAGTTAATTGCATGAACATTTGCGACCATCAAGTGCTTCCCATCTGGTAACGGGTATACTGTAATCAGCGCAGATTTAGCCAGTCGTAAAAGTGGTTCTTTTTCTCTTAAAGGACAGCAATATATCGGATGTGAAGCCGCAAGTGTCATCACTCCAGCTGGATGAGGTGAAAAAGGTAATGCAGGTACCTGATCAGCAATTAATTTGTGTGATGCAGCAAAAGATATTAACTCAGGTGACATTTGAGCCTCTTGCAACAAAATAAGTTTTCTATCTTTTACTAACTCATTAAGAGTGTGCTTCCAATTTGGCCGTTGCTGTTTGTAAATATTCCATGTAACCACATCTAGGGTTTCACCCGCAGCGAATAGAGGTAAACCTATTGGAAGTGATTCACCTAACATATGTACAGGCATGGGCTGAATACGTTTAGCGGGCTCACCTGCAATATACCGAACAGAATAGGTTCTTTTGGCCAAATTTGAAGTCCCTATATCACAGAGAAATAATGAAAATCTTATAATTTTTGATTAATTACTGTGTGCAGTATATCAAATTTGAGTAGTTATAGCTTATCAAATTTAGCATAATCACCATCTTAACTATAAGGTCTTTAAATTTTACACAGAAATGTTCTGTTCTTCTTTTACTCTTCTTTTGAAATGATAAACATGTTAATTACTTGCTACTTTGTTCCCTTCTATCGGATTCACCACCTAAATAAACCGGGGTAAATACAATCCTCCTATCTATTTTTCTCCCATATTATCTCCCTCTATTCCTCTGCTACTAAAAAATGTGAGCTGTTACTTACTACTTTAGCTCAAGTGATTACATTCTCTGGAGTAATAGATAATTATCAAAAAACCATATCCATTTAATTTTATTGACTTACCTGTACTTAATTAAGAAACACGTGAGTTGTTACTCACTACTTTGCATCTAAAACATCCATTCATCACACCAATACAACCAGTTATCCTCCATTACCCCCTCCTAACTCCCGTCACCCCACCTCCATCGTCAGCAGCCGCCGTCCCATCTCAACAAGTGAGTTGTTACTTACTACTTTGGCTCAAATGATGTCATTCATCACCGTGATGGCAAAACACCCAGTTCACAACACTCACGTGATATTCTTAAAATTCTCTTTTCCACAAAAGAGCCTGTGAGTTGTTACTTACTACTTTGGCTCAAGCGATATCATTCATCACCATGATGGAAAAACACCCAGTCCACAGTACTCATGTGATATTCTTAAAATTCTCTTTTCCACAAAATAACCTGTGAGTTGTTACTTACTACTTTGGCTCGAGTGATTACATTCTCTGGAGTAATAGATAATCATCAATACACTATATCCATTTGATTTTATTGACTTACCTACATTTAATTAAGAAATAAGTGAGCTGTTACTTACTACTTTACATCTAAAACATCCATTCATCACACCAATACAACCAGTTATCCTCCATTACCCCCTCCTAACTCCTGCCCATCACCAGCAGCCGCCGTCCCATCTCAACAAGTGAGTTGTTACTTACTACTTTGTATCTAAAACATCCATTCATCACGCCAATACAAACGCTTTTCTTCCATTGCTCTTCCTAACTCCTGTCAACCCACCACCATCACCAGCAACCACAGTCCCACCTCAACAAGTGAGTTGTTACTTACTACTTTGTATCTAAAACATCCATTCATCACGCCAATACAAACGCTTTTCTTCCATTGCTCCTCCTAACTCCCGTCAACCCATCACCATCAACAGCAACCACTATCCCCTTCAACATGAGAGCTGTTACACACTACTTTATATCCAAAATTTTCATTCACAGAGCCAATGCCACTAAGAGTCACCTATCGATTGCCTAACCTAACTCTCTTAACTCTTTTTACCCCACAGCCATCACTTATCTCTCCGCGCGCTCTTCAACACGTGAGTTGTTACTTACTACTTTGGCTCAAGTGATTACATTCTCTGGAGTAATAGATAATTATCAACAAATTATATCCATTTGATTTTATTGACTTACCTGCACTTAATTAAAAAATACGTGAGTTGTTACTCACTACTTTAGTTCCAACAATTCTATTCACCACGATCAGCGGTAAAGATATATTAATGGCTTCCCATAAGCCAAAGAGATGAAAAGGGGAAGGGGAAATAGCGTGAGAAATACAGTAATAAAGAAATAAAAAAGAAAAAAAGAAAAAAAAGAAAAAAAAGAAAATAGTTAGCAAGTTAGCACAATACCGAGGATATCCCTAAACGCAAAAAAGCCACCCAATGGGTGGCTTCTTCACTAATTTAATGTCTGGCAGTTCCCTACTCTCACATGGGGAGACCCCACACTACCATCGGCGCTACGGCGTTTCACTGCTGAGTTCGGCATGGGGTCAGGTGGGACCACCGCGCTATTGCCGCCAGACAAATTCTATTTGTTCCCGTTTAGTTTTCTCCACTAAACCAGAACCTCAATCTCAAACAAGCTGTGTGTCCTTCACCTCTCGGCTTCTCACTTTATTGAATCAACTTTAATCTCTCAATCCCTAAAACACCTTCGGTGTTGTCAGGTTAAGCCTCACGGTTCATTAGTATTGGTTAGCTCAACATATCGCTATGCTTACACACCCAACCTATCAACGTCTTAGTCTTAAACGTTCCTTTAGGACCCTTAAAGGGTCAGGGAAGACTCATCTCAAGGCAAGTTTCCCGCTTAGATGCTTTCAGCGGTTATCTCTTCCGCACTTAGCTACCGGGCAATGCCATTGGCATGACAACCCGAACACCAGTGGTGCGTCCACTCCGGTCCTCTCGTACTAGGAGCAGCCCCTTTCAATCTTCCAACGCCCACGGCAGATAGGGACCGAACTGTCTCACGACGTTCTAAACCCAGCTCGCGTACCACTTTAAACGGCGAACAGCCGTACCCTTGGGACCTACTTCAGCCCCAGGATGTGATGAGCCGACATCGAGGTGCCAAACACCGCCGTCGATATGAACTCTTGGGCGGTATCAGCCTGTTATCCCCGGAGTACCTTTTATCCGTTGAGCGATGGCCCTTCCATTCAGAACCACCGGATCACTAAGACCTACTTTCGTACCTGCTCGAGCCGTCACTCTCGCAGTCAAGCTGGCTTATGCCTTTGCACTAACCGCATGATGTCCGACCATGCTTAGCCAACCTTCGTGCTCCTCCGTTACTCTTTGGGAGGAGACCGCCCCAGTCAAACTACCCACCAGACACTGTCCGCACCCCAGATAATGGGGCAACGTTAGAACATCAAACATTAAAGGGTGGTATTTCAAGGTTGGCTCCACGCAGACTGGCGTCCACGCTTCGAAGCCTCCCACCTATCCTACACATCAAGGCTCAATGTTCAGTGTCAAGCTATAGTAAAGGTTCACGGGGTCTTTCCGTCTTGCCGCGGGTACACTGCATCTTCACAGCGAGTTCAATTTCACTGAGTCTCGGGTGGAGACAGCCTGGCCATCATTACGCCATTCGTGCAGGTCGGAACTTACCCGACAAGGAATTTCGCTACCTTAGGACCGTTATAGTTACGGCCGCCGTTTACTGGGGCTTCGATCAAGAGCTTCTCCTTACGGATAACCCCATCAATTAACCTTCCAGCACCGGGCAGGCGTCACACCGTATACGTCCACTTTCGTGTTTGCACAGTGCTGTGTTTTTAATAAACAGTTGCAGCCAGCTGGTATCTGCGACTGGCTTCAGCTCCATCCGCGAGGGACTTCACCTAGCGCCAGCGTGCCTTCTCCCGAAGTTACGGCACCATTTTGCCTAGTTCCTTCACCCGAGTTCTCTCAAGCGCCTGAGTATTCTCTACCTGACCACCTGTGTCGGTTTGGGGTACGATTAATGATAATCTAGAGCTTAGAGGCTTTTCCTGGAAGCGGGGCATGAGCTACTTCATCACCGTAGTGACTCGTCATCGAACCTCAGCATGTAGTGAACCGGATTTGCCTAATTCACCTGCCTACATTCTTAAACCGGGACAACCGTCGCCCGGATAGCCTAGCCTTCTCCGTCCCCCCATCGCAATTATCACCAGTACGGGAATATTAACCCGTTTCCCATCGACTACGCATTTCTGCCTCGCCTTAGGGGTCGACTCACCCTGCCCCGATTAACGTTGGACAGGAACCCTTGGTCTTCCGGCGTGCGGGTTTTTCACCCGCATTATCGTTACTTATGTCAGCATTCGCACTTCTGATACCTCCAGCATACCTCACAGTACACCTTCACAGGCTTACAGAACGCTCCCCTACCCAACGAACGTATCCTTAAACTGACTGCCTGACGTTTCCGCCTCGACTTTGTTGGACGCATTGACGTCGCTTCGCTCCGTCAATCGTTTTGATACATCTGAGTATCACTTAATCAGTTTAAGTGATACGTTCGCTGCCGCAGCTTCGGTGCATAGTTTAGCCCCGTTACATCTTCCGCGCAGGCCGACTCGACCAGTGAGCTATTACGCTTTCTTTAAATGATGGCTGCTTCTAAGCCAACATCCTGGCTGTCTGAGCCTTCCCACTTCGTTTCCCACTTAACTATGACTTTGGGACCTTAGCTGGCGGTCTGGGTTGTTTCCCTCTTCACGACGAACGTTAGCACCCGCCGTGTGTCTCCCGTGATAACATTCTTCGGTATTCGTAGTTTGCATCGAGTTGGTAAGTCGGGATGACCCCCTAGTCGAAACAGTGCTCTACCCCCGAAGATGAGTTCACGAGGCGCTACCTAAATAGCTTTCGGGGAGAACCAGCTATCTCCCGGTTTGATTGGCCTTTCACCCCCAGCCACAAGTCATCCGCTAATTTTTCAACATTAGTCGGTTCGGTCCTCCAGTTAGTGTTACCCAACCTTCAACCTGCCCATGGCTAGATCACCGGGTTTCGGGTCTATACCCTGCAACTTATTCGCCCAGTTAAGACTCGGTTTCCCTACGGCTCCCCTATACGGTTAACCTTGCTACAGAATATAAGTCGCTGACCCATTATACAAAAGGTACGCAGTCACCCCACCCCAAAGCACATTCACTGCTTGTTTTGTGTGTTGGACGTCGCAAAAAGCGCTCCGTCAACGCGTGTTGAATGCCACTTCAAAGTTGTCCTCAACACCAGAAAATGCTTTGGTGGTGGGGCTCCCACTGCTTGTACGTACACGGTTTCAGGTTCTATTTCACTCCCCTCGCCGGGGTTCTTTTCGCCTTTCCCTCACGGTACTGGTTCACTATCGGTCAATCAGGAGTATTTAGCCTTGGAGGATGGTCCCCCCATATTCAGACAGGATAACACGTGTCCCGCCCTACTCGTCGAGTTCACAACACTAACACCTTCGGATACGGGGCTATCACCCTTTACTGCCGGACTTTCCAGACCGTTCTCCTGATGCTAATGCTGATTAAGACTCTGGGCTGCTCCCCGTTCGCTCGCCGCTACTAGGGGAATCTCGGTTGATTTCTTTTCCTCGGGGTACTGAGATGTTTCAGTTCCCCCGGTTCGCTTCGTTTGACTATGTATTCATCAAACGATAGTGCAACGAATTGCACTGGGTTTCCCCATTCGGAAATCGTCGGTTGTAACGGTTCATATCACCTTACCGACGCTTATCGCAGATTAGCACGTCCTTCATCGCCTCTGATTGCCTAGGCATCCACCGTGTACGCTTAGTCGCTTAACCTCACAACCCGAAGGTGTCTTTTTTGTCACTCGACACAAAACCCGACGGCTTCTGTCTGTTGACGACATCTTCAAGTTGAGATTTTTGAGAGACTCTCACATTGTTTAAGCGATAAACAATGTGCGTTGTTTTCAATTTTCAGCTTGTTCCAGATTGTTAAAGAGCATAATTATTCGCAATAGACTAGTTGACTAATCTATTCTGAATAATCAGAAAAATTTATGGTGGAGCTAAGCGGGATCGAACCGCTGACCTCCTGCGTGCAAGGCAGGCGCTCTCCCAGCTGAGCTATAGCCCCATAAAGGTATTTTTCGGTATCGATGAATCTCTTTATAAGATTTTCTTATTCGAGGTCTTTTTTCTTAGGCAAGGCGTGGATTAGCGAAGTTTACTTTTGGGTAAACGAGCTGAGCCATAACGCAACATAAGAGAAAAGTGGTAGGCCTGAGTGGACTTGAACCACCGACCTCACCCTTATCAGGGGTGCGCTCTAACCACCTGAGCTACAAGCCTATCGATACCGCTACTCTATTTCATCAGACAATCTGTGTGAGCACTTCACAAAAACACTTCAATGGTAAGGAGGTGATCCAACCGCAGGTTCCCCTACGGTTACCTTGTTACGACTTCACCCCAGTCATGAATCACAAAGTGGTAAGCGCCCTCCCGAAGGTTAAGCTACCTACTTCTTTTGCAACCCACTCCCATGGTGTGACGGGCGGTGTGTACAAGGCCCGGGAACGTATTCACCGTAGCATTCTGATCTACGATTACTAGCGATTCCGACTTCATGGAGTCGAGTTGCAGACTCCAATCCGGACTACGACGTACTTTATGAGTTCCGCTTGCTCTCGCGAGGTCGCTTCTCTTTGTATACGCCATTGTAGCACGTGTGTAGCCCTACTCGTAAGGGCCATGATGACTTGACGTCATCCCCACCTTCCTCCGGTTTATCACCGGCAGTCTCCTTTGAGTTCCCGACCGAATCGCTGGCAACAAAGGATAAGGGTTGCGCTCGTTGCGGGACTTAACCCAACATTTCACAACACGAGCTGACGACAGCCATGCAGCACCTGTCTCAGAGTTCCCGAAGGCACCAAAGCATCTCTGCTAAGTTCTCTGGATGTCAAGAGTAGGTAAGGTTCTTCGCGTTGCATCGAATTAAACCACATGCTCCACCGCTTGTGCGGGCCCCCGTCAATTCATTTGAGTTTTAACCTTGCGGCCGTACTCCCCAGGCGGTCGATTTAACGCGTTAGCTCCGAAAGCCACTCCTCTAGGGAACAACCTTCAAATCGACATCGTTTACAGCGTGGACTACCAGGGTATCTAATCCTGTTTGCTCCCCACGCTTTCGCACCTGAGCGTCAGTCTTTGTCCAGGGGGCCGCCTTCGCCACCGGTATTCCTCCACATCTCTACGCATTTCACCGCTACACATGGAATTCTACCCCCCTCTACAAGACTCTAGCTGACCAGTCTTAGATGCCATTCCCAGGTTAAGCCCGGGGATTTCACATCTAACTTAATCAACCGCCTGCGTGCGCTTTACGCCCAGTAATTCCGATTAACGCTTGCACCCTCCGTATTACCGCGGCTGCTGGCACGGAGTTAGCCGGTGCTTCTTCTGTCGGTAACGTCAATCGTTGATGATATTAGCATCAACGCCTTCCTCCCGACTGAAAGTACTTTACAACCCTAGGGCCTTCTTCATACACGCGGCATGGCTGCATCAGGCTTGCGCCCATTGTGCAATATTCCCCACTGCTGCCTCCCGTAGGAGTCTGGGCCGTGTCTCAGTCCCAGTGTGGCTGATCATCCTCTCAGACCAGCTAGAGATCGTCGCCTTGGTGAGCCATTACCTCACCAACTAGCTAATCCCATATGGGTTCATCCGATAGCGCAAGGACCGAAGTTCCCCTGCTTTGCTCCTAAGAGATTATGCGGTATTAGCTACCGTTTCCAGTAGTTATCCCCCTCTATCGGGCAGATCCCCATACATTACTCACCCGTCCGCCGCTCGTCAGCGAGAAGCAAGCTTCCCCTGTTACCGCTCGACTTGCATGTGTTAGGCCTGCCGCCAGCGTTCAATCTGAGCCATGATCAAACTCTTCAATTAAAAGTAGCTTGATGCTCAAAGAATGTTACTGTCGTTTGATTTCCGAAGAAACCAAATTACCTATTAGTTCATATATATGAATTAACGTGTTAGTCACTCTTCAAGACTTAAAATCAAATATTTTTTTGATAGTGTCCTGTGAGTGCCCACACAGATTGTCTGATAAATTGTTAAAGAGCGTTGCAACTCATCTTTCGATGTCGACACCTGATTTCGTGAACCGGGTCGTTGTTGCGAGGAGGCGTATATTACGTTTTCCTCCGTGAGAGTCAAGCAATTTTTTGCTTTTTCTTTTCAGAATCTCTCGCTGCCGTTTCAGTGTTCATCGCGCTTTGCGTTGTCTTGTTCCCGGTCAGTGGATGCGCATTATAGGGAGTCAGAAAAATCTGGCAACCCCTTTTTTGCATTATTTTGTTCAACTGCTTGCTTATCACTCAAAACGACTATTTTTTGATTCTTTTTAAGGCTTCTGGCAGTTCTGCAATGCTACTAATAACAATATCAGCGTTATTTATTCCTTCATCTGTTACAGCTTCGCCACTTTTTACTAATACCGTTGTGCCAACTTTAGCTGCTTTTCCTGCTTGTATATCAGCGAGCTTATCACCCACCATAATAGAAGAAGCCATATCTATATTTAAAAATGATTGCGCATCTAATAGCATTCCAGGTTTTGGCTTACGGCAATTGCAGTCTTGGCGATATTCTTCAACATCAGCATCAGGATGATGCGGGCAAAAGTAAATACCGTCTAAGTCCACACCTCTGTCAGCTAATGACCAATCCATCCATTCAGTTAGTTGCATAAATTGGTCTTCTGTATAGATACCACGCCCAATACCAGACTGGTTAGTTACCACAACTAATGCATAACCCATTTTCTTTAATTCAATCATTGCCTCAATTGAACCTTCGATAAATTCGAAATCATCAATTTTGTGTACATAGCCATGATCGATATTAATTGTTCCATCTCTATCTAAAAAGACTGCTGGGATCCCGTTACTCACCTGTTCACTCCTAAAATTTAATCTCTTTTTAGTATCTCATGAAAAGAAATAAAAGGAGAATAGAATAAATAGAACAATCTTTATTGACTTAGACGTCTAGACGCCTTAACATCCAACATTATTAGATACACTATCTAAAAACAATTCAGATAAAGTTAGAAACTATAAATGATAAAGCTCTCAAATATTAATAAAGTTTTCCAGCAAGGAAGCCGTAACATTCAAGCGCTTACTGATATTAGCTTGCATGTGCCTGCTGGTCAGATCTATGGCGTTATTGGCGCTTCAGGTGCGGGTAAAAGTACGCTTATTCGTTGCGTGAACATGCTTGAGCGTCCAACTTCAGGCCAAGTTATTGTCGATGGACAAGATTTAACATCAATGACTGAAAAAACGTTGACGAGAGCACGTCGCGGCATTGGCATGATTTTCCAACATTTTAACCTGTTATCTTCACGTACTGTTTTTGATAACGTTGCTCTTCCTTTGGAGCTAGATAATACGCCTAAAGAAAAAATTAAAGAGCGAGTGAATGAATTACTCGATTTGGTTGGGTTAACTGAAAAGAAAGATGCATACCCAGCAAACCTTTCTGGCGGACAAAAACAACGTGTTGCTATCGCTCGCGCATTAGCTAATTCGCCTAAAGTATTGCTCTGTGACGAGGCGACAAGTGCATTAGACCCCGCAACAACACGTTCAATTTTAGAATTATTGAAAGATATTAATCGCCGATTAGGCCTAACTATCTTATTGATTACTCACGAAATGGATGTTGTAAAACGTATTTGTGATCAAGTCGCTGTAATAAGTGGTGGGCAATTAATCGAGCAAGACAAAGTGAGTGAAGTATTCTCTCACCCGAAAACACCTGTCGCTCAAGCGTTTATTCAATCAACATTAGTGATTGATATTCCAGATGATTATAAAGAACGATTAAAAACAGAGCCTGGTAAGGACTCATCACCATTACTCAAACTTGAATTTACAGGGCAGTCTGTTGATGCTCCTTTAATTTCAATGGCTGTACGCAAGTTTGATATTGATATTAATATTTTAAGTTCACAAATTGACTACGCTGGTGGCGTAAAATTTGGGGTGATGTTAGCCGAGCTACATGGCATTAATGGTGGCGTTGAATCCACAATTGCATTTCTGAAAGAGCATCACGTGAAAGTAGAGGTTTTGGGTTATGTCTGAGAGAATGATTTATCTGCTGATTAACGGCACAATTGACACTATCACAATGACCTTTGTTTCCGGCTTTTTGGGCTTTGTTTTAGGTTTACCATTAGGTGTATTGCTCTATATTACACGCAAAGACCAAGTAATGGAGAATGTAGGGCTATATCGAGCTCTTGCAGTTGTCATAAATATTTTCCGTTCAGTGCCATTTATTATTTTACTGGTTTGGATTATTCCATTAACTTCGTTTCTTGTTGGGACGACTATTGGTTTAAAAGCGGCAATCGTGCCTTTAACAATTGGCGCTGCACCGTTTATCGCTCGCATGGTTGAAAATGCGTTATTAGAAATTCCAAGTGGCTTAATTGAATCAGCCCGTGCGATGGGAGCGACTCCGCTTCAGATTATTCGTAAGATTTTAATCCCAGAAGCATTACCAAGTTTAATTAATGCAGCCACTATCACATTAATTATGTTAGTCGGATATTCCGCCATGGGTGGTGCTGTTGGTGCAGGTGGTTTAGGACAAATCGCACTGCAATATGGTTATCAAACTTATAATCCTGTTGTGATGAATACCGTTATTGTTCTCCTCGTCATTTTAGTAAATCTAATTCAGTTTGGTGGCGAGTATTTAATGAAAAAAGTTTCACATCGATAGTTAGTAAAATAGCTGCGCCGTTGAGGTGCTTATAAAGTCCGTATTAAAGGGGTAAAACAATGTCTATTAAATTAAAATCTATCGCAGTTGTCGGCGCGCTATTAGGCACACTCGTTCTCACTGGTTGTGGTGAGAAAGAGAAAGATGCTAACAGCATTAAAGTTGGTGTGATCATGGGCAAAGAATTAGAAGTTGCTGAGGTCGCGCAAAAAGTTGCTAAAGAAAAGTATGGTTTAAATGTTGAGCTTGTTTCATTTAATGACTTCGTTTTACCTAATGAAGCATTGAGCAAAGGCGATATCGATGCAAATGCATTCCAACATAAACCTTATCTTGATCAGCAAATTAAAGATCGTAACTATAAATTAGTCCCTGTTGGAAATACCTTTATTTATCCAATTGCGGCTTACTCTAAAAAAATCAAGTCTGTAGATGAACTCGCTGATGGTTCACAAATTGCGTTACCAAATGACCCAACTAACTTGGGCCGCTCATTACTGTTACTACAGCAACAAGGTCTAATTAAATTAAAAGATGGTACAGGTTTAATGCCAACGGTTTTAGATGTTGTTGAAAATCCAAAGGATCTAAAATTTGTTGAGTTAGAAGCCCCTCAATTGCCTCGTGCTTTAGATGACCAAAAAATTGCATTAGCGATTATTAATACGACTTGGGCAAGTAGTGCGACACCTAAATTAACCCCAGCAAAAGATGGTTTATTTGTTGAAGATAAAGATTCACCATACGTAAATATTATTGTTGCTCGTGAAGATAATAAAGATAGCGAGAACGTAAAGAAATTTATTCAAGCATATCAATCGGATGAAGTGGCAAATAAAGCTAATGAAGTCTTCGATGGTGGTGCAGTTAAAGGTTGGTAATCTTTTTTATTATTTAAAAAGCGATTAAAATACTAGACGGCTTAACGCCGTCTAGTATTTTTTGTAATTTATAGACTATAAAAATATCACGGCATTATTTTGAACCACATAAGAAAGGTATAATTTATGAGACTGTTATTGCTCACTTTGGTGACATTTGTGTTAGCCGGGTGTGGAATTAACCAATACACGAGTCCAGGGCAAAATAAAGGTTTCACTAGTATGAAATTATCTAAACCTGTACCAAGTGTGACAGAGCCTGACACAGCAAACGTTAAATTAATGAATAGTCCAGAAGAGTTATTAGGGATGCCTTTCAAAGATTTGGGTGTTGTCTCTGGGGAATCTTGTCGAGAAAGCGTTCAAAGCCCTCCGGCAAATTTAAATACCGCAAAAAACAGCATGTTATCACAAGCTGCCTATATTGCTGCTGATGCCGTACTTTTACATCAGTGCCAAACCATGACCTCCCCGGGGTGTTATCAGGCAACAATTTGTGAAGGCAGTGCATTACAAATTGTTGAATAAAGATCTTATGCAATCTTTTCAGTTTAATGTTATTGGGCACATTGAATCTCCGTATAAAGAAAAGTTTGCAATCCCTCGCCAACCTGGACTTGTTCAGGGAGGTGCGGGGCGCTTACATTTGCATTCGCCATTTAACGACCCTAATTCGGTACGAGGACTCAATCAATTTAGCCATGTGTGGGTTTTATTCGTTTTTCATCAAACGATGGAAAATGGTTGGAAACCACTGGTGCGTCCTCCAAGACTCGGTGGCAATGAAAAAATGGGGGTTTTCGCAACCCGTTCAACATTTAGGCCAAACCCAATAGGTATGTCACTTGTTGAATTACATGGAATAACAGTAAAAAACAACCAGGTGATCCTTGAGCTTGGTAGCCTTGATTTAGTTGATGGCACTCCTGTTATCGATATAAAACCTTATTTACCTTTTGCTGAAGCAGTATCAAACGCAACCGCAGGGTATGCGCAGGACACTCCTTCAGATGATATGCAGGTTATATTTACCCCACAAACAGAAACTGAATTAGTTGCTTATCAAAATCACTATCCGGGCATTAAACAATTTATTTCACAAGTCTTAATGCAAGACCCTCGCCCCGCATACAAAAAACAATCGACTGAAACTCGTGAGTATGCAGTCCATTTATTAGATTTTAATATTCGTTGGCGAGTAATTGATGGTGTGACTGAAGTATTCGCTATCGAACCATGCGAAAAATCACGTTAACCCCTTTTGGCAAGCCTCCGTCACTGGTAGACTAGCTCACTATATACCTTGGCAAATAAATCGTTTGCCATAACTTATTGTTCTAATGGAACCTATACAATGCGTACTAGCAAATATCTGCTCTCAACTCTAAAAGAGACCCCTGCGGATGCAGAAGTTATCAGCCATCAGCTGATGCTGCGTGCAGGAATGATCCGTAAACTTGCTTCAGGTCTGTATGACTGGTTACCCACCGGTGTGCGTGTTCTACGTAAAGTAGAAACCATCGTTCGTGAAGAAATGGAAAATGCAGGCGCTATAGAGGTATCTTTACCCGTTGTTCAACCTGCAGATTTATGGCAAGAAAGTGGTCGTTGGGAACAGTATGGTCCTGAATTGCTACGTTTTGTTGATCGTGGTGAGCGCCCGTTTGTTCTCGGTCCGACTCATGAAGAAGTGATCACAGATTTAGTGCGTAACGAAATCACGTCTTACAAACAATTGCCATTGAATTTATTTCAAATTCAAACCAAATTCCGTGATGAAGTTCGCCCACGTTTTGGTGTGATGCGCTCACGTGAATTTATTATGAAAGATGCATATTCTTTCCACATTAGCCAAGAATCATTGCAAGAAACCTATGATGCAATGTACGAAGCCTACACCAAAATTTTCACACGTATTGGTTTTGACTTTCGTGCTGTTCAAGCTGATACCGGTTCTATCGGTGGCAGCGCATCCCACGAATTCCAAGTATTAGCGAAAAATGGTGAAGATGACGTCATTTTCTCTACTGAATCTGATTACGCAGCTAATATTGAATTTGCAGAAGCATTAGCACCAACAACACCACGTGGCGCTCCAACAGAAGAAATGCGTCTGGTGGATACACCAAATGCAAAAACAATCGCGGAGCTTGTTGAACAATTCAATTTACCTGTTGAAAAAACCGTTAAGACATTGATTGTTCATGCGAAAAAGGATTCAGGCCATACACTAGTCGCTTTGTTAATTCGAGGCGACCATGAATTAAATGAAATCAAAGCAGAAAAACATCCTTTAGTCGCTAGCCCATTAGAATTTGCCACTGAAGCTGAAATCAGAAATGCGGTGAATGCAGGCCCTGGATCTTTAGGTCCTGTAAATATGCCACTACCGATTGTTATTGACCGTAGCGTTGCAGTGATGAGCGATTTTGGTGCAGGTGCAAATATTGATGGTAAACACTATTTTGGCATCAACTGGGAACGTGATTTAGCATTACCACAAGCTTTTGATTTACGTAACGTTGTTGAAGGTGACCCAAGCCCAGATGGTAAAGGTGTACTGCAAATTAAACGCGGTATCGAAGTTGGTCATATATTCCAATTAGGCACTAAATATTCAGAAGCAATGAAAGCTTCAGTCCAGAATGAGGATGGGCATAACCAAATCGTCACTATGGGTTGTTATGGTATTGGTGTAACGCGCATTGTTGCCGCTGCTATTGAACAAAGCCATGATGATCGCGGAATTATTTGGCCGGATGCAATTGCTCCGTTCCAAGTGGCTATTTTACCGATGAATATGCACAAATCTTATCGTGTTAAAGAAGTTGCAGAAAAACTTTATGCTGACCTAAAAGCAAACGGTATTGATGTAATTTTCGATGACCGTAAAGAGCGCCCAGGCGTGATGTTTGCCGATATGGAGCTGATTGGTGTTCCATACACTATCGTTATTGGTGACCGTAACTTAGACAACAACCAAATTGAATATAAATCACGCCGTAGTGATGATAAAGAACTGGTTGGCCTAGAAAATATCATTAGCTTCCTAAAAGGTAAGCTCGGTAAATAAAATAGGTTAAAAGCTAGAAAATAAAGCCCAAATGTCAGTTATTTCATTGAATTTGGGCTTTTTCTTTAAATATCGCGATACGAACCAATCTTAAAACCATGCGCCAAAATCTGTGATTTTAAACTCTCAGATGTTAATACTTCCAATTCATTTAAACGTGGATAAGCATAGTTACTTTTTAGTAGTGCATTATCAATAAAAGCAGGATGACTCATAACTTCAATAGAGTTATTCCCTTGCGCTTTAGCTTCATTAATAATATTCAAAAACAACGCTTCTGAAATTTCATCACCATAAAACTCACTACTGAAACAATCAGTGCTTGCCACTTGATATGATAATGGCGGCCAATTTTTCTCTAATTGGCGGTCAACTCGTAACGCAACACCCTTGTTTTGGGCGAAAGCTACAACAATTGGAAAAATACCCTCAATCATATGAACATGATGATGGCTATCAATATGGCTCGGTTTTCGACCAAAAATTTCGATAAATTTTTGATATTGCTGATTTAGTTCTTGTTCAATTTCAACCAATGGTAAGTCATTAATATCAATATCCCAAAGCCATTTACCCAACATTCCATCACGGCTGAGTGTCGGCATTGATGAGAAAGGCTTCCCAGCCGTTAAAACAAAATGCATACCCACAGCTAGATTCGGATTTTCTTGGCTTAATTTAGCTGCATGGGATATTGCGGGCATATTCATCATCGCGCTTGTTGAATGAACAACCCCATTACGATGAGATTCGATAATGCCGTAATTAACCGCTTCACAGAGTCCAAAATCATCGGCATTCACAATAAGTAATATAGCCATATGCTCTCCCTTAACACTATAAGCTATTAGCTTATTAACCTTCTTGCTCAAGCTGTTGTATTGCTTTAGCAAAGTTCGGTAGATATTTTTTATGAGCGATAAGTAATTCCTTAGAAATTAAACGCGCATCGTTATCAGAGTGAATTAATGGGTTCAAATTCATCGCCAATAATACATCATTAAACTGGCCATTTACTGCGGCTTGGCTAGTGGTAATTTCAAAATTTTTTAAGGTATAAATTAAGCCAAGGACTTTATCATCAAAGTGTTTTACACGTGGGTGCGGTTTTGCACCATCACGGCCTAATATACATGTCATTTCGACTGTCCAGTCTTCAGGGATATTATCGATATGTCCATGATGTGGAATATTAACGTAGTGCTCAGTTTGTTTGTCATTGTATATCGCATTGATGACTTCACAAGCCGCATCTGAATAATAAGCTCCACCTCTTAATTCAAGCTCTTTAGGTTTTACATCTAATGTTGGGTTTTTGTATAGTTCAAAGAGTTGATGTTCAACTTTTTGGACAATTTGTGCCCTAGCGCCACCTTTATAATATTCGCCAAGCTCAATTGCTAGCATCTCCTTAGGTTTAAAGTAATACAATAAGTAGGAGCATGGGATCAGATTTAATCCACGAATTAGGCCTTCGTCAAAAGCAAGATCAGTAATGTTTTTAACTGAATTTGCACTTAACGTTCCAGAGGCAATACCCTCTAATAATTCATTAAATCGCGATGAACCATTTACAATAACATCTTTGATAAAAACCATATGGTTTAAACCAAATAAATCGATAGATAACTCATCGCTATTAGATAATTTTAAAACATCGGTAATAAACATTTTCATACCGATTGGGATATTACAAACACCAATAAAACGTTTGAAGTTGGTATGGCGATATACCGCTTCAGTTACCATCCCTGCTGGGTTGGTAAAATTAATCACCCATGCGTTAGGGCAGATCTCTTCGACATCTTTAATAATGTCAAAAATCACAGGTATAGTTCGTAGCCCTTTAAATAAACCACCAGCTCCATTCGTTTCTTGTCCTAAATAACCATGTTTTAAGGGGATTGATTCATCTAATTCACGTGCTTTTAATTGCCCAACTCTTAATTGAGTTGTGACAAAATCAGCGTCTTTTAATGCTTCTCGCCTATCAAGCGTTTTAAATATTTTGAGTGGTATATTGGCATGTTTAACCATTCGCTCGCATAAATTATAGATAATATCTAATTTTTCTTTACCTTCTTCAACATCCACTAACCACAATTCAGTAATAGGTAATTCATGGTAGCGTTTAATAAAACCTTCTAGCAATTCAGGAGTGTAGCTACTCCCCCCTCCAATAGTGACAACTTTTAATTTCTGTTTCTGAGTCATATTAACCTCATTGTACCTTTATAATAGACATAGAAAAGCACACCATCTTTATAAAAAAGATGGATATGCTAGAGATTTTTAGAAATGGAAAGCTTATTTAGGTAATAATTTAACCTACCATTTTTTGTTCAACACTAAATAGATTTTTTCGGTAATCACTCGGTGTTAATGAAGTTAGCTCTTTAAATTTTTTCACAAATAAACTTGGACTGCTATAACCTGATTCAAAAGCAATATCTGTAATTGAATAGTTAGTTATTTCAAGTTGCTTTTTAGCAAAATTAATTCTGATATCATTAATAATCTGCATTGGCGTTTTGCCATAATAACGTTTTGTTGCTCGGGTTAAGTATTCTTGTGATTTCCCCGTTATAGAGATCATATTTTGTAGAGCACTTTCACTAAACATAGCGATATCATGCATTTCTTCCAATGTACTTTTTAGCCACTGAGGTGCATCATCTCGCATACTTTTTTCACGATAATGACGCAATCGATTTACCACATTAAATGTAACTAATTCAATAAATTCATTAAATTCACTGTCGCGAAAATTTAACGATGCGATCACAGACTCTATATAAGCCATAAATTCATTTTTCAATTGATAGCCTTGTGATGCAACAAAACAACTTGGTAATAGTGGTAAATAATGTTTATCAAAAAATGATTTGCTAATACCTACATTCAATATTCGTGTTGGCCCAAAATCATAAGAGCTTTCGTGATAAGAGCCTATCGGAAGAAAAATAAAATCACCTCGCTCTAATAAAACTTTTTTTCCATTAATTATTTGATAACAACGACCCGTTAATACGATCATATACTCATAATAATCATGTTGATGCAGTCCACTTGCACTCTCAACTTTATTATAAATAAAGACATGAAAGGTTTTATTATTAAAAAGCTCACTTTCTTGAACTAGTTTAACTTCAGCATTAGTGTCGGTTCTATTCATCAGTGCCTGCATC
The DNA here is from genome assembly GCF_002843235.3 of Providencia huaxiensis. Classification (NCBI taxonomy): domain Bacteria; kingdom Pseudomonadati; phylum Pseudomonadota; class Gammaproteobacteria; order Enterobacterales; family Morganellaceae; genus Providencia; species Providencia huaxiensis. The sequence continues at coordinate 2,829,807 of NZ_CP031123.2, forward strand.
ATGGCTCCCTCTCTAATGGTTTAATTTTTCATGTAACTCAATTAACTCTGTAATTAATTCACGGGCTAACATGGCATTCATTAAATGATCTTGTGCATGAACCAGAACTAAACTAACTTTGATCCGCCCCTCCCCCATATCACTTTCAATCAATTGAGTTTGCACTTTATGCGCCTCATTCAGCGAAGAGTGCGATTGCTCCATTAAACTTTTTGCTGTCGCAAAATCACCTTCTTTCGCCTTTTTTAATGCGGTATAAGCTAAGCTTCTTGCTTGTCCTGCATTAATAATCAGTCCCATGACAACTTCTTCAAGTTCATCTGTAGTGGTATCGTCTTGGATATCATTAAGTTCAAACATATTTTTATCTCTTTTTAATGGGAGGAGCACGCTCCTCCCTATTTTAAAACTTCAGTGCGTTAGCAATATCTTCTTCACTTTCTTCTTCATCGATTGTGTTTTGTGCTTTATTCGAAATCACAACGAATGGAAGATAAACGAGTACCGCCACACCAAGGTTAAATAATGCAAGTAATAAGGCAGCGATACTACCATTAGTATTGAAGAATGCAGCTAGCCCTGTTGGCATTGTCCATGGTGCGATATTCGTCACTGGTGGGATAATCCCTAAATAATAAGCTGCAACCATTATTCCTGCTAATAGAGGCTGAATAAGAATAAATGGAATAAACATTACTGGGTTCATAATGATCGGCAGACCAAAGATAATCGGCTCATTAATTTGGAAAATACCTGCTGGTAATGCTAATTTCGCAACCTGGCGATGATCGGCACGACGAGATGCAATAAAGATAGCAATAATTAATCCTAATGTAGCCCCGGTTCCACCTAAGAATACATAGGAATCAAGCATCGGTTTTGCCCACATATGGAAAGATTTACCCGCAGCAATCGCAGCGTCAACTGAACCATACTCTGCATATAAAGACACGTTTTCTAATGCCCACGGAGTCATTATTCCACTGTCTAATGCGGTTAATGCGAGAGAGCCGTGAATACCAAAGAACCATAATAGAGAGGTAAATACAACATATGCCCAGCCAACAACATTCCCCATAGAGGCAAGTGGTGTGGATACTGTGTCCATAATGATTTGATGGAAATTACTACTAATACCACTTAGTGCCCACGACACAATTCCCATAATCGATAAGATAATAAAACCAGGAATAAGTGCAGAAAATGAGCGAGATACGGATGGCGGTACACTATCTGGTAATCTAATCACCCAATTACGGCGAACAATAAAAGTGAACATTTCAGCAACGACTAGCCCTAGAATGATCCCTGAAATGATATTTGCCCCACCGAGCCAATTAGCACCAACGGCATAAGCACCATTGACGTCATATGGTGTGACTGTCATAAAAGAAGCAACAGCCAACAAACCAGCAGCAAGTGGATCAACCTTGCGCTCTTCCGCAAGTGCCATTGCAATAAAGAAAGGGGCCATTAAGGACATAATTCCCAATGTCCCGTTATAAACGTTTCCACCAATGGCTTTAAAACCATTTAGTGTTTCTATCGTTGAAGGCTCTAGTCTAACCCCCAAAGAATAGAAAAATGACCCTGTATCAAAACTCAGAAAAACATTATTAATTAACACAAACATTGCCCCAACTAAGGTCAGAGGCATAATTCGAATAAAACCATTCTTTATTGCATTAACATGAGGTTGCTTTCCCAATCTAACCGCGAATGGAAGGAGTACCTTTTCAAGCGAAGTGATAAAAAGACTCATAAAAATACCCTCAATTTTTTGAGTGTGCTCCATTCTTAACTCATTACGTTATATTAATAGCGTTAATGTTGATGGAGTTATTATGTTGTAGAGGTAGTAAATAGCTGTGGGTATTAGCTTGCTGTCTGTTTTCTTATAATTGCAACAGCGGCTTTTAGTACACCAAGCCCATCCACTTTTCCGTATAAAAGTGAATCAATAACTTCAACTGGCTTATTAGGCAATAATTTCTGAATATCAGATAACATCCATGCAATTTGCGGGCCCAGCAATATGACATCCGCATCTACACCTTTTTCTGAAGCTAAGCTTTCAGGGAAGGCTTCTATATTGACAGGTACATCGTATTTTTCTGCTTGCTGTCTCATTTTGTTAACTAGCAGTGAGGTAGACATTCCTGCAGAACAAAATAGATAAATATTTTTCTTATTCATTCCTTATCCTTTGATTCGTTCTATTTTTCATTACCGCTGTGACTTATAAATTTCCTTATAGACTTATCATGTAATCAAACCTTGCACACTAAAGGAAATAATTATCTCTAGTTGAATGGAGTATACTGCCTTCCCTGCATTTCCGATAATTCAAACTAGCTAACAATTGTCTCCTATTGACCAATAGCCATGACGACCTTCACATTTATATAAATATTTTGCGTCAATAAAAAAGTTATACTGATATCAAATAATGATAAAAATGAATGAGAATTAGGTAATACGAGGTTTTAGTTGATAATTTAGGAAACCTGAAACAAAAAAGACCCACTTCAACAGAAGTGGGTCTCAGGCTGAGGCCAAACATATGATGTTTGGCCGCAAGTTTAATAGGTTTTTAAATAAATTAGTTACAAGAAGCCGTTTTGTCGAATTTAATTGCACCTGTTGGTACTAAAGCAGCATCAAACTGGCCATCTTCCATTGAAGGGCGGATTGTATAATAACCTTCAATTTCAGCGTAGACAGGTGTACCACCATCTACCCCCGTTTCACCATATGCTTTTTCTAATTCAATACCAGAAACAGCGTATTGGCGACCACTATCGCACTCTTTGAAAACAGCTGCATCTGCCATATAGCGGTACTGCCCCACTTTTTTACTTGGCTTAACTTGGTCTAGTGTATAATTCATCTGTGTTTCAATCGGATTACCTTCTAAATCCAGTAAGGTCACTGATTGGCCATCTGCCGATTGGGCAAAATAAGTACTTTCACCTTTAGGATTAGTTGCACGTAATTTGTTATTTTCTATATCCCATTTACCAGTATCATGGAAAGCAGTATCGCCATCTCGGGTTCCTAAATAAACGAGTTGCTCAACATAACTACCATCTTGGTTAACTAACAATGTTGCCTCAATACCAGAGCAATCAGCGCAAGGTAAAACCCCTGTATACACTTTATCGACTGGTGCTGTATCGGTATTTTTTGTCGCACTCTGGCAACCAGCTAACGTAATGCTTCCAGTCACCATTAAGACTAACATTAGTGATTTTTTCATTATAATTCCCTTAAAACCGTGGATTTTGACTTATTAACCAATGTAAACATCATAGCATTTCATCTAATAAAAATATGGCATACCTAAGAAAATTCGGACATTACTGATAAAATACGTCATGCATTGATTTGGTGAATAAGAATTGTCTTTTTCCCTTCGCTGTGATTATAGTTATTAAAGTTACTGTGCTATTATCGTATTAAGCACATTTCTGCTTGGTACAACATGTTCAAGGCGGCAATAACCGCCACTAACACAGTGGTGAGGGAATATGTCTACAGATACTGAATATCAACCTATCAATTGTGATGATTACGAATATCTAGAAATCGCATGCCAACGTCAGCTAAAGTTGCAAATAGCACTTAATGACGGCATGAATATTGAGGGGCAGGCCAGTGATTTACTCCTACGAAAAAAAGTTGAGTACCTGATTGTTGAAACACATGAAGGAACCAAGGAGTTAAGATTGGATTGCATAATTTCCTTCAGTCATCCAGAAATCGGCACGATTGTTGTCGACCACTCTCACTAATACTCACGATTTTGAGTCCTTCTATAGCCCCTTATGGTAATCACAGTCATAAGGGGCTTCTCATTAGTTCAACATCTTAAATTCACCCTCTTTTTGCCAATCGATGGCAATACCCAGAGACGCTTCATCAACTAGCCCTTCAGGGGTAATAAAGCACCCTACTGCGGTAATGAGCTGGTCGTTATAATAAATTAATGGCACTCTTTCTCTCATCCATGGAGCTACGCCTAATTCTTGCCAGATCTTCTTACTGCTTCTGGAACGATGACGCCCTACAATGTTTAGCGTGCCTTGCAGCCCAAAACGAATTGTCACAATTTCATCTGGTTTGGGCGGACGTATTTGCCCCTCACCTTCCATAATCTGTAAAATTCCTAAAGATCCAGGCAATTCAAAGACATCAGGGAAATTCCATTCAAACTGTTGATTTACTAAGCTATTAATACGCTTAACAACCCACAATGCGCCTTGATAACGACGAATTTCAAATTGCCCTAACTGGCAAATAGGGTCAGCGTCTTGCCGAGCTAACGCCACTTCTTGCCAAATTCGTTCCAATTGGTTAAATGGCGGCATTGGTAACTGGTGCAACCCAACCCAGCGACGGATGAGTGCATTGCGCTTTGATGATGAGCAGGTTTTCAGGTCATCAATAAATAGCCCACCTCGATAGTCCATCATGTTTTCAAGGGTATCTTTTAATAATTCATCGAGTAAGCTTTCTTGCTCCGCACATAGCGCTGCACTACGGGCCACTGCACTGGAAAAGTGAGGCCAGCGCTCAACCAAAATGGGCATGATATTCAATCGCAAAAAATTTCTATCATAACGGTCATCTTGGTTACTATCGTCTTCAACCCACGATAATTTCTGCTCTTGCATATAAGCTTCTAGCGCTATGCGAGGCGTTGTAAGTAATGGACGTAACAACCATGTTGAGCCACTACACGCTGTAAAAGCTAATAATTCAGGCATTGAAGATAACCCAGCAGGCCCACTGCCACGCTTTAACGCTAACATGAAAGTTTCTGCTTGGTCATCAAGGTGTTGAGCTGTGACTAACACCTCACCACCTTGTAATTCTTCTCGGTAAGCCTGATAACGAGCATCTCGTGCCGCAGCTTCAATTCCTTTTTGGCTCGAGTCAACCACTACATGTCTGCAAATGAAAGGAATGTCCCACTGTAAACATAATTGAGTACAGTGCTGCTCCCATTCATTTGCTTTACTATTCAACCCATGGTGAACATGAATAGCGCGAATTTCTAGTGAAGGGAGTTGCTGTTGACGAATAAGATAAAGCGCATGTAATAAAACAGTTGAATCAATACCGCCACTAAATCCCACTAGAATTTTTTGAATACCATTTATTTTATTGAGAACCCGTTCAACAATGACTTGCGAATGCTGTATCATTTATTCGCCCTTCTCATAATTTTTGACCATGTTTTTTTGTACCAACACACAAAATACCAGAAATAATTACTAGTAATACCCCTGCAACATAAGCGGCTTCAAAAGCATCATTTAATATCAAGACCAACCAAAACACTGATAATACGGGAGATAAAAACACCACTGATGCAATTTTAGCCGAATGCCCTGTATTCATCGCCTTGAACCACAAAATATAAGACACCCCATTGATTAAAATGCCATTAACCAATGTTGGCCAAAAAGTCGTTTTTGATGGTAATCGCATCTCACTAAATAATATCAGTAAAACAAAAGAAACCAGCGTTGAAAAAATAAATAACCACACAGTACTAATATAGGGGTCTATCGAATATTGGCGAGAAAAAACTGACATTAGTGCAAAGCAAAATGCACCACTAAAAACCAGTAATAATGCTGTTGGATTTTCAACATAAAGTTGTGTAATTTGCCCTTTGGTAAAAGTAATAATTACTGCAATAAAACCAATGATGATACCAACTACTTGTCTTCCCGCTAATTTGTCTTTTAGCAATACCACTGATAACAAGATAATAACTAATGGCCAACTATATTGAATGACCAATACGGCGATACCATTTTCAATGGAATAGCCGTAGTACAGTAACAAATAGAATAAACAATCAAGAAAACCAAGAACAAAGACTTTAACTAGTACATCTCTTGGTAAGATAAACAATTTTGCCAGTCTATACCCTGAAGCAAGTGCAACAATAATCACAGATATCGCTGAAATTAAGTTCGACCAGAAAAGGAATTGGAAGCTATCCATGCCTTCTTGCCCAAAACGAGAGACAATAGGAATAAAGCTCCATATCAATACGCAAGTAAAAGCATATAGCAAATAATTATATTGTCGCACCCTAGCCCCTATCTATTGTTATTTTCAGCAGATGGATAATTAAAATAAATAGCTTGAATAAAAAACGGGAGCTAGCAAAAAGCAAACTCCCGTTTTTTATTAACGATTAGCGGTTAATGATCAACAATAACCATAGTCCATCAGGCGCTGATAGCGACGGTTTTTCAACGCTTCGGCATCTAATACTTCTAATTCATTTAAATCCTCAGTCAGGCGTGCTTTTAGCTGTTCTGCGATTTCATCATAATTACGATGTGCACCGCCTAATGGCTCAGGAATAACATTATCAATTAATTTCAGTTCTTTAAGACGTGGAGCAGTAATCCCCATCGCCTCTGCTGCTAATGGTGCTTTATCTGCACTTTTCCATAAAATAGAAGCACAGCCTTCTGGTGAAATAACAGAATAAGTACTGTATTGCAGCATATTGACTTTATCACCCACACCGATGGCAAGTGCACCACCAGAGCCACCTTCACCAATAACGGTACAGATGACAGGGACTGATAAACGTGACATTTCACGTAAATTACGTGCGATAGCTTCTGACTGGCCGCGCTCTTCAGCACCAACGCCCGGATAAGCACCTGGAGTGTCAATAAAGGTAATAATAGGCAAGTTAAAACGCTCAGCCAGTTCCATCAGACGCAATGCCTTACGGTAACCTTCTGGGGCTGGCATACCAAAATTACGACGGATTTTTTCTTTTGTCTCACGCCCTTTCTGATGCCCAATAATCATGACTGGGCGACCATCTAAACGCGCCATTCCACCGACAATGGCTTTATCATCTGCATAAGCACGATCACCCGCTAATTCTTGGAAATCAGTAAATATGCGAGAAATATAATCCAACGTATATGGACGACGTGGGTGACGAGCGAGTTTAGCGATTTGCCAAGCTCCTAGATCAGAGAAAATTTTACGTGTCAGTTCAACACTTTTTTCACGTAAACGAGCAACCTCTTCATCTAGGTTGACTTCTAAGTTGTTATCTTGACGGCTAACCGCTGTTAGAGAATCAATTTTCGCCTCTAATTCTGCGATTGGCTGTTCAAAATCAAGAAAATCCAGACTCATAATATTCCTATTTTAGTCAAATTCTAATTCTACCTGCTCACTACCCAGCAGAGTTCGAAGATCGTTCAGAAGGGGATCCACTGGCGTCACACGCCAAACAACACCAAATTTAAGCTTGGCTCTGGCATCATCCTTCTGGTAATACAGATGAACCGGGATCGTTCCTGAACGATGAGGTTCAAGAGTGCTACGAAGCCGGTTCAGCAATTGATCGTTAATTTGTTTATCTGACAGTGAAATTGCAAGTCCTCGAGCATATTTTTCCCTTGCTTCACTAATATCCATTAACTCACGCACTGTCATTTTATTACCACCATTGAAATCATCAAAGCTGACCTGACCGGTGGCTATCAGGATATTGTCTTTTTCCAACATATGTTGGTATTTATCGAGCGCATCTGAAAATAACATAATATCCAGACGACCGGAACGATCATCAAGCGTACAAATACCAATTCTATTTCCACGCTTGGTTGTAATCACTTTAGCTGAAAGTACTAAACCTACCACAGTTGTCACTTGACCACGAGGGGTGGGGTTCACATCTTTTAATCTAAGCCCGTTAGTATAACGCTCTATTTCGCTCAAGTATCGCGTTATTGGATGCCCTGTTAAATATAAACCAAGCGTCTCGCGTTCACCATCCAATACCACCTGCTCTGGCCATTTAGGTACGCTTGCATATGAACTTTCAACTTGTTCGGGTGCTTCAGCTAAGACACCAAACATATCTGCTTGGCCTATTGCCTCTGCTTTAGCGTGTTGATCAGCCGCTTTTAACGCATCTTCAAGGGAAGACATCAATGCTGCACGGTGAGGGCCTAATCGGTCAAATGCCCCTGCCATGATAAGCTTTTCCATCACACGACGGTTAATTTTTTTAATATCAACTCGTGCACAGAGGTCAAAAATCTCTTTAAATATGCCGCCTTGTTGACGCGCTTCAACAATCGCTTCAATCGGACCTTCACCGACCCCTTTGATTGCACCGATACCGTAAACTATCTCACCTTCATCATTCACATGGAAGTGATAAAGCCCACTATTGATATCTGGCGGCAATACTTTTAAGCCCATTCGCCAACATTCATCAACTAAACCGACCACTTTTTCGGTGTTATCCATATCTGCGGTCATGACTGCAGCCATAAATTCAGCGGGATAGTGGGCTTTGAGCCACAGTGTTTGGTATGAAACTAATGCATATGCTGCTGAGTGAGATTTGTTAAACCCATAACCGGCAAATTTCTCTACCAAGTCAAAGATTTTCATCGATAGCTCGCCATCAACCCCGTTTTTGATTGATCCCTCTTCAAAAACAGACCGTTGTTTGGCCATCTCTTCAGGTTTCTTTTTCCCCATCGCACGACGCAGCATATCTGCACCGCCAAGCGTGTATCCGGCTAAAACCTGAGCAATCTGCATAACCTGTTCTTGGTATAAAATAATACCATATGTGGGCTCTAGAACAGGTTTTAATGATTCATGTTGCCATTGTACATCTGGGTACGATATTTCTTCACGACCATGCTTACGGTCAATAAAGTTATCTACCATGCCTGACTGCAGTGGCCCTGGACGGAACAATGCTACCAGTGCGATCATATCCTCGAAGCAGTCAGGACGTAATCGCTTAATTAAGTCCTTCATTCCTCGTGATTCTAACTGGAATACTGCTGTGGTTTCTGAGCGCTGCAGCATATCAAAACTTTTTTGATCGTGTAGCGGAATAGCAGCAATATCAATCGGCTCTAAGTTTTTCTTAGCGCGACGCGCGTTGATCATTTCCAACGCCCAGTTAATAATCGTCAACGTCCGTAAGCCGAGGAAGTCAAACTTAACTAACCCTGCATACTCAACATCGTTTTTATCGAATTGTGTGACGGGGTTATTGCCTTCCGCATCGCAATACAGTGGGGCAAAGTCCGTAATTTTAGTTGGCGCGATAACCACACCACCCGCATGTTTACCGGCATTTCGTGTGACACCTTCGAGTTTACGCGCCATATCGATAAGCGCTTTAACCTCTTCATCAGCCTCATAAATTTCAGGGAGCTGAGGTTCTGCTTCGAACGCTTTTTCCAGTGTCATACCGGGATCTGGCGGCACTAATTTCGAAATTCTATCCACAAAACCATATGGGTGCCCGAGTACACGACCAACATCTCGGATCACCGCTTTTGCCGCCATCGTACCAAAGGTAATGATTTGAGAAACTGCCTCACGGCCATACATTTGAGCCACGTGATCAATCACTTGGTCTCGTTTTTCCATGCAGAAATCGACGTCAAAGTCAGGCATGGAAACACGCTCAGGATTCAAGAAACGCTCAAACAGTAAATCAAATTCCAGTGGGTCAAGGTCGGTAATTTTTAATGCATAAGCAACAAGGGAACCCGCCCCGGAGCCTCTTCCTGGCCCAACGGGTACGCCATTATCCTTCGACCATTGGATAAACTCCATAACGATCAAGAAGTAGCCGGGGAAACCCATTTGGTTGATTACGTTGAGTTCGATCTCTAAACGTTCATCGTACTCAGGACGTTTTTCTGCCCTGACTTTTTCATCAGGAAACAGAAATTCTAAACGCTCTTCGAGCCCTTCTTTAGAGCGCATAACTAAAAAGTCTTCTGTTTTCATATCCCCTGTCGGGAATTGAGGTAAGAAGTATTCACCTAAACGGATCGTCACATTACAACGCTTAGCAATTTCTACACTGTTTTCTAGCGCTTCAGGGATGTCAGCAAACAGCTCACACATCTCTTCTTCGGAACGTAAATATTGCTGAGGGCTATAATTTTTAGGCCTTTTGGGATCGGCTAATGTAAAACCATCATGAATAGCAACACGTATTTCATGAGCGTCAAAATCACTACTTTCAATGAAACAAACATCATTCGTTGCAACGACAGGTAGGCCTTTTTTAGTCGCTAACTCGACAGCCGCATGTAGATAACTTTCTTCATCAGGCCGCCCTGTTCTAACCAATTCTAAATAGTAGCTATCTGGAAAATGGGTTTCATAGAATGCAAGGCACTCATCCACTAAGGCTTGATTCCCCCTTAATAGCAATTGCCCGACATCCCCTTTACGACCACCGGACAGTAGAATCAAGCCGTCTTTATGCTTGGCTAACCATTCACGTTTTATGGTTGGCCCAACTGCACCATAACCTTTTTGATATGCTTCAGAAATCAGTAGGGTAAGGTTTTGATAACCTTCATTATTACGTGCCAAAACAGTTAAGTGAGATATTTCATCACCTAATAATTCACTTTCCACATAAAAATCAGCACCAATAATTGGCTTGATCCCCGCCCCATGCGCTGCACCATAAAACCGGACTAACCCACAAAGGTTAGTAAAATCGGTGATCGCAAATGCAGGCATGCCCATCGAAGCCACTTTTTTAACCAGTGGCCCCGTTTTGGCTAGCCCATCAATCATGGAATAGTCACTGTGGACGCGTAAATGAATAAAACGAGGTGATGCCATCGACCTAATACCTACTTATTGCTGTCTAAAGCTTTTCTCACAGGAGCAAAGCTTTTACGATGGAATTCGGTTGCGCCATGCTGCGCCAATTTTTCTAAATGATAAGCCGTTGGGTAGCCTTTATGCTTCGCAAAGCCATACTCAGGGAAAGCTTTGTCTAACTCGACCATTTCCCTATCTCTAATCACTTTAGCTAAAATGGATGCTGCGCTAATTTCTTGTACTAGACTGTCGCCTTTAATTACTGCCTGTGAAGGCATTGGTAACTCAGGGCAACGGTTGCCATCAATGAGAACATACTCAGGAACAATGGATAAACCCGCAACAGCGCGCTGCATCGCTAACATGGTTGCGTGTAATATATTTATATTATCAATTTCTTCTGGCTCTGCGCGGCCAATGCACCAACACAGCGCTTTTTCCTGAATTTCATCAAATAATTTCTCACGTTTTTTTTCGGTGAGTTTTTTTGAGTCTGCCAGCCCTATAATTGGCTTATTGGGATCAAGGATCACCGCTGCCGTTACTACAGCTCCAACTAAGGGGCCTCGACCCACTTCATCAACACCAGCAATTAAATTTGCTTTTGGATAGATAAATTCCATTAATTTTTGACCATCTCTAATACTGCTTCAGCCGCTTGTTTATCTGCATCACAACAAATAAGCTGATGTAATTGTAAAAAAGTTTCTTTCAGGTTTTCAACCTGCTCGCCACCTTCTAGGAGTGGAAGCAACTGCTGTGCGAGTTTATCAGGCTGACACTCCTCTTGGAGTAACTCTTTAACAATCTCTTTTTCTGCTAATAAATTAGGCAAAGAAACATACGGCGTTTTTACTAATCGTTTTGCTAACCAAAAAGTGAAAGGTTTCATACGATACCCCACCACCATTGGGCATTTTGTTAACATGCACTCGAGTGCCGCCGTTCCCGATGCTAATAACGTCGCGTCCGCTGCAATCATCGCATCACGTGCTTGACCATCTAAAATATGAATTTGCAGTTCAGGCGTAGTATTTTGTTTTATCTCATCAAACTGCTGGCGGCGTTTTTCATTCACCAGCGGCACCACAATATGTAAATCTGGGATATTACGCTGTAATATTTTCGCTGTATTGAGAAAATCTGCGCTTAGCATTTCGACTTCTGAATGACGACTTCCCGGCAGTAAAGCTAAACATTTGACATGCTCAGGAATATTCAGCCGATGTCGAGCGGCTTGTTTATCAGGGTGTAATGGAATGGCATCGGCCATTGTGTGCCCGATAAAACGGCAAGGAACATTAAAACGATCGTAAAATGCTTTTTCAAAAGGTAAGAAAGCTAATACTAAATCCGTTGAACGACCAATTTTAAATACCCGCTTTTGGCGCCACGCCCAAACTGATGGGCTAACGTAATGAATAGTTTTGATACCTTTCGATTTTAAACGACCTTCTAAGGTAATATTAAAATCAGGGGCATCAATTCCAACAAAAACATCGGGTTGCAGTTCGGTAAAACGCTGGGTTAAATCCTTACGGATGGATAATAACCTAGGCAGGCGGCCAAGGACTTCAACAATGCCCATGACAGCAAGCTCTTCCATTTCATACCAAGCTTCGCAACCCTCGGCTTGCATTAAAGGGCCAGCGACACCAACAAAGCGAGCATTCGGTATTTGTTCTTTAAGTGCACGGATAAGCCCTGCACCGAGAATATCGCCAGATGTTTCTCCGGCAACAAGGCCAATAGTAAGTGGGCGGCTATTATTCACCGAAATTCGCTCCTTATTAAAGGCCTCGATTCATTAATGCTAGATTAACGAATAATACCACGTTTAGACTGCGCTGAATCCTCTAAGAAATCACTAAACACTTTAACGTGTTCATTGGCTTTTGCCATTTCTGCGATCTCTTCACGGGCTTCTTCTAACGATTTGCCTGAACGATACAACACCTTGTATGCATTACGGATAGCATGCAGTGATTCTTTTTCAAAACCACGGCGTTTTAAACCTTCAAGATTTAAACCAAATGGTGTCGCGTGGTTACCTTGTGCAATGACATAAGGCGGCACGTCTTGTGCAACACCAGAACAACCACCAACCATGACATGAGCACCAATTTTGCAAAATTGGTGAACTGCGGTCATACCACCAATAATGGCATAATCACCCAATGTTACATGGCCACCTAGCGTACCGTTATTTGCAATAATACAACGGTTTCCAATGATACAATCATGGGCAATGTGCACATTCACCATCAGTAAATTGTCGTTGCCCACTTTTGTCAGGCCAACATCTTGAACGGTACCACGGTGAATAGTGACGCTTTCGCGAATACGGTTTCTATCCCCGATTTCAACTCGCGTTGGTTCACCTTGGTATTTAAGATCTTGGTTAATTTCACCGATGGAAGCGAACTGGAAAATCACATTGTCACGGCCTATTTTTGTATGACCATTAACGACAACATGAGATTTCAACTCAGTACCTTCGCCAATTTCGACATTCGCGCCAATATAGCAAAAAGGGCCAATTTGAACATTGGCACCGATGATAGCTCCATCTTCTACGATAGAAGATGGATGAATATAGGCTGTATTATCAATCATATCAGACCTCACGGCGACGGGCGCACATCATTTCTGCTTCGCAGGCCACTTCTCCATCAACTTTAGCAACACCTTTAAAACGTGCAACTCCGCGACGTTCTTTGATAAATTCAACTTCTAAGACCATTTGGTCCCCAGGCAGAACTGGACGTTTAAAACGCGCATTGTCTATCGCTGCAAAATAGTACAACTCACCAGGCTCTAATTTCCCAACGCTTTTAAACGCAAGGATCCCAGTTGCTTGTGCCATGGCTTCTAAAATTAATACGCCAGGAAAAATGGGTTTGCTTGGGAAGTGCCCTTGGAAAAATGGCTCGTTAAATGACACATTTTTCACTGCACGCAATGATTTGCCTTTTTCAAAATCTAATACACGGTCAACCAAAAGGAATGGGTAACGGTGTGGAAGCAGTTCTAAGATTTCTTCTATATTCAGAGTATGATTATCACTCATCGAAATACTCTTCCTGTCTATTAATACGGTTTAATTAATGAATCGGCCTGCTTTAACCTTAGATTAGGTTAACTGGCAGGCCGGAAAACGTAACTCAGATAACTATTTTAGCCTGAATTACAAAATGATTACTGATTTTTTTGATTTTGGCTATCTAATTCACGCTCGACATGTTTCAGGCGCTTATTCATCTCATTGATATTTAAGACTAAAGCAGCTGTTTTACGCCAAGATTTATTAGGCTGTAAAGGGATCCCCGAAGAATATACTCCCGGTTCAGTGATAGGTCTCATGACCATCCCCATTCCTGTTACTGTGACCTTATCGCAAATTTCCATATGGCCGTTGATGACACTAGCACCACCAATCATACAGTAGCGGCCGATTTTTAAACTACCCGCCATGATAACACCACCAGCAACCGCGGTATTATCACCAATTATGACATTATGTGCAATTTGGCACTGGTTATCGATAATAACCCCATTACCAATCACTGTGTTATCTAAAGCACCGCGGTCAATGGTCGTGCTCGCACCGATCTCAACACGATCGCCGATGATCACCGTGCCTAATTGAGGAATTTTGATCCAATTACCACGATCATTCGCATAGCCGAAACCATCAGAGCCAATTACTGTGCCAGATTGAACCAAACAGTGTTCGCCAATCTCAACATTGTGGTATACGCTGACATTCGCCCACAAACGGGTTCCTGTACCAATACGCGTATTTTTGCCCACAAAACAACCTGCGCCAATCACCACATTATCGCCAAGCTCAACACCACTTTCGATAACCGCATTTGCGCCAATTGCGACATTCTTACCAAGTTTTGCATCATCAGCAATGACCGCTGATGCATGGATATCTTCAGCCGGACTTGGCGTTGTATCCATAATTTGAGCCATTTTCGCATAAGCCAGATACGGGTTATCAACAACCAGTGCTGCGACTTTGCAGGCTTCGAGATCTTTTGCTGTGAGAACCACCGCTGCAGCTTGGCAATCAGCCAATTTATCGCTATAACGGCTATCAGATAGAAAAGTAATCTGTTGATTATTCGCTGAATGCATTGGAGCAATACCGGTGATGGTAATATCACCATCACCGTGTAATTGCGCATTCAACTGCTGAGCAAGGTCAGCCAATCGAATTGAAGACATCTATTATTTAACCTGTTTTTGAACCTGACTTGTAATGTCAACGCTATCTTTTGCATAAGCAACTGCATTTGCATCGATAACGACATCATAGCCTTCTTTAGCTGCAACAGACTTAATAGAGTTCTGAATACGAGTTAAAATTTTAGTACGCTCTTCACCTTGACGACGACGGTTGTCTTCTTCAAATTTTTGAGCTTTTTCAGCAAATTGATCACGTTTAGTCATGAGTTCAGATTCAAGCTTTTCGCGCTCACTTTGTTTCATTGTTGCACCATCACGGCGCAATTTTTCAACACGAGTTTGCAAATCTTTTTCTAGATTTTGTAACTCAGTAGCACGACTTTTGAATTCACTTTCAAGCTGTTTAGCAACGGCTTCACGCGCAGGCATATTTTGGAAAATTTCACCAACATTGACGATAGCGATTTTCTCAGCATAAGCACCCGCAGACATTGCTAAAGCAATACTCACACCCGCTGCACACAACAATTTTTTCACACTAAACTCCTTAACCCATACGTATGGCTGGAAATTTTGGTTGCTCCCATGAAATCATGGGAGCCATCATAAGTAGAAACTGTAGTAGATTACCACGTTCTACCAATATTAAATTGGAACTGTTCTGATTTATCCCCTTCGTAGTCTTTAATTGGCTGCGCATAGGAGAAGACCAGTGGTCCAAGTGGGGACATCCATTGTAAAGCCACACCCGCAGAAGCTCGAATGTTAGATGCCTTACCATAGTCAGGCATACCTGCACGCCAAGCTGCTGGAATACTATTCCAATTAGTGTCCCATACCGTACCCGCATCAACGAACAAAGATGTACGAACTGAGTTCGAATATTTTTCATCAATAAATGGAGTCGGAGTGATTAATTCAAATGATGCTGCGTACATCGCATTACCACCGACCGCATCACTTGATGGGCTTCCAGGCTCTGGACCATCTTTTCCATTAACTTTCTTCAGGTAAACCGCTTTTGGACCGATATTATTCGAACGGAAACCACGAATGGTGCTTGAACCACCCGCATAGAAGTTTTCATAGAATGGCATTTGCTTGCTACCAATACCGTCGCCATAACCTGCTTGTGCACGCCCCAGAACGACCCAACTTTCGTCTTCATCCAGTGGGTAATACTGTGCTGTATCAAAGCGCAGTTTATAGTATTCGTTATCAGAGCCAGGTATTGTCACTTTAGCCGAAACGTTTGTTTTATTACCCGATGTCGGGAAGAAACCACGATTTAACGAGTTATAAGTCCAACCTAAGTTGAGCGTAAAGTCATCCGCATCAAAGCTTTCTTTATTGCGTCCATTTTCTGTAACTGGTGGATTTTTACCCATAGAATCAAGGTAATCCCACATAGCAGCTTGAGCACGCATATCTGAAAGTCGGTTATGAACATAACCCGCACCGACACGGAAAGAGTTATTTTCATTGAATGGGAAGCTTAAGAAACTGTCTAGGCCATACGTTTTGTTGTTATAGCCTGACAAGTCAGCATCTTTCGCACTAAAGTCGTTATAGAAAATACGACCGCCTAAGCTCACACCATTAACCGTGAAATACGGGTCAGTAAATGAGAATTCAACGTTAGTTGAGTAGTCATTTTTACTTGCGTTAATACCAACCGCATTACCAGTGCCCAGCCAGTTATCTTGTGTAACCCCAACTTGGAAACTTACACCACTTTCAGTACCAAAACCGATACCGAAGTTCATTGAACCTGTATTACGCTCTTTAACCTTGTAGATAACATCAACTTGGTCAGGGCTACCAGGAACACGTTGAGTTTCAACATCAACCGTTTCAAAGTAACCAGTACGATTCAAACGTTCTTTACCTAGCTCAACAAGGTCATTTCCGAGCCATGCACCTTCCATTTGACGCATTTCACGGCGTAAAACGGTATCTTTACTGGTGTCATTACCTTGGAAACGAATTTCACGTACATAGAAACGGTTACCTGCATCAATATTTAAATGCAATTTAACTGTTTTATCTGCATCGTTGATTTCAGGCTGTGTCATGACTCGAGGATACGCATAACCATAACGGCCAAACATATCTTTGATTTTGTTTTCCATGCTCGTCACTTGAGCACCGTTATATAACTCTCCCGGTGTGATAGTGATAAGCTCTTGGATCTCGGCTAAGTGTTCCGCAGTATTACCATTAACCTCGACGCCAGATATTTTATACTGGTCGCCTTCTGTGATGTTAATCGTAATATAAATGCCTTTTTTATCTGGGGTCAGACTGACTTGTGTGGAGTCAATATTAAAACGTGCATATCCACGATCAAGATAAAAACTGCGCAGCGTTTCTAAATCACCCGCCAGTTTTTGCTTCTGATATTTTTGGTCTGCAGCAAGGTTCCACCAAGGTACATCATCACGCAATTGCAGCTTATTAACTAATTCTGCTGTAGTGTAATTTTTATTACCCACAATATTAATTTGCTGAATTTGAGCTGAAACACCTTCAGAGAAAACAAATTTTAAATCCACACGGTTACGCGGCAAAGGTGTTACAACAGCTTTTACTGTTGCATTATATTTACCAACGCTATAGTAAAAATCTTCTAAACCTTTTTCGATATTCGCAATTGTCGTGCGGTCAAGTGCCTCACCAACGCGGATATTCGAAGCTTCCAAGTTCTGCTTGAGCATATCATCTTTAACAGACTTATTACCTGTAAAGGTGATACTTGCAATCGTTGGCCGCTCTTTAACTTGAACGATCAGCGTGTTTCCATCACGCAGGACCCTAACATCTTCGAAGTTACCGGTTGAAAATAGGGAACGGATCGAACGGCTGATATCATCGTTATCAACTGAATCGCCAACCCTAACTGGCATGTTCAATAATGCTGCACCAACGGCGACGCGTTGTAGACCTTCGAAACGAATGTCTTTAACTACGAATCCGTCTGAACCGTATGCAGTGGCGCTGCCGAAAAGCAGCGACGCTATGAGCAACTTTTTCATCGCCATCGTTGTTATGCGTATTCCTTACTGGTCCCCAGCTTACAAAAATTAGAAGCGAGAGAAATCATTAAAAAGTGCAAGTCCCATTAACAGAATCAATGCCATTGCACCTATCCGAAAACTAAAGTCTTGTACTCGCTCAGACACCGGACTTCCTTTAATTTTTTCAATTAATAAGAAGAGCAAGTGCCCCCCATCTAAAACAGGCAATGGAAACAGATTGATGATACCTAAATTGACGCTAATAAGCGCAATAAACATCAAATAATATACCAAGCCTGATTCGGCGGATACCCCCGCGCCTTTAGCGATAGATATCGGACCGCTCAAGTTATTGAGTTTGACATCCCCAACAACCAGTTTACCCATCATATTGACCGTCAACTTCATTAACTGCCACGTCTTATCACTGGCTTGGTAAAACGCAGAAAATGGCCCATATTGTTGCACCATTTTATATTCATCTGCTAACGGTAACACTGAAAGTTCTACACCTGCAAACCCAATTTTCTCTCCACGCTGCCCATTTTGGCTATCAGGGGTCAGCGTGAGTGAAATCAATTGTTGCGACCGTTGTACTTCAAGTTTTAACGGAACGCCTGGGTTATTACGAATAATGCGCGTTACAGGGTTCCAAAGGCCTAATACTTCCCCGTTAACACTGACTATTCTGTCGCCTTTCTGTAAGCCTGCTCGTTCACCAGCTAACCCTTGCGTCACTTTTTGGATAACAGGGTCAATTCTTGCAGAAACGGGCATTATACCTACCGACAAAATTGGATCTTGTTTCTCAGGATCAAGCTGCCAAGTCGTTAAATCAACTGTTTTTGTAATCGGTTCATTATAACCATTTGGTAGTACTTGAGCTGTCAGCTCGCGGTCGCCTATTTTGCCGACCAATGCTAAGCGAACTGAATTCCAGTCAGGAGTTTCGATACCATCAATGGATTTTAGTTCCATTTTTGGTTCAAAATTTGCAGTTGCCGCAATAGAACCTGGTTTTACGTCTTCAATGATAGGTTTCACAGAAGGAATACCAATCATAAAGACTATCCAATAGACAACAATTGCTAATAAAAAGTTCGCAATTGGCCCCGCACTAATAATGGCCGCTCGTTGACCTACTGTTTTATTATTAAACGCTTGATGACGACGCTCAGGAGAAACGCTCCCCACTCGCTCGTCAAGCATTTTGACATAACCCCCTAGCGGGATCATCGCTAAAACAAATTCAGTGCCATGTTTATCGACTTTGCGCCATAACGTTTTGCCAAACCCAATAGAGAAGCGTTCAACATAGACACCACAGCGACGAGCAACCCAGTAGTGGCCGAACTCATGCACTGTAATTAACACGCCTATCGCGATAATAAATGCAACTAAACTCCAAATAAATCCCATGTATCTTCCTAAAGACCAAAACCGTTAAAAATTAACAAATTTAGCCCAGCAAAAACAGGAATCGCGGCTGTCAGGCTATCAATACGATCCAAAATACCGCCATGCCCTGGAATTAAGTGGCTACTATCTTTAATACCTGATTGGCGCTTAAACATACTTTCGGTTAAATCACCAAACACAGATACTACAACAACAATAATTGAAGTCACTAGCAAATAATCAGGCATCACTGGAATTGGCGCAAAGGCACTAAATAACCATGAAATAACCCCAGCAGTTATAAGGCCTCCAACTAAACCTTCCCATGTTTTACCGGGTGATACCTTAGGTGCCATTTTGTTGCGCCCAATAGTACGACCAAATGCATAAGCACCTGAATCCGCGCCCCAGACCAGCAACATGACATACAATAACCACCACGCACCGAAGAATGTATCACTTTGATAACCAACGGTTCTTAAAACCATCATTCCACAATAAAACGGGATAATCGTTAATACGCCAAATAACAATCGAATAATGACGGAGTTACCCCAAGCAGCAGATGCGGGATAGGTAACCACTAAAATAATGGCAATTCCCCACCAAATAAGACCTGCCCATAGGCCATATAGGATCATCGGTTCAGTGGAAAACTGATTTATGTCGGAAATAGAAAATTGCATTGCAAGTAATATAGCTGCAAATACAACCGCTAAGCCTATACGCTTAGCTTGTGAGTGCCAGCCGACAAATTGCGCCCATTCCCAAGCGCCTAAAGCACAAACCGCAATCACGACAAACCCAAAATTCGCTGGAGAAAGTAAAAACAGCGCTGCAATAACAATCGGTATTAAGACTATCGCAGTAAGCAAACGATATTTCAGCACATCTTTCCCCTATTCTTTGCCCAGTTCATCATCTGATTCAGCTCCACCATAACGGCGCTCACGCTGACTAAAAGCATCAACTGCACTTTGAAACACCATTTCATCAAAATCTGGCCACAAAACGTTGGTGAAATAAAATTCCGCATAGGCGACTTGCCATAATAGGAAGTTGCTAATACGGTGCTCCCCCCCCGTTCTTATGACTAAATCAACATTCTCTTGGTCATGCATACAAATAT
This sequence comes from Providencia huaxiensis, assembly GCF_002843235.3. NCBI lineage: Bacteria > Pseudomonadati > Pseudomonadota > Gammaproteobacteria > Enterobacterales > Morganellaceae > Providencia > Providencia huaxiensis. The sequence goes on from NZ_CP031123.2 coordinate 2,850,216, forward strand.
GGTTGTCGATACTTTCTTCATTGATATCATCAATAGAAAGCTCACCACTTTGAACCTTTGCAAATACTTGTTTTACACTGTTACTAATATCCCAGCGGCCACCATAGTTCGCTGCAATATTCAGTTTTAGTCCAGTATTGTTTTGCGTTAATGCTTCCGCCTTATCAATTCTTTTTCTGAGACGTTCACTAAAACGACTAACATCACCAATAATTTTCAGTTTCACATTGTTTTTATGTAAGTTTTTAACTTCATTATCAAGAGCAAAAACAAAGAGTTCCATTAGAGAACTGACTTCTTTCTCTGGCCTTCTCCAGTTTTCACTACTAAATGCATACAATGTCAGAGAGCTAATTTTATTTTTTACCGCAAAGCGCACAGAATTACGGACAGATTCAACGCCTGCCTTATGACCTGTAATTCTGAGCTTCCCTCTTTGTTTAGCCCATCGGCCATTACCATCCATAATGATAGCAACATGCTTAGGTATCATTGAATCAGAGAGATTTTCACCACTAGAGTTCATTAAATATTAATCCTTGTGAGTACCACTTTGAGTAAACAGACCAATAATAACTACTATTATTGAGTTTGCTGATAAGACACATCCTTAAATCTCTAAGAGGTACTATGTTATTTTTCTTTTTTTTAACACGTCACATATTAAAGAGTTATTATGGCTGACAGCAACTAAATAAAACACATACCAGCTTTAAATTGTCTGAGCGATTATTTTTTCTGCATTTTTGCGCGCCCATCCGTCGATTTCTAAGACCTCTTCAATCGAAACTGGTTCAGAAAAAACTTGGTTTTCTAATACATTGTGGTTAATTTTTGCTATATCCGTAAAGCGTATTTTACCTTCAAGAAAAGCAGCAACGGTCATTTCATTCGCACCATTAAGTGCAGTTGTAGCGGCTTGCCCTTGATGACAGGCATCGATTGCGAGCTTCAAGCAAGGATAACGTTGATAGTCAGGCTGAACAAACGTTAATGATGAAAGAGTTGCAAAATCAAGCGGTTTCGCACCAGACATGATACGCTGGGGATAAGCCATACTGTATGAAATTGGTGTACGCATATCTGGCGTGCCCAACTGAGCTATCACGCTACCATCTTTATACCGAACCATGGAATGAATAACAGATTGAGGATGGATAATCACTTCCATTTGCTCAGCACTCGCATTAAAAAAGTAGCAAGCCTCAATATATTCTAGACCTTTGTTCATCATTGTCGCAGAATCTACTGATATTTTTCGTCCCATCGACCAATTTGGGTGGTTACACGCTTCATCAGGGGTCACATTATCAAAATGCGATAACGGTGTATCCCTAAATGGGCCACCTGAACCTGTTAATACGATGCTCGAAATACCCGAGGCAGACAAATCAGAGAAACCTAAATTTAATTGAATAATTTCAGGTAAACTTTGGAAGATAGCATTATGCTCACTATCAATAGGAAACACAGTTGCATTGTGCTTGCGAATCTCATTAAAGAATAAACGGCCACTGGTAATTAAAGACTCTTTATTCGCTAATAATATTCTTTTACCTTTGCGTATTGCCGCTAGAGTAGGAAGTAAACCGGCAACCCCGGTAATTGCTGACATCACTTGGTCTGCATCATCAAGACCAGCAAGGTCAATCGCAGCTTGTTTTCCTGACAAAACCTCAGTTTTGCAATTGTTCTCGGTCAAAATAGCTTTTAACGCTTTTGCTGATGATTCATCCGCCATTGAGACATATTTCGGATTAAACTCAAGGCACTGTTTCGCCATTTCAGTGACATTCTTTCCTGCCACTAAAGCGGTAATTTGAAATTTTTCGGGATTTTGGCGAACAACAGAAAGTGTATTGGTACCAATTGAACCTGTAGAACCCAGGATTGTCAGACGTTTCATAGTGATTGGTTGCTCTGTATTAATTCAATACTGAGATTATATCAGCTTAATGATTGGAAAGGATTTATTAATAGATATGAAAACAATAAAGCCACGCTAGCGCACACTTTTACAGTTGTTTGCTTTGGTGGCTTTATTATCATGATGGATTAAAACTCCATCAGCTCCGCTTCTTTTTGCGCTAATGACTCATCAACTTTTTTGATGAAGTTATCAGTCAGCTTTTGGATATCATCCTGTGAACGGCGCTCATCATCTTCACTGATTTCTTTATCTTTCAGTAAAGCTTTTACTTTGTCGTTAGCATCACGGCGAACGTTACGAACAGCAATACGGCCTTGTTCTGCTTCACCACGAACCACTTTAATTAAGTCTTTACGACGCTCTTCCGTTAATGGAGGAAGTGGAACACGGATCACGGTACCCGCAGATGATGGGTTCAGACCTAAGTCAGACGCCATAATCGCTTTCTCAATCGCAGGTGACATACTGCGGTCAAATACAGAAATCGCTAATGTGCGTGAATCTTCAACAGTGACGTTTGCTAATTGGCGCAGAGGTGTTGCTGAACCGTAATATTCAACAGTAATACCATCTAACAGGCTTGGCGATGCACGGCCTGTACGAACTTTACTAATTTGGTTTTTGAATGCTTCAAGGCTCTTTTCCATACGGTCTTGAGCATCTTTTTGGATTTCATTAATCACGTTTTCAACCCTTAAGAACTGGTTATTAAAGGCCGCGATGCGACCTCGCTTAAATAGTCTGAATTTATATGCTAGATAATACATTTAAACTCAGGTCATGTCTCTGAGTATTAATTGTGAGAAATCAGAGTTCCTTCATTTTCACCCATAACCACGCGTCGTAAAGCGCCCGGTTTATTCATATTGAATACGCGGATCGGTAAGTTATGGTCACGTGCTAATGTGAACGCAGCTAAGTCCATCACTTTGAGTTCACGTTCTAAAACTTCTTGGTAACTCAGATTTTCATAAAGGACTGCATCAGGGTCTTTAGCCGGGTCTGCTGAATACACACCATCAACTTTTGTCGCCTTCAACACAACATCCGCTTCAATTTCAATGCCACGTAAGCATGCAGCGGAGTCTGTTGTAAAGAATGGATTGCCTGTTCCTGCAGAAAAAATAACAACACGTCCGTGACGTAACAAGCTAATGGCCTCTGCCCAGCTATAGTTATCACAGACACCGTTAAGTGGAATTGCAGACATCAGTCTTGCATTCACATAGGCGCGATGTAATGCATCACGCATCGCGAGTCCGTTCATCACAGTTGCTAGCATCCCCATGTGGTCTCCGACAACACGGTTCATTCCAGCTTGTGCCAAACCAGCACCACGAAACAGGTTACCACCGCCAATAACCACACCGACCTGTATACCCAGTTCTATGAGTTCTTTGATTTCCTGAGCCATACGATCTAAAACGCTAGCATCGATACCAAAACCTTCTGCGCCTTGTAAGGCTTCGCCACTTAATTTAAGCAGAATACGCTGATAAACGGGTTTTGCATTGGTTGCCATGGTGTTCTGTCCTAACAGATATTTATTGGGGTAACATACGTAGAATCACAGTTTTCTACATACCTAAATTTTTAAATAGACGTATATAAAACAGAGCCGCCAATTGGCGGCCCTTAGTTGATTACTTGCTCATTGCAGCAACTTCTGCTGCAAAGTCAGTTTCAACTTTCTCGATACCTTCACCTACTTCGAAACGAAGGAAACCAGAAACAGTAGCACCTTTCTCTTTCAGTAAGTCACCAACAGATTTGCTTGGGTCCATTACGAAAGGCTGGCCAGTCAGAGAGATTTCGCCAGTGAATTTGTTCATGCGACCGATAACCATTTTTTCTGCGATTTCGCGTGGTTTACCAGATTGCATAGCGATGTCTAACTGGATTTGATGCTCGTGAGCAACAACATCAGCAGGAACATCATCTGGAGTCACATATTCAGGTTTGCTTGCAGCGATGTGCATAGCAATGTGTTTCAGTAATTCTTCGTCAGCGCCTTCAGCCGCAACTAAAACACCAATACGAGCACCGTGCAAGTAGCTACCTACTTGTGCGCCTTCCAGAATAGCAACGCGACGAATATTGATGTTTTCACCAATTTTCGCAACTAATGTTGTACGAGCTTCTTCGAATTTTGCTTTCAGTGCATCGATGTCTGCATTTTTGTCAGCAACAACAGAAGCTAAAACTTCTTTACCGAATGCTAAGAAACCTGCGTCTTTAGCAACGAAGTCAGTTTCGCAGTTCAGCTCAACCAGAGCACCTGTTTTACCACCGTTGAAAACTTCAGTCAGGATAACACCTTCAGCTGCAACGCGACCTGCTTTTTTAGCCGCTTTTGCTTGACCTGATTTACGCATGTTATCAATCGCTAATTCGATGTCGCCATTAGCTTCAACAAGTGCTTTTTTACATTCCATCATACCTGCGCCAGTACGTTCGCGCAGTTCTTTTACCAATGCAGCGGTAATTCCAGACATGTGATTTATTCCTCGATATTCCCCGTGGGAATTTTCCCCACGTGGATAGTTCTGATTCATATATAAAAGGGGCCTAAATCAGGCCCCTTCTAACATATAGCAGTACCTGTATAGCAATACCTAAATAAGGGTTTAAACCTTATTATTCAGCTTCTACTAAGCTTTCTTCTGCTTGAACAGCCAGATCTTGTGAACGACCTTCACGAACGGTGCTTGCTACAGCGCCCAGATACAGTTTGATTGCACGGATTGCATCATCGTTACCAGGGATAATGAAGTCGATACCGTCTGGATCAGAGTTAGTATCAACAATAGCAAATACTGGGATACCCAAGTTGTTTGCTTCTTTAATAGCGATGTGTTCGTGGTCTGCATCGATAACGAACAGAGCGTCAGGTAAACCGCCCATATCTTTGATACCGCCTAAGCTGTTTTCTAACTTACCAAGTTCACGAGTACGCATCAGCGCTTCTTTCTTAGTCAGTTTGTCGAAAGTACCGTCTTGTGATTGAACTTCTAAATCTTTCAGACGTTTGATTGACTGACGAACGGTTTTCCAGTTAGTCAACATTCCGCCTAACCAACGGTGGTTAACGAAATACTGATCACAGCTGTTAGCAGCTTCTTGAACGGCTTCGCTTGCAGCACGTTTAGTACCGACAAACAGAATCTTGCCTTTACGAGAAGCAATTTTAGTCAACTCAGCCAGAGCTTCGTTGAACATTGGAACAGTTTTTTCCAGGTTGATGATATGAACTTTGTTACGCGCACCGAAAATGAAAGGTTTCATTTTTGGGTTCCAGTAACGAGTCTGGTGACCAAAGTGTACGCCTGCTTGTAACATATCGCGCATGGAAACAGTTGCCATTTAATACCTCTGTATTTAAGTAATTGGGGTTATGCCTCCACAAATCCCATGCTACCGACTCCAAAGCTGCGTTTAAACGCATAAGAGCACCCCGGTGCACGTGTCGATTTGTGTGTGTTATTACACAATTGAGTTTTAAGTTTCGCACATCCAAACTTTTCATTAGCCACTTCATATTGATGCCATAAAATGACATTTCGATGATGGTGATAAGAAATAATATGGATTGCCGGCGCGCTTTATACCATAAAACCAATCTAGAAGCCAACTTTTGTTGTTTTTTTCGCTCACAAAAATGGCAGTGAAATTGATTTAATCAGAGCAATCGCGCTTTATAATTATAGACGCTTTTTGATTAGATAAAAAAGCCCTATTTAAAGAATGGTTTTTATTGTTTCACATACTTCTTATATCTCTCTTGCGGTTAGTTATTTGCATTTTGTGCTACGCAAGGCTCAAAATGAACAAGCCAATCCCCTCTCATCACCTATCCTACAAACAACTTCAACTTTCGAATCTATCGTTAGCTAGTTGGCAGAAAATGCGGTGGCTGTTACCATACGTCTTATCGATGTAAAAAATGGTATTCAACCTCCATTTTCAAACCCTCTTATTTAACATGTCATTAAGCACTAATGGCATGAATGGACTGGACTCATGGCTATTATTATCAAAACTGAAGAAGATATTCAGAAAATGCGCGTTGCTGGTCGCTTAGCAGCTGAAGTATTAGAAATGATTGTACCGCACGTTGTGCCGGGTGTTAGTACAGGTGAATTAGACCGCCTATGTCATCAACACATTGTTGATGTGCAGAAAGCTATCCCTGCATGCTTGGATTACCACGGTTTTCCTAAATCTGTTTGTATTTCTGTCAATGATGTTATCTGCCACGGCATTCCTAGCGACGATAAGATTTTGAAAGATGGCGATATTGTCAATATTGATGTCACCGTTATTAAAGAGGGTTTCCATGGCGATACCTCCAAAATGTTTATCGTAGGTAAACCGACGATTCAAGGTGAACGCCTTTGCCAAGTCACTTTAGACAGCTTGTATCTAGCAATCCGTATGGTTAAACCGGGTATTCGCTTACGTACTCTGGGCAAAGCTATTCAAGAATTTGTCGAAAAACAAGATTTCTCGGTTGTACGTGAATATTGCGGCCACGGCATTGGACAAGGTTTCCATGAAGAGCCACAAGTTCTGCACTATGACGCTGATGACAATGGCGTAGTCCTGCAAAAAGGGATGACTTTTACCATTGAGCCAATGGTCAACACAGGTGATCACCGCATTCGTACCATGAAAGATGGCTGGACAGTTAAAACCAAAGACCGCGGTTGGTCAGCACAATATGAGCACACATTAGTCGTAACGGATAACGGCTGTGAAATCCTCACTCTACGTAAAGAAGAAGAACCATTTATCTCTGCCGTATTAGTCAACGAATAATCTTCTCCCTAGAGCCTTCTTAATCGAAGGCTCTACCTCTGTTCATTTTTATCAAAAAACCGTAAGCTGGTAGCTATTCCCCTATTGCTATCAATACGGAAAGATAAAGATGACTGTAAATTCAGCTTCCTACCTATCTCCGAATCAATTTAGTACTCATGACCTTGAGTTGAATTCATTAAGACAACATGTCGATGATTTCGATCAGTGGTTGGAAGAGGCTTTCAACCAAGGTAAAAATGTTGCCGACCTTATTCACTTACGTAGTGATTACCTTGACGCATTGCTGACAAGATTATGGCAATCTTTTAAATTTGATAAGCAACCCGATATGTCATTGATCGCCGTTGGGGGTTATGGTCGCCATGAACTTCATCCACTTTCTGACATCGATATTTTAGTTTTAAGTAAAAACCCCCTTCCAGAACGCGTCGCCAGCGAAATTGGGCAATTTATCACGCTATTGTGGGATTTACGGTTTGATATCGGCCACAGTGTCCGTTCGCTTGCTGAATGTATTGAAGCTGGAAATGCCGACCTAACCACCGCAACTAACCTCATTGAATCACGGTTAATTTGTGGTGATGTCACCTTGTTTTTACAATTACAAAAAACCATTTTTAGCGATGACTTTTGGCCCTCGGCCCTCTTTTTTGCTGCAAAAATTGAAGAACAACAAGAACGTCATCAACGCTACCATAGTACCAGCTACAATTTAGAGCCCGATATTAAAAGTAGCCCTGGAGGATTACGAGATATCCATACCTTACTGTGGGTCGGCCGGCGCCATTTTGGTGCAACCACCGTCGATGAAATGGTGGGTTTTGGCTTTCTCACTGAAGAAGAGCGCCAAGAACTCAAAGAGTGCTTAATGTTTTTATGGAAAATTCGCTTTGCACTCCATTTAGTGGTGAAACGCCATGATAATCGCCTGCTATTTGACCGCCAATTTAGCGTAGCTCGGTTACTGGGTTATGAAGGCGAAAAGAACCAACCCGTTGAACGGATGATGAAAGATTTCTATCGCGTCACTCGTCGAGTGAGAGAACTCAATCAAATGCTATTACAGCTATTTGATGAGGCCATTTTGACACTTAATCCTAACGAAAAACCTCGCCCTATTGATTCATTATTCCAATTACGCGGGTCATTGATTGATGTCATTGATGAAGAGTTATTTATTAAGCAGCCAGCTGCTATTTTAAAAATGTTTTATCAAATGGCTAGATATCCAAATATTACAGGGATCTATTCCACCACATTGCGTCAGCTTCGTTATGCACGGCGTAACCTTTCGGTGCCATTATGCGAAATCCCTGAAGCCCGAAAACTGTTTATCAAAATTCTACGCCACCCCAGAGCAATCAAAGGGGCTTTTGTTCCCATGCACCTTCATAGTGTATTAAGTGCCTACACACCGCTATGGGGCAATATCGTCGGGCAAATGCAATTCGACCTATTTCATGCATATACCGTTGATGAACACACTATTCGCGTGCTGCAAAAAATTGATAGCTTTACATTAGAAGAAAATCGTCGTGACCATCCACTTTGTGTCAGTGTTTACCCCAAATTATTACAACCCGAACTTTTACGATTAGCTGCGATTTTCCACGATATTGCTAAAGGCCGCTCAGGGGATCACTCTGATCTCGGCTCTGAGTTTGTTTATGATTTCGCCTTACTGCATGATTTTTCTGTCAAAGAAGCTGAATTAGCTTCCTGGTTGGTAAAAAATCACTTATTAATGTCAGTGACAGCTCAACGACGTGATATTCAAGACCCTGATATTATCAAGCAATTTGCAGGAGAAGTTAAAACCGTTTCACGGCTTAACTACTTGATGTGTTTAACGGTTGCGGACATTTGTGCCACAAATAGCACGCTGTGGAATAGCTGGAAACAAAGTTTAATTCGTGAGCTATTTTTATCAACAGAACACCAATTAAATCAAGGCATGCAAAGTACCCCTGACTTACGCGAACGCATTCGTCATCACCGTTATCAAGCTTTATCATTACTGCGCCAATCATCAATTGATGAAGAGAAACTGCAAAGCTTATGGTCTCGCTGCCATGCGGATTATTTTTTACGTCATACCCCATCCCAATTAGCATGGCATGCTAAGCACTTACTAGCCCATAACTTGAGCCAGCCTTTAGTGTTAATTAGCACGCAGCCTAAACATGGCGGAACAGAAATTTTTATTTGGTGCCATGATAAACCCCATTTATTTGCAGCTGTCGCTGGCGAATTGGATCGCAGAAATTTAAGCATTCACAGTGCTCAAATTTTCACCAACAAAGACAATATGGCCATGGATACCTTCGTCGTACTGGAACCTAACGGTAGCCCTCTATCCAAAGACAGATACGACCATATCCGAAAAATGTTGTTATTAGCCGTTCAGCAACCTGAAATTTCACTGCCTAAGCCACGTACTCTGCCGTCAAAGTTACGTCACTTTACTGTGCCAACAAAAGTTAATTTCCTACATTCCACTAACGAACGTCGCACTTATATGGAGCTATTTGCCTTGGATCAACCGGGTTTATTGGCTCGCATCGGTCATATTTTTGCTCAAATGGAAATTTCTCTGTATGGCGCACGCATCACCACAATTGGCGAAAAAGTGGAAGATTTCTTTGTTTTAGCTGATAAGGAACACAAAGCGTTGACTAAAAATATGCAACAAGAGTTATCAGAAAGGTTGACAGAAGCCCTAAAATCGAAGGATAAAATATAGCGTTCATCACATTTTCATGGTGAACGTTCACTTTTATATCATTCAAGAGGAAAATACAATCAATGCAGCATTTACAAGCGATCATTGAACAAGCGTTCGAAGAACGAGCTAATATCACACCAAATACCGTATCAAGTTCGGTAAAACAAGCCGTGTTAGATACCATTGCATTACTCGACAGCGGAAAATTGCGTGTCGCTGAAAAAATTGCCGGTGTTTGGGTTACCCATCAATGGCTGAAAAAAGCAGTTTTGTTATCATTTCGCATTCAAGATAACCAAGTCATTGACGGTGCAGAAAGCCGTTATTTCGATAAAGTCCCAATGAAATTCGCAGATTATGACCAAGCTCGCTTCGAGAAAGAAGGTTTCCGAGTTGTTCCTCCTGCCGCGGTTCGTAAAGGTGCTTATATCGCTAAAAATAGCGTATTAATGCCGTCATATGTCAATATTGGTGCTTACGTCGATGAAGGCACAATGGTAGATACATGGGCAACCGTTGGCTCCTGTGCGCAGATTGGTAAAAACGTGCATTTATCTGGTGGCGTAGGGATCGGTGGTGTACTAGAGCCATTACAAGCCAACCCAACGATTATTGAAGACAATTGCTTTATTGGAGCTCGTTCTGAAGTGGTCGAAGGGGTGATTGTTGAAGAAGGCTCCGTCATTTCAATGGGTGTTTATTTAGGACAAAGCACCAAAATCTATGACCGTGAAACAGGTGAAATTCATTACGGCCGAGTCCCTGCAGGTTCCGTGGTTGTTTCAGGTAATTTGCCATCAAAAGATGGTCGTTATAGCCTGTATTGCGCCGTCATTGTCAAGAAAGTCGATGAGAAAACCCGCGGTAAAGTAGGCATTAATGAATTATTAAGAACGATTGATGAGTAATTAAACGTTTAAAACTTCATGCCAAACCTATTACTGGTTTTTATAATAAGCTTTATAGTGAGCCACTGTAATTAGGTTAAAAAACCAAAGCTATCCCGAATCGCATACCCCCGTATGCAACTCGGGTGGCCATATCAGTGTTACCTTTTAATATTAGCGCATTAATTGCAAAGAGAAGTTTGTCAATTTCTACAAATCGCGCATAATATGTCCGTGGCTTTTGCCGTTTACCTCTAATAAAACTGTATTATTTTATTTTTCATTATAATGATGCTGTTTGTGTAATAACATCATTCTATCTATCACCCAAACGAATGGGATAGATAACTTATTAACGAGAAATAGACCGATATTGTTACGGCCTGCTCACACTATCACTTTGTTCACCGACTCTGTCTCTACAGTAAAGCGAGCTAACATGTACGATAATTTGAAAAGTTTAGGCATCAGTAACCCTCAAGACATAGACCGCTACACCTTGCGCCAAGAAGCGAATAATGACATTTTAAAAATTTATTTTCGCAAAGATAAAGGTGAGTTTTTTGCTAAAAGTGTAAAATTCAAATATCCACGCCAGCGTAAAACTATTGCTGACGGTAATAATAATTTCAAAGAAATTAATGAAATTAACACTAACCTGCGTTATGCCATCGAAGAACTAGACCAAATTTGCCAAACAGATCAAACTGATATTGATTTAAAACACAAAATTCTTGATGACTTACGCCATCTTGAACACGTGGTTTCAAATAAGATCGCAGAAATTGAAGCGGATCTAGAAAAATTGACCCGTAAATAATTTACAGGTGAAATGATTAATTTACTGCGCCGTAGCACTGCCAATATTTATCATTAATATAGGTAATACTACGGTGCAGACATTTAGAGCAGCCCCGCCCACGCTTCAACCCAAGGCTTAGCAAACTCCTCTGGAACATCCACCTCAATTGCATCAATAAATAAAATATCACCAATACGGGTCGCTGATTGTTCAGATAACAGCTCATCAAAACGAATACCAGCCCCACAAAAACTTTCATAACTGCTATCACCTAAAGCAATTAGGCCATAACGTAAATCAGGTTGATAACCGACAACATCTTTGATTTCACTATATAACGGAGCGATGGTGTCCGGTAAATCCCCTTGCCCCGTCGATGAGGTAACAATAAGTGCAATTTCATTACCTGAATTATAAAGTTGCCAATCATTCAAGGTGGGCTCATCAAAAACAACCACTTCATGCCCTTGCTGCTCTAAAATTTCTTGTGCTGTTTCTGCAACAGCTAAAGAGTTACCGTAGACAGTTCCAACAAAAATGCCTATTTTTGACATAACTTTCCCTCTATTTTATCGTTAACTTGATGAGTTAATAACGTTTATCCCTAGTTTTTCAACTTTGCCTGACCATCCAAATTGCTCAATTAATGACAACCATTGTGTATCCCATGTGGCAACCAACGATATATTTTCTTTTGTTATTGGGTGGTTTAAATTTAATAAGCTGGCATGTAGCATCAGGCGAGACACTGAAAAATGCGTATTCACACCTCTATTTTGGCGTAAGTCTCCATGCTTGCTATCACCAATAATAGGGTGACGAAGGTGAGACATATGCCTTCTCAATTGATGTTTACGGCCAGTTTCAGGTTTTAATTCAACTAAACTAAATCTTGATGTTTCATACCGCCCAATACCAATGGGACATTCAACTGTCGCTATCGGTTTACAGTGGGTAACACACTCCTGCAAAACAGGCTCACGTGATGCATGTTTATCCGCAATTTTATCTAACTCTTCTAATAGCGGATAATCGATGGTTTGCTCTTCGGTTAAATAACCACGAACAACAGCGTGATACACTTTTTCTAACTGATGGTTTTCAAATTGAGCCGATAACAGCCTTGCAACCTCACTCGATAATGCAAAAAGCAATATACCTGATGTTGGCCTATCGAGACGATGAATGGGATAAACATACTGGCCAATTTGGTCCCGTAATGTTTGCATCACAAAGACGGTTTCTTTACTGTCTAGCCAACTGCGATGCACTAGCATCCCCGCGGGCTTATTCACTGCGACCATATACTCGTCGTGATAAATAATTTCCAACATCAATAAATTACCCACGGGTCTTCGTTGAGAAAAATCCATCTAATTCACGCAAATAATTAATAATTAGCGTGTATTGTTCTTCTTCATCATGTTTATAAGCTTCTTCAAAATAAGGAGCAACCGCAAAATTAGTTGGCAGCGTAGCCCCTTGCTCAATTAACATTTGCAGGCGGGGGATCAAAATCCACTGTAACCACTCTATCGCCTCCATCGTGTCTATACAAAAAGGCTCTACACTGTTAAAAGCATCTGGCAAAGGCGGTTGTTCCCCCCAAAGAGATTTTAATTTCATTTCCTCTTCTAAGTGACGAAGTTTCTCAATGATACGTTGTTCAATATTCATACTTAAACTCATTTAGTGATGACAATGGCAAATATACGGTATTTTCTATCACAATTCTGTCGAATAAATGGGGTTAAAAATGAGTAAATACAAGTTTATTCATTTTTCTTATCTATAGTTATTATCACCACCATTAATCTGACAACTCACTTAATAAGATTTGTTTATATTTCGTTGCAGATAACACATGTAAAATTAAATGTTTTATCAATTTAGAACTTACAAAATAATTAACAACAAAATGGTTTATTTATGGGAAGACTAAAACAGTGGCGCAAGGAAAGTAAAGTTTGGAAAGCCTTAAACTCTAAGTATTTTGAATTAAAAAGAAAAATACGCATTACAAAGCTACCTTCGTCACAATATCAGCAGTATCAATTTATGTGTCAAAACTACCGTAGCGCTCAGTTTTCTTCAGTTATTGAAGGCGTTCCTCACTTCATTGAGCGCCCAATCAATAAGTACCTACATAAAAGCTGGAATGGAAAACAAAAATTATTAACTGCCAGCTATACGCTCAATTTAATTGAAAACACATTTACACCCGAAGCTATTGAGACAATGTTCTGTACAAAGCGCGAAGGGCTTCTTGTGGCAAACATTGAATTAAAATCAGGGGAATTTGCTCAGTTAACGTTGATTTATTCTCAATATCCTCGGGAAGGTGACCTCACTTTACACTTGAGAAATGAAACGGGTGACGATATTTATTTAATGAGTTTTTCCTTTGGCCCAGAAGGACAATTGTACGTGTGCTCTTTGCAAGGCCCTTCCACTGAACAAAGTGTCGACCAAGTTAGGTTGATAACTAAGCAAATGCACGGAATGAGGCCCAAAAACCTATTAATGTCCGCGGTTTATGCAGTAGCAACCTTCTTTCAGGTAAAATCAATATTAGGGATTTCAAACCAGTGCCATATTAAGAGCCAGCATTTGAAATCAAGCTACGATACGTTTTGGCAAGAATGTAGTGCGACGAAAACACCTGATGGTTGGTTCCAATTACCTATTCAAGAACCTGTACGAGATATAGAGTCAGTGAAAAGCCAGCGTCGTGCTGAATTTCGCCGCCGAGAAGCACTTCGCGATACCATGACCCAAGATATTATTGCCTCGTTAACCGAAAATTCGATTAAAGCAGAGCATTGATTTTTAATCAATTAACGTATCTTTGATACTTTTTTCACCACTCTACTGCAATAAACGCATAACTAAAAAAGCCAGTCAACCGAAGCTGACTGGCTCATACTTTAAAATTTACGCATCCTGCAAATGACTTCCCGTCACTCAACATCCTGTTGATTAAAACAAATTTATAGATCCGTCACCTAGTCGCGTTCCATCGCCTTGTTTTAAACAATTTTCACACCTTACACTAAGCAGTAAGGTATAAAAAGCTAAACGAGTTTACCCTGTCCAGCGAGATAAGAATGCATTAAATGTATTAATGAAACAACCTAGCAAAATAAACAATAACATAGTGAAAACACATACAAATCACAAACCAGATAGTAACGCCATGAAATTAAAAGTTAAATAATTATCATTACAATATAAAGAACATTTTTTAAGAAATGACTTAGCTCAATTGTAGGCATTTACTTACACAAACCCACTTAAAAACACTTACCCCTGAGGTTCAATGACAACCACGAGTTCATCGAGAAAATTTGTTAAATTCGAAGAAAGTACACGCCTTTGCTGACTACCAAATTTTTCTAATATAATTTCTCCCGTGAGATTACACATTGAAATCATTTCAATCTCTGATTCTAAAGTCGCAATAAACAGCGTGGGTGATAGCTTTAAACGCTTCTGAGTAACTAAATGACCAATTAAATTTTCTTGCAAACGGATGAAGTCATCTTCATTCCATACCTGCACTAAACTCAGCGTAATATCACGAAATGTGGCTTTCATATCACCAGCAAGCTGTGTCGTATAAAAAGCATGGATATCACCTTGCAAATTTATCTCCAATGCTGCCGCGACTTTGTCTAAGCTCGCATCCTTTATTGGAAATGGCTGAGGTTCCCAATAAACCCAGTTTTCACCTGTACGGACAATACATGGAGATGGAACACCATATAAGTCTGTTGAAGCAGGAGGCAAACCCGTTTGTTGGTGCCATTGCGAAATATATTTCTGCGTAAAATTTTGTAGTGCGACAGAGTGTGATGTATTCATAGTTATGTGTTTTCTGTAGCCTATTTAAAGAGAAAGGCGTCAATGTGGTAGATAAATGGTATTATGACAGAAGTTTGCAAATGAAGAAAATATCCCAATTTTTACCTGTTAGCCTCATTTTAAGTTTATGAAGTATAAGGACCCCTATGTCACACTACCAAAATAATCCCGCACTTAATAATTTAACACTTGGGAAGAAAACGGCTTACCATGACCAGTATGATGCCACATTATTGCAAGCCGTCCCTCGTAGTTTAAATCGTGACCCTTTAGCTATTCACGCTAAAGCACTTCCGTTTCACGGTGCCGATATTTGGACAATGTATGAGCTTTCATGGCTAAATCAGCGTGGGGTTCCTCAGGTAGCAATAGGTTCGGTTAGTGTTGATGCTAATAGCGAAAATTTAATTGAATCAAAAAGTTTTAAGCTTTATCTAAACAGTTTTAACCAAACACGTTTTGAAACTTGGGAAAATGTGCGAAGCGCTTTGCAAAATGATTTAAGCCACTGTGCTAATGGCCAAGTAAGCGTTACACTTCATAAATTAGCCCATTTTTCTCATCAACCTATCCAGCCATTACTTGGCGAATGTATTGATGAGCAAGAAATTGATATTGATAATTATGAGTTTAATCGAGACTATTTGGCGAATTGTACTCAGCAACAGGTTGTCGACGAAACGTTAGTGAGCCATTTATTAAAATCAAACTGCTTAATTACCAATCAACCTGACTGGGGCTCTGTGCAGATCCACTATCGTGGGCCCAAAATTGATCGCGAAGCCTTATTACGTTATTTAGTTTCATTTCGCCATCATAATGAATTTCATGAACAATGCGTTGAACGCATTTTCACTGATATTATGCAATTGTGTAAACCTGAAAAATTAAGTGTTTACGCACGCTATACTCGCCGTGGAGGGCTTGATATAAACCCATGGCGTAGTAATGAAGAATTTAAGCCTGAATTAGGTCGTTTATCACGGCAATAAATGTATACAGTTGAAAAATAAATGTAATTAATACATTTACAGTACAATCACATATCAAGAACCCATTGGGTAAAGGAGTACTACTTGATTACTCATATCAGTCCATTAGGATCTATGGATCTACTCTCTCAACTTGAAGTTGACATGCTAAAACGCACGGCCAGTAGCGATTTGTACCAATTATTTAGGAATTGCTCTTTAGCCGTTTTGCATTCAGGCAGCTTAACCGATAGCAGTAAAGAGCTTTTAGAAAAAAGTAAAGATTTTGATATCAACGTATTACGCCGTGAGCGTGGCGTTAAGCTTGAACTTATCGAGCCACCAGAAAAAGCCTTCGTTGATGGCAAAATCATCCGCACCTTACAAGCAAACCTGTTTGCTGTATTACGTGACATTTTATTCGTACATGCGCAAATTACGCATGCCAAAGAGCGATTCAATCTAGACCTCGAAAATGGCACACACATCACTAATATGATTTTCTCCATCTTACGTAATGCTCGCGCACTGCATATTGATGAAGACCCAAGTATGATTGTTTGCTGGGGCGGCCACTCAATTAATGAAATTGAATACCTATATGGTCGTAAGGTCGGTAACGAACTTGGCTTACGTGAACTCAATATCTGTACAGGCTGTGGTCCTGGAGCTATGGAAGCACCAATGAAAGGTGCCGCTGTTGGCCACGCCCAACAACAATACAAAAATAGCCGTTTTATTGGCTTAACTGAACCTTCAATTATTGCGGCTGAGCCACCAAATCCATTAGTGAACGAGCTCATCATTATGCCTGATATCGAAAAACGTTTAGAGGCATTCGTTCGATTAGGTCATGGGATTATAATCTTCCCAGGTGGTGTCGGTACTGCTGAAGAGTTGCTTTATTTACTTGGTATTTTGATGGATCCGGCTAACAGTGAACAAGTTCTGCCATTAATTTTAACGGGTCCAAAAGAAAGTGCAGAATACTTTGAAGTATTAGACGATTTTATTCGTCACACTTTAGGTGATGAAGCCAGTAAGCACTACCAAATTATTATTGATGATGCACCAGAAGTTGCTCGTGTGATGAAACGTAGCATGCCACAAGTTAAAGAAAATCGCCGTAGCACTGGTGATGCCTATAGCTTCAACTGGTCGATCAAAATTGCTCACGATTTACAGCATCCATTCGAACCAACCCATGAGAATATGGCATCACTGAACCTACACCCAGGACAAGCGCCTGAAAAATTAGCTTCAGATTTACGTCGTGCTTTCTCAGGTATTGTCGCTGGTAACGTGAAAGAAGTTGGTATGAAAGCCATCGAAAAACATGGCCCATTCAAAATTCACGGTGATAGTGAGCTAATGAAGCGTATGGATGTGTTATTACAAGGCTTCGTTGAACAACATCGTATGAAATTACCTGGTGGTACAGCATACGAACCTTGCTATGAAATCGTGAAATAAATAATGATGGCGTATTTATGATCCATTTATTAATTATTGATGCATTAAACTTAATACGCCGGATCCACGCTGTGCAAGGAAGCCCGTGTGGAGAAACTTGTTTATCTGCAATAGCACAGTTGATCACCCATACAGACGCCACACACATTGTTGCAGTGTTTGATGAAGAAGGTCGTCATCAAAGCTGGCGTCATGAAAAACTGCCTGATTATAAAGCTGGCCGGCAACCGATGCCTGAAGATTTGCATGCCGAACTCCCTGCATTAATCGCTTTATTTAAAGAAAAAGGAATTCACTGCTGGCAGTCTGAAGGGGATGAAGCTGATGACTTAGCCGCAACCTTAGCAACACGCATTGCGGGCTCAGGGCACACGGTTACCATCGTATCCACAGATAAAGGTTATTGCCAACTACTTTCCCCTAACTTAAGAATTCGCGACTATTTTCAAAAGCGCTGGCTTGATATCCCTTTTATCGAAAAGGAATTTGGTGTTTCTCCTGAGCAACTTCCTGATTATTGGGGACTCGCAGGGATCAGTAGCAGTAAGGTTCCTGGGGTTGCAGGTATTGGCCCCAAAAGTGCTACAACCCTATTGCAGCAATACCATTCTATTGAAAATATATTTGCTAATTTAGATAAACTTGAAGATAAGTGGCAGAAAAAACTCATCAATCAACAGGAAATTGCATTGATTTGTCGAGATATCGCGACTTTAAGAACCGATATCGCGCTACAAGGAAATTTGAATCAGCTACGTTATATAACCAACTAATATAAAAAAGGCCACTTTATTAATTAGTGGCCTTCTCATTGACTGATTTTATGGATTAATAATACTCACGTGCCATTGGATTTGCCGACCATATCCTCATCACGTGCACAGTCACTTCTTCACGGTCATGATAAAGCTGCTTCGCTTGAATCAACACATTAATGCCTTGCTCTTTGAGCTGTGTTTTCATCTTTTCTAAGATATGTGAAACTTCTTCATAGCGCTTTTTCATCGGCAATTTTAAGTTAAAAATGGCTTCTCGGCACCAACCTTGTGCAAGCCAATCCGTCATTAACGCAGCAACTTTAGCGGGTTTTTCAACCATATCACAGACTAACCACGTAATGTTGTGGGAAGTAGGCTTAAATTTAAACCCATCTTCACGGTGATGCTTAACTTGCCCTGTATCCATAAGGCTTTCTGCCATTGGGCCGTTATCTACAGCATCCACCATCATACTGCGTTTTACCAATTGATAAGTCCATCCACCTGGACATGCACCAAGGTCGACTGCTTTCATCCCGCTCGCTAGACGCTCTTCCCACTCTTCATAAGGAATGAAGACATGGAAAGCTTCCTCAAGTTTTAAGGTTGAACGACTCGGAGCATCCGATGGGAATTTTAATCTTGGGATCCCCATATAGAAGTTCGAACTATTATTAGTATATGAATACCCGGTATAACAACAACCTGGGGCTATAAAAAATACATGAATAACAGGCCGCTTAAAGTTTTCGAGTGGCAATAAGATTTTTTCTTTACGTAATGCATTACGTAAAGGTACCGTAAACTTGCGGCAAAATTTCAGCAGCTCTTTCGACTCGTTGGTATCAGCAACTTCAACACGGATATCACCTGCCCGCGCAACTTGCTGACTCAATGCATTTACAATCGGAGTAATACGGTCTTCAGGCGGTAAGTCCTTAAGTAAATCCCCTATTACAATCATTTGACGAGCAAAAATTAATTCTCGAAAAGGCAACGTCCGTGCGAGTGTGTCTGCATCTTCTGCTTGATAGCACTCAAAAATAACATAACCACTGTTTTCTTTTACGCGAGCAAAACCATAAATCTCTTTTTGCCCTGCTTTATCTGTAATCTCTGCTGCACATTCTTTTTCAAAGCCTGGACGGCAATATAGTGCAATTTTATTACTCATTGCGTGACGCCGATTTCCTTAGACGCATAGCGCCAATAACCACTAACAGCCAACCAATTAGGAAACATACACCACCTATTGGCGTAAAATAAGAGAAGTATTTTACCTGCAATAGTGCCATACAATAAAGGCTACCGCTAAAAAGAAGTATCCCAACAGAGAAAAACACACCTGACCAATAGAACCATAGGATAATTTTACGTAATAAAATTGCCCCGAGCACCATCAGTGCTACAGTATGCAACATTTGATAACGCAGTCCTATTTCAATCCAGTCCATTTGATGGACACTCATAATTGACGATAACGCATGTGAACCAATAGCCCCAAAAGCAACAGTAAAGAAGCCACTAATTCCAGCAAAAATTAACATCAAACGACTATTCACAGTAACACCTTTTATTTAAATACTTGATTACTGAATAAGCGCCACATCTTGGTCACCCGTAATAAAGCCTAATTTCTCTTGTTCACTTGCTGCCTGCCCAAGGATCCATTGGCGAAATGCAGCTATTTTGCCTAAATCTGCCTGATTTTCTTGGCAAACTAGGTAGAATGCGTTTTTACTAACTAACACCTCACTAAAAGGGCAAACTAAGCGCCCAGCGTCAATTTCATTTTTGGCCATCACATTATTCGTTAATGCAACCCCCTGACCATGAACAGCAGCTTGAATAACCATAGCACTATGACTAAAAATGGGACCTTGCTGTACATTGACTACATTTTGTAACTCTAGTTGCTTAACATATGCCTGCCAGTCTCTTCGTGAAGAATCGTGAAGTAACGTATGTTTTGCTAGATCTTCAGGAACTTTTAGTTGGCTATCCCCAGTTAATAAAGATGGCGAACACACAGGCATTAAATATTCAGCATAAAGCCTATCTGTTCTTAATCCAGGCCAATTACCTTTACCGTAGAAAATAGCGACATCAACGTCATCAGCCAATTTATCTTCTTCTCTATCTACAGCCTGGATCCGCACATCAATGCCTGGATAGGCTTGATTGAAGCCTGAAAGCCTTGGTACCAGCCATTGAATTGCAAAGCTTGGGGATAAACTCACTGTTAATGCCCCCTTCGCGCTTCTTGCTTGTAACTTACGCGTCGCCTCATTCAAAGAAGAAAAAATTTCTTTAATATCAAGGTAATAACTTTGTCCCTCTTCTGTCAACAACAATGAGCGATTGCGCCGACGAAATAATTTCAACCCAAGGAAATCCTCCAAACTTTTCATCTGGTGGCTAACGGCCGCTTGAGTAACAAATAATTCTTCTGCTGCCTTAGTAAAACTTAAATGACGAGCTGCAGCGTCAAAGACTCTCAGTGCATTTAGGGGCGGTAATCTTTTAGACATAATCACTTCTACTTGGCATCTTGTTATGCATTAGTTTTTTTCATCCGAAGCATTATAATTTGTCCCTTGAGGATACGCTAGTAAATACCTATAGTATGCACACTTCCTAAGCCGGAACGAAAAGTTACAGAGTTTAGTTACTTTGAAACTTTTGGCTTTGTGGTTGTGATGTTGTGTTTGCAAGTTGTCTGGTTGAACCAGACCTTTGTAGCTTTAGCTACTGTTTTTTCACTTCCTGTACATTTACCCTGTCTGTCCATAGTGATTTTATATAGTGCACCGCCAACGCGCGGTGCTTTTTTTTACTCTTTTTTTAATGCTATTTCGGCATTTACTTAAGCAATTTAACTTAATAAATACAAATATCTATAGATAAATACAAGTGTACCGAAAAAACTTTCAGTAAGATATTTAAGATAAATCTTGAAAATTATTCACTAAGTACTTAAAAAAATAAATTTATAAACAAAAGGCGTTGCATTGCAATGCAAAACACTGAATCATCTTGAAACCACATCTGGAAGAATTGCTAACAATTAATACCAAACGTAACAGAATATTTCAATGATTAGATTGAAAAATGATAAGTTTAAATTAATCAGAAAATAACTATAAATGTACTAATAAATGTACAATCAACTAATACAGCACTCAGTAAAATCAAAACACATTGAAATTTTGACTAAAAAGAAAATACTCATGGACCATTTTAGCGCTACCACATTTCGCCTCGCCTTCCCAGCGATAGACTCGTCAACACTATTTTTTGATAGTGCGGCCACGGCTCTGAAGCCTATTGCCATGATCAATGCATCAAATGACTATTATCGCTTGTCAGGCAGTTCCGTATACCGAGGTCAGTCACCTGAATCACTAAAATTAACACGTGATTATGAGCAGGGGCGAATTCGTGCCGCAAAATATATTCATGCTTCAAATGAAAAAAATATTATTTGGACACGCGGGACAACAGAATCAATTAATTTAATTGCACAAGGTTATTTTCGCTCAACATTACAACCTGACGATGAAATTATTGTTAGTGAAATAGAACATCATTCAAATTTATTACCATGGATTATGCTTTCGCAACAAACAGGTGCCAAAATTATAAAATGGCCAGTTGAAAAAAACCTGACGTTAAACCTTGATGTACTCAAATCTAAATTATCTGAAAAAACGAAAGTTATCGCTATCACACAAATGTCCAATGTAACTGGGTATCAACCAGATATACAGACAGTAACTCAACTTGCTCACCAAGTAGGAGCTCTCGTCGTTGTTGATGGTGCACAAGGTGTCGTTCATAGCCCTATTAATGTCAGTGAGCTGAATGTCGATTTCTATGTATTTTCAGCACATAAGTTATATGGACCCACAGGGCTTGGGGTTTGCTATGCCAAAACAGAACTTTTAGAGCAAATGACCCCTTGGCATGGTGGCGGTAAGATGTTGACTCACGTCACATTTGATAATTTTACGCTTGCTCCTATTCCCCAACGATTCGAAGCAGGAACACCGAATATTGCTGGTGTAATTGCCTTTTCAGCTGTTCTAGAGTGGCTGGAAGAGATAAATTTAACACTAGCAGAAACATATACTTGCTCATTAACCGAATATGCAGCTAAAAAACTATCGGCACTTCCCGGCTTTATTAGCTATAGTGTGCCTCATTCTCCTTTGCTATCATTTAACTTCAAAGATGTTCATCATAGTGATCTGGGAGCCCTCTTGACCGAGCAAAATATTGCACTACGCTATGGTCAACACTGCACCCAACCATTAATGGATGCATTAAATATAAGTGGCTGCTTGCGCGTCTCAATGATGCCTTACAACAACCTGCAAGATGTCGATAAATTTATTGACGCAGTCACCGTTTCACTTTCTATACTCAATGAATAAATCAATAAAGGAAGCCTAATGACTTCGACTAACCATGAACTTGCTCCGCACCCATTCGGTACAGAGATTAAAATTCAAGAAATAGTTGAACAGTTTTCCACACATAAAGCATGGGAAGATAAATATCGTTTATTAATTCAATTTGCGAGAAAGCTGCCTGTATTGTCTGATGATGAAAAACTGCAAACTCAAGAAGTTAAAGGCTGTGAAAACCGAGTTTGGATCGGAGCACGGCTCAATGATAATGAAACATTTCATTTTTATGGGGATAGTGAAGGCCGGGTAGTAAAAGGGTTATTTGCTATTTTATTAGCCGCGGTAGAGCAAAAAACAGCAAAAGAGATCATGGAAATTGATTTTGACCACTTATTAGCTCAAACCGGCTTACCTTCGCAACTCAGCGAGTCTCGCCAAAATGGTATTCAATCACTCGTTACTGCAATTCAAAATATTGCCAATGAAATGACACCTGCGTAATTCATTAAATGAGGCTATCTATCGCAATAGCCTCATTCGCTTTACAGATTTTCCATTTCTCGTTGTGACTTTGCTATCATTTTTTTAAGTGCATGTGAAACGGCAACAAACCCAAAACTCGCTGTAACCATAGTAACTGCGCCAAAGCCTGAAGCGCAGTCCATACGCTTAGAACCATCCGCAGTACTTTTTGCCGCACATACCGTGCCATCGCTTTGTGGATAAACAAGTTGCTCGGTAGAAAAAACACAGTCAATCCCAAGCTTTCCTTTCCCGTTTTTAATGACGTTAAAATCAGATTTTAAGCGTTCTCGCAACTTAGCCGCTAATGGGTCTTGGATAGTCTTAGCCAAGTCTGCCACTTGAATTTTTGTTGGGTCGATTTGCCCACCAGCGCCCCCTATGGTGATAATAGGTATTTTAAAGCGCCTACAATACGCTAGTAACGCTGCTTTAGGCCTCACACTATCAATAGCATCAATAACATAATCAAACCCCGTACTAAGGTAGTGAGCGACATTATCGACAGTAATAAAGTCATCAATAACATTCACTACACACTCAGGGTTAATTTCTAAAATACGATTTTTCATCACCTCAACTTTTGGTTGCCCAACCGTCGACTTGATGGCATGTAATTGACGATTAGTATTAGTCACACAGATATCATCCATATCAATCAATGTGATGAACCCAATACCTGAACGAGCAAGCGCCTCCGCGGCCCATACACCTACCCCACCAACCCCAATGACACAAACGTGAGAACGTGCAAAAAGATGAAGAGCATGTTGCCCATATAAACGCCCGATCCCAGCAAAACGCTGCATCCAAGCATCAGAAAGCTTAGCTTGCATAATAACGAACAACCTCAGTTAAATCTGTGACTACAGTGAACCAAATAGCGGCTGGCTTTTTTTCAGCACCCAAACTCGCCCATAATGGTTATAAAAACCGGCCATTTTCCCAGCGTCATGACCTATACCGTGGTAAATATCAAAATGATGCCCTTTAATTGCACCACCGACATCCAAGGCTATCATCATACGCATTTCATACTGCCCCGTAAATTTCCCGTTATTATCTAATACAGGGATTTCTGCGAGCAAAGCTGTACCCGGTGGAATGAGGGTTTTATCTGATGCAACGGATGCTTTAGCAATTAAAGGAACCGCACTTGCGCCTCTAACAGGGACAAATGATTGCGGTTTAAAAAAGACAAATGACGGGTTTTCTTCTAAAAGCTGGCGAACTTCTTGCTCGCTATGCTGGTCCGTCCAATCATGGATAGCTTGTAATGACATTTGGCTAAGAGGAACCTCACCGCGGTCTACCAGCACTTTTCCGATACTTTTGTACGCATGGCCATTTTTACCTGCATAACCAAAGAAATTCAAAGGGCTACCATCCCCAAAATCAACATAGCCACTTCCCTGAACTTCCATCATAAAATTTTCAACGGGTGAATTACTATAAGCTAAAATTAAATTATCACTCAGGGCACCGTTATAAATCGCGGCTCGGCTAGGTAAACGCTTCTTTCCTTTTGGGGGCATACCGTATAACGGATAACGAAATTCACCTTGTGCCATACGACGGGCCTCAATCACAGGTGTGTAATATCCTGTAAATTGCACGTTTCCATAATTATCGGCACCTTCCATTTGGAAAGCCGTTAAATTGAAATTTGCCAATTGAGCCGGATCTCCTCCCGCCATCAACCAGTTTTCTATGGCATGGTAAGCATCATTGTTACTTTTAAACAACCGTGGTGATGCATTTTTGATTTCATTAACCTGCTGATTAAAATCTGGTGCATTGATTGGTCGTCCCTGTACATTCACTTGATTTACTTTCTGTAAATCTTGAACTAAGCGACCATCTTTATATTGTTGGCCTTTATCCGTTGGATGGGTTTGGCACCCAGCTAATAAGGAAAGAAATACACTGGTTACTAACCACTTTTTTACTGTTTGTTTATTGACGATTTTTGTTAGCCCTATATTCATGCTCTACCACCCAGATAAATCCAACAATCCAATATGAAGCGCACAATAGCAAACCCAATTAGGGAATGAAACGTGTAAATATATTTAGAGTGGTTATTTTCCTTCACCAACTCATCAAAGTGTAAAAAACAGCCAGACAGAACAAATTTTGTTCGGTAAATGCTAAATTTTGAAAAAAAAACACGAAAAAACTTGCATCAGATCTCATCCCGAGTATAGTGCCCGCATCGGACGCGGGGTGGAGCAGCATGGTAGCTCGTCGGGCTCATAACCCGAAGGTCGTTGGTTCAAATCCAGCCCCCGCAACCAATTACTGATTAAATCAGTAAAGTAACAAAAAATCTGCAGTATAAAGTCGTAAAAATTCAGTCGCGGGATGGAGCAGCATGGTAGCTCGTCGGGCTCATAACCCGAAGGTCGTTGGTTCAAATCCAGCTCCCGCAACCAATTTTTTACCTCTTCAGTCGCGGGGTGGAGCAGCATGGTAGCTCGTCGGGCTCATAACCCGAAGGTCGTTGGTTCAAATCCAGCCCCCGCAACCAATTCTTTTGAGTCCCCTTTCTGGTCCCCCATCACCTTTTTAATATCACTATAAAAATTCTATTTTTAATCATAACTGAAAAATAAAAAAGGCGATCCACATACGTTTATCACCTTTCTTAATCTTTTTAAATTAACTAGTTGCGGATCGCTAATGCACCACCGTTACGGAAATAAGCTTTTACTCCTTCAAAAATGGATTCTGCCATTTGCTGTTGGAATTTTGCTGTTTTTAATTTCTTCTCTTCTTCCAAATTACTAATAAAAGCGGTTTCGACTAGAATCGATGGGATCTCAGGTGCTTTAAGTACCGCGAAACCGGCTTGGTCAACTCTGTTTTTATGCAGTTTGTTAACTTTCCCCATCCGTTTTAGTACTTCATCACCGAATTTCAAGCTGTCATTAATTGTCGCAGTTTGCACGAGATCAAACATCGTATGGTCAAGATACACATCACCACTTTTACTCACTCCGCCCACTAAGTCCGCTTCGTTTTGTGTTTGTGCAAGGTAACGAGCCGTATTACTGGTCGCGCCTTTCGTCGATAGTGCAAAAACAGAAGAGCCTCGGGCTGAACGATTAGTAAATGCATCCGCATGAATTGAAACGAATAAATCTGCCTGCATTTTACGCGCTTTCGCCACTCGGACTTTTAATGGAATAAAGACATCTTCATTGCGTGTCATATAGGAGCGCATTTTAGGATCTTTATCTATCAGTGCTTTTAGCCGACGTGCGATCTGTAAAACCACATCTTTTTCGCGCGTTTTATATTTGCCGATCGCACCGGGGTCTTCGCCACCATGTCCTGGGTCGATCATAATAATAATTGGGCGATCCGTCCCTGCTTTACCTGGTTTCTTCGCTTGAGCAGGCATGCTCTCCTCAAGATCACCTTTATTATAATCCTCAAGTAATGCCAATAGAGGATCATCATTGGTGTCAACGCCTTTACCTGGATAAAAATCAAGAACTAAGCGATGCTTAAATTCCGCAACAGGGGCCATCGAGAAGAATTGAGGACTGACTTTATTTTTAACTTCAAATACCAAGCGAACCGTTTTCGGATCAAATTGCCCAACTCTAACTAGTTTAAGGTAGGGATCACGTGTTTGAATTTGAGTTCCCATATCCTTCAATACATTATTTAACTGCACCCCTTCAAGATCGACCACAATACGCTCAGGGTTATTAAGCACAAACTGACGGTACTTCAATGGAGTACTAGATTCCAATGTAACTCGTGTATAGCTCGATGCTGGCCAAATGCGCACAGCCACCACGCTGCTACTCGCAGAAAAACCGAATGGGCTAATGCTCAGTAACATAACTGCTGCTGCGCCTTGAATAAAACGACGCTTCGATGGGTTGTGATCTTGGTGACTCATCAATAATTCCGAACCTAGAACTGAGAAATAAAGTGATTTTAGGATAAATGCTAATAGTTAGCCTTGAAATACGCACTCTAACTAATCATTTGCACTCTGTCATTAAGAATATATCAAAGCATCTATAGAGTTACAGACATGAGTATAACCTAATCATACTGAGAGAAAATATTTGTGAGTGACTTTCTGTGTCAATTTTATGCAATTTAGTTTTCATAGAGTATATCGAGTTAAATTTAGAGATATGTAAATGTAAAAAATAAAAATGTTACTTTTTTTATCCCATCTTTTACTTGATATTTACCGACAAAAAGAATAAAAATACATTATTAACGAATAAAAATTCAATTAAGAGGGTTGTTATGAAAGAGCGCAGCACCGAGTTGGTTGATGAGTTTCGCCATTCGGTTCCTTATATAAACGCCCACCGCGGCAAAACATTTATTATTATGCTTGGTGGTGAAGCGATTGCGCATGAAAATTTTCCTAGCATTGTCAATGACATAGGATTATTGCATAGTTTAGGCATCAGAATTGTTGTCGTTTATGGCGCTAGGCCTCAAATTGAGGACATTTTAGCAGAGCATAAATATGATGCGGTTTATCATAAACATACTCGCGTCACCGATGCGAATACTCTTGAATATGTAAAGCAAGCTTCTGGCGCTTTACAATTAGATATCACGGCTCGGTTATCTATGAGCTTAGGTAATACCCCGCTTCAAGGCGCACACATTAATGTGGTTAGTGGCAATTTCGTTATTGCCCAACCTCTGGGCGTTGACGATGGTATTGATTATTGCCACAGTGGAAGGATCCGTCGTATTAATGAAGAAGCCATTAATAATCAATTAGATAATGGTTCTATTGTACTAATTGGGCCGGTTGCCGTCTCAGTCACAGGGGAAAGTTTTAATCTGACCTCTGAAGAAATTGCCACTCAATTAGCAGTAAAAATGAAAGCGGAAAAACTGATCGGTTTTTGCTCCTCACAAGGTGTAGCAGACAAAGAAGGCAATATTTTGTCTGAATTATTCCCAAATGAAGCAGAAAACCGCATCCAAGAACTTGAATCTGAAGGTGATTACTATTCAGGAACTGTGCGCTTTTTACGCGGAGCCGCAAAAGCTTGCCGCCGAGGCGTCCGCCGTAGCCACCTATTGAGCTACCAAGAAAATGGCTCGTTAATTCAAGAGTTATTCTCTCGTGATGGTATTGGTACCCAAATCGTCATGGAAAGTGCGGAACAAATCCGCCGTGCAAACATTAATGATATTGGTGGAATATTAGAGCTTATTCGCCCATTAGAACAACAAGGTATTTTAGTTAGACGTTCACGTGAGCAATTAGAAATGGAAATTGATAAATTTACCATTATTGAACGTGATAACTTAGTCATCGCTTGTGCAGCGCTTTACCCTTACCCAGAAGAAAAACTAGGTGAAATGGCTTGTGTCGCTGTTCATCCTGATTACCGAAGTTCATCTAGAGGAGAGGAGTTACTGCACCGTGTTGCTGTACAAGCAAAACAATTTGGTTTAGATAAACTATTTGTCCTGACAACTCGTAGTATCCATTGGTTTCAAGAGCGTGGTTTTACCCCCGCGGAGATTGAGATGTTACCAATGAAAAAGCAGGCTTTATATAACTACCAGCGTCGCTCTAAGATATTGATTTTAGACCTAAAAAACCAAGCTGATAAGTGAATATTAGAGTCTTAAGCATAATTACTGTTTCGTCACTGACTTTAGCCCCAAACTATACAAGGATGCATAGTTTGGGTCGTAGCTTTAAAACTACGGAATAGCCGTTAAGCTATCTGAATAACTCTAGCTTTCTCACACAAAGGAATGGAATCTAAATGTGGTTGGATTGCCGCTTTCATCTCAGCGAAAGATGTACCATAAAAATAGAATGCGGTTTCTGTCGGGCCATCCCAAACGCCATGAATGCTTCCAATATCTTCCACAGCATCATCTAGAATATCGAACACTTCACTGATATCCCCGTTTTCATAAACGTCATCCGCGAGTTCTGTCCCGTTGAAATAAATAGCCATACCTTCATCTGAACCAAAATCGATTCGAACATCTTCCCCATGAATAAATAAACGAGAGCCTTTTGGAGCTAACATTGAAGAAAAAAGTTGAATAATTAAACTGATATTTTCGTCACTCGCCTCTTCAAGTGCTATTTCTATATCACATTCCTGCGCTTCACCATTATCACCTAATAATGTCCCACCACCTGTGACATGGATATTTTTATCCATGCTTTTCATGACTTCATTAAATGCATCGTCTAAGTCACCACGCCTAATAGGCTCAAGCCTTGCATTTAATGTTACTGTAATTGCCGTCATTTCTTGCTGGTTATCCATCTCATTACCTTTACTTTAGGGTGAATTATTCACGTAACTTACAAATAAGTTAGTTACATTAATTGGGTCGCTAAACCGCTCCGTCGCTTAGTTGGCGTTTCAACGGCTCGACGTAATACTTTTGGGCTACCGTAAAGAGATAGCTCTTTTTTAGCTCGAGTTATCGCTGTATACACAAGCTCACGTGTCATCACTGGAGAATATACATTTGGTAAAACCAATGCGGTATGAGCAAACTCCGAACCTTGTGATTTATGAACGGTCATTGCATAAGCTGTTTCATGCTGTGGAAGCCGGTTAGGTTGTACTCCACGAATAGACCCATCTGGAAATTGGAAATAGGCTCTCAGTGCATTTTCTTCATCTGGTAAAATGATGCCTATATCCCCATTAAAAAGTCCTAATGGGCTATCATTACGACTAATCATAATTGGTCGGCCTGCATAGTGTTTATTCAATAAATTATATGGGCGGTTTATTATCCCTTGCCTATGAAATAATTTTTCTAATTTATCGTTAAGGCCAATAACGCCAAAAGGCCCTTCCCGCAGAGCCGTTAGTAACCGATATTGGTTAAATTTTTTCAGAACTTGCTCAGGATCTTCTTTATCTTTAACCGCAAGTAGATATTCCTTATAATTTTCAGCGGCATCTAATAAAATTTTCGCGTAATCATCCGCTGTTTCTTGAATATAACTATGCACATCTGGACGTTGTTGATTTAGTAATTGTTGAACTCGAGAAACATTCCCTTCATTTACAGCAAAAGCGAGTTGGCCAATCCCTGAGTCTGCAGAAAAACGGTAGCTTTTACGCAATAAACATAGGTTATCACGAATAATTGGGCCGTTTGGTGATGCATAAGCTGCAACTGAATATCCTGTTAGCGCCGAAAGTTGAGATGCCCTTTCCACACTATAACCGTTATCAGCAAACTGACAAATATCCCCTAACACAGCACCCGCTTCGACAGAAGCAAGTTGATCTTTATCACCTAGAAATATTAATTTTGCATTTTCAGGCAGTGACTCAAGTAATTTACTCATCATGGGTAAATCTACCATTGAGGCTTCATCAACAATGAGTACATCAAGAGATAAACGGTTGTCTCGGTTATAACGAAACTGCTGACTTTCAGGTTGAGCCCCTAATAAACGGTGTAATGTTTTTGCATGATTAGGCAAAACAGCGCGTTCTTCATCGGTTAAAGGCATCTTTTTCATCGCTTCACCAAGAGATTCCGTCAACCTAGCTGCCGCCTTACCAGTTGGAGCAGCCAGCTCTATTCTAATTTTGTGGTGAAGTTTGGTTTCAAGCTTAATTAATGCGGCAAGGATACGTGCAACCGTTGTTGTTTTTCCCGTCCCTGGCCCCCCTGATATGATTGACACCTTGCTGGTTACGGCAACTGCTGCTGCAATTTTTTGCCAATCAATATCATCAGTAGTAGGAAATAAATTATCTAGTACTTCCTTGATTTGGGCATTATTTTGCTTTTCTATTGATGTGTTAGAGAAAAACTTTGCAACATATTGCTCATATTGCCACATCCGTTGAAAATATAAGTATTCCCCTGAAAGTATTAAAGGCGAGATCTGGTTTTCTGTTGATAGCGACACTGCATTTGCTTGTTTGAGCGTTTGATAAAGTACTTGTTCGCTCGGCTCTCCCATTTTTTGCCAAAATTCAGCGGCTAATTCAGGATGCCTTCCTGCAAATAACTTTTCAGGTATAACATCTGCCAATGCTAAGCAAACGTGCCCAGCCATAGTTTCTGCGCTAAGAAGTGCGGCAATCATAAGCACTATCGGGTGCTTATCATCAGAAATACTGTAAGCAAATTGCACATCAAGAGGTGTAAAGATACGTAGCTCAATAGCCTGATTAAATAGGGATTTCATTAAGCGGGTTCCCCTTGTTGAACATTTTTAAATAAGCTATCTAACGCTTCAATAAACGCTTCTATAGGGCGATAAAAGAAAATACCGTTACTGGAGTTAACATCATCTACCCCCCTTAGAAATAAATAATAGACACCCCCAAAATGGGTTTCATAATCATAATTAGGCATTCTTTGCTTTAGGTAACGATGTAACGCCAACGAATATAGTTGATACTGCAAATCATAGCGGTGGTCTATCATCGCTTCAGCCATCGCTTCTTGAGTATAAAAGCTAGCGTCTTCCCCTAGATAATTTGACTTATAATCAAGGAGGTAAAATTTACCTTTCCAGTAAAAGGTGAGGTCAATAAACCCTTTTAAAATTCCCTGAACCTTCTCAAAACTTAGTGGAGGACAACGTTGTGATAATGGATCATATTGATGTGTTATTTTATCTAAATGGCCTGCACTCAACATTGACTCAATAGGCAGATAAAACTGCATCTCATCTAATTGGTCTTGAGGCCGTAAAGCAGATAAACATAACCCGTCTTCTGATAGTGGTGCATGTACAATTGCGTGTAGCCATTCTTGCAGCATTGGTGCCCACTGTAAGTCGAACCCTGAGGATTCAAGTTTTTCAGCCAACCATTCTTGAGAAACTGGTTCACTAAAATCAATCTCTTCCATTAAGCTATGTAAAAATGTTCCTGGTGACGCACCTTTAGGAAATTGATGAGGAGTTAGGGTCAAAGACTCGTCTTCCTGCTGCTCTACATCAACACTAGCCTCAATATCCATATTCGGGGATAATGAATTCGCAAATTGCAATGCTGAAACTGATTCTTCTGCTTCAGTATGGCTTGAACCGTAACTTAACCCCGAATAGCTAGTAACACGCCAGTGGTCATTAAAATGACGAGTCACTGCTCTTGCGGATAAGTTTACACGATCATTTTGTTCTAATAATACGCGTTCCGACTTAGGTTGATTAATCACTGCAACATCAATAACGTCATTGCTAATTTCAGCCAACATCTCGTTTAAGAGTTGGTAATCACCAGCTTGCCCTTTTTGGATAACGTAACCCAATGCAGATAAGTGTAAATCGGTTTCACCACTTTTTTTCCTGTTACCTTTAATTAATGGTGCAATACCGACACTACAGTGATAAATAGCCCTTGTGAGTGCCACATATAATAAACGTAGGTCTTCTGCCAAGCGTTCTTCGTCAGCTAAAGCGACATTTTCTTCGCTATCATTTAAATCTAGCCGTACCCCATAATCTGTTCTGTCGTGATATAAGCCTTTAGATTGAGGTAAAAAATTGCTCGCAAAAGGCAGCCATACAATTTTGTATTCAAGGCCTTTAGATTTATGTATGGTACTGATCTGCACCAAATGTTTATCACTTTCAAGACGCATTTGCTGTGCGTCAGATTGATGATCAGGATGGGCTATTTGTTGCGCTAACCAACGGATTAGTGTGTGCTCACCTTCAAGTTGTAATGACATTTCTTGCAGTAATTCACCAATATGCATCACATCCATCAAGCGACGCTCTCCGTTGGTGCCTGATAATAATGTTTCTGCAATTTGCCTCTGCGCCATGACCATTCTAAGCATGGGGAGCACGCCTCGTTTTTGCCACACCACGGCATAACGAGCAAATTCATCTACAATTTTTTCCCACGACCTTTCATCATGGTTTAGGTCATCAATTTGTTTAGCGGTTAAACCCAATATTCCTGTCGCCAATGCACTGCGCAAAACACGTTCTTTTTCAGGTGTTAAAACTGCCTGTAGTAACCACAATAAATCCCTAGCTTCTGACGTTGAAAATACACTCTCCCGATTAGATTGAAACACCGAAGGGATATTTAACCGATTTAAAGCATCACGAATTAATACGGCTTCGCGCCGACTGCGCACCAACACAGTAATATCCGAAGCTTCGACAGGAGTATGCGTTCCTTTATTGTCAAAATAGCTACTACCTTGCAAGCCACCTTGCAAGTATTGTGCGATTTGTACTGCACATTGTGAAGCTGTTGCTTGCTCATATTCAGCAACGGAGACACCTTCTTCTTCCATTTTCCAAAATGTAAGCGCGTTGACTTCTTCACCATTATGGATAAGTTTTCTACCGCTATTTTGCTTAGCGAAATTAACGGGTTGAAAAGGAATTTGTTCAAAAATAAAAGGTGACTGACAATGGCTAAATAGATGATTAATAGCTTCAACCATATTTTGTGATGAGCGATAATTAGTCTCTAATGTATAGTGAGCGCTAACTTCATTTTTTGCTTCAATGTAAGTGAAAATGTCAGCGCCTCGAAAAGCATAAATAGCTTGTTTAGGGTCGCCAATAAAAAGTAATGCGCTGTCATTAACTTCTCGATAAATTCTTTGGAAAATACGATACTGCTGTGCATCCGTGTCTTGAAATTCATCTATCATCGCAACGGGAAAACGTTGGCTGATAGCTTGAGCTAAAAACTTTCCACTCTCTTGAGCAAGAGCACTATCTAAACGGGTCAATAAATCATCAAATCCCATTTCACCACGGTTATGTTTTTCAAAACTAATCGCTGACCTCACCTCTGAAATTGCCAGTGGAATAATTAGATCTTTTAGGGTTAATGATTGAGAAAGTAGCTCATCTATTCTTTGGAAAACAACATGCTCTGGCCCTGAGCCACTTTTTGATTTTTTATGTAGTACCGTTTGTGAGAAGCGTTCAAGATCTTTAGGCAGCAGATAATCTTCTGTTTCTTCTTGAGCCCATTCGCCAATTTTTATCAACCATGCGGGTAGAAAACGAGTACTATAACTTCGTTTATCAACATCTGACTCAGCGATGAGCTTCTCAAAATCCGCTGAATTTTCTAACCATGCCGTTTTAACTGACTCAATTAACAAGATTAGCCGCTGATGCCGTTCTTCTAGAGTTTCTACTTGTTTCGGTTGGTTAATAATTAAAGGAATATCACCCTGTAAGAAAGGTTTAATCTCCGAAAGCAATGCTTCGGGACTATTCCACAGTGACTGAATAACTTTTGTCATGGAGTAATTCAGAGGATAAAAATGACGGCGCCAAAAGTCTGCACAGGCTTGTTTTTGAATCGGAGATTCATCTTGAATCATTGTTTGTTCGAACAATACTCCCGACTCAAATGCATTATGAACTAGCATTCTTTGGCAAAAACCATGGATAGTATATATCGCGGCTTCATCCATTTGCCTTTCCGCTGCCTGTAACCATTGCGCAGCGAATTTTCTTTGGGACTCCCCCGAAAGCTCGGCTAATAATTCAAGGTACTCAGGCTGCGACTCGAAACCAACACCATTTCTTAAGCAAACTAAGCGCATGTCATGAATACGTTGACGAATACGTCCCCGTAACTCATTCGTCGCAGCCTCAGTAAATGTCACAACTAAAATCTCTTCAACACTTAACGGCCTAGGAAACGCATTAACGCCTCCCAAACCTAGTAAAAGCCGCAGATAAAGTATACCAATTGTGTATGTTTTACCCGTTCCTGCAGATGCTTCAATTAACCGCTGTCCACACAGAGGCAATGAAAAAACATTCAGTAATTGGGACTCTACCTGCACTTTATTCACTCAGCATCTTCCTTTATTGGTAAAATCTTTTGCAACTGAGAAGCTGTCGAGTAAAGCACCCAATCTTTCAGATGAGCATACCCCACCTTAGTATCAACTCCTTGGCCTATAACTTGGGAGCTAACTGCTAATCCTTTGTGCTTTATAACCGCATTTTCATAATACTCGATGACTTGTTCTTTCGTTGCGGTCCCTAAAGTTGCAATAACTTTTTCACGTGTATCAAAACTGAAAATATTTCTAGAAAAATCAGATGAGTAACGGCCTACTTCCTCATAGAATGTTTGAGGTGGTTGGTTCATCTCTGTGATAATAGATTGTTTATATTGATTAAACTCATCTATCGGTAGTTTTTTCAGTTTCTCTAATGCTTGAAGATAAAATTGTTGGTAACGAGTATTTAAGTAACTCGGGGTTTTAGCATTACTTTGAATTAAAAAGCCCATTCCCCACTGATCCCCCAGCCCTGCTTTAAAAGCAAATACTGCGTAACCAAGTTGCTCATTGGTTCTTAATTGGTCATAAAACCAAGGCTGAATCACTTTAGAAAGAATACCTGATAATACTGCACCATCAATGCGGCTATAACCGTCTGGGATAAAGATTTCAGCAAGTGCGTTATCTGAGCTATTCCCCTGTTTGTGGAAATCTGCTAGGTAATTTTTGTCAATAACGACAATGTCACCACGCCACCAATTGGTACCTTCGCTCTTTAATAATTGCTGTGCATCTTTAATAGTTTTAATGCTTTGCGATTCAGTCATATTACCAAAGACCAGCGCTTGTAATGCGGCACTTTTAACTACCATTTCACGGTAGTTAGTGATGTCCTGCAATGAAATTTTATCTAGCTCGGCTAAACGCTGTTCTTGCTCAAAATAAGGCACACTATTAATACGCTGAAGCGGTTGCATGGCCAGCTCATAAGCTTTCGCATTATTAGCAACTTCAATTTGCTCTTTATACCAAGACTTCGCTTGAGCTAACTCTTGTTCCGTTGGCTCAAAATTCAGGTATAGCTTTGTCATGGATAAAAAGAGTTCAGGTAAATGTTGGGTGTAACCACTAGCATTTAATTGCAGACCGATTCCCTGAGAAACAGAGACAGACATGCCAGCTACAGATGCCTGATATTGCAGTTCATCCATTTTCAATGAAGCGATATATTGTAATAAAGAGCCCGTGACTTGTTGCTTAGCGTCTTTGTCACCTTGGTTAGAACGTAATGATAAGGTGATACTCGCCTTTGGCTCATCTGCAAAATATTGACTTGGCATATATAACACACGTGTATTGCCATCTTGATAGATGAACTCGGGGTGTTTATAAGCCTTATCAGTTTTAATTAGTGATAAATTATCAGCAATATACGGGTTTAAAGCAGGCAATTTAAAATTCATTTTAGATTCTAAACTTGCCCAGGTTTTAAATTGTTTTGCTGTGATTTTATTAACTTGATACGGTGCATCAACAAAGTAGGCTTTTTTGTTATTCGGTTCATTTGGACTAATAAACCAAATTCTCGCCTCTTGCGCAGTGAGCTCTGATAAACGCTGTTTAATCGCTTCAGGATCATACTTATCAGCAATGTAATCTGAGTCAAGAACATGATTAACTGGAACATCAATCATTTGGTCTGATAACCATTCAATGTAGTTCATGTCCCTGACAATTGAACCATAACGAAATGATAAATTAAGAACTTTTGCTATTTCATCAAAGTAGCTTTTATTAACTCCATCATTCTTAATTAACTCAATATAAGAAAAGATAGCCGCGATAATTTCGTCTCTTTCCTGTAACCCTTTATCTGTCAGCGTGACATAAATAGAGAATGAGCCATAGTTTCTATCTAAATTTGGAGTGGCAGAGGCGCTGATACCTTCAGCAAGCCCTTGCGATATTAACCAATCCGCCAATGTTCCTGGGCTTCTATTACCAATTAAGTAACTAATATAGTTGTCACTTTTACTGCGAAAATCTGCCATATTATTTTTAATGCTAAATTCAATTTGTATGGCTTTTTGTGGTTGAGCTGGCACATAATGAATAATAATGCCTTTTTCATTATCCGTTACCGCAGGGGTATTAACAGCCGGAACAGTGGCATTAAAATTAGGTATACGCCCAAATGTTTCCTGTGCAATATTCGCTAATGACTCAATAGATTGGTCGCCGTAAAGCACTGCATTCATTAGGTTTGCAGAATAATACTGCTTATAAAAACCCACGAGCTCATCTTGTAGTTTGCTATTAGGTTTATCTTTCAGAGTCTCTAAATTCCCCCCAGAAAAGCGTGAGTTCGGGTGTAATGGGTTCAATGTTTCAGAACGTACTTGCCATATACGCATCCCGTCACGAGAGCGTGCCATTGTAAGTTCTGCATTAACTGCATTACGTTCTCTGTCCGCATTAATCGGGTCTAAAAGTGGCTCAGCTAATGCATCTGCAAGCCTATCCGTCGCTTCTTTTAGTGCTCCATTTTCAACTTCAAAGTAATAAGCAGTACGATGAGAAGCGGTACTTGCATTATGGCTACCACCGTGTTTTTGCAAAAATTCAGAGAAACTACTTGGCTCTGGGTACTTTTTGGATCCCATTAAAACCATATGCTCTAAATAATGGGCCAACCCTAACTGGCTACTTGGGTTTTCAATACTACCAACAGGTATAGATACAGCAGCCAATGATTTTGTTGCTTTGGTATCTGATACTAATAAAACCGTCATATCATTACTGAGTTTGATGGCTTTGTATTCCCTAGGGTCACTTTCACTTTTATTTACTGTTTCAGGCAAAACTTGCCAAAGTGGTTGTGCTGCAACCGCTTGGCCACCGAAAAAAATTATCAGTAATAAAAATAGATGAGCGATATTTTTGGATAAATATTGCATCCTTTGGTGCTCTCCTGTCATTTCAAGTATTTTGTCATCGGTAATAAAAACCGTTGAGTGTTTGATAACAAAGATTTAATCATCGCATCATCAATGCTTCTGCAAACTCTTGACACATAGTCGTCTTCCATCTCGCCTTTTTGCATCTGACTTCCTTGTAAGCTTTGGAGCAAAGCAGATAATGCTTTTTGTTGAATTTCTTCGCTCGAAAAATCGTACTCTTTTGTCTTTTTATCAAAACAAGCCTTAACCCAACTCCAACCACTTTGAGAAAGAAGAATTAGTGGGGAATTAAACCCTTCGCAATAGCCTACAACTAAATCTTGTAGATAAGCCAATGCATCTTCTTTGCTAATAGCGGAAAACTGCCAAATACTATTATCTCTTCCTAGTGCAAGGCTTTCCCCTTCACCTATTTGCGAGTTAAATAGCAAATGCTCCACCCATAGCTGCACCCCATCATTAGCAGTTAAGTAAGCCGGACGATAGCGTACTATTCCTGTTTCATGAGCATTTTTCAGTACACCTGTAATTTTGACCCCATTTAACTGAAAATCAAATGGATAATCAAATAGCTGCATATCATATTCTTTAACTTTTTCAGCTAATGGCGATATCTCATTCAACTGCTGTTCCCAGAAAAGTTGACCAAATTGTCTGGCTGGCAGCTGACCCGATGCCTTTAAAGCAGAATAAAAAGGCTCAATACTTTTATCTTTGACAAGTAAATTTAAAATTTGATCATTAATTTTATATCGTTGTAACCGACCTAAGTTAAACGGTTCTTCTTCTGGCAGTTCAGTTTCTTCAATAGAGAAATGCACTTTCAAACGCTGTTGAAAAAATGCCCTAATCGGATGACGATAAAAACGTAATAATTGTTCTAACGAAATTTCAGTAATAGGTTCTCGTATTTCAAGTACTGAACAAAATGGCTCATCAACTTTATTTGTTGTTTTTGCGGCAGGTAACCACTCACTCGCGAAGCTCTGATAAGGCGTTTCTGGTAAGAAATTTTCTTTTGCGAATGGGACTCTATTATGTTGAATGACCAGATGTCCCCTTAATCGTTTCGCACTTTTATCTATGTTCAAGGTTTCATCGCCAATTAGACAAAAACTTTGGCAAATATAGTCAATTAATTCAGTCACTAATACCGATGGATTACAAGGCTGATTATCACGAATAGAAAGCCCAATATAGCTAACATACAGTTGTTTAGATGCTGAATTCAATGCTTCTAAGAATAGATATCTATCGTCGTCCCGGCGTTTTCTATCTCCACGAACAGGCTTTTCAGCCATCAAATCAAACCCTAAAGGTGGTATATTTCGCGGGTAAGCCCCATCATTCATTCCCAATAAACACACAACCTTAAATGGCACTGAACGCATTGGCATCAACGTACAAAAATTAACAGCCCCCGCCAAGAAACGTTGACTAATCTTTTCATCATCAAAACGAACTGAAAGCTCATCACGAATTAAACGCAATGGCACTTGTTCTTCATATCCTGAAGTTATCGCATTATCAACGATTTGATGCCACTGTTCCGTCAATAGTGCGAGAACGAGTTCAGTTTCTCCATCAACCATAAAACAGCTATTAAGTAGTTGTTGGCAAAGCTCTTTCCACTCTTCAAGTGGACGTTCTTGTGCTAGTAAAGAACGCCATTCTCTAAGTGTGTTGATTAATAATGCTAATTTCCCAGCTAGTTGAGCCGCTAAACCACTACATTCATCATAAGGTAAAATACCACTCCACGGTCCATTTCTGCTATCCATTGCATAGCCAAGCAACATCCTACTTAAACCGAATTCCCATGTATTTTGCCCTATCACTGGTAAAGCGAAAGAACGTACATTATCGTCATCAAGCCCCCAGCGGATCCCTGATTCATTAACCCAGCGGCGTAATAAGCCTAATTCACTTTCATCAATACCAAAACGTTGAGAAAATGCAGAAACTTCAAGTAGGCTGAGAACTTGCTCCGTTGAAAAACGGCTCTGAGGTAAGTCAAGTAGCATAATAAATGCTTGTAAAATGGGATGAGCTTGTAGTGCTTTCCTATCTGAAATTGAAAAGGGGATATATCGAGTTGATGTAGTATTACCGAAAACAGCCTGAATATACGGTGCATAGCTGTCAATATCTGCAACCATGACTATCACATCACGCGGTGTTAGCGATGGGTCTTCCTCAAACAGAGAAAGCAAATGATCTTGTAATATTTCAACTTCTCTCTGTGCGCTATGACACAAATGGAATGTTATCGAATCATCTAGCTCACTGATCGGTCGTTTACCAAGACTCGTTTCATAATTTTCTATTGTTGTCCCTAATTGAGCGTGGTTTTCAAGATCTAAAATATCTTGCTGGACATTCTCTAATAAATTGACTCGTTCAGTATCAACATAGGCTGATATTTCATTAGCGCTATCGATTTGAGAAATAAAATATAAATTGTCCCTGCCAAGCCTCCCCCACGATGCAAGCAGTGGATTGGCAATGTCCTGCTCACCATTTTCATTAAATAAATCAGGAACCTGTCCTTCAAATTTGAAGCGAGAAATTTCATGTTTATCAAGATAATGTCGCAGCTTTCTTTGCTGTAATCTAGCTAAAAATGACGCACTCTGAATGTCTCCCCAATAATAACGACAGGGGTTAGTGAACATTAAGTGAACATCTGTATGCTCTGCTATTGCATTGAGAGCTTGTAGATAAACAGGCGGGAGTGATGAAATACCGCAAATAAAAATACGTTTAGGCAGCATTTTTCCTAAATCAGGAGTCGATGACAATGTACCAATAAAATGTTGATATAAATTAGCACGGTGCCAAGGCGGCTGTTTTAATTCATTTGAATAATCAACAAGGCATTGCCACAAACGTTTTTGCCACAGTTG
This sequence comes from Providencia huaxiensis, assembly GCF_002843235.3. Classification (NCBI taxonomy): domain Bacteria; kingdom Pseudomonadati; phylum Pseudomonadota; class Gammaproteobacteria; order Enterobacterales; family Morganellaceae; genus Providencia; species Providencia huaxiensis. The sequence continues at coordinate 2,890,989 of NZ_CP031123.2, forward strand.
ATTTTCACTTAGCCCCTCTACTAGTTCATTCCTTTGCCATACTTCGACCCATTGTGGGCGATAAACTAAATATTGGTCAAATAAATCGGCAACCCTACCAGCAAGCTGATGAAGTTTACGTTTATCTGCATCCTCTTGAAGATAATGCCTTAAAGGTTCAAATTCGTCCTCGTCAATGACTGTTGGCAGTATTGTCATGAGTTTCCATGTCATTGCTTGTTTGGTATAAGCACTTTCTTTTGGAATATCCGGTAAGACTCGCCTAAACATGTCCCAAATAAATGTTGCCGGTAAGGGATAGTTAATATTTGCAGCAATACCAAACTGTTTAGCAAGTTCGATTTGCAGCCACTGTGACATCCCAGGACTTTGTACTAAAATTATTTCTTGCTCAAAAGGGTGAGAAAGTGGTTCATTTTTCATTAAATGAGTCATTAGATCTTTTAATAAATCTAATTGATTAGAATGATACACTTGAAACATAGTGCTCTCCTGTTGAGCAATACCAACGACTTAATGAAAATGGTTGTTTTTTTATTGTTAACGATACCACTAACTCAGTACAATTATCGGCCTGCGGTAAACGAGTTGCTTGTATTTTCCATTCAGGGTAACGCAAATCTGGGTCCATGGCAGAATTTTTCTCCCCAGATATTGATGCTGTTAACATTGCGCTCTTTTCTAATGTACTATGCAATCCCCTAACCGCTGAAGAATTCATATACAATTGATTAAAATTCAATATGATATATTGCGAATAGTTTACCAAAGCTACCAATGAAATAGCAAAAATAACCACGCCAATCATTGCCTCTATTAATGCGAATCCTTGCTGTTCTATTTTCACTAGCAAAACCCTTTTTTTACCACTGGGCAATAATCTAACCACCCATTTTTACGGGGAAAAAGCTGTTGCTTATTTGCATCTAATACCATCCATCGATAAACTTTAATATCATTTCCTAGACGATAATGGCTTTGTCCCGACAGCAAAAAAGTCGCCCCTTTATAATGTTTTAAGCAGCTTTTCCACTGTTGAGTTTTCTCTTTCTGGCAAACCCAATTCTTTAACCCTCTCTGTTTACTATCCCATTGCAATGTCGCCCCCCATGAAAGAGCTGATTCTGCTTTATTAAAAGTATCGAAATATTTAATTTCCTTACGCAGATCATCCCGAGCCCGCTCTTGGAAAAAATGCACAGATTTAATCAATAATGAGCCTATTGTGATAAAAATAATAACCATAAGTAGAGAGGCATTTCCCTGTTGTTGCGCTATATTCTTCATAAGTTTCTAACCAAGACTGCTATTTGGTAATTAAACGTTTGGTTGGGCAACAAATCTGTCTTAAGATTTATTTTCATTTCAAGTAATTGGGTATTTTCCTGCCAACCAAATGCTAATGTTTTAACTTTGATTAGCTTCTCATCAAATAGCGATTGCCAACGCGTTCCATCGCAATCTCTGACATTTCGATTAGACTCTAATTTTTCATTGTTTAACCGATACCCAAAATAATCAGACTCTATCGACTTAGATTTAATGTCCTCCCACTTACCCGATAAATCTTGGTCATAGGCAAAAATAATGCATGAATTATTTCCTCGGCTTAAAAACTTAGATGTAATTTTTAAAGGCTCTTTTCCACAATCTAAGCTACCGCAGTAACCAATCCTTCTAAAATCTTTTTCCATGTTTATTAATGTCTGCCTTATATCTTTGTCTATTTGATATTGAATGTAAGCTCGGTAGGTTTGTTTAAATAATGTAGGGATGACACTCATCGCTGATACACAGACAATGCTACTGATTGCCATTGCCATCAACATTTCAATCAGTGTAAAGCCTCGCTGTTTTTTAAATTTATCGTGATTTAAGGAGTTCAGCATTTAGGCACTCCAGTCATTTTTTTATGACTACAGCTTCTAATGCGGCCTAATGAAGAGATATAAATTGTGATCTGCTCATGCTGATTTTTTAGCCCTATACTGAAAGCACGAATAGTCCCCTGCTTCCCATACAGCTGAATTGACGTCCGGCTCGCTTTCCAGAGCTCTATTCCTCGATGCCTTTCTGCTGTCAGTTTGCCAACCTCTTGCTTGTTATTTGCATCTTTAACAATCAGCTGCCAATCACCTACCCCAACTTTAACCGATAATATTTGGTACCTATTTAAATAGACACCTTCCGTCATTTGACTATAAATAAACTCTGATACTTGCCTAGCTGCGTCGATTAATCGCTGCCTTTCTACCTGCTGCTGCCATTGATATAAACCAGACAACATGACCAAAGAACAGATAAATAGAACAATCAGAATTTCAATTAAGGTGAAACCACGCTGTGTTGTATTTGATTCAACTTTCATCTTGTTGTGACCTCACTTTTTCATACGCAAGACAGAGATTGCCAAAAAAAACCGGTATAGCGAGGATTGTCATTGCAAACTGCATAACGTTTCGCAACAAAATAAAGAGATTCATATAAATACAACTCGGTCTGCGAAGCGCTTCGCAAAAAAATAGTTAATTCAAAGTAAATACAAGAAAGTAAATTACTTATGAGCCAAGATAAAATTTATCAAGGGCGATGGAATCAATGAGGAGTGATGGAATCAATAAAGGGGGAAATAGTGAGATGTAAAAAACAAGACTAAGATGGCTTTTAGATAAAACCATCTTAGTAAAAAATATATTCGCTAATCAAACAGTAAATGGATACTTGATAGCTTCATGGCACTGGTACCCTTCGAGGGTAAAATCATCTGAAGTTACCCATGTTTCGAGGTCTTCTAATGACTTAATTTTGGGGTTAATAACCAATGAAGGGGAAGCAAAAGGCTCACGTTTCAGCTGGACATCACGCATCAAAGGCAATTGGTTTTCATAAATGTGCGCATTCACAATTTTATGATAAGCCTTACCGGCTTTATGCCCTGTAATGCGAGCCATTAGAGCAAGTAGAACAAAGCATTGTACTTGATTGAAATTTAGGCCAAGCGGAACATCACAACTACGCTGATAAGATGTTAAATGTAGTGTATCACCTAATAGTGAAAAAGTATGAGTATGCATGCAGGGACGCAAACAGCCCATTTCAAATTCACCCGGGTTATAAAAAGTGATGATTTCAGCACGGTCATCAATTCCATTTTTTAAGTTATTGACGACTTTTTTTAATTGGTCTAAGTGCGTACCGTCTGGACGTTGCCATGAGCGCCCTTGAACGCCATAGACGCGCCCCATGTCATCTTCACCTTTACGATGGGGGTTATTCAGCCATGCTTGGTTTTCGTTTGCATTCGCATTCCAGGTATTACAACCAATTTCACGGAACTGGGCTGCGTTATCATAGCCGCGAAGGTAGCCAAGAAGCTCTGCTATTGCTGCTTTATAAAAACTTTTACGAGTCGTAATCAAGGGGAATTGATTATTACCAACATCATATTCAAGGTCAGCGTTAATAACGGTTAAACAACGAACTCCTGTTCGTTTGTTTTCAACCCATTGCCCTTCATCAATAATACGTTGGCATAAATCAAGATACGGCTTCATAGTGACTCTCTTTTAAAAAAATAACTTAAGTGGCTAACCTTTGTCTTGTTGTACTTCATTGCTTTATTTACAAAATAGTTATATTCCGCAGACTAAGTTAGCCCCAGTAATTGTACTTATTAACTCTTTTTAGGCTCTTTTAGTGGCTTATGGGCCGGCACATTTTTACCATATTTGTAAGCCCAAACAATCATTAGAATTCCAATAATAATCATCGGTATTGACAGAATTTGCCCCATACTAATACCACCAAATAAACCAAGCTGTGCGTCTGGCTGCCTAAAGAATTCAACAATAATCCTAAATGCACCATAGCCAATCAAGAATAGCCCGGAAACACTCCCCATTGGGCGAGGTTTACGCACAAATAAGTTCAAGATAAGGAACAGAACAATCCCCTCTAAGAACATTTCATAAAGCTGTGATGGGTGTCTTGGTAGCACACCGTATTGCTCTAATATGGGTAATAGCGAAGGGTCCTGGGCGGCAAGTTGAATATCTTCACTGCGTGAATGAGGGAATAAAAATGCCCATGGCGTATCGAGTGTTACTCGTCCCCATAGCTCCCCATTAATAAAGTTACCAATACGACCCATACCTAGGCCAAATGGAATTAATGGTGCAACAAAGTCAGATACTTGCAAGAAACGACGGCGAGTACGGTGAGCAAACCACATCATGGCACATATCACACCGATTAGGCCGCCATGGAAGGACATACCACCATCCCAAACCTTAAATAGATATAAAGGATCGTCAAGAAAAACAGGGAGATTATAAAAGAAAACGTAACCTAACCGACCACCGATGAATACGCCAACAAAGCCAACGTACAGCAAGTTTTCTACTTCATTTTTTGTCCAGCCACTATTGGGTTTTGCAGCGCGACGTCCTGCTAGCCAAAGGGCAAAAACAAAGCCAACAAGGTACATAAAGCCATACCAGTGTAACGATACTGGCCCAATCGAGAACATAACAGGATCTATTTCTGGAAATGCTAAGTAGTTGTTACTCATTGTTCCCCACTTTTTAATCATTAAGCCAACTACTCGTCGACTATTACGTATTCAACAGACTTCAATGTGTGAAGTCCCCTGAAGCATACAACAAAAAGTATAGTCATTTATACTTGATATTTTTCGAACTAAACCAAATTAACTACTTACATCTTAACTAATTACATCTTGTTGTAAGTTAAATCCCACCACGTACAAAACCGCCTAAATGGTGTTGCTCCATAAATTCACTCGCCTCTAGCCTGACACTATCACTCGTTTCCGCAGCCAATAATTTCGGTACTAACTGCGACATCAAGACTGGGTCAAGCTGGCGGATTAAATATTTCATGCGAGGAACACTACGCCCACTCATACTTAAGGAGCGATACCCTAGAGCAATTAATACCATTGCGCTAAGTGGCTGCCCTGCCATTTCCCCACAAACACTGACAGGGAGCTGAAGGCGTTGGCACTCTTCACTTACTTTTGCTAAAAAGCGCACAACTGAGGGGTGAAGATTATCATATAGTGCCGCTACATGGGTGTTATTACGGTCAACAGCAAGTAAATATTGTGTAAAGTCATTAGTCCCAATAGAGATAAAATCAACGCGTTTTTTTATCTCTGGTAATAAAAATAGCAAAGAAGGAACTTCAAGCATAATACCAATTTGGGGCATCTCAACGGGCATTTTTAATAAAATACTCACTTCGTCTCTTGCTCTTTTAACCAACAAAATGGCTTCGTCTATCTCATTAACACTAGTCACCATCGGTAATAAAATACGTAAATTACCTGAAAACATATTCGCCCGTAACATCGCCCTTAGCTGAATCAAAAAAATCTCGGGCTGGTCTAACATAATACGAATACCACGCCAGCCTAAGCTTGGGTTTTCTTCGCTAATTGGCATGTATGGCAGCTGTTTATCAGCTCCTATATCAAGGGTTCTTAACACAACCGGTTTGGTTGGGAAGAGTTGTAAAACTTCCTTATAGAGCTGTTTCTGCTCATCTTCCGAGGGAAAACCATTGTGCAGCATAAAAGGCAGTTCAGTACGATACAAGCCAACACCGTCAACCCCTGTGTTAATTTGTTGCTCGTAACGCGGACTTAAACCCGCATTAAGGTAAATATGAACGTGTTCGCCACCTTTAAGTGTTGCATCTTGCCCAAGAGTCCCTTCTGCTAAGCGACTAATGACATTTTCTTCTTCAATAATTTGCTGGTATTCCTGAACAATTAAGTTCTCAGGTTCAATAAAGAGCTCACCACGATAGCCGTCCAATATTAAATGGCGATTATGTAACAGCGAAGGCTCAATATCTGCCCCCATAATTGCAGGGATCCCCATGGCTCTGATTAAAATCGCAGAATGAGAATGTGTTGCTCCGTCACGCACGACCACACCAGCAAGTTGCTCAATAGGTAACTCAGCCAATACGCTAGCGCTTAATTCATCAGCAACTAAAATAAAACGCTCTGGCCACTGTTCATTTGCGGTCAGTGAATCATCAAGATGAAATAATAAACGTTGCCCCAAGGCTTTTAAGTCAGCCCCTCTTTCTCTTAAATAGAGGTCACGAAGGCGAGAAAACTGCTCTACATAATTTTCAATGACCGTTTTAACCGCCCATTCAGCGGTTGCGTTGTCATTAATGGCAGCAAATAGGTGTTTTTTTAGCTGAGGGTCGCTAAGTAGATGATTATAGAGATCAAATATTGCTGCACTTTCTTTTGCAGAGCTAGCCATAAAACGTTTACTAATACGACGACATTCCGCAGTAGCACTTTCGAGGGCAGTGACAAGGCGTTGCTTTTCTTTGTCGATATCAATGGTACTGGCTTGGAAAATACTATCTAAAGAGGGTTGGGAGCTATCTTGCCACCCATAAGCCATTGAAATTCCCTGAGATACAGGGATAGCTTTAATTCTATTTTGTCGATATTGCCCAAAAATACCTTTTGCCTGAGCTTGTGACAAGATCACAGCGAGTTGCATCGACAACGTGACCATGAAAGATTCTTCGGTTTCATTAAACAGTCGTTTTTCCCGCTGCTGTACCACCAGCACGCCTAATAATTGGCGGCGATAGACCACGGGGACACCTAAGAAAGCTCTTAACTGTTCTTCTTTAAGCTGAGGCAGGAATTTATATTGAGGATGTTCACGAATATCGGCTAGATTGAGCATCTCAGATTGGCGCCCGACGGCACCCACGACACCTTCATCAAACCCTAGGCGAATAGCAATCCCGCTAGGTTTTTTTAACCCGCGGGTTGCCATTAAGTAATAGCATTGGCGAGGGTGATCAGCTAAATAAATGGAACAAACGTCTGTTCGCATTGCTTTGCAAGTCTCATTCACCAACACTTCTAGCGCATCAGTCAAACTTGTCGCCATTGCAACTTTTTCGACAATTTCACGTAAACGCATCAACATAGGCTACTTTGCTCCACGCCTACGGTTATTAAAAGTGGGTCGTTGTGGTAATTTTTGTTCCTGCAGAGGCATAACAACAGGGGCAAATTCCTTCATAACACGCCGATAAACTTCACGTTTAAAAGAAACCACCTGCCTAACAGGATACCAATAACTGACCCATCGCCAGCCATCAAATTCTGGCGATTTACTGCGCTGCACGTTTATATCGGCATCATTGCATTGAAGTTGAAGTAAAAACCAACGCTGTTTCTGCCCAATACAAACAGGTTTTGTATCCCAACGCACCAAACGCTTGGGTAATTTGTAACGTAACCAATTACGGGTAGATGCCAATAACCTGACATCCTTACGCTGTAGCCCGACTTCTTCGTATAGCTCACGATACATCGCCTGTTCCGGCGATTCCCCGGGATTGATGCCTCCTTGAGGAAACTGCCATGAGTGCTGACCATAGCGGCGGGCCCATAAAACTTGCCCTTGCCGATTACAAATTACAATTCCTACATTCGGGCGGTAGCCATCATCATCAATCACAGACTACCTCAATAACCAAATTTGAAAGATGCCTAATTGTTTCACACATACCTAAACTGGTAAACCTATATCAATACAGTTTGCAGATATGTCTGAAGTCACTACAATAGTGAACATCTCAACGGGGTGCCGAATTTATTTAGGCTGAGAACTAACCCGTAGAACCTGATCCGGTTAATACCGGCGTAGGGATTTGAGCCACCGTCTGCATATCTGCACCGGTTTCTCCTCAAATCCTGTGTCACTATCTTTTAGCGCAGGAAAAAGCATGTTTAAAAACAAAATTATAGCATCGATTTTTACCTTTAGTGCACTCAGTTTAAGTCAATTAGCATGGGCTGATAAACCAACGCTTACTGTTTATACCTATGATTCCTTTGCAGCAGAGTGGGGCCCTGGCCCTCAAATTAAAAAGAATTTCGAAGCGCAGTGCGATTGCGAGTTAAAAATAGTGGCGCTGGGAGATGGCGTAGCGCTGCTAAACAGACTCAGAATGGAAGGGAAAAAAAGCAAAGCAGATGTGATTTTAGGGTTAGATAATAATTTATTAGATTCTGCTGAAAAAACAGGCCTGTTTGCCCCCGCTGACATTGATACCACTGCATTGAAACTGCCTATTTCGTGGGATAGCTCAACCTTCATTCCTTATGACTATGGTTACTTTGCATTTATATATGACACTAATAAAATTAAACACCCCCCAGCAAGTATGGATGCATTATTAAATAGTGATAATAATTGGAAAATTATTTACCAAGATCCTCGCACCAGCACTCCGGGGCTTGGCTTAATGCTATGGATTGAAAAACTGTATGGCGACAAGTCTGCGGATGCATGGCAAAAAATGGCAGGCAAAACACTTACCGTCACTAAAGGTTGGAGTGAAGCTTATGGCCTGTTCTTAAAAGGAGAAGGTGATTTTGTACTCAGTTACACCTCATCACCGGGCTACCAAATGCTTAATGACCAAAAAGATAACTATGCAGCGGCATTATTTAATGAGGGTCACTATATGCAAGTTGAAGTGGCTGCAAGGCTGAAAAATAGCCCACAACCGGAGCTCGCCAAGCAATTCCTACAGTTTGTCTTAACACCTGATTTCCAAAACACCTTGCCAACGACTAACTGGATGTATCCGGTCATTGATATTCCCTTACCTGAGGTATACAACCAGTTACCTCTACCTGAAAAAGCCTTACAATTTAGTTCTCAAGAAGTTGCAAAAGAACGCCAAAACTGGACTCGTTTATGGCAAGCCGCCGTCAGTCGCTGATTAATTTGTCTTTACTACCGGGGGCGTTGGCCTCCGGTTTACTGATTACGGTTGCACTCATTAGTTTTGGTGCGCTGTGGTTTTTTGCACCTGAAATCTCAGTGGCTGACATTATCAGCGATAGCTATTTGTGGCATGTAATTGGTTTTACTTTCTGGCAGGCTTTTTTATCTGCTATTTTTTCTGTGATCCCTGCTATTTTTCTCGCAAGAGCACTGTATCGCCGTCGTTTTTTTGGGCGAACTCTATTTTTACGCCTATGTGCAATGACATTGGTTCTTCCGGTGTTAGTTGCCGTATTTGGTATTTTATCGGTTTACGGGCAGACGGGTTGGCTAGCTAAACTTTGTCAATTACTAGGGCTTGATTACACCTTTTCACCTTATGGCCTAAAAGGCATTTTGTTAGCGCATGTATTTTTTAACATGCCACTGGCAACACGTATGCTATTGCAATCTTTAGAGAATATCGCTATTGAGCAACGGCAGATTGCAGCACAACTGAGGTTTAATGAGTGGCAGCAATTCACTATTTTAGAATGGCCCTATTTACGGCGACAAATATTACCCACTGCCGCATTAATTTTCATGCTGTGCTTTGCCAGCTTTGCGACGGTTCTCGCTCTGGGAGGTGGCCCGGCAGCAACCACCATCGAATTGGCTATTTACCAAGCACTTAATTATGATTTTGATTTAGGACGAGCCACCCTTTTGGCGCTCATCCAGCTGTTTTTCTGTGTCGGTTTAATGTTTATCTGCCATAGAGTAAATAGTGTATTTTCAGTGGGGTTTAGCCAACAAGCGCAATGGGTTGATCCCGCTGATAACGCATTTCGTCGTATTCGTGATCTGCTGCTCATTATCGCTGCCATGTTATTGCTACTGCCCCCGCTGTTCGCTGTTATTTTTGATGGCTTGAATGGGCAACTCTGGGCGGTACTGCAGCAATCAGCCTTATGGCAAGCCACTGCAACCTCGGTGTTTATTGCACTGTGTGCGGGCACCGTCTGTGTGGCACTCACCTTAATGTTGTTATGGAGCAGTCGTGAATTGCGCTTACGCCAAGCTGCTCGTCTAGGGCAAGCCATAGAACTTAGCGGGTTAATTATTTTAGCCATGCCCGGTATTGTGCTAGCGACAGGTTTTTTTATCTTTTTTAATGAAACGATAGGCTTACCTGAATCCCCTTACCCATTAGTCATCATGACAAACGCTTTGTTAGCTATCCCCTATGCGTTAAAAGTATTAGAAAATCCCATGCGAGACAGCGCTGAACGCTATAACCCATTGTGCCAATCACTCGATATTTCAGGGTTTAATCGCTTTCGAATTATTGAACTTAAAGCACTGCGTAAACCAATCGCCCAAGCGCTCGCATTTGCCTGTGTTATCTCAATTGGTGATTTTGGTGTCGTCGCGTTATTTGGCAATGATAACTTCCGCACGCTCCCTTATTATCTTTATCAGCAAATAGGGGCTTATCGGTCGAACGATGGGGCTGTTACGGCCATGCTATTGTTATTACTTTGCTTTTGCTTATTCAGCTTGATTGAACGTATTTCAGGAAAACATCATGATTAAATTGACTCAGTTAGATTACCAATACGACAACCTGACAATGTCATTTGATTTTTCTGTTCAGTCCGGTGAGTCTGTGGCAGTCATGGGGCCAAGTGGTGCAGGGAAAAGTACGTTATTAAGTTTAATTAGCGGTTTTCAATTTCCCAATAGCGGTAAGATTGTGCTCAATGGCGAAGACCATACCTTCACGCCACCTGCTAAGCGCCCTGTTTCCATGCTATTTCAAGAAAATAATTTATTTTCACACCTGACTATCCGGCAAAATATTGGTCTGGGTCTGCAACCCAATTTGCGCCTTAATAAAACGCAAATTCAGCTAGTTGAACAAATGGCGAGCCGAGTCAGCCTGAGTGAATGTTTAGATAGGTTACCGGCTCAATTGTCGGGGGGACAACGCCAACGCGCAGCATTGGCACGCTGCATGATCCGCAATCAACCAATTTTACTGCTTGATGAGCCTTTTTCTGCTCTCGACCCTGCATTACGCCGAGAAATGCTGTTATTACTTAAGGAAATTTGTGCGGAAAAATCAATCACGTTATTAATGGTTTCCCATAATGTCGATGATGCCCTGCAAATTGCCCCACGGACACTGGTTATTGCAGAGGGGAAAATCGCCTACGATGGCGATACTCAATTACTATTACAGGGGCAAAGTGCGGCATCTGCGTTACTGAGTATCACCACCGCTGCCAATAATTAACACTGTATAAATTCACACTATTCGCGTATATTTATCGTAACTATTTTTATACGAGTTTTATGCGAGTAGCCTAATGACCCAACTTATCGCTCCAGCAGAAAGAGGCTTTATTCTTAGCCGCCACTGGAAAGACACCCGCCACGGTGTTGAGGTCTCTTATTGGCTACTCACTGATAACCAACCTCAAAAGGTCACTGTTCCCTATCAAAAAGCGATTGGCTTTTTAGCTGAGTCTCAATTCCCTCAAGTAAAACATCTATTAGATGAACAACCCAGCATTACCTATCGGCTCCTTGAATTAATTGATTTTAAACGCGAAAAAGTCTATGCAATTTATTGCCACCAATATCGACAATTGCAAAATCTTGAAAAAAGTTGCAACGAATTGGGTGTCGAATTATTAGAAACCGATATTCGCCCAAGTGAACGCTATTTAATGGAACGCTTTATCGCGGCCTCTGTCTGGTTTTCTCGAAATCAGCAAGGGGAGTTTCAACTAAAGCCTTGCGAAGGCTACCGCCCTTTAGTCAAAGCCGTTTCCCTTGATATCGAAACCAGTCAACATGGTGAACTCTATTCGATAGGGTTGTCTGGCTGCGGTGACAACGTGGTATTTATGTTAGGGCCAGAACAAGGGCCGGCATTGAGCACTGAACATCGCTTAATTTATGTGAATAGCCGCCCGCAATTACTTCATAAACTCAATGAATGGCTTCACCAATACGACCCTGATGCCATCATCGGTTGGAACCTAATCCAATTCGACCTACAAGTATTACAAAAACATGCAGAGCGTTATGGCATCCCCTTATTATTTGGCCGACAAAGCAAAAAACTGGAATGGCGAGAGCATGGCTTTAAACAAGGGGTATTTTTTGCTGCCGCTGAAGGCCGGTTAATTATTGATGGTATCGATGCATTAAAAGCCGCGACATGGAGTTTTTCCTCATTTAGTTTAGAGTCTGTCGCCCAAGCGCTACTTGGTGAAGGTAAAGCGATTGATACCCCTTATGACCGAATGGATGAGATCAACCGCCGCTTTGCTCACGATAAACCCGCTTTGGCACATTACAATATTCAAGACTGTATTTTAGTCCATCGGATCTTTGAAAAAACGGATTTAATGGCGTTCTTGCAGGAACGTTCAACAGTAACCGGCCTTTCTGTCGATAAAATGGGCGGGTCTGTCGCGGCATTCTCACACCTTTATATTCCCCGTTTACACCGCCTTGGATTTGTCGCTCCCAACTTTACGGAACATAAAATGCAACTGAACCCTGGGGGCTTTGTCATGGACTCCCAACCCGGGCTATATGACTCCGTATTAGTTTTGGATTACAAAAGCCTATATCCTTCAATTATTAGAACTTTTCTCATCGACCCGGCGGGTATGATTGAAGGATTAGCGCATCCAGACCTTGAATATTCTATTCCCGGTTTTCGCCAAGCTTGGTTTTCTCGCACAACCCACTGTTTACCCGATATTGTCAGCCATATCTGGCAAGAACGGGATAAAGCCAAAAAAGAACATAATGCACCGCTATCCCAAGCGTTGAAAATTATTATGAACGCATTTGCTGGGGTACTTGGGGCTGAAGGTTGTCGTTTTTTTGACCCAAGGCTAACTGCGTCAATCACCATGCGTGGCCATGAAATCATGCGTACAACCAAACGTTTGATTGAGTCACAGGGTTATCAGGTTATTTATGGGGACACCGACTCCACGTTTGTGTGGTTACGTGATGCCCACAATGAAGAACAAGCGCAAAAAATTGGTTTTTCTTTACGTGATTACGTGAATAGCTGGTGGAAAAAACATTTAGCCGAAGAGTGGCAATTAGAGGGTGTTTTAGAGCTCGAATATGAAACCCATTACCGCCGATTTTTGATGCCAACGGTACGTGGTGCCGAAATGGGGAGTAAAAAGCGCTATGCAGGGCTGAGTAAAGACACCATGGTATTTAGAGGGTTGGAGACCATTCGCTCAGACTGGACACCTTTAGCACAAATATTCCAAAAAGAGCTCTATACCCGTATTTTTTATCGCCAACCTTACCGTGAATATATTCGTGAATATGTACAAAATATTCGTTCAGGCCAATATGATGACCGTTTAGTTTACCGTAAACGTCTGCGCCGAAAATTGACTGATTACCAAAAAAATGTTCCTCCCCACGTTCGAGCCGCTCGTGCCGCTGATGATTATAATTTAAAATTACAGCGCCCTTTGCAGTATCAAAATGGCGGTTGGATAAACTATATTATCACTCAAGCGGGGCCTGAACCGCTGGAAATCATCACAGCAAAACCGGATTACGAACATTATATCGCTAAGCAAATCAAGCCAATAGCCGATGCCATCTTACCTTTCTTACAAGATGACTTTGATACCCTGCTAACTGGGCAAATCACCCTTTTGTTTTAAAATTTATTCCACCTTTGATGCTTTTTTAACAGGTGACGATAGCCCTCGGTTGAATTAATATATCGCCCCTTTGGTATCTCGCACGTCTGGCTACACAAATTATGCGTGATAATCAACAATACCCGTTATAATTCAAATAGACATTGCTTATTGTCTTGGCCACAAGCCCAGCAAACGCTTTGATGCTTACTTTGCTGCAATTTGAATGATTAAATGTGTATAATTAATCATCAGGTAACGACTGTTTTTAAAATAATTCGAACTCTTCCTTGTGTAACTAGCTAATGAGTTACACCAACACTGGGCGAAGACACTGATAAAAATTGTCTTAAAAAATCTAAAAAATAAACTCTCAATTTTATGGAATTAAGTTAAATCTATGCCATTTACTCTTGGTCAACGCTGGATCAGCGATACAGAAAGCGAACTTGGATTAGGTGCCATCGTGGCAATTGATGCCCGTATGGTAACGCTGCTTTTCCCTGCTAGTGGCGAAAACCGCCTGTACTCTAGCAGTGATGCCCCTATTACCCGAGTGATGTTTAATGAAGGTGATACCATTACCAGCCACGAAGGCTGGCAACTTCAAGTTGAAAGCATTGAAGAAGATAAAGGATTATTGACTTACATCGGCACACGCTTAGATACGCAAGAAACCGGTGTGAGCCTTAGAGAAGTGTTCCTTGACAGCAAGCTCACATTCAATAAGCCGCAAGACCGTTTATTTGCTGGGCAAATTGACCGTATGGATCGTTTTGCTTTGCGCTTTCGTGCACGCAAGTTCCAAAGCGAGCAAGTCAAACACCAAACGACAGGGCTACGCGGCATTCGTGCAAGTTTGATCCCACACCAATTACATATTGCCAATGAAGTGGGAAAACGCCACCACCCGCGCGTATTACTCGCTGACGAAGTGGGCTTAGGTAAAACCATTGAAGCAGGGATGATTATCCACCAGCAATTGATGGCAGGCCGTGCTGAACGTGTCTTAGTTATTGTTCCTGATAGCTTACAGCACCAATGGCTCGTTGAGATGCTGCGCCGCTTTAACCTGCGCTTTTCTCTGTTTGATGATAGCCGTTACAGTGAAGCGCAACATGATAGCGATAACCCATTTGAAACAGAGCAACTCGTTCTGTGTTCACTGGATTTCGTCCGCCGCAATAAGCAGCGTTTTGACCAATTAGTTGAAGCTGGCTGGGACATGATGGTTGTCGATGAAGCTCACCACTTACAGTGGAGCGAGACTGCCCCGAGCCGCGAATATCAAGTGATTGAAACATTAGCCGAAAATATCCCGTCTATTTTGCTATTAACGGCAACACCAGAACAGCTAGGCCAAGAAAGCCACTTCGCTCGCCTGCGTTTACTTGACCCTAGCCGTTTCCATGATTACCAAGACTTTATTGCTGAGCAAGAAAACTACCGTCCAGTTGCTGATGCGGTTTCCCTGTTACTGTCGGGTGACAAACTGACTAATGACCAGCAAAATTTACTTAACGAGCTAATCAAAGAACAAGATATCGAACCACTGCTAAAAGCGGCAAACCTTGAAAGTGAAGATGGCCATGCTGCACGCCAAGAGCTGATCAACATGTTAATGGATCGCCACGGTACCAGTCGCCTATTGTTCAGAAATACCCGCAATGGTGTTAAAGGCTTCCCTCGCCGTGAATTGCATTCGTTAAAAATGCCCTTACCCACCCAATACCAAACCGCAATTAAAGTGGCGGGTATTATGGGCAGTAAAAAAGACCTTGAAACACGTGCAAAAGAGATGCTCTATCCAGAGCAAATTTACCAAGAGTTTGAAGGTGAAAATGCCACTTGGTGGAACTTTGACCCGCGTGTTGAATGGTTAATGGGCTTTTTGACCGCAAACCGCCATGAAAAAGTGTTAGTGATCTGCGCGAAAGCCGCAACTGCTTTACAATTAGAACAAGTTTTACGCGAACGCGAAGCGATTCGTGCTGCTGTGTTCCATGAAGGGCTATCGTTATTAGAGCGTGACCGAGCGGCTGCCTATTTCGCATCTCAAGAAGAAGGGGCACAGGTGCTATTGTGTTCTGAAATCGGCTCTGAAGGACGTAACTTCCAATTTGCTAACCAATTAGTGATGTTCGACCTGCCGTTTAATCCAGACTTACTCGAACAGCGTATTGGCCGTTTAGACCGTATTGGCCAAAGCCGTGATATCAGCATCCATGTGCCTTATTTAGAAAGTACTGCACAATCGGTGTTGATCCGCTGGTATCACGAAGGCTTAGATGCCTTTGAACATACCTGCCCAACAGGTCGCGCTATCTACGATAAATACTACCAACCATTACTGCAATTTATGGCTGAACCGACAGTCACTGAAGGTTTTGATGATTTTATTAAAACCTGCCGTGCTGAACATGACAGCTTAAAATTACAATTAGAACAAGGCCGTGACCGTTTACTTGAAATGCATTCAAACGGTGGCGAGTCGGGTAATCAATTAGCTGAAGAAATTGGCGAAGGTGATAACGATACCGAATTGGTCAACTTTGCACTCAATCTTTTTGATATCGTGGGTATTAATCAAGAAGATAAAAGTGACAACTTGATTATCCTAACCCCTTCAGACCATATGTTAGTACCTGATTTCCCAGGGCTTCCTCAAGATGGTTGCACCATCACATTTGATAGAGAGCAAGCGCTTTCCCGTGAAGACACGCAATTTATCAGCTGGGAGCACCCTATTATTCGTAATGGTTTAGATTTAGTGTTATCTGGCGATACCGGCAGCTGCGCAGTTTCTTTATTGAAAAACAAAGCATTGCCTGTTGGCACCTTATTGACTGAACTCATTTACGTTGTGGAAGCGCAAGCGCCTAAAAACCTGCAAATTAGTCGTTTCTTACCAGCAACTCCGGTACGTTTATTAATTGATTTAAAAGGTAATAACTTATCATCTCAAGTTGAGTTTGAAAGTTTTAACCGCCAATTAAATGCCATTAACCGCCATATGGCGAGCAAATTGGTCAATGCCGTACAAAATGAGGTTCATTCGGTATTACGCTTATCTGAACCAATGATCGAAAAAGAAGCCAAGGCATTGATAGAAAATGCAAAAGAAGCTGCGGATAAGGCACTGACGCTGGAGCTCTCTCGTTTAGAAGCACTTAAAGCGGTCAACCCAAACATCCGTGATGAAGAGCTTGATATCATTGAAGAAGAGCGCCAGAAACTGATGACCAATATCGACCAAGCTACGTGGCGCCTAGATGCCATCCGCTTAGTTGTGGTGACTCATCAATAAGCGTATTAGGTGCTAAGCCATTCAATCCACTTATTATTAGCTATTTAAATTATGGTGAACGTAGCTTAAAATTATCACCAATTTCTCCCTCATTAGAGGGAGAATTTATTTTAAGAGCTTTGGGAGCGATATACCTTATGATGGAACCTTACCATCCCTCCGTTGAACCTTGGCTGCATGTGCTCTACCAAGATGACCATATTATTGCGGTGAATAAGCCAAGTGGGCTACTTTCTGTGCCTGGGAAAGCTCCTGAGCACCACGACAGCATTATGAGTCGTGTTCAGCGTGATTTTCCCGCAGCTGAATCCGTACATCGCTTAGATATGGCGACAAGTGGTGTCATGGTTGTGGCACTACACAAGAAGGCTGAGCGGGAGCTTAAACGCCAATTTAGGGAGCGTGAGCCCAAAAAAGTCTATATTGCTCGTGTTTGGGGGCATTTAGAAAAAGAAGAAGGTTTGATTGATTTACCACTGATTTGTGATTGGCCAAACCGCCCTAAGCAAAAAGTGTGTTTCGAAACAGGGAAATCAGCACAAACTGAGTACCAAGTTTTACAATATGAAGAACAAGCAACTCGCGTGAAACTGTCACCGATTACAGGTCGTTCTCACCAGCTGAGAGTTCATATGTTAGCTTTAGGCCACCCAATCCTTGGTGATCGCTTTTATGCTCACGATGAAGCCAAAGCGCTCGCCCCTCGCTTACAATTACATGCACAGGAATTATATATCACCCATCCTGAATATGGCACGCCAATGCATTTTACCTGCCCACCGGATTTTTAATGCTAGATTTATTTGATCGTTTGATTAATTTTCCCTCCCCCTAGCATACCCTAAATGGTTTGTGCCGCAGCTAGGCGGCAAGAGAGCGAATCCCTAGGAGCGTAGATAACTACGTGACTAGGGTTCATGAATGAAGACAACAAAGCGAGATTTTTTGGTTTTTCTTCGTTAGCCTGATTTCCCTTAAATAGTTCGTGTTGCAGCTAGGCGGCAAGAGAGCGAATCCCTAGGAGCATACAGTAGTATGTGACTAGGGTGCGCGAGCGCAGCCAACAACGCTGCGGCGCAAAATATGACGGGGAAATTTATTTGAAGCCGAGCTCCTTCTTGACTAAGTCATAAGCTGCTTGGATTGATTGCGCTTTCTGCTTCGCAATCTCCATCATCTCTGGCGGTAAACCTTTCGCAACCAACTTATCTGGGTGATGTTCGCTCATTAATTTACGATAGGCACGCTTAATTTTTGTTGGGTCGTCACTGGGAGACACACCAAGCACTTTACAAGCATCGTCAAGGGTTGGGCCATTCGATTGCTGATAATACCCTCCTGATTGCTGCTGAGAGTAACCTTGGCCAAATTGGCGACCACTTTGGATCATATCCAAGAACTGTTCAAACTGAACCTTAGAAATCCCTAGCTCTTCTGCAATGATAAACAACACTTTTCGTTCGTTTGGGTGTAATTGTCCATCTGCAAAAGCAGCTTGTAATTGAATTTCCAGAAACATCTGAATCAAATCAAAACGGCCATAACAAGCCATTCGTAGTTGTTTTAATACATCTCGTAATGGAAAGTTAGGGGATTTACCTTCTCTAAACGCTTGTTGAGCCGCTTTTCGTGTTTCTCCGTGTAATTGCATTCTGTCCATTAAATTGGTCGCAAGCTGAATATCTGTCTCGGTTACACGGCCTTTGGACTTCGTTAAATGCCCCAAAATTTGGAAAGTACTCGCAAAAAAAATGATTTGGCGATCTCGCTTATTCATTCTCCCTGCAAATTTACGTTGGATCGATGCTTTATCAAAACCATGCCCAATAATTAACCCAATTAGCGCTCCCCAAAAGCCCAATCCAGAGACGATTGCGAGTATAACGCCAATAATTTTGCCCCAATAGTGCATATATCCCTCAATTCTTCAATGCTCAAAATGCAATTTTGCATTATCATACTATTCATTCAGCTCTATGCATAACTACCCGCGCGTAAAGTTTCTTACATTATACTGGCGCAAAGTGGTTGGCTAAGTTAGTCTTTGAGCGTTTGCTGGCGATGCCAATGATGACGGAACCCCATATTTAATGATGAAAAAAAGCTATCCAACACTACTCGCCACCATGGTATGGGCGGCAATTTATAGTCAGCAAGCGCATGCTGACCTTGCACAGCAGTGTATGCTGGGTGTCCCTGTTTACACAAAACCGATTGTAAAAGGTGACCCTAACGACCTGCCGATTCACATTACCGCTGAAGATGTCCGTGGTGAATACCCTAATTTTGTTGAATATGAAGGTAATGTCGATATTCAACAAGGGAACCAAACATTAACCGCTGATAATGTGAAGCTCACCCAAACAGAAACAGCGGGTGAACTCCCTGTGCGCGAAGTCACGGCAACCGGAAATGTTCACTACGATGACCCACAAATTATCTTAAAAGGCCCTTCTGCGTGGTCTAACTTAGATAATAAAAACACGGATGTGAATGATGGTAACTACATGATGGTAGGCCGTCAGGGGCGTGGTGACGCGAAAAAAATGAAAATGCGTGGTGAAAACCGTTATTCAATTATGGAAAACGGCACGTTCACGACCTGTTTACCCGGCAATAATAGCTGGAGCGTTGCTGGCTCTGAAGTGATAATCGACCGCGAAGAAGAAGTCGCTGAAATTTGGCATGCACGTTTTAAAGTCGGTGACGTGCCTATTTTCTATAGCCCATATATGCAATTACCAATTGGTAATAAACGTCGTTCCGGTTTCTTAATTCCGACTGGGAGCTATTCAAGTAACGATGGGCTAGAGTTTTCATTACCCTATTATTGGAATATTGCGCCAAACTACGATGCCACGATTACACCTCAATTTATGACCCACCGTGGTGTAAAATTAAATAATGAATTCCGTTACCTAATTGCTCCTGGTACAGGGACCGTGGCCTTTGATTTTCTAAATCATGACCGAGCTTATATCAAAGACAAAGAACGTGGTAAGCGTGAAGATCGTGATAGCGATGACCGCTGGTTATTCTACTGGCGCCATTCTGGGACTTATGCAGGGCACTGGAATTTTAGCTCTGACTATACCAAAGTGAGCGACCCTAGCTATTTTACTGACTTTAGTTCCCAGTACGGTAGCACCACTGATGGCTACGCCACGCAAAAATTCAGTGCAGGTTATTCAGATACAAACTGGAATGCGAAAGTCACTCACAAACAATTCCAAATTTTTGCGGACAACCCCAACAAGCGTGCTTATAAAGCAGAGCCACAGGTGGACTTCAATTATTATAAAAATAATTTAGGTGCCTTTGATGTGCATACTTACGCACAAGCTGCCCGTTTTACGAGTGTGGGGAAAAATAACCCAGATGCAACTCGCTTACACATTGAGCCTGAAGTGAACCTGCCATTATCTAATGGCTGGGCAAATATGAATAACAGTATCAAACTGTATGCGACGCATTACGACCAAGATATCCCTCGCTCAAATACGGATAAAAGCTTAGAAAAAAATGTGACGCGCGTTCTGCCTATGTTTAAAAGCGATGCAAAAGTTGTCTTCGAACGAGACCTTTTCCAAGGCAGCGATTTCGTTCAAACATTAGAACCACGTGTCCAATATTTGTATATTCCGTATAAAGATCAAGACAATATCAATAACTTTGACTCTTCATTATTGCAGTCAGACTATAGCGGTTTATTCCGTGACCGAATTTACAGTGGCCTTGACCGTATCGCCTCTGCAAACCAGTTCACTACAGGTGTTACAACACGTGTTTATGACGATGCTTTAGCGGAACGCTTTAACTTCTCCGTGGGTCAAATTTATTACTTTGAACGCCCACGTGCAGGTGATTCAAATCGTCCAATTGATGATAAAAGCAACACTGGCTCATTATTGTGGGCCACTGACTCTATGTGGCGAATTGATGATAACTGGGGCTTACGGGGTGGTTTGCAATATGACCGCCGCCTCGGTAATGTCACTATGGGGAATGCGGTTGCAGAATACCGTTTAGATGCCGATCGTTTAGTTCAGTTGAACTACCGTTTCGTTGACCGCGATTATATTCAAGCAACCTTCCGTCGTGAAGATACGGCAAACGGAGGCTATACCTATACGCTGCCTGAATACCAACGTGGTATTTCACAAGTGGGTACTGTCGTGAGTTGGCCATTAAGCGAACGTTGGGGCTTTGTAGGGTCATATTATTATGATACTAAACAGCAGCAACCTGCTAGCCAACTGGTTGGTTTGCAATACAATACTTGTTGTTGGGCAGTCAATCTTGGTTATGAACGTAAGATAGTTGGTTGGCAAAAAGAGAAGTTCAGCAGTGAATATGACAATAAATGGTCAATCAATGTGGAACTTAGAGGCCTAAATAACAATCATAGTTTAGGTAGCCAGAAAATGTTAGAAAGTGGCATTATGCCTTATCAACGCGCTTTCTGATAAAAATAACATAAATTTGCTCTAATAATTCGAGGGCTGTTGGGAGCATACATAAGTATGTGACTAGTGCGAATGAGCGCAGTCAACAACACTGCAACTTGAAGTATGACGAGTAAAAAGAGATTAGCCCGCTTTTGCGGAATCAAAGTCAATATTTATAGGACCATTATGAAGAATTGGAGAACGCTTATTCTGGGACTGATGTTCGCAAGCTCCACTGCTTTGGCTGCGCCTCAGCAAATGGATAAAGTCGCTGCGGTCGTCAATAACGGTGTTGTACTGGAAAGTGACGTCCAGAATATGATCAACACGGTAAAACTGAATGCTCAGAACGCACGTCAACAGGTGCCTGATGATCAAACTCTGCGTCATCAGATCCTTGAGCGTCTCGTTATGGATAACATCATTTTGCAAATGGCTAGCCAAATGCAAATCAATATTCCAGATGAAGCCGTGGATGCAACTATTACTGATATCGCTCGTCAAAACGGTTTAACACTGCAGCAAATGCAACAGCGTTTAACCGCAGATGGCATCAATATGAATCAATATCGTAGCGAAATTCGTAAAGAGATGCTGATTGCTGAAGTGCGTAACAATGAAGTTCGCCGCCGTGTTACCATTTTACCTCAAGAAGTTGATTCGCTTGCTGAACAAATGAGCTCACAAGCAAATTACGAAATGGGCGTTAACCTAAGTCATATCTTGATCCCATTAGCCGAAAATCCAACACAAGAACAGCTAAAAACCGCTGAAGCGTTAGTAAATAAAATTTTAGATGAACTGAAAAAAGGTGGAGATTTTGGTAAATTAGCTATCGCTTATTCCGCAGATCCCCAAGCGCTGAAAGGCGGTAATATGGGTTGGTCACGCCTGCAAGAATTACCAGTTGTCTTTGCTGAACAACTGAAAAATGCGAAAAAAGGCGATATTGCTGGCCCAATTCGCTCCGGTGTCGGCTACCATATTTTACGTGTTAACGATGTCAGTGGTGGCAGCCAACCTATTTCTGTCACAGAAGTGAAAGCGCGCCATATCTTGATTAAGTCATCTCCAATTATGGATGATGCACAAGCAAGACAAAAACTAACTCAAATTGCTCAGGAAATTCGTTCAGGCAAAATCTCATTTGAAGATGCTGCAAAAGAAAATTCTGAAGACCCGGGTAGTGCGTTAAAAGGCGGTGAATTAGGTTGGAATATGCCTGACGTCTATGACCCAGCTTTCCGTGATGCGTTAATGAGATTGAATAAAGGCGAATTAAGCCAACCTGTTCAATCAAATTTTGGTTGGCACTTAATTCAGTTAGAAGACACACGCAACGTTGATAAAACAGACGCGGCACAAAAAGATCAAGCATACCGTTTGCTGTTTAATCGTAAATTTAACGAAGAAGCGCAGAGCTGGATGCAAGAACAACGTGCCTCCGCTTACGTAAAAATGGTTGATGGTCGTGACAGCCAATCTGCAGATGAAAAATCAAATTAAGCCTATTGTCATCACTCCCGGTGAACCTGCCGGGATTGGCCCAGACTTACTTATTCAGCTCGCTCAACAGCAATGGCCTGTTGAGCTGGTTGCCTGCGCCGATCCTGACTTATTACGCCAACGTGCCAAAGCACTCAATTTGCCTCTGACATTAATTGAATATTCCCCCAATTCAATTACTGAAGTACAGCCTGCAGGCCACTTATCCGTTCTACCAGTTCAGTTGGCAACGGTGGCAAAAGCAGGTGAACTCAACGTTGATAATGGCCAATATGTTGTGGAGAGCTTAGCAAAAGCTTGTGACGGCTGTTTAAATGGTGAATTTTCAGCGCTTGTAACAGGTCCCGTACATAAAGGGATTATTAATGATGCAGGCATGTCATTCAGTGGCCACACAGAATTCTTTGCACAACGAAGTGGCTGTGAACGCGTTGTTATGATGCTAGCTACCGAAGAACTGCGTGTTGCATTAGCCACAACGCATCTACCACTCAAAGACGTGTCGGCCGCCATCACTCAACAGAGCCTGCATGAAGTCATCACGATTTTACACCATGATTTACAAACAAAATTTGGTATTGAAAAACCAGCCATCTATGTCTGTGGTTTAAATCCGCATGCAGGGGAAGGTGGCCATATGGGTACCGAAGAAATTGATACGATAGAGCCTGCACTTGAAAGCCTACGAGCAAAAGGGATTAATTTAATTGGGCCGTTACCTGCCGATACCTTATTTCAA
Organism: Providencia huaxiensis; assembly: GCF_002843235.3. Classification (NCBI taxonomy): domain Bacteria; kingdom Pseudomonadati; phylum Pseudomonadota; class Gammaproteobacteria; order Enterobacterales; family Morganellaceae; genus Providencia; species Providencia huaxiensis. Next base: position 2,914,481 of record NZ_CP031123.2, read on the forward strand.
GCTAAGTATTTAGACCATGCAGACGCAGTGTTAGCTATGTATCACGATCAGGGCCTTCCTGTGTTAAAATACCAAGGTTTTGGCAGAGCAGTAAATATCACTCTCGGCCTGCCTTTTATCCGTACCTCTGTCGACCATGGCACAGCCCTTGAACTCGCAGGTACGGGTCATGCTGATGCGGGAAGTTTTATCACCGCATTAAAGTTAGCTATCCAAATGACATCTAAGAATACATGAATAATCGAGTCCATCAGGGGCATTTTGCCCGCAAACGCTTCGGGCAGAACTTTTTAACTGACCAATTTATTATCGACAGCATCGTGGATGCTATGAACCCGCTGCCGGGTCAGTCCATGGTAGAAATTGGTCCCGGCTTAGGTGCCTTAACCGAGCCTGTCGGTAGCCGAATCGATAAAATGACTGTCGTTGAACTTGACCGTGACCTTGCAGCACGTTTACACGTTCACCCTCAGCTAAAAGATAAATTAACTATCATTCAGCAAGATGCAATGACAGTGGATTTTGGTGAATTAGCCAAACAAGCAGGTCAACCCCTGCGAGTTTTTGGTAACTTACCTTACAACATCTCCACACCGCTAATGTTTCACTTATTCACATTCACCAATTCTATTTCTGACATGAACTTCATGTTACAAAAAGAAGTGGTGAATCGCCTAGTTGCAGGCCCAGGCAGCAAAGCCTTTGGTCGCTTGAGTGTTATGGCGCAATATTATTGCAACGTGGTGCCGGTATTGGAAGTACCACCGACTGCATTTACACCTGCGCCAAAAGTAGATTCTGCCATTGTTAGGCTGATCCCTCATCGCGAAAATCCATATCCGGTAAAAGATATTAAATTTTTAAGTCGTATTACCACACAAGCTTTCAACCAACGCCGTAAAACGATCCGTAACAGTTTAGGGGATTTATTCAGTGTTGAAGAGCTAACTGAACTGGGTATTGATTTAAGCACCCGAGCAGAAAATATTTCTGTTGAACAATACTGTAAAATGGCAAACTATCTCTCTAACCGTTCAGAATAGTCTGTTGAAGGAGGCACTATGCTTAATGAGCCAAATGTAAGCATCCAAGTTCAGAGTGTCTATATAGAAAGCCAATCTCAACCCGATATTGCGAGATATGTGTTTGCTTACACAATCTGCATTCGTAATTTAGGACGAGAGCCTATCCAACTAATGAGCCGTTATTGGCTCATTACTAACAGTGATGGCCATAAGACCGAAGTTCAAGGTGAAGGCGTCGTGGGTGAACAACCCCTTATTCCACCAGGAAAAGAATACCGTTATACCAGTGGCGCAATCCTTGAAACACCAATGGGTACGATGGAAGGTTATTATGTGATGATAAGCACACAAGGGGATAGTTTCCACGTTGATATCCCAGCTTTTCGTCTTGCTATCCCAACACTGATTAATTAATTATGTCGACATATTTAGTAGGTGATATTCACGGTTGTTATCGTGAGCTCCGTGACTTGATGGAAAGTGTCCATTTTGACCCAACCAAAGACACATTGTGGTTAACAGGCGATCTCATTGCCCGTGGAACTGAATCACTGCAAGTTTTACGCTATGTAAAAAGCCTTGGTTCTGCCGTGCGTTTAGTGCTTGGTAACCATGATCTCCATCTATTAGGGATTTACTGTAAAATCAGTCGTAATAAGCCCAAAGATCACCTCGATGAGTTATTACATGCACCTGATCTTGACGAACTGATCAATTGGTTACGTCGTCAGCCTTTATTACAAATTGATGAAGAAAAAAAGATCTTGATGACTCATGCAGGTATAACGCCACAATGGGATATCGAAACAGCACGCATGTGTGCAAGGGAAGTTGAAGCGGTGCTGTCTAGTGATGCCTATCCATTATTTATCGACTCCATGTATGGCGACATGCCAAACAATTGGTCTGAAGGCTTAATGGGGCTAGCTCGTTTGCGTTTTAGTACTAATGCATTAACACGTTTGCGCTACTGTTTCCCGAACGGGCAGTTAGATATGATTTGTAAGGAAAACCCTAAAAAGGCACCTGCTCCACTAAAACCTTGGTTTGATCTACAAAGTAAAATTCCTGATGACTATTCAGTGTTTTTTGGCCACTGGGCATCGCTCGAAGGAAAATGCACCCCTGATAACGTTTATGCTTTAGATACAGGATGCTGCTGGGGAGGCGATTTAACGCTATTCCATTGGGAAACCAAGCAATATCACCGACAAAAGTCATATCAAAAAAGCCGCAAAGAATAATTTTTTGTATGATTAACCGCAAGTTATAAAAAAAATGGCGCCATTAAGCGCCATTTTTGTATTCAAACCCAAAATTATGCTCTTTTGGTTAGGATCTCAAAACAATAACCATGGGTATTGTTTTCGTCAGCTTCATGGTATTCCGTAAAAATAGAATCCCATTCATCAGGCTCATAAGCTGGAAAATGGGTATCACCGATAACTTCGGCATCTACGTGCGTCAAGTAAAGCTTGTTCGCGAGTGGCAGGAACTGCTGGTAAATTTTACCACCACCAATGACCATAACTTCATCATTACCTTCAACGGCTTGTGCCGCAGCCAACGCTTCTTCCATTGACGTTACCCAAATAACATCAGAATCAGTACCAGGTGCACTGCTTAATACAATATTCACACGTTGTGGTAATGGGCGCCCAATTGATTCATAGGTAACACGGCCCATAATAACCGGTTTATTTAACGTATTTCGTTTGAACCACGCGAGATCCCCCGGCAAATTCCAAGGCATCGCTTTTTCCATGCCGATAACCTGATCGATCGCCATTGCTGCGATTAAGCTAATATTCATCTATTCACCTTAGAAACAAGATATAAAAATTGAGCACACTATACGGAAAGAGAATTGTTTCGTCGACTAAATTTAAGCTTCCTTAAACAGCTTTGAATCACTTATACTCGAATTGATAAACTTACGACGAAAAATAACATTTAAAAACAAAATGAACCCTCTGATATCAGCCTAAATGTAAGTATTTAGCAGGTCATTTTTATTTGCCAACATTGAACGGGAAAAGAGATTATAACATGTACGAAACGAGTATTATGGTTGCTACCATCGCTGCACTCGGTATGCTCTCTCCAGGGCCTGATTTCTTTTTGATTGTCAAAAATGCTGCGCGCTATCAACGCTCTGCTGCATTGATGAGCGCGTGTGGTGTGATAGTTGCTATTGCACTGCATATGTCCTACTGCGTTGCAGGCCTAGCCGTTTTGATTACCACCACGCCTTGGCTATTTAATATTTTAAAATATGCAGGTGCGGCCTATTTGGTTTGGATCGGTATTAAAAGTTTACTCCCACAATCAAGCCATTTAGTTGACTTAGCAACGGGTAAACATGAAGTAGTTTCGTTTAAAAAAGCCTTTATGCAAGGTTTTCTCTGTAATGTATTAAATCCCAAAGCCACTCTGTTCTTTTTAGCGGTCTTTACCCAAGTGCTAGACATTAATTCTACTGTTGGTGAGAAGCTGTGGTTTGCCTTTATTATTTGGGGTTTAGCCGTTATCTATTGGCCTATTTTAGTTTTCTTAATCCAAAGCGCTCCTGTAAGAAAAGGCCTAGCAAAAGTGCAAAAATATGTTGATAAGGTTCTCGGGGTGGTATTAATCGCTTTCGGTATTCGAGTCGCGCTGAGCTAACCTTATTCTCTCTCATCAAAAAAGCAGGCTAAACGCCTGCTTGGGGTTGTTGACAAAGCGGGATAAAAGCGTGGTTTTTCCCGCTTTGTGTTATCAGCCGAAAATCAATAAATTGATTTTCCTAGTTTATTTTCAAAACCTATTTGACTTGCCGCCAAACATAGTATGTTTGTCAGCAGTCTGAAGCAGGCTAAACGCCTGCTTTTTGAATATTCAATATTGTTATAATGCCTATTATTGCATGGTGTCTTGCGGTGCAACCACCATTTGCCCTGCCGAGCCTAAATCCGCCTTCTCTAAATTATGGCTATAGAATAAGAATGGGAAATGGTTATAGGACGGTTGCATCATTTGTACTAATAATTCAACTCTACTATCAACCCATACCGTATCTTTCCAACCATAATCTTCTGCTGGTGTTGGCTTGCCATTGCGATTTAGTACCTTAAAGCGCACACCTTCAATATGAAACGCTTGTGGTTCATTTGTCGTCACAGCCCAACGCTCCCAATTACCTTGGCGACTTGAAAAATCAACCCTGTTTGTATCAATGGTCGCATTATTAATACCAAAACCATCATTAAGGTGAATATTGCGTTGTGTAATACTGGATGTGACCTGTGTTTTATCTTCAACTAACTGCGTTGGTAAGCCATCTGTTACTAATGACATCAAACCTGTCGCTTTGATAGTTAGTACATTAGTTGAAATTAAATTATTCGATGGCTCGAACAACCCTTTTAAACGGTCCATAAAGGTAGCTGACTCACCCGCAGTAATCGTTAATTCCTGCGTTTTCGCCATATCAATCAAGACTTCTCGCCGTTCACCGGGCGCTAATGGTAGTTCTTGAACACTCACAGGGACGGTTAGCAAACCTTGGTCAGATGCAATTAACGAGAATGGGCGACCATCACTGATTTTCATCACATAATGACGGGAGTTCGACGCATTTAATAACCGTAAACGAACCCACCCTCGAGAAACCTCAACATAAGGATCTTGCACGCCGTTAACCAGTAATGTATCGCCTAAAAAGCCATTTTCATCTGCTTTATATTCTGGAACACCAAAATTATCTAAACGCTTATCTTGAATAATGATAGGAAAATCATCAACACCATAGTGTTTCGGTAAGCGCAAATTTTTCGTCACGTCATCTTCAATGATCCACATACCCAATAAACCATTGTAGACTTGTTCACCCATTTTTCCTTGGGTATTGGCATGATACCAAAGCGTTGCCGCATTTTGGCGAATTGGGATCACCGGAGACCAATCTGCATTAGGTGAGATTAACCTTGCAGCGCCGCCAATTTGTGTACCGGGTATTTGCAACCCACTGATTGTCATTGAAACCGCTTCAGGTAAGCGATTACTATAGATAAGCTTAATATCATCGCCATTTTTTACTTTGACAGTCGGCCCAGGAGAAGAACCATTAACCCCCCAAATATCGGCTGAATATTTTCCATCAAAAGACCAATGAATTTTTTGTAAAGTTAAAAATAATGGCTGTCCCGACCGTGATTCTAATAACGGTGGCACAGGTAAAGCTGTCGCCCCTTCTGCACTTGCATAAATAGGCGCATAGGACATACATAGAGCCATCCCTGCCGCTATCAGGGTTTGGCATCGATTGAATGACATAAATTCTCCGCTAAACAAAATTCCAGCGCATTTTATTATTTAATATTATAAATTTTCAGCCAATGAGATGGCTAATTTCAGTTTGGCGCTAGTAATATAACTACTTAGATGCAACAATTTAAGGCCATAATAATTTGTGAGCCATGATATCGCGAAAAAAGGTTAAATTCTAAAAATATCTAGCAAATGTGTAAAAATATAATTAATAAGATTATAAATAGTAGGGGTAAGTAATTAAAAAAGGAAATAAGACAGGTAGGAAACAATAAAGTCAATTTATGCTATGTTAAATCTAAAAAAATAGGCAATATTCACATATTGCCCATTATTAAAGTAAATTCAATCGATTAGGCTATTTACCTTGTTTTGCCATCTCTTCAACCTCAAGATCGAGCGCTTTAATTTTTGCTTCCATTAAAGCATGGCAATGCTCAGATAATTCCCTAACTTGCTCACGGCTATAGAGCGATGTATCGATAGGGTCTAGCATTTCAATAATAACGGTACCATTATTCCAACGGTTTAGCTTAATTTTACCTTGTGTGCTCGAAACGCAAACAGGCACAATCGGTACCCCTGCGGCGATCGCGGCATGAAACGCACCCGTTTTAAATGGCAGCAAACCACGGCCACGACTGCGAGTCCCTTCAGGGAACATCCATACCGAAATTTTACGTTTTTTAATCTGGTCAGCAACTTGCGTAATTGTGTTATGGGCTTTAGAGCGATTAGCGCGGTCGATTAAAATATTACCCGTGATCCAATACAAAAAGCCAAAAAAAGGTATATAAACCAAGCTTTTTTTACCCACAGTCACCGTTCTTGGTAACACCCCATTTGACATGGTCACCATGTCGTAATTGTTTTGGTGATTACCAATATAAATACTCGGGCCATAGCTCTTCGCTTTCTCAGGTACGCGATTTATGACGTTAATCCCAAAAACGACTGATAACCGCCCGAACATGTGACCAAATGTCATTACGTGTTTTGGGTTGCGTGGGCTAAATAGGCAGTAAATCCCGCCCCCTACACACACCGCAATCGTATAAATAATAACAATGATCGCTCTAATAAGCGCTAACATACTAACCCCAAATTGTAAGAAGCTTTTCAGCCCCATGATGAATATTATCTACTTATAAACCTTTTGAAGTTCATACTAAAAAAGGTTTATAAGGTTTGTTCTTTGTTAATTATTTAGACTCTACTGGCTCAATATCAATACGCTCAATATTGTGCATTCCGCGCGGTAACGACGTCCCTTTACGACCTCGTTCTGAGCGGTATTTTTGCAAGTCTTCTGCTTTAAACTTCAGCTTCCGCTTACCAAAATGCAAGGTCATTGATGCCCCCACAGGCAAAATCATCAACCAAGTCAATAAATCATCGCCAGTTGCCGCTTGCGCACCGGCAATATTGATAATTTTATTCCCTTTACCTTTCGAAAGCTGAGGTAGATCTGCCACAGGGAATATTAACATACGCCCTGCTTTGGTAATTGCCAACAGCAAATCTTCTTGCTCATTATGCAACTCAATTGGCGCCAATACTTTTGCATTTTCAGGTAAAGAAATTAAGGCTTTACCTGTTTTATTTTTAGTGACTAAATCATTGAAGGTACAAATAAAACCGTAACCTGCATCCGAAGCCATTAAATATTTTTGTTCGTCAGGCGCCATTAACACATGTTCAATGGTTGCGCCAGGTGGCAAGGTTAACTTACCGGTTAAAGGCTCACCCTGACTGCGTGCAGATGGCAACTCCAGCGGGTCAACAGAATAACTGCGCCCTGTGGTATCAAGGAACACGGCTGCTTGATTTGACTTGCCTCGCGCTGCCCCTTTAAAGCCATCTCCCGCTTTATAGTTCAGGTTAGTCGGCTCGATATCATGCCCTTTAGCACTACGCACCCACCCCATATCAGAAAGCACAACGGTAATCGGTTCTGATGGTAAAATCTCATGTTCGCTCATGGCTTTCGCTTCTTCGCGTTCATGCAATGGGGAGCGACGGTCATCACCGTAATCTTTGGCGTCGGCTTGAATCTCTTTTTTAATCAACGTATTTAAACGTCTTTCAGACCCAAGGATCGCTTGTAATTCATCACGCTCTTTGGCTAATTCATCTTGCTCGCCACGAATTTTCATTTCTTCAAGCTTGGCTAAATGGCGTAATTTTAGCTCTAAAATAGCTTCAGCTTGGGTATCACTGATACTAAAACGTGACATTAAAACCGCTTTCGGTTCATCTTCTGTACGAATAATTTCAATGACTTCATCAATATTCAGGTAGGCGATTAATAAACCATCTAAAATATGTAAGCGTCTTAATACTTTTTCTAACCGATGATTTAAGCGGTTACGCACAGTTTGGCGACGGTAAGCAATCCACTCATTTAAGATCTCAACAAGCCCTTTCACCGCAGGTCGGTTATCTAAACCAATCATATTAAGATTAACGCGGTAACTACGCTCTAAATCCGTTGTCGCAAATAAGTGTGTCATGACCTGTTCAAGATCAACACGATTACTGCGCGGAACAATCACTAAACGAGTTGGGTTTTCGTGGTTTGATTCATCACGTAAATCTTCAACCATCGGCAATTTTTTTGCACGCATTTGGCTGGCAATTTGTTCCAGTACTTTTGCACCTGAAACTTGATGAGGTAATGCCGTGATCACCGCATTACCATCTTCTTTTTCCCACACCGCACGCATTCGTACAGAACCGCGTCCATTTTGATAAATCTTACGGATATCATCACGGGAAGAAATAATTTCTGCTTCTGTTGGGAAATCAGGTCCCGGCACAAATGCCATGATGTCATCAAGATTTAGCGTAGGTTTATCCAACAAGGCAACCAACGCTTGAGCCACTTCTCGGGCGTTATGTGGTGGAATATCTGTCGCCATCCCAACGGCAATACCTGTTGTACCGTTTAACAGAATATTCGGCAAACGCGCAGGCAACATTTTTGGCTCGTTTAGCGTACCATCAAAGTTTGGTACCCAATCGACGGTGCCATGACCAAGTTCGCTGAGTAAAACTTCAGCGTATTTGGATAGTCGTGATTCGGTATAACGCATTGCTGCGAATGATTTAGGGTCATCGGGTGCCCCCCAGTTTCCCTGCCCATCCACCAGCGGATAGCGGTAAGAAAATGGCTGTGCCATCAATACCATCGCTTCATAACAAGCGATATCACCGTGTGGATGGTATTTACCTAACACATCACCCACAGTTCTGGCTGATTTTTTATATTTCGCAGTGTTGCTTAAGCCAAGTTCTGACATTGCATACACAATACGGCGCTGAACAGGTTTAAGCCCATCGCCAATAAATGGTAATGCCCTATCCATGATGACGTACATCGAATAGTTCAGATAGGCATTTTCAGTGAAGGCGTGTAGCGGTAAACGCTCTACACCATCATGAGTAATTTCACTCATTCAATTCGTTCCTTTCTCATCGCAATTCGGATATTAGACATCAATTTCAGCCATATCGCCTTTCTCTTGCAGCCAATTACGGCGGTCTTCCGAGCGTTTTTTCGCCAGAAGCATGTCCATCACAGCAAGAGTTTGTTGGTAGTTTTCATCATCGATAATTAGCTGTACAAGACGACGAGTATTTGGATCTAATGTGGTTTCACGTAATTGCAGTGGGTTCATTTCCCCCAGCCCTTTAAATCGCTGAACATTGGGTTTACCTCGCTTGCGGCTAAGGCGGTCAAGCACAGCATTTTTTTCGCTTTCATCAAGGGCGTAAAACGTTTCTTTGCCTAAATCGATGCGGTATAGCGGTGGCATTGCCATATAGACATGCCCTGCTTTAACCAGTGTTGGGAAATGACGGACAAATAGCGCACATAGCAATGTAGCAATGTGTAAGCCATCGGAGTCCGCATCCGCAAGTATGCAAATTTTCCCATAGCGTAATTGGCTAAGGTCTTCGCTATCAGGGTCTATTCCAATAGCCACAGAGATATCATGCACCTCTTGGGAAGCTAAAACCTCATCGGAAGACACTTCCCATGTATTGAGGATTTTACCGCGCAACGGCATGATAGCTTGATATTCACGGTCACGCGCTTGTTTTGCAGACCCGCCAGCGGAGTCCCCTTCAACAAGAAACAGCTCCGTCATACTTAGATCTTGCGAGCTACAATCGGCCAATTTACCCGGCAATGCAGGTCCACTGGTGAGTTTTTTACGCACCACTTTTTTCGCTGCACGCATTCGACGTTGTGCGCTAGAAATGGCCATTTCTGCAAGCTGTTCAGCCACTTGCACGTTTTGATTAAGCCATAAACTGAAGGCATCTTTTACCACGCCCGAAACAAATGCGGCACATTGACGAGAAGATAGGCGCTCTTTGGTTTGCCCGGCAAATTGTGGATCTTGCATTTTAACAGAAAGCACATAGGTACAGCGCTCCCAAATATCATCCGCTGAGAGCTTAACACCGCGAGGCAATATATTGCGGAACTCACAAAACTCACGCATAGCATCAAGCAACCCTTGGCGAAGCCCATTAACATGGGTTCCACCTTGTGCTGTAGGGATAAGGTTAACGTAGCTTTCCGTGAGTAATTCACCACCTTCAGGCAACCAAAGCAGTGCCCATTGAGCGGCTTCCGTTTCCCCAGAAAATTCACCTGTAAACGGTTTTGGTGGCAATGCCTCAAGGCCGTCAATTGACTCCATGAGGTAATCGGTCAACCCATCACTGTAACACCAACTTTGTTCTGTATTGTTGAGCTTATCCTTAAACGTGATTTTCACGCCAGGGCATAAAACAGCTTTGGCTTTTAAGTTATGAGTTAAACGTGTTACTGAAAATCTTGGGCTATCAAAATAGCTGCCATCCGGCCAAAAATGCACGCTAGTCCCTGTGTTACGTTTGCCACAAGTCCCTATGACATGTAAATCTTCCACCTTATCGCCGTTCTCAAAGGCAATTTGATACACTTGGCTATCACGACGAACAGTAACTTCAATACGTTTTGATAACGCATTGACGACAGAAATCCCGACACCATGCAAACCACCTGAGAATTGGTAGTTTTTATTGGAGAATTTTCCCCCTGCATGTAGTTGCCCCAAAATCAGTTCAACCGCTGACACTTTCATTTCAGGGTGGATATCGACAGGCATACCGCGCCCATCATCGATGACTTCAAGGGATTGATCGTCATGTAAAATAACCTCGATGTGGCTCGCGTGCCCCGCAAGCGCTTCATCGACGCTATTATCAATTACTTCTTGAGCCAAATGGTTCGGTCGACTGGTGTCGGTATACATCCCCGGACGACGGCGAACAGGCTCTAAACCACTGAGGACTTCAATGGCCTCTGCGTTATAACTAGATTGAGTCATGTTGTCATTCTGCGGTAATAGGTGATTAATTGAACTATTCAATCAGTGAGTTACTGTTGATAATAACAGTGTTCATACGTTTTGACACTATTTCTCTGCCAATTGTAGGAAATCAACAATTTGAGAAAAGTAAGATTCAAAACCAATAAAGGCATGATTACCGTCAGGTTCCACAGTTTGTTTGCACTTTGAAAGATAGGCAACAGCCTCTCGATAATCAAGTACTTCATCGCCCATTTGTTGTAACAACCAAATAAGATGAGGGGAAGTTAATCTTTCAATGTATAAAGATTTTAGCTCATGGATATGCTTTTCTTCCAACACATATTGTGCATGAGTATATGGGTTTGTATTGTCGCCTAAGTAATCTTGTAGTAAATCAAAAGGACGCACTGCGGGGTTTACGATGACAGCAGGAAGCTGATAACGTTCTGAAAACCAAAGCGAAAAATAACCACCGAGTGAAGAGCCGACTAGCCCCATTTTTTCATGCTGATGCTGTTGGATAATATCATCCAACATGGCTTGAGCTTGCTGAGGGTAATTTGGCAATTGCGGTACAAGCATATTAATATGCGGATAATTCGCATCAATCCATTGCTTTAAATTATTAGCTTTAGCGGATTGAGGTGAACTATTAAAACCATGAATATAAAGTAAAGTAGACATAAGCGAATTAATAACCGTCAGAGTCAAGATCAGGGCTAAACTCCCTTGTATCTAAACGGTGAACGCGAGTTGTAATATGCCTTTGGTTTTGTTCATTAATACTTAATTCTAAATATCGCCAACCTGGCGCGACGGTGTCTAGCGCAAAATTAGTACAGTGAGGCTTAAACTGCACACAGGTAGAAGGCGTTGCTAACAACCGAATACCGTGCCAATTTTCATCCATTTCTTGATGAATATGGCCACATAGCATCGCTTTAACATTTGAATAGTTTTTTAAGTAGTCAGCTAAAATATGTGAATTTCTCAAGCTGTGCTGATCAAGCCAAGTACAACCCGAAGCTAGAGGGTGGTGATGCAGCATAATCAATGTAGTACGCTCAGGTTCAGCATCTAAGCTGGCTTTCATCCATTCCAATTGTTGTTCAGAAAGCTCGCCATGAGGTACATCTTGAAGTTGGCTATCAAGCATCAAGATTTGCCATTCATCGCCAATCAAAATTTGTTTAGCACTTGAAATCCCAGCGACTCGGAGTGTTTCTACCATCGCAGGCGGGTAGTCATGATTACCAGGAAGCCATACACAAGGAGCAGGGATACGCGCAATGCCATCCGCAAAATGCTGATAAGCTTGTGGTGATTGGTCTTGAACTAAATCCCCTGTCGCAACAATTAAGTCAATTGGGAGATTTTCCTCAGTGATAGCATCAAGTACCGCCTGATAGCTTTTGTAAGTATTTACCCCTAAAAGCGTATTTTCTGTATTAGCGAAAAGATGCGTATCAGTAACCTGTAAAATTCTCACAATTTTAGAGTTCTTTGCAGTCACTTCAAGCTGGCTGTCCAAAAGTATTCCTTTTCCTTAAATATTATTTAGTACCTAATCTATTCATTACAACTATATAAAAGCTAAACACACTTACAACTATCTTAAAACTTTACTTTCTAACTTTCTGCTAATCAGCACACACTTCACCAGATTAATCGGTATTTAAAACGATTTCATCCACTTTTCATGTAGTTTTTGATAGTGAAGTTGTAACCATTGAATCGCTATCACGGTTGCCGCATTATCAATTGTGCCATCTTCAACCCATTGATAAGCTTGTTCTCGGCTAACCACATGTACACGAATATCTTCATTTTCTGACGCGAGACCATGCACACCTTTCGCTTGGCTGCTATCGGCTTCACCGATAAATACATGCATGCGCTCAGTTGTCCCGCCAGGGCTAGAAAGATAACTTAGCGCTTTTTCAGTGCGGCCAATAATCAGCCCTGCTTCCTCAACGGCTTCACGGCGAATAACTTCTTCGAGTGATTCGTTCTGCTCTATCATTCCCGCAACGGCTTCGAGCAACCAAGGTGTTTCACTCGTTTCGATTGCAGGTAACCTAATTTGTTCAATCAAAACAACACTATCAGCTTTCGGATCATAGGGTAAAACCACGCCTGCATGGCCCCGCTCAAAAACTTCACGGCGAATTTCTTTACTCCATCCGCCCGCGAAGAGGCGATGACGAAATTGATATTCAACCATTTGAAAAAAACCATTAAATAATTTACGCTTGGATATAATTTCAACATCATTTTTGCCGTATTTAATTGGCTGCTCTATTTGTTTTGTCATTTCATTCTCCAAACTCAATTATTCCATCTTAAGGAAATAATTGTGGATTAAAACAGTTTTTGAGGTTTTTTAACCTTAGATGAGGTAATGTTTAATAAATTGAGACAAAATGGCACAAAAGGCTACCGTTAATAGAAGTGATACTCTGTTACAATAAGCGCCATTATTCAAATCAAAGAGCAACATAGTGTCTGTTTTTAATAACTGTCTCTAAAACGGATAATTTAATATCTATCGCCTAGTTAGGCATGGTACGTTTTAGGCAACAGACTCAACTTAATTTGCTGTTTAATCAAGGAATCAAAATGAAGAAACTGCTTCCCCTTTTAATTTCGATGAGTTTTGTGGGTCTCAGTACCAATAGCTTTGCAGAAGATTTACTACAGGTTTACCAAAAATCCAAAGAAAGTAACCCTGAATTAAGAAAATCATTAGCTGAACGTAATCAAGCTTTTGAAAAAATTAATGAATCTCGCAGCCCATTGTTGCCACAATTAGGTTTAGGTGCAGGCGCTAGCTACGGCAGTGGTTACCGTGACGCAAGAAACACTGAAAGCACAGGTTTAAATGCTTCATTGAAACTGACCCAAGTTGTGTTTGATATGTCGAAATGGCGTCAATTAACTATCCAAGAAAAAACTGCGGGTATTTCTGATGTCACGTATCAAACAAGTCAACAGCAATTAATTTTAAATACTGCAACTGCGTATTTTAACGTCTTAAAAGCGATTGACGCGCTATCTTATATTGAAGCAAATAAAGAAGCGGTTTATCGCCAATTAGACCAAGTTACACAACGTTTTAACGTGGGTCTTGTTGCCATTACCGACGTGCAAAACGCCCGTGCAAACTATGATAGCGTTATTGCACAAGAAGTTGCAGGCCGTAACGAGTTAGAAAATGCGATTGAAAAACTGCGTCAAGTCAGTGGCGTGTACTACAGCCAACTCGCCTCTTTAAATATCGACCGCTTTAAAACTAATGAGCTGGGCGATATCAACGCTATCCTAAAAGAAGCCGAAGAGCGTAACCTCAGCCTGTTAAGCGCACGTTTAGCGCAAGATGTTTCTCGTGAAAACATCCGTTTAGCAGAAACAGGCCACATGCCAACAGTTAACTTAGATGCATCAACAACAGTCACAAATAGTTACCAACACGGCAGCGGTTATAACACGCCATATGGCGGTAGTGCGAGCAACAGCTATAACGGCCAAAATAGCATTGGCTTAAATTTAAGCATTCCACTGTATACTGGTGGCGCAGTCAGTTCTCAGGTTGAACAAGCACAATATGGTTTCCAAGGTGCTAGTGAACAACTTGAAAGCGTTTACCGCAATGTGATTCAGTTAGTTCGCTCATCATTTAATAACGTATCATCGTCAATCAGTAGTATTAATGCTTACAAACAAGTCGTTGTTTCCGCACAAAGCTCATTAGATGCGATGGAAGCCGGCTATCAAGTAGGGACACGTACCATTGTTGACGTATTGACAGCAACAACAGCGCTATACCAAGCGAAACAAAATCTGTCTAATGCGCGTTACGACTACATGATTAACCAACTGAATATTGAATTTGCTCGTGGTACATTAAACGAAGACGATATTGCACGCCTAAATGCGAATTTAGGTAAAGAGATTTCAACCTCTGCAAGTAGTATTATTCGTAGTACCAATGCACCAAAAATGAACTAAAATTCTTAGTTTATTTGAAAATGATATAATGGCCCGCTTACATAGCGGGTTATTTTTTGAAGGAAGCCAAGTAAATCGTTTAGAATTGCTAATTTGTACTAATTGGCCCGCTTACAACCCCTTTTCATTAGCCTATGGTACAAATTCAGTGAATTCTCACTCTGTTCACTACGTTTTAGATCAAAAAACAACCTGCAGCTAATTTATTGATATCAAATAAAAATATTATTTTACTCTTCAATAAATACCCGGCTAATTAGAAAAAAATAGCAGAAAGTTATCAAAATGATAAATTCAGCTCATTTCTCCTATATTTCTGCTTTAATTTTCAGCGGTTATCCCCTATCCTAGAGCTAACATCTAAAAACATCTTACTTAATTAAATTCAGGGTAATTACCATGACCATGAAGCGTACCAAAGATATTAATCAGAGCGCCTTCCGTAAGTCTTGGCGTTCATACCGTTTAGCGCCTGTGGCTGTTGCAGTCAGTGCCGTATTTATGCTTTCCGCTTGTGAAGAAAGCGATGAAACTGTATCACTGTACACCAACGCGCAAGATTGTAGCCAAGCGAACCCATCACAAGCCGAACAGTGCACCGTCGCTTACAATAATGCACTACAAGAAGCTGCTAAAACTGCACCTAAATATGAAACTCAGGCTGACTGTATTGCTGAGTTTGGTGAATCTATGTGTACTCAAGCCCCTGCTCAAGCGGGTCTTGCAGGCACTAGCTCAACAAATGGTGAACAAACTGCTCAAGCACAAAGCAGTGGCGGTAGTATGTGGATGCCATTAATGATGGGTTATATGATGGGCCGTATGATGGGCGGTAGCGCTGCATCACAACCATTATTCAGCTCGAAAAACCCAGCGAGCCCAGCCAACGGTAAGTTTGTTGACGCTTCAGGTAAAAGCTATGGCCCTGCCGTTGCAGGTGGACGTTCAATGAGCGTACCAAAAACCGCCATGGCACCTAAACCACCAACAACTTCAACCGTGACTCGTGGCGGTTTTGGTGACACCGTCAATAAACAAGCGATGGCACAACGTTCATCTTCTTCTGCAAAATCAACTTCTTCTTCCCGTTCGATGGGTGGTTGATAAGTAATGAAACGAGTTCCTATAGTAGAGCGCCCAAACTGGCGCGAGAAAGCCTCTGAGTTTGGCTTTGAATTTCATACTATGTATGGTGAGCCTTACTGGTCAGAAGACGCGTATTACCAATTCACGATGGCACAAATTGAAGAGATCGAAGATGCAACCGAACAGTTGCATCAAATGTGCCTAAAAGTGGTTGAACGTGTTGTTGAAAGCGATGAGTTAATGGCGCGTTTTCAGATCCCTAAACATTGTTGGGAATTTGTTCGCAGTTCATGGAAAAGCGAGCAACCTTCGTTATATTCTAGGCTTGACCTTGCTTACGATGGTATTAACCCACCTAAGCTTTTAGAAAATAACGCGGATACTCCAACTTCATTATATGAATCTGCATTTTTCCAATGGATCTGGTTAGAAGATCAAATTGAAGCAGGGAAATTACCTGAAAATGCTGATCAGTTTAATAGTATTCAAGAGCAATTGATCGAGCGCTTTACGCAATTAAAAGATCAGTATGGTTTTCGCTTGTTACATATGTCTTGTTGCCGTGACACAGAAGAAGATCGCGGTACCGTTCAGTATTTACAAGATTGCGCCAATGAAGCGGGTATTGCTACTGAATTCTTATATATCGACGAAATTGGTCTAGGTGAAAAAGGTGAGTTTTCGGATACACAAGATCAGGTGATTAGTAACCTGTTCAAACTATATCCGTGGGAATTTATGCTAAGAGAAATTTTCTCAACTAAATTGCAAGACGCTGGCGTGCGCTGGTTAGAGCCTGCATGGAAGAGCATCATTTCTAACAAGGCCTTATTGCCAATGTTATGGGAAATGTTCCCTGATCACCCAAATTTACTACCTGCTTATTTCGCAGATGGCAAAACCCAGCCAGAACTCGAAAAATACGTCATTAAGCCACTATTTTCTCGTGAAGGTGCCAATATCCGTATTATCGAAAATGGCAAGGAAATTGCAGCCGCAGACGGCCCATACGGCGAAGAAGGTATGATTATTCAACAGTTCCACCCACTTCCACAATTTGAAGGTAGCTACACCTTAGTCGGAAGCTGGTTGGTGAATGATCAACCAGCGGGGATCTGTATTCGTGAAGATAAAGAACTGATCACTCAAGACTTATCACGCTTTTATCCACATACGATCATCGATTAATCGTATTTAAAATTAAAAGCTCAGCCCAAAACATAGCAATATGATTTGGGCTTTTTTATCAATCAATTCCATAGAAGAAAAACTTATCCTACCTGAATAGACAGCATACTTAACGATGCCGACACAATTCCTTCAATCGGTGTACTGATCTCTTCTTGCCCATCCCAAGCCCCTAAAATAGGTAAAATAGGCAAGTAATGCTCTGGTGATGGGTTCGATAATTTCCCATCCTCCCGTTCCAACCCTTTAGTCAATGGATGAGGCATTTCATGACTTTGCAGATTATCATACACAAACTTTTCAAAAGATATTGCCCATGGATACGGCTCGGCATGAGAATTTTGCCAATTCATCGCCCGTAGATTATGTACAACATTGCCACTTCCCATAATTAGTACGCCTTCTTCTCTTAGAACCGATAACTTTTTTCCGAGATCATAGTGCCAAGTAGCAGGTTTGCTACCATCGATACTCAGCTGGATCACAGGGATATCGGCTTCTGGATACATACGTACTAAAATTTCCCATGTACCGTGGTCTAATCCCCACTCTTGTTCATCAAGGTGAATGGGCTCAGGAGCTAATAATGATGCAACTTGCTGAGCTAATTCAGGAGAACCAGGGGCAGGATATTCGATTTGATACAAGGCTTCGGGGAAACCACCAAAATCATGAATCGTTTGTGGTTCTAACATCGAAGTCACAGCAGTGCCACGCGTATACCAGTGAGCTGAAATCACCAAAATTGCGCTTGGCCGAGGTAAGACTTTACCGAGTTTTTCCCACGCTTGAGTGTAAGGATTATCCTCAATCGCATTCATCGGGCTACCATGGCCAATAAAAATGGCAGGGATCTTATTTTTTACCACTGAAGTATTTACCGACATGATGATTAAACTCCAACTCAATTAGTTTCTCCCTACAGCATACGCTTTTCAGCAAAAAACACAGTGGGCTAATTATGAGTATGATCATCAAAAAAATTGAAAAGGCCACGAGGTGTGCAACTCAGTGGCCTTCGAGATATTCTATATGCTTAACGTACTATTAATAATTTAAATAACTTAGCTTATTAATATTTAAACTTAACAAAACCTCTATCTAGAGCTCTTCCTCTAAGAGGATCAGCTCGCTTTCTTTTCATGCTGCAAACGGTATTGCACTAAATCTTCAATCGTCACCACCGTCAAGCCATGCTGCTTACCAAATGCAGCGACTTCTGGAGTACGAGCCATAGAACCATCATCATTAGTCAACTCACACAACACACCGGCAGGTTTGAAACCCGCTAGAGTCGCAAGGTCGATAGATGCTTCAGTGTGGCCACGACGTGCTAATACCCCACCGTCACGCCCACGTAATGGAAAAACGTGGCCTGGGTGATTTAGATCGGCTGGAACTGCGTTATCTGCAATTGCAGCACGAATAGTGGTGATACGATCCGCTGCGGAAACGCCCGTTGTAACCCCTTTCGCGGCCTCGATAGTTACCGTGAAACCCGTTTGGTTTTGGCTGGTGTTATTTTCCACCATCATCGGTAATTCGAGCAACTTACGACGCTCTTCAGTAATACAAAGACACACGATCCCACTGCTATAACGAATGGTAAATGCCATTTGCTCAGCGGTCATGGTTTCTGCTGCAAAAATTAGATCGCCTTCGTTCTCACGATCTTCATCATCGAGAACAAGAACACCTTTACCTTGGCGTAAAGCCTCGATAGCGTTTTCAACACGTTCGATAGGATTACCGAATACAGAAAGTAGCGAATGATCCATGGTAAAAAACCTCTTAAATAGTTATTAACTAGTTACCAGAATCAAGGCAGTCTTAGGAATACGAGAAATGGTGAATATATAAATAGCCAATAAAAGGCATTTACCTATTCAGGTATGCAGAACACTATTGTGCGTAATAGCACAAATATGCAGATACAGTTAATTCTCTCCCATCCGGACTATAACCGTCGGCCCCAGATTCACACTGGGTCTGCTGACCTTTACCACAGAATGGTAAAGCGCTCGCGGGCTTCATGCGTGATGCATGTTTACCGCCGGTGGGGACTTTCACCCCGCCCTGAGATATACGCAATTAATATAACGCCAATAATTCAAGTTCGCAACGATGATAATCAAAATTGGCGAACGACTCACACTTTTAGTCAAAAAACATGAATAAAAACTTAGAGTTATCAAGGTTAATTTTACTGCCACAGACGAATACCAAGCTTTTTTCATCACAGATAATACACCTAGGCCTTTTCGCTAACTAATTCGAGCTAGCACAAGGCGAAAAGAGGTATTACACTACGCTTAATTATATCTTGATTAACTGAAGGACCCGCGAATGCTCGATCCGAAAAAAATTGAACAAGTTGCCCGCCAAATTCAAGGCGCTTTACCGCAAGGCGTACGCGATTTAGGTGAAGATTTTGATAAAAAACTGCGTTCACTGTTACAATCACAACTCGGCAAATTAGACTTAGTCAGCCGTGAAGAATTTGATATTCAAACTCAAGTCTTGTTACGCACCCGCGAAAAATTAGCAAAAATGGAACAACGTGTTAGCGCACTTGAAGCCCATTTAAATGTAGAAGAAAAAACGTCTGAGTAATTAAATTGAAAAAGTGACACCGACTAAGGCGTCACTTTTGTTATTTGATATTCAGCTCGCGTTCAAGCAATTGAACAATATACTGGTTTTTAGAAACATTATGCTCAGTTGTTACCGCATTTAAATAAGCCTCCAAGCGGCTTGGGTAACGCAGCGTAAATGACTTTACCGTTTCTTGTTCTTTGAACGGGTTAATCCCTTCTTCTTGGCAGCCTTCGATGTATTCCGCTAAAGATATTCGCGCTTCTTTTTTTAACCCTTCAATGCTATCAGAGACAAAATCACAGTAACCACTTACATCTAAAAACTTACCACGAAACGCTTTAATTTCAGCTTCATAGATAACAGATGCAGGATGGCCGTCTATCGTCATCACATTACTGCTTTTAATCATATTCCACCCCTATCGTATTTTCTAACCACTCACGTAACCCGTTCACCGCACCTTTATCCAGTGTATTCCCTGGATGGGGCTGATGTGTCAGAAACAAAGAACTTTGTAAAACAAACCTGCGACGTGAACCACTTCCATTCTTTATAGTGCCGCCTAAATGCTCAACTAAACTTGTTACATCGCCCCACTTGAGTCCTGATTTAGGTGGAATTGTGAGTATATCCACCATCGTTTTACGGTGCTTCGAATCCAGTTCCCTCATTTTTATCATCGTCTATTCCATGACGTCATATTGTGACGTTAAAATCTAAAACAAAAAAAATATGACGTCAATGTTTGACGCCATATTGATTTTAGATAAATAAAAACCTCACTTGGCTTGAAGTTCCATAGTGAGGTTTTTTAATAGCTAATAATAAATTAACTGGTTTTCATGATGTTCTTGATAATATTCGTTGTCGAGATACCATCTTCGAAGTTAAGGACTTTAACTTCGCCTCCAGCAGCCCACACTTCAGCACTGCCCGCTATCTCTTCAGGGCGGTAATCCCCCCCTTTCACTAAGATGTCTGGCAGAACTTCTGCGATTAAGCGTTGCGGAGTGTCTTCTTCAAAAGCAACCACCCAATCCACTGCCCCCAAAGCCCCTAGAACGGTCATACGCTGTTCTAATGGGTTAACTGGACGTGTTTCACCCTTTAAGCGGCGCGTCGATGCATCGCTATTGACCGCCACAATCAAGCGGTCGCCCAATTTACGTGCATTGGCTAAATACGACACATGCCCTGCATGGAGAATATCAAAACAACCATTCGTCATCACGACACGTTCACCGCGCTGCCTTGCATTCTCAACGGCTTGTTTTAATTCACTTTCAGTCATGACACCAAAACCAGTATCAGCGCGACCCCGGATCGCATTTTCCAATTCAATTGGCGAAACCGTAGAAGTCCCTAATTTACCAACCACCACGCCAGCTGCGGCATTCGCCAATGCGCAGGCTTCATGTAGTGGGCGACCAGAAGCAATAGACGCAGCCAATACGCCAATAACCGTATCCCCTGCCCCAGTCACATCAAACACTTCTTGTGCCTGAGTCGGTAAATGCAATGGAGCTTCATCACGGCGGATCAGGCTCATACCTTGCTCTGAACGCGTAATTAATAGTGCTTTAAGCTCCAATGAGTGAAGCAGCTTCATGCCTTTTTCTTCAACGTCTTGGTTGTTTTTACATGGCCCAACAATCGCTTCAAACTCAGACATATTTGGCGTCAATAATGTTGCCCCACGGTAGCGTTCGAAATTGTTTCCTTTCGGGTCAATCAAAACGGGAACATTGGCCTTGTTAGCGAGCGCTATCATTTTCTCAACATGCGTTAATGCCCCTTTTGCATAGTCAGACAGCACTAGTGCACCAATGTGTGGCAGTGCTTGTTCTATGCGCTCCAGTACGGGGGCAACATCCACGTTTTCAAAACCTTCTTCAAAATCAAGGCGAATAAGTTGCTGATTACGTGAAAGTACGCGTAATTTAGTAATCGTTGGATGAGTGGGAATAGCGACAAAATCACAACGCACCTGCACCGCATTTAAATTTTCAGTCAGTGCTTTTGCCGCGTCATCAATCCCAGTTAACCCAACAAGACGTGAATTTGCCCCTAACGAGGCAATGTTCATCGCGACGTTAGCCGCGCCACCGGGACGCTCTTCTACCATCGTGACTTTAACGACCGGAACAGGGGCTTCTGGCGAAATTCGGTTTGCAGGACCATGCCAATAACGGTCTAACATCACATCACCAACCACCAGCACACCGGCTTGTTTATAATCCGGGAGAGTTACTTTCATCCTGCACTCCAGTTTTAAAAGGAAATCTAATAATAATTAGCAACAATACTAGCATATTGCGCTGTTTAGCTAAATAAAATGCGTTTGTTCCTTATTCCTCAAGCCATTTTTGCCAACTCGCTAAAACTTGTTCACGTTGCTGAGTAAATTGGTTTATTTCAACACGGCTTGGCAATGATTGTAATGCTAAGTGATGGAGTTCATTACGCATCGTGACATACGCTTGAGTTAAAGCATTCGCCTCATCTTCAGGCATGAAACCATATTGCGCCATTAGCTCGAAAATACGCACATTATCAGACCAACGTGTTAACACGTTATTTTCTGCGGCAAAACGCAAAACTAAGTATTGCGCGATAAATTCAATATCGGTGATCCCACCTGGATCCGCTTTTAAATCGAACTCATTAGCTTGATGGCTTCCTAGGTGCTGATGCATTTTCAACCGCATATCACGCACTTGTTGCTGCAAGGTGTGAGGGTCTCTTGGCATACACAACGTTTCGTGGCGAGTTTGTATAAATTTCCGTTGTAAATCCTCATCACCAAACACCATTCGAGCTCGAATGAGTGCTTGATGCTCCCATGTCCAAGCATCATTTTTTTGGTAGTCATCAAATGATTGTATTGTACTGACTAACATCCCTGACTCACCGGAAGGCCTGAGTCGCGCATCAACTTCATACAACACACCAGAAGGGGTTCGAGTACTAAACAAATGGATAATGCGTTGAGCAACACGCAAGTAAAATTGGCGTGCATCAATGGAACGTTCGCCGTTGGTGACGACATCTAAAGGGCAATCGAAAAGAAAAACGAGGTCTAAATCAGAACCATAGCCCAATTCCCAGCCACCTAGTTTTCCATAACCTAATACCGCAAACCCATATTGTTTTTTGTCACTTTGCTCTAGATGCGCTGGCTCACCATAGCGTTTTACCATTTTTTGCCACGCTTGGTGTACCACCGCATCAATAATTGCTTCTGCAAGGTAAGTCAGATGATCACTGACTTTCATTACCGGCAAAACACCTGAAATATCTTCAGCAGCGATGCGTAATAATTGAGCCTGTTTGAATTGACGTAATGCTTCAAGTTGTTGTTCTTCGTCATCTTCAGGAACGCGCATTAAATATTGGCGTAACTCGTCACGGTAGGCCGCTAGTGGCAGAGGCTGGTATAAGGATTGAGGGTCGAGCAATTCATCAAGCAACAATGGGTGGCGCGCTAACTGCTCCGCTATCATGGGTGAAGCCGCACATAAACGAATAACGTGCGTCAAAACCTCATCAAATTCAAGCATTAACTCTAGGTAAGTTGTACGGCTAACAATGCTCAATAACAGTGGTGTGATGCGCTCAATGACTTGGCCTGCATCATCACGTTCACCGATTTTAGCCAATAATTTAGGCATTAATTCATCAAGAACATCCCGTCCACGAGGGCCAATGGTGCGTTTATTGAGATCATGGCGAAACATCACTATGCCGTGAATAATGCGTTGTGCAATATCTTCATTTTTAGAGGGCAAATAGGCGGCTAATTCTTCTTTCGATAATTCACTTTGCCACAGTGTGATATAAATTTCATCGAATGCATCGGTATTCTCAGTGTCATCTTCCTGGCCTATTTGCTCAGTGAATATTTGATGTACTGCCGCCATTTTCTGGCTCAAAAGTTGGTAAAACTCAGGCCAATCCGCAAACCCCATTCCCCACGCTAAGCGCGTTTGGTTTAAAGTATCTTCAGGGAGTGTTTGTGTCTGTTGGTCATCGATACTTTGCAGTAAGTTTTCGACTCTACGCAAGAAAAGGTAGCCATCTTGCAGGATATCAACTTGATCTTCAGTTAATAATGCAAGTTCTCGGATCCCTTGTAATGTTGAAAATAAGGATTGCGACTGTAAAACAGGTTCTCGCCCCCCTCGAATAAGTTGGAAAACCTGTGAAACAAATTCAACTTCGCGGATCCCTCCAGCGCCTAATTTGATGTTATTGACCAAACCACGACGCCGAACCTCTCGCTCAATCATATTTTTCATATTACGTAAGGATTGGATCACGCTAAAGTCGATATAGCGACGATAGACGAAAGGACGCAAAAGTTTTCGCAAACACGCCTCATAATGCAGGCTATCAGCCCCCATAATACGGGCTTTAACCATCGCATAGCGTTCCCAATCTCGCCCTTGTTCTTGGTAATAATCTTCTAGCGCAGAAAAACTAAAAACCAGCGGGCCGCTATCTCCAAATGGCCGTAAACGCATATCGACCCGATAAACAAAACCATACTCCGTCACTTGATCGAGTACGCGGATCAATTTTTGCCCTAAACGCGTAAAAAATTGTGCATTATCTAACTCTTTCCGGCCACCTTGGGTAACCCCATTTTCTGGATAAGCAAAAATCAGGTCAATATCTGAAGAAAAATTGAGCTCTCTGCCCCCTAACTTTCCCATCCCTAAAACCAATAGTGGCTGCGGTTTTCCTTCTGCGTTACAAGGGGTTCCCCATGACTGACTATATTCTTGATACAACCAGTCTCGCGCCGCAACAACCAAGGTCTCCGCCAATATACTGAGCTGATAAATCGTTTCTTCTTGCGTGCTTATTTCTAACACTTGCATCCATGCGCAGCGCACTAATATATAGTGGCGAAAGATGCGCAATACTCGCATCAAATGTTCTTCATGACTAACTGACGACAATTCTTGTGATAACCATGATGCATAACTTTTCCATTCATCGGCTTTCGGTGGCTGAGAACGAATTTCAAGTAAAAACTGTGAATGCGCGAGTACTTTCTTGAATGCAAAATCGCTGAAAGACAGCACCTGAATTTCTTGTTCGCTTAACGGCAGTAACTCGTGAGCCTGTTCCGTTATTCGGCTTAAAACGCGTTCACCTTGGCTTTGTAATAACTCAGGAAAAGCATGCATATTATCAATACCTTAATGGGCTTCTTGATAGGTTAAAGCACTTAACCACTGGATAAAGGCTAATTTACACTTTAACCACTGGCTGCTATAGCAAAAATCCTCCGCACTGATGGTTTCATCGGCAATATCTGAACGTAATTGTTCCAGTGGCGTGTCATGGATAAAGTGAGGCACTGAATTTTGGTAATGCACTAAAAATGCCTGAACAAAACGTAAAAACTCACTGAAGCCTTGGCGTGCATTGCTGCTATTTGCTAACCAGTAGTCTTCATGCTGCTGGCAAAGTAATTGCATATGCATTAATGACTTTTCTAGGGGTTGCTCTTCATAGTCAAACACCGAGTCAGGGCGAGCTAATAGCTCTTTTGACGGTGATAGCAATGAATATCCACGTGCAGCTTTGCTAAGTGATGACAGGTGCAGACCATCAATATCTGCAAATTTCTTTGCTAAATTGAGCACATCAGCAATAAAACCTTTTTTGAGTTCTAATTCAAACTCTTGAATAGGCAAATCCTTTGAACCTGCGGATATCTCACCTTGGTCAAAAACGACTTCTATTTCACTATCTTCAAACGTGACTAACCATTTTTCACGCGTAAAATTCGTGCTGAAAAGGATATTTAATTCAGACTTAAGCTGTGAAATGTCAGTTCCTTCGGGCCAAATTTCAGCGGGTAATGCCGCTAAATCAAGCTCTGGCGAATCTATGTCAACGTTATATTCAGGCCGTTGATGCAAACCACCTACCGCCTGTCCTGCCGTTTTCATTGTCATTTCATAGCGGCCATCACAACCTCGGATACGTAAGCCCATATCCCACTGACGTAACTGCTTATTTGCCGTATCAAAGTAGATATTGGTTAACTTCGTCGGCTCACTGTATTGGTGAGACAATGTCGATAGACACTGTCGTACAGCCTCTATTGCGGAACTCTTAGCAGCAAGTTTGAGTTCAACCTCTACGTGGCTCATACATATCCTTATTTAATTATTTCACTTCACTCATATTACCCCAATCGAGCTAAGCTGAGAAAAGAAACTGTGCGATAAACAAAAATTCTACCTGTCATATTTCTTTCAGTGAGTTATATTGAAAACAAAGTAAAAACAAGGGTAATTTAGACAGTTAGGATAGTTCTCATTCTCCTTTAGACTGTAGAGACATCTGCGTTTAGGATTTGCACCCTCGCGTTTTACTCATTAGTATTCAAATAATATAAAACTCATTCACCATCAAAAGACTGTAAATACCATGCGAAAAATTCCATTATTATTAATTTCAATCATGGGGCTAGGCCTTTCCTTAAATTCACATGCAGCAGAAAAACGTTATGTATCAGATGATTTATCCACATACGTTCATAGTGGACCTGGCACAAAATATCGTATCGTAGGTACGCTCAATGCCGGGGAAGCGGTTGAACTGCTCTCCACAGATAACAAATTTGCACAAGTTCGCGATGAAAAAGGCAGAACGGTCTGGTTACCCGTTGAGCAACTAAGTAATACACCAAGTATGAAAACTCGCATTCCAGAACTTGAAGCTGAAAACCAAAAACTACGTCAACAGCTCGACAATATTGATAGCACGTGGAATACACGAACTGCAGATATGCAGCAAAAAGTCGCTGATAATGACAATATCGTCAGCCAACTAAAAGCTGAAAATGAAAAATTAAAAAATGAGTTGATCAAATCCGGCAAAAAGCTAGAAATTGCTGAGGTCAACTTAGATGATCGCCGTCGTGAATTGATTTTACAATGGTTTATGTATGGTGGTGGCGTCGCTGGTGTTGGCTTAATTTTAGGTTTGATTTTACCGCACATTATTCCACGTCGTAAAAAACGTAATGATGGTTGGATGTAATTGAGGCCATTCAAATGAAAGTCTATCTCGTGGGGGGGGCTGTACGTGACCAACTTCTTGGACTACCTATTTCAGATAGGGACTACGTGGTGGTTGGCACAACACCCGAGGCAATGCTATCTCAAGGTTTTCAACAAGTCGGAAAGGATTTTCCTGTTTTCCTACATCCAAAAACCCATGAAGAATACGCTTTAGCCCGAACAGAACGTAAAACTGGCGCGGGCTATACTGGCTTTAGCTGCTATAGCGCTCCCGATGTCACCATTGAAGATGATCTACTACGTCGCGATCTAACAATTAACGCGATAGCACAAAGTGGATCAGGCGAAATTGTTGACCCATTCCAAGGCGTAAAAGATCTCAACAACCGTATTTTACGTCATGTTTCTGACGCATTTTCTGAAGATCCTTTACGGGTCTTACGGGTTGCGCGATTTGCCGCTCGCTACTTTGAACAAGGTTTTACGATTGCGCCTGAAACATTAGCATTAATGCAAAAAATGGCCACAACAGGGGAACTATCTCACCTCACCGCCGAGCGCGTTTGGACAGAAACCGAAAAAGCACTGAAATCAAACTCCCCACAGATTTATTTTGACGTTTTACGCCAATGTGGTGCTTTAGCCGTTCTTTTTCCTGAAGTTGATGCACTATTTGGTGT
The DNA here is from genome assembly GCF_002843235.3 of Providencia huaxiensis. Lineage (NCBI taxonomy): Bacteria > Pseudomonadati > Pseudomonadota > Gammaproteobacteria > Enterobacterales > Morganellaceae > Providencia > Providencia huaxiensis. Next base: position 2,941,792 of record NZ_CP031123.2, read on the forward strand.
CCCAGCCCCTGAAAAATGGCACCCAGAGATTGATACTGGCATTCACACCCTAATGGTAATGAAAGTGGTTACCGAGCTATCTAACAGTGTGGATATTCGCTTTGCTGCCTTATGCCATGATTTAGGTAAAGCGCTGACACCACCGGATGTTTGGCCAAGTCACCCAAACCACGGTGAAGCAGGTATCCCATTAATAGAAGCACTCTGTGCAAGATTAAAAGTGCCAACTACCGCTCGGGACTTAGCCCGTCTAGCGGCTCGCTATCATGATAAAATCCATGTTATCAATAAATTACCTGCTAATGAGCTCATTGCGATTTTTGATGGGCTTGATAGCTGGCGCAAACCAGAACGTATTGAACAACTCAGTTTAATCAGCGAGGCGGATGCAAGAGGTCGATTAGGCCTTGAACAACAAGCCTATCCACAAGGACGGTACTTCAGGCAAGCTTTTTCCATTGCACAATCCGTTGAAGTAAAACCAATTATTGAACAAGGCTTTCAAGGCCCTGAAATCCGTCAAGAACTTACGCGACAACGTATTGAAGCCGTTGCAGGTTGGCAGCAACAACAAATCATCTAACACTCATAAAGCTGGCGGCTGAACACCGCCAGTCATCATTTAAGCGCTTTTCACGCCTCTTTCGATAACAACCCCAACCTGCTTGGCTCGCGCCACGGCTCCCGGCTTAGCGACCTTAATACGAACCCATGGGCTAGCAAATTGTGTCATCAATAATTGTGCAACTTCTTCAGCAACACGTTCTACTAACCCAAACTTGTTATTCCCTACATGAGCGAGGATAGCCTGACTAACCTTGGCATAATCTAGGCAATATTCTACATTATCGCTCATAGACGCGCGTTTGTTATCCCATCCCATTTCGATATCGAGCACGAGTTTCTGTTCAATATCTTGTTCCCAGTCATATACACCAATCGTGGTGATGACTGATAATTGCTCAATAAATACGATATCCATCACGTCATTTTCTCATTTATGTACTGAATTGATACCACTTCAGCAAAAATATGCGTATTATCCAAGACTGAAGTGAATTTATGGCCTTAACCGTTTTGGAGTTAGCTATGAGTGCAACCGCGCTTGGCATGATAATCTTCGCCTATCTTTGCGGCTCAGTTTCGAGTGCGATACTGATCTGCCGTTTGGCGAGACTACCCGACCCCCGTCAACACGGCTCTGGTAACCCTGGTGCAACTAACGTATTGCGTGTAGGCGGTAAAGCCGCCGCTGCCGGGGTACTCATTTGTGACGTATTAAAAGGGATGATACCCGTTTGGCTTGCTTATTATTTAAATGTGCAGCCATTCTATCTTGGCTTTGTTGCAATTGCAGCCTGTCTTGGGCATATATATCCCATTTTCTTTCGTTTCAAAGGCGGAAAAGGTGTAGCAACTGCATTTGGCTCAATTGCCGCTATTGGTTGGGATCTTTCTGGTTTAGTCGCAGGGACATGGTTACTTACAGTATTGCTTAGTGGTTATTCATCACTCGGCGCGATTGTCAGCGCCTTACTTGCTCCCTTTTATGTTTGGTGGTTTAAACCTGAATTCACCTTCCCTGTTGCCATGTTGTCTTGTTTAGTGTTAGTCCGCCATCACGGTAATATACAACGCCTTTGGCGCGGCCAAGAAAGCCGAATTTGGCAAAAACTGAAAAACAAAAAACAAAAAACAAAAAACCAATAAAGAAATAGCCCAAGAAGCCAAAGAGCAAGAACAGGATGACTGATCGTTACATTTGATTTTTCCCTAAGAAGAGCTGATTTCAGCTCTTTTTTTATGCTATTTTGCCTTGTTTAAAATTTCCCAAAAAAGCCCATCAATAACAACAGCGCGATATCCCTCCTTAAAACTGTACTGGTAGCAATTTGTGCTGCGTTACATTTTAGCCATAACTAGCGCACACTTTTAAAGAAAAGTTAAATTATTGCAAAATTATTACTAAGGAATATTTAAAAGCTGTCGACTATATAAAAGGAAAATTAAACAATAATAATGGTATTGTAATGAGCAGAACCCCTTATATCACTCAAAATGAATATGTGTTAGATGAAAATATCACATTGATGACAACTAGCGATCTGCAAGGAAACATTGTTCACGCTAATGATTTCTTTGTCCAAGTTAGTGGTTATGAATTAGATGAGTTATTAACACGTCCGCACAATATTATCCGCCATCCAGATATGCCCAAAGAAGCTTTTGCCGACATGTGGGCAACACTTAAAAAAGGAGAACCTTGGACTGGTATTGTAAAAAACCGTCGGAAAAATGGTGACCATTACTGGGTTAGAGCCAATATCATCCCAGTGGAACGCAAAGGTGTCATTACGGGCTATATGTCCATTCGAACCCGTGCAACACGCCAAGAAATTGCGACAGTAGAACCGCTCTATACCGCAATGAATGAAAATAGAAGTAAACGAAAAATTTTTAAGGGAATTGTACTTTCTAAAAAAATACCGTTTCACTTTTCTATATGTTCAACACGCTGGCGTATCCGACTCGTCATGAGCCTGTTGTTTATTCTTTGGCTCATCATGGCAAGCGTTGTTTTGCAACCAATCGGATCCCTTTTAATCATGAGCATCTGTACATTTATCACATTACTGGTCGGTAATGTGATATTTGAAAAAATGCTCGCCACACCATTGGAAAACATCACCCAACAAGCACTTGGTATTGCACGAGGAAATCAACATAGCGTTAACCATATGCAACGTACAGATGAAATTGGCTTAGTATTACGCGCTATAGGGCAACTTGGACTGGTTTGCCGCTGGCTAATCAAAGATGTCTCCGAACAAGTTGATAACGTCCGCAAAGGCAGTGAATCTTTAGTCTCCGATTGTGGTGAATTAGAAACGCATACTCAGCAAACCGTCGGTTATATGCAACAAACCGTTGCGACCATGAACCAAATGGCTGTTTCTGTAAAAATGAATGCCGATAATACAATCCAAGTTGATCAGCTTTCTAATACCACTAGCGAAACCGCAGTAAATGGCGGTGCAATGATGGAAGCCGTTGTCGATACCATGAATGAGATTGTTAATAGTACCAGCAAAATCAATTCCATTACGGATGTGATTAAAGACATCGCATTTCAAACTAATATACTCGCGTTAAATGCCGCTGTAGAAGCCGCTCGTGCAGGTGAACAAGGCAAAGGCTTTGCTGTTGTCGCAAATGAAGTACGCAGCCTCGCAAGCCGTAGTGCAAGCGCAGTGAATGATATTCGCGAATTAATTAATGATTGCGAAAAGAAAGTCAATTCAGGGAAAAATCAAGTAAATACGGCAGGGGACACCATGAAGGAGATTGTTGACCAAATACAGAATGTCACGCAATTGATTACCCATATTAGCCAAGCAACCTCTGAACAAGCAGCTGGGATCGCCGATATTACCCAAGCGGTAAGTGAGCTCGAAACCATCACACAACAAAGCACATTACTGGTAGAGCAAAGTACAGAGACATCAAATATGGTAAAAGCTCGTTCAAGCAGGCTTGAAGATGCGGTCGTTGTCTTACACTAATCGTTGTTTTACATTAATATTTAATTGAAAAGTAAAAGGGCTGTCACCCAGCCCTTTTTATCAAAAACATAAACTCATCAGCGATGTTATTTTTCTAACGGTGGCAATTCCGCCAGTGGCCAGCGCGGGCGAACTGTTACACCAAGCCCTGTTGTTGACCCACCTTTAAGGCGAATAAGCCCCGCTAAAGCAATCATCGCGCCGTTATCCGTACAGAATTCAGGGCGCGCATAAAAAACTTCACCGCCGCGCTGTTTAAGAACGTCTTCCATTTTAGCTCTGAGTGCGCGGTTAGCACTAACGCCCCCCGCCATCACTAAGCGTTTAAACCCAGTTTGTTCTAAAGCGCGTTTGCATTTAATTGCCAGAGTATCTACCACGGCATCTTCAAAGGCTCTCGCAATATCTGCTCGGGTTTGGTCGTCATCCGCATTTTCACGAATGGTATTGGCTGCAAAGGTTTTTAACCCTGAGAAGCTAAAATCAAGCCCTGGCCTGTCTGTCATTGGGCGAGGAAAAACAAAACGGCCCGCAGTCCCCTGCTGCGCCATGCGAGATAGCACGGGGCCGCCAGGGTAGTCTAAACCTAATAATTTCGCTGTTTTATCAAACGCTTCACCTGCCGCGTCATCGATGGATTCGCCAAGTAGCTCATACTCACCAATTCCCGTCACACTGATAAGCTGGGTATGCCCACCAGAAACCAGTAATGCAACGAAAGGAAATTCAGGGCTTTTCTCTTCTAACATTGGAGCCAATAAATGGCCTTCCATGTGATGAACCGCCACGGCTGGAACATTCCATGCAAAAGCTAATGAACGCCCAACGGTTGCACCTACCATTAAAGCCCCCACCAAACCTGGGCCAGCAGTATAAGCGACAGCGTCGATATCTTGGCTTGTTAAATTAGCTTCTTTCAGCGCGGCTTGAATTAACGGCACTGTTTTGCGAATATGATCGCGCGAAGCCAATTCAGGCACGACACCACCGTAATCTGCATGAACTTTAATTTGGCTGTATAATTGATTGGCTAATAAGCCACGCTCATCATCATAAATTGCGATACCCGTCTCATCGCAAGAGGTTTCGATACCTAAAACACGCATTGCACTACCCTTGTTTATTGCATAACCGCAAGTCTATCACTATTTTCGCGCAATCGCGTAATTAATGTTGGTAAAAGGCTGACTTTCCTGACTGTATAGTCTATAATCAGTCCCCTGTAATAAAAAATTTCGTGTGGCTAATTCTCATTATTATCTGGTTTTGTTTGCTTTTTCATCGAATGAACTGCAAATCAGGTAATCTTGTGTGATTCAATTTTATACGGCACTTTACAAACCCGTACTCATTGAAGTAAAATTCCGCACCATTTTAAATGAAGGCTGGTGAATCAGTACCAGCAACAAACCGATTTCTATTGAGGTGAGAGGCACATGCCGGTAATTAAAGTACGTGAAAACGAGCCATTCGACGTTGCACTGCGTCGTTTCAAACGTTCCTGTGAAAAAGCAGGTGTTTTAGCTGAAGTTCGTCGTCGTGAATTCTATGAAAAACCAACGACTGAACGTAAACGCGCTAAAGCATCAGCTGTAAAGCGTCACGCTAAGAAACTGGCTCGCGAAAACGCACGCCGTACTCGTCTGTACTAGTTGTTTGCAGTGAAAACTGCATTCATTACAGACGATAGCTAATACAAAACGTTGGTTTCTCTCGTAGTCACTTAGTTTTTGTAGTAGTAAATAGCTAAGCAGTTAAAGGCCGTGCTTTCCTCAAGGAAGCGCGGCTTATTATCGTTCATCAACAGGCGAAAAAGAGGCTTATGGCTGGACGAATTCCGCGTTCATTTATCAATGACTTGTTAGCAAGAACTGACATCATTGATTTAGTAGATGCAAAAGTCCCGTTAAAAAAACAGGGTAAAAACCATCACGCTTGTTGTCCGTTCCATAATGAAAAAACACCTTCTTTTACCGTAAACGGTGAAAGACAATTTTATTACTGTTTTGGTTGTGGCGCTCACGGCAACGCTATCGATTTTTTGATGAATTATGACAAACTCGATTTTGTCGAAGCTATTGAAGAATTATCTGCACTGCATGGCCTTGATGTCCCTTATGAAAAAGGAACGGGTTCAAGCCAAATAGAACTTCATCAACGGCAAAATTTATATCAGTTGATGGAAAAAATTAATCAATTTTACTGTGCTGCCTTAAGTCATTCTTCGGCTAATAAAGCGAAAGATTATTTAAGCCAACGTGGTTTAAGCGCTGAAATTATTGAGCATTTTTCGATTGGTTTCGCCCCTGCGGGCTGGGACAATTTACTCAAAAAATTCGCTGTAAACCCAGAAAGTCGCAAACAGCTTGATGATGCAGGCATGTTAGTGACAAATGATAATGGCCGAATCTATGACCGTTTTAGAGAGCGTGTCATGTTCCCAATTCGGGATAGACGCGGTCGTGTAATTGCCTTCGGTGGGCGTGTGTTAGGGGATGCCCTTCCCAAATACTTAAACTCTCCCGAAACTGATATTTTCCATAAAGGTCGTCAATTATTTGGCCTCTATGAAGCAACACAAAATAGTAGTGAATTAGCGAAGTTACTCGTAGTTGAAGGCTATATGGACGTTGTTGCTCTCGCTCAGTATGACATCCGCTATGCGGTTGCCTCACTTGGCACATCAACAACCTCTGAACATATTCAGCTACTTTATCGTTCAACAGATACAGTTATTTGTTGTTATGATGGCGACCGCGCTGGCCGAGAAGCGGCTTGGCGGGCACTGGAAACAGCACTTCCCTATCTAACGGATGGTCGCCAGCTGCGCTTTATGTTTTTACCCGATGGTGAAGACCCTGATTCATTAGTGCGTAAAGAAGGCAAAGAGACTTTTGAGCAACGCATGAAAGATGCTCAAACCCTTTCCGCCTTTTTATTTGATTCACTTGTGCCTCAGGTAGATTTAAAAACGCAAGAAGGGAAAGCAAAATTTAGTAAACTGGCTATCCCTTTGATTAAACAAATACCTGGTGAAACACTGCGCCTTTATATGGCTCAAGAGCTAGGAAATTTTATTGGTATACCGGATATTTCTCAAGTTCTTGCTATGATTGATAGAGAGAGCACAGAACAAGTTAACTATCAGGCGCCCAAATTAAAACCAACCACAATGCGAATACTTATCGCGCTGTTGGTACAGAATCCGAACTTTTCGGAGCTTGTTCCCTCATTAGAGGGGATCGCCCATATTCAAATGCCGGGGCTTTCTCTATTTCAGGAATTGGTTGATGTTTGCCGTTCCACCCCCGGAATGTCAACTGGGCAGTTGCTAGAGCGTTATCGTGATAATAAATTTTCGAAACAGCTTGAAAAACTAGCAACGTGGAACGATATAGAAATAGAGGAGATAGCGGAAAATACCTTTATAGATGCGTTAAACCATCTATTTAATAGCGCACTCGACGAACGTTTTGACTATTTGATAGCAAAAGAACGAACTGAAGGGCTGACCCCAGAAGAGCGCGAAGAAGTCCGCTTAATCACTCTTTCAAGAGTGAAAACATAATCTAACCCAAAACAGAATTAATATTTTAAACGGCTTAAGTGCCGATAAACACAAGGCAAATGCCTGTAAAATGCTACGAAAATAAAGGGCGTAGCGAATAATAAATATTCCCTTTGTATGTTCTTGTTGGCCGAATGTTTCGCCGACCGACACCAATTAAAATACTCAGAAGTGTGGATACCGTCTTATGGAGCAAAACCCGCAGTCGCAGCTTAAGCTACTCGTAACCAAGGGTAAAGAGCAAGGTTACTTAACCTATGCCGAGGTCAACGACCATCTGCCGGAAGATATCGTCGATTCAGATCAAATTGAAGATATCATTCAGATGATTAATGACATGGGCATCCAGGTCATGGAAGAAGCACCTGATGCCGATGATTTAATTTTGGCTGAAAATACTTCCGATACTGATGAAGATGCAGCAGAAGCCGCTGCACAAGTGCTGTCCAGTGTTGAAAGTGAAATCGGCCGTACAACCGACCCTGTCCGCATGTATATGCGTGAAATGGGTACCGTCGAGCTTCTCACACGAGAAGGCGAAATCGACATTGCAAAACGCATCGAGGATGGTATTAATCAGGTTCAGTGCTCTGTTGCTGAATATCCTGAGGCTATCACCTATCTTCTTGAGCAATATGACCGTGTTGAAGCAGGAGAAAGCCGTTTATCTGATTTAATCACCGGCTTTGTTGACCCTAACGCGGAAGAAGATCTTGCACCAACAGCAACTCACGTTGGCTCTGAATTACCACAAGCAGAGCTTGATAAAGACGATGACGAAGACGAAGAAGATGAAGACGGCGATGACAGCGATAGCGATGACGATAACAGCATCGATCCTGAATTAGCGCGTCAAAAATTCTCTGATCTTCGCGAGCAATATGAAAAAACGCGTCAACATATTAAACAATATGGCCGTAGTGATGCGAAAACGGCTGCCGCTATTGAGCAGCTTTCCGAAGTATTTAAAGAATTCCGTTTAGTTCCTAAGCAATTTGACTACTTGGTCAATAACATGCGTGAAATGATGGACAGAGTTCGCTTACAAGAGCGTACCATCATGAAACTGTGTGTTGAACAATGTAAGATGCCGAAGAAAAACTTCATTACTTTATTTAGTGGTAATGAGACCAGCGAAACTTGGTTAACTGCTGCAAAAGCAATGAACAAGCCTTGGTCAGAAAAACTACTTGAAGTTGAAGAAGAAATTCTACGTTGCCTGCAAAGACTGCGTCAAATTGAAGAAGAAACGGGTCTGACAATTGAACAAGTTAAAGATATCAACCGTCGTATGTCTATCGGTGAAGCGAAAGCACGCCGTGCGAAGAAAGAGATGGTTGAAGCAAACTTACGTTTGGTAATTTCTATCGCTAAGAAATACACCAACCGTGGCTTGCAGTTCCTTGACCTGATCCAAGAAGGTAACATCGGCCTGATGAAAGCCGTTGATAAGTTTGAATATCGCCGTGGTTATAAGTTCTCAACTTATGCAACTTGGTGGATCCGTCAGGCTATCACGCGTTCAATCGCTGACCAAGCACGTACTATTCGTATCCCGGTTCACATGATTGAAACTATCAACAAACTGAACCGTATCTCTCGTCAAATGCTGCAAGAAATGGGCCGTGAGCCATCGCCAGAAGAGTTGGCAGAACGCATGCTAATGCCGGAAGATAAAATTCGTAAAGTACTGAAGATTGCTAAAGAACCTATCTCTATGGAAACCCCTATTGGTGATGATGAAGATTCACATTTAGGTGATTTTATTGAAGATACAACTTTAGAACTACCTTTAGACTCTGCAACGTCAGAAAGCTTACGCTCTGCAACTCACGAGGTGTTAGCAGGCTTAACCGCTCGTGAAGCAAAAGTGCTACGTATGCGTTTTGGTATCGATATGAATACTGACCACACCCTTGAGGAAGTCGGTAAACAGTTTGATGTTACCCGTGAACGTATCCGTCAGATCGAAGCGAAAGCATTACGTAAATTACGTCACCCAAGCCGCTCAGAAGTTCTGCGCAGTTTCCTTGACGAGTAATTAGTTGATTTATACCTAAAAACACCTGCTCCGGCAGGTGTTTTTTTATGTCCGTAACCTCAATATCAATTAATTCACTGATTTATACCTTGCCATCAGGCATAACGTAATCATTATGGCTACCGCTCCACCTAACATCGCTACATTAAAACCAGAAACAAAAGCTGACCGTGTGACTTGCTCAATAAAGGCAGATGGCATTGCTGAAGAAGTTTGAATCAAATGTTTGATTTCCTGTGTCGATAACATCCCAACCAACTTGTCATCCTGTAATAGCTGCTCTACAGCGCGATGTGTCATCAACGTTCCCAAAAGAGCAATACCGAGGGTCATACCTGTTTGCCTCAATGCATTCATAACAGCGGATGCAATGCCGGAATAGGCCTTATCAACACTCGCCATGACAAGTGCCCCAATTGCAGGGGTAGACATTCCCATTCCAGCACCCAAAATAAATAATGTTATCGCAATAGGTATATAAGGTGTCTCAGCGTTAACACGAGTTAATAATAATGAAGCCAGCGCGATTAAAATAAAGCCAAAGATCATCAGATTTCGCACGCTTAAATAGCGAGAGAGTTTACCGAAAGAGAATGAAAAAATAGCCATGGCAATAAACTCAGGTGCCATGCGGATCCCCGCTTCAAATGCCCCCCACCCTTGGCCTTTTTGTAAAAATAGCGCAATAAAAAATACATTGCTGTAAGTTGCAAAACCCAACGCAAAAGAAGCCATATTATATTGAAAGAAAAATGGATTTTTTTTAAATAAAAAGAAAGGTAGTAATGGCCGAGCTACGTGACGTTCAACCCAAATAAATCCTAAGAATGCAATAATTGCAATGATTAACCCACTCAATGTGAAATAGCTCCCCCAACCTTGCTCCCCTGCCTCAATTAAAGCAAAGGTTAAACCACCTAATGCAATGATACTTAAAGCTTGCCCCATCGGATCCAGTGCGGCTTTATCTGGATCTGAACTTTCTTGTATCCCTAGCCAGCCTAACAGGAATGTTAGCAATCCTATCGGGATATTGATTAAGAATATCGTTGTCCAATTGAAGCTATCGACTAAAAATCCCCCTAAGATAGGGCCGATAATTAAGGAAAGTGCACTCACGGCTGACCAGATACCAATAATTCTTATACGTTCAATATCATTCGAGAAAGCTTGCGTAATGATAGAAAGTGCCCCTGGAATTAAAGCAGCGGCAGCGATCCCTTGAATTACCCGTCCCGCAATCAACACGTGTGGCGATGTAGAAAATGCACAAATTGCAGACCCTAGAGTGAAAATAACAATTCCTGTTAGCCAAATTTTTTTACGCCCATAACGGTCGCTAATAGGGCCAACAGACAAGATCAATGCTGACAAACATAGTGCATAGGCGTCAATAACCCATTGTAGCATAGACATATTCGCATCGAGATCACGCCCAATAGCAGGTAGTGCAACGTTTACAATACTGATATCTAACGTTGCCATAAAAGTGCCCAAGCAAACAGCTAGGATCAAAAAAAGTCGTCTCATTTTTTATACCTCATCTTCGATCATAGTAGCATGATAATACTCGACCGACCGACGGTCAATTAAAATGAGAATAAATATCATCTATAAACTTATGCTGTCTGTTGGTGATAAAACAGTAATTACTCTGTTTTATCACCCTCATTTTATCTCATTTACACTACTGGAGTTTCATGCAAATAAACCCAGACACATTTTTCTGCTTCGACCCTGATACATGCAGCAGAAATTCTTAACGACTCAATACCGTTTATTTGCTGTTTTTCTTGATATTGAACCCAACAATAACCATTGTCTTCGCGTAATGGCATCAGATTAATACACTCTGTTGTAAATAATGTTCGAGCCCCTACATTCTGACTGAATAACTGAGTCACTTCATTTAATCCAATACAATGGCCCTGGGTTGTAACCATTTTAAAGTGCTCATCGAAACTGGCTAATAGAGGAGCCAAACTTTTATCACCATGTCTCCCCATAAAAACATTCTCAATTAAGACATGTACGTCCACAACGCTTTGCAGCGCTCTTTCCATTGTTTCACTCATTTATTTTTCCTTGATCACTGAAATTAATGAAAGTAACCCGAGTATTGATGCGATAAGAAACGTATATTGATAGCGTAATAAATCACTCGAAAAAGTCGTTAGGCTAAATATAGAAATAAATATGACGGTACCAACACTAAATGCGACTTGTCGATTAATATTCCACAATACGCTCCCTTGAAGTAAATCTTTGTCTTTGAAATCCATCAGCGAGCTAATTTGTGCAGTATTGGCGCTCAATCCACCCCCCATCCCCATCAATAAATAAGCGATTATTAATAAATAGAGCTGACTTGAAGATGAGACCCAATAAAGCAGAAAAATACCAAGGCTATGTAATGTAATACCAATAATAAATAATTGTTTTTTCCCTATCTGCAAATAAAGGCGACCACCAGTTAACATTGATATCACCGCTCCCAATGCATATAGCACCATGAATAACCCTGTTTGTGCCGCACTGAATCCCATGTTCTCTTGTAGATTAAAAATATTGAGTAAATTAACCCCTGTAAAAATACCGGGAACAGCATAGTAAACAATAAAAGCGTTACGCAGATTGGCGTTTTTCAATAACTGAAAATTTAAAATAGGTTCTCGACATTTTTTTGCATATTTAAGATAAACAATAAATACAAGGGCTGAAGTAGAAAAACTCACCAAAGCCAATAATAAATTGTGATAGTCATTATAAAAAGAGAATGATAATAATAAGCTTAATAAACTTAAACTTACCATTATTAACCCCAAAATATCTGGCTTTTCTCTTATTGTTTTCCCATCATTTTTTATCCAAACCCAGGCAAGTACGGCCGTTAGCAATGAAAAAGGTAAATTAGCATAAAAAACCCAATGCCAAGATAAAGAATCAATAATTAAACCACCAATGGCAGGTGAGAATGCAGGCGCAATTAACGCGACTGTCATAATCAATGTTGATATACGCTGACGATCATTATTTGGAAATAATGCAAAAACGAGTGCCTGACCTACAGGAATTAATAACCCTCCCGCGGCTCCTTGGATAAAACGCCAAAAAATTAAACTATAAATTGAATCACTGCTCCCACTGAACCAAGCTGCAACAGAAAAGAGCAACATGGAATAGCAAAGTAGCTTTTGATTACCTAGCCTGCCTGCTAGCCATAAACTGATGGGCATCACCAGAACTAAACCTAAAATATAACCATTGGCAACCCAAGCAACTTGAGATTGGCTCGCTGAAAATGACGATGCAATATCAGGTAATGCTATCGCTGACATAAAAATATTAATACAATCAATAAAGAAACCGAGTAAAAATACTGTGGCGATTTTGTATCGATAAGTCATGGACTTCCTCCGGTGGCAAAGAATAGATTTAAGTACTTTCTTTGTCGATACAAGGGAGGTAACATGATTGTTTAATAAAAAAGAACAATCATTGTCATTATGCAAAAAAATCTCAAAAAGATTATCAGCTTTCTACAAGTTGTTGACTCCGGTTCATTCACGAAAGCCGCAGATATTTTAGGGCTAAGCCGCTCTATGGTTAGTGTGGATATCAAACAATTAGAAGCTCAGCTCAATGTAAGCTTGCTAACACGAAATACGCGGAATATTGCATTAACAGAAGTGGGAAAACATTTCTATGACGACTTTAAACGTATTCAAAGTCAAATAGATGAAGCTTTTGAAAGAAGCCAAAATTTAGGCACTAATATTGCCGGTTTGCTGCGTTTTTCATCAACGAGTGAGTTTGGCCAACGTTTTATTTTGCCACTACTTCCTGAATTTTGCCGTCTTTATCCTAAGCTACGGTTACAATATTCATTTAACTCATCCTTAGACGACCTGATCACAGAAAAACTCGATTTATCCATTCGATTAGGCAACCTAAAGAACTCATCTCTTAAAATGAAGAAACTGGGTGAATATGAAATTTACTTAGTCGCCACCCCGGAATTTATAGAAAAACACCCAATAAAACAACTCACTGATTTAGCAAATGTTCCATGGATTAACCATGCCCTATTAAACTGGCAAGATCCGCAATATTTTTTACAGAACGCAAAAAATGAAAAATATTACTTACCTATAATTAAAAACCAATACGAGTCTAATTCTGCCGCCGTTATTCACCATATGGTGTTAGCTTCTTTAGGTATTGCAATATGCCCTGCTTGGATGGTTGATGACGACTTGCGGTATGAACGCTTAGTTCATGTATTACCTGAATACCATTTACCTAAACAAAATATTCAATTACTTTATCCAAATACTCTTGTTTTACCGGCTAAGACACGTGCTTTTATTGATTACTTAGCTGATAAATTAGCTGTAAATAAATGAAAATATAGAGATAGACAGGTTAAATGTTTCAAAAATTTAGTTTCTAATCGACCACAGAATAAAAGCTTATCCTTCTCGTTGGTAATGCCTATTATGCCTTCCATGGCATAATAGTTTGCTTTATTTCTTAGATGCTAAATAATCTTGCAGAGTACCTTCCGGTTTTTTCTTACAAAACTCAACAATCTGAGGGACTTCAGCAACACTTTGCTCTGTTAGCGCAACATAATCCCCACCTTTAAATTGCGTTTCTTGGTTTGTTACCCATAACGCAACAGGTGCCCAACTTTGAGGATCTAAATTAATAAATTGCTGGCAAGTCATATTTTCAGGTGTAACCGTATTTTTGTCTGCTGCCATTGAGTTAAATGAAATTGTAGACACTGCAAATAATACGCTAGATATAATAACCTTTCTCATTTTGAACTCCATTGAAAATTTAAAACATAGAATTATGTGGCTAGCTATTATTAGCATATTATTTATATAAATTATATATTCTAATTTTGATGATTAAATTTATACTGAATTAAAAATAGAATAACAAACAATAAGAACAATAAATTACAAATGACAACTTAATTAGAGCATCAATATAAGATTTGTTTTTATAGAAAAGCCACTTATAAAAAGTGGCCATAAATATTTAACTATATTACTTTTACTTCCATCTCTGCAGGGTCTTTAATTGGTTCATTTACACAGAAGAAGTATGACTCAGAAGACATAAACATCATATCTAACCGATTAAAAATTTAATTTAAAATAAGTATCTAAGATAATAAAAACATGATTTACCATCTTGATACTTATACTTCAAAGGGCGAAGGGTGACTTTGTCTATAAACTCACCCAAAACACCCCTGTTTCTCGGATCTCTGTAAATTGATTTTGAAATTCGACTAAGTTTTGTTCTGGATTTAATGCGCTAAATCGTTCTGGATGCATAAATTTAGCCATAGCTTCAATGGCAAATATATTCATCGGGTTGTTGTAAAAATTATGGTAAATCGCCATAACGCGCTTTTCTTTAACTGCCGTTAATGATGAGATCCCTTGTCTATCCATTAATACTGATAACTGCTTCTGCACGTTAGCTTTATTTGCATTATATCCTAAGCTTACTGCGAGCGAGCGACGATTAAAGTTGTGCCAATCGGCGCCTGTCAGTAAATAATATTCTGGGTTTAATGTAATAATATTCTCAATGGAACTTTCAGCCCCTTTTGCAGGGAAACTATCTGCAACAAGATTATTTCCGCCTGCCAGGGCCGCTAAAGAACCGTAACCTGAACGACCATAAAGTTGACAACAATTATCGCTAAATAACCCTGCATTCGCTTCAATCAAGACAGTTGGAAATGGCTGAGATAATTGGCTTTCAATCGCATCTAATTTTTCGTGGTACAGCTTCGCAAATCGTTCCGCTCTTTCTTGTGTTCCTAATAATTCACCTAATAATAGAATACTTTTTGGCGTGTTTTTCGCGATATCCATTCGAAAATCAATAAAAATGACTTGGATACCAGCGGCTTCAAGTTGCGGTAAAATTTGGCTATCACGCATCGCACCATAATTAGCCTTATGCATAATTACCACATCAGGCATTAACTCGATCAATTTTTCAACTTGGAGACCGGCTTCACGTGTTTTCTTTAACGTGGGTATTTTGCCTAATTCAGGCAACACACTGAAATAAGCTTGTTTTAAATCTGGTGCGTATTGTGTAAGCGAATCACTCCAACCCGTGATACGAGATATCCCACTTTTACCCGCAGCAATATCTACTGGCAAAATATCACGGCTATCCACCAGAAATAACTTTTCAACGGGAAGATTAACTGTGACTTCACGGCCTTGTAAGTCGGTGATCACCGTTGGCGTTTTTGCCTGCCCCCAAAAGCTTAGTAAGCACAATAATCCTGTGAGAAATAATTTCATGGAAAATCTTTTACCTTAAATTTAAAAAGGTTGGTATGAATAAAGCCACTGTAAAGTGGCTTCAAACTGCTGCCAAATATATTATGTTTGGCAGCAAGTCGAATAGGTTTTGAAAATAAACTAGAACGTCACACTGTAATTCAGAGCAAAGGTTCGACCACGGCCTTTATAATCGTACAGGTTTGCAGCACCATATTTAGGGCTATATAAGCTTTGTGCTCGTTGCCCCCAAATTGTGGAGTAATTTTTATCCAGTAAGTTTTCAACTGCAAAACTGACTTTACCCACTGGCAACATATAACTTCCTAATAAATCAACGGTATTATAGCCATCAAGTTTCTTACCAGCCGCATCCGTTAAATTGAACGTTTGCTGGCTTTGTAAACGTAGTGCCCAGTCATTCGGCTCCCAACCAATATAGGCATTCACTTTTGATGGGCTCGCGAAATCAACGCTCCATTTTTCCCAACTACCATCCACTTTAGTTTCTGATTTTTGTAGATTGAAGTTACTTCCAACACTCCAATCTGAATCAGCAAAGAAGTAATCCACAGCACCTTCTACCCCATAGATACGGCGTTTATCGGTTTTCATATAGATGCTCATGTCATCTTTATTAATGCCGTAGCTTCTATCAGACAACGAATAATAGGTAGCAACTTGCGTGCGTAGGTTTTCCCCTGTGTAGCGCCATCCTAACTCAAAGGAGTTAACCTTGATTCCTTTTACCTTGGTATCATTAATGTTAACGCTTTTATTTAGATGATAGTGGCCATTGGCATCTGGAGTCTTCGCATAGTCACCAGTTCCGTAATACTTAGCAATATCAGGAATTTCAAAACCTTGAGAGAAATTAAACCATGTTTGTTGCTCTTCGGTTAGGTTAACCAGCAGCCCTGCATTAAACAGTAAGTTATTATAATCCGTTTTCCCACCCGGTACTGCATCGGCTGATTTACCTTTGCCGTTAGCAATGGCTTCTTGCTGTGCATAACCAATAAAATCATCCACTTTATTTTCTGTGTACTGATAACGCACACCACCGCTTAACGTGAACATTGGCGTAATGTCATAACTACTTTGTAAAAATGTCGCCATATTCGTCGTGGTATAGCTTGGATAGCGGCCAATTTGGAAAGCTTTAGTTAAGTCCATTCCCCCGGATTCTTTCGCTTTATCTAAATCAAAAAACATTTGGTTCGCGCGAAATTGCTCATGCTCTGCATCCACACCATAAGTTAACGTTAATTCATCGATAGGTTGGCTATTGAACGTCAGCTTAGTTCCATAAAAATTGGTTTTTTGATCCGATGAGCTGATACTTGTAACATCTTTGCCTGTAAGGGTTGGGAAGGGATAAAACTTTTGTGATTCATCACGATAATAAACCTGTGCAACAAAATCCTGCCCAAATACATCTGCATTTGAATATTGTAAGTTGAGCAAATTACGCTCAGTTCCCGGCAAACGGTCAGAACTTAATTTACTGCTGTTATAAGCATCACCTTGCCCTTTAACCGCGGAAAAATTTTTTCCTAAATAGAGGCCGTGTTTACCATCAGACTCACTTTTATAATGCTGATAAACAGCTTGAACCTGTTGTTTTTCATCGATTTTGATAGTACCTGATGCCATCACATCCAAGCGATCAGAAAATTGTAACCCTGTTTGGGTATTATCGATATTAATCGCATTACCTTTACCATCATACCAACCGCCATAGCGTTGATAAGCAACAGAAACACGTCCGTGAGCGTTCTCGTTACCACCACTTACTGCTGCAGCAATATTTTCATCGTGATCTTTACCATTGTTAAAGCCTGTTTTTCCACCTAATTGAAGGGAAACTTGTTTTTCTTCTTGGCCTTTTTTCGTCACAATATTAATCAAGCCGCCGCTGCTACCGCCACCGTACATCGCCGTAGCACCTGAAATAACTTCGATATGGTTAATATTAAAAGGATCGATGGAGTCTAATTGGCGGCTATCACTACGAGAAGAGTTAAGGCGTACCCCATCCACCATCACAATCATTGAACGGCCACGCATATTCATGCCATAGTTTGTCCGCCCTTGGCCGCTGACACTCATTCCTGGAATAAGCTGCGCTAAAATATCTTTTAATTCTTTTCCACCTTCAGCTTGCTGCTCAATTTCAGCATTATCAATCACCCATGTGGTTTGTGCCATTTCTGAAACCGATTTATAGCCACGTGTAGCGGATACGGTTATGGATTCTTCTTTTTTATCAACGGCAAATACAGAGGGAGAAATAAAAGGGAGAAAGCAAGGGGAGATAATAAAAAAATGCTTTATTTTCATTAAATTAAACCTTTACATTATTAGAATTGCTGTTATTGAATCTAAAAAATAAATCACAATGCATAATTAAATTACTGTTTATTATTTTATCAAATAATTATTAACAACAGTAACTAAGAATCAAGATAAATATAAGAATTATTATTATTAACAACAAAAAATGAAAGGTTATTCAGTACTAGTCACGCATCCTTGCGCAAAGCCTTCCTATTAATTACTTCACGCTAACGACAGCGATATAATTCAATTTTCCACGATTTTGCCGAAAATGACGGAACATACGCAAAAATTGGGGACGATTTTCTTTCTTCAATGCATTACGGACAATCTTTAATGCACCGAATATACCTTCATCGTAAATCAGCCCTTTTGGTGATAGCAACGTCATTGGCCCTGTATGAGATACCACTTGCTGGAAACCCGCTTGTTGAAACAATTCCACCCATTGTGTCTCAGGTAATGGCTGCGCTTTGACATTAATCGCCTGCTGCATTTGAGAAACCACATTTTGTACCGCTTGGGCATCCTTAAATGCAATATCGTGGGTTAATAGACAGCCCCCCGGTTTTAGTACTCGATAATACTCCTGCAATAACTTCGCTTTCGCTTTATCACCATACATGGTCAGCATGGCTTCATTAATGACCACATCAAAGCTGTTATCTTCAAATGGTAATTTTGATGCATCCGCCATTTGGATTGTCACTAAATCTGTTAACCCTTTATTCGCCACATTTTTTTGTGCTTGAGCGAGCGCCTGCTTGTCCATATCAATACCCGTAATATGGCAATGAAATTGGGAGGCTATTTCAATAGCTGTGGTTCCCATATTACACGCGACTTCAAGAACTTGGCTGTTCTTGTGTAACCCTGATTGGCTAAGTAGCCACTCGGTGGCTTCTTTTCCCCCTGGGCGTAGGCGTTTTTTTCCCAAGCGCGCTAAAAATTTGTGCCCAGCTTCATGGGCGGTAAATGATTGGTCCATTCGCACCTCCAAGCTAGTGTGTACAAGCCGTTTCAGGCTCACGTAACATAACTAACAACATTTTTGCAGGCTCTAGCGCATCTACCGCATGAGGAATATTGGCGGGCATTCTGACGATTTCCCCCGGTTTAGCCATCACAGGCTTTCCTTCGATGGTGAGTTGTAAACTCCCTTCAACAACCATTACAATAGCGTCAAAAGGGGCGCTGTGTTCAGATAGCGCTTGGCCTTTATCAAAAGCAAATAAGGTGATATTTCCCCCGCCATTCTTCGCTAATACACGGCTAGCAATCCCCTGTTCAGTATAATTAATTAACTGATTGATAATCAGCGCTTCTGCGGGTGTTATAGTGTTACTGCTTACTGTGTTATTGCTCATCGTTTTATATTCCTTAATTCAATCGTTTTCATTCAGTTATCTAAATAGCGGAATGACCCCTTGGGTCTGCCGGCCTTGATAATCCATTGGCGTAATTGCGACAGGTAATTGGTACAGCTGTGTCAGGTTTTCTTCCGTTAAAATTTGTTCAGTTTCACCAAATAAACAACCGCTGCCGTTAAATAACAACAGTGAATAATCAGCGATATGCAGCGCATGTTGTGGATAATGACTCGTAAACAAGATAGTCATTCCGCGGTGTATGGCTAAGTCACGTAATACGCTGAGCACACTGTCTTGGTTGGCGAGATCCAATGCGGAAGTCGGTTCGTCAAGGATCAGGATTTCTGGCTCACTGGCTAATGCTCTCGCAATCATGACCATCTGCTTTTCCCCTCCACTGAGGCAGTTAAAGGGCTGGTCCGCAAATTTGCTTATGCCTAAGTACGCTAAGCATTGATCTACAATTTGGTGATCTTTTTCATTAGGTGAGGCATACCAAGGCAGATGACGAATACGCCCGAGACTCACCATTGTGCGAACAGAGTAATGAAACAGTGAACCACTAAGCTGTGGAACATAAGCGACCGGTGCATTCAATAAAATATTGCCCGTTGCCCCTTTTTGTAAGCCGAGTAAGAGCTTTAATAAGGTTGTTTTACCTCGACCATTTGGCCCTAAGATTGCGCCAATACTGCCTTTTGGTTGCCGAAAACTTAAGTTGGTAAATAACTGGCGTTGGGCAATTTTGAAATTAAGGTGTTCAACTTGGATCATAAATCGGCCACCTTTTTATTTAATGTATGGATAAGTAACGCAAAAATGGGGGCGCCGATCAGTGCGGTGATCACACTCAATGGAATTTCTGCATTGGTCATACTGCGTGCGAAAGTGTCAACAGCCACCATATAAATCCCACCAATGACGGCACTGGCAGGCAGTAATATTCGGTGGTCATGCCCTACCATTAATCGTGCAATATGGGGAACAATTAGCCCTACCCAGCCAATAGTGCCGGATACCGCTACTGTCGCACTGGTGATCAAAGTAACGCTGAGTAACACCGCCCAACGGGTTCTATTGATTTTCATCCCTAAGGCTTGTGCATTTTCTTCCCCAAGGGACAGCACATTGATACGAAAACGCAGTGCAAAAATAACCAAAACACAGACCAGCACAACCGGAAAAACAATATTGAGTTTGAGGTAAGACGCACTGGCAAAGCTGCCCATAAGCCAGAAAACAATGGTTTGTAACGTGTTGTTTGGGTCTGCAAAATAAGTAATTAACGAAATTAATGCAGCAAAAAAAGCATTAATAATGACTCCAGCGAGGATCAACATTAATAGCTGGCTGCCTTGGCGATTCAAACCAAGTAAAAAAACCAGTACGATAGCCAACAACCCACCGATGAAAGCGAATGAAATGGTGATAACTAAAGAGGAAAATAATAAAATGGCTAAAGCCCCGCCGAGTGCGGCGCCTGATGAAACACCAATAATTTGTGGCCCAACTAATGGGTTACGAAAAATCCCCTGCAAAGCCGCCCCCGCAACGGCTAACCCCGCCCCTGCTGTACCGGCTATCAGAACACGTGGTAAACGTACATTCAGCACAACATTTTGTTCTGTACGACTATAGTTCCCCACCATTTCGTTACCAAAAATAGTGTCATAGAGAATATGCCAAACCGCGGAAAACGAAACTGGGTAGCGGCCACAGCTGAGTGCCAAAACAAAAGTCAACGATAGGCAAATAGCGAAAACAAGCCAAAGATATTGGGGCCTACGCATGCGGTTTCCCCATTAAAGAAAGATAGTGTTGGCTACTTTTGTTCATCTCCATTTGCAATATGCCGTCTATTTGCTCATCCGAAACGTCATAGCCATAAAGTTGCTGATATCGCAGGCGAATTTCTTCTCGCAATGGCATTTTCATCGTTTCTGGGTGAAAAATCATTGATAGCCATTGCCAGTACAGTGGGGTTTCTTGGTTTGGTGCATCCCAGATAAAACCACCAATGGGGAGCTTATACACGCGCTGGTTTTTCACTGCAGTGACTTCACTTAACATAGGGTTACGATAAACGTCAGCTGGCGATAACCCCTCTTCGAAATTCCCCAAGAGAATAATGTCAGGATCCCAAACCAGGATTTGCTCAATATTGAGGGTTCTTGGCCCTGTGAGGTCACGGTTTAAACTTACTCCACCCGCTAGCGCAAAATCCGCATTGTTGTGCGATGTTGAACCAAACGTTTGAATGCTTTGATTAAAGTGTGAAAGATATAAAACACGAGGCTGTTCAGATTCAGGAATTTTAGCGGCTGTAGAGGAGAGTGAGGTCACTACCTCTTGGCGCCACTGGATCATTTTTTGTGCTTTATCATTGTGGCCAAGTGTTTGCCCCATTAGGCGAACCCACTCTTGCGTATAGCGCTCTTGCCCATAATCTAACGTAGCAACAGTCAGCCCTGCATCACGCATAGGGGAAATAATATCATCTCCTCGATGACCCCATTGCCATACCAAATCGGGCTCGACATTAAGTAACGCTTCAATATTTGGCGTAAAATTATTCCCCACAACATTTGAATTCACCTGTAAAACTGGTGAAAACATTTGGCTTAGCATGCCGTCCCGAGCGGCAACCCTTGCAAAAGGGTGCATTCCGACTAATTTTTCACTGCTTTCATCCATGCCAACTAACATCGAAGCAGCGGGAATTGGGATCACGACAATACGTTTTGCAGGGGCTGATAAATGAATTTCATCACCTGACATATCTGTGAAATCAACGGCTTGTGATGCGCTTGCATTGGCCATCCCACCAATAGTTAGAAAAACAGCGGCTAGTCTAAAAGCATTATTTATCATAGGGTTATTCAGCTCTCTGCTAATATCTCAATTGATAATGTGTATGATTATCATTTATACTCAAGCCATTCTAAGACGACGTAAGTGGATGACCTATGACATTTGTCAAAAACGTTTTCCCCCATACACAATCGCTCAATGCCCTTAAATCGTGCTTGCTGTTTAATGAAGTGGAAGATGAAAAACTGGCATTACTGCTAGAAAATTGTGGCTATATTCGCTTTAAAAGTGGTGAAATTCTGAACCATGAAGGGGAGCCATTCAAACATTGCCCCCTAATGATAAGCGGGCAAATCGAGGTGTACCGCCACACTTATCTGGGCGAGGAAAAAATTTTCGGTTTATTTTGTACAGGGGAAATCGTTGCCATCGCCGCGGTTTTTATGCCGCACAACCGCTATCCGATGAGTTTACGGGCGAAAACCGACGGTGAAGCCTTGCTACTCGATAAACGCGATATTTTGCGGCTTTGCCATGCTTGCCCACAGATTATGGAAAAATTACTCATGCGTTTTAGTAGCAAACTGTATGAAAACATTAACCATATCGATTGGCTAACCTCGAGTTCTGCGGAGCAACGACTAGCCGCTTATATCCTTGATTTAAAACACAAGCAATTAACTTCAAATATTATTTTGCCTTTATCACGAGGCCAGCTCGCGGCTAAATTAGGCATACGCTACGAAACACTCAGCCGGTTGGTTTCTGGCTGGCGGCAAAAAGGATTTATTGATATCGAAAAAGACACTGTGCATATCCATAATGAAAACTACTTAACGCAATTATCTATTTCTGCACAGCGTCCATTTTAGGCATAACGCATTAACCAATATTAATGCGTTATTTATTATTAGAAATTATAGGTTACGCCACCATTCACATTAAACCCCATACCGGGGAATAAGGTACTGTCTTTTGCGGTGACGGTTTGGTTAGCAACCGATGTTGTCGCATAATGTTCATCCGTTAAATTATCCATCGATAAATACACAGACCACTGCTCTGTTGGCTTATAACTGCCTTTAAGTCCCAGTACGGCATAATGTTTACGTTTTTGAATATCAAGGTTGTTTTGGTGGTCAACAGCCATATCTGTTGGCGCCCAATGAATATTCGGTCCAACACTCCAATCCCCAATTTCATATAGCACCTCAGCAGCGACAATATTGCGTGGAATACCTGCGATATAGTTGCCATTATATTCTCCGCCCATAAAGCGAAAATCGTTATAAGTCCAAGAAACTCGGTAATTAATATCTCCCGGCCCTGCGCCAACGCGTCCTGCAAGCCCTGCTTCTAAACCTTGATGGCGAGTTTTCGCGGCATAATTAAACACGCCCACGACAGTCCCTGCACTGTCATAAGTGGTGATATACTCATCTTTAATTTGGCTACGATACAGCGCTAAGTTCCATTTCAACGCATCCGTGATATCCCCTTCCCCTCCAATTTCATAAGTGATGGCTTTTTGTGGTGAAAGTTTCGTCAATTTTCCATTGCTGGAGTTAATAATTTCCCAAAATGTCGCTGGTTCTTCACTCGCACTGATATTGGCAAAGTAGCGCTGACTTTCTGTTGGGCGCCAAATAACACCCGCTTTTGGTGTCCAAAATGTCCAACTTTGGTCTAACGACAAATGACTTTGCCGTTTTTCAACATCACGGCGTGCATGCGTACCTTTGACATCTAAATTAACTGTCACGGTTGGCGTAATATGTAAATCCACCCCAACACTGCCGTAGAGGTTTTCAGCTCGGCCATCATATTTACCTATTTTTGTTTTGTCTGCTGGTGTTCCTTTACGGTTTTGCATTAATTCGGTCTGCAAGGTCATTTGGTCCCAAGCAAGTGCCGTGCGATAAGTAACGGGTTCAGTTTCAATATTATAGGTAAATTGCAGCCCTTCACTGTGGCTGCGGCTAAAGCGATAGTACGCAGGGGTGGTAAAATTATCATGGGTACGAATGTGCCAAACTCCTGCGCCAATCGCTTGGTTATCCACTTGCCAGTCAGAGCGGTTAGCCACTCGCAATTGCTCAACATTACGGTGTGGGTCACGCAACCATACCATCGGGTACACATCCGTTGGGTTATTATTTAGTACCTCTTCGGAAACGGGCCCTGCAACGTCAAAACGCAAGTCTGTCCAGCTCAACCAAGTTCGGTTTTCAAAGTTATCGGTCACATAACCAAAGTTACTGCGTAAAGTTTTGCGTTGAGAAGAAGAATGTTTTCGATAACCATCAAAATGGTCGTAGGTAAAATTAACACGACCATCAAGTACCCCATCGTCAGAAACACCACCGAATGCCGTTTGCAACCCTTCGCGCCCATGAGAGCCGTACTCATAGCGTAGTCGGCCTTGTTCGTTTCGACCTGTGTAAGAGAGCACGTCCAATTCTCCCCCCAAACTATTGCTCTGTGGGTTCAGGCTATTTGCACCACGGCGTACGCTCACCATCCGCGCATCACGCATTTCTAAAGTACTGATATGAAAACTGCCATCTGCATCCGTTGCAGGTAAACCATCTTGGAGCAGCAACACACCACGGGCAAGCGGTGCGCTTTGCACTCCTGAGCCACGAATATTCAAACGCGGCTGGTCAATCCCTCCAAAGAAATTCTGGATCACCAGCCCTGGCTGGTAATCAAGGGCATCTTGTAAAGTCGCAAGGCGAGTCTCTTTTTCGATAACCACTAAATTTGTTCCGCCTGCCACTTTTTCGAGTTTATCTTTTTCTTGCTGTTCACTCGGTACTAAGCGGCTTTGCCCTGTTGAAGACGTGACGATCAGTTTATCTGCTGTTACTGCTGGTGCAGCGAACCCAATTGGTGTCGCCAAAGATCCGATGCCTAAAGTGAGTGCAATACAATGCGCCAATTGGTGCCGTTTTAAACGATAAGACATATATTCACCCCAATAATAGTAATGGTTATCATTTTCATTTGAGGGGTTTAAAATAGAGGATGGGAATTGATATCCCTATGACATTTGTCAAAACCAAAATAAATTAATTTATGACTTATCTTGAAATCATAATTTCCATTAAATTCTGTTTAATTATCAATCTTGTCGTAAATACATTTTCTCCTTTAAATAACCTACCCAATTTAATGTTTAGATAATTAAAAAAATATCAATAACGTAATATAAAAAGAGAATGTATGAATATAAAAACCTTTAAATTTATCGATGGAAATCAAACTGGTATCGTGGTCAATTTTAATAATGTAGATAAAAACCCTGTTACCGTGAGTTTATTTTTAGATAATGAAAAAATAGAAACCATATCTACAAATAAATCTCACTATCTTTTCAACATAGATAAATCAGGAAGTTACCATGTTTCCATTTCATTTATAGATAGCAACAAGAGCATTTGTCATTTAATTGATAACCCAGTTAGCTATCACCTTTCTCAACAAAACATTAAACAAGAAACCAAACCAGAAATAAAATTAAAAACCATCAATCATAAAATAGATGGGATTAACAATTATTTTCTCGAGATCAAGTTCAAGATAAATAACACACATTTAGTTATGGATACATTATCAACTGAATTAATAAATTCCAAATTAACATTAACTAAGCCAAATATTGAATTACCGACTCAACAATATGAGTATCTGAATCTTTATGGTGAAGATAACTTTGATCATTTAGTTGAAATAGCACAAAAACTTGAGCAATTAGATTATGTCAATTATTGCTGCATCTGCCCTGACACAACAGACTACCTGCCTCCCAAACTCCCGTTAAATAACCAAATCATAAAAGAAGATGACATCCTCAGTGATGAAATAACCCCAGATTTTTCTGAGTTACAAAAATATTTAGATGCCCCAATGGGAATGAATGTAAGAGAATCATGGGAAAAAAATATTAATGGCTCGCAAGCAGTTGTACGTCATATGGATTTTGGCGTATACCGAAACCATGAAGACCTTAAAGATGCAAACCTCATAGTGGTAAGTAGCCGGTCTGAAACTCAAAATTGTAACCACGGTACCGCGTCAACAGGCTGCGTAATTGCAACTAAAAATGAATTCGGTGTGACTGGTGTTGCGCATGGTTGCCAATTTTATTTCTATGACACCGACGATTTGGACCGACTTACTGATGATACTCAGCCGGGTGACATCGTGAGTTTCGACCTCCAATTTCATATTGATAATAAATTGCTTCCTATCATATCAGTTCGTAATTGGTGGGAAAGGATTAAAATCATGGTCGATAAAGGCGCGACTGTTCTTTTAGCGGCTGGTAATGGCGGCTTGGATTTAAGCCAATTCGGGATTATGGATGATTTTGGTGATAATGGCTGCATGTTAGTGGGAGCTTGTGACCACCTAACAGGAAAACGCACGTCTTTCTCAAATTATAATCAAAAAAACTCCCTGATTAATTCATGGGGAGACTGGAGCGTGACTACTACGGGGTATGGCACACTGCAAAAACACCCCGGCAATGACCGAAATTATACCGACAGTTATTCAGGAACATCGAGTGCAACACCGCTGTGTTCAGGTGCATTAGCGTTAATTCAAGGCTATGCTAAGCAGCATCAAATTATTCTATCTGCGTGGGGAATGCGTGAGCTGATAAGAAAATCGACATATATGGAAGGCGTTTGTGATGGGATAGGTTACCGACCTAATGTCAATCAGTTATTAGAAGAAATTGATAAACTCGCCCAAATTACTGAATAATTCAGTTGTTATTTGGCCATAATAAGCACCTGTTATTTGACTAGTGAAATAACTCGGCTACACACTTTCTCTAATAACGCTTTGTTATGGCTAAAAATAACCATTGCTAGTGGCCGCTCTTCGGATAACTTCAGTAACAATTGCCAAATCTCTTTTTGCAAATTAGCGTCTAATTGCGCAGTGACCTCATCAGCAATTAAAATTTTCGTTCGCGGGTCAAGGGCTCGCAGTAACGCAATACGAGCAAGCTCACCACCGGATAACTCACTGGGAAGCCTTTCTAGCCAAGCAGGTTTAATTGAAAAACGTGCTAACCAATGGGAGTCTGGCTGCCAAGCATCAAACAAACTCGCACCGACCTTACGGTATGGGTTAAAACTTTTTTCTGGATGCTGAGGGACTAATTGAATCGGGCAATAGCCTTGTTGAGGTAGCCGTCGCCCTTCAAACAAAATGGTTCCTTGAGATGCCTTTTGCCACTGAGCCAATACTCGGCCCAACGTAGTTTTACCAAACCCACTAGGCGCAGAGATCCCAAGGCGTTCACCGCTAGCGAGTGATAAGTTAAAGCCATCCCACAGCCGCCGCCCACCTTGTTCAATGGATAAATTATTTACTTGTAAAATAGGTTCAGTGATACTCATTTACTTGCCATAAATTGATGTTCCGGTAACGCATTCCACAACGACTGCAGCCATTTTCCACCGCCACCTTGTTGTAGCGTTTGGCTACTTAACACTTCTTCCAATGCTCCGTTACGCAATAAGGCAATACGGTCAGCAAAACGCACTGCCATGGACAAATCATGGGTGACCCATAAAACACCTCGGCCATCGTGGCAGAGCGATTTAATGTTTTCGAGTAGCTGCATAGCATGGTCATCATCCAACCATGATGAAATTTCATCCGCTAAAATATATTGTGCGCAGGAGAGTGTCGCACTGCTGGCAAGTACCCGTTTTGCCATTCCACCAGATAACTGGTTTGGGTAGCTATCCACGAGTGAGCTTTGTAGATTATATTGCTGTAAATGCCGCGCGACATCGTGCATTTTAATGTGCTGCCCACTTAACACAGCGGCACGTTCTAATTGTGGGCCGATACGAATTAACGGATTAAGTGCGCTAACCCCTTGAGGGATATAACATAATGCGTTACCACGGTGCTGCGCTTTGTTTTGTTCGGTCAGTTTTTTACCATTAAGGTGAATACCGCCACGACAGCGCATATTATGGGGAAGCAACCCCAAAACACTCTGTAATAACAAGCTCTTACCTTCTCCGCTCCCACCTACCAGTGCAACCATCTCACCGGGCTGAATATCCAAGGAAATCCCTTGTAGTAATGGCGCCCAACGTTTACGCCCTAACCAACGAAATTGCGCGACATCCACGGTGAGATTATCAAGACTCAACATACGGCCCCCTTCAACCATAACTGCTGCAAGGCTTTGGCAAATTGGTCAAATAATAACACTAATCCAACTAAGGCAACGCCTGGAAAAACCACCAGCCACCAAGCTCCTGTGCTGAGATAACGCAACGCATCAGACAATAAAATGCCCAGTGAGGGCTCATGGGGCGATAAACCAAAACCTAAAAAACTTAATGCTGCGCTGTGTAATACTGCGTGGGGAAACATTAATAACGTTCCTACCATCCATTGCGGCAAAATCATGGGTAAGTAGTGATAGCGCCAGCGATAAAATGCACTGTTACCAATACGTTGAGATAACATAATGTAATCTGACTGGCTAACTCGTTGTAACTCCGAACGTAAAATTAAGGCTAGTTTTGGCCAATGTGTCAGTGCAACCGCCCAAATAACCCCCATTTTTCCGCCTCCCAACGTGAAACAAATCAATACCAGCAATAAAAGATGGGGTAATGCCAACATGGCATCAATAATACCACGCACCACATAGTCCATGGCTTTGCTTATTGAAGATAACCCCGCCATGACAAGTGCAATAAAACCACTGGTAATGGCAGCCATAAGGCCGATTTGCAAACTGGTTGCCACACCTTGAAAGGTTCTGGCAAATAAGTCACGCCCTAAATTATCTGTACCAAATAGATGTGCCCACGACGGAGGCAGCCGCCTATCGAGTAAATTCATTTCAATATCATTGAGGGAGAAACCAAACGCATAGATACTGACGATGACCAATAAAAGCAACGAGAAAGCTAACTTAAGCAAAGCGCGATTCGGGTTATATGTCATGACTACCTCATCACTCCCTTATTCACTTTTTTTAGCAAGCTGTCGGCTACCGTATTGCTAAAAAATATTAGCGCAGCACATAACATCACGATCCCCATCAATAAGGGAATGTCTCCACGTAGCCCCGCATCAATCGTCGCCTGACCTAAGCCTGGATAGGCAAAAACTTTCTCTGCTAATAATGCCCCGCTTAATAACTCACCAATAGACGCAAACTGTAAACAAATTGCGGGGGTGATGGCATGCTTTAGGACATGAAAGCCTATCATCGACCAGCCTTTATCTCCTTGGGCTTGTGCATAATGAATAAATTCACTGCTCATCACCTCAACCACTTTGGCACGTGTATGCAGTGCGATATTGCCGACGCCTAACATACCCAACGCAATGACAGGTAAAACCAGGTGATGAAGTTTTTGTGAAAATGTTGCCGTTTGCTCATCCAAGCCTATCGGCCAAGCACAGCATATCGGCGCCCACTGTAATGTCACCGCAAACAGAGACAACAACAGCAAACCCACCCAAAAAACAGGAATTGAAGCAAGTAAATAGCATAACGTTGAAATAAGTTTGTCTGGCCAGCGGTTTAAATAACGTCCCGCGACCAAACCCAACGCAAAACCAACAACGCCAGAGAACAGCCAAGAACTAATAAGTAGGGCTAAAGAAGGCACAAGGCGGTCAGCAATCACTTGAATTACTGGGGTGTTATAGAGCATGGAATAGCCCAAATCCCCCTGTAAGACTTGCGAAAACCAGCGCCAGAACTGAACCCACAGTGGCTGATCAAGCCCCCATAGAGCAGCAATGAGCGCATATTGCTCAGGGGGAACGTGCAGTAAGTCATTGCCGATATAGGCTTTTATTGGATCAATAGGCGAGTAACTCAGCAGGATAAAAATTCCTGCTGCCGTTACGGTTAATAAGCAAATAAATCGTAATAAAAGCCCGAGTGCGGTTCGCATTACTGACAGGTCCACGCCCATTCATCGACATTATTTAACACTGACCAAGAGCCGTGAATTTCAGGGGCACTGGTGCCTAAATCAACACAATTATTCAGTAAATAAATATGTTGCAGGTTCATCAACCAAGCCCATGGGGCATCACCTTTAATACCCACCCCTGTGTTACCGTTCCAATCCACTTGTTGCCATAACGGGATCGCTGCGTCTTGGTCAGCTTGCGCTAACGCTTTTTCAATCAATTGATCGACTTCAGCATTTTTATAATAACCCGGGTTGTAAAAGCCAACACCCGCAGCCTTGCTGCTGTAATTATGGACAATCTCCATCGGGTCTAAGCTTCCCCAACCAAACAGTGTTGGATTCGCATGCATATTGAGTTCAACGGTTTCCCAGCTCCCCGATTTTAAATCCATTTCGATACCAATCGGTTTTAAGCTTGAACGAATAGCCTGAGCCAAATCGCGGCGTGTGGTATCGCCACTCGCATACCATAAGGTTAGCTTAGCCACTTTACCGTCTTTTTCCCTTAAGCCATCTTTGTTTAGCGTCCACCCCGCCTCTTCTAAAATGGATTTCGCTTTCTCAAGATCGCCATCTTTAAAAGCGGAGTCTGGGTTATTCCATGGCAGCCCCGCGACGCCGGTATAAGCCGGTACGGCAAAGCCTTCCAATACAGATTCTGCCAATAGTTTACGGTCAAGTGCATAGTTAATCGCTTTACGGACAGCAACATCAGAAGTGATGTCGTTACCGATAGGGTTACCTTGAGCATCTTTCTCACCCGCAGGTGGAATTGGGAAAGAGATACCGCGATTTTCCACACTATAGCGTTCAACCAATTTCATATTTTTCACATTATTGGCATTTGCCGCTACCGCAGCGGGAATACGGACGATTTCCAGTTGATTGCTTTGTGCTGCAGCAAAGGCCGCATCTTCATCAAGGAAAACAAAGACCATTTTACCAAAGGCATTTTTTGGCCCTGCATAATATGGATTTTGCTCAACAATCAGTTGCTGCCCCGGCTGGAATGCGACTAAGCGATAAGGGCCTGCGCCAATCGGGTTATGTGCATAGGTTTTCGCATCATATTTATCGGCACAAACAATCCCTAACGAGCCTAGTACATTCACAAAGGTACTTTGTGGGGAAGATAACGTGATTTTTACGGTGAGTGGGTCAATTTCCTCTGCTTTGGCAAAGTTGCCCATGTCCACCTTACCGCCACTTGCTGCGGCATTGTTATAGGTAAAAACCACATCTTTGGCGGTCAATGGAGAGCCATCGGAAAATTTTAAGCCTTTTTTCAGCTTGAGTGTCCACTGTTTACCATCTGCATTATGTTGATAACTTTCAAGCATATAGCTATGCCATGAAAGGTCAGCTTTTTGTTTCAGTAATGGGCTATGCAACAGTAGGTAGCTGCCGTGGCTCCACCCAAGCATAGGGTCAAAACCTTCAGTCGGCTCTGAGCCAATCGCTAAACGTAAGGTTTGTGATTGAGTAGGTTCCACAGCTTGAGCTTGCAGTGTGAGCCCCATCAGGCACATTGCTGCAACGATATTTTTAATCATACATCCCTCTATAGATAGGTTTTATTTTTTATTTCAAACCACCAATGTCGTTATTTTCATTGATGTCGCTATCGGTGAGATATTTACTAAGTGTAAGGTAGCAAATATGAGTTATATTAAATTTAATGTCTTGATTGCTAGGCGCTACATCAATAGAACAGCGAATTTAATCGAGAAACCGCTAAAATTAAGTCGTTATTTGACCTACCTTAACAACTACTCATCTATTTCTTTGTCAAATTCAATTGGGTTAGAACGCAAGGACAAATTAGTAATAAAATTAGGGTCATTCGACTGCCTTGATTGCAACCGAAACTGGGAAGGTGTCATATTATATTTTCGCTTAAAAACATCACAAAAATAAGCATTGCTACCAAAGCCGCAGCGATGACTAATTTGAAAAACAGAATAGTTCGAAAACGTCAAATAATTCAACGCCATCCCCATGCGAACATCTAACAATAATTGACGAAAAGACACCCCTTCGCGGTTCAAATGGCGGCGCAATGTTGAAGGTGTCGTAAATAACGCTTTCGCAACATCGTCTAAATGCCATTTTTTTTGCGGTTCTTGAGTTATCAAATGGGTAATCGCTTGGTTTTTCGGTTCATCATAATTGAAACGAAAAAGATTCAGAATATCGATACCTTCTTGATATATCGCCATTAAAATAAAATATAGGCTCTGTTTCATTAACAATGCTTCTTGGGATTCACTCTGTTTTTCTAATGGTAAGCATTGTTTTAACAAACTAAAGTTATCTCTCACGGTTTCTGGGGGAGAAATATGGTAAATCGGTTGGTGGCTAGTCAGAGGCGCACCAGACTTCATCAATGTTTTCAGTAATAAAAATACCGCTTGTAATTCTTCTGCTGACATCGACAAGGTGTGTAACTCAAGCGGCTGCTTCACGGTGTTACACACAATATTGCAGGAAACTTGGCTGTATTTAGGAATAATTAAGGTGACATCGCTTTCAATTTCAATGGATTGGCCATTGATCACGATATTTCCTTTCGCGCCAGTTAGCATGGCTATCATCGCGCTTTCAATATAAAACGCTTTTAACACCATTTGGCTTTTCGAAAGAAAGAATTTATATTCCATAATCTCTATAAACTGCCGTTAATGTCAGAATGACTTCCCAAGAAAAGGGATTGTTGAATAGATATAAGGTAACGTCGTAAAACATCTCCACCCCATATCAGTGCGGCTGAGAATATAGTCCTGTTACGCTGAAATCGCAATATAGATATACGCTCATTTTTTACTGTTATTTTGATGGTTGTTATATTTTCTAAATAAAATGCTGTTTAATTGAAAGGCAAATTTCGATATAAGGTGTAGAATCGCGCGGCAGACAAATGTAGCTGACAACACTGCATAATAATAATTTTAGTGTTCATTCTCATCCTACCCTACTTGCATTAGCTTTTACATCATAAGTACCCAATTTTTGTTTGGGCTATAGCTAAACATGTTCGCGTATTTTTAGTTGACTGAGTTGCAGGAGAAAGTATGTCTGATTTTTCAGGATCAGGCTGGTTAGCTGAAATCTTTTTACGATATGAACTAAAACGTGGCGTCACCCGCTTAACGGATAAACAACATATCGGCCCTTTAATGGTTCAGCGGCCATTCTACCCCGAGCAAGGAATTGCACACACGTATTTACTTCATCCACCCGGTGGCGTTGTCGGGGGGGATAAACTTCTTATCAATATTGATGTTCAACCACACGCCCATGCGCTATTGACCACGCCTGGGGCGACAAAATTTTATCGTAGTGCGGGCGGTATTGCACGGCAAGTACAAACCTTAACTGTGTCACCTAATGGGTTCTTAGAGTGGTTACCTCAAGAAAATATTTTTTTCCCTGAGGCGCAAGTTCGCTTAGAGACCCATGTGCGGATCGCCAGTTCATCAAAATTTATCGGCTGGGAAATCCAGTGTTTAGGCCGCCCGGTATTAAACGAGCAATTCGACAACGGTAATATTCGGGGCCGATTGCAGTTTTATATTGATGACAAGCTCACCCTGGCGGAATCTATCTTTATCGACGGTTCTCAAAAACAGTCGGCTGTCATGCGTGAGTTTCCCATGATCGGTTCTTTGTATATCTACCCCGCCAGCGATGAGTTGAAAGCTGAACTTCAAGATAGCTTGGCCTGTTTTTTCTCTACAGATGCTAGGCCGCTTGAGTATGGGCTAACTGATGTGGACGGTATTTTAGTTTTGCGGCTATTAGGCTCC
The DNA here is from genome assembly GCF_002843235.3 of Providencia huaxiensis. NCBI lineage: Bacteria > Pseudomonadati > Pseudomonadota > Gammaproteobacteria > Enterobacterales > Morganellaceae > Providencia > Providencia huaxiensis. Next base: position 2,975,602 of record NZ_CP031123.2, read on the forward strand.
CAAACCGAGCCAATGATGGCCTGTTTTGCCCATATTTGGCAGGCAACAAGGCAATACTGGTTAGGTTATTGCCCTGAGCCACCGCGTATTTGGGCAACATAAACGTTTTTTTAGGAGCAAAAAATGGAACTAACCCCAAGAGAAAAAGATAAATTATTGCTTTTTACGGCAGGCCTCGTCGCAGAAAGGCGTTTAGCGCGTGGATTAAAGCTCAATTACCCTGAAGCGGTCGCGCTAATCAGTTGTGCGATTATGGAAGGTGCCCGCGATGGCAAAACGGTTGCCCAATTAATGAGCGAAGGCAGAACCGTGTTAACCGCAGAGCAAGTAATGGAAGGCGTGCCAGAAATGATCAAAGACATCCAAGTGGAATGTACATTTCCTGATGGAACAAAGTTGGTTTCTATCCACGACCCAATTGTATAGGAGGCAACATGATCCCCGGTGAAATTAAAGTCAATCAAGCTTTAGGTGACATCGAACTCAATGCAGGCCGAGAAACCCAAATAATCCTCGTCGCAAATACAGGCGACCGCCCGATACAAATTGGCTCTCACTACCATTTTTACGAAGCGAACGAAGCGCTAAAATTTGCACGTGAAGGCACGCTTGGGTTTCGTTTAAATATCCCTGCGGGAATGGCCGTTCGTTTTGAGCCCGGACAGAGTCGCACTGTTGAGTTAGTCGCATTTAGCGGTAAAAGAGAAATTTACGGTTTCCATGGCAAGATCATGGGAAAATTAGAGAGTGAGAAATAATCATGAAAACCATCTCACGGCAAGCCTATGCGGATATGTTTGGCCCAACAACGGGTGACCGCCTACGCTTAGCAGACACAGAATTATTTTTAGAAATTGAAAAAGATTTCACGACTTATGGTGAAGAGGTCAAATTTGGTGGCGGTAAGGTCATTCGTGACGGTATGGGACAAAGCCAAGTAACCAGCGACCAATGCGTTGATGTGATAATCACCAACGCCATTATTCTAGACCATTGGGGCATTGTTAAAGCCGATATTGGCATTAAAAATGGCCGCATTGCGGGTATTGGTAAAGCCGGCAACCCTGACGTGCAGCCGAATGTCGATATCGTGATTGGCCCCGGTACTGAAGTGGTTGCAGGCGAAGGCAAAATTATCACCGCGGGTGGCGTTGATACCCATATTCACTTTATTTGCCCACAACAGGCTGAAGAAGGCTTAGTGTCAGGCGTCACCACCTTTATTGGTGGCGGAACCGGCCCTGTCGCGGGCACCAATGCCACGACCGTCACGCCTGGTATTTGGAATATGTACCGCATGTTACAAGCCGTGGACGAGCTGCCGATTAATGTCGGTTTGTTTGGGAAAGGCTGCGTCAGTAAACCCGAGGCTATCCGCGAACAAATTGAAGCGGGAGCAATCGGCTTGAAAATCCACGAAGACTGGGGCGCGACCCCGATGGCTATCCATAACTGCTTGAATGTGGCTGATGAAATGGATGTCCAAGTCGCCATCCACTCCGATACATTAAACGAAGGCGGTTTTTATGAAGAAACCGTAAAAGCCATCGCTGGGCGTGTGATCCACGTGTTCCACACCGAAGGCGCTGGTGGCGGCCACGCCCCTGATGTGATCAAATCGGTGGGAGAGCCCAATATTCTGCCTGCGTCAACTAATCCAACCATGCCATACACCATCAATACCGTTGATGAGCATTTGGATATGTTGATGGTTTGCCACCACTTAGACCCGTCCATTCCTGAAGATGTGGCATTTGCTGAGTCCCGTATTCGCCGTGAAACCATCGCCGCTGAAGATATTTTGCATGATATGGGCGCCATTTCAGTCATGTCTTCGGACTCACAAGCCATGGGGCGTGTTGGTGAAGTGATTACTCGTACTTGGCAATGCGCTCATAAAATGAAATTACAGCGCGGAACTTTAGAAGGCGATACACCAGAAAACGACAATAACCGCATCAAACGTTACGTGGCGAAATACACCATTAACCCCGCTATCGCCCACGGTATTGCCCATGAGGTCGGGTCGATTGGAAAAGGTAAACTCGCGGATATCGTCTTGTGGGATCCCGCATTTTTTGGCATCAAGCCCGCCTTGATCATGAAAGGCGGCATGGTTGCTTATGCCCCTATGGGAGATATCAACGCGGCTATCCCAACGCCTCAACCTGTGCACTACCGTCCAATGTTTGGCACATTAGGTAAAGCCAAATACCAAACGTCGATGATTTTTATGTCGAAAGCGGGGATTGATGCTGGCGTGCCTGAAAAACTCGGTTTGCAGAGCAAAATTGGTCGTGTGGAAGGCTGCCGGAATATTAGCAAGGCATCCATGATCCACAATAGTTATGTGCCACATATTGAGCTGGACCCGCAGACTTACATCGTAAAAGCCGATGGTATTCCATTAGTTTGTGAGCCTGCAATTGAGCTGCCGATGGCACAACGTTACTTTTTATTCTGACCCCGACGAAAGAACCCAAACATGAAAAAATTCATTAAAATTATAGATAACCACCAAGCATCACACACCGAGTTATCTTTGTGTTTGACTATGGATGAGCGCACAAAGAGCCGCTTAAAAGTCACCTTAAGCGATGGCCAAGAAGCCGGGTTGTTTCTGCCACGTGGTACCGTGCTTAAAGAAGGCGATATCTTAGCCACTGAAGAGGGTGAGTTAGTCACCATCGAAGCGGCAAAAGAGCAAGTATCAACCGTTTATAGTGATGACCCTCTTCTGTTAGCGCGTGTTTGTTATCACTTAGGTAACCGCCACGTACCGCTGCAAATCGAAGCAGGCTGGTGTCGTTATTTTCATGACCATGTCTTAGATGATATGGCTCGTGGGCTTGGTGCGACCGTCAGTGTTGGTTTGGAAAAATACCAACCAGAGCCGGGGGCTTATGGTGGTTCATCCGGTGGGCATCACCATCATCATCACGATCACGATCACGATGACCATCATCACCATTAATCATATTTTGGAAGTTTATCCATGTTAGCGGATTTGCGTTTATATCAATTAGTCAGCCCGTCCTTGCCTGTTGGGTCATTTACCTATTCCCAAGGCTTAGAGTGGGCCATTGAAAAAGGCTGGGTAACCACGCCTGAAACGCTAGCAAGCTGGTTAACGGCACAAATGACCCATGCGATTGCGACATTGGAACTCCCTGTTTTACGGCAAATCCACACCCACTTATTGAGTGCTGATATGGAAAAAGTTTCCTATTGGTGTGAATTTATAATTGCCAGCCGTGAAACCAAAGAACTACGGTCAGAGGAGCGCCAGCGCGGCATTGCATTTGCCCGTTTGCTGCCTCAGCTGGGTATTGAGCTTGATACAACCACATTGAGCTGCGTTAAACAAACTCAGCTAATGGCCTTCGCCCTCGCTGCGGTAAATTGGCAGATTGACGTTGAAAAATTATGTGCCGCATATGCATGGGGCTGGCTTGAAAACACAGTGATGTCAGGTGTTAAGCTTATCCCTTTAGGGCAAAGCGCAGGGCAAAACATCTTATTTACCCTTGCTGAACGCATACCCGAGGTGGTCACGCAATCGGCAATCTGGCCAATAGACGATATTGGCAGCTTTACCCCAGCACAAATTATTGCCAGTAGTCGGCATGAAACCCAATACACACGACTTTTTCGTTCATGAGAAAATGCTATGCAAGAATATAATCAACCCTTAAGAATTGGTGTCGGTGGGCCGGTTGGCTCAGGAAAAACTGCATTATTAGAAGTGTTATGTAAAGCCATGCGCGACACTTACCAAATTGCCGTTGTCACCAATGATATTTACACCCAAGAAGATGCCAAAATTTTAACCCGTGCCGAAGCATTAGATGCAGACCGCATTATTGGTGTTGAAACTGGTGGCTGCCCTCACACGGCTATTCGTGAAGATGCTTCAATGAACTTAGCCGCAGTTGAAGAGCTCGCCATGCGCCATAAAAACCTCGATATCGTATTCGTGGAAAGCGGTGGCGATAATCTCAGTGCGACATTTAGCCCAGAACTGGCAGACTTAACCATTTATGTGATTGATGTCGCTGAAGGGGAAAAAATCCCACGTAAAGGCGGCCCGGGGATCACGCATTCCGATTTACTGGTGATTAATAAAATCGACCTTGCACCGTATGTCGGGGCTTCATTAGAAGTCATGGAAGCGGATACAGCAAGAATGCGCCCAGTGAAACCCTATGTGTTTACGAACTTAAAGAAAAAAGTCGGCTTAGAAACCATTATCGAGTTTATTATCGATAAAGGCATGTTAAGACGTTAATACATTTGTTCACCCTATAGGTTTTATCTATAGGGTGCCCAATTAACAAATGCGCGGTAAAGGCTCACTGTGGGGTAAATCTAATAACCTTGATGTACCGAAGATCCCAACTAATCTGACTTGTTTCTGTTCGGTGACACAACCAATCGTAGTCGCATCTTTCCCTAATGGGTGCTGGTGTAGTGCAGCAAGTACCGCATTTTCCGCTTCAGGTTTCACCACAATCACTAATTTACCTTCATTGGCAAAATTTAACGGTTCTAAACCTAATAGCTCGCACACGCCTCTAACTGCTGAAGAGACAGGTAAATCCCCCTCGTTTACCGCAATTCCACAGCCGCCGGCTTGGGCAAATTCATGCAATATTGCCGTTACGCCACCACGAGTTGCATCTCGTAATGCACGAACGCCATCAATTTCACGTAACAGGGCGATTAATGGTGTTAATACTGCACAATCACTGCAAAGTTCTGCTTCTAACCCGAGCTGTTCGCGTTGGTTTAAAATAGTGGCTCCGTGGTCGCCCAACGTACCACTGACAATCACTTTATCCCCCACTTGAATATGCTGAGCTCCCCACTGAATATTGGTCGGGATCACGCCAATACCTGCTGTATTGATAAAAATTTTGTCTGCCGCACCGCGCTGTACCACTTTGGTATCGCCTGTCACAATAGCCACGCCAGCCGCTGCTGCCGTTGCAGCCATCGATTCCACAATTAAAGTAAGTTCAGAAAGTGGAAAACCTTCCTCCAAAATAAAGCCGCAAGAAAGATACTTGGGTATCGCACCACTGACTGCGACGTCATTCACTGTACCGCATACAGCCAGTTTTCCAATATTACCGCCCGGGAAAAAAATCGGGTCGATAACATAGCTGTCAGTACTGAATGCTAAACGGTCGCCCAATGCGGTCATTTCCGCCAGTGCTAGCCGAGCTTGGTCTTCCCGCTCATTCAACGCTGGGTTAGCAAATGCCTGCAAGAACAACTGTTCAATCAATTGCTGCATAGCCTGCCCACCACTACCATGTGCCATCGTCACCACATGATTACTCATTTATACCTCCCGACGATATTGGTAATAAGCTGCACAGGCGCCTTCAGAAGAAACCATCAGTGCACCAAAAGCGGTTTGTGGCGTACAACGGCGCCCAAACAACGTACATTCGTTGGGTTTGCAGCGCCCTGTTAATACTTCGCCACAACGAGCTAGCGGGTCATCCGCCACTTTATGAGGTTGTACCTGAAAACGCTTCTCGGCATCAAAAAACTGATAAGCTTGAGTTAATTGAACCCCTGAACCTGCAATTTCCCCCAATCCACGCCATTCACTGGTTTGTTTGAGTTCAAAAACTTCTTCTAACGCCTTCATTGCCAACAGGTTACCTTCATCGGCCACAACACGTTTATATTGGTTTTCTACCTCACAACGGCCATCAGCGATTTGGTCAACTAACATGGCTAATGACTGCAAAATATCTAAGGGTTCGAACCCTGTGACCACCAAGGGTTTATGAAAGTCTTCGGTAATAAATTGGTAGGGATGCGCCCCGATCACCATACTCACGTGTCCCGGTGCTAAAAAACCGTCAATACGGACATCCGGTTGCTCAAGTAAGCTACGCAAGGTGGGAATGATCGTAATGTGCTGGCAAAATACACTAAAATTTGCTAATTGGCGTCGCTTCGCCTGCTGCAAGGTAATTGCCGTACTCGGCATTGTGGTTTCAAAGCCTAAGCCAAAGAAAACCACTTGCCGATGAGGGTGCTGCTCTGCCAATGCCAAAGCATCTAACGGTGAATAAACGATACGGACATCCGCCCCATTGCGTTTGGCGTCGAGTAAAGACCCCTTTTCCCCCGGCACACGCATTGCATCGCCATAAGTACAAAAAATAACCTCTGGGCGCTGCGCAATTTCGATACAGCCATCAATGCGTCCCATTGGTAATACACAAACAGGGCAACCCGGCCCATGAACAAACTCAATTTCAGCGGGTAATAACTGGTCAATACCAAACTTAAAAATCGCGTGGGTATGACCACCACAGACTTCCATGAGTTGTAATGGGCGTCGTTTCGCTTGGGGTATTTCATTCACCCGTTGATGAATATGCGCCAACAGCGCTTTTGCAAGAACAGGGTCGCGAAATTCATCGACGTACTGCATCTGCCGCTCCTGCATTTAAACCACTAAAATCGCTGACCTCGTGGTCTAGCTGGCTCATCGCGGTTAACGCATCCAAAGTGGATTGCGCTTCTTCTTCATTGATGATACTCATGGCAAAACCGACGTGTACCAATACCCATTGGCCTAATAAATCAGCGGTTTCTCCTTCACAAATGAGGCCAATATTCACATCGCGTTTTACACCACAAACATCCACTTGAGCGAGTTGGTGAATGTCTTCACCAACGGCAACTATTTTGCCCGGAATACCTAAGCACATAGCTGTGTCTCCAACCATGCCAGCCATGCATCCATCCCTTCGCCGCATGTCGCAGACACTTGGATAACTTGGATATTGGGATTCACCTGTTTGGCATTAGCAATACAGGCTTCGACATCAAAATTCAGGTATGGCAATAAGTCAATTTTATTCAATAACATGATATCTGCTGCCGCAAACATATGTGGGTATTTGAGGGGTTTATCTTCCCCTTCCGTGACCGACAGCACCGCCACTTTATGGCGCTCGCCCAAATCAAAGCTAGCAGGACAAACTAAATTCCCCACATTTTCAATAAATAATAAGCTGTTATCGGCTAACTCTAAACGCGCTGTTGCATCGTGCACCATTTGTGCATCTAGGTGGCAGCCTTTTCCTGTATTCACTTGAATCGCAGGCACACCCGTTTCGCGGATCCGCTGTGCATCATTGGTGGTTTGTTGGTCACCTTCAATCACTGCACAATTGATTTTGTCACGCAGCCTTAACAACGTTTCCGTTAACAACGTGGTTTTCCCTGAACCGGGACTAGAAACGAGGTTTAGCGCTAAAATATTCTTCTGGTTAAAATCTTCACGGTTATGCTCTGCCAGATGGTTATTTTTATCTAATACATCCATCTCGATTTGTAGCATGCGTTTTTGGCTGATCCCCGGTGCATAGGTACCCGCTTCACCGTGTCCATAATCAAGGTCATGATGTTCGCCAGCCGGTTTAAAACTTGCCTCTGCGGTTTGGTAAATATGTTTGTGCTTATGTTTGTGTTTATGCTTTTTAGATTTGCTTTCAGCAGGTGCGGGTTCATATTGGTGATAGTGGTTGTGAACATCACCTTGATGATAGTAATGGTGATGAATGATCACCGTTTGCCCGTGAGGTTCATGATCATGGTGATGGTCGTGATCATGGCCGTGATGGTGGTCATGGTCGTGATGATGATCGTGACCGTGATGGTGGTCGTGAGCATGGCCGTGATGGTCATCACCCTCGATTTTGCGCTCTCCCGATGCACATCCACAAGTACTGCACATAAGTTTCACTCCCAACAGCTAAATTGTTAAATTAGGTTAATACATAATCCATAGGGTCTGGTTGATACACCTCAAGCTCACCTCAAAAAGCTATTCCACTTCCAACTCTTTGATGCGTAAACTCTCCCCACTTTCCACTTTCAGATTCAACCCCTGACAGCATGGACAAACCGATTGGTGGCTATCTATTTCCACTATTTCACTGCAATCCCAACACCATGCTTGTGCGGGCTGGTAAATAATGTGGAGCTGGCAGCCTTCTGCAACCGTCCCACGACAAACGACGTCAAAACTGAAGCGAAAGGCACTCTCTTCAACACAAGAGAGCGCACCAATTTCAAGCCAAACAGCGGTGACTCGGTTAACTGCATTTTTTTTCGCCTGCTGTTCAATAATTTCTATCGTACTTTGGCATAACGAAACCTCATGCATCCTGCCCCCTTAAGTGGCGGGCAAACAATGCTCTACGTTCAGGTGCTTGAGGAATATTTGGGTCACTCACTGGAAGCGATAACAATATTCGCTGGCAATCATCCGTTAGGTGAATACCTTGTTCTGGTGTCAGTTTCTTTTCTAATGGCGACATTAATGAGCAAGCAAAATATTGGGTCAAGCCGTCTAATTCACCCACGGTATACGTCATTTCACCATAGGGGAGGATTAGCCCAACCTTGTCACCGACCACGCGACGAGACCAGTATTGTTCAGGCCCCGGTAGAATAATCGCGCTGAGCATCCAAGGCGTGATCACCACGCCCACCCATTGCCCTTCGAACAGGCCAAACTCACTGGCGTGCACAGGCATAGTCGGATGCAAAAATGACAAATCATGCATCGATTGTTCAGCAACTCGCGTAAATGCGGCCTCAACTAGAGGCCGAGGGTTAGTTTCATAACCTAAGATGTCATCCGACATGCAAACTCTCTTCTTTCGCTATGATTTCCAAGCCTTCGCTTCGCAAAACCTCAATAACCTTTTGTAAAGCTGGCTCTAAAGCGGCCTGCCCTATTGCCGTCAAACCGATATGCGGTTCGAGGGATCCAGGCACAACGCCAACTAATGTTAGCCGCTGTGGGAATTCATCGGTTAAATGCAAAGCGGATAGCACATCTGATAAACCGAGTTGATGCGGGGAGATTTTACGCGTAAACAGTGCAGGAACTTCGTCATCGCGCAAGACTAAAATCGAGCCAGCCTGCTGGCTCGATAACACAACATCAGCAATGATCAAATGGTCTCTATCTGCCATCGGGCCAATCAATTCCATTCCCGCCGTTCCACCATCTAGCACTTCCACGCATTCAGGCAGGTGATAGCGCTGCTCTAAAGCCTCAACGATGCGTACCCCAATCCCTTCATCGCTCAGCAATATATTGCCAACACCTAAAACTAAAATACGCATTACAGCACCTTAACCTTAGTGACTTCGCCACCTTCTGGGTCAACAATGTGCACAGCACAAGACATACAAGGGTCAAATGAGTGAATGGTTCGCACCACTTCAAGGGGTTTAGCGGGATCAGCGACAGGAGTTCCTACCAATGCTTGCTCATAAGGGCCTGGCTCATCATTGAAGTTACGTGGGCCTGAGTTCCAAGTGGATGGCACTACCGCTTGGTAATTTTCAATTTTACCGTCTTTGATTACAACCCAGTGCGACAATAAACCACGTGGGACTTCCCCAAAACCAACACCTTTAATAGTGGCATTTTCAGGGAATACGGGTTTTACAAAGGTGGTGTAATCGCCTTTTCCTATGTTATCGACCAGCGCTTGCCATTGAATAGACAGAGTTTCATTCAGCACACAGCAGCGAACACTACGTCCGATAATTCGGCCCAATGTTGAATGCAGTTGATCCACACTAATCGTATTGCCTGTCAGTGTTTGGTACAGGTTTACCACATCATTAAAGTGTTTTTCTGTCGGCTCATGTTTTGCCGCTAATTTACACAACAAGTCAGCAAGCGGCCCGACTTCGACGGTTTTATCATAAAAAGTTGGGGCTTTTACCCATGAGTATTTACCGTCATCGTCCCAGCCCGTGTAATCTGGGTTGGTGGTGCCTTCCCATGGAGCCTGTGGTTCATTTTCTTTGTACCACGCGTGTTTGCTACTTTCTTTGATGCCGTTGATCAAGTACTCATCCATATGGCTAGTAATGGGGCGATAAGTACTAAAATCGCTGTTTTCCAGATAACCACCCGGTAATAGGAAACTCCCATTTTTACCGTCCATTGGCATTTCAGGCATACACATGTAATGTTTCGCGCCTTGGCCGACTTCGAGCCATTCAGGGTAGCCCGCAGCAATCACTGCTGCATCAATCTTATACACTTGCTCAATGAAATCCCCTAAACGGTCAATAAAGGATTTTACATACATCAAACGTTCGAGGTTCAGAACCCCGACACCATCAAGGTTAATAGGGTTTGCGACACCACCAACGGCAAGGTTTTGAATATGAGGTGTTTTCCCCCCTAATAACGCTACAATTCGGTTGGCATCTCGCTGACATTCAAGGGCTTGTAAATAGTGAGCTACGGCGATTAAGTTCACCTCCGGCGACAATTTCATCGCTGGGTGCCCCCAATATCCATTGGCAAAAATACCCAATTGCCCACTGGCAACCAGTTTTTTAATTTTATCTTGAACTCGCGTGAATTCTTCTGGGCTATTCAATGGCCACGTCGAAACGCCGTTCAAGATTTCTGCTGCTTTATTTGGGTCTGCATTCAATGCAGAGGTGATATCCACCCAATCTAATGCAGATAATTGATAAAAATGGACTATATGGTCTTGAATGGTGTGCGCGGCTAAAATCATATTACGGATATACTGCGCATTCACTGGCACATCAATATTTAAAGCACTTTCAATAGTGCGTACCGACACAATACCGTGCACCGTGGTACAAACCCCACAAATGCGCTGCATAATCATCCATGCATCACGGGGGTCTTTCCCTTTGACTATCTCTTCCATACCACGCCACATCGTGCCTGAAGCCCAAGCCTTGGTGACTTTTCCATCTTCAATTTCACAATCAATGCGTAAGTGACCTTCGATACGAGTGACTGGGTCTATTGTTATACGTTGGCTCATGCTTTACCTCGGGCCTCTGAATGGCTCATCGTTGTTTTTTTCAATGCTGGAATAACAGGTAATAAGCGGATCAATAAGATATAAGCGCATACCTCTATTGCCACAAAACCTATTGAAATTAAAAGTTCTTCTGTTGTTGGGAAATAGTCATATCCGCCCCCTGGGTTGAATGCAACGAGGGAATAGCTCATCCGCCACATGGCAGCCCCAATCAACATGCTCAAACCGCTTGCATATAACCACCGTGAATCATTTCTCAATGATGGCATGCGGAAAATAATCAATGGGAAAACCATTAATGCGGTTTCTATCCAGAACATCATGGCGTAGAAATCGGTATTGAAGATATGGTGCAACTTGCCCCGATAAATTAGTTCACCGAAACGGCAGACCAAGAACAGCACTAACAATACCTGCAAGATCCGAGTGATACGAACAAACAGCGGCCGTTCATCAGCGCCTTGCCCCCGCAACGCGGCTTGGAGTAATGATCCTTCGAAAATGACGATGGAAAAACCCATAATGAATGCAGTCAGTAATGAGAGTAGTGGCAGCATTTCATAACTTTGCCAAATAGGGTGGACTTTATACCCCGCCGAAATCATCAATGAACCCATAGACGATTGGTGCATCATCGGCAGTAATGCGCCAAGAGCAATAATAAAAAACATCGCTTTATTCAGTCGTTTTAACGAAACCTTCCAACCAAAGCGCTCACACAGTGCAGGGGCAAATTCCAATGCCATCACACCGATATAAATCGTCATACACACTGCGGTTTCAAACAGCACTGAGTTGGTGTTAAAGAAACCGGGGATGTAGAAATAAGGCAAGTTCCAGTAACGACCTACGTCAATAGTGATAGACAAGCCACCGAGAGAGTACCCGAACAAACTGGCTAATAATGCAGGGCGCACTAACGGGTGATATTCACCTCGGTTAAATACATACACCGCCCAAGCCAGCGCCCAACCGCCACAAGCAAAACCGGTTCCAATCAGCAAGTCAAAAGCAATCCAGATCCCCCAAGGATAGCCACCATTTAGGTCAGAAACTGAGCCTAAGCCGAAGACCAAGCGTTTAACTATCAAGATGACACAAATCAGCACTAAGGGCCCAAAGACCATAATTGGCCAACTGACTAAACGCCCGCCTAGCGGCTGCTCTTTATGATGCGTCGTCATTTGAGTCATCTCCTTCGTGTTTGTCATTCTTGGTATTGCGATACACCAAGAAACTCAGCCCTGCCAACGCGGCCAATGGCAGTACCATGCCTTTGTAAAGCGTGTGCTGCACATATTCAGAACGCGCCCCTGTAGACAACTGCTCCAATTCAGGTAGCCCAAGGTTTTGATATGGCACACCGGAAAGAACAATGACTTGTGTACCACCGCCTTCAAGTTCGCCATAAACATGGGACTCATATTTCGGCACTTTAATCACATTTGGGTCATTGCTGTGTAAGGTTTGTCTTGGGTAGCCGTACTCATCCCCCACTTTGAGTGTTAAGCGTTTTTTGGCTTCCGCGAGTAATTCTTCACGCGTCCCGAAAATTACTGCGCCCGTTGGGCAAACTTCGACACAACCGGGCAAACCGCCCTTGTCTAAACGTTCGACACCTTTTTGGTTGCATAACTCGCACTTATGAATTGCACCAAATTTGTCATCGTAGGCATATTTCGGGATATTAAATGGACACGCCACCATACAATAACGGCAACCAGTACATACGCTGGCATCGTAATGAACAATGCCGGTTTTTGGGTCTTTTTTCAGCGCTTGAACAGGGCAAACCGACACGCAATTAGGGTCAACACAATGCATACATTGCTTTTTAATGTAGGCATAGCCATCTTTTTCTTGGTCTTTATGAACGCCTGTTCCACTGCTCCAAACCTGAATAATATTGTTGGTATAAGGGGTGAGTTTGTCATTATTTGACCAAGTTTGCTCCCCGACCGGGTTACGTTCCGGGTGGTTAATATCTTGGCATTTTGTCACGCACGCCTGACACCCAATACACAGGGTCGAGTCATATAGCATCCCCAAAGAATTAGGAATTGGCGGGCGGTTTTCAGGCCCCGCCAAGCTGGGTGAACTTCCCGCAAGTAATGCTCCCCCAGCGGAGAGTTTAAGAAAATTTCGTCTATTCACGGTTATTCTCCCCGTGAGTCAGTATCTTGTTGGCGTTTTTGACGACCTAATTCACGTACCGCCATCACGCTAACCCCAGCCACTAACCCGACAACACCACCAATTAACCCCACAGCTGTAGATGAAATTTGGCCACCTTCGCGGTTATTCACATCCGGTTTATCCACACGTGGTGTTGGGTTTTCAACACTTGCTAGTTGGTGGATAGCTTTATGGAACCCTACATTTTCTTCATTACAGCCATAACAAGGGTGACCAATTGCCACAGGCCAGACACCGCCAACATCACAGAATTGCAATGTGGAGCAGTTACCGTACGTTTCAGGTCCCTTACAACCTAAATGGTATAAACACCAACCTTCACGATGGCCATCATCACCGAACTCTTTTGCGAAGCGGCCCGCATCAAAATGAGGGCGACGTTCACAGTGTTCATGAATTAATCGACCGTACGCGAACATTGGGCGATTTTTGCTATCCAATTTTGGTGGGCGATTAAACGTAATTAAGTGTGCGACCGTCGCAAGGAAGTTATGTGGATTAGGCGGGCAGCCTGGAATATTAATAACGGTTTTATCTTTAATGACTTGATCTAAACCCACGGCTCCTGTTGGGTTATCACCTGCCGCAGCAACACCGCCCCACGAAGCGCAAGAACCTATCGCAATCACAGCCGCAGCGTGTTCAGCCACTTCACGAATATGCTCAACAATCGGTTTCCCCGCCACCATGCAGTAAATGCCACCATCTTTCAATGGGATAGAACCATCGACGACTAAAACATATTTTCCTTTGTACTTTTCAATTGCATCATGTTTATTTTGCTCAACTTGCTCACCAAAGGCGGCAGACAACACCTCATGGTATTCCAATGAGATGGTATCGAGAATTAAATTTTCCAAAGTTGGATGGGTTGAACACAGTAAAGATTCCGTACACCCTGTACACTCTTGGGCGCCAATCCAAATGACAGGAGGTCGAGCTGGGTCACTAATAGATTCCGCAATTTGGGCAGCTGCCTTCCCGCTTAATCCCATTGTTGCAGCCAGTGCTGTACATAACTTCATAAAATCACGGCGGTTAATGCCATGCGAAGAAATAATAGAGTTATCTCCTATCATTCTTTTTTCCTATTATTATGGGTGGCTTAAAACCTATTCATTAGGAGGGGATTTTTGTTTACTACCTTAAAGTTATAAATACCACAAAGCCCTATACACAAATGATGAATACGCTTTTTGCTTGTATTTATCTATTTAAGAAGCAAACAAAACCAACTCTAATGAAATAAATTCTTATTTAAGTAACCTGATGTATAAATATAAAATAAGATCCTATTCCTACCGCGCCTAAATCATTTGATCTTCATCAAAAGGCAATAAGAAATTTTATTTTTTTTATATATTTGCTAGAAAAATCGATTCAGTAACCCGTAACAAAACAAGAATGGAAATATAAATAAATAGATTTTATTTTCAATACTGCGTTATACATCACATCATTTAAAATAAAAAATCATTTATTTTTCATTATGATATCAAAACCAATCATCTTAATATAATTAATTAAGCGGAATAGGTGTATTAATAACAACCCAACCATTAATATAAAAACAAATATGTTAAATAAGAATCAATATCAAAAATAAAATATAATCTATTAAAATGAAAATCTGAAAAAATAGGTAAGTATACAACCCTATAAATATAATACTGCCCATTAGTAATAGATTAATTTTTCAACATCGCAGAAGCGATAGCGACTTGCCCCAATGATAGCCCACCATCTCCCATGGGAAATTGTTTTGCATATAGCACATCGAACTCAGATAGGTTATTCACTAATAGTTTTCTCAATAATTGGTTATGAGTCACGCCACCTGACAAAACAATTGTCTTAGTACCATATTGGTTCGCTGACTTCCTTGCTAGCTCAGCAAAACCTTGCGCTAATGCCACATGAAAGGCATGTGCCCGTTGTGGTTTAGGCGCACAGTACGCTATCCATTGTTGCCAAAATGTATATAAATCTAATTGTCGCCCCACTAATGGCATAGTGACCGGATGTACGCTCACGGGTGATTTCATGGCAATCGCTTCCAGTTGGCAAGCAGCCTCCCCTTCCCAACTGGTTTGTGCCGTACAAATACCTAACGCTGCAGCAACCGCATCAAAAAGCCGCCCAGTAGATGAAGCCGTTGGGCTATTAATTCCTTTCTCAATCGCCTTTTGTAAGCCTTGCCAAGGAAATGACATTAAATAAGCGGCGCTCTCTTGCTTTTGCCACTGGGGAACAAATTGTAAACAATGCGCAAGGAAATTACGCCATGGCTGCCGAGAAGCTAATTCCCCTCCCGGCAGTGCAACTGGGGGCAAGCCTCCTAGATATTGACTAGATTTATAATCCACTAGTAAGCATTCACCTCCCCATAGCCGGTGGTCATCCCCATACCCCAAACCATCCAAAGCTAACCCAATGACTTTACTTCCATTTAATGGCAAACCATGCTCAGCCATTACCGCAGCAATATGTGCATGATGATGCTGCACTTTTATCAATGGGATCCGTAATTGCTGTGATAACGCCTCGCCATAGCGCGTACTCACATAATTAGGATGCATATCAGAGACTATAGCGGTTGGCGTAAAACGATAAATAGATTCAAATAATGCAATCGCAGACTGATATTGCTCAAAAATATCCATATCATCAAGGTCGCCTAGGTGTTGGCTCATGACTGCACTTTTGTCTCGCAATAAACAAAAGGTATTTTTAAGATCAGCCCCTAAAGCCAGTATTGATGGGGAATTTTCAAACCCTTCAGGTAAATCAATCGCATCAGGGACATAGCCCCGTGCACGGCGGAGCATTTCCGCTTGTCCATCATGATAACGCACCAATGAGTCATCTGCACGTTGGACAATATCGCGGTTATGAGTGAGCCAAACATCGGCGATATTGGCTAAATCAACCAGCGCAGCTTGCTCGCTCAACACAGGGGGCTTCCCTGCTGCATTTCCTGACGTCATCACTAATGGGCGATTAACTTGTGCCATCAATAGGTGTTGCAATGGGTTAGAAGGCAACATAACACCGATTTCCGCTAGATTTGGCGCAATATATTGGCTTAATACAGGATTTTTCCAATTTTTAACCAATACAATCGGAGCGGCAGGGCTTTTTAATAATGCACGTAAGCCATCACTCAGCGGCATATTGTGCTGCTCTAACCAATTCAGTGATGGGATCATAACCGCCAGCGGCTTGGTTGGGCGGCATTTACGCCCTCGTAAAGCTTCTACCGCCTCATCACTACTTGCATCACAAGCAAGATGAAAACCGCCAATCCCTTTAATAGCAACAATTTTCCCGGCCAATAACTGCTGAGCTGCCAAGGCTAATGCATTCTCTTTATTTGCGATCATTTTTCCTGATGGGCCGCACAATTTAATTTCAGGACCACACACCGCACAGGCATTGGGTTGTGCGTGAAAACGCCTATCTGCGGGGGATTGATATTCCACTAAGCAATTAGGACACAAAGGAAAATCGGCCATTGCAGTATTGGGCCTATCATAAGGCATACGACGAATAATCGTGAAGCGAGGGCCGCAATGCGTGCAGTTTGTGAACGGGTAATGAAAACGTCGATTCGATGGAGCAAAAAGCTCTTGTTGGCATGCATCACAAGTAGCAGCATCTGGGATGACTTGAGTATCCATTTTACCTTCGCCACTACGGCGAATAGTAAATGCGTCGGGTAATTTATCCCATTGAAAAGGTTGCAGTTCAATACTTTCTATATGGGCTAACGGTGGGCAGTGTTGGTACAATAACTGAGTAAATTCAGTGGGTTCCGAATCAGTACATAAACGAATCAGCACCCCTTCGCCATCATTACAGACATCACCTAATAGTTTGCATTGGTGGGCTAATTGCCAAACATAGGGACGAAACCCTACCCCCTGAACTTTCCCTTTGATGCGTAACTGTATACCGTTTTTCACTCGTGCACCCTCTTAATACACTGAGGATATTTTCCCGCGAAGACATAAAAAAAACCTCACTTGAGATCAATAAAATATGAAAAACACATTAACAATACTCGCTCAATAGAAATAGCCACAAAGCAATTCTTGTGGCTATTTTAACAATAACAGTGAATTTATCAGTTTAATCGCTGATAAAACCATCTTCCATACGATTAAAGTTGTAGAAGAACTCAGAAGGATCCACGACCGCTGCGTCGCTATATTTTCTTGCTTCATCCCCCCATAATTGCTGCAATGCTTTCAGTTTTTCTAGGTACTTTTTCGCTAAGTCGGTTGATTCAGAAAAATCTTCTGCTGTATTGAACAGTTGCCATTGGTCATCATCATAGCTGGTGTTGTAACGGTGTAATGCGACAGCTCTCCAGTCTCCTTGAGTAATAACTCGCTGACTACGCAGTTAAAAATACTGCACGTCACGGGTTTTTGCGTCATCCGAATTTAGTGTTCCCAAGAAAGATTTACCTGCCACAGGAATTTGTTTCCCCCATCAACCTCTGTTGTAAATGAAGTTCCCGCTGCATCTAAAATTGTAGGGGCAATATCAATGACACTAACATATTGGGAGCGAATACTATTTGGTTGCTGTGTATGACTAGGCATGACACAGTCAGTGGAGTTCTAACACCGCCTAAATAAGGCCATAATTTATAACGCTTAAAAGGTGTTGCCCCACTGGTTGCTGGCCCTGAACCATGAGGCGTTTCTTTCGATGGCACATTGAAATATCAGGATTTTTCAATCGATACGCTATATGTTGATAGAGTTATGGAACGCTTTACCCCGAATAAAGAAAAATTCCATAGTGCAAATAAAACCCCTGTTGAATATATCGCAGCGGGTGGTATCAACTATAAAACAAAAGAACTCACTGCCAGTTATAATTATGGCTATGCGAAAGATTTCATTGACCGTCATGTTCTTGAACTAAGCTATATGCCTTATTCTAATATCACTCTTGGGTTCCAAGCTTTTGGTAATGTCCCTTTAGAATTATATAAAGATATGCCCTCCGCACAGCAGGCCGCTAATGGCACCTCTTGGGTCTATGAAGGTACTGTTAGATGGTAACATGATGCCTTAGGTATGAAACTGGGTATTGGCTATACTGATGCTTCAAAAAATGACGGGTCACTCGGTTATTTTGACAGGCATCCTTTGAGAAATGCACGTTGGCGTATTGAGCCTATGTCATCTGCCGCTTATCACTATCAGCGTGATGGTGAATTAGCTCTAACAGGGCTTATTGATTATAAATATGCTGAAGATTTTTATTCTGCAGTACAATTAAATTACGGTCAGTTTGATTTTAAAAATAATAAAATTAAAACAGGTGAGATTAATCTCATCAATGCTTGGCAACCTAGTGATCCAAGCTTAAAAAACTTTACGATATTTACTAAATTAACCAAAGCTTGGTTATATCAAGTACAAGAAAACCGCGTACAGCCTGTTTTTGATGATAGTGGCCACTATATTCGAAGAAATGCTATCGCCGCAGATATTATTTTTGATTATAAATTCAATATATTTTAATACCACTAATCATGTGTCGAGGGGCAAAATGAAAAAAACAATTTTAGCTATTAGTTTATTAACGTTATTTGGACTTCAAGCTCAAGCCAGCAACGATAAAATGCGTATTTTATTAGTTAATGACGATGGATGTGAGGCATTTGGCCTAACTGAATTAAAGTCTCAATTAGATGCAAAAGGTTATGATGTTTGGCTTGTCGGTCCAGCAACAAATCAAAGCGGAATAGGGACTGCTATTACATTCAAAGCAGGGAAAGAGTTTGATGTTAAAAAAGTCGATGAGCGTACTTATTGTTTCCCTGGTACTCCTGCAGATTCACTGGATTTTGGTTTGCAGGGATTATTACGGGAAACACCACCAGACCTTGTAATTTCTGGAGTCAACGATGGCCCAAATACCGGAGCCTCTCAACTTAATTCAGGAACGGTCTCAGCCGCAGCTCGCGCTGTACGTCTTGGCTACCCAGCGATAGCCGCAAGTATTGGTTATATTATGACTGAAGAAGAAATAAAATCAGGTTGGCCTAGCACCCAAAAATATTGGCCTGATTCAGTCACTTATATTGTTGATCTCGTTGATAATTTAAATAAAAAAAGGGAGACTGGCGAGAAAGTACTTCCAGCGAGATCAGGATTAAGCATTAATTACCCTGCACTACCTAAAGATAAAATTAAAGGCGTAAAGTTTATTGAAAACGAATATACCGTTTCACCACAAGTTTTATATGAAATAACCGCCGAAGGAAAAACTAAGCAATTCATTAATCCTGAAGCATTAAAAATGAGAAATGATAATTCGGATACTGGATACCTCGACAAAGGATATATTACTTATACTGTATTCGATGGTGATTGGAATGCTCCTGAAGAAAAAGTAAAAGAATATAAAAATGATTTCAATTTTTAGGTCACAAAAAGGATTACAACATCCATCACATAGCTTCAAAAAGCCAGTAAGTATACAGATTAACAAGAAATTAAAAGCCGAGATGAATTACAAAAGTATTTTGGTGAGTCATTAGCGTGATATGTTTTAGAAAAACAAAAAAGCCACTTGCTAAGAAGTGGCTTAATGTGCTGATTTAACAGCTAAAATTTGGTGGCCCCTGCTGGACTTGAACCAGCGACCAATCGATTATGAGTACGTTCCCCACCCTTTATAAATCAATAAATTGCATATTTATCAAAAGGATAGAAAACGGTGACTAATGGTTATTCAGGAGGATTCTGGTTCTCTGCCGCCAGTTTGTCGCCAAATATGTCCCTCATCTTATCCCCCAAAATATTTATTTTTGTATCTGCATCGGGAATATCAAAATCACAAAATTTATTTTTTATCTCAGGCATAATCATTGATAATATAGAAATTAAAATTTTTATATTATCAATAAAATCCATATATTCACATAATACTCTATGTTGCTCTGATACATAAATAAAGCTTAACACCTCTTTTTTTGTTAATTTTTCCTTTTTTGTTTTAATATTATATTCATTAATTACTGAATTGATATCACTAATAAAAATCTCATCATCAAACTTTAATATAAAATTCACTTTACTTTTGGAGGTTTCTTTTAATTTAATTTTCACCGAACCAAAATATAAATAATTTTTAACAATCAGCTCATTAAATGATAACGATTTTTGTTTTATTTTTTGTTCTAAAAATTGTTTCTCATGACTTTTTTCTTCTTCATAACTTAAATTACAAATAGCCAAAGTTAATTCTTTGCATTTTTTTAGAGAAGAATTAAAAAAATAGAGATATTCATCGTTTATGGCGAATGAGTACTCTCCTTCCATTTTAAAAAAATTATCAATAATAACATTAGGTTGAAAAATTTTTTCTTTATATTTAGTTTCAAATAAACCCAATTGCTCTAAAGCAAATTTTCTTTTAGAAAAATAGATATCTATCTGATTTTTTTCCTCTGTTAGTTCAATTTGTTTTTTTGTGGTTTTTATCTGAATGTCTGTTTGAAATGAACGATGTGCACTCGTAACAAATGCACCTAAAATTGGTGATAAAGCTAAAATTAAAAATGGAAATTTCGCATTCTCCATGAGCCGACTATAACCCCTAGTCGATACATCTAACTCATAGTCCTGAGCAACTAATACCCATGCAATACCACTGATAATGAGTGGAAGAAAAACTAAAAACCAAAATAGTGGTTGTACATGTAAACTAGATTCATCTAGCCAAAACTTCCATTTTCTTTTTTTTAGTAAACAAAAAAATGGAATAGCAGGCACTAATATAATTAATAATATGATTATAGCTAGGCTCATATCTTCAACTTCACCAAAGGATTATAAACCAGTGCATCATTAAGATGATCTGGGGCGAAATGGGAATACCGCATTGTCATTTTAATATCGGTATGGCCAAGGATTCTTTGTAATACTAAAATATTTCCACCGGACATCATAAAGTGAGATGCAAAGGTGTGCCGTAAGACATGCGATGACTGTCGTTCTGGTAACTCAATACCTGTACGTTTTAATGCAGAACGAAACGCAGAATAACAAGACTTAAATAACCGCTTAGAGCCTTTACCTTTCGGTAATTCTGCAATTAATTCTTCGCTGATAGGAATAGAACGGTTGCGCTTCCCTTTAGTCTTGGTATAAGTCACCGTATTATTGCGAATCTGTATGGCGGTTAAATTCTCAGCCTCTGACCACCTAGCCCCTGTCTCAGCGACACAGCGCACAACCAAATCAGCCGGAAAGTTATCTCTCTTGTATCTACCCGCAAGGCTACTAGAAGCCATTTCAAAGTGCTGTGCGAGCATCAGCTTAGAGCTGAAGCCGTATGCTTCAATGATACGACCAAGAACTGGTGCGCTTTCGCCAAACATCTCTAAATTAAATTTTCCCATAGCCATTACGTCAAATTCGCTAAAAACTTAATTAGTTTAACTTATAGTTAAATGGGAAATAAAACCATCTTACTTTGTAGTTAAAAACCAATAAAACTGGATGCGACCAGATAAAATACGAATAGGAAATTTTGCCTTATGAGATCTATAATTTCAATTAACATTCCGTCCCCTTACCTCACAGTTTAGGCATTTAGCCAACACTCAGGGCTTTCAAAATCGACCATCCGCGACATGATTGCTAATAGTCACCCGAAATACCACCATTCAAGCCACCGATAAAACCATGGGACTGGGCACAGCAACATTACTGGCAGGCGCTATCCAACAGATAGCCGATGGTGATTACAGCATTGCATCAAAAGGTAGCTTAGTGGCCAGCATCGGCAAAAAAGCAGAGATTGATATTACCGAAGATATCACACTCACCATTGGCCAAAAGCTGATTGAAAAGGTAGGCGCACTTAAGCAGAGTATCGCGGGTACCAAACAAGAAATTATTGCACCGGTTGTTTGGATTGGTAGCCAAGAAATTAACGTGGCGCAGCTGATGATTGATACATTGGATATCGTGAAAGAGTTGGCCGAACTCACCGCCAACCACAGCCACCATAATACGGGAACCCCATTGAATGCCGATGCCATCAAAGGTACAGCAAGTAAATCAGATGGCTTGAAAGAAAAGTATCAGCCAGTTATTGGTTAACACAATTTTAGTCCAACTCTTGCCCACAGCCGTGGGCTTTTTTATACCTGTAATTTAACAGCATGTAAGACAGCCTAAGCATTCCAGCCATCAAACCACATCAAGCAACCTTTCATTTGGATCACATCAATAGCATGGCGCAGAGGCAACGCTACCCCACGAAATAAAGTCCTCTACCACGTAAAATGCACTACACCGCACCCGCCTGCACAATTTGGATCTAAACTTTATTTCAGTTTTGAAATTCTACAAAACATATCGCCAAGCCGTGTCAGTGATGGGGAGTTACAAATATACCGCTACTGAAATCTGTGAAAGGTTTTTCAGTTTTTTTCAGTAAAAGGATCGCAAAAAAGAGCCAGAATAAAAGTCAACACATTGAAACAAAAGGAAGTATTCTATTTTAAATGGGAAATAAAAGATTACCACAAACATCGCTGAATTTTAAAAAACCAGAAATGGTGCGGTGTTGCGGGATTTGAAAAACTGAAATCAGTTATACTTTTAGGTGGTTATATTCGAGGAGTGGTTTATTATGAGACATACTCTCCATTAACAATTTATACAACATTTCATCACAGAAAACACCACTAAAATAATACCAACGATATAGGCAAACGTTAATTACCGTTGCATTCAATGGGTCGGGTAAATTATGTAATTTCCAATTGAACACATAATCAGTTGAGTTTAATTTGTCTGTATTATTTTTAATAATCGTTTCGTTTTTATCTATAAGTAAATTCAATTTGAAAAATTCAAGTACTTTATCATATGACGATTTTATTTCTTTTTCTTCTTCAGTCATCGGTTTAGCGAAACTGATATCGTCTCGAACATATCCAAAGAAATTAGAATAAGGGAAGAAGAAAATATGATTTTTAAACGTATGTTTATTTAAATAGTAAAATAAACCGCGAAGCACTGATTCTTCAAACGTCTTGTAAGTTTTATTATCAATGTTAACGTGGTTATATGTTCTGCTTCCAAAGTAAATATGTTTATTTTCATTTAATTTAAAGAAAACAGGGTGCTCCGAAATTTTATTTATCTTTGAGTATGTGCGTGCTTTACCACTTATTATTTTTTCTAATACATTAGGTAATGCTTCATATGGTTTATATGGAGAGCATCCCATCAAAAAAACCCTCATGATTTCATCAATGTGAGATTTATCATTATTATGAATTTCGCATGATGGAACTGTTATAAGGTTACTTCCTTTTGGAAAAAAACATTTAGGCGGGACGTGTTCTCTTGTGGTCGCAGGATTACCACAATAGTAACAACGCTCTATATTTTCCATTACTTTATTCATAAGTGATTTGACCCACATTTTATCATGAATGTAAATTAATTTAGTAGTGAGTATTCGACTACGTTAGTATCTCTGTCGCCATTTTGTCGCCATTGGCTTTTAGAAACAAAAAAGCCACTTGCTAAGAAGTGGCTTAATGCGCTGATTTAACAGCTAAAATTTGGTGGCCCCTACTGGACTTGAACCAGTGACCAATCGATTATGAGTCGACTGCTCTAACCAACTGAGCTAAGGGGCCAAAGTGGAGAGGATTATACGTGTAGTTTTAGCTTAGGTCTAGTGTTTCGAAACCGTATGATGAAATTGTGTTCAACCTAGTTACCTTTCTTATAATTCAATGCGATAGCACAGGCTATTACTATCATTCGAACGTCGTTTTTTGCAATTTGAATGAGCCCTGCTATTTTTTATTTAAATCACTTTCTCGCACTTTATCTATATTTAACTCTCACCAATATCAAATTAACAATAAAAACAACATCATAATTGCAATCAATTTTATTAAAAATTCTTTATTCAAACAATTGATATAGAACAATATTTTTTATATTCAAATCTCACAATATGGTCTATAGATAATTCGCATATAGGACAATAATGATGAAAAAAGTACGTGCAGTTCAATATGGTTGCGGAAAAATGGGTAAATTTTTGATCCGTTACTTGCAAGAGCATGGTGCTGAAGTTGTGGCGGCTTTTGATATCAATGAAGCCGTTATTGGCAAAGATATAGGTGAAATTGCAGGAACGACGCCAACAGGGGTAAAAGTACAGCCGCTACATGAAGCAGATAAAACCCTCGAAACCTTAAAGCCTGATGTTGGCATCATCGCAACATTGAGTACCATGGCTGATTTAGAAGACGCATTCTCCCTATTTGCTCGTCATGGTGTAAACGCCATTTCAACCGGAGAAGAAGCTCTTTACCCATGGAATTCATCACCTGAAATTACACAAAAGCTTGATGCATTAGCCAAAGAAAACAATTGTACCCTTGCGGGCAGTGGCTACCCTGATATGTATTGGGGCGTACTCATTGACACCTTAGCAGGCTCCATGCACAAATTGGTGAAAATTAAAGGTTCTAGCTGCTATAACGTTGAAGATTACGGTATCGCTCTTGCTGTCGGTCACGGTGCGGGTTTAACTGTTGATGAGTTCGACAAACAAATTGGTAACTATAATGACTTACCTTACGATGTTATTTCGCAGAAAATCGAAAGCGGTGAATATGCACCACCGTATATGTGGACACAAAACGGCTGGCTATGTAGCCGCCTTGGGTTAACGATCACCAGCCAAACTCAGCGCTGTGTACCGCAAATTGCCCAGCAAGATATTTACTCCGAAACGCTCAAAATGACCGTTAAAAAAGGCGATGTCTTAGGCTTATCTGCAGTGGTGATCACCGAAACCGCAGAAGGTATTACCCTCGAAACAGAGTGTATTGGGAAAATCTTAACAACGGGTGAGTGTGATAAAAATAGCTGGCAGTTAATTGGTGAACCCGACACCTCAATTGAGGTGAATAACCCAGCAACCGTAGAATTAACCTGTGCAAATTTAGTGAACCGCATTCCTGCACTGATTAATAGCCCAGCAGGCTATACCACCACAGAAAAAATGCCCAATAATGTATTTATGACCAAACCAATGCATGAGTATTTATAGCTAACATTGCCCACCTTTCGGTGGGCTATTTCCCCACACCTAGCCTTAGCGCGGTTTTACCATCTGCCATTCTAAGTGGTGTTTTATCGACGGCCATTCTGACTCGATAATGCTATATACGCAGCTATCACGCAGTTCACCCGTTTTAGTTTTCATATGATTACGCAAGATACCATCGAGCTTAGCCCCTAAACGTTCAATGGCACGGCGACTTTGGCTATTTAAAAAATGTGTACGAAACTCCACTGCAACGCAGTCTAATTCCTCAAAGGCATGTTTTAACAGCAAATATTTAGCCTCTGTATTTAATGCGGTACGTTGCACCTCTATTCCATACCAAGTGGCCCCGATTTCAACCCGCCTTACTGCATGGTCCACACGGTTATAAGAAGTAATACCCACTGGTTTATCGCTTCGTTTATCGATCACCACAAAAGGTAAACATTCCTTTTTCTTGAAATTTTCCAGGCGCTTTTCCACATCTTGAGAGAAATGCTCAGGCTCAGGCACTAAGGCATACCACAAATTATGCAGCCCATCTCGCCGAATGATATCTGCCAGTTCGACGTCATATTGGTGAGATAGAGGTTCAAGGCGAACGTATTCACCTTCTAAAGTAATAGCTTGGCAAATCTCTTTCATCATGGTTTCCCTATATTGCTCTTTATGCTGTGTGTTTCTTTTTTTAATCTCTTTTTATGACATAAAAACAAAAAAACACCTATTTTTTTATGACACTCAGCTATTTAACCGAAAACATATGATAAAAATCACAAAATTTTAACATCTTTACCAAATTACCCCTTCATTACGCTACAGTTAACTCATCTGACCTGTTAATGAAATCCCGAATGGGAGTATAATAATGAGCAATTTCCCACACCTTTTTACCCCACTTGATTTAGGCCATACCGTCCTAAAAAATCGCATCTTGATGGGTTCAATGCATACTGGGCTTGAAGAACACCCACAAGGCAGTGAGCGGCTAGCACATTTTTACCGCCTACGCGCTGAAAATGGTGTCAGCCTCATCATTACCGGTGGTATCGCCCCCAATCCAGAGGGGGCGCTTACCGCTCATGGCGCGGTATTAAACGATAAAAACCAGCTTTCATTTCATCAACAAATCACGGATGCCGTCCACCAAGCAGATGGTAAAATCGCCTTACAAATCTTGCATGCAGGGCGTTATGGGCTGCACCCTAAATTAGTTGCGCCAAGCCCTATTCAAGCAGAAATTATTCCTTTCGCTCCCCGAGAACTTTCAACTGATGAAGTTGAAAAAACGATTGATGACTTCGTGACAACAGCCAAGCTAGCTCAGCAAGCTGGGTATGATGGTGTTGAAATTATGGGTTCCGAAGGTTATTTAATTAACCAATTCATTACCAAGCGTACCAACCATAGAACTGATGAATGGGGAGGGAGTTACATAAACCGAATTCGCTTTCCCATTGAAATCGTGCGACAAATACGGGAAGCCGTTGGGGAAAACTTTATCATTATTTATCGACTTTCCATGTTGGATTTAGTCGAAGAAGGCTCAACATGGGAAGAAGTTGAATTTCTTGCCAAACAAATTGAAAACGCAGGTGCCAGTATGATCAACACGGGTATTGGTTGGCACGAAGCTCGAGTACCTACGATAGCAACACAAGTTCCCCGTAGTGCGTTTAGTTGGGTCACGCAAAAATTAATGGGAAAAGTGAATATTCCGCTGATAACCACAAATCGCATCAATGACCCCTTTGTTGCAGAACATATTATTGCCAATCATCAAGCAGATATGGTTTCAATGGCTCGGCCGTTTCTTGCTGATGAAGCATTTGTCCGTAAAGCAGCAGAAAATCGAGCTGATGAAATCAATACCTGCATTGGTTGTAATCAAGCCTGTCTCGACCTTATCTTTAGTGGAAAACTCGCCAGTTGTTTGGTTAACCCACAAGCCGTTAGGGAAATGGATTACCCTAACGAAAAAGCCCCACAGAGCAAATCTGTCGCAATTGTTGGCGCAGGGCCTGCCGGGTTATCTTGTGCAATTTATGCAGCAAAACGTGGGCATCGCGTCACTTTGTTTGAAAAGTCTAACCACATAGGTGGGCAATTTAACCTCGCGAAGCAAATCCCCGGTAAAGAAGAATTCCATGAAACTATTCGTTACTTCTGCCGACAACTGGAACTATTAAATGTTGATGTGCGCCTTGAACAACAAGCCGATGTTGACTGTTTATCTGGATTTGATGAGGTCATTATTGCAACGGGTGTCGTTCCACGAAAGATCCAGCTCGAAGGGGTTGACCACCATAAAGTCATTTCTTATATCGATGTCATCACCAAACAACGTTCAGTGGGGAAAAGTGCCGCCATTATTGGGGCTGGGGGGATTGGTTTTGATGTTGCCGAGTTGCTAACCCAAGAAGGAAAAAGTAGCAGTTTAGATTCATCACTATTTAATAAAGAGTGGAATATTGACACCACAATCCATTCAAAAGGTGGCGTATTTCCCCCACAAAAATCCCTTATGGCATCAGCTCGCCAATTGTACTTATTACAGCGTAAAAACAGTAAAGTCGGTGCGGGTCTTGGTAAAACAACCGGTTGGGTGCATCGCTTATCCCTAATGAAGCGGGGCGTGCAGATGCTAAATGGTGTTGAATATATGCGAGTTGATAACGAAGGGCTACATATTCGCTATCAAAATGAAATCCAGTGCCTTCCCGTTGATAATGTGATTTTATGTGCAGGGCAAGAGCCTTACCGCCCATTAAAAGTACAATTAGCAGAACGTGGGATTAATGCCTATGTTATTGGTGGTGCTGATGTCGCCGCGGAGCTGGATGCGCGCCGCGCTATCGAGCAAGGTATGAAAATTGCGTATCAGCTTTAATTTTTCTGCTCCGTTGTTCGGGATTTTCGCTAGGATTTATCACATATCCCAAAAAAAAGGCAGAGATTGCTTTCACAGTCCCTGCCCTTCTTTTGGTTCACACAATTAATCGCGGTGAGATAACCGTGCTTCAGCGTTAGCCAGTTTTTCATCTTCCGCTATGCACACAGCCGCAGTAAATAACACGTCAGTTGAAGAGTTAAGCGCTGTTTCGACCGAATCCTGTAACACGCCAATCATCACACCAACCGCAACCACTTGCATCGCAATCTCATTTGAAATACCAAACATGTTACAAGCTAATGGGATCAGTAACAGTGAGCCGCCCGCAACCCCAGAAGCGCCACACGCACAGACTGCGGCCACTACACTTAATAGTAATGCTGTTGGGATATCAACAGGAATACCTAAAGTGTGTACCGCGGCTAACGTCAGCACTGTAATCGTTACCGCTGCGCCTGCCATATTGATGGTTGCGCCTAATGGGATAGAAACAGAGTAGGTATCTTCGTGCAGATTCATACGACGGCACATCCCCATATTCACAGGAATATTTGCTGCGGAACTACGCGTAAAGAATGCCGTTACCCCGCTTTCACGTAAGCAAGCTAAAACTAATGGGTATGGGTTGCGCTTCATTTTCCAATAGACAATCAGTGGGTTAACAACCAAAGCAACGATCAACATACAGCCAATTAAAACTGCGAGAACGTGGATATAACCTTTTAAGGTTGAAAAACCTGTCGTTGCGATAGTTGAAGCAACCAAGCCAAAAATCCCTAAAGGCGCTAAGCGGATCACAACACGTACCAGCTGTGTTACTGCATTAGAAAAATCATGAACTAAATTTTTTGTGGTTTCATTTGCATGGCGCAGTGCAATACCCAACCCAATCGCCCACGCTAAAATACCAATATAATTGCCCTTAATCAGTGCATCGATAGGGTTCGCAAATATATTGATTAGCAAACCTTTTAACACTTCAGCAATATTTCCCGGAGGATTTAGCTGTGTATCACCGACCACTAACACTAAATTTGATGGAAATAGGAAAGAACCAATAACGGCGACAACCGCGGCAAAAAATGTTCCCAAAATATATAAGACCAGTATGGGTTTGATATTGGTTTTTTGCCCTTGGCGGTGGTTAGCAATGGATGACATCACTAACACCCATACTAATACAGGCGCAACAGCCTTTAATGCACTAACGAATAAATCCCCTAACAACCCGACATTTTTTGCAGCAGATGGCCATAACCATGCAAGCAAAATACCTGCTATCAAGCCAACCAGTATCTGCTTGACTAGACTACCTTGGCTAATAACTCGCCATAACCCTGTTTTATTTGTATCCATAATAGACCTATATTATTTATCTTTATTAGGAATTAAATGTGTTTGCACAGCAAGTATAAGGAATAATAGTCGCCTGAAAAGGCAATTATTCAAAATATACACAATGATTGATTTTGTTTAACAAACATTTTACATAACTGTGATCTCAATAGAGTTTTGTTTCTTATAGTAGAATGGCATG
The DNA here is from genome assembly GCF_002843235.3 of Providencia huaxiensis. Classification (NCBI taxonomy): domain Bacteria; kingdom Pseudomonadati; phylum Pseudomonadota; class Gammaproteobacteria; order Enterobacterales; family Morganellaceae; genus Providencia; species Providencia huaxiensis. Next base: position 3,005,228 of record NZ_CP031123.2, read on the forward strand.
AGCAAAATGGTTGAGTGTTTTCAGAGGGTTAAAAAAAATCCCCTGCTTTTACAGCAGAGGATTTAAAAAATGAAAAAAATGAAAAAGGTAAATTAATTTTTTGCTTCGTTGCGTTTATTAACAATAGCATTAATAACTAGCGTTACGACTAAGATTGACGCAATCACGCCCAATGAAATCGGTGTTGGGATGTGGAAAATATCAATCAATAGCATTTTTATACCGATAAAGCTTAAAATCACCGCTAAACCGTATTTTAGCATTGAGAATTTCTCAGCAACCCCAGACAACAAGAAGTACATGGCACGCAGGCCTAAAATAGCAAATAAATTCGATGTTAAAACAATGAATGGGTCAGTTGTTACCGCAAAAATAGCGGGTATGCTGTCCACTGCAAATATCACATCACTAATCTCAACTAAGATCAGTACTAAAATAAGTGGGGTCGCAAATAAAATGCCATTACGTTTAATGAAGAATTTTTCACCATGTAATTCATCTGTCATGCGTAAATGAGAACGAACCCATTTGACTAACGGTTTATCTGTAATTGGCGAGTCATCTTCTTTAGCAAAAGCCATTTTCAAACCCGTAAATAGCAAGAACAAGCCAAATACATATAAAATCCAGCTAAATTGTGTGACTAACCAACTACCTGCAAAAATCATAATCGTACGAAGTACGATAGCGCCCAATACTCCATAAACCAACACGCGACGCTGTAAATTGGCTGGGATCGCGAAATAACTAAATAACATTAACCAGACGAATACGTTATCGACAGCTAATGCTTTTTCTAATAAATAACCCGTTAAGAACGCCATGGTTTGGCTATCGGCAAACTCACGTCCTACGTTCTCATTAAGATACCACCAAAAGCCTGCTGCAAAGAGCAGTGAAAGTGTTACCCACACGATACTCCAAGCCGCAGCTTGTTTCATCGACATTGCTTGGCCTTTGTGTTTCCCTTGCCAGAACAAATCAATGAGTAACATAAGTAAAATAATAACGGCAAAACTACCCCATAAAATTGGGTTACCAACTGAGTGCATTTTCCTTTCCCTTAAAAACAAAAAACGGCTGATATCCAGAAGACATCAGCCGCTTAAAATTCGTTAACCACAAGTTATTTCTTTTGGTTGTAAATTATGAGCAAACCCCGCCTTCTGGCAAGGTCTCACTTACAACACAAACACCCCAAAAATAGGGAACTGTGGTGCTCGGCTACCGGGTGTAATATGTACACCGTAATGACGATAAACCGACAAGAAGAAGTTACTCCCCTTTGCTATGGCGATAAGATACGGTAAATAGTCTTAAAATGCAATAATTAGCCGTTATTGTTTTATCGTTATTTTTTTACATTAAAAGATAAATTAACCAGTATATTTCGCATACTCTGAGAAAAAAAACAGGCTAAACGCCGTTTTTAAGCACTTTACATCGTTACATACCACACGATAAATTGTAAAAATAAACCAAAACTTAAATGAATTCTAAAAATAAGCTTAAAATTTGCTGTTTAGTTATTTTCTGTTTTGTTAAAGTGAGCGTGCTTTACACTAACAGCCTGAGGAAACACTACTTTCACTTTGGCATTCACTTAATCCATTTCTCCCTGCCCAACAACAAGTTTGTTGCTGTTATTGCCGTTTAGGAAACATTAATGGAATTAGTTAAAGAACTTTTTTTCGCCCTTTGGCACCAAGATTATGTCACCTTATCTAACCCTGCGTTAGTGTGGTCGATTTACTTCATGCTGTTCGCTATCTTGTTTCTTGAAAACGGGGTATTGCCTGCAGCGTTTTTACCTGGTGATAGCTTATTGATTTTAGTTGGTGTACTCATCGCTAAAGGCGCGTTAAGTTATCCGCTCACCATCGTCATTTTAACCGCTGGTGCCAGTTTAGGCTGCTGGGTTGGTTATATACAAGGGCGATGGCTGGGTAACACACGAATTGTTAAAGGCTGGCTAGCGCACTTACCTGAACACTACCACCAACGCGCTTATGGCTTGTTCCACCGTCATGGCCTCGCTGCCTTATTAATTGGCCGTTTTTTAGCTTTTGTCAGAACACTACTTCCAACTATCGCAGGCCTTGCAGGCTTGCAAAATGGTCGTTTCCAAGTATTTAATTGGTTAAGTGGCTTACTGTGGGTGTTAATTTTGACTGCGATTGGTTATGGCTTTGGTAAAAGCCCGATTTTCCTACAATATGAACATCATATTATGAATATTTTGATGTTGATCCCTGTAGGGCTACTGATCCTTGGCCTAATTGGTAGCATTGCCGTTGTCGTCAAGAAAAAGTTTTCAAATAAAAAAGTAAATTAATCCTCCGTGCGGGAACGCCCTGTTCTCGCATTTTCATTTTTACTTAATTTTACCTCTCAATATTTCGGCTCACCCCAACAAAGATAAACCACTGAAAATAAAAATATTTTCCTTAATACTGTTTTTTACATTTTTTCTGAGCCCACAATTTATTGTTGAATAACTCATTGCACTTAATGTAAAAACGGTTATTGTTAATACAGTGAAGTTTCTTTTCTATTGATAGGAGGTTCTACATGTCATCAAATCATTCATCAGAAGACCTACGCGCAGAACTCAAAGCGTTAGCTGACTCTCTTGAAGCTGTATTGAATGATACAGGCGAGAAATCGAAAGAAGAGATTGAAAGCTTGAAATCCAAAGCGAAAGACGCACTTTGCTCATCTCGCGCTAAACTCGGTCAAACGACTGAAAGGATCACTGAACAAACTAAAGAAATTGCGGGCCGCGCAGACAACTATGTCAAAGAAAACCCATGGACTGGTATCGGTATCGGTGCTGCTGTTGGTGTGGTTCTTGGCGTACTTCTCGCGAAACGTTAATGACTTATGGAACAAAATCAACAACGTCAGGGCCCCGGTAAAGGGGTCCTTGAAATACTACAGCGTATCGCGAGTATCACCGTTAATATTGTTGAAACTCGCCTTCAGCTCATTGCTGTTGAGCTTGAAGAAGAAAAAGTTAATTTTATCCAACTGCTATTGTTAGTTGGGCTAGCGCTTCTTTTTACTGCTTTTGGTCTAATGTGTCTAATTGGACTCATTTTTTGGTCTGTAGACCCTATTTATCGTTATCAAGCCCTGGCGATAACAACAGGATGTTTAGTTCTACTCGCCATTATTTTTGCTATTTGGGCTCTCAAAAAAGCGAAACAATCTACCTTATTGAGCTCCACACGGGAGCAATTAAGTCAAGATGCAAGTGCATTAGCAGGTAAGGATAATGACCAGAAATAAACGCCAATTACTTGCCGCAAAAAAACAGCGATTACTCAACAGAATTGAGCAGCAACGGAGCGACCTTGCTGCAAGTTCTGAAGATTGGCTACATGTGACAGCCCCTTATGACCGCACATGGAAAACCTTGGTTACCTTCCGCCCTTTATTTATTGCGGCAACAGGCCTGCTTTCAATTTATTCACTGAAAAGACCACAGCGCATACTCCAATTAGGGAAAAAAGCCTTCACGATGTGGGGCATAGCCAGAACAATTCAAAGTACGATCAATGCAGGAAAGAAATAGTTTCAATTAAAATCAATATGTTAAATTAAACCTCTTCACTTTAGCTAGTTCCTCCTCCATCTCCATTCAATTTTTTTGACTATCTTTGTTAATAAGCTTTGCTTTTTATTGAAAAAGCAAATGACTACTATAAGTCCATCAAATGTTTTCTTGCCTATTTGTGCTGAAAACAACATTACAAAGCGACACATATCGCAAATAATTTATATTTAATGGCTTATTAGTCTGGAGAATCTTAATGAAAAATTTAGAAAGTGGTGCGGTATTGTTAGCTCGTATTATGATGCCAATTCTGTTCATTGTTGCTGGGTATGGAAAACTGGGAGATGCATACGCAGGAACACAGCAATACATGCAAGCAATGGGTGTTCCAGGCTTTTTATTACCGCTAACCATTTTATTAGAACTTGGTGGTGGCCTAGCCATTCTGTTCGGTTTCTTAACTCGAACTGTGGCCCTATTTACTGCAGGCTTTACCGTATTAACGGCGCTACTGTTCCATATCGACTTTAGCGTGGCACCAAATAGCTTAATGTTTATGAAAAACTTTACTATTGCAGGCGGTTTCTTACTGTTAGCTGTGACTGGCCCAGGGAAATTTAGTATTGACCATTTATTAAATAAAAAATGGTAACTCCGATTTCATTATCACCCTTATTGATTTAGTTTATTTTTGTCCAATTTGTACCTCCTTCGGGAGGTATTTTTTTGCCTAAAATAAAGGTTTTGGCTCAGCTAAAGGAAATTTATTTGGGTAAGGAGTTTTCAGTTATTGTTTTAGGGGGCTGCATAATCAAACCTTACTCGTAAACTCTAAATAGTTTGAGTTGTAGGTAGGCGGCAAATGAGTCTCAATTTATTTTTTCAGCTACGGGCTAACTTTTAAATAATTCGTGCTACAACTGAGCTATGACTGAGATAGTTTTACTCTTTTGAACCGCTACCAGCAAACCCTACTCGTAAACTCTAAATAGTTTGAGTTGTAGGTAGGCAGCAAATGAGTCTCAATTTATTTTTTCAGCTACGGGCTAACTTCTAAATAATTCGTGCTACAACTGAGCTATGACTGAGATAGTTTTACTCTTTTGAATCGCTACCAGCAAACCTTACTCGTAAACTCTAAATAGTTTGAGTTGTAGGTAGGCGGCAAATTGAGTCATCCCGTGAGCATACATAAGTATGTGACTCGGGTGACTCAATGAAGCCAACACCCCTACGGCTCAAAATATAACGAGTTTACACTCTAAATAATTTGGGGATCTCTCGGAGACACCACGACTTAGCCTCCCCCATACTATCTCTACGCCACGCCATAATAATATTCGTCTCATGGCTGAACTCAGCGCCAACCACCTTCAAACGCCCTTCACGAATATCTTGCTCAACCATTGGGTACGGCATCGTCGCAACACCAAGGCCGGCCAACAGTGCATTGTGTTTATCTTCAATCGTCGACACCGTTAATCGTTGTTGCTTATCCAACAACTGCACCGTTATCACAGGCCGCTCACGTGCGGTATCAGCCACTGCGATCCCACGGTACTTCACTCGAGTCGCATCAGATAACGGTTCTGGCTCTTGGTGAATGGGATGATCCGGACTCGCCACGTAAATATGATTAATGGTATATAACGATTTAGAGTTAATCTCTGAAGATGATCGGAAATGCATATCAGGGGCAATCACGATATCCGCTTTACCACTTTCAAGGCGCTCCCATGCGCCCGCTAAAACCTCAGTAATTAAAGATAACTGTGTTTCTGATTTTTCCGCCAATCGTTCCACCAGCGGAAAAAGAGAATGAGCAGGAACTAGCGCCTCGCACACGATGGTTAAATGCGTTTCCCATCCTTTTGCCAGGGCTTCTGCATCAGATGTTAGCTTATCAGCGGCTTCAAGTAGGATCCTCCCTCTATCAAGTAACATCCTACCGACATTAGTAAACTTAGTTCTATGCCCTGAACGGTCAAATAAAATGACATCGAGCTCTTCTTCTAATTTTTGCATGGTATAACTCAGCGCAGAAGGAACTCGCCCCAATTCTTCAGCGGCTGCAGCAAAACTACCACGGCGGTCGATTGCATCCATAACCCTTAATGATTCAAGTGTTAATGCTCTCTCTTTACTCATGAAGCTTCTCTTTCAGGAAATTTGAACAAGGGAAACAGATTAACTGGCTAACAATTCAACGTCCAGCTATTTATTATAACAATAGATTATTAACTTATTTATTTTCGATAGGGGGTTAACCATTATGATGATACTAAGACCCGCTAATCATTGCGGCAAAGCTGATTATGGTTGGCTACAAGCGCGTTATTCCTTTTCATTTGGTCATTATTTTGACCCAGACTTTATGGGTTTTAAAACACTCAGAGTGCTGAATCAAGAAGTTATCGCGCCACAAAATGCATTACAGCCAAGAACCTACCCACATGTCGATATCTTAAATATCATCCTAAAAGGGCATGCGGAGTATCGTGATAGCTCAGGTAATACTATCCAAGCGAATGAAGGTGAATGTGTGCGTTTTTCACCGCGCCCAGACCTCAGCTACAGTGAACAAAATGTGTGTCCCAAAACACCGCTAACGCGTTTACAGCTCTGGCTAAATGCTTGCCCACAGCAAGAATCGTTACCTTTGCAAAAAATAACCATTAATGAAAATGAGAACAAACTTATCGCATCTCCTGACGGGGAGGAACAAAGTATTCAATTACGTCAACAAATTTGGATCACCCAAATTCATTTGGCAGCCAATGAGTCATCATCGATAACGCTAAAAGGAAGGAACTCATTCCTTCAATCTATACATGGTGGAGCAACATTGCGTACACCAAAAGGCGAGCAGTTAGGAATGAATTGCAATGACGGGGCGTTTATCCAAGACGATAATCAAGTCATCATTAGTGCAGATAAACCGTTTAGAGGCCTGTTAATCGACCTTGGGGAATAAAAACTCCCCCCTTCCAGCTATAACAGCATGAATTTTGCGAACGGATTCGCAAATTTCATGATTTACATATCCTACATATTGACACGCTTGTGTTAGAGTCCTGCCATTAGCGAGCAAAAAACACGTAATTTTCTTGCTCAAATGCTTTTTTGTTTTGATTTTAAAGGTGTTTCCGTGGCTCTATTCACTCAACAGCGACATAATCAAATTTTTGCTCAAATTCTTAATGAGGTTGTGCCTCAAGACGAATTAGCAAAAAATTTTTCGGTTTCTACTCGAACTATTCGTTCTGATATCAATGAAATCAATGAATTGATACAGCCATATAGTGCACATATTGTGTATGAGCGAGGTCGTGGTTACCGATTGAAAATTGAAGATGAAGCCCTATTTGCCACTTTTACGCAGCAAAATGATGAAGACAATCATATTCCTCGTACGAGCAAAGAGCGCATTGATGCGCTGCTATTAAAGCTCTTAATGCTATCACTCCCCGTAAAGCTTGATGATATCGCTGAAGAGTGGTTTATCAGCCGCGGTACATTACAGCAAGATATGGGCGCAGTGCGAGAACAGCTTCAAAAATACCAAATTGCGTTAGAAAGTATTCCTCATCAAGGCATTCGTTTAAACGGTAGCGAGTGGGCGGTTCGAGCTTGTATGACCGAAACTTTATGGCGTCGTTATTCCGCACAGATAACGCCTGATTTAACCACTTTCCGCCCTGATTGCCTTGATAATTTAGACCTGACATACATCGATAAAGTTTTGCATAACAGTATGAATCGCTTTGATATTCGTATTAGTAATGAAGGGCATTTGTACTTGGTTTTTAATTGTGCAGTCACTATTTTACGTATCACTCGCGGCCATGAACTCACCACTGCTGTCAAAGATGATGACAGTGAAGAAGCAATCCGCAAAGCCTGTGGTGAAATATCTAAAGGATTAATCTACTTCCTTGGTAATGACCTTTCAGGGGCAGAACTTAGCTATTTACATGACCAAATTATCGCCCAACGCATTAGTCACCAAGACTCTAGCACGCAAAAAAATGGAACGCATAATGAGCTATGCGAATATATTTTAAATTATATTAATGAATTATATAATTATGATTTGCGTAATGATGAAAAACTCAAAAAAGATCTCAATACGCATCTCGCTGCGTTGATTACTCGCTTGCAATACCATATTTCCACACCAAATCCATTACTTTCTGATATTAAACAATATTATCCTTTTGCCTATGATGTCACACTGAGCGCGTTGACCAGTGCCAGCAAGCAGTTACTCCCTCATCCAATCAGCGAGGACGAATTAGGTTATTTAGCGGTGCATATCGGTGTCAGTCTTGAAAGAAATTATGGCGCAGGCTCAATACGACAAACGGAAGTACTGGTGGTAACAGATGCAGGAAACTCCACGTTTCGCGTGGTTGAATCTAAAATCATGCGTGAATTTCCACAGCTCAAATTTAGCCGAGGGTTAACGTTACAAGAGTACGAGTCCTTGGATGAAGTCTCTGAAGATTTCGTCATTACCACGGTGCGAATTTCAGAGAAAAACAAGCCTGTCATTAAAATCGCGCCTTTTCCGACCCCCTATCAGCTAGAGCAAGTTGGCCGCCTCGCCATGGTTGACCAAACTCGCCCTTATATTATCGAGCGTTTTTTTGATGAACGGTTCTTCATGGTCATTAATGAAAAAATTAGCCAAGAAGCGCTCTTTCAAATGGTTTGCCATAAATTACAGCAAGAAGGCTATGTCACACCCGATTTTTACCCTTCACTGCAAGAGCGTGAGTCAATTGTTTCCACATTGCTCGGGGAAGGCATTGCATTGCCCCACTCTTTAGGGCTACTTGCCAATAAAACGGTAGTTGCAACCGTTGTCGCCCCCAAAGGCATTGAGTGGAATAAAGAAACCAAAGAGAACGCTTATGTCATTTTCTTACTCGCGATAAGTAAAACAGACTATGAAGAAGCAATGGCTATTTATGATTTATTCGTTACCTTTGTAAAAGAAAAAACGACTCGTCGCTTAGTCAGTGTCAAAAATTTCAATGAATTCCAGGTGATAGCTAAAGATAGCTTAGCGCGTATCCTTTAATTTGATAGCAACTTCCACTTTTTAGCGGAAAAGAGGAGGTTGCTGATTTTTACGTGATCCTAAGCACAACTCTCACAAATATTTTCCTATCCTAAACGGCCTGTTTTACACACAAAACGACTAAGTGGAAGCAATTACAACTAATGTAAAATAATTTCCATTTATAATTTCCACTTTCATTTCCAGTCCATTTTTTTATTTCCATTTTTTAGTTAAAAAAATAATCAATTGATAAATAACATATTTTATTCACAGTATTGTTATTTTTATCCTTTTTAGAGAGTTGATTAATGTCAATTTTTCCACTTAATTTCCAAATAGAACAAAAAACACACCAAATATACACTCGTTAGCTTCCAAACAATTTCCACTTACAAGTGGAAATTCCCTGCCTGCAAAAAATACGAATAAGCGTCTAATGTATAAGACATGAAGGAACAGAGTAGTCTAACTTGCAATATTACTTTGGATTTTAAATAGTTATGAGTGAATCAGTTGTCGTTTTTAAAATGTTAGAACATAACCTTGATATTGATGAGGTGACACAAAAACTGCTAGCAGTGATTACTGACTGGCTCAAGCAGGAGGGCTGCTATACCACAGATGTACAACAACAAATGTTGGAGTCTCATTTACGTGCCATGGTCGGTAGAGCAAAAACGGGTGAAGCCTTACCAGAAGTCGATATCAGCCTATTCGATGAAATTTCTGAACATTCGATTACGCTCGCACAACGGGTCGTTGACACACTTCCCGGTTTAGCACCTGAAGAGACCTATTTACTCTCTGTTCACTTTGAAGTCGCACGTTCAAATGATTAATTACTAATTTTGTAGGATTTGGAGAATATTTTATGAAACAGATAGTTGTTGTTATCGGTGACCGTTTAGGTAAAGGCCAAAAAGTGGCTGCAGGTGTTGAAGCTGCCGGTGGTAAAGCTGTTGTTGTTCCGGGTGTCGCTGCTGACATGAAACTCGGTGATGTCATGAACGCAGAGCAAGCTGATTTAGGTATCTCATTTTGTGGTAGTGGTGGCGCTGGCGCAATTACCGCTCAAACGAAATATGGCTATAAAGCTCGCTATGGGATGCGCTCTATTGAAGAGGGAGAAACCGCGATTGCAGACGGTTGCAATGTATTAGGTTTCGGTTTTATGGACAAGGAAGAGTTAGGCGAGCGCTTGGTAAAAGCATTCAATAAAAAATACGGCAACGCTTAATGAAAAAATCTATCGAAACGGTTGTGCGGGTAACAGGGCAAGGCGACACTAAGCAAAAAGCGATAGCTGACGCCTTAAATTCAATTCAAAAAACCGTACTTAAAAACAGCACAGACATCATCCTACGGATAGAACCAAAGGATGTTGAAGTGATTAGTGCTCACTCTCATTCGCGGACAGAAAAATTTCTCTTTCTCTTTTTGCCACGCAAACGTGAACATTTTCGTGTTGTACTCGACGTTTCGCTGGATGTCACTTTACTTTCTGTCAACGAAATACCATTTACAGAACAATAATAGCAATCAGGTCTGGAGTTAATTCCATGAGTGAAACTGCATCTTTTTTAGAAATATTGGGTATGTCCCTAATCATCGGTGGGCTCTGCGGCTTTGGCTTAGGCGCAGGGGCTGCGCGTATGTTCCACGCGCCAACCATACAGGGCATGGGGGCATTCCGTACATTGGGTGAGCTGAACGCTTGTGAAGGCGATCCCGCATCTCACTTTTCTTTCGGCTTAGGGTTCTTCTTTAACGCATGGGCATCGTCAGTTGCTGCAGGGGCATTTACACAAGACGTTGACCACCGCATCATCCCAAACTGGGGGGCCGCAGCGTTACTAACCAAAAACCGTAGCGTTGCTGACACACTGCATAACCCGAAAAAAATGGCTATCGCTTGTGCCATCATCGGGGCACTCGTTGTTGCCTTCTTGAACACTACCGCTTCTGCAGTTCCGGCTGCTCTGCAAACAACAGCCATTAACGTACTAGTGCCTGCCGCAAACTTGCTCGTTAACACAGTGATGCCAGTTATCTTCTGGTTAGCCGCTATGGATGCAGGCCGCCGTTCAGGTTTCTGGGCAACGCTATTTGGTGGTTGTGCCCAATTAATCATGGGTAATGCCATCCCTGGTTTAGTTTTAGGTATCTTGATCGGTAAAGGCGTTGATGACAACGGCTGGAACCGTATCACTCGCACAATGATGGTAACAGTCGTTCTGCTGTTTGTTCTTAGCGGCTTCTTCCGTGAATTCGACCTGAAGATGATCACCTCTTTCAACCTAGATAAACCATTGTGGCTTGAATACGTCCACGGTCTGCTGAGCGGGAAATAATCATGACAACTGAAATTAACAAACAAGATTTTTGGTATGCAGAGTGGTCCTTCCCGATTTTTGTTGGGCTGTTATCAGCGGGGAGCTTCGCAGGTACCCACATGTATGTCGTCTACGGCTTTGGAGCATTTAACGAAGTGGCGTTCGTCGCCATGTTACGTGCGGGCTTAGATACCGGAGTTTATGGTGCGGTTGCCGCATTTGGTGCGAGTTTCCTATTTGCTCGGATTATCGAAGGCTCACTGGTAGGTATTTTAGATATCGGTGGCGCGCTACAAACCGGTATTGGCCTCGGTGTTCCCGCCTTATTTTTAGCCGCGGGTTGGGATTTTTTAGTCACTAACTTCTGGATGTCGTTACTAACTGGCTTATTTCTTGGCGTATTAATCGGCTTACTGATTGTATTTGCACGTAAATTCACGATTGCTCAGGCTAACTCAACCTTTGGTGCTGACGTCATGATGGGTGCGGGTAATACCTCCGGCCGTTTCTTAGGTCCACTAATTATTTTAGCCGCGATGGCCGCATCCATTCCAATCGGAATTGGCTCTTTAATTGGCGCATTGATTTTCTATGTATGGCAAAAACCCGTTGCCGGCGGGGCAATTTTAGGGGCGATGTTGTTCGGTTATTTCTTCCCAATCGTCGCCTAACTCGTATCCTCCCGGAGCATCTGCTCCGGGTTACTAAATAACATCATTAAAAACAGGCTCGAAATAGTTCAAAGAGTAGCATAAGAGTAAACAACAACGCTGCGGTTGACATCATAAAGAGGACAACTATGTACACCCTAATCATCAAGCATGGCAAATGTATCGATGGCACCATAATCGACATTCTTATTAGAGATGGAAAAATCGAAGCGGCAGGCCCTGAGTTAGCGAATAATCAGCAAGCCGAAAAAGTCATTGACCTACAAGGAAAAACTTATGTCAGTGCTGGGTGGATTGACTCTCATGCTCATTGCTTTGTTGAGTCACCTATTTACTTCGATGACCCTGATTTAGCAGGAGCCGCTGGCGGAGTTACCTCACTGGTTGATGCAGGTAGTGTCGGTGCTGATGATATTGATAAATTTTATCAGCTCACCCAGAAATCAAAAACGAATGTCTTTTCTCTGCTGAATATTTCGCGTATTGGCATCATTGCACAAAATGAACTGTCCGATATGAACAACATCAATGAAACCTGCTTTCAAGACGCTATCGAACGCCACTCAGGCTTTGTCGTTGGTATGAAAGCCCGTATGAGTAAAAGCGTGGTGGGTGAAAATGGCATTGCCCCACTGGTTAAAGCCAAAGAAATGCAAAAAAAACATCATCTTCCACTCATGGTACACATTGGCAACAACCCACCGGATATCGATGAAGTCGCTGACTTACTGACGCGCGGCGATATCATCACTCACTGCTTTAACGGTAAACCCAATAAAATTTTAGGCGAAGATGGCTATCTAAAACCGTCAATTGCTCGCGCTTTAGCGCGCGGTGTCATATTGGATGTTGGCCATGGTGGTGAAAGTTTCAGCTTTAAAGTTACCGAACAAGCAATGCGTATCGGCACTTACCCTGACATCATCAGTTCAGATATTTACCACCGCAACCGCGTTAATGGCCCAGTTTATAGTCTCGCTTTTGTGATGACTAAATTCCTGTGTATGGGTTTTAGTGCGGAACAAGTGCTTCGCTGTGTGACCGAAAAAGCGGCCAATTTCTTATCTTTGCCAGCGAAAGGGTATTTAAGGCCAGGCTTTGATGCCGACATTACCCTTTTTGACCTCAAAGAAGAGCAAACTGAGCTCACCGATGCAGAAGGCGAACAGCGTATAGGCACACACCGCTTCGTACCGCTGGCCGCTATTGTCGGTGGAAAACACATTATTCATGCACAAGGTGAATCCGAACATGCAATCGATTTATGATAAATATCAGTTAAAACACGTTATTAATGCTTCTGGCCGCATGACAATCCTTGGTGTTTCAACGCCAACGCCAGAAGTTGTCGAACGTGTTGCTTACGGCCTAAATAATTATTTTGAAATTAAAGACTTAGTTAACAAAACTGGCGAATACATTGCTAGTCTATTAAACGTTGAAGCTGCAGTTGTTGTTTCCTGTGCATCTGCTGGTATTGCACAAGCGGTTGCGGCAGTCATTGTACAAGATGACGATGATTTACTGCTCAATTTGCATTCATCCGACAAAGTGGTTCCACGTGAAATTATTTTACCTAAAGGCCATAACGTTAACTTTGGAGCCCCTGTCGACACAATGGTGAGCTTAGGTGGTGGTAAAGTGGTAGAAGCGGGTTTTGCTAATGAGTGCAACGCTGCTCAATTAGCTGCAAAAATCACCCCCAATACCGCTGCTATTTTGTATATCAAATCGCACCATACCGTACAAAAAAGCATGTTGACGGTTGAACAAGCCGCCAAAGTGGCTCATGACCACCAGCTCCCTCTGATTGTTGATGCTGCTGCTGAAGAAGAGCTCACGGCTTACTACCAAGCTGGTGGTGATATTGTGATTTACAGTGGCGCAAAAGCGATTGAAGGCCCAACAAGCGGCCTTGTTATCGGTAAAAAACAGTATGTTGAGTGGATAAAACGCCAAAGCCAAGGTATTGGCCGTGCGATGAAAGTGGGCAAAGAAGGTATTTTGGGCCTCACCCTTGCTATCGAACAGTATCTCACTGCGACAAAAGAGACGGGCGCAGAGATGGTCAATCGAATGAGTCAATTCATCAGCGATTTGAATGCAATTAAAGGTATCTCCGCCCAAATCGTCTGGGATGCTGCGGGACGTGATATTGCTCGCACTGAAATTAGCTTTGATGAAAAAACGATAGGCAAAACCACTTACCAAATCATGGCTGAATTAAAGCAAGGTGATACCGCGATTTACTTCCGTGAATACAAAGCCAACGAAGGAAAAGTAGAAGCTGACATTCGTAGTGTCAGTACTGAGCAACTTAATGTTATTTCAAAGAATATTCGTTTGTTAGTAGAAGGAATTTAAGATGAAATTGTCACCGAATTTTTATCGTGACCGTGTCTGTTTAAACGTTTTGGCGGGCAGCCATCAAAATGCAAAAGATATCTATGCCGCAGCAGAAACCTTTGTTGTTGTTGGTGTTTTATCTAAAAATTACCCTGATTTAGAAAGCGCGATTGCTGATATGCGCATTTATGCACAAGAAACGGATAATGCGTTATCTGTTGGCCTTGGTGCTGGCGATCCAAACCAATCCACTATGGTATCGTTGATTTCAAAAGAAGTTCAGCCACAGCACGTAAACCAAGTCTTTACTGGTGCACCGATTAGCCGTGCATTGTTAGGCCAAAATGAAACCTTCGTTAACGCATTGATTTCACCAACAGGTACCGTTGGTATGGTTAAAATTTCAACTGGCCCACTAAGTTCTCAAGCGCCAGATGGCATTGTGCCGATTGAAACTGCCATTATGATGCTTAAAGACATGGGAGCTGACTCTGTTAAATTCTTTAATATGAAAGGGCTAACTTATATTGAAGAATATAAAGCCATCGCCAAAGCGTGTGCTGAATTTGATTTTTCTTTAGAGCCTACAGGCGGTATTGATTTAGATAATTTTGCCGAAATTTTGCAAATTGCTCTCGATGCTGGCGTGAAGAAAATCATTCCTCATATTTATAGTTCAATCATTGATAAAGAGTCGGGCAATACTCGTCCAGAAGATGTGCGTCAATTATTGCAGATGGTTAAGCAAGCGGTTAATTGATGCGGTAGTGAGTAGTAAGTAAGAAAATAAATATAAGCGAGACGTTATAATATAAGTCATTGTCACAATGACGAAACAATAAATCCCCCACTCATCAAATATGAGCGGGGGATTTTTTACTATGAGTTAATGACCTATCGTTCTTGCATTCGGTATAATATGAAACCAATAATTATCAGGCACTGGGCTACCCCAAACGCCAAAATACATGGCAATTCCAATGGTTATAAATAAAATTGCTAAGGTTAAAATGGCCATCAGCATACCCGATAACCGAAACTGACGTTTTTTTGTTGGCACTTGCAATGAGAAATCTAGCGTTGATGCAACAGGGCAAGATTCCACGCACGTCATACATCCCGTGCACTCCACTGTTTTTACCGTAATTAACTTGTCGACAGGGATCCGTGACGGGCAATTTTTCGCACATTTTCCACAATCAATGCAGTTTTCCCTGTTTCTGCGAATTTTAAACGGTGAAAATAACGAAAATAGCCCTAATAATGCACCATAAGGACATAAATAACGGCACCAAGCGTTACGAATAAACAAGCTTGCCACCACTAAAACGACCACAGTGATAAGCGCAAATAAGCTAATATAGCGAAAGAAATCCAACATTTTTACGTCAATAATGATCCCATAAGGGGACATCATAAAATATTGGATCATCTGCGCAGACATGGAAAATGCAATATAAAGAAAGAAACCTAATAATAAATATTTTAGGCCTCTTAAAGGGATATCGAGCCATTTAGGTAAACTGATTTGGTTTTGATAACGAAAGAGTTTTTTCCCTAACTTACCTGTGTACTCTGATATTGTGCCAATCGGGCACATCCATGAACAGAATGCTTTTTTGAACAGCAAGCTAATCACGATAAAAGAAACTAAAAGAAACATTGAGGCCGCATGAATGACAGGAAAGCTGCCCGTTTCCAACGTATATTTTAAATTCATTAGCCCAGCAATCGGCAGCCAGCCTTCAATTCCACCAGGGCGAGGAAGATAAAGGGTTGCCCCACCCGTTTCGTAGTAACGAACCCAGTAATAGAAAGTAATACCGATATAAAGGTTAATTGCTAACAGTGTTACCTGTACAAATTTACGCCAAGTTGACGCGTTTCGCCAATCATTCCAAGGAAGCTTTCCTCCTGTTGTACCGGGGCGACGTTGGTACCTTATACGTGGTTTTTCTATCATGTCCGCACATCTCTTTAACATGCATTATAAATACCACTATTCTATTTACATATTCAGAGAGCGTATTGATTTGCATCAGAGGGTTATGATCTTGATGCTTTGATACTTTGATACTTTGATACTTTGATACTTTGATACTTTGATACTTTGATACTTTGATACTTTGATACAGCGAATGGTGAAGACAAACAAGATAAGTATTTTGATATTAAATAAAAAGATTATGATTTTTTCTAAATAATTCGAGTTGTGCCACGGCGGCAAAATGAGGAAATCCCTAGGAGCATACACCAGTATGTGACTAGGGTTGACGAATGAAGCCAACACAGGCACAGCTTGAAGTATGACGAAAAAAAGGAGCATACACCAGTATGTGACTCGAGTTGCTGAATGCAGCCAACAAAGGTACAGCGCGAAATATGAAGAAAAAAGGGAGTTGGCCGATAAGCCGGGTTCTGTCATGGACAACCATTCATCTAGGCCAGCACTTGCGCACTGGCTCCAGCAACCTACCCGAGTTCAATGCGGGCCGCACCATATGAACCCCTATTTGGTCTTGCTCCGGGTGGAGTTTACCGTGCCACGAACTGTTACCAGTCGCGCGGTGCGCTCTTACCGCACCCTTTCACCCTTACCTGATCCTGTAAACAGGCCATCGGCGGTTTGCTCTCTGTTGCACTAGTCGTAGGCTCGCGCCTCCCAGACGTTATCTGGCACCCTGCCCTATGGAGCCCGGACTTTCCTCCCCTCTACCCGTCTCCCGAAGGGACTACGATAAAGCAGCGGTTGTCTGGCCAACTCCGCGGCGAATTATAGGCACTTTACTGTGTCTTGTACAGACTCTAACGACTTTCATTTACCACTTATATAAATGAACTCGTCTATTTGCTCAAGAATCATTCATCAGCTTGATTATCAAGCATCAATTTATACAACATATTTTTCTTGAGGCCATAAATTTCAGCCGTGATTGCAGCCGCTTTTTTCGGTGGTAACTCTTTTTGTAATAAATTCAAGGTACGAACCACATCCGGTGAAATTGCAGAATCATCTTCAGGCTTCTTATACCCTTCAACAATTAACACCATTTCGCCGCGGTGACGATTCTCATCTTCTTTTACCCAAGCGAGCAACTCCCCTACGGGGCGGCCTTCAATGGACTCCCACGTCTTAGTGATTTCTCGCGCTAAAACAACATGGCGCTCCGGTCCCCAGACTTCCACCATATCTGCTAAACTGTCTAACAAACGGTGGGTTGATTCATAGAAAATCAGCGTGCGAGTTTCTTGTTCGAGTGATTGTAAAACATCTTTACGGCCTTTTGTTTTTGCGGGTAAAAATCCTTCATAACAAAAACGGTCTGAGGGCAAACCTGCGGCAGATAACGCAGTGATAGCGGCACAAGGCCCCGGTAAAGGTACAACTCGAATACCCGCTTCGCGGCAACGATTGACGAGATGATAACCCGGATCATTAATTAAAGGTGTACCAGCATCGGAGACTAATGCGATACTATCGCCTTGTTGAAGTAGACTAATTAATTGATCTGCCTTTTGCTGTTCATTATGATCATGCAGAGCAAACAACCGTGCATTTATCGCAAAGTTCTGTAATAGAATGCCTGAATGCCGAGTGTCCTCTGCAGCAATAAGGTCAACATGTTTAAGAACATCCAACGCGCGTTGCGTGATATCCTTCATATTACCAATTGGGGTAGGAACGATATACAGCGTGGATGCCATAACCACAGCTTGATTAGGTTGGTTCATTGTTTCATCCAAATAGCCGGTTTAAAATTAAGCAATTGAAAAATACACCATTGGATACAGTATGCGTCCTTCAATTTTTTTGCATTTGAAAAAAGGGTTAATGTGCACAGCAATGCTGTCCACATTTGCACTGTCAGGGTGCCAAATTGTCTCGGAATATTTTCCGTCAACCCAAAAAACGCCTGAGCAAAGCACATCTGATAATGCTAGCCATTACCAAGCAATCATCGATGCTGCACAAGGTAAGCCTTCAATGGAGGCGATACGCGCCTACATTAGCCAAGAACCTTTATTAAAAACAGCCGCTGAACGCCAAGCTAATATTGATGGGTTATGGCAGATGTTAACACAGTTAACGCCAGAACAAATTCATGGCGTTGGTGCCGATGAAAATATTCTCCAAGGCTGGGTCGATCTTTTAGATATTTATCAAAACAACCGAGATGACACAGATGCCTTACTCGCTGGCTATAACGATTGGAAAATGCGTTATTCAAATAACCCAGCAGTAACGACAACGCCGACTCTTTTGCAGCAAGCCATGATACCTCAAGTGGGTAAAACCCCTAAGATTGCTTTATTTTTACCCATGAGTGGCCAAGGGAAAGTATTTGGCCAAGCGATCATGCAAGGCTTTATGGATGCGCAAAAAGGCCTACCTCAAGGGTCTGCCCCTCAAGCTGCCGTAACACCAGCGAGTAGTGGAAATGATGTCCTCGACCAAATCTATGAACAAGTTGCGGCAACCACAGGTAATGCCCCTACTACTAGCGATAGCGATGTAGTGACATCCGCTTTGCGTATCGATGCCGCCCCTGTGAACACCCAAAGCGTCAAGGTGTTTGATACGACAAACAAGCAAATGCCTGAGCTTATTGAACAAGCAAAAAATGAAGGCTTTAATCTCATTGTTGGGCCATTATTAAAAAGTGATGTTCAAAGCATTACCCAAATGGGGGCACCTGTTAGTGTGCTCGCGCTCAATGAACTTGATGCGAACCAATTACAGCCTCGACCAAATCTTTGCTATTTTTCATTATCGCCAGAAGATGAAGCACAAAATGCAGCGGCTTACATGAAAGCTGAGGGCAAGCAAATGCCATTGGTATTAGTTCCAGCTAATGCTTTCGGTGATAGGATAGCCAAAGCCTTTGCCCAAGGGTGGCAAGAAAAAGGCGGCGGGACCGTTCTAATGCAAACCTTTGGCTCAATCCCTTCTTTAAAAGAGTCAATTAATCGTGGTGCAGGGATCCGTATGACTGGAACGCCAGTGAATACGGGTACACAGTCGATAGATACACAATCAATAGATCCACAATATATCGATTCAACAGGGGCGATTGACAGCGTTTATATTGTTGCTACTCGTGATGAGCTCACCTTAATCAAGCCAATGATTGAAATGGCGATTAGCTCCCGCTCTCGTCCTGCACTTTATACAAGCTCCCGTAGTAACCAAGCAGGGTCTGGTGCAGACTATCGCTTTGAAATGGATGGCGTTAAATTTAGCGAAATCCCTTTACTCGCAGGCGCAAACAATAACTTACGTAAACAAGCTCAACAAAAGCTGAGTAATGATTACTCTTTATTCCGTTTATATGCCATGGGTATTGATGCATGGTCTTTAGCCAACAATTACGACAAGCTGCAACAATCTGGGCAATTTCGTATCAATGGCGCATCCGGGACCTTAAGCACAACACCAAACTGTGTGGTGTACCGAGAATTACCTTGGCTGCAATTTAAACAAGGTAAAGTGGTTTCGGCGCAATAGCATCATTCAATACCTCACTTTTTTTCAGACAAGGACGTCATGAAAATTATGCCAAAAGCCATACAATGGTTAACAGGCCGGTACTATGAGAACCAAGTACTCGCTTTCCTGCAACAACAGGGATTAACATTTGTCGAACGTAATGCAAGGAACCGAGGCGGAGAAATCGACCTCATCATGCGAGATAATACAGGTTGGGTATTTGTTGAAGTTCGTTTTCGCAAAAATTGTGACTATGGAGATGCACTTTTATCAGTAAACTGGCACAAACGTCGAAAACTATTAGCTGCTGCTAAAATTTGGCTCTCAAAAAGACAAGAAAGTTTTGAAACTAGCGCATGCCGTTTTGATATCTGTGCCATCACGGGAAACCGATTTGACTGGGTACAAAATGCATTCAACGAAAATGATGTTTATTAACAGATAAGATAGTCAGCTTTATACACTGTTCATGCAGTCAACAACGCTATAATTCAAATATAATGGTAATACACAAAATGATTTGAATTATATCGAGGCGACAAAGGAAAAACTCGTGCTAGACCGAATAAAAGTTTGCTTTACTGAAAGCATCCAAACTCAAATAGCAGCCGCTGAAGCGCTGCCTGATGCCATTTCAAGAGCCGCGATGATGATGGTTCAGTCTTTACTCAATGGCAACAAAATTTTATGTTGTGGTAATGGCGCTTCCGCTGCTACCGCACAACGTTTTGCTGCGAGTATGATCCATCGCTTTGAAACCGAGCGCCCTAGCTTACCCGCTTTAGCACTTAATACCGATAATGCCGTGTTAACTGCCATTTCGGGTAGTAAGCAACCTTCTGAAATTTATGCGAAACAAGTTAGAGCATTAGGCCAGCATGGCGATGTTTTGATGGCAATTTCAACCCATGGTAATAGCAGTGATATTATTAAAGCTGTTGAAGCTGCAGTCACTAGAGACATGACAATTGTCGCCTTAACAGGCTATGACGGAGGGGAACTCGCGGGTTTACTTGGCCCCCAAGATGTTGAAATTCGTATTCCATCCCAACGAAGTGTTCGAATTCAAGAAGTTCATCTTCTTACTGTAAATTGTCTGTGTGACCTCATAGATAATACTCTTTTCCCACATCAGGACGATTAAGGAGACAAAATGCGATTAATACCAATTTTTGCCATAGTCATCAGTACTGTTCTATTACAAGGCTGTATAGGGGCTGCCGTCGTAGGTTCTGCGGCCGTTGCAACGAAAAGTGCCACAGACCCTCGTACAGTTGGTCAACAAGTTGACGATGGGACCTTAGAAGCTAGGGTTAGTGGACAACTGAATAAAGATAAGGATATCACAGGTAAGGCTCGTATCATTGCGACCGCTTATAAAGGTAATGTGCTGTTAACTGGCCAAAGCCCTGATATGGCTTGGGCTGAACGAGCAAAACAAATAGCCTCTAACGTTGATGGCACCATCGCAGTTTATAATGAAGTCCGTAGTGGAGAGCCCGTTGATTTGGGAACTGCTTCAAAAGACACTTGGTTAACAACCAAAGTGAAATCTAAAATCCTTGCTAGTGATAGTGTTAAATCTGGTAGTGTAAAAGTTATTACTGAAAATGGTGAGGTTTTCTTGCTAGGTGTTTTAACAAGGCAAGAAGGTGATGCGGCGGCTAAAATCGCCAGTGAAACAGATGGTGTTCGTCGAGTAACGACTGCTTTCACTTATCTTAATTAATCATAAACAATAATATATTGTTATAAATACAAAAGCCGTGAGAGAAAAACCATGGCTTTTTTCTTATTCATCCATCAACTGGTTTATTTTCAGATAATTCTTACCTCCTAATAAGTGCATTTGATTCAAGATCCAAGCTTGCCTTTTGAGGACGTAAGAGGATGGGTTTTTTACGCTATATCTATGAGGATTAGGAAGAACCGCAGCTAATAGCGCAGCCTCACTCATTGAGAGCTTGCTAGCAGGCTTATTAAAGAATTTATTTGCAGCCTCTTCAACCCCAAAAACCCCATCACCAAACTCAACTATATTAAGATAAACAGTCAAAACCCTTTGCTTTGACCACAACAGCTCCATAATAGGAGTCATTACTGTCTCTAGGCCCTTTCTTAGCCAGCTTCTCCCATCCCATAACCACAAGTTTTTTACTGTTTGCTGGGAGATAGTTGAAGCCCCTCTAATTGTTTGTTTATTGCTCAAGTTGTGTTTGTAAGCACGCTCGATTGCATCAAGGTCGAAACCCCAGTGATGAGGAAAATTTTGATCTTCCGCAGCAATTACCGCTAAATAAACATACGGAGAAATGTGATTTTCGTCTACCCATTCAGAACGAGATACGTAAGAAAAATTTAAGTTTACCCATGCGGTAATTTGTCGTTCGATCATCACCGCAGAAAAAGGCACTGGTATGTATTTAAATAAAACGACTGAACAAATCCACACCACAAGTAATGAAAATGTGATCTTCTTTAACCAGTGCCATAATTTAGAAACAATAGTTCGCATTCAAATAATCACGCCATTTCCAATACTTTCTTAACAAGCTTATTAATGCCCGTATTTGCTTCAGAAATTGATTGAGCCAGCATATAAGCAGGTGTTGTAACAACTCGGTTAACTTCATCAATTACAATGTCATCAACAGCACATTCAATATGCTTTCCTCCCATAATTTCTATTTGAGCAATCGTTTCACTATCATTACCAATAGTTAGTACTACTGATGTATTTAACATTTTAGGAAGCATCACAGGAGCAATACACATCAGCCCTAGCGGCTTTTTCTGTTGGTGCATTTGGCGTACTAAACTTAATAGTTCTTTATTAATTACACACTCACTTCCTTTAACTGCAAAATCACATAAATTTTTTGCGGCACCAAAACCACCAGGAATTATGAGGGCATCTAGCGTTGAAGCATCAGCTGATGACAAAGGCGATATTTTCCCACGTGTAATACGTGAAGATTCTTCCATTTGATTGCGTTTTTCTGATTTAGACTCCCCAGTCATATGATTAATAACAGTAGGTTGTAGCTCATCAGGTGCAAAAAAGTGAATTTCAGCATTATTTTGACTCAAAGCTAACATAGTTAGCACTGACTCATGGATCTCACTTCCATCAAAAACACCACAGCCACTTAAAATAACCGCAATTGATTTCATATCTTCCTCCATTTGTAGTAAATTATCTCTCAAGCGCTAAGGTGCATAAACATCAATCTTCATCACAGATTTTAATGAATCTTGTAACAGATTCGCTAAATTTTGGTATCTTGATGTTGCCCTTTACAGTGATATACCTAATTTAATGATTTGCAAAAAACAAAAAACACATGCAGATCAACGATTTCCCTGGTGTTGGCGCAGTATTCGCGCACCCCAACTTCGGTTGGGGTTATTTTTTTGTACGTTCATCAACCCAGTTTCTCAAAGTTTCTATATCTGCTTTCCAATCTTGTTTTAGTTCATCCACCCATTCCTGTACATTGTCCCACCATGCTGGTAATTCAGGAGATTGAATCTGTTGTGCTATTTTCTGTAAGTTCTTTAAGCCAACAGAACCTGCCGCTCCTTTGATTTTGTGGGCTTCCTCAACAATGCCTTTTTGGTCTTTAGCCACCATGTTCGAGTCAAGAATAGCTAAGTAGCCTGGAAGCATTTTTTCAAAGACATCTAGCCCATCATAAATAAGCTTAGGGCCAACTAATTCAATATACTGCTCTAGCATATCGCAATCTAATATTGACTCATCAACACTTGAAGCCTCACGGTCATTCGATGCTTCTTCAGGTTGAACAGATTGCTCACCCCAAAATTGCTCAATAACTTGGGTCAATGCAGGAACTGATAATGGTTTACTCAATACGCCATCCATACCTGCATCAAAGTATTCTTTCTTATCTTTGAGAACATTTGCAGTTAATGCAATTAATGGTGGCAGGTCTTGCTTATCATACTGCTGTTTTAGTTGCCTTGAGATATCTAAGCCTGTCATATCAGGTAATTGAATATCCAATAAAACTAAGTCATATTCACCAGGGGCAAACATTTCGAGGGCATCTTTACCATTCATTGCCACGTCGACCGTGTTGCCTAAATTTTCTAATACAGAACAAGCAACAACAATATTCAGTTCAATATCTTCTACGAGTAGAATATGCAATGCTGGCAATGGGTAATCGTCTTCAGGATCTTGCTGTTCAATAACATTATTTTCAACAACTGGCGCTGTAATGGATAAAGTAAAAGTGGAACCTTGGCCTATTTCACTTTCAACTTGTATATCGCCTCCCATATTTTGTGCTAAGCGACGAGATACAGAAAGCCCAATCCCCGTCCCCGTAGCGGGTTTACCACCAGCAGAATCTGTTACTTGATAATACATTGCAAAGATTTTATCTAACTCATCTTTCGGTATGCCTATGCCGCTATCCTGAACTCTAAAAAACAATTTATTTTCAGCTTCTTGCCAAATACTAAGCTTCACTTCACCTTTCTGCGTGAACTTAACTGCATTACCAATTAAATTCCATAGGACTTGCCGTAAACGAGTCCCATCGGTTAAAACCGTTTTGGGTAATGCAGGCGCAACGTCCATGACAAATTTAAGCCCTTTTGGCTGTACCAATAACCCACTTAAATTCTCTAAGTCATTCACAAATTCAGATAATGTGATTGGCTGGTTATCTAACTGAACTTTACGGCGTTCAATTTTATCCATCTCAATAATATCATTGAATATATTACCCAAAGTGACGGCACTAACATGAATAGTTTTTAAATAGCTAGATTGTTCCGAAGTTAAATCGGTGTCTAATAAAATTCGACTCAAACCAACAATGCCGTTAAGGGGTGTACGAAGCTCGTGGCTGATTGTAGAAATAAAGGTGGTTTTCTCCCTACTCGCGTTCTCTAACGCTTCCTGATAGCGTTTACGCTCCGTTATGTCACGCCCAAAGCCCATCAGGCCATGTCGTTTGCCAACTCGGTCATAAAAAGGCACTTTACGGAGCTCAAAACAGGCTTTACGGCCATCTGGATATACCAGCCATTGTTCATAAGTGAGAGAAACATTATGACGAAAAACTTTTTCATCGGTTTCCATAACCTTGGAGGCAATTTCAACATCATAAATATCTAATGGCGTTAACCCAACTAAGTGTTTTTCACTTTTCCCAGTCAACAGTTCCATTGCTCGGTTACATCCCGAAAACTCATTATTTTCATTGCGGTAATAGACTAAGTCAGGAGAAGCATCTAAGAATGAACGAAGTAATACAGATTGCTGCTCAAGTTCAATCTGTGTCTGCTCACGGTATTTCATTTCTTGTTTTAATTGCTCAAGGAGCTCTAAGTGAGCGCGCTCGGCTTTTTCTCGTTCGAGAATCTCAAGGTTAAGTTGTTCAATATTTCCCTGCAATTGAATGTTTAAATCCGCATCACGCTTTCGCATAACTTCAAGTTTATCAACCATTCGTGATAAACGCTGCCGAGACTCTTCAAGTTGCTCAACCACCACCGACAAAAAATAGACGGCCAATGGAGTAATGATTAACCCAAAGAAAATTGACCCCACCATGTCGAGGCTATCAACATGCCCTCTTAAAACAATTGTCACTGCCATTTGCATTATCATGGCGAGAACAACCAATGCAGCTGCAAGTAACAGAGAAAAACGCACTAGACCGAGCTTCATCATTAAATCGACATAGTATTGCGCCAGGCCGCGAAGTACTTTCATAACCACCCCTTAGTTAAATTCTCTTTGAATCATATATCAAACAAGGCAGTTTCGGATGATTATTCACTCGAAATGTCGATCCTGCTCATTCAATAGCCATTTTTTACGATTAATGATAAAAAACAATCAGGTATTTTCTTTCTATTAGATAAAGTAAAAGTTCATTTCGGATAACTTTTAATCATAATCACATAAAAATCAAAATAATAGCACTATTGTTCCTTGGGTAAGGCCGCTAAAATCACAGTAAAAGCCCAAGCTATCTCAAGTAAAATCAGACAAAATTCAGTAAGGAATACCATGAGTTCGAATATTTTCGGTCACCAACGTCGCGAACCGCTCAAAAAAGCGCTGGCAATCCGCAAAATAGCGTTTACTGAAATCTATGAGTCCGATAATACCGTTGATGTACAACAGCAAGCGAGCCGCTGCCTCTCTTGTGGTAGCCCTTTTTGTGAATGGAAGTGCCCGTTACATAACCCAATATCAAAGTGGCTCAAACTTGCTGCTGAAGGAAAAATAATTGAAGCGGCTGAATTATCTCATCATACCAATAGCTTACCTGAGATCTGTGGGCGCGTTTGCCCACAAGAAAAACTCTGCGAATTAGCATGTGTACTTCATGATACAACAGGTTCTATCACTATCGGTCATATTGAACGATATGTTAATGATACCGCCTTTGAGATGGGATGGCGTCCAACCTCTTCCCCTATTCGCTCTGTAAACAAATGTGTCGCCATTGTTGGTGCAGGCCCTGCAGGCCTTTCTTGCGCTGATGTACTTATTCGAAATGGTGTAAATGTCGTCGTTTTTGATAAACACCCTGAGATAGGGGGATTACTAACTTTTGGCATTCCCTCATTTAAGTTAGAAAAGAAATTAATGGTCCAAAGACGAGAAATATTTACAGAAATGGGCATTCAGTTTCAATTGAATACCGAGGTGGGTACAGATATCTCTCTAGATGAGCTTCTTTGCACTTATGACGCTATTTTTATTGGTACTGGTACTTACCAAGCAATTCGAGGCAACGTGCCTAAAAAACCGATTCAAGGCGTTTTTGAATCACTCCCCTACCTAATCGCAAATACGCGCCATTTAATGCAACTTCCTACTCCTAATGATGAACCCTATATCAATTTACACTCAAAAAGCGTTATCGTATTAGGAGGTGGAGATACCGCGATGGATTGTGTTCGTAGCGCTATTCGCCAAGGAGCGAAGCAAGTTAGTTGTCTCTATCGTAGAGATGAACAAAGTCTGCCAGCCTCACGAAAAGAAGTCGTCAATGCATTAGATGAAGGCGCTCAGTTCCACTTTAATTTGCAAGTCACTCAGTTTGTCGTTAATGAGCAACAACAGCTTACAGGGGTTTACGCCACTCGCACACAAAATGGCAAATTAGAAAATGGCCGCTATCAATTAGAACTCATTGATGATTCAACATTTTTTATCGAAGCCGATGCCGTAATTGTGGCTTATGGATTTGCACCTCATGACCAAGTTTGGTTGAATAACGCGTTAATCAAGCGTGATAAGTATGGTCATATTTTAGCAAACCGTAATAGTCCCATCCCTTTTCAAACTTCACATGAAAAAGTGTTTGCTGGTGGAGATATAATAAGAGGTTCAGATCTTGTTGTGACTGCGATTGATGATGGGCGTAATGCTGCTGAAGGTATTTTGTTATTTCTAGGGGTTTAGTTATCCATTTATTTGAACATAGAGGGAATATAAAAACAGAGGGTTTCCCCCCTGTTCTTAATTTGCTGCTAACCCGCCTAATGAGTTATTTAACAACCCTTAAAGAAGGCCTACCTTTTGGTGGTCGTGGTGGTTCATCCCCTGATGGCTCATGTGACTTTTCATCCACAGATTCAGCTTCATGAACTAGAGTAATGTTGTCTTCAGGTTCTTCAACGTGTTCAAAACCTGCTGATAACTCTGCATCATAAGCAGCTTCAGGCTCAAACATCATTCCAGCCCCATTTTCACGTGCATATACCGCCATAATTGCGGCCATAGGGACATAAACTTGGCGAGGTATTCCACCAAAACGAGCATTAAAACGCACTTCATCATTGGTTATTTCAAAATTACCAACAGCTCTTGGCGCAACATTCAACACAATTTGCCCATCACGGGCAAATTCCATAGGAACGTTAACAGCAGGAACGGTGACATCAACCACCAAATGCGGAGTCATATCGTTATCAAGCAACCACTCATAGTGGGCACGTAACAAATAAGGGCGACGTGGTGACATTGCTGTCATTTCCATCATTCTTTTAGCCTCTTGTAGACAAACGCATTTCGCGCTCAGATTCAGTCAACGATGCTAAGAATGCGTCACGTGCAAACACACGTTGCATATATAACTGCAAGTATTTGCTGCTAGATGGGTTCAATTCAATACCAAGAACAGGTAAACGCCATAATAATGGTGCTAAATAGCAATCTACGAGACTGAATTCTTCACTCATAAAGAATTCCATTTCAGCAAAAACAGGAGAAACAGCGATCAACTCTTCAGACAGCTGACGACGAGCATTTGCGGCTTCTTGCGCACTGCCGTTCTCTATTTTACTCATTAATGAATACCAATCATTTTGAATGCGGTGCATCAATTGACGGCTAGTACCACGCGCAACAGGGTAAACTGGCATTAATGGCGGATGAGGAAAACGCTCATCAAGGTATTCCATGATAATGTGTGGGTCATAGAGAGTCAGGTCACGGTCAACTAATGTTGGAACGCTCTGATATGGGTTGAGATCGATCAGATCTTGAGGCAGATGACCGGGTTCGACATGTTCAATTTCAACACTTACCCCTTTTTCAGCCAGCACGATACGTACCTGATGGCTAAAAATGTCAGTAGGGCCAGAGAACAATGTCATTACCGAACGTTTATTAGGAGCGACAGCCATTAAAACCTCCAAAATACAAAATGGACGAAATGTAATTAATTTTTAATTACCCATTACCCATTTTAAAATCCCCTGTGTTTAACTTTCATTTATCCATATTGAAAGTCAACACAACCCTCCCGCACAGTAAAGGCGAGAAATGTGAAATAAAAAAACAGGGGCATATTCTAACAGATTTTGTACAACTTAGGGGCGGCACATCGAAAAAATCATAGATTTATTTCATAACAAGAAAGAAACAGGAAGAAAACTAGAATTTAATTAAAAATTAAATCAAAAATAAAGAATAAAAACCCTAAAGTTAACTCCATAGTTTGAGTCGTATTCATTAAAGATATGCCAATTCAGTTAACTAATAATTATTTTTAATTTTAGGCTAAACTATTATTTTCTCTTTAAACTATATATTCGTTCTTTTATAAAGCATCATGATTAGACGCAGTTATTCTATCATTAATAATAAAAATATAAGTAAAACAATAGACAATAAAAAACCCGTCATTAAGACGGGTTTTTTCATCAATTTTATACCCAAAGGGTAATAAATTAACGTTTGGAGAACTGTGGACGACGACGTGCTTTGCGCAGACCCACTTTTTTACGTTCAACAGAACGCGCATCACGGGTAACGAAACCAGCTTTACGCAGATCAGAACGAAGAGTCTCATCATAAGCCATCAGTGCACGTGTAATACCGTGACGGATTGCGCCTGCCTGACCTGAAATACCACCACCTTTAACAGTGATGTACAGATCCAATTTTTCCAACATTTCAACCAATTCTAACGGCTGACGAACTACCATGCGCGCAGTTTCGCGACCAAAGTATTGTTCCAGTGTACGTTGATTGATTGTGATGTTACCGCTACCCGGCTTAATAAAGACACGAGCAGATGAGCTTTTGCGGCGACCAGTGCCGTAGTATTGATTTTCAGCCATTGCTATAATCCCGATTAAATGTCAAGAACTTGCGGTTGTTGAGCCGCGTGGTTGTGCTCATTACCTGCGTAAACTTTCAGTTTACGGTACATTGCACGACCCAGAGGTCCTTTTGGCAACATGCCTTTAACCGCGATTTCAAGCACACGCTCAGGACTGCGAGCAATCATTTCTTCGAAAGTTGCTTGCTTGATTCCACCTACATGGCCAGTGTGGCGATAGTAGATTTTGTCTTCGCGTTTATTGCCGGTAACAGCAATTTTTTCTGCATTCAGAACGATGATGTAATCACCAGTATCCACGTGCGGAGTGTATTCCGCTTTATGCTTACCGCGCAGACGGCTAGCAATTTCAGTTGCAAGACGGCCTAAAGTTTTGCCATCTGCATCAACAACGTACCAGTCGCGTTTTACGGTCTCTGGTTTAGCTGTAAAAGTTTTCATTAAAACTTACCCAATATTGAAGTTACACGTTGGTGAACACTCATGTTCATAAGCTTTCTGAGGTTCACACGACTCTTTGTCCAGTAAACCTACCCCTTCGAGCAGCCTAACTGGCATTTATGCGTTATTTTTTGGGAAATAAAAAATAACGCTGTAACGTGGGGTCGCAAGATTATAGAGAAGTCAGAAACAAAAATCGACCCCAAATGCATTTTTTTTACGTTTGCTCGAATAAACATCGCATTTTGTACTTAAATTATGCAATCCAGGTAACTTTTGCTAACAACCCTGTTTGATTACTCCCTTAAGTTAAATGCGGTATTTTCAAGTACTCTTCACTTTGCATTTCTTGTAATCGAGACAAGCAACGCTGGTACTCGAAAGCCAAAAGTTTCCCTTGATACAGCGATTCCATTGGCACTTCCGCATTAATAACCAATTTAACTTTTCGTTCGTAAAACTCATCAATTAATGCCAAAAAACGACGTGCTGGGTTTTCATCTGTTGTTCCCATCACGGGCACATTGTACAACAACACGGTGTGGTAGCAATTTGATAGGTAAATATAATCATTTTGACTACGAGGCTCTTCACACAACACTTTAAACTCGATGGCTAACACCCCTTCCGCTGCATGAATAGCTTGCATCTTACGATGGTTAACCTCTAAGACGGGATGTTGTTCTCCTTTCTTACCTGCCAATTTAATGAAAACCTCATCCAAATGCTGGCGGTTTTGAGAATTAATCGGGGATAAAAAAAGATGTGCTTGAGTTAAAGTCCTTAAGCGGTAATCAATGCCTGCATCGACATTCATCACATCACAGTATTTTTTAATTTGCTCAATAGCAGGCAGGAAACGCGCTCGCTGCAAACCGTTACGATAGAGATTATCAGGGATGATATTTGAGGTAGCGACCAGTGTAATGCCTCGAGCAAAGAGCCCTTCAAGCAAAGTGCCAAGGATCATAGCGTCGGTAATGTCTGACACAAAAAACTCATCAAAACACAACACATCTGTTTGTTTTTTAAACTCATCCGCAATAATATCTAGCGGGTTCTCTTGCCCTTGCAATGCCATCAAATCTTCTTGTACTTTTTTCATGAAGCGATGAAAATGTAAGCGAAGTTTACGAGTACCTGGTAAACTTTCGTAAAACATATCCATTAGCCATGTTTTCCCACGCCCTACCCCGCCCCACATATAGAGCCCTTGCACCGGAATAATCGGTGCTGTTGACGTTTTACCTAAAAGACGACTAAAGCGTTGCTTTAAACCTGAAGGCTTATCTTGTAAAGTGGAAGAAGTTGCATTAACAAGCTGCTGATATATTTTATCCAAGCGTTCCACAGCGAGCCTTTGGACGTCATCTGGCTGATAGTTACCATCAGCAAGCGCTTGTTGATAACGCATTGTAGGGGTCATCGGCGACATTAACTGAATAATCCTTAAAAATTTTTCGGTTTTTTTACCGTTATTTGATATACACTGCCTTTATTATAACCAGATTCAGTTATCATTTAACTTTCGGTTAACGAGCCGCTATAGAGTAAGGAAATTCGATTTAAGATTCCACTCTTAATAAGTTGTTGGCTAATTTAACCTGTCGACTTCAAGGCTTGTAGATTTTGTTATCACTTAACTAGTCAGATTACAATATGTTAAGGTGCTTTACTTGACGCTTACATGCAACTTGAATTATTTAAGGTATAGTAACGGTAACAACACTAATTTCTGCGAACATTGAATCTGTGAACATTGAAGTAATGAAGGAGTCAGCATGACCTGGGAGTATGCATTAATCGGATTGATTGTGGGTTTTATCATCGGTGCATTAGTTGTGCGCTATGGCAACCCAAAGCTTCGCCAACAAAAAACAGCGCAAGCTGAGCTAGACAAAAAAAGTACTGAACTCGAAGAGTACCGTAAAGAACTTGTTAGTCATTTTGCTCGTAGCGCAGAATTATTGGATAAAATGGCGCGTGACTACCGTCAGCTATATCAACACATGGCACAAAGTTCATCTGAATTAATGCCTGATATGCCAGCACAAGACAACCCATTTAACTATCGTTTAACCGAATCTGAAGCGGATAACGACCAAGCACCAGTTAAAATGCCACCAAGAGATTACTCAGATGGTGCTTCGGGTCTTTTCCGTCCTATCGAAGAGAAAGAAAAGTAAATTTTTATCTTTTATCACCAGTAAGCACCACTTACTGGTGATTTTCTATAAAACGCACTAAATTTAGTCACTTTCCGTATGTCTTCCATTATTAAATTTTTATTTAATAATTCTGAACAAGATTTCCATCCAAATATAATTTAACAATTCATTTATATAATGTATAGAAGTTAAAGTTTCACTTAAAGCACATGTAAATAGATGTAAAAGAGTAGATATTCGCTACCCGTCATGGGAACTTTTGCGCATAATCGGTAGTCATAGTCATCAGTAAAATTGAATCTGATACCAACCAATATTATATCAACGCATTGTGTTTCTTCTAAAATTGCATTCACAGTGAGTTAATAATTTATTCTTGAGAGAATCGACTGAATTATGAAAAGAAAAAACTTTTTTCTTACCGCAGTAGCAATGAGTTTAGGGTTATCTTTAGCGGCTATTCCTGCTGTTAGCAGTGCAGCATTACCCGCCACTTTACCGGCTACAGCACAAAGCCAGAACATGCCTAGCTTGGCCCCTATGCTTGAAAAAGTATTGCCTGCTGTAGTGAATATTCATGTGTCTGGTACTCGCGTACAGAACCAACAAATTCCAGAAGAACTTAAATTCTTTTTTGGCCCAAATATACCACAGCAACAACAAAGCGTGCGTCCATTTGAAGGCTTGGGCTCTGGTGTCATTATTGACGCCCAGCAAGGTTATATTTTAACTAACAATCATGTAATTGATGGTGCTGACAAAATTCAAATTCAATTAAATGATGGCCGTGAAATTGCGGTTAACTTAATTGGCAAAGACCCACAAACTGATATCGCGTTATTGAAAATAAGCAATGCAAAAGATATCAAAAACTTAACTGCGGTTAGTATTGCAGACTCCGACAAATTACGTGTTGGTGACTTCGCTGTTGCGGTTGGTAACCCATTTGGCCTAGGCCAAACAGCTACATCAGGGATTATCTCTGCGCTGGGGCGTAGTGGCTTAAACCTTGAAGGGTTAGAAAACTTTATCCAAACCGATGCTTCCATTAACCGTGGTAACTCTGGTGGTGCACTCGTTAACTTAAATGGTGAATTAATCGGTATTAATACCGCTATTTTGGCACCAGGTGGCGGTAATATCGGTATCGGTTTTGCGATCCCAAGTAATATGGCTAAAAACCTTAGCGAGCAGTTAATTAAGCATGGTGAAGTAAAACGCGGGATCTTAGGTATCAAAGGTACTGAGATGAACTCCGATATCGCTAAAGCATTTAATATTGATGCACAGCGTGGTGCTTTCGTAAGTGAAGTTTTACCTAAATCATCGGCTGCTAAAGCAGGTATTAAATCCGGTGACGTTTTAGTCTCTGTTGATGGTAAACGCATTAATAGCTTTGCTGAGTTAAGAGCTAAAATCGGTACCAGCCAAATTGGTAAAGAGATCACTATTGGTTTAATTCGCTCAGGCAAACCGATGGAAGTCAAAGTGGTTCTTGAGAACGACGAAGGCTCAGCAACAAAAGCAGAAAAACTGAGTGAATCGTTATTAGGTGCAACAATTTCTAATGCAACCGTTAGCAACACTAAAGGTGTACAAGTTGACAGCGT
Organism: Providencia huaxiensis; assembly: GCF_002843235.3. Classification (NCBI taxonomy): domain Bacteria; kingdom Pseudomonadati; phylum Pseudomonadota; class Gammaproteobacteria; order Enterobacterales; family Morganellaceae; genus Providencia; species Providencia huaxiensis. The sequence goes on from NZ_CP031123.2 coordinate 3,038,538, forward strand.
GGCGCCAAAATCGCCAGCCGCAGCCATTGGCCTCGTAAAAGGTGATTTAATCTTTGGTGTCAATGACGCTCGTGTTGAGACTATTGAGCAATTCCGTAAGATTATCGACGCTAAACCTCCGGTGTTAGCAATGAAAGTATTACGTGATGGTGAAACCTTATATTTACTGATGAAAAATTAATTCATCAAAAACCCTCTGAAAATCAATAAACGGGTACAGTATCACTCTGCTGTACCCTTTTTTTTGTGTTATGCTCAGAATATGTTTAAGCAATAACTAAATATTCTATATCCTATGGTGAAGAAGCTAACTTTATCTGTCATGCTTGGCCTGTTGACTGCATTGATCATTATCGTTGCGGTTCCTTCTTTGCGCCCTCAAGGTTTAGCCGATTTACTATATGGTAAAACAAGCAGTGAACCCGTCAGTTATAACAAAGCTGTACGTCGTGCTGCACCTGCAGTGGTCTATGTTTATAGCAGTTCAAAAGGAAGCTTCTCCCAGTCAGGACGTGAATTAAAGTCTCTCGGTTCAGGTGTGATCATGAGCCAAAATGGCTACATTATCACGAATAAACATGTCGTTGATAACCCAGACCAAATCTTAGTGGCTTTACAAGATGGTTCTATTTTTGATGCCCTATTGGTTGGTTCTGATCCATTAACTGATCTCGCCGTACTGAAAATTGACGCTGATAACCTACCTGTTATTCCAATTAATACACAACGAGTCACTCATGTTGGTGATGTCGTACTTGCAATCGGTAACCCTTACAATATAGGTCAAACTGTTACTCAGGGGATTATCAGTGCAACAGGTCGCGTAGGGCTAAGCTCTACTCGCCGGCAAAATTTCCTGCAAACAGATGCCTCAATCAACTCGGGTAACTCTGGTGGGGCATTAATTAATACCGAAGGTGAGTTAGTCGGAATCAACACGCTTTCTTTCACTGCTGGCCAGGGCATTAGCTCTGAAGGTTTAAGCTTTGCCATTCCTACTGCCCTTGCGACTAAAATCATGGATAAACTAATTCGTGATGGTCGAGTTATCCGTGGTTATATTGGTATTACAGCACGCGAACTGCCTCAAATTAGGTCAAATAACAATAATATTAACCAAATACAAGGGTTACGGGTTTTCCAGGTTGCCCCAAACGGGCCCGCAGCCAAAGCGGGGATATTGCAAGGAGACATCATTTTATCCGTTGATGGCAAACCGGCTATTTCAGCCGCAGAAACCATGGACTTAGTTGCAGAAATCCGCCCTGGAAGCAAAACCGCAGTACAGATTTTACGAGATGGCGAAATTAAAAATATTGATGTGATTATCGAAGAAATTCCTGATGAACAGGCAGGATAATCATTTTAAAACGGTCTTTCGTAAAAAAGGTTGTTCGATATCGAACAACCTTTTTTGATTTATCAAATAGATGAATGAAGCCAACACTTCATTCACCTTTTCAAAGCATTAATCATCCGAATGCACGCGCTGAATATCAGCACCTAAGCCACGTAGTTTATCTTCGATATGCTCATAACCACGGTCAATATGATAAATACGGTCAACTGTTGTTGTCCCTTCAGCAATACAGCCAGCAATAACTAAACTCGCAGAAGCGCGTAAATCTGTTGCCATTACCTGTGCGCTGGTTAATTTTTCAACACCGTGACATAACACAGTATTGCTTTCAATCTCAGCGTGAGCACCCATACGAATTAGCTCAGGGATATGCATGAAACGATTTTCAAAAATGGTTTCAGTGATCATCCCCGCCCCATCAGCAACAAGATTGAGTAAACTAAACTGTGCTTGCATATCAGTTGGGAACCCAGGGTGTGGTGCTGTACGTAATGTCACCGCTTTTGGACGCTTGCCTTCCATATCTAAGCTAATCCAGTCATCACCGATTTCAATTTTAGCCCCTGCTTCACGTAGTTTAGCTAACACTGCATCGAGTGTATCTGGACGTGCATTACGGCAGATGACTTTGCCACGTGAAACCGCTGCAGCAATTAAAAATGTTCCTGTTTCAATACGGTCAGGCAGTACTTTATAGACCCCCCCACCTAAACGTTCAACACCTTCTATAACAATACGGTCAGTACCTGCGCCTGTGATTTTTGCGCCAAGAGTATTTAAGAAGTTGGCTGTATCTTCAATTTCAGGTTCACGTGCCGCATTTTCGATGATTGTGGTGCCTTCAGCTAAGGTCGCAGCCGTCATAATAGAGACTGTCGCGCCCACACTGACTTTATCCATCACAATGCAAGCACCTTTCAAGCGACCATCAACCGTGGCTTTCACATAACCATCTTCTAAAACAATTTTTGCGCCTAATTGCTCTAAACCAGAAATATGTAAATCAACTGGGCGAGCACCAATAGCACAGCCTCCAGGTAAAGAAACTTCACCGTGGCCAAAACGAGCGACCAATGGCGCTAAAGCCCAGATGGATGCACGCATGGTTTTAACGAGGTCATAAGGCGCACAGTATGTCGTTACAGTGCTTGCATCGACGTAAACTGAGCCATTGCGTTTAACTTTAGTACCTAGTTGATTCAATAATTTAATCGTTGTGTCAATGTCCCTCAAATGAGGGACATTCTGTATTTCTACTGGCTTTTCAGCCAATAGAGCAGCGAACAGGATTGGTAATGCCGCATTTTTTGCGCCAGATATAGTGACCTCACCCTGTAAGCGGGTTGGTCCTTTAACTAAAAACTTATCCATTCAAGTATTCTCGTATGTCGAATTTTACAGTCTGTTCGCTTAGGCTTTGAAATCAAAGACCACTAAGTTTACGATCGCGCTCCCATTGCGCAGGGGTATACGCTTTAATAGACAGAGCATGGATGCGGTTATCCGCAATATACTCCATTAAAGGCGCATAAATTGCTTGCTGTTGCTTAACACGGCTCATACCGTCAAACATGTCACCGACAGCAATAACCTGAAAGTGGCTACCATCACCAGTAACAATAGCCTCATTCAGAGACAGTTTTTCCATCAATACTTGCTTAATTTCGTTGGTATCCATAATGACTCAATTTATTAATTATTTGTGATTTATAATTTTACTCTAAATAGTGCAAATTGCATGCATAGCGTACAGAAGCATCCCAATAAGAATACTCAGAGCTTAATCCCCTATCCTAAAGGATTAGGCTCAACACTTAAACCAAAGAAAACGCCTCTCGTGCCGAAAAGCACATAGAGGCGCTTATTTTTACATAACTTGACCCAATTTAGGATGTTTAACCTAATTGAGGATAATCGCTTGAACCCCATATAGTTCAATCAATGTATTCAAGTTATCACTGACACCGATAATATTCAGTGAACGGTTTTTAGCTTGGAGTTCACTTTTTAAGCGAACCAGCATCGCTAACCCTGTTGAGTCCACGTGCTTAAGACCAGAAACATCTATATTTTCAACCTGTTCCAGCGATGAGTTTTTTTTATCCCAAAACGACATTAACGAATCACGGTCTAATGTCCCGGTGAGATACAGTGTTGTTTCATTGAGTTCCCATGCTAACAACTGACTCATATTACTTTTTCTCTTCTAAAGTAATTGGCGCTTTTGCACTGATTTCTAACTGTTTTGTTAAGCCATCGACACCCTGCTTACGTAGAATATCACCCCATTCATTTTGCTTAGTCGTAATCATGCTCACGCCTTCTGCAATCATGTCGTAAGCTTGCCAATAACCTGTTTTGCTATTTTTTCGCCATTGGAAATCTAAACGTACGGGAGGACGACCGTTGGTATCAATAATCGTCACACGGATAGCCACAATGTTTTTATCACCCAGTGGTTGCTCTGGTGCAATTTGATACGTTTGGCCATGATACATCGCCAATGCTTGGCCATAAACTTGCTCAAGGTAATCTTCAAACGCGTTGAAGTAAGCCTCGCGCTGGGCAGGGGTAGCCCCTTTATAATAGGTTCCTAGCACCAAAGCCCCTGCATATTTAACTTGTACATAAGGTAATAGTTCCTCACGAACAATTGTTCTGAGATACTCGGGGTCTTGCTTAATTTTTGGTTGCTCTGATTTCAAGCGGTTAAACGTTTTCGCCGCCGCTTCATCCATTAATTTATAAGGGTTGGTTTGGTCTACTGCCATGGCAAATGGCGCAATTGCCAACATAGCAACCATCATTAAACGTTTAAACATAATTCATTCCTTTATTCTTCAAAGGGAGCATCAAATTACTGTGCAGTTGACTCTGGCTCTGCACCTTGGCTATCACCACTTTTATATAAAAACTGGCCAATTAAGTCTTCTAATACCATAGCTGGCTTCGTATCTTCAAGGCGCCCGCCATTTTTTAAGATTGCGATACCTAATTCTTCATCATCTGGGCCGATATTCATTGCAATATACTGTTCACCCAACAAACCTGATGTGCGAATTGACAGTGAGCTCGAATCAGGAATATTGTCGTATTCACTCAATAAATCAATTTTCACTTCAGGAACATAATTTTTTTTATCTAATGTGATACTGGCAACTCGACCAATCACCACACCGCCCACTTTGATTGGAGAGCCTTCTTTTAAGCCACCAATATTTTCAAAAGATGCTGATATTTGATAGGTGGATTGGCTTCCTATCGATTTTAAATCAGCGACTTTTAAACATAAAAAGATAATTGCGGCAATCGCCAGCAACATAAAACAACCAACCCATATTTCACTTTTTTTACTTTGCATGACTTAGTTCCCAAACATCAGTGCGGTAAGTACGAAATCCAGTCCTAAAACAGACAATGACGCATGTACAACTGTTCTTGTTGTAGCTTGGCTTATCCCCTCCGAAGTTGGGATGGCATCATAGCCATTAAATAATGCGATCCAAGTAACCGTGATGGCAAAGACTAAGCTTTTGATCACACAGTTGACTAAATCTAGCCGCCAATCAATGGAAGATTGCATTGAAGCCCAAAAAAAGCCTTCATCAATACCCTTCCAGTCAACCCCAACTAATGCACCACCTAAAATACCGACAGCAACAAAAATTAGAGATAACAATGGCATACTAATAAAACCAGCCCAAAAACGTGGGGCGATGACACGCCTAAGAGGGTCAACTGCCATCATTTCAAGGCTAGAAATCTGTTCAGTCGCTTTCATTAAGCCAATTTCAGCTGTTAACGCTGAACCCGCTCGTCCAGCAAACAACAAGGCAGTCACAACAGGGCCTAGTTCACGCAATAGTGAAAGCGCCACCATCATACCTAAGCTAGCTTCAGCACTAAACGTCGTGAGAACCAAATAACCTTGTAACCCTAAAACCATCCCAATAAATAACCCTGAGACGGCAACGATCAGCAATGACTGCACACCAATGGCGTACAATTGCTTCATCAATAATGGCCATTGTTTACGAAACTCTGGTTTGCCAAGTAAGGCGCGAAACAGCATGTAGCCTGCTCGACCAAACGCGGAAAATATGTCAATCCATCGGCGTCCGAAGGCTGCAATCGCCTTTATTATCATTTTATTTACCCTAATAAATCAGCTAGATAATCATTGGCGGGAAAACGAAATGGAACAGGCCCATCCGCAATACCATCAAGGAATTGTCGCACACGAGGGTCTTGGTTTTCACGCAATTCTTCACCCGTTCCCTGAGCAATGACATGCTGCTGCGCAACAATATAAGCATTATCTGCAATGCTCAATACCTCTGGAACATCATGGGAAACCACGACACAGGTGACACCCAATGCTTGATTAAGCTCATCAATCAATTTAACCAAAACACCCATAGTAATCGGATCTTGACCAACAAAAGGCTCATCAAACATGATTAAATCAGGATCTAGAGCGATAGCACGCGCTAAAGCTGCCCGCCTAGCCATACCTCCCGATAACTCAGATGGCATTAATTTTGCGGCTCCTCGCAAGCCAACCGCCTCTAATTTCATCATCACTGTAGTATGGATCAGCGATTCAGGCAGGTTAGTATGCTCACGCAACGGGAAAGCCACATTATTGAATACGTCCATGTCTGTGAATAACGCCCCCGACTGAAACAGCATGCTCATCTTTTTACGAGACTGATACAGTTTTGAGCGTGACAGTGCAGGAATATTGTCACCATCAAACCAAATTTCACCTTCATTTGGCCGTAATTGCCCACCAATCAAGCGCAGTAATGTGGTTTTACCGATCCCTGACGGCCCCATAATTGCCGTAATTTTCCCACGAGGAACGGTCAGATTAATATTTTCAAATATTTTCCGATTTCCTCGAGTAAATGACATGTTCCGTACTTCAATTAAGTTGTCTGTCTGTGCTTGCATTGTTAAATAACTCGTTATACACCACGCGTAAATATTTTTATCCGTTCAGATGTTACCGAAAGATAAACTGAAAATCGTCAAATATCACAACAAAATAGAATTTATAGTATTATAGCGTCGAAAATATGACTTTTAGTATTACAACTTTGTTTTTACCTAAAGGAAACAGAGAAAAAACAATATAATTTCTTTATAGTCAGCAAAAGCTTTCGCTATTAACAGCAGATAGCTCTTAGAATGCTATGATTTACCTAACTGAGGATACGCGAATTTGCCTATCTTTTTTTGGTTCAAGATGCTAATAAAACCATCTTATACGTATTAAATTCTACATCGAAGTGCCAAAAAATACTTATTAAGTCTAAAACTAACATTAAAAAGTGCTTAACTGACAAAATACTTACTGATACCAAGTATTCGTTATACAATTTGATTTCGCTAATCCGATTAACTTAAAAGCTACGCATGGAACTAGAAATGTCAAACTTCGATTTTCAGAAAGTAGGTAAAGAAGTTCTCCATATCGAACATGAAGGTTTAAAAAACCTAGAACAATATATCAATACTGATTTTGACCGCGCTTGCCAGCTTATTTTTAACTGTGAAGGCAAAGTCGTCGTAATGGGAATGGGGAAATCGGGGCATATTGGGCGTAAAATTGCTGCCACACTAGCGAGCACAGGTACGCCGTCATTTTTTGTTCATCCAGGGGAAGCTAGCCACGGCGACCTTGGGATGATTACGCATAAAGATGTTGTGTTAGCCATTTCAAATTCTGGGGAGTCAGGGGAAATTTTAGCTTTACTCCCTGTTTTAAAAAGAATTAAAGTGCCTTTAATCTGTATGACTAACAACCCTGAAAGTAATATGGGAAAATATGCAGATGTGCATTTGTGCATCAAAGTGCCTCAAGAAGCCTGCCCTTTAGGGCTTGCACCTACCACGAGTACAACAGCAACACTCGTGATGGGAGATGCATTAGCGATTGCCTTATTAACTGCGCGCGGTTTCACGGCTAATGATTTTGCGCTTTCGCATCCGGGTGGCGCACTTGGGCGCAAACTTTTACTCCTCGTTCGTGATTTAATGAATACGGGTGATGATATCCCCCATATTCCTAAAAGCGCGTCTTTACGTGAGGCTTTAGTGGAAATTACCCGCAAAAAACTCGGTATGACAGTCATTTGTGATGATGACATGAATATTGAAGGTATTTTCACTGATGGGGATTTACGCCGTATCTTTGATATGGGAATCGACCTGAATAACGCTAAAATTGCTGATTTAATGACCCCCGGTGGAATTCGGGTATCGCCAACCATGTTAGCGGTTGAAGCGCTCAATTTAATGCAGTCTCGACACGTGACTTCATTATTAGTCGCAAATGATAACAAATTAGTTGGTGTGCTACATATGCACGATCTGCTACAAGCAGGTGTTGTATAACAGAAGGAAATACTATGACGTCTACCTTTTTGGAAACCTGCTATGGCCCTGTTGCCGATACTGTTTTAATCAAAGCAGAAAAAATCAAATTACTGATCTGCGATGTTGATGGTGTCATGTCCGATGGCTTGGTCTATATGGGAAATAATGGCGAAGAACTCAAGGCCTTTAATGTCCGTGACGGCTATGGGATACGTTGCTTATTAACGTCCGGTATTGAAGTCGCCATTATTACAGGAAGAAAAGCGAAACTTCTTGAAGATAGAGCTCAAACATTAGGCATTACATATCTTTACCAAGGCCAAAGCGATAAGCTTTTGGCGTATCACGAACTGTTAGATACACTACAATTATCAGATGAAGAAATAGCTTATATTGGGGACGACCTGATTGACTGGCCTGTTATGGCTAAAGTAGGCTTATCCGTCGCCGTCGCTGATGCCCACCCTTTGCTATTACCGAAAGCGGATTACGTGACTCGTATTGGCGGGGGAAAAGGTGCAGTCCGCGAACTTTGTGACCTTATTTTGCTTTCTCAAGACAAACTAGAAGAAGCAAAAGGTTTATCAATATAACGAATAGATTGAATTCATGAGCAATGCGAAGAAGTGGTTAATTATTATTTTATCCTTAGTGGTATTAGGACTTATCGGTTGGAATTTAGCGGGTAATGATTCCGACAGCGCAGAGGATAAAGTAATTAATGATGGGCAACCTAATTATCAAACTGATGATTCAGTGACTTTTGTCTATAATCCAACGGGTAATTTAGCGTATAAACTCGTTTCAGATAAAATAGATAACTACACTGAAGGAAAAATCACGTGGTTTTCGAAACCTGTTCTAACCACTTATAACGAAGCCGGTGAGCCTACCTGGACAGTTAAGGCTTTCAAAGCAAGGTTAACGAACGATAGAATTCTCTATTTATATAGCGATGTTCAAGTTGATAGCTTAACTAAAGACTCGCAGATCCAACGAATTACAACTGAGAGTGCAGTTGTCAATTTGACAACACAAGACGTTTCATCTGATGATAAAGTGACCATTGTTGGACAAGGTCTCAATTCTACTGGTATGAAAATGAAGGGAAACCTTCGTACAAGAACGGCTGAATTAATCGAAGATGTAAAAACTCATTATGTGTTACAACCAGAAGAGCATTAAAATGAATCAAGTAACTAAGAAACGTTTTATTCAAGGAGCTGTTGCCAGTGCAATTTTGGCTCTTAGCCTACCTGCGATGGCATTAAAAAGTGATACGCAGCAGCCAATGACGATTAATTCGGTCAAACAATCTCTTGATTTAGAAAAAAACGTCACCACTTTTACAGATGATGTTGTTATTAAACAAGGCTCTATTGATATCAGAGCCAATAAAGTGGTTGTTACACGCCCAAGTAGTGACTCAGATAAAATTGTGATTGAGGCCTTCGGGACCCCAGTTACCTTTTACCAGTTGCAGGATGATGGCAAGCCAATTAAAGGCCATGCCAGTAAAGCCCGTTATGAGGTTGATAAACAACTCGTCACATTAACAGGCAATGCTTATCTTGAGCAATTAGACAGCAATATTCAGGGTGACAAAATTACCTATATCGTGCCAACGCAACAAATGGAAGCATTTAGTGATAAAGGCAAACGCGTCACTACCGTAATACTGCCAGCCCAATTGCAAGAAAAAGGCCCTGCAGCGAATAAAAATTCATCAGAAAGTAAGAGTAAATAACTGTTATGGCGACACTAACCGCTGAGAATCTAGCTAAAGCCTATAAAAAACGTAAAGTCGTTGAAGATGTCAGCCTGGAAGTTAAATCAGGTGAAATCGTTGGCTTGTTGGGACCAAACGGGGCCGGTAAAACAACGACCTTTTATATGGTTGTGGGTATTGTTCAGCGGGATGCTGGCAAAATTATGATTGATGGTGAAGATATCAGCCTTCTACCGTTGCATGAACGTGCACGCCGTGGAATTGGCTATCTTCCTCAAGAAGCCTCCATTTTCCGTCGCCTCAGTGTTTATGATAACCTAATGGCTGTGTTAGAAATTCGCGAAGATTTGAACTCTCAGCAACGTAAAGAGCGTGCTGAAGAGCTGATGGAAGAATTTAGTATTACCCATCTTCGGGGCAGCATGGGGCAATCGCTATCCGGTGGGGAACGCCGCCGTGTTGAAATTGCTCGAGCACTTGCAGCTAACCCAAAATTTATTTTATTAGACGAACCTTTTGCGGGTGTTGACCCTATTTCCGTCTTAGATATCAAAAAAATCATTCAGCACTTAAGGGATTACGGCCTCGGTGTATTAATCACCGACCATAACGTGCGTGAAACCTTAGATGTATGTGAAAGAGCCTATATTGTCAGCCAAGGACACTTAATTGCTCATGGGTCACCAACCATGATCTTAGAGAACGAACAAGTGAAACGTGTATACTTGGGTGAAGGTTTCCGGTTATAAATTAGCGTATCGTCATTTTTTAGGGAGAATAAAACAGATTCATGAAGCAAAGCTTGCAGCTTAGAGTCAGTCAACAACTTGCAATGACCCCTCAATTGCAGCAAGCCATTCGCTTGTTGCAGCTGTCTACACTTGAGCTTCAGCAAGAAATTCAACTCGCCTTGGAAACCAACCCACTTCTTGAACAAGAAGAGTTAAATTCCGAGTCTGAATCTATTGACTCCCTAAATGAAAATTCCGATACCAGTGAGCTCGATACCAAAGACGCGCTCGAAAACCATGATATGCCAGATGAACTCCCTTTAGATACTAATTGGGATGAAATATATACGGCAGGAACACCGTCAGGGACCAGTAATGATTATAATTTTGATGAACTCCCTGTTTACCAAGGTGAAACAACGCAAACATTGCAAGATTACCTGACGTGGCAAGCTGAGCTGACCCCTTTTACTGATACGGACAGGGCAATAGCCACCGCTATTATTGATTCAATAGATGATTCCGGTTACCTGACAACAGCAGTTTCTGATATACATGAAGGGATTGATAACCCAGAGATTAGTATTGAGGAAGTCATTGCTGTCCTCAAACGTATTCAGCATTTCGACCCACTGGGTGTCGCAGCACAAGACTTAAAAGAGTGTTTATTAATTCAATTGTCACTCTACCCTAAAGAAACTGATGGGCTACAAGATGCGAAGCTCATTATTAGTAACCATATTGATTTACTGGCTAACCGTGATTTTCGCCAGTTAGGTAAATTAACTCGCTTAAAAGAAGATGCGCTCAAAACCGCGATAGACCTGATTTTAACGTTGAATCCAAAACCTGGCCAATCTATCAATACCGGGGAATCGGAATACGTCATTCCTGATGTTTTAGTGAAAAAAATCGCAGGGCACTGGCAAGTTGAGTTAAATACAGATAGCATCCCTAAGCTAAGCATTAATAACCATTATGCTTCGATGCTGAATAATTCAGCGAGTGAAGATGACTCGCAATATATTCGTAGTCATCTGCAAGATGCAAAATGGTTGATTAAAAGCCTTGAGAGCCGCCACGAGACACTATTAAAAGTCGCGACTTGTATTGTAGAACAGCAACAAGAATTCTTTGAGCTGGGAGAGGAGTACATGAAACCGATGATACTGGCCGATATCGCCTATCAAGTGGACATGCATGAATCAACTATCTCACGAGTGACAACTCAAAAGTTTCTCCATAGCCCACGAGGCATTTTTGAGTTGAAATATTTTTTCTCCAGCCATGTTAATACGGACACAGGTGGCGAAGCCTCCTCAACCGCAATTCGAGCATTGGTGAAAAAACTGGTTGCTGCTGAAAACCCAGCAAAACCATTGAGTGACAGTAAATTGACGAGTATGCTGGCTGAACAAGGCATTCAAGTCGCTCGCAGAACTGTTGCTAAGTATCGAGAATCGTTATCCATTCCGCCCTCTAACCAGCGTAAACAACTGGTTTAATTGATAAAATAAGGAAGATTGTATGGAATTTCAGATTACTGGACACAATATTGAAGTTACTCCTGCATTGCGCGAGACTGTTGAGAAAAAACTCAAAAAATTGGAACAATTATTTGATCGTATTAATAATATCCAAGTTGTCTTGAAAGTTGAAAAAGTTCAGCAAATTGCGGAAGCAACCGTGCAAGTCAATGGAGCGGATCTCCACGCATCAGCGGAAGAAAACGATATGTACGCCGCTATAGATATACTCGTAGACAAACTGTCGCGCCAATTAACCAAACATAAAGAAAAACTGAGACAACATTAATACATTGATACGGCTTATTAATGAGCCGGATAATGTTTCAAACCAGATGGTGGGATACACCATCTGGTTTTGTAGTCCTAAGTGAACAATAAAATGAATAGTGATATAGAAATCCAGTTAAACGTTGTTTTATCATCAGCCTGTACACGTAATAATATTGTGTGCACCAGTAAAAAAAGAGCTTTAGAAATTATTAGTGAGCTGGCTGCCGTTGAATTGGAATTACCTGAAAATACGGTATTTGAAGCGTTATTAACCAGAGAAAAAGTTGGCACAACAGGTATTGGTGGGGGTATTGCCATTCCTCATGGAAAGCTGAACGAAGGTGAAAGTAGCCGTGCTGTCGGTGTCTTTTTGCATTTAGAGGAGCCGATTGCGTTTGATGCAATTGATAATCAGCCTGTTGACTTGTTGTTCGCGTTACTTGTGCCATCAGACCAATGTAAAACGCACTTGCATACATTGTCGCTTATCGCCAAAAAATTAGCCGATAAAACGCTCTGTAAACGCCTACGCAGTGCACAAAGTGATGAAGAGCTATACCGCATAATTACAGAGTAAGTGATAAATTATGTATCTTGCCATATGCAAATGATATTGTTATGGTTTCTAAGTAATATTATTTGGCAAATACTGCTTTTCAAGAAGCACATTATTAGGAAACAAAAGGGAGCAAGCTCATGGTGCTGATGATAGTCAGCGGCCGTTCCGGTTCGGGGAAATCCGTTGCCTTACGTGCGCTGGAAGATATGGGTTTCTATTGCGTAGATAACCTACCGGTTGTATTACTACCGGAGTTAGCGAATTCACTGGCTGATCGTAATATTTCAGCAGCGGTAAGCATCGACGTGCGTAATATGCCCGACAATCCAGAGATTTTCGAAGAAGCGATTGATAAATTACCTTCAACCTTCTCTCCTCAATTATTGTTTCTAGATGCCGATCGTAACACGCTTATTCGCCGTTACAGTGATACTCGTCGACTACACCCGCTTTCAAGTAAAAATCTTTCACTTGAAAGCGCAATAGATGAAGAAAATGAGCTACTTGAGCCTTTACGCTCTCGGGCTGATTTAGTTATCGATACTTCTGAAATGTCCGTTCATGAATTAGCTGAGATGCTAAGAACACGTTTGATGGGCAAACGTGAGCGTGAACTGACAATGGTGTTTGAATCTTTTGGCTTCAAACATGGTATTCCTATTGATGCGGATTATGTATTCGATGTGCGCTTTTTGCCCAATCCGCACTGGGATCCGAAATTGCGTCCAATGACAGGCCTTGATAGACCCGTGGCTGCATTCTTAGATAGGCATACTGAAGTCCATAACTTCATTTACCAAACCCGTAGCTATTTAGAATTATGGTTACCGATGTTAGAAACCAATAACCGTAGCTACTTGACTGTCGCAATTGGCTGTACCGGGGGTAAGCACCGTTCAGTGTATGTCGCTGAACAACTTGCCGACTATTTCCGCTCTCGTGGTAAAAATGTGCAGTCACGCCACAGAACGTTGGAAAAACGCAAGTAACAGCAATGACCGTAAAAGCCACAATAACGCTCAAAAATCGGCTTGGAATGCATGCAAGGCCTGCTATGTTACTCTATGATTTAGTTAAACAATTTAACTCAAGAGTTATTTTGCGTAATAATAATCAAATTGAGGCTGAGGCCGATAGCGTTATTGCGATGTTGATGTTAGACTCAGAACAAGGCAGTAATATTGATATTGAGGTTAGCGGCCCAGATGAAAATCAGGCATTATCCGCAATTATTAACCTGTTCGAAAGTGGGTTTGACGAAGAGTAGTCAATTCAAACCTAACGATAAAAATATCAATCTGTATTTTTTACAAAGGTAGGCTTAGAGATCGTGATCATGATCTCTTCCCTTTAAAGCGTATAGCGCCTAATATTTTAAACAAACTTATTTCTAGCGACACCCCCTACCTTATGGGTGGGGGGTGTTTGCTTTGTATGTCTCTATTGGAGTGTGGTATGACAAAGCCAACAATTATTATCAATGATTTAGATGCTGAACGTTTAGATGCACTGATGGAACAGCCGGCTTATGCGGGCACACCGGTTGCCGATGCGCTCAATGATGAACTTGACCGTGCGGATATTCTGACCCCACAAGAAATGCCTGCTGATGTGGTCACGATGAACAGTACCGTTCGCTTTTTGGATTTAATCAGCAACGAAGAGCGCACACGTACCTTAGTTTACCCGGCGTCACTGAAAGATAGCGCAGAGCAGCTGTCTGTTATGGCACCGATTGGTGCGGCCTTATTAGGCTTGCATGTCAACGATGAAATCAGCTGGGAACTGCCAAACGGCGTTCAAACACGTGTTCGCGTACTTGAAATTGTTTATCAGCCAGAAGCGGCTGGTGAGTTTCACCGTTAATCTCGACAACGGCTGAATTAAGGAAGGCTTAGCGAAAAAAGTTTTATTTAAAAAACTCTGGTAAGTCCTCTAACATATTCAGGCACTCAATTGAGTGCCTTTTTTGTTGCTTTAAAATGAGCAAAGTAGAAAACTATTCTCCCGCAATACTCATTTCAGGGATCAATACCGAACCACACTGAATATTGCTACGAGTTTCAATATCATCAGCGATAGTGACCATATTCGCCCACATATCTTTTAGGTTCCCAGCAATGGTAATCTCACTCACAGGGTATTGAATTTCACCGTTTTCGACCCAAAAACCTGAAGCCCCACGAGAGTAATCCCCCGTAATACCGCTAACCCCTTGGCCCATTAATTCAGTAACGATTAGGCCTGTTCCCATTTGTTTCAGCAATGCATCGAAAGAAAGGCCTTGCCCTGCAATACGCCAGTTATGGATGCCACCCGCGTGACCCGTACTTTGCAGACCTAACTTTCTTGCGGAATAGCTGGTCATCAACCACGTTTGCAAAACACCATTTTCAACAATATTGCGTTCACAGGTACGAACACCTTCGCTATCAAAAGGGGATGACGCCAACCCACCCATTAAATGAGGTTGCTCATTGATAGTTAGCCAGCTTGGTAAAATTTGCTTTCCTAAGCTATCCAATAAAAAAGAGGATTTACGATAAATACTGCTACCACTAATGGCGCCGACTAAATGACCAAATAGACCGGTTGCCACTTCTGCTGCAAAAATAACAGGGGCTTTCATTGTCGGTAATTTACGTGGCGATAAACGAGATAAAGTACGGCGAGCACACTCCTGCCCAACCCACTCAGGCGACTGTAATGCCCCTAAGCTACGGCCAATCGTATAAGCGTAATCACGCTCCATTTCACCATTTTGCTCAGCAATCACACAGCTCGACATTGAATAACGGCTAGAACAGTAACTTTGCAACATGCCATGGGAGTTACCAAATACGCGAACCCCATAGTGGCCGTTAAAACTTCCACCTTCCGTGTTTACAATGCGTGAGTCTGCATTTAATGCTGACATTTCCGCAATCGACGCTAAGCGGATCGCTTCTTCAGGAGAAAGCTCGCTCGCTTGGAACAGGTTGAGGTCTGGTGCTTCAAAAGCTAGCAAAGATTTGTCTGCTGGCCCTGCACACGGGTCTTCTGAGGTGTAGTTAGCAATATCAATTGCCGCCTGAACAGTCCGTTCAATGGCTTCAGGGCTTAAGTCTGTAGAAGACGCACTGCCTTTACGTTGTTGATGATAAACAGTGATCCCTAGCGCGCCATCACTGTTAAACTCAACATTTTCGACTTCCCCTTGGCGGGTACTCACACTAATCCCTGTGCTTTTGTTTACTGCGACTTCCGCGGCATCACAACGTGTTTTGGCAAATTCTAATGCGTGTGCGACGGCTTCTTCGAGTTTTTTGCGTTGTTCGGTGACTTGTTCAGTTACACTCATGCTTTAGTCCAATCAATAATGTGGGGGAAACGTGATTTTCTGCCCTAACAAGCAAATGCTAGGTAGTCATAGAGGGGTTTTCCCAGTTACAATATATAATAGATGAATGTTAACACTCACAACACAGTAAATCATATTAATTACGCGTAATTAAACCACTGTGTTCGGTAAAAAGGAAAATCGATATGGCCAAACAGCCTGATGACTGGCTGGATGATATCCCAGCGCCGCAAGACGAAGAAGACGAGGAAATCATTTGGGTCAGTAAAAGCGAAATTAAACGCGATGCTGAGATCCTCAAAAAGTTAGGGGCTGAGCTCGTAGATTTAAGTAAAAGTGAGTTAGAGCGCATCCCGTTAGATACTCAATTACTTGAAGCCATTGAACTTGCCCAAAAAATCAAACGTGAAGGCCGTCGTCGCCAATTGCAACTGATCGGTAAATTATTACGTTCACGTGAAGTTGAGCCAATTACAGAGGCTCTGGATAAGCTTAAAAACCGTCACAACCAGCAAGTGGTCATTTTACATAAACTGGAAGACTTACGTACCCGTTTATTAGATGGCGGTGATGAAGTCATTGAAGACGTGGTTGCCCTGTTCCCACAAACAGACAGGCAACAACTGCGTGCATTAGTCCGTAATGCGAAAAAAGAGCGTGAAGGTAACAAACCACCAAAAGCCTATCGACAAATCTTTCAATACTTGAAAGATCTCTCTGAAATGGCTTAATGAATTATCCCCTATGCTGTGGCTAGGGGATTTTTCTTTGTAAATTAAGCAATAATCTGAAAAACCTAACAGCGTGTTGATAGCGCTGCCGAAACAACCTATCATGCCATTGTTAGTCATACTCTGACCCGTATTATCGCGGCTGCTGAACCCCGATCAATAATGAGGAAGATATGGATAATACCCGAAATAGAGCATGGCGCAGAGCCAAAGCTCGGATCAATAAATCCCGCGATCAACTAAATTCACGCTTAGTTGACTGCTATACACCTGAAAAAAACTGGAAACAGATGTACGGTCGAAGCGAAAAGATGATCCGTGCAGCCCAATTAGGGATGGCATACCCGCAAGTGAGTAATATACAGCTTGCCCGTATTAGCCTTGAAGAGACACACAATAACTCGTGAATATTTTATTCATTTGCAGTAAAAACCAATGGCGTAGTCCAACCGCTGAACAGATCTGGCGCAACCATGAAAGTTGGGTCACCCGTTCAGCGGGAACGAGCCGCAATGCGAGGCGCCCTGTTAATGCGGATTTAATCCGCTGGGCAGATGTAATTTTTGTGATGGAGCAAAAACATAAAAACCGCTTAAGAGCAGATTTCCCCCGCCTTTTGGAATACAAACCGCTTCATGTTCTGGATATTCCTGATGATTACCCCTATATGGACCCAGAGTTGATTGAAATACTCAAAACCAGTGTGCCTAGTATTCTTACCAACCATAACTAGCTAAAATGCGTTTTGATCGTATCAAGTAGTGTTCTGAACTCAGTATAGCCTTCTCTATCAAGAAAATGACCGGCTGAGCCTTCAATAATAACCTGTGTTTTTAAGGCATTAGCCAATGCTTTCGAAGACTCTGGTGACACAATTTCATCATTAGTTGATATAATCGATATTCGATTATTTGCCACTTGTATGAGTTCATCATAATTCAATGGTTCGCTTGTGTGGTGCTGTAATTCAGGCAATGTAGGCTGTTCTTCATCAAACCCTGATACCAATACATAACCCGCTACCAGCTGCCCTGCATTTTGAAGAAATCGTAATACGGTAACGCAACCTAAGCTATGGCCAATCAAAACCGTATTTTCATCAATATCAAAAGGCAAGTGTTGTAAGCGCTGCTGCCATCTCTCAGGGTTGGGGGCTAATGAGTCAGGCATGGTGGGCACGTTAACAAAAGCGCCTAAAGCTTCGAGCTCTGATTTCAACCATGGAAACCAGTTTTTTTCAGGGGATGCGGTATAGCCGTGAACAATCAGGAATTTTTTTTCTTTTAGCGGAAATGCAGTACAGGTAACGTTATTCATCCTAAAGACCCCTATCAGCTCAGTTATCTTATTTAGACTTTACCATGAGTGATAGGAATATTAGTTAGAGCTTTTTGTTATATCTAAAGCAAAAATGAACTCTTCTTCCCACATATCTTGTGCGTCATTCATCACATCAATAACATCTGCGAATTGGATACGTTGTTCCGCAGTCATGTGTGAAAACGTGATAGTTACAGGTAACTCAATGCCTGCGGAAACCATGTCCCACAGGGCATCAAGATTACGACCAAACCAGTCAGGAAGGGAAAATTGCCGAGCAAATTGGTCATAAAAATCATTCAATGAGTTTATCTGCCTGAAATCAAAGCTCACCTGTTTGCTCATCACGATTTTCCTTTAGTTGACTTGTGTAAAGCTCTTATAATGGTCATGCGTCACAAAAATCATCCCATCAGATGAGTATAGCAAACGGTCTGCCCCACGATGGCCACAGCGATAATTAATGTCAGCTTCAAACCACTGGCGCCCTTGTGCAATGGGTAACCCTTTCTCACGGTTAGAAAAACGGTCGCCGCCAATCGCTCTTCCTGGTAATACATCGCAAAGATTGCCTTTTTTCGCATCCCATCCAGCTTCACGGGCTTGCTTCTTTGTCATATAAAAAGCGGGAAGTTTTTGATATTTTTCCATAAAACTAACGACATTATCTTGTGCGGTTAGTTTATCAATCGGTTGTGCTGTTTCTTTTGGCGTTATCGCTTCACGAGAAGGTGGATTACTTTGATTAACCGGTGGCTCAGATGGGGTTTTATCTCCACCATTAAAATACAGGCTAATCACAATCAAAATAGCCATCAACACGACGGGTAAAATACGTTTATTCATAACACCTCAGTTGTTTTGTGCTTTGCAGACACACAAACGCCCTAGTCACAACATCTCCAAGAGTTTGTCACAAGGGCGAGCAAAGCCTAATTTATATCATAACCGTGAAAATTAAGCGGTACCACCAACGGTCAGTTTGTCCAGTTTTAATGTAGGCTGCCCCACACCAACAGGCACACTTTGGCCTTCTTTACCACAGACACCAACGCCTTTATCTAGCGCTAAGTCATTACCGACCATTGAAATCTGCTGCATAGCTTCAACACCAGAGCCGATTAACGTTGCCCCTTTCACAGGAGAAGTAATCTTACCCTTTTCAATCAGGTAAGCTTCTGATGTCGAAAATACAAATTTACCTGAGGTGATATCTACCTGACCACCACCAAAGTTTGGTGCATATATGCCTTTATCCACACTTGCGATGATTTCTTCTGGCGTTGATGCCCCTGCTAACATGTAAGTATTGGTCATACGCGGCATAGGTAAGTGTGCATAAGATTCACGGCGTGCATTACCTGTTGGAGCAACTCCCATCAGGCGTGCATTCAGTTTATCTTGAATATAATTACGTAAAATACCATTTTCTATTAGGACGTTATACTGCCCGGGTACCCCTTCGTCATCAATGGCAAGGGAGCCTCGACGGCCTGCTATCGTGCCATCATCCACCACAGTGCACAGTGGTGATGCCACTTGTTCACCTATTTGACCTGAAAAAACAGAGGTGCCGCGACGGTTAAAGTCACCTTCTAAGCCATGGCCCACCGCTTCATGTAATAGAACCCCCGGCCAACCAGCGCCCAGCACAACTGGCATCATTCCAGCAGGAGCGGCAATTGCAGACAAGTTCACCAGCGCCATACGCACCGCTTCACGTGCATATTGCTCAGCAACCACTTGCCCTTGATGAATTTCCAAGAAATACTCGTAGCCATAACGGCCACCGCCACCACTCGCACCGCGTTCGCGCTTGCCGTCATGTTCCACCAGCACGCTGACCGATAAACGCACTAATGGGCGAATATCTGCCGCTAAGGTGCCGTCTGTTGCAGCGACTAACACTTGCTCATAAACACCGGTTAAACTGGCATTGACCTCAATGACACGCGGGTCTTCTGCGCGAGCAATTTGGTCAACACGATGCAGTAAATCAATTTTTTGTTCCCGCGATAAGCTTTGCAGTGGATCTGCCATTGAATACAGTTTTTTATATTCAACGTTAGTTAGAATTTGTGATTTACCAGAACCTTGCTCATTCACAATACTGCGTGCAGCAGTCGCACTTTGTGTCAGCGCATGTAGCGAAATTTGGTCTGCGTATGCAAACCCGGTTTTTTCACCACTGACAGCTCTCACACCAACACCTTGGTCGATATTGTAAGAGCCATCTTTGATGATCCTATCTTCAAGCACCCACGATTCATGGAAGCTCGATTGAAAGAACAGATCCGCATAATCCAGATGGCGCTCAGATAACAAACCTAAAATGTCATACAGATTTTCTTGCCCAAGGCGGTTGGCGGCCAGCAAATGTTCGCTGACAGAAGCTAAACTCATATTCGTTACTCTTTGGTTTCTTTTTTAATCAATGATGTCAATTGCGGTCTAAAGCGGTTGTGTTTTACCACTTTAATTTGCCCACGCATGACACTTAAGCTGTCTGTTTTAATATTCAGTACCGTAGAAGCGACTGCATCCACGTTCTTTTTCATCACTTTACCCCACCCATCAACTGCAAGGCTGTGCCCCCATGTGCGACGGGTACCATGCACACCGACTTGAGCAGGCGCTAAAATATAGCATTGGTTTTCTATCGCACGAGCGCGTAATAATGGCTCCCAATGTGCTTGGCCGGTATAACGGGTAAATGCAGCGGGTACAGAGATAATTTCTGCGCCTTGCTCACGTAATGCTTGGAATAAACCAGGAAAACGTAAATCATAACAAATTGTCATGCCAAGGCGACCAACGGGTGTATCAACGACGGTAATATGTTCACCGCGTTGATAAATTACAGACTCGTTATAAGTGCCTTGCTCATCTTCGATATTGACATCAAACATGTGAATTTTGTCGTAGCGTGCTTTAATATTTCCTTCTGAATCAAATAATAAGCTACTACTTGTAATACGCTCAGGATCTTCACGGCTAACCATTGGCATTGAGCCAATTAAAATCCAAACATGATAACGTTTGGCCATTTCGCTGATCGCATTTTGCAAAGGACCTTTTCCTTGCTCTTCAGCTTGTTTGCGATACGTTGCTGCATCCGCAAATAACAGTGCGTTTTCAGGTGTCAGTACTAACTCAACAGTTTCGGGTAACTGTTTGATTTGTTGTTCTATTTGCGCCAAATTGTGTTTAGTATTATTTCCGCTACATAACTGCAAAAGTGCAACGTTGCCATTTTTCATTACTCTTGAGTCTCCTTAAGTTGACGTAATACCTCATCAATTTTTGGCTCGTCCAAGCTACCAGTTACTCGGTAACGAATAACAGAAACTTTACTCCATAATGGACCGAGCACTTTCGTTGCTGCAAATACCGCAGCCCCAGCAAATGGATTTACCACAAACGCGGTTGCTACTCCTACTGTAGCAGATATTTCTGGTGTGATGACGGCTTCAACGTTAATTTGGCGTTTAACAAGGTCAATTTGACCATCAAATGAAATGTCTGCAACTAAGCCATCAACATAGGTATTTTTCGAAACCAACACACCATTTTTAATCGTCGCATCACCTTTAATCGAGTCAAAATCGAAGTCATTACTAAACGTGTCGCTAAAATCAAATCGTAGTTTACGTAACAAGGCGTCAAAGCTGACTAAACGCAATATTTGCCCTGCCCGGCCACCGCCCATTTGGGCAATCGCACCTTTACCCAATTTCACAGACATTTTACCATTTAAAGAGGCAATATCGGGTGACCAAGGCAAATCGGCCCAATCTAAATCAAATTCAATAGTATAAGGTGATTGGATAATAGGAACTAATATACCAAAATAGGCCGCTGTTTCGTCGAAAGCATCACCCGTTAATGAGCCTGCAACTTGTGTTTTGTTGCCTTTTTTGCTGTCCCAAATAGCATCTAGCTTTAATTTCGTGACACTGTTATCTAGCGTACCGCCCGTCAATTGCAATAATGACCCTTTAGGTTGGATATTCGCACTAATCTCCCCCAGTTTCTGCCCAGCAACCCAACACTCTTTACAGTGCAACTGTAATTGCGGCCATTGGCTAAAATCAAATTGGGTTGTGGCAAGGTCATTAATTTGGGCGCTCGTGGAAGCACTGGGATTGTAATACAAATAATCAATGGCAACCTGCCAAGGCTGTGAAGCAAATATTTGTAACGAACCTTTCAGGTTTTCACTATTGATATGAACCAGTTGCTCAGCCCGTTGTAGATCATAGGAAAAGTTGACTGCATTCCATTGCTGCCCTACGAGATAAATAGATGGAATATTGACCTCGAGCATGTCAGGTAAGCGAATATTCATACCGCCTTCTCGGCTATGAGAAGACACTAACAGCCCAGCTAATTTCTCCCAGTTCATATCGGTAATAGCTGGCAAATTAACGACAAAAGTCGAGCTTTTAGGTAATTCAGGAATGCCATTACGCCATTGGGCAACATGGGCTTTTAATAAGCTTAAAGGCTTATCACTCAGCCCCCATTGAGTATTAAAACCAATGCGCTTACCAATATCACCACCAACCACCAACTGCTCTGTCGTTCCTTTCGCCTGAACATTGATTTGCCCAAGCTCGGCTAATAGAGCGCTATCAATAGCGGGTAGCTGGCTTTTCAGTTGTTTGAGCCCTGCGGTGACGTCTATTTGTAAACCTACTGGCTCTTTTGCCGTATTTGGAATGGTAATGGCGACTTGGCTTTTCCAGTCAGTGGTTCCTGACACCTTTTGCTTAATCTCAGCAGGCAACATTGCCAATTTATTCACCGCCCAGTTTCCGTTAATATTCACATCCACTAAATAATTTTTTGCTTGGTCTGTGGTGGTGAAGTCGACAGTTATCGGCTGTTCAAACCAATGGCCCCGCAGGTTTTCACCGCGTAAATCGCCATTGTTAAACTCAAAACTGCCCGTTAAAGCGGAAATAGTGCTATCAATCGGCTGAATGTATAAATCATTTTTATTGAGATTGACCTTCCCTTTGGCAACAATGTCCTTACCCGCTACCAGTGGAATAGATAATCCCAACTGCCCATTAACTGTTCCCCCAATTTGTAACTCTTCAAGCGTATCGCCAATTGAGTGGTTCATCGGGGTATGTACAAAATATTGTTGGATTTGTTTTCCTGTCCCACTGATATCCGCATTGATATACAACATTTCTTTAGTGTAATCCGGGATATTAGCATCAAGATTGGTTGCGGTGGCATCCGCCAATTTCACAGTTGGTGCATGCATATATAGCCCTGCACGCCTGAAGTCTAAATCCATATCCAAGTTCAATAACGCAGGCCATTCGCTGTCATATTCAAATGTGGCATCACGCAGAGGGACGTAAACTTGGAATTGCCCATCATTGTCATCATAAGGAAAATGAGCAGGATCACCTTTATAGACTAAAGTCGCGTTATCTACACTACCTGCGATAATCGCTTTCGTCAGGTAATCTGCCACATCTTGGCCCATTAATTTTTGGGGGAAATAACGCCATGCATCCCCCGCATCATCTAAACGAATTCCTGCGAGGATCGCGAGATCCGCATAATTTCCTTTTTTCGCTTTTGCGTAACGAAACTCACCATTTGCCCAAAGAGACTGAGCTTGTACATCTAATGATGGGCTCCACAATTTAAATTCACTGTCATTATTGACCCAATGGAATTGACCTGTTGCCGTTTTTATCAAAAAAGGGGCTTTAAATTCATCACGATAATCCACTTCACTATCTTGTAAGCGAACTGTGGCACCACCACTTTGCATTCCACCAATTAAAGCCCCCGAAAAATGGTTAACCGAAGGTAATTCTTTCCATTTTTTCCAGCTAACATTTTGCCAGTCCATGTTAAATTGTACGTTTTCAGGCAGATTTGGCGTGATATCAAGCGCAAATTCACTCACCACCCCCGTTGGTTGGCGGTGTTGCCAATCCTGTACCATTTCAGGGGTTAAAAAGGAAAATGTGGGTAAAACTTCGCTTAAACGTTCAAGTTCAATATCTTTTGCACGGATGCGCCAATGGTCATTATCCTGATATTTCTTGCTGGCAGGCAAATACAAGACAGAGACGCTCCCTTGCGGCCAGATAAACTCATTGGTTTTCAAAGTATCAAGCTCAGGAATGTTAAATAACCACCCATTCCCCTGCCTTTTCATTCGCAAAAGCAAATCATTGACTTGCAAGTTTTGCGCTAATTCGCCCGTTCCCCAGTTAGCTTCACCTTGCCGTAGTTGAATAAGGCCACTATCAATCCGGTTATTTTTCAGGGTTACCCAAGAAGACAAACTAAAATTGGCATCCCGCAATGAGGTATTATCACGCAGCCAGCGGCTAAGCCATGGCTGCATGTCAATATTATCCGCTTGCAAATAAAAAACCCCATCACTTAACACGCCATTTTTATCTAACACATCAAGCTTTACTTGCAGATAACCATGCTGCTTATTAATGGTTTCAAGGCTTACAAAACCTTGAGCACGATGCCGTTCATTGTCATTAAGCCATGAAAGCTCAGGTAAAATCAGCGTTGTTTTTTGTTCAGAAGGTGTGAGAAAGGTTAATTGGCTTTCTTTTAATACGAAATGGTCGAATTGCCTTAAAAATAGATCTTCAATCCCATCTAAAGAGCCGCCTTCCGCCGAGTCTCCAAAGCTAAAAGGAATTTTATAATCCACATTTAATTGGTAAAAGGTTAAGTCACGAAAACGCCAGCGTAGAGAAAATAACGAGCTCCAGATATCTAATTCAACCCTAATAGTATTCGCTGTGACATCGATGGCTTGATTCTGTAAAACCACATCAGATAACGTCAGTGCAGGACCAAAAGATTGCCAAGCCCCTTCGATTTTACCAAGCTGCACGGACATATCGGTCTTTTTTTCAACGTAATCGACCAAGTCTTGCCGATAATTATCGATATTTGGCAGAAGAAAACGCAGCCCTGACAACACTAATGCGCACAGCAATAATATAACCGCAGTCGTCACCAGTGCTACACGTGGCAGTCGTCTCACTCATATCTCCTTTATTACATCATCACGACATCAAAACGTTCCTGACTGTAAAGAGGCTCAGTCTGAACTTTAACTTGCTTCCCAACAAAGATTTCAACTTCTGCAAGGGCGTGTGACTCATCCCCTTTAAGGACATCTACCACCGCTTGAGAGGCATAAACCAAGAACCTATCGGCATCTATCGTGCGGTGCACGCGAACTATTTCACGTAAAATTTCATAACATACTGTTTCGACTGATTTAACGGTTCCACGTCCTTGGCAAGTTGGGCAGTCATCGCATAACACATGTTCTAAGCTTTCTCTTGTGCGCTTGCGCGTCATTTCGACTAAGCCTAGCTGCGAAAAACCATTAATGGTTGTTTTGACTTTATCTTTACTCAATGCCTGCTCTAATGATGCTAGCACACGGCGACGATGCTCTGGGTCAGCCATGTCAATAAAATCAATAATAATAATACCGCCTAAGTTGCGTAAACGCAGCTGCCTTGCTATCGCTTGAGTGGCTTCGATGTTGGTATTGAAGATGGTTTCTTCAAGGTTACGATGCCCAACAAATGCCCCTGTATTGATATCAATAGTCGTCATGGCTTCAGTTTGATCGATAATCAAGTAACCACCTGATTTCAATTCCACTTTTCGATCCATTGCTCGCTGAATTTCGTTTTCAACGTCAAACAAGTCAAATATCGGCTGATTTCCCTGATAGAGTTCGAGCTTAGCTGTCATTTCTGGCACATACTCTTCGATAAACTCTTGTAATTGAGTATAGGTCAAACGAGAGTCAACACGAATGCGGTCAAGATGAGCGCCTGCAAAATCACGGATAATACGGAAGGCAAGCGCTAATTCACCATAAATTTTTGTGCGAGTCACATTACGTTTTTTTCGCTCAATCACTTTCGCCCACAGGCGCTTTAAGAATGCAGCATCCTGTTTAACTTCCTCTTCCCCGACCCCTTCTGCTGCCGTACGGATGATAAAACCGCCATTTTCATCACAATACTGTGAAACACAGGCTTTTAAGCGTTCTCTTTCATCTTCACTTTCAATACGTTGTGAAACGCCAACATGGGAAGCCCCTGGCATAAAGACCAAATAGCGAGAAGGAAGAGTAATGTCCGTAGTAAGGCGAGCGCCTTTAGTACCAAGAGGGTCCTTAACGACTTGGACGATTAAATCTTGTCCTTGCTTAACCAGCTCTGCAATATCCCTGACATGAAAGTTTTTCTGCTCATCACCCGCAATACATTCCGTGTGAGGCATAATATCAGACGCGTGCAAAAAAGCCGCTTTATCTAGACCAATATCAACAAAGGCCGCCTGCATTCCTGGTAAGACGCGGCTCACACGGCCTTTGTAAATATTCCCTACTAGCCCTCTTTTCGCTTCTCGTTCAACATGAATTTCTTGTAATATCCCACCATCAATATAAGCAACGCGCGTTTCAGATGGTGTAATGTTCACTAATAGTTCCGCTGTCATGACTTCCCCTTACCATCACTTAACGCTAAAAATCGCTGAATTAGCTCGTCTGTTTCAACCAGTGGTAAACCAACAACCCCATGATAGCTGCCATTAATTTTACGTATAAAACGCCCACCAATTCCTTGTATTCCATAAGCGCCTGCCTTATCCATTGGCTCACCTGACTGTATATAATCCTGTATTTCGAGCAAAGATAACTCGCGGAATGTCACATCTGTCACAATTAGTGACTGCATCGTCTGTTGACGACTGGATAAGGCAATCGCCGTCATGACTTGATGGGTTCTTCCCGATAATGCACTTAGCATCGCTTCTGCGTGCTGGCTATCTTGCGGTTTCTCTAAAATTTTACCTGCGAGAACAACGATAGTATCAGCGCCCAAAACAGGCTGATTATCGGGTGCTATCGCAACACCAGCTAAAGATTTATCTCGTGCAAGACGCTGAACATAGTCTTGAGGCGTCTCCCCCTCTTGCCACTGTTCTTCTACCTCTGGACGCAAAATTTCAAAGGTATAATTAAGTTGCTGAACAAGTTCACGTCGACGGGGTGAACCGGACGCAAGATAAATTAAACACATAAACTGAATTCCCAGTCAGACCGACAACTAGCACTCTAACATACTGAAAATTGCCGGCGAATTTTACGTAAAAGCAAAAATAGCCATGGCCATAGAATACCATTCACTAAGCTATTCCAAAATACTTGCGGATGGAATAATACTTGTGATGATAGAAATTCAGCCCAAAAAACAGCAAGATCTTGAATGATAGTAAGCAACATAATCACCAACGCTTGCTGCCACAACGCCATATTGCGCAACAGCTGGTGCTTATAAGAGACGAGATAACAAATAATACTAAAAGAGAGAGCATGCACTCCTAGTGCGGAACCCTGAATGGAATCAACGATAATTCCTAAGATAAAGCTTGTGCCAACACTCACTCGGTGTGGTAACGCCATCACCCAATAAGTAAGAATCAACAGAAGCCATGATGGCCGGTAAAAACTGAGTTGCTCCGGCCAAGGCATGACTTGTAAAATCAATGCAATAAAAAATGATAACCAAATAATGGCACGGCCATTTCCACGATACTCATCCATGCTAATTTACTCTCTTGCCCATAACCATACTGTGTTTCCTCTACTTATGGTTGTGACGTCGGAGCCATTGATGGTGGCAATGGAGGCCCCTGAATTTCATTCGGGTTAGGTAATACTTGCGGCAACACTTTCATTAAGCGTTCATTTGCTGCACGATAAACTTCCGAAGGCTGTAGTGGCGTTTTAGGATCGTTATCATTTCCCCATAATAACAGCAGGTAACGTAAACGTTGTAATTCAGCGCTCGGCTTCGCGCTTATGATCGTATAAGCTCGTTGTGTGTCATGTTTTACGGCTGATACCACCCCAACTGGATACCCTTCAGGGAAACGCCCCCCTAACCCCGATGTGACAAGGACATCACCAACACGAATATCGGTATTTTCAGGTAACGGTTCTAATTGTAGATCATCGGCACATCCAGAACCCGCCGCAATAACACGTACATCATTACGTAATACTTGTACAGGTAAGGCATGGGCAGTATCACAAATTAACAAGACACGACTATTAAAGTTACTCACCCCAACCACTTGGCCAACAACGCCTTTATCACTAATAACGGGCTGCCCTTCATACACCCCTTCGTTACTGCCCTTGTCTATAACCACTTGGTCACGATAGGGTGTATTTGCCCCTGAAATCACTTGCGTTACCATCATGTGTTCATCTTGACGAAGTGGCGAGCCAAGCAACTCCCTTAAGCGCGCATTCTCCTGCTTAAGTTGCTCTAAAAGCAAGTTATCCGCTTTTTTCAGTAATAACTCTTGGCGTAACGCTTTGTTTTCAAATTGCAGTTGGTCCCTTGAAGAGAAACTTTCAGAGATATTATCTAGGAATTGGCGTGGGCCATTCGCTAAAAAATAGAATGGGCTAACCGCCGTGTCTAAGTAGTTACGGACTTTATTGAAAGGCTCGAAACGATGGTCAATCACCACCAGTACAAGTGCAATGATTACCGCAAAAAAAATGCGTAACTGTAGGGATGGACCTCGCCTAAAAATTGGCTTCATGTGTGGCTAAGTTTCGCTAATGTCAGAGGAACAAAAAATAGTCAAAACAGTTGGAGAACCGTCTCCAACTGTTTCTAAAAGGCCATTTAGTCTTCGCTAAACAGGTCACCACCGTGCATATCGATCATTTCTAACGCTTTACCGCCACCACGAGCGACACAAGTTAGAGGATCTTCAGCAACGATAACAGGGATACCCGTTTCTTCCATCAATAGGCGATCTAAATTACGAAGAAGCGCGCCACCACCGGTTAAGACCATACCGCGTTCTGAGATATCTGAGGCCAATTCAGGAGGACACTGTTCAAGTGCTAACATGACTGCACTGACAATTCCTGTAAGCGGTTCTTGCAGTGCTTCTAAAATTTCATTTGAATTCATCTTAAATCCGCGAGGCACACCTTCTGCAAGGTTACGACCGCGAACTTCAATCTCGTAGACTTCATCTGTCGGGAATGCAGAGCCAATCCCATGTTTGATGCGCTCGGCTGTCGCTTCACCGATTAGTGAGCCATAATTACGGCGTACATAGTTAATGATGGACTCATCGAAACGGTCACCACCAATACGTACAGATGAAGAGTAAACAACGCCATTTAGAGAAATAACAGCGACTTCTGTTGTACCGCCACCGATATCAACAACCATTGAACCCGTCGCTTCTGATACAGGCAACCCAGCACCAATCGCCGCAGCCATCGGTTCTTCGATTAAGAAGACTTCACGCGCACCTGCACTTAATGCTGATTCACGAATGGCTTTACGCTCAACTTGTGTTGCACCAACGGGAACACAAACAAGCACTCGCGGGCTTGGGCGTAAAAAACTGTTGCTATGAACTTGTTTGATGAAGTGTTGTAACATTTTCTCTGTCAGGAAAAAGTCAGCGATAACACCGTCTTTCATTGGCCTGATTGCCGAAATATTACCTGGTGTACGTCCCAGCATCTGCTTCGCTTCACCACCGACAGCAGCAACGCTTTTTGGCGATCCAGAGCGGTCTTGACGAATAGCAACTACAGAGGGTTCATTTAATTTTACGCCTTGTCCTTTGACATAAATAAGGGTATTGGCCGTACCCAAGTCAATAGACAGGTCATTAGAAAACATGCCACGAAATTTTTTAAACATAACGAAAGAGTTATCCTGCAAGCTGGGGACGAATTTAAACCCGTCTACTCTACCAACCACTTGAAGCGGTCTCAAGGCGTTAATGAGCTGCTTCTACAAATATGGTTAGTTCATCTATTTTTCACGTACCGTACTGTACATGCTTCTTATATAAACGAAGCAGATAAAAACCCCAAAAACAGAGATTAATTGCATTTTTACCGACAGGATAAAATTATACAAAAAAATTTCTACTCTTTGGTTGTTATATACTCCATCTTTTTCTTCCCAGTGTGACAAGCTATTGGGGCAACAAGTTCAAATATTATTTAGTTCTTTTTATTATTGCTACACACTGGCTATTTCCAATACAAATTGGGTGAATTCGCTGAGTGTTCGCTCTATTATCTACCAGAAACGCGGCAAATTTATGTCAATATACAAAATGAATCCGTCAGGATGCGATATTTTGCATGATAAAAGCCTATTTATGCCAGAAAAAAATAAATTTTTACAAATTAATTACAATATTAATAGCTTAAATACTGTTACTACGTCAATGAAATGCACTCAAATTTTAGTAATTTTCAAAATACATATTTAATCATTATATAGGAGTGAAAGATGAAAGCTCTCGTCCTACAACAAACTGACGAAAAAATCGTCTCTGGCATTCAACCATTAACTACAGAAATGCTTCCAGCCGGAGATATTGTAGTCGATATTCATTGGTCCACACTCAATTATAAAGATGGATTAGCCATTTGTGGAAAAGCAGGTGTTGTTCGCCAATATCCAATGGTACCCGGTATCGACTTTTCAGGCGTGATCCATCACAGTGAAGACCCGCGCTTCCAAGTTGGCCAACATGTGCTACTCACTGGATGGGGAGTTGGTGAAACGCATTGGGGAGGCTTAGCCTCTCAAGCCAGAGTCCCGGCCAAATACTTAACACCCCTTCCAGAAAATTTATCTTTAAAGCAAGCAATGATAATTGGCACTGCCGGCTTTACCGCTATGCTCTGCATAAACGCCTTAGAAGACGCAGGTGTGACACCAGATAAAGGTGAAATCATTGTTAGTGGAGCAAGTGGTGGTGTTGGCAGCACCGCTGTGCAAATACTTGCGTTATTAGGTTATGACGTTGTCGCGATATCAGGTCGAGCAGAAAACAGTAATTACCTAAAAAGTTTAGGTGCCAAGAGGGTATTACCTCGTAGTGATTTCACTCATCCCGCTAAACCATTAGACAAACAGCTGTGGGCCGGTGCAATTGATACTGTAGGCGGTGAGTTACTCGCCAATCTTCTTGCACAAACACATTATAATGGTGCGGTTGCTGCCTGTGGCTTAGCCGGTGGTTTCGATTTACCGACCAGTGTCATGCCATTTATTTTACGTAATGTTCGGTTACAAGGTGTCGATTCCGTTTACTACCCTGCTGCAAATCGTCCTAAAGTATGGCAACGGCTCACGGAACTTCTCCCATCTTCTTTCTATGAGCAAGTCAGCAATGAGATCACGTTAGAAGATTCTGTCGAATATGCAAAAAAACTCTTAAAAAATGAAGTGACTGGGCGTACGCTAGTTAACCTGCGAGGTTAATCACCAACTTGTCGCGGTACTTTCGCCTAAATAGGGATTACCGCACATTTTCCAAAATAAATTCGGGTATTTTCTCTGATAAGACCAGTATTTTGCTGCTATATGTCACGAAATAATTATAATGACGAACCTTGTCAGTAGAAAATCCATTTATTTTTATGATAAAAGATGACAAACGCTTAGCATCGCGTTATGTTGTCGGGCTATTGATAATATCGTCGGAGTTAGCAGCATAATGGCAGAAGATATTCACATTTTACTCTTGAATGGGCCAAACCTAAACCTGCTAGGTACACGGGAACCCGATAAATACGGCAACCAAACTCTTGCCGATATCGTATCCAACCTTGGGGCAGAGGCTAGTCAACTAGGGGTAAAACTGAGTCATTTTCAGTCAAACGCAGAATTTGAACTCATCGATAAAATTCATGCTGCACGTCATGATGTTGATTTTATTCTCATCAATCCGGCTGCATTCACACATACCAGTGTTGCACTACGTGATGCATTACTCGCGGTGAGTATCCCGTTTATCGAGATCCACCTGTCTAATGTGCACGCTAGGGAATCATTTCGCCAACATTCTTATTTCTCCGATAAAGCAATCGGTGTAATTTGTGGTCTAGGTGCTGATGGTTATAGTTTTGCTTTACAGGCAGCGGTTAACCGTCTGCGCCTAATTAATTCAATCCAAATATAAGAGTACGGAATCATATCCATGGATATTCGTAAAATTAAAAAGCTGATCGAGCTGGTCGAAGAGTCTGGCATTTCTGAACTGGAAATTTCTGAAGGTGAAGAGTCAGTACGTATCAGCCGCGTTTCACCTGCTTCTCAGGTTATGGCTGCACCTCAACAATATTACTCAGCACCGGTTGCACAGCAACCTGCTCTGGCTAATGCGGTTGCACCATCTGAAGCGATGGTAGCGCCAGCTGCGCCTGCAGCAGTTGCAGGTCACCAGGTTCGCTCACCAATGGTCGGTACTTTCTACCGCGCGCCAAGCCCAGAAGCGAAATCATTCGTTGAAGTTGGCCAAACGGTCAGCGTTGGTGACCCACTTTGCATCGTTGAAGCGATGAAAATGATGAACCAAATCGAAGCAGATAAAGCAGGCGTTGTTAAAGCCATTCTGTTGCAAAACGGTGATGCAGTAGAATTTGACGAGCCATTAGTTGTCATCGAATAACGAGGCGTTTCCATGCTGGAAAAAATTGTTATCGCTAACCGTGGCGAAATCGCATTACGTATTTTGCGTGCCTGTAAAGAACTCGGCATCAAAACAGTAGCGGTTCACTCTACGGCAGATAGCGATCTAAAACACGTGTTACTGGCTGATGAAACAATTTGTATCGGCCCAGCAGCATCAGCAAAAAGTTACTTAAATATCCCTGCGATTATTTCCGCAGCGGAGATTTCAGGTGCTCAAGCGATTCACCCAGGATATGGTTTCTTGGCTGAAAACGCAGATTTCGCAGAACAAGTTGAAAACTCTGGTTTTGTTTTTATCGGTCCAAAAGCTGAAACCATCCGCCTAATGGGTGATAAAGTTTCTGCGATTAACGCGATGAAAAAAGCTGGCGTACCTTGCGTTCCGGGTTCTGATGGCCCATTAGGGAACGACACTGAAAAAAATAAAGCCATCGCGAAACGTATCGGCTTCCCTGTCATCATCAAAGCATCTGGTGGTGGTGGTGGTCGTGGTATGCGTGTGGTACGCAATGAGAAAGATTTAGAATCTTCTATCAACTTGACGCGTGCTGAAGCGAAATCCGCTTTTAATAATGATATGGTTTACATGGAAAAATTCCTTGAAAACCCACGTCATATTGAAATTCAAGTCATGGCTGATGGCCAAGGCCATGCGGTTTACTTAGCTGAGCGTGACTGTTCAATGCAACGTCGCCACCAAAAAGTGGTTGAAGAAGCACCAGCTCCAGGCATTACGCCGGAAATTCGCCGTAATATCGGTGAACGCTGTGCTAATGCATGTATTGAAATCGGTTATCGCGGCGCAGGTACCTTCGAATTTTTATTCGAAAACGGTGAGTTCTACTTCATTGAAATGAATACCCGTATTCAAGTTGAACACCCAGTCACTGAAATGATCACGGGTGTAGACTTGATTAAAGAGCAACTGCGTGTTGCCTCTGGGTTACCATTATCTGTGAAGCAAGAAGATATCGTGGTACATGGTCATGCTGTTGAGTGTCGTATCAACGCAGAAGATCCGAATACCTTCATCCCAAGTCCAGGTAAAATCACCCGTTTCCACTCACCAGGTGGTTTTGGCGTACGTTGGGAATCTCATATTTACGCAGGCTACACTGTACCTCCGTATTATGACTCAATGATTGGTAAATTAATTACTTATGGTGAAACTCGTGAAATCGCTATTTCTCGTATGAAAAATGCGTTAAACGAATTAATCGTCGATGGTATTAAAACCAATATTGAATTGCACCAAATGATTATGAGCGATGAAAACTTCCAAAAAGGTGGCACTAATATCCACTATTTAGAGAAAAAACTGGGGATTGCTGAATAAGTCAGCGATAACCTGTTTGGCTCATCGTCAATCGATACCGTAACGCGCTGCGTTGCGGTATTTTTTTGTGTTAAATACGCTTTATTGCACTTTTCTTCTGGTATTTTTCACACTCAGCCTGCGGATTATCGTACAATTGCTGATTATTTTTTTATGGGAATGAAGGGGAAGAACGGGTGGATAAACGTTTTCTTCAATCAAATAAAGAAGCACGCTGGTCATTTTATTTGACTATCGCCTATCTAATTGGCTGGGTTATTAGTGCCTACCTACCGGACAACACGCTTGGAGTTACAGGACTACCACTGTGGTTTGAATGGTCTTGTCTCATCTTACCCATCATTTTTATTTTGCTCTGCATAATGATGGTTAAACTGATTTTTAAAGACATTTCTCTGGAGGAGAATGATGCAGATTGAAGTTCTCCTGCCTCTCGTCGGCTACCTAGCTCTCGTTTTTTTGCTATCCATTTATGCATATAAAAAACGAACAAAAGGCGAGTTCTTAAATGAATACTTTTTAGGTAATCGTTCAATGGGCGGCTTTGTCCTTGCGATGACCATCACAGCGACTTATATCAGTGCGAGTTCATTTATTGGTGGGCCAGGTGCTGCCTATAAATATGGCCTAGGTTGGGTGCTATTGGCGATGATCCAACTGCCTGCGATTTGGCTTTCCCTCGGCGTGCTAGGTAAAAAATTTGCTATTTTGGCGCGTCGCTATAATGCCGTTACGCTTAACGATATGCTGTATGCACGCTATCAAAGCCGGTTTTTAGTAT
This sequence comes from Providencia huaxiensis, assembly GCF_002843235.3. Lineage (NCBI taxonomy): Bacteria > Pseudomonadati > Pseudomonadota > Gammaproteobacteria > Enterobacterales > Morganellaceae > Providencia > Providencia huaxiensis. The sequence continues at coordinate 3,073,190 of NZ_CP031123.2, forward strand.
GGTTTGCCAGTGTCAGCCTGCTCATTGCCTTTTTTGGCGCCATGACGGTGCAATTTATTGGTGGGGCGCGCCTATTAGAAACCGCAGCAGGTATTCCATATACTTATGGGTTAATGATTTTTGGGGTATCCATCGCACTCTACACCGCAATTGGCGGGTTTAGGGCCAGTGTCCTAAATGATGCGCTACAAGGGCTTGTAATGCTTTTAGGTACGGTGATCCTGTTAGTCGCGATTATTTACCATGCAGGTGGTTTACCTGCCGCGATAGAAAAAATGCATAGCATAGACCCTAAATTGGTATCGCCTGAAGGTGCAGATGACATTTTAAGCGGGCCATTTTTAGCTTCGTTTTGGGTTTTAGTCTGTTTTGGGGTGATTGGTTTACCTCACACCGCAGTACGTTGTATTTCATATAAAGACAGTAAAGCGGTTCACCGTGGAATTATCTTAGGAACGATCGTCATGGCCATGCTGATGTTTGGCATGCACTTTGCGGGGGCACTCGGTCGCGCAATTTTACCTGACCTGACGATCCCAGACCAAGTGATCCCAACTTTGATGGTGCAAGTGCTGCCACCTTTCGCAGCAGGGATTTTCCTAGCGGCACCAATGGCTGCGATCATGTCGACGATCAACGCACAACTACTGCAATCTTCGGCAACCATCGTAAAAGATATCTATCTAAATACCGTGCCAACACAAATCAAAAATGAAAAGCGTCTTGCGCGCATCTCTAGCCTTTCCACTTTGGTCTTAGGTGCATTGCTTTTAGTTGCAGCATGGAATCCGCCTCAGATGATTATCTGGCTGAATTTACTGGCTTTTGGTGGTTTAGAAGCTGTTTTCTTATGGCCATTAGTCCTCGGGCTATACTGGGAAAAAGCCAATGGAACAGGCGCTATCAGTGGGATGGTCGTCGGAGGCGTCAGTTATGCCATACTGGCTAGCTTTAAAATTGAGATCATGGGTTTCCATGCCATCGTTCCCTCACTGGTTTTTAGCCTTGTGGCTTTCTTAGTGGGTAACCTTTTCGGTAAAAATCCCGTACAATCGACGCCAATTGAGCAGGTAACTAGCACGCACTAACGCCTATTATAGGCAAGTGATTTTGCTCAACCTGATATAAACGAATAAATAGAGAAAAAATAATGCCTTGGATCCAAATTAAAATTAACTCCACCGCTCAACAGGCAGAAGCGCTTGGCGATGAACTGATAGAAACAGGGGCGGTATCCGTCACTTTTCAAGACAGCCACGACACGCCCGTTTTTGAGCCGCTTCCGGGGGAAACCCGCCTTTGGGGTGATACCGATGTCATTGGCCTATATGACGCAGAAACCGACATGAAAATTGTCGTTGCTCAACTAGAAAATAGTCCTCTATTGAGTGCAGGTTTTATCCATAAAATCGAACAATTAGAAGACAAAGATTGGGAAAGAGAATGGATGGATAATTTTCATCCAATGCGCTTTGGGGAACGTTTGTGGATCTGCCCAAGTTGGCGCGATGTGCCCGACCCGACCGCTGTCAATGTAATGTTAGATCCTGGCCTTGCTTTTGGTACTGGTACGCATCCAACGACCTCATTGTGTCTTCAATGGCTAGACAGTCTTGATCTCGAAGGTAAAACCGTGATCGACTTTGGTTGTGGATCCGGTATTTTAGCGATTGCTGCCTTAAAATTAGGTGCTGCTCACGCGATTGGGATCGACATCGACCCTCAGGCTATCACTGCAAGCCGCGATAATGCGCAGCGTAACGGTGTTTCAGAGCGTTTATCTCTATACCTACCAAAAGACCAGCCTGATGACTTACAAGCTGATGTCGTGGTTGCTAACATCCTTGCTGGCCCATTGCGTGAACTCGCCCCTATGATTAGCGTTCTACCTCGTCCGGGTGGGTTATTAGGACTTTCTGGCGTGCTCGCCACTCAAGCAGAAGGAGTGGCTGATGCTTATCGTTCCACTTTTGAAATCGACCCTGTTGCTGAAAAAGAAGAATGGTGCCGGATTACGGGTGTCAAGCATTTTTAGTGAGTTTTTTTATTAAAATTAGAGAATAATTTCTTTGAAAACAACGCCAGAATAGATTATCTTATAGCTCAAATATTGCTCAATAGCTGGCGATAATCTGTTCTGCACGAGATTTGAACAGCACAACCGTTATTTTAATAAATCGTTATAGGATGAACTTAACTATTTGTTAAATATAACTAATTTTATTTTTGCAAAAATGCAAGATAAAAAAATTAGTGATAAATAACCGTTTGCTCAAAGTTTGTCCTTTCATATCTCGTAAAAAATGCGTAATATACGCGCCCTTGCAGTCACAGTATGGCCCCCATTTAGTTATGCGAATCGGACAATATCAGTTGAGAAACTGTCTTATTGCTGCCCCCATGGCAGGCATTACAGATAAGCCGTTTAGGTCGCTCTGTTATGACATGGGTGCTGGGATGACAGTATCAGAGATGCTTTCTTCTAATCCTCAAGTTTGGAAGACCGACAAATCTAGACTTAGAATGGTTCATCGCGATGAACTTGGGGTTCGTTCCGTGCAAATAGCTGGCAATGATCCCGATGAAATGGCTGCCGCGGCTCAAATTAACGTTGAGAGTGGCGCTCAAATCATTGATATCAACATGGGCTGTCCAGCTAAAAAAGTGAATCGTAAGCTTGCAGGCTCTGCACTGCTACGCTACCCAGAAATCGTGAAATCGATTCTTGAAGGTGTCGTCAAAGCAGTGGATGTGCCAGTTACCCTTAAGATCCGCACAGGCTGGTCACCTGAAGAGCGAAACTGCATAGAGATTGCCAAATTGGCCGAAGATTGCGGCATTCAAGCTCTCACTATTCATGGCAGAACTAGAGCCTGTCTGTTTAATGGGGAAGCTGAATACGACAACATTCGGGCAGTTAAGCAGACTGTTACCATTCCGGTTATTGCCAATGGCGACATTACTGACCCGCTAAAAGCCAGGGCTGTTTTAGACTACACAGGGGCGGATGCCTTGATGGTAGGCAGAGCGGCTCAGGGAAGACCTTGGATCTTCCGGGAAATCCAGCATTATCTGGACACAGGTGAAATATTGCCACCAATGCCAGTGGCAGAGGTAAGGCGTATTATGCTAGCGCATGTACAGGAATTGCACGACTTTTACGGTCAAGGCAAAGGAGCCCGTATAGCGCGCAAACATGTTTCTTGGTACTTAAAAGAACATGCACCTGATGACCAGTTTCGGCGCTCATTCAACACCATTGAGGATGCCAGCGAACAGCTGGAGGTGTTGGAGGCATTTTTTGAAAATTTTTGCGTAAATAAAGATAAGAGCTGACAGAACTATGTTCGAACAACGCGTAAATTCTGACGTACTAACCGTTGCTACTGTAAATTCACAAGATCAAGTAACTCAAAAACCGTTACGTGACTCAGTTAAGCAAGCACTGAAGAACTATTTTGCTCAATTAAATAATCAAGATGTTAATGATTTATATGAGCTGGTATTGGCTGAAGTAGAACAGCCTTTGTTGGACATGGTTATGCAATATACCCGTGGAAACCAGACCCGTGCAGCCCTAATGATGGGTATCAACCGCGGAACTCTGCGTAAGAAACTGAAAAAATACGGCATGAACTAATCCTAGTCGGTTAATGCAGTGTTTTTGTGAGCCCTCACTGTAACGCAGTGAGGGCTTTTTATTTGCAAAAATAATGGCTAGTTGCCAAAATAATGTGCTAGGCCATTTGGGTGGATAAACTGAACTGCTGAACAGCTTGTTGTAATTCTTGCGTTTGCTCCGCTAATGAACTGGCCGCTGTAGCCACTTGCTCAACTAAAGCCGCATTTTGCTGCGTAACACCGTCCATCTGTGTAATAGCGACCCCAACTTGGGCTATCCCTTTGCTCTGCTCTTCTGAAGCCACCGTGATTTGCGCCATAATTGCAGTCACTTCATTGACTCCCTGTAAAATATGCTCCATCGTTTTCCCCATCTCATTCACCAACCCCGTTCCTTTTTGTACGCAAGTTCCTGAATCTGCAATAAGCCGTTCAATTTCCATCGCAGCTTCCGCACTGTGGCTCGCTAACTTGCGTACTTCTGCAGCGACTACCATAAAGCCGCGTCCATGCACACCAGCACGAGCGGCTTCGATGGAAGCATTGAGCGCCAAAATATTAGTTTGGAAACTAATATCGTTAATCATGTTGATAATATCAGCGATTTTTTGTGAGCTTTGAGAGATTTCAGTCATGGTCACGACAACCGAATCAACAATACTATTCCCTTTATTAGCGGCCACAAACGCTTCGCCTACAAGTTGATTAGCTTGATGTGTGTTTTCCATATTCAGTTGAACTGCTGCGGTAATTTCCTCCATACTCGCAGCTGTCTCTTCCAAAGCAGCGGCCTGCTCTTCTGTTCGTGATGAAAGGTCGCTATTACCATTTGAAATCTCACTTGCTCCCAGATAAATATTTTCACTTCCTTGCCGGATTGAATTGACCGATTCACTTAAGTCTTTTCTCATCCCTTCAAGTATTGGAAACAATTTTCCTACACAACTATTTCCGAATGGCTGTATAGGATGGCTTAAATCGCCTTTGGCGATATCGATAAAATGCTGCCTTAATAAGCCTAATGGTTTTTGCATCATCTCTGCCATATAGCGATCCGTAAAAATGAGCATAAAGATCCCTAATATTGCCGTGATAATCATAACCATTCGCGTAATATCCATCACGTTATCAACATGATTTCGAGCTTGGCTAATCAACTCTTCTGCAGTTTGGTTGAATTTTTGAATTGATGCACCAAACGTTCGGCTCAATGCAGGAGTGACATTGTGGGCGTGAGATAAATATTTATTGGTATCACTTTCCATACTAAGGGTTAATTGAGGTTTTACCCCATCATCAAGTAGTGCTTGCCAGTTATTAATTGCCTGTTCTGCTATTTCAGGCGTCATTGGCCCAGGGGAAATCAATTTCATCTGCTCTAAATATTTTTCCATATTGGACATCGCCTCTTTGACTGGGCCATAATCCACCGTTTTCCCTTCACTTTTACTTTCCATTACTCGGGTTAACCGAGTGACAAAACGAAAATATTGGTCATTTCCCTGACTAATTACCGTCATTTGCTGCACTAATTGTCTATCGATGTCATTTCCATCTGCGATACGTGATAGTGACCAACCACTGTATACATTCGTTCCCCCCAAGATCAGGCACAAAATACTTAATAATACGAAGACCACAGTGCGGATTGAGTAATTTCGAAGTTTCTGCATAGAATTTCTCTTTCGCTGGGATAAAATAAGGATATTTAACTTTATCGGCACTATAGAGAAATATTTTAACCACTGTATTTGGTTGATTTTTACCCAAAATAAGTAAAAGCACTTATATTTCAAAAGGGTTACTATTTGATTTTGGAAATCAAAGAATAATAAAAATTTGAGATTAATATGAGGAATTTGAAGTAGATCGCTAAATGCAAACATCCAACCTGGGTAAATGAACCAGCCTTATCGCTATTATCACACCTAACCTAGTGCAAAAATTGCTACCCACTCAATTAGACACTCCGATAAGTCAACAGCTTATTTTCACTTAAATCAAATAATTAGCTACAGAATAAATTTGTTTAAATTAATTGATCTTGAAACTAACAATAATATAATAAGATTGATTATCATTTGCATTATCATTACAAAAGGCAAGCCTACTCCAATGAAAAACATTTCCTCCGTTGGAAACAATATGGTTAAATTTAAGCCAAGTTTTATTTGTTTCATTATTTTATCAACACTTTCTTTTACGACACATGCAGCCAATAAAGAACTTGAATCACCACAACTTCAAGAAACAACTGATGCTATTGAGCTACAAGATAGTTATGCACGACCTGACTATGTTGAAATAGAACGTTTACGAGACACCAAACAAATTATTGTTATTTCAAAAGAAGATATTCAAGGCAAAGGAAACCGCACAATCTCTGATGTGCTTAAATCCGTTCCTGGTATTAGTGTCGATACCTCTGGACAAGGTAATATTGACTTGCGGGGACAAGGGGCTGAAACCTCACAACGTAACCTACAAGTATTACTTGATGGGGCTCCAATTACCACATTAGCAAATCACCCTTATACCACTAACTACGATATTATTCCCGTTGAACAACTTGAGCGTATTGAGATCATTCCCGGTGGTGGAAGCGTTATTTACGGCTCAGGGACTGCCGGTGGCGTCATTAATATCACTTCAAATCTGAGAAGTATGGCTGATCCAAAAACAAGTGTTTTATCTGAATGGAACTCAGAAGGATATCGCTTAAATGCCAATTTGGGCGCTCGGGTTAATGATAAGTTTTCAATTTTAGGTACTGCCAGTAAACTAAATCGTGATCTTTACTATAAAGATACCTACCGTAATTCAGAATATTATTCATTAGGTGGAAGATGGGATCTTACCCCAGATCAAAGCCTCATGTTACGAGGAAGTCATCTCACTGAAAGTTCTCAATACGTGAAAACGCTCACATCACGTAATATCAAAAAGTATGGAAAAGACTACGTTCCACCAGACAAAACCGTCACTGTCGGTATTGATGAGAATGGTAAACTAATTAAAAAAACAATCAGCGGTTATCTGATCGGTGACCGCGAAGTCGATAGCTATAATTTAAGTTACCAAAATGCACTTACTGAAAAACTCAATTTTGCTACAGATGTTTTCTACACTGATGGTTTTTATACTAATAATGCCAACTGGGAACAAAAAGTTAATCAAAAAAGCCATGGAACAAAAATCAAATTAGATATCGGCTATCTCGATGATAGCAATCTACTTTTTGGTGTAGATTATGCAAAACAAAAGGCTTCTATTCATTATATTGGGAGCTATAAAAAAGACAGTAAAGGCCGATATTATGGGGTTCCTCATAATTTTGATTATGATAAAACAACAAAGGCAATTTATGTCCTTAACAGCCTAAAATCAGATCAATTTGTATTTACTCAAGGGTTGAGACGTGAATTGTCGGAATGGTCATTTGATAAAAGTGGCACAGTAAATGGGTCTGGTACTTCAGACCGTTGGAATACCGCAGCTGAACTTTCTCTTGCTTACCTTTATCGCGATACTGGCCGAATTTATGGGCGATACGAACGAGGCTACACCCTTCCCGATGGCTTGCAAATCAGCGACCAATCTGTCGTCAATGGTGAGAAAATTTACACTCCCACTAAGGCCGAAGATGAAAAATATGACTTATTTGAAGTCGGTTTAAGAGACAAACTAGCGTTTAGTACTGTCAATGTCACGTTCTGGACATCCAATACGAATAACCAGCTAAATCGTATTTATCTCACTAGTGTCAATGATGCGAAGACAATGAACTTGTTAAAAACTCGTCGCTGGGGAGCTGATGTTGACTTCCAACAGACACTCGGTGATTTCACTTTCCAAGAATCCTATTCATGGCTCAGAGGGCGTTCTGATTATAACAACCATGGCCGTCAGTTTTTGGAAGAAAACGGCAAAAATACCATTGATTACACAAAAAGTGGTTTAACTAAAGTGCCAGAGCACTCCGTTAAGCTAAAAGTAAAATACGACTTCACCGAAGATTTATCGGGAGATATTCAGTACACCTATTACGGTTCGTACAATAATTTCCTTTCTGATGCCAATAAAGAGGAAGATGGCGTTGTTAAATCACGTGAGCTCATTGACCTCAGTGTTCGTTACACACCAATTGAACATATCGAATTATATGGTGGCGTCACTAACTTAATGAATAAAACTTACTACGACTATGTTACTGCAGGTTATGGTTCATTGATTCCTGGAAATGAGCGCTCATTCTTCGCAGGTATTAAAGCTACCTACTGATTTAAACAGGAAACGTTTCAGTGACTATACACCCGTTTTTTCGTTATAAACTTGCTTTAGCGCTGTCACTCGTTATCCATATCATTGTCATTATGTTTATCGCCCTACAAATAGGTAGGGCGGTACCTATAGTGGAAGGGACGGAAACGATAACTTTATCTCTAGGGGGAGCAATGGGCTCTTCAGGGGGCACAGGAGAACAAAGTAGTAAGAGACAAGCGCAATTACAAGAAGTTGTATCAGAATCCCCCTCGAAGGCTGAAGCTGCTTCCCAACAGAAGCAGGTTAGCAAGTCTCAACCGAATGAAAGTAAAATACCTTCAAAAGCTCAACTTAAAAATTCATTGATTCCAGTGAATGTTCCCGTTGATAACACGATTGAATCGCCTTTACTCACGCAAAAAACAAAAGTAAATACAAAACCGGAAATCAGTCAGTCTGTACAAGGAAAAAAACAAGAAAAGCAAAGTAAATTACTGAACAATAACTCTCGAAATAACACAGAAAATCAACTTATTGCTAATAAGATAAGCCATGAGATGCAACAAGGCTCACAAGAAACGGCTAAAGAAATGCCATCTAATTTAACTGATGAAAATCATTCTTCCGCAAACCCATCCGCTTCAGAGAGTAATCAAAGTGGTAAAGGGAATAATATATTATCTGGTAATAGCCAATTTTCGGATAATGGTGATGGAAGTTATACTGCACTCGGTTCGAGTGGTATTTCCTATACAATTTTACAGGATGCAACCCCTAAGTATCCGAAAGAGGCTCGCTCCTTAGGTTATACAAAAGTGGTTAAAGTACAACTCCGGCTATTAGTTGGATTAGATGGTCAAATTGAGTCCGTTGAAATACTAAATAATAAAATTCCTGATTTAGGTTTTAAAGAAGAAGCGGTTAAAGCGATTAAAAAAATGGTCTTTAAGCCCATTGTTTATCAAGGACAAAATATTAAAATGTATTTTAAAAAAACCGTCATCTTTCAATATTAGCCACAAACCATCGTATCGTTGGATAGGAAAAAAGGTACAGCGAACCCTCACTGTACCTTTGCAGTTATTTTACAGCCTGTGTTTTGAAAAATTAACGGTATATCGGTAACAAATTAAACTGCGCTAACAATTGGCAAATAATGCCGACGACTCCAAAGGCGATAACGGCATAAATTAACCCTTTTCCGCCCCACACTTTGAATCTAGAATCAGGAAAACGTTCTCTTACTTTTAATGCCATAACAGCAGGGCAAATAATTGCCCAGATACATGCAGCCATACCTGCATAAGCTATAGCGATTAAAAAACCATTTGGGAATAACATGCAAAGAATAAGTGGTGGCAAGAAGCATAATAATGCAGATTTCATTCTACCCGATGGGTTGTCCTTAAAATTCAACGAAGCAAGAATGTAATCAAATAACCCAATTGCGACGCCTAAGAATGAACAAAATACAGCACTAATAGAGAACCACAGTAAGAATGTTGCGATATTTTTGCTATTGAGTACTGCATATAGTGATTCAATAAATGCATCTAAATTACCACCTTTATTGATAATAGTTAAAAACTCAGGTCTAGGTAGGTTTCCCATCGTTCCTAATATCCATAGAAAATAGAGAACCAATGCCAAAACACAACCAATAATACAGCTCTTAACAACCTTTCTTTCATTCTCATGGTATAACTTATATAAGCTACAAACGTTACCATGATAACCAAAAGATGTGATTGCATAGGGAATAATAATAAAAACAAATGGTAGTAATGATGCTTGCCCACCTTCTACTGGTGAGGTTAACAGTAAGTCTGTTTTAACAATAAGAAATAGTCCAGAGAAAGCCAGTACAAACAAAATTATTTTGATAAATAAAAATAGTGATGTTAAACGACTTGCCCCGATACCACTCCACCAAATACTCGCGCCTAAGATTAAGGTGAATAAAATAAATATCAATCTTAGATTTATGCTGTATCCGTAAATGGCAGCGGCTTCTTTAATAACTGAACCTGCTGCAGATATATAGGCATATATTAATATATAAAGTACAAATATTAATGCTATATTGGCAATGTAACATGCCCATTTTGGTAATAGTTCTTTAGATATAAAAAAGTAATTCGTTCCTGAACCATATTTTGATATACATTCTAGAATATATATTCCAGAGTGAAACATAAAAAAGCAAACAATTAATAAAATAACTACAGAGTTAATAAACCAAGCTCCTGCCATAATAGTAGGCAAACTAAACATTCCTGCCCCTATCATGGCACCGCCTAGCACAAAACCCCCTACCATTATGGAGGGTTCTTTCTTGGCTGCCGAATTATTCATGGTGTTTACCTTAAGAATAAGGATGAGGTTCCCGCATTGCACGGGAACCATAAGAACAACCTATTATTTAATTGGTTTTAATCTCGCAGTAAAGTGTCTTAATACTGGCGGTTCATATTCGAAATCTAGCCCTTTTAGGGTTGCAAATTTATCTTTTAAGCCAATCAGAGCATCTGCAATGTAATCCATGTGGTCATTGGTATAAACCCGTCTAGCAATCGTTAATCGCATAAACTCCATATCAGCATGTTTTTGTTTACCCGTTTCAGGATCACGGCCTAATAAGAATGAACCAATTTCAACCGCACGAACACCTGATTCTAAATAAAGTGCGTTAATTACCGCTTGAGCTGGGAACTGATCACCTGGAATATGTGGAACAAGTTTCTTACAGTCAACAAATACCGCATGGCCGCCTGTAGGATACTGAATTGAAATACCACCTTCACGTAAACGGTCACCTAAATATTTAACTTGGCCAATACGATAATGCAGATATTCTTCTCCAGCCCCTTCTTCAAGCCCCTGTACCATTGCTGCCATATCACGCCCTGCAAGACCACCATAAGTCACGAAACCTTCCATTGGTACGCAACGCTGTCTTGCTAAGGTAAAGATTTTTTCATCATTTTTAATACTGACTAACCCACCAATATTTAATAATGGGTCTTTTTTCGCTGACATTGTTAATGCATCAGCATATTTATACATATCGAGAATGATTTCTTTGATAGTAGAATTTTTATATTTAGGATCACGTTCTTTAATAAAATACGCATTTTCACAGAAGCGCGCAGAGTCCATAACAACAAAAATATTATGTTGTTTTGCAATTTCATAAACTTCTTTTAGGTTAGCCATAGATACTGGCTGACCGCCCGCACTATTACAAGTTACTGTAGAAACGATAGCCACAACGTTTTCTGCACCATGCTTTGCAATATTATCTTTTAATTTTTGAATATCAAAGTTACCTTTCCAGTCATCATAAGTATCCGAGTCATAGGCTTTTTCGGTAACAATATTAATTGCTTTACAACCGTTTAATTCAACGTGCGCTGCGGTTGTATCAAAGTGGAAGTTAGAAATAAATACAGGTTTTTTTGCGCCGCCTTGTTCCTGTTTAACTTTCAATAATACAGGGAACAACATATTTTCAGCACCGCGACCTTGGTGAGCAGGAATGATATAATCATAGTCAAACATCTCTTTCACTTTATCTTTTAAATCATAATAGTTACGAGATCCTGCATATGCTTCATCACCGGTGATCATTGCTGCCCACTGGTGGTCACTCATCGCATTGGTGCCTGAGTCAGTTAATAAATCAATATAAACCGCACTACTTGGCAGTAAAAATGGGTTATATCCTGCTTCTTTTAGCGCTGCTTCGCGTTCTTCTCTTGATGGAATACGGATATTTTCTACCATTTTAATACGGAATGGTTCTACAATTCTTTTAGCCATGATAATACCTTTAATTTTTCATTAAATAATAAATATTAGAGATTTAACCTATAATGAAATAAGTTAAAAAAACTTTAAGGAAAGAAAAAAGAAAGGTTATTTATTTGGAAAGAAGAAGGCTAAGGAAATATCAATATTGAACCATTTCTTCATATAGAAGAAATACCTTGATATAAGTGATTCGTTTAACAAGAACATACTATGACTCCTATCAACGAGGAATTAGTACAACCGACTGCCATTATATATATAACAGTTGTATTACCAAAGTAATCGCCATTGTCATAATATTGTACCTATATCACACTATTCTTGATATAGGCCAAAACAACTTGACTTAAATCACAGTATTAATCTCTATATCAAATTAAGAATTTAATATGATGATTTTTCGCTTAATCACACCAATTAAGATATACATAAATAATGTAATTAGATAATTGCACAGGTTAATTTAGCTTAAACTTATTGCAACTTAAGTTAAATTGGTAAAATATTTTTTATTTTACCCATTATTCAATCAATTAATAATTACTGAGCATCTTTGCCATATTTAGGTGATCTAGGCCCATATAAGATACCATTAGGCTTACCTGCAGATAATAACCTGACACTTGTTATACCCGCAATTGCATAGCTTTTGTCCGTCATTGTATCTACGATTTGGTTAACAACCGCTGAAACTAATGCTCCAATAATGCCATTTGAGGAAGAATTATTTTCAGCACTCGATGCCGTCGCGGAGCCACTCCATAATAATGTCCCTGTTCTGGCATCAACCAATTTCGCATCCGCGGTGACCCGAGTGTCACTAGAAATGACCTGATAACTTGTACCATACTCAGTAATATTCAAATAAAGTACTGCATCAGTACCAAAAATTTCGCGCAATTTTGCAGGTGGAACAGCCTGAATATCGCCCGCATTTGTTATCCCATTTTGCTTAAATGTTTCTTCAACAACAGCAACAGGGAAAACATAATAACCCGCTTCAGCTAAAGGAAGCGTCGTTTGTGATAATAATCCATGACTGGCTTGTACTTCTGGTGAGCTATTTTGTGGTAACAGCACCAGAATACTTTTGGGCTTACTTTGATTAAATGCCGTGTAATCAACTTTCGTTGGCTGAGCACACCCCGTTAATAACCATGTCATTATCAATCCACAGACTATAAGTAAATGTTTCATTTTACTTTTCCTTTATTCTTCATGAGAAAATCCATGTAAGCCGCAGATTCTGGATACAATGCTTTTTCTGCAGTAAATTCTTGCATTGCAAGATCAATCGCTCCGGTTGTTGAATACAATAACCCTAAATGCGCATGCAGCCCCGGTGGAGTTGCCAAACCATTTGCTTTACTCATTTCCAAATTCTTTTTCAAAGCTTGAATTTGTTCTTGAGGGCCAGTTTCTGTTTGTTGGTAATATTGGTAAACCGTTGTTTGATAACCGTCCCAGTGATATAGCGGTTTTGGTTCATTAGCACAGCCATTTAATAAAATAGTACCGGCTAAAACAGCCAATAATTTAATTTTCATGTTATTCCCTTATTTAGCTGGCTGCCATGCACCACTTTCAATACCAGAAACTAAGTTATTTACAGCTTCCCTAATTGCTAAATCTAATACTTTGCCATTTAAAGTTGAGTCATAACTGGCTGTGCCACCAAAACCAATCACTTCCCTATTTGATAATTCATATTCACCAGCACCTTGTGAAGAAAATACCACTTCAGATGTTTGAACATTAACAACGTTTAAATTAACTTTGGCATAAGCGACTTGTGATTTTCCACGCCCTAAAATACCGAATAACTGGCGATCTCCTACTTCTTTTCGCCCAAATTCAGTCACATCACCAGTAATCACGTAAGTTGCACCTTTTAACTGTTGCGATTGGCCTTTAATTCCAGCTTCTTCTTTAAGTTCTTGCATATTTGCACGGTCTAATACATTAAAACGCCCCGTTTGCTGCAAATGTGTCATCAAAATAGTTTTAGATTGATTACCTAAGCGATCAACGCCATCAGAGAAAATGCCATTCATATAACTAGAACGATTATCAAATTTCCCTATTGATATTGGGCTTTTAGGACCTGAATATTGCGTGTTATATGTTGCAACTTTTTCTACGGCTAAGGAACGAGAAGATTCTTTAGCACAACCGGTTAATAATGCACTTGCAATAAAAATTGATGCAATGCTGATTTTGGATATATTCATTTAGCTATCTCAATTAAAAGAAAATTAGAATTAGAATTAATTTTTGCATTGTTATTTTGCATTAAATGAAAAACCGAATCTAGTCAAGATTACTTATTTTTTATCTTATATTTAGTTTTACTTTCAATTACTATAGTATTCATAAAGTAACTAGGGTTTACTAAAATGGTTTTCCAAAATAAAATCAACCGTTTGATTATGTATTGATAGATTTAGAGGAAATGATTTAATTAGTAATCTTTAGTGATGATATCTAATATGGCCACGTATAATTAGTAATGTATAGTATTAACTGTATTTATTGGATTCTAATTATAATTTCCTAATTAGCGGTTATATTTCCATATAATAAGTTAAAGTTGTCTATTTTTTCAATGTGTCATTGGAAAGAGGCCTTTCTCATCTTGCATGTGCAGATTTACTGCAAACTATATCCATTTCCTGCATTAATTTAACCTTTAGTTAACATTAAGCATTGTACTTTACCTTAGAAACGTTGAGTGTAACTAAGTCACCTTGGACTCAAGAAATAGGCTTGTAATTAAAAAAATCAAACCCTCACCATAAGAGAGTTAGCCATGACAATGCAAACAATCGCAGTGAAATCATTTGGTTCTACAAAAACAACATCTAAAGTTTTACTCATTTGTTGGATGAGTATTTTATTTGAAGGTTATGATGTCGGTGTTATGGGGGCAGTTTTACCTACACTTGCTGAATATAAACAGTGGAATTTATCTCCTCTAGAACTAGGTGCTTTGAGTAGCTATGCGCTTGTTGGGATGTTTTTCGGCGCGTTTATCATCGGTACTTTGAGTGAATTGTATGGTCGGCGCCGCATGTTACTTGCTTGTGTTACCTTATTTTCATTGACCATGTTAGGCGCAGCATTCGCACCAACACCTTGGCTTTTTGGTTTAATGCGTTTTATTGGTGGCATTGGTTTAGGAGGAGTTATTCCTGTTGCAGCGGCACTCACGATTGAATATTCCCCAACAGAAAAACGCTCTTTTAACTATGGAATTATGTATTCAGGATATTCATTAGGTATATTAAGTGCCGCGCTCGTCGCAATGTGGTTATTAGAACACTTTGGTTGGCGTAGCGTGATTGCATTTGGTGCATTACCTCTATTACTTATTTGGCCAATGGCGCGTATTCTGCCTGAGTCATTAGAATATTTGACACACAAGGGCTTACATTCTGAAGCTCAAACTCTCGCTAAAAAACTCGACATTGATTACCAATCATCTTCAGAATATGTGCAACATAAATCACAAAGTATTAAAGAGATTGTAGCAGTCGTATTTGCTTGGCGTCATTTGCGTGCCACCGCTTGCTTCTGGGTTGCATTATTCTGTGGGATGCTATTAGTTTACGGGTTAAATACTTGGCTGCCATCTATTATGCGAAAAGAAGGTTATAACCTTGGCTCTAGTTTAACATTTTTAATTGTGTTCAGTTTAGCCTCCGCATTAGGTGGATTATTTCTCGGAAAAATTGCAGATAAATATGGCGTACGTAATTCTGTCGCATTTTTCTTTTTACTGGGTGCAATCGGTGTGGGTTGCTTGATATTCAAGCAAAATATCTATATGAATTACGTTCTCGTGGCTTTTGCAGGTGTTGGAAGTATTTCTGCCGCACTCATATTAACGGGTTATATTGCCAATTATTATCCATCCAATGCACGAGCTTCCGCAACAGGTTGGGCCCTCAGTTTTTCTCGAATTGGCGCAATGACAGGCCCTATGTTTGGTGCTTATATCGCTAGCCTGGGGATTGCCACTAGCTGGAATTTTATTGCTTTTGCTATCGTTGCCGTCATCGCAGCTACCGCGGTTATTTTGTTACCTAAACAACGCGCACTATAATGACAAAAAAGGATAGGGTTTTCCCCTATCCTTCTTGAATGAGAACGCACTAAACCATCACTAGGTATCAATGCAAAGATTGATAAGAAACTTGAGCTCCCTTAGTTAATTTATCTTCATTCGAATAAGTACTTTCTATTTCAATTAAGGATTGATCCGCCATATTGTATATTTTGTTATACAAAGGAAACTGAGGACGATAACGGATCTCTTTCGTGGCAAAATCCATCATTAAATATTGTTGCGAACCTCTAACTATATTCGAAACAATTAAACCTTGATTGCCGACTTCTAAGCTGTTCATGTGGTTATAACCGCTTTCTGCCATCACCTCAAAATGACCATTAGTATGAAATTGCATCAAAGAAAATAAGCGACGTGAGGGCTCTTGAGCAACTACAAAAATATCACCATTACGATTTTGTGCTGATTCATTGATCCTGACAGGCAGCCATTTACTGCTAATAACCTGTTTTGTTGAGATATCCATAATAACTTCTAATGATCCCATTTGGTTGCCATAGCTATACCACATCACTATTTTATCTCGATATGTTGCATAAGAAAAATTTGAATTTCCTTCAATTTCTTCAGGATATAATGACTTGGCTAAATCTCGAACATTCATAAAATGTTCCCATGTCATTCCTTTATCAGCACTGATAAAAATATTTTCATTATCCGCAACAACATAGAAAGGAGAGCTTTTAGATAAGTAGATTTTTCCCATAATCAACGTTGAAAATAGCTTGCCAGTTTTTTTACTCCAAGGTGTAAATTCACTCACTGAAAAATCAGTTAAGTTAATTTTTTGATAGCCATCACTGAACATCATTAAACATTGTTTTCTTTCACAAACCGCATTATAGAAACTTTGATCGCTATGAGTAATAAAATGCACGCCATTATTATCTGCAAATAAAATCTGGTTATCATATTCGCTTGAAGGCATATAAGTATTATAAGAAGAGTAATAATAATTAGAACGGCCACTTTTTTTAGCTACAATTAGCATCCCATTTTCTGCTGGAAATGTTGTTGCAAAATCATAACTACCAATCGGGAAGCTATTTTTATTGTGGTTTTTCCACTGCCAATCAACCGTACCAGCACGAATAAAAATAATAAAAGTGAAAGCGAGACTTAGTGCAAACACCAAAGCCAAAAAGAGAAAACGTTTACTCAGAAATGGGTTCATGAGCGCACCTCCGTCACATAATCCGTTTGGCCATTATTACGACGTAAATGCTTCAAAATATATTGCGCTTGATAATACCCACTTCCACGCTGAGATAATTTAAAATATATCGCCACGCACAAAGCAATAAGAAAACTGATACCGAATAAAATCGTTACTGCGAAACTGATAAATAGCACACCTGTATCCACAATATTAACCCAGTCCCAATAATCCCAATATCCGCCTTTCTCTAGGGTTTCGGAAATTGATAACCCTCCGGCCATAAAGACAAAGAACATTAAAAGTAAGCAAACGAACCCCCACAGCCCGAAATAAAAACCTCGTTCTTGAGGAGCCCCCTTACCAATCAAGCTATAGGCAAGTCCGTCTTGGTGATTGTAAATACCAAAAATTACCTGATCTTTTGAATGCGCTTGGATATTTTTATGAAAAACCTCAAGTTCGTCACCTTGGGCAATAAAGAGATTATGGTTGTTAAATAATGGCTCATTAGCTGAAACCAAAACATCCATATGGCTTTTATTAATCTGCAAGCCGATATGATTAAGCTTTTGTTCTGTATCCCCTCTTGCAACGGTTAAGCTAAGGGTTGAGGTAATATTAACCTTCCCACGAGTGGTGAGTAGTGACGCTTTATCACGATAATTATCGACTGATTGACGCAATTTACGGGCTTTGGCTTTCGAGGTTTTAATCCCTGGAATGTTAATTTCCTGCTCTTGCTCGCTTTTTTGGTATTGCCCATCAATAACCAAATCCAACGCCTTTAAAATTCGCTTTCGTTTTGGACTTAAAATATATTTGGTTTCGGCCAATGCAAGGCCAAACAGAACGATCCCGCCGAAAGCTGCTAAACCTAGAATTGCCACTAGGATGATCATTAAGAAACTATCATCTGCATTAATAAAACAGTAATACACTGCAGGAATTAGCATCATTAACAACAATGAAACTAAATATTGTATTCCTAACTTTCGAGTAAAACCGACTGTTCTGTCAGGCTCTAAACGACCATGCTTTTCATGGTAAACCCATTTAACCCAATAGCTTCCATCGTTCATCTCTTCTGCGCAAATTATCAATGAGTCACCTTGCTGTATGCGCTCTAAAAAAATTTCGCTATTTGAAAAATCATCCTGATTAAAGAAAAATACTTTTTCACAAGCAATCAGTCTTACCATCCCCATTGGGCTGACATTTCGATAATCACACTGAGTAAGATTGACATGGAAATATTGAGCTCGCATGAATAGTGCCTAATTTGCTAAGTAAATTTAACATTATGATAATAAATAAAGGTATATAGCCCTAGCAAAACTTACCTTATAATAAAATAATTCAGACAATGATTAACGCCTTTAACCGCCAATTATCTTAGGCGTTATACTCTAAATAATTCATGGTGCAGTTAGGCGACAAATGAATGAGACGCTAGGAGCCTACACCAGTAGGTGACTAGTGCGAATGAGTGCAGTCAACAACACGGCAACGTGAAGTATGACGAGTATAACTAGCAAAGCCCATAATTACTGATAAACTGCATTACATACAAAGTTTGTGAGTGAAATGTGGCAATAAAACAATTTTACCACTCCTTCCTTTAACAATAATTTTGAATGACAGCGATGACATCACAACCTGCATATAAGCAAATTCAGTCTTACATTTTACGCAGTATTGATTTAGGAATTTTTAAGCCTGAAACTCAAATTCCCACAGAACTTGAGCTGTGCGCTCAATTTAATGTGAGCCGTATGACGGTGAATAAGGCCATTTCCGAGTTAAGCCAAAAAGGGATCTTGAATCGTATTGCAGGAAAAGGCACATTTGTTGCCACTCAAAAACATGAACTCCCCGTTACAAAAGCATTTGATATTTTTGATGAAATTTCAACAAGCGGTAATAAATATAGCGGTCACCAATTACAGCTTAAAATTATTTCGGCATCAGCAGAAATCGCGCTACAGCTAGGAATTAGTGAAGGAAGTGATGTGGGTTACTGTAAAGTTCTACATTTTGAAAATGATATTCCTTTAATGTTAGAAGAACGCTATGTTAATCATGCCATTGTGCCTGATTTTGTTAAGCAAAAATATGGTGACACTGAAACGCCGAGCGGTTATTTACAACGCCATTTTCCTGTTAGTGAAATGGAACATACTATTGAAGCCGCATTAGCCACAAAATCCATTGCTCAATCATTATCAATTAAAGAAAACTCACCTTGCTTACAACTTAGCCGTCGCACTTGGACAGGTAGCACTCTAATTAGCTACGTTAATATGATCACAGCTGGCTCGCGTTACAAATTAAAATTACATTCGCGAATTGAGAATTAATGCAAAATAAAAAAATGGGGCAAAATTGCCCCAAAGCGACTGATAAAACAAAAATATCAAGCACAACTACATCACAACAAATTCGTTTTACATTCCCTGATAAATAGGGCCTTCGCCTCCTTGCGGGGCTGTCCAAGTGATATTCTGTAACGGGTCTTTAATATCACAAGCCTTACAATGTAGGCAGTTTTGCGCATTAATTTGCAGTTTTTCTTCGCTCTTATCCTCTACAATTTCATAGACTCCCGCGGGGCAATAACGCGTCTCGGGCGCAGCATATTTCATTAAATTAACTTGGATAGGGACATTAATATCCGCCAATTTTAAATGGCAGGGTTGTTCCTCTTCATGATTCGTATTCGATAAAAACACGGAAGAAGGCTTATCAAAAATTAATTTTCCATCGGGTTTTGGGTAATTTATTGGCGAAAAATTTCGTGCTTCTTTTATTCCTTCATGGTCTGCGTGTTTTAGCTTTAAAGTCCACGGACTACGGCCTTTTAATAACAATTGTTCCGCACCAAATAACATTGACCCAATCACTAACCCTTTTTTCATATAGGGTTTAAAATTGCGTGTTTGATAAAGTTCTTGATATAGCCAGCTCTCTTCAAATAGCTGGCGAAATTGTTTTTTAAACTGTGAATAGTCAACCATTCCATTCTGGTTAGCACTGAACCAGGCTTCTGCTGCTAATAACCCACTTTTCACTGCACAGTGTGTACCTTTAATTCGAGCTGCATTAAGAAAACCTGCATCATCACCGATTAATACACCACCGGGAAAGCTCAATTCAGGTAACGCGGCCAGCCCACCGGCCACCATCGTTCTAGCGCCATAGCTAATACGCTCTCCCCCTGATAAAAAAGCACTAAACTCAGGGTGGGTCTTTAAACGCTGAAACTCATCAAACGGTGATAAATAAGGGTTTTCATAATTTAACCCGACTACCAAACCCACTGCGACTAAGTTATCTCCATAGTGATAAGCAAAGCCGCCGCCATAGGTGTGGTTATCTAGGGGCCAACCAACAGAATGCACAACCAGCCCTGCTTGGTGTTGCTCTTTGGGAATTTGCCAAATCTCTTTGATGCCCAAGCCATAGGTTTGTTTACCGCTCTCTGCGGCTAAATTAAAATGATTTATCAATCTCTTACCTAGCTGGCCACGGCACCCTTCCGCAAAAAAGGTCATTTTTGCCAGTAAATTCATACCTGGTTGGTACATCGCTGTTGGGTTGCCTGATTTATCCAGCCCCATGTCTCCGGTGGTGACGCCTATTACTTGGTTTTTATCATCAAACAGCACGTCAGTGGCAGCAAATCCGGCAAAAACATCAACACCTAATCTTTCAGCCTCAACGGCAAGTGCAGCACTTATCTGCCCTAAGCTACCAATGAGGTTGCCATTATTTTTCAAACAGCTTGGCAATAAAGATAGAGGTAAATGGCTCGCTTTATTTTCTTTCAACCATAAAAAACGGTCATGGTTTACAGGGGTTAAAGAAGCCGACACCTTTTGTTGCCAATCTGGCAGCAATTCATCAAGAGCCCGAGGGTCTATCACCGCGCCAGATAAAATATGAGCACCTATCTGCGCACCTTTATCAATTAAACAAACTGATATCTCTGTGCCTTTCTCTGCTGCTAGCTGCTTTAATCGTATTGCTGCAGATAACCCTGCGGGTCCACCACCGACAATCAGGACATCGAACTCCATCGATTCCCGCTCGGGAGCCTCGTTTATCTTATCAATATTGTCGATAGCCATTTGTCCACCTCTTACGCTAATGCTTTGTCAAATTCCGGTAAGATCTCAAATAGATCGCCAACAATGCCATAATCCGCGACTTGGAAAATCGGTGCCTCAGGATCACTATTAATAGCAACGATCACTTTACTTTCCTTCATACCAGCAACATGTTGAATTGCCCCGGAAATCCCTACTGCGATATATAAATCGGGTGCAACGATTTTCCCTGTTTGTCCTACTTGGTAGTCATTTGGAACAAAACCAGCATCTACCGCAGCACGTGAAGCACCCACCGCAGCGCTAAGTTTGTCAGCTATCGTTTCCAATAACGCAAAGTTGTCACCTGAACTCAAACCTCTCCCCCCTGAAATAACCACTTTTGCAGAACTCAATTCCGCACGGCTTACTTGGGTTAGAGATTGGCTTTTTAACTGACTACGCAAGGGAATATCAGCAAAGGAGACTTTTTCAATTTCAGCATGATTTTGCGCTTCATATCCCCCAGAAAATGCCGAACTACGCACTGTAATGACCACCTGCTGGCCATTATTTTGTACTGTTGCTAACGCATTTCCTGCATAAATAGGCCTAATAAAAGCTTGAGGATCAATAACTTGGGTAATGTCTGAAATTTGTGCGATCCCTAACGTTGCCGCAACCCGTGGAGCAATGTTTTTACCAAATGTCGTCGCTGGAAACAGTAAATGGGTATATTCTTTTGCGATACTTGCCACTGCATGGCCCATCGGCTCTGCAAGTTGGTTTTTAAGGTTATCTGATTGTATTTCTAGGACTTTACTCACGCCCTGTATACTTGCAGCTGACTGAGCGACCTGTTCCGTCTCACTTCCTGCAACTAATAAGTGCAAATGACCACCAGCTGTGAGAAGTTGCTTTGCAGCGTTAATACTATGATAAGTAGATGTTTTTATTGTTTGATTATCATGTTCGACAACCACTAATACCGATATTTGGCTCATAGATATTTTCCTCGATTAAATCACTTCTTTCGCTTGTAATGCACTAACTAGCTCTGTCGCGCTGCTTAACAATGTGCATTGCCCCGCTCGTTTTTTAGGTTCTGAGACACTCAGCGTTTTAATTTGCCCTAATGGCGTAAAATCCATCTCAGCAATATCGATAATATCTAACGTTTTTTTCTTAGCTTTCATGATATTAGGCAAAGTAGCATAACGAGGTTCATTGAGCCGTAAGTCCGTTGTGATAACCGCTGGTAATGGCATCTCTAACGTTTCTAAGCCACCATCAATTTCCCTTGTCACTTGCAATAATTGGCCTTCAAGCTTCACTTGTGAGGCAAATGTTGCCTGCGGATAGTCCAATAATGCACTAAGCATTTGGCCGATTTGATTACAGTCATCATCAATCGCTTGTTTGCCTAATAAAATAAGATCTGGCTGTTCCTTTTGCACAATTTGTTGAAGTAAACGTGCAATATCCAGTGGTTCTAAGGTTAACTCTTCCGGCTTTTGGACTAAAACCCCGCGATCTGCCCCAATCGCCATCGCACTGCGTAATGTATCTTGATAACCAATATCACCAACGGAAACAGCAATAACTTCTGCCGCTTTTCCCGCCTCTTTCAAACGTACAGCTTCTTCGACGGCAATTTCATCGAAGGGGTTGATGGCCATTTTGACATTTGCCAGCTCAACTCCTGAACCATCGGCTTTCACTCTTATTTTGACGTTATGGTCTATCACTCGCTTCACTGCGACTAAAATTTTCATAGCAACTCCTATCCCAATTCTTCAGCGATTGGTGGGTATGGTAATGTTCTAAAATCGTTTTTTAGGTTGAGAGAAACCGTAACAGTGATATTCACACTGCTACTGGCTATCTCAATTTTTACTATTTTGAATGCTAATTTTTTATGAAATGGTTATTTACTCGTAGGTAATATCAATCTGTCTGCCACTGACATAGGCCATTTTTTAATCGCCACATAGTAAATAACGCTGGTTGCGACTAAACCCACAATCCATGAGATATCAACCCCGCCCAGTTTTTCGACTAAAGGCCCGGTATAGAAGCCCGTGGAAATAAATGGCAATTGAATCAATACCCCAACGATGTAAGTGATAATCCCAACTTTATTCCAACGTCCATAACGGCCATTTGGATTAGCTAGCTCAGGTACATCGTAGCGGCCTTTAGTGACCCAATAGTAGTCAACGAGATTAATTGCACTCCAAGGGGTGAAAAATGCGAGTAAAAACAGCAAGAAAGCAGAGAATAACTTTAAGAATGAGTGCTGGCCTGCTAACCCTAAAGCGGTCGAGAAACTCACCATCAGAATGATGAAAAATAACCTTTGTCCGCGAGAAATTTGGCTTTTCCCTCGGAAACCACACCAGATCGCTGCCATAGACATAAAGCTACCATAAGCATTCAGTGCAGTTATGGTCACTTTCCCATAAAAAATACTGATGTACAGCAACGCTGCGATTAAACCTGTGCTACCTAACCCTACGATATAAGAGACTTCGTTACCTGCAAATTGATTGCCGGCAAGTGCTGCGGCAAAAACCCCTAAAATCATCGATGCTTGCGTACCAATCACTGTACCTGAACCGACGGCCAAAAAGGCTTTTATTGTCGGAGTTTTAGTCGGTAAATAGCGAGAATAGTCAG
The DNA here is from genome assembly GCF_002843235.3 of Providencia huaxiensis. NCBI lineage: Bacteria > Pseudomonadati > Pseudomonadota > Gammaproteobacteria > Enterobacterales > Morganellaceae > Providencia > Providencia huaxiensis. The sequence goes on from NZ_CP031123.2 coordinate 3,096,939, forward strand.
CAACATAAGGCCCAAATGCAATTTGCCAAGAAGCGGACAATGACATCGCTAATAGAAAGTTCGTCCAGCTAAAATGGCGGTTTTCGAGTAGTATTGAGACATCATTCATATAAAACAGACGGAAAAATAGATAGAAGAACGTAATTACGCCTATAACGCTCGCCACTTTCCCTAAAATATGGATGATGCGATAACCACAAATTGTGATGCCGATTATCACCACACCAAAAATGATAATTCCCACCCAATCCGTCACATGTAATAACTGACCGACTGCTTGCCCTGCCAGCACAGTACCACTAGCAGAAAACCCGACATACATCATACAAACCAGTAAGATAGGGATAACTGCACCATATACGCCAAACTGTACACGGCTCGAAATCATTTGTGGTAGCCCCAATTTCGGCCCTTGCACTGCATGCAAGGCCATCACCGCACCACCTAATAATTGGCCAATAAATAAGCCTATTAATGACCAGAATACATCGCCACCCAGTACCACAGCCAAGGCACCAGTGACAATTGCGGTTATTTGCAAATTAGAACCAAACCAAAGTGTGAATTGGCTTGATAAGGTGCCGTGGCGCTCGGACTCTGGAATGTAGTCGATGGAACGCGCTTCGATTAAAGGTACATTCTCCTGCCGGGCTTTTTGCCCTGTTGCGATGTCGTTTGAAACTGTCATGGTAACTCCTCTTTAAGCAAGGCTGGCTTAAAGAATGAACCAATTAATCGTAATGGAACCGCAATAACTACAGTTGTAAGGTACAGTTATTAAGCATTACGCTGGGTGATGTTTTATCTGTTATTCACCCTAAATAACTAATTGAAATACATTCTTAAACCTGATTGTTGTTGTGTTTTTAATTCCATGATCCTGTTGTCAGGTAGTGCTTCCTATGGTGCTCCATAAACCAGTAAACGCCTGTCCCGCTTACTGGCTCAATACTGATAAATAACTTAATGGGCGTCTAAAACGGCACGTGAAATAATAATTTTTTGTATTTCTGACGTCCCTTCAAAAATTCGTAAAATCCGTGCATCCCGCACATAACGCTCGAGAGGCAGGTCACGAATATAACCGTAGCCTCCGTGAAGCTGTAATGCTGCATCCGTAACAAAACCTGCGCACTCAGCTGCAAACAATTTTGCCGTAGCAGATTGCAAACTAAAACGTTCCCCTGAATCACGTAATTCCGCAGCTTGCCAAGTCAACATACGAGCAGCTTCCAATTGCGTGTGCATATCCGCAATACGCCATTGGGTTCCTTGGTAAGCCGCTAATGGCTTTTTACCAATTTGGCGTTCTTTTACCCAGCCTAAAGCACTTTCCATCGCGGCTCGAGCAATACCTAATGAGGTTGCGGCCACTTCGACGCGCCCTTTATCTAAAACTTCCATGGCGGTATGAAACCCTTTGTTTTCCTCTCCCAGTAATGCAGATTCAGGTAGCCAACAATTCAGTGCTAATTCATAAATGGTGCTACCCCGTAACCCCATGGTTTTTTCAGGTTGAGAAAATGCCACACCTTCCGTGCCTTTAGGGATCATAAATGCGCTGATCCCGCGAGCCCCTGCTTCTATATCCGTTTTCGCATATAACACGATGAAATCAGCTTCTTTGGCGTTAGTAATATAGTGTTTATTACCCCGAATGCGCCAGCCACCATTTTCACGAGTTGCCACGGTTCGCATATCTGCAGGGTTAGAGCCAGCAGCTGGCTCAGTTAAGCCAAATGCACCTAATAATTCCCCAGCTGCGGCTTTTGGTAACCAATGCTGTTTTTGCTCTTCTGTACCGCCAATCAGAATTGAATCTGTCGCCAAAAAATGCGCTGTTAGAGCCGATGAAGTCGAAGCACAAGCCGCTGCAACCGCTTCTACCACCTTACTCATCGCTACACTACCAATACCAAAACCGCCATACTGTTCAGGTAAATTAATTCCCCAACAGCCCATTTCCCCCAACGCTTGTAAACTTTCAGCGCAAAAGGTTTCGGTTTCATCGTATCTTTGTGCATTCGGCTGTAAAATGTCGTGACAAACTTTTTCTATCGCATCCACAACGGCTTGTTCTGTTTCATTAATATCAAAACTCATTGCATCGTCTCCGCATTTTTAATTGTTGTTTTCGCTGGCTTATAAACTGCGTTTGCCTCACCTAATTTCGGGGCCCGGTGGGTCGAATGAGGTTTCTTTCCATTAAAAAAAACCGGTTGAGAAACCAATGGCGTTCCTCCGTCATTCAGGTGTGTTAGCACTTGCCTCACTTGGGCATGCTCACTTTGTGTGGCTTGGTGTAAATTATGGATTGGTGAGGCAGGCACACCCGCGTTTAATAATATGTCGCATACCTCTTCAACGGTTTTTTGGCATGTCCAACTTTCGATTTCTTCTCGAAGCTCAGCTTGGTGCTGTGTTCGACTCGGGTCATTAAGGTAACGTGGGTCGTGGCATAACTGCGTTTTTTCCATACACTCGCAAAAGCGTTGAAATAACTTTTCACTGGCAATCGCGATAACCACTAAACCGTCTTTTGCTTGATAGGTATCGAATGGCGTGGATACTGGATGGCGGTTCCCCACTAAGCTCGGGGCCTTATCATTCGCAAATAGGTTTGAAAGCCCAGTTAACTGCATGCTTAATAAGACATCCACCATCGCCACATCAATATACTGTGCCGCTTCGCCATGACGCTCTCGCGAAAATAACGCACTGCTTATCGCCCATGATGCAAACATCCCTGCACACACATCGCCAATTGACTCACCGCTACGTGTTGGCCCCGTTTCTGGGAAACCCGTGACACTCATTAGGCCCGACATCGCTTGTGCCACGATGTCATAAGCGGGATAACTGGCTAATGGGCTATTTTGTCCAAAACCAGAAATACTGGCGTAGATTAATTGGGGGTTGTACTGCTTCAAGCTATCGAAATCGATACCAAGTCGTTGAGTCACACCAGGGCGAAAGTTTTCAACTACCACATCACTTTCTTGGATTAATTGGAATAGAATCGCCCGGTCTTCGTCCGCTTTAAGATCCAATTCAATACTGCGTTTACCTCGGTTAATCAAACCGTAATAAACACTTTCGCCATCAATGAATGGCCCTAAATGGCGGCTATCATCACCGTGGTTGGGAACTTCGATTTTGATCACTTCAGCACCGAGATCGGCCATCATACCCGTGCAATAAGGGCCGGCTAACACACGGCTTAAATCGATCACTTTGATCCCCGCCAGTGGCCCTTGTCTTTTCTGAGTTAACGCAGCATTCATACTGAATTCCTTCTATTTCAGAAAGATGCCAGCTCAATTTCAGCTGGCACACGACATTACTTCACCATAGGCAAACTAAGCCCTTGCTCTTTCGCACAGTTAATGGCGATGTCATAACCTGCATCTGCATGACGCATAACACCTGTTGCAGGGTCATTATGTAAAACACGCGCTAAACGTTTATCTGCAGCATCGGTTCCATCACACACAATGACAACCCCCGAGTGCTGTGAGAAGCCCATTCCAACACCACCACCATGATGTAAACTGACCCATGTTGCACCACCAGCGGTATTTAACAGTGCATTCAATAAAGGCCAGTCTGATACGGCATCAGAGCCATCTTTCATGGATTCCGTTTCACGGTGTGGGCTTGCAACAGAGCCTGAATCTAAGTGATCACGACCAATGACAATCGGGCCCTTTAACTCGCCACTTTTCACCATTTCGTTGAAAGCACGCCCCAATCTTTCTCTGTCTTTTAAGCCTACCCAACAAATACGAGCAGGAAGCCCTTGGAATGCGATACGTTCACGTGCCATATCGAGCCAATTATGTAAGTGTTTGTCATCGGGTAATAATTCTTTTACTTTTTGGTCTGTTTTATAGATATCTTCTGGGTCACCTGATAACGCAACCCAACGGAATGGGCCAACACCTTCACAAAATAGTGGGCGGATATAAGCAGGAACAAAACCAGGGAAATCAAAGGCATTGCTAATCCCTTCATCTTTTGCCATTTGGCGAATATTGTTGCCGTAGTCAAAAGCCGCTGAGCCTCGTTTTTGCATCGTTAGCATCGCATCCACTTGTACGGCCATACTTTTTTTCGCCGCTGTGGTTACCTCGGCAGGTGCAGTTTGCTGTTTTTCACGCCATTGGGCGAGTGTCCAGCCCTGTGGTAAGTAACCGTGTACTGGGTCATGGGCACTCGTTTGGTCGGTGACTGAATCAGGGGTAATATTGCGTTTCACCAGTTCACTGTAAACATCAGCCGCATTACCTAATAGCCCAACAGAAACGGGTTGGCCATTGGCTTTGGCTTCTTCGATATATTGCAGGGCTTCATCAAGCGAAGTCGCTTTTTTGTCTACATAACGGGTTCTTAGGCGAAAATCGATACGGCTTTCATCACATTCGACCGCTATCATGCTAAAACCCGCCATGGTTGCTGCTAACGGCTGCGCCCCGCCCATCCCACCTAAACCGCCCGTTAAGATCCAACGCCCTGCTGCGTTACCATTAAAGTGTTGTTTGGCCAGTGAAACGAACGTTTCATAGGTGCCTTGGACGATCCCTTGAGAACCAATGTAGATCCAAGAACCAGCCGTCATTTGGCCATACATCATTAAGCCTTTACGATCTAACTCATTAAAGTGATCCCAATTCGCCCAGTGAGGAACAATATTTGAATTTGCAATCAATACACGCGGCGCATCTGGATGGGTAGGGAACACACCGACGGGTTTACCTGACTGCACTAGCAAAGTTTGGTCATCTTCCAACGTTGTTAGCACATCTAAAATTTTGTCATAGCATTCCCAATCACGTGCCGCACGGCCGATGCCACCATAGACCACTAAGCTTTGAGGGTGCTCAGCAACATCCGGGTCTAAATTATTTTGGATCATGCGGTATACCGCTTCTGTCAGCCAGCTTTTACAGGTTTTCTCACTGCCACGTGGTGCGCGGATCACTCGAGTTGAGTCAGTACGATTTAACATGGTTGTATCCCCTATCATCCATTTTTAATTAACTTTAAATTAACAATTTTATTTGTAATAATCTGCGAGATACCTAGTTAGTGGCGATGCACCTGCGTCTTCAAACCAATTAATTGATTATAAATCAACTAATTAATTTTCTATCAACTTGCTCGAGACTATCTATTCATTGAGAGTGTTTATCGATGATTTAAATATATATACATTTACTTCACAAAGTATATACATTTAAATTTGAAATTTTGTAGGAAGTGTGAAGGTTGGAATACCAAGGGAGTTATACAACAACAAGTAGATCCCTGTTTCTAGAGAAAAAGTTGTATATACATTTAATTTTTCACATAGAAACAAGCAAATAGCTGAAATGGGAGATACCTCACATTCTAGAAAAGTAGAAAAGTTAACAGTTAAAATGACTAAAATTCGTCTTCATAAGATTATCACCTGCCATACCATCGTATCATCCCCTGATTAGGTACTATCTATTTATGCAATAATTTATTATCCCAGTGAGATACCCTAACCTGAACTTAAATATACCTCTAAGTGAGCTTTCATGACTAAAATTAATAACAATATGCTTTACTCTACGAAAAACCCTCAAACAATAAATAGTAAAACACCGAATAAAAATCGATTCGCCCGTTTTATCTGCCGAATTAATACAGCATTAGAACCATTTTGGAAATTATTCAAATCGCCAATAAAAAATAGAAAACGCGAATTAAATTTAGAAAATAATATTGTTTTTATTAAAGAATATTTCAGCATTAATAATAAATATAAAAAAGAAATCATTCATGATGAAAAATCAACTTCTATTATATTGAGAACAAAAATAGCAGGATTCAAACCGAACAAGGACGATAGTTATACATCTACTCATCTTGGTCACATTTATGAATCTAATGAATTTACTTTTGATAAAGAACTATCTGATAAATTCAACAAAGATTTCAATAGAATGAATATTTATTTACACACACCATACCGCCAAGAAAACTCAGTAGAAATAAAAGATGCAAAGTTTCTCAGTGCAAAATTCGGGTTGAAGAATGCCCAGCTGATATCGCAAATTGCTCATCAAGGCTTTCTTGCAGAACCAACAATTCTTTTACATCAAATAAATAAAAATGAGCATTACAATATAGGTGTAAGGGCGACTCAAGAGTCTAAAAATAACAGTTCAATTGAGAGTATGAGAACCAATTTTACTATTAAAGAAACAGAGAATGGAAGTTGTATTATTACAGCAAATAAAAACTTTGAATATATAAACACAGGTGATGAATTTGGTAGTCCATTACCAGATCTTTCAATTTCAGTAGAACGAAAAACACATTTAAATAAAGAAAATAAAAACGAAACCAAATCAAATAATTATAAAAATATTTTTAAGCTTACAAATAATAAGAAAGATGAGCTTAAAATCAAAATCACAAAAAATAATATAGAAAATATTGAGCAATGAATACTGCGAGCTATAGTTATCTATAGTTCGCAGTATAGCATTTTTAACTATCCACCCAAATACGCGCTTCTTACCGCTTCATTGGCTAAAAGCGCCTTTCCACTATCTTCCAACACAATATGCCCATTTTCCAACACATAGCCACGGTCTGCGAGTTTCAACGCTTGATTGGCGTTTTGTTCGACAAGGAAAATTGTCATACCTTCCTCGCGTAGCTGTTGAATTGTATCGAAAATTTGCATAATAATAATGGGGGCAAGGCCTAGGGACGGCTCATCAAGCAACAGCAGCTCTGGCTGGCTCATTAAAGCACGGCCTATCGCTAGCATTTGTTGCTCCCCACCTGACATCGTTCCTGAACGTTGACTTCGGCGCTCATACAGCCTTGGAAACAGCTTATAAACCCGCTCAATACGTTCTTGGTACTGTTGGCGATTTGCAAAAAAGCCCCCCATTGCGAGGTTCTCTTCCACTGTCATACGAGAAAAGACACGCCGCCCTTCTGGCACTATTGCAATGTCTTCACGCATAATTTTGGACGTTGGCAATTGAGTAATATCCACACCTCGGTAGATGACTTGGCCTTCCGATGCACGCGGGTCGCCACAAAGGGTACTGAGCAACGTTGTTTTCCCTGCACCATTTGCTCCGATTAAGGTCACAATCTCACCTTTTTGGATATTCAAGCTAATTTCATGTAACGCTTGTATTTTTCCATAATGGGTAGAAACTTTTTTAAATTCAAGCATCAGTAAGCTTCCCCCAAATAGGCTTTTATCACATCAGGATGTTGACGAATTTCACTTGGTGTCCCATTTGCCAATGGCGTTCCTTGATTCACGACATAAATGCGATCTGAAATCCCCATGACTAATTTCATATCATGTTCAATTAATAGAATTGAAACATTATGATGTGCACGTAATTCGGCAATTAAATCATCCAAATCATTGGTTTCTTTAGGGTTAAGTCCCGCAGCAGGTTCATCTAACATTAAAATTTCAGGGCGAGTGACCATACAGCGAGCAATTTCTAACCGACGCTGCTGCCCATAGGCCAAATTGCCAGCCTGCCGGTTTGCAAAGGGTAGTAAATCTATGCGCTCCAGCCATTTTACTGCATTATCAAGCGCTTCTGATTCTGCACGACGAAATGCAGGCGTTTTCAATAACCCAGAAAAAATGCCACTTTTTAAATGTTGATGTTGCGCCACGAGTAAATTTTCAATCACCGTCATTTCTTTAAATAGCCGCACATGTTGGAACGTTCTTATCACTCCGAGACGAGCAATCGCCTGCCCTGTCAGTCCCTCAAGATGTTTTTCTCGATATAAAATCGTGCCACTGGTCGGCTTATAAAAACCGGTTAAACAGTTAAAAATGGTGGTTTTACCCGCCCCATTTGGGCCAATCAGTGAGACGATTTCCCCTTGATTAATAGTTAACTCAACATTATTGACGGCAAGTAACCCACCAAAACGCATTGTTAAGCCATTCACTTGTAACAAAGGCGTGGTTATATGGCTCATACGCCCTCCCCTTCAGGGACTTTTTTCACCTGCATTTGACGACGTTTCATCGGTAATAGGCCTTGTGGCCGCCAGATCATCATCAGCACCATCAGCGCCCCTAATAACAGCATGCTGTATTGGTTAAGGTCACGCATCATTTCCCGTGATACAACTAAGATAATTGCGGCTAAAATTACAGAAGTTTGTGAGCCCATTCCCCCTAAAACAACAATGGCTAACACAAATGCTGATTCCACAAAGGTAAAGGACTCAGGGCTGATAAACCCTTGCCGTGCAGCAAATAACGTCCCCGCAAACCCCGCAAAGGCTGCGCTAATAGTAAATGCGGTTAATTTTATTCGAGTTGGACTTAACCCTAATGAGCGGCAGGCAATTTCATCTTCGCGTAATGCTTCCCACGCACGACCTAGTGGCATACGCAGTAACCGATTGATAACAAACAAAGTTAAAACCACTAATAACAAAGCGACAAAATACAGGAAGATAATTCGGTCACCTGGGCTGTAATCTAAGCCGAAAAAGTTATGGAAAGTGTCCCAGCCATCTTTTGCTGTACGACTAAATTCCAAACCAAAAAAAGTCGGTTTCGGTAATTGGCTGATCCCATTTGGCCCGCCAGTGATTTCGGTATTATTCAGTAATAAAATACGAACAATTTCCCCAAACCCAAGCGTCACTATTGCGAGATAGTCCCCGCGTAGCCTTAGAACAGGGAACCCCAATAAAAAGCCCGCTAATGCAGCGGTTAACCCTGCAATCGGTAGACTTTCCCAGAACCCAAAACCATAGTAATGATTTAATAAACCAAAGGTATAAGCCCCTATCGCATAGAAGCCTGCGTAGCCTAAAACCAGTAAGCCGGATAACCCAACCACCACGTTTAAGCCTAGCCCTAACATCACGTAAATTAGCGTTAAGGTTGCAATATCCACACTTCCACGAGAAACAATAAACGGCCAAATAATTGCAGCAATAATAATTATAACCGCAAGGATTTTTTGCTTAGTTGTCGAACCATCAAAATCAGGAATAGCCCACGCTTTCTTAGGCACCCCTTGCCACACTTTTCTTAAGGTTGGACGAACCAACTGGTACACAAAGATCACAACAATGCCGGCAATGATCCAGTTCCAACGCACGGAGTCCCCAACCGTCACAACCAGTTTCGTGCCATCCAGTGCGAGCTGCAGCCCCATCATAAACAGTGCCAATACGAAAAAAGTCACTGAAGCCACAATGGCATTAATCCAATTTTCTTTTCTCATACTTTTTCGACCTCCGGGCGTCCCAGAATGCCGGTTGGCATGATCAATAACACACCAATCAATAAACCAAATGACACAACATCTTTATATTCTGTACTTAAATATGCAGAGGTCATCGCTTCTGCGACACCTAAGATTAAGCCGCCCAACATAGCACCGGGAATACTCCCAATTCCCCCTAATACCGCCGCAGTAAATGCCTTCATTCCTGCCATAAAGCCAATGTATGGGTTAATCACACCATAAAATTGCCCCAGCAATACACCGGCTACAGCAGCCATTGCCGCACCGATAACGAAGGTCAATGAAATAACGCGATCCGTGTTAATACCTAATAAACTGGCCATTTTAAGGTCTTCTGCGCATGCTCGGCAGGCTCTACCCATTTTTGAATAGCGAATAAATAACGTCAAAGCTAACATCGCAAGCACGGTAACCACCCAGATGGTCAACTGCATCTTAGTCACCGTGGCTTCAAAACCATCGCTTTCACCCAGAACCCATTGCCCAGTGATCAAACTCGGTAGGGCTAAATCACGCGAACCTTGTGACAGGCTGACATAATTTTGTAGGAAAATAGACATCCCGATCGCTGAGATCAGTGCAATCAAACGTTTAGAATGACGTACTGGCCGATAAGCAACCCGCTCAATACTCCAACCATAGGCGCTAGAGACCACGATCGCGGCAATAAAGGCAGCAGCAACAAGGATCCAGCCGATATCGATCCCAAGCATCATCAAGCCTGCGATCACAATAAAAGAGACATAGCTGCCTATCATATACACTTCGCCATGGGCAAAGTTAATCATCCCAATGATGCCATATACCATCGTATATCCAATGGCTATCAATGCATAGGTACTGCCGAGGGTTAAACCATTCAGAAGCTGCTGAATAAAATAGAGAATTTGATCTGACATAAGACTATCCTTTCGAACTACTTGTCCTATATAGAGAACAGAAGCCGGAAGCAAGTTACTCACTTCCGGTTCTTATTCACTATGCTGGAACACTGCTGAGTACTATTTTACAGAGGTGGATGTCCCATCTTTGTGCCACTCAAATACGCCGAACTCAAACCCTTTCAGATCACCGTTTGGCTGCCAGCTTAATGTTCCCATAACGGTTTCGACTGGATTTGCTTTCAGGTCTTTCACCAAATCTTCAGGCTCGATGCTGCCAGTACGCTCCATTGCTGTTGTTAAACCTTGGATAGCAGCATAAGTTGTCCAAACAAATGGGCCCGTTGGGTCTTCTTTCTTCGCTTTGATGGCATCAACAATCGGTTGGTTAGTCGCGACTTGGTCATAACGTTTTGGTAAAGTTACCAACATGCCCTCAGAGGCATCGCCTGCAATATTTGATAATGAAGAGTTACCGACGCCTTCAGGCCCCATAAAGCGAATATTCAACCCAGCTTGTTTCGCTTGGCGTAAAATTTGCCCCATTTCTGGGTAATATCCCCCGAAGTAAACAAAATCCACGTTCTCTTTCTTCAATTTTGCCACTAAAGCGGAAAAGTCTTTGTCTCCCGCGGTTACCCCTTCAAACATGACCTCTTTAACGCCCGCTTTATTGAGGCTTTCACGCACAGAACGGGCTAAACCTTCCCCATACTGTTGTTTGTCATGCACAACAGCAATACGAGTTGGTTTGATATCTTCCATAATAAATTTAGCTGCAGTTGGTCCTTGGTCTGAATCCAAACCTGTTGTACGAAGCACCATCTGGTAGCCACGCGTGGTTAAATCCGCATTAGTGGCTGCAGGGGTGATCATAATGACACCTTCATCTTCATAAATATCGGATGCAGGCTGTGTTGAAGAGGAACATAAATGCCCAATGACATGGCGAATACCATCGTTAATGACTTTATTTGCCACCGCAACCGCTTGTTTCGGGTCACAGGCATCGTCATATTCAACTGCCACTAATGTGTTTCCATTAATGCCACCTTTAGCATTAATGTCTGCTATCGCTTGGCGTGCCCCTGTAAATTCCATATCACCATATTGCGCCACAGGCCCTGACATCGCGCCAACAACCGCTATTTTAATTTCCTTTGCCCATCCTGCAGAACTGAACGCCATCGCAATACAGCCCGCCAATAATGCTTTATTCATATTCTTCATTTTATCGTCCCCGTCTTCATGGTTCTGAGTGTTTGTGTTTGATTTGTAGTAGATTATTATGGTTGACAGGTACAATGCCTGATATTTCAAAATACAGCGAATAAGGCTATATATTTCATAACATTAAACAAGATAATTATGCTAAATAGCAAATGGATATGGTAGGTTTTTACATTAGAAGCAGAATAAAAAACTGATGTGTTAAAGTGGTTTTTTTATAAATACTAGTGTTATATTCGGGTTAAATTTAAATTAATCCGAGTGAAATTCGGAAAATTCAGTATCACCAAATTTTTCTCTCTAAAATCAAAAAATCGGTTGTAGATCACTCTGGCAGGATGAGTAACTGCAACTCTTACAGGGAAACAAACAAAATATCATGAGACTCACTATTATCCCGCTGGTCAATCCTACTGAGCAACAATATCTGGACTTACATAAAATCTGGCCTGACCAGAGCCCTTTTGAACTGGCAAAAATGTGCAAAGCAGGTCAGCAATTTTACGCTGCGCGCTTTAATGACCGACTTCTTGGTGCCACAAAAATTACCGTGGATCATAACGCAGCCACTTTGCACGATTTTTGTGTACGAGAGGTTACTCGCCAACGAGGTGTTGGCTCATATTTATTAGAAGAAATTTGCCAAGCCATCCCTGACATTACACTATGGAAATTTGATATTAGCGGGGTAGCGCTACAAGAAAAAGAAGTGATGCAACTATTCTTGGCGGCTAATGGCTTCAATGCCACCACACAACCTGATATATGGACAAAACAGCATGAAGTTAAATAAAATTCATCATGTTGCTGTTATAGCATCCAATTTTGAAATCAGTAAGGATTTTTATTGCCGTATTTTGGGTTTAAATTTACTTGAAGAACATTACCGCCCAGCGAATAATTCGTGGAAAGCGGACTTAGCCTTTGGTGAACATTACCAAATTGAGTTATTCAGTTTTGTTAACCCGCCAGCAAGGCTGAGTTACCCCGAAGCCACAGGGCTGCGTCATTTAGCCTTCAGTGTCGATGATTTAGATAAATGGGTCGCTTATTTAACTAAACAAGGGGTGGCTTGTGAAACAATACGGGTTGACCCCTACACGCAAAAGCGTTTTACATTTTTCACAGACCCAGATGGCTTACCACTAGAGTTATACAGTGATTAATTGAACAATCAAAAATATAAAAGTAGAAATGATTATCTGCATTTATCCACCGCTTAATGGGTAATAAATGCAGATAATTTTAGTGAACAACGAATTGGCCAGTAATAAATCACATTTCGCTGTCTTCGTCTTCTTCCATCGCCAAACGTAACTTCTTCATGGCGTTCTTTTCAAGCTGACGAACACGCTCTGCAGAAACACCGTATTTATCAGCAAGTTCTTGCAACGTCGTTTTGTTGTCATCATCTAGCCAACGAGCTCGAATGATATCCTGACTGCGCTCGTCTAAAGAGTCTAATGCCTCTGCAAGGCGGTCAGTTGCATGGCTTTCCCAATTATCATCTTCAATTGAGCCGGCAAAGTCTGATGCTTTGTCTTGTAAGTATAAGACCGGGGCTACTGGGCCACCAAAATCACTGCTGTCGTCGTCATCTGACATATCAAATGCCATGTCTTGTGCAGCCATACGTGATTCCATTTCACGCACATCTTTAGTACTTACACCTAACTCTTGGGCAACCATATCGACTTCATCTTGGTTAAACCAACCAAGACGTTTTTTATTCTTTCTTAAATTAAAGAATAGCTTACGTTGCGATTTTGTCGTCGCGACTTTCACAATACGCCAGTTACGTAGAACGTATTCATGAATTTCAGCTTTGATCCAGTGAACCGCAAAGGAAACAAGGCGAACGCCAACTTCAGGATTGAAACGACGCACCGCTTTCATCAGGCCGATATTACCTTCCTGAATTAAATCAGCTTGCGGTAAACCATACCCTGCATAACTACGAGCAACATGAATAACAAAGCGCAAATGCGATAAGATCAGTTGCTTCGCAGCATCCAGATCACCATGGTAATGCAGCCGTTCAGCAAGTTCCTTTTCTTCCTCAGCGGTAAGCATCGGGTAAGCATTAGCGGCCCGAACATAGGCTTCAATACTTCCTTGTGGAACAAGAGCTAATGATTGCATGTCTTTGGTCATTCAGATCCTCAATAAAATAATAGGAAACAGATTAGTTTGTATTGATAACCGCATTGGTTAACCATGAGGTAAACACTTTAAGTCTACCAGTTTAACCGCGTTAAATAAATTATATACAAAATTTGTTAACAGTAGGTCAATGTAGGACAAAACAATTCAGACTAAGTTCATTTTTAACGCAAATTTGCAATAGAATCAAAGAGTCATGATATAATAAAATCATAACTCTTTAATAAAAATGACAAAAAACAACGCATTACTCAGGTGTAAAGTGTCGTAAATGTTGAAGTGTTGCCAACCATGCCGCTATCCAACCAACCATAGCGGATAATAATAGGATCAATAAAGACTCTTCCCATAACAACCCTTCAATCTGAAATTGTGTACCGAATACACTGGCCACTTTTGCCACACCGTCTGCTAACTGCCAAACAAGTAGAAAGGTCATAATCAAGGAAATAATGGCACCTAATGCGCCTAATACAAGACCACCATTTAAAAATGGCCTCATGATAAACCCATCAGTAGCACCAATTAGTTTCATCACATTAATTGTATCGCGGCGAGCAAAAATGTTGAGCCGAACGCTATTACCTATCACAAGGAACAGTGACACAATCATTAAAATCCCAATGACAGAAGCGATTTTCCCAACCAAGCCCGTGAGTGCGGCTAACCGAGCAAACCAGCTATCATCCATGCGAACTTCTTCAATTCCATCGACTTGGCTGACTCTATCACGCAGTGTTGTTAATACATCAGAACCTTCAAAATCAATTTTAGGTGTAATTATTGCGACTGCAGGCAGTGGGTTTTCCTCTAGCATATCGAGTGCGGTACTAAAACCAGACCAGCTGCGAAACTCACTCATGGCTTGGTCACGAGAAAGGTAATTCACATGGTCAATACCATCAAGAGCCTGTAATTGTGTTGCCACATTTTGCCCACCTTGTTCATCAAGAGATTTATCTAAATAAACAGTGAGTTGAGGTGTTGGGTACCATTGTTCCGCGGCTTGCGAAACATTTTTCCACACAATATAACAAAGGCTCGGTAATGTGAGTGAAATCGCAATAACCATGATTGTCAAAAAAGTGGCTAAAGGCTGCCTAAGCATATCAGCGAGCGCATTCAACCACGAATAACGCCACTGCTCTTTCCAACCGCCTTTTAATGCTTTACTTTTCGATTGCTTGGCTCGTTCCGGCTTGCTTTTACGGACATTCTTAGCCATGTTGACCTCCAAGCATACGACCTTCACTTAATGTAAGAACACGGTAGTTACGACGCTCAATCAATGCAATATCATGGGTCGCCATTAAAACAGTCACCCCCACACGGTTGAACTCTTCGAATAAACGCATTATCCCTTCAGACAATTCACCATCAAGGTTACCTGTTGGCTCATCCGCTAATAACATCGTTGGCTTATTCACCACCGCTCGGGCAATACCGACACGCTGTTGCTCCCCACCAGATAACTGAATTGGAAAGTTTTTAGCTTTGTCCAATAACCCGACTTTATCTAATGCCGCAGAAACTCGCCGACGAATATCTTCGGTACTGGCACCAGAAATGATTAGCGGCATTGCGACATTGTCATATACCGTTCGATCAAAAAGCAGGTGATGATCCTGAAAAATCATCCCGATCTGCCGGCGCAGAAATGGGATCTCTCGATTTTTCAAGCGGCTGATATCATGACCATTGAATAAAATATGACCCGCACTTGGGCGTTCAATACCACAAATCAGTTTAAGTAATGTACTTTTACCTGCGCCTGAGTGGCCTGTTAGAAATGCCATTTCTCCAGGTTGAAGATGAAAATCAACCCCTTGGAGTGCTTGGCGGCCACCGCGATAAGCTTTACTAACGTGTTCAAAGCGAATCATCGAAAATTATTCCTCTCGGGCAAATAGAGCCTCGATAAAGTCATCTGCTTTAAATGGACGTAAATCTTCAATACCCTCACCAATACCAATATAACGAATTGGAATACCAAATTGGTCGGCAATAGAGAAAATTACGCCACCTTTTGCTGTGCCATCTAGCTTAGTCAATGTAATACCTGTCAGACCGACCGCATCATCAAAAAGTTTTGCCTGACTTACCGCATTTTGTCCAGTGCTTGCATCTAGCGTTAACATAATTTCATGGGGAGCATTTTCATCGAGTTTTTTCATTACCCGGACAATTTTTTTCAGCTCTTCCATCAAGTGCGATTTATTTTGTAAGCGCCCAGCGGTGTCTGCAATTAAAACATCAACCCCTTTCGCCTGCGCTGATTGGATCGCATCAAAAATAACCGATGCGGGATCTGCGCCAGTATGTTGGGCTACCACAGGGATTTTATTGCGCTCACCCCATACTTGAAGTTGCTCAACAGCCGCCGCACGGAAAGTATCCCCCGCGGCTAACATGACGCTTTTTCCTTCTGATTGATATTGACGTGCTAATTTACCAATTGTTGTCGTTTTTCCGACCCCGTTCACACCAACCATAAGAATAACATAGGGTTTTTTGTCTTCGATCACGAGTGGTTTATCCACTTTCGCTAAAATATCAGACATTTCCTCACGCAATTTGCCATATAACGCTTCTGCATCTTTGAGTTCTTTACGGCTCGCATGTGCCGTTAAGTTGTCAATGATTTTGCGCGTGGTATCAACCCCGACATCCGCTATCAATAACTGCTCTTCGAGCTCTTCGAATAAGTCATCATCAATTTTTTTACCTGAGAACAGCCCAAAAAAGCCTGAACCTAAATTCTGTCGAGTTTTTAATAGCCCTTTCTTTAGCCTAGCAAAGAAACCTGCTTTTTTAGGTTTTTCTTGCTCAGTTGGTGAATTATTTTTTTCTTCTTCTAAACGTAAACGCTCAGCTTCAGCTTCTTCCTCTGCAATTCTCGCTTCTTCAGCGGCTTGTTCTTCGGCTAAACGCGCGGCTTCTGCCGCTTGGCGTTCACGTTCCGCTTGTTCTTCGGCTAAACGCGCAGCTTCTGCTGCTTGGCGTTCCCGTTCCGCTTGTTCTTCTGCTAAACGAGCGGCTTCTGCCGCTTGGCGTTCACGTTCCGCTTGTTCTTCCGCTAAACGTGCAACTTCTGCCGCTTGGCGTTCACGTTCCGCTTGTTCTTCCGCTAAACGCGCGGCTTCTGCTGCTTGGCGTTCGCGTTCTGCTTGTTCTTCAGCTAAACGTGCGGCTTCTGCTGCTTGGCGTTCACGTTCCGCTTGTTCTTCCGCTAAACGTGCAACTTCTGCCGCTTGGCGTTCACGTTCCGCTTGTTCTTCCGCTAAACGCGCGGCTTCTGCTGCTTGGCGTTCACGTTCCGCTTGTTCTTCTGCCGCTTGGATTGCAGCTAACTCAGCTTGACGACGTTGTTCTTCAGCTTCTTCTGCTGCTTGGATCGCAGCTAACTCAACTTGACGCTGACGTGCCATTTCTGCTTCAGCAATACGTATTGCTTCAGCTTCTTGGCGTTCACGCTCCGCTTTTTCTTCCGCTAATATTTTCTCTTGGGCTTCCTGATGCGCTTGTTCCGCTTGCTCTTGGGCCGCTTGGAGTTCTGCTAATTTAGCTTCTCGCTCACGTTCTGCTTGTTCGGTTGCCGCATCAATCGCAGCTTGCTGCGCTTCATACTGGCGCTCAGCTTCATCTTCAGCGGCTTTAATAGCGGCTTGCTCTGCTTGATGTTGACGTTCCGCTTCGGCTGTTGCGGCATCTACCGCAGTTTCATGGGTTGATTGGTTTTCAACGTCCTTGACTACATCATTATCATGCTGTTGAGCTTCTTGTTGCTGGGTTTCTTCTTCATTTTTACGCCCAAACCCCAACCATGAGAAAAAACCTTTTTTCTTGTCTTTAGCCATTTGCCACTACACTCCTCGCGGTAAAAATATGGCACTCGATAATCAAATCGCAATAAAATTATATGCAGTCTACCATTTCATCGCTCAGCAACACATATCTGAAAGAAAAATCCTGCCAATTTAATCTGAATTTCAGTGTTAAAACGGTGAAAATAAAGTTCTATAATTGAAAAATGACCAATCAGAGATAACAACACTGCAACTTATCGCCTGACAGGTATACAATAGTAACAATCAAATTTAAGTACATAAACCCGTTAAGCAACAATAAACATTATGGCAAAAAAACCACAATCCCCCTCTTTAGGGCAAATTCGTATTATCGGTGGAAAATGGCGCGGAAGAAAGCTGCCAGTTCGTGATAGTGAGGGCTTACGTCCAACTACAGACAGAATAAAAGAAACGTTATTTAACTGGTTAATGCCAATTATTCGAGATGCTCGTTGCTTAGATTGCTTCGCAGGAAGTGGCTCACTTGGCTTTGAAGCACTTTCTCGTTTTGCAGAAACGGTCACCTTTATTGAGCTCGATAAACAAAACGCACAACTGTTAACTGAAAACAAAGCTCGCTTACAAGCAGATAACGCAACTGTAGTGAATCACAATAGCCTAACTTTTTTAAGTCAAGCAGGTACACCTTTTGATGTCGTTTTCATTGACCCACCATTTCGCAAAGGGCTGCTCAATGAAACTATTCAATTGTTAGAAAAAAACCAATGGTTAGCTGAAGAAAGCTGGATATACGTTGAGTCAGAAGCGGAGTCACCACTTACTGACATTCCAGCTAATTGGCAACTTCATCGCGAAAAAATAGCGGGGCAAGTCGCATATCGCCTTTTTATTCGAACTTCACTTTAGGGACAAAAACATGTTTATCAATATTGGACGCCTACTCATGATTTGCGTTTGGAGTTTTATGGTCTTTAACCTCGTCCATCCATTCCCTAAACCATTGAAATACTTTATGGATATTGCAATGGTTTTTATGATTTTCATGCACGCATTACAAACTATTTTCCTAAAAGCAACGCTACCAAAAGGGGAGAAAATATCGGGTTTAGTTCAACTGCGCATTTTCTTTTTTGGTGTATTCGAAATGCTAGCGATGCAGAAAAAAAATAAAGCTGATTTAGAAAAAGCGAAGAAAAAACAATTAGGCGAGTAACCTATTCTACGCTGGCTCAAAACGAATAAAGCGGGTACCTTGCATAATAAGCTTACCTTCATGGCCAAGCTCAACGCCTTGATACTGTTCTTCAGTTACAATAGTTTTAATAATTTCGCCACTTGATAGCGTCTTAAAGTGAATCTCATAGCGAAAAGTTTCAGGGGAAACAACATCCCGCTCTCGAGAGCGCATATTTGGGTATGGATAGTCTTTTTTGCTATCAACCTTGACTAAGTAACTCACAGGCAAGGCGTTATCGTTGATTTCATTTTGCTTGCGTTGATCAAAAAAACGCTTGGTTGCTAGGACAGCAATGATCGCTAAAACAATGATCAATAATATGGGCTTATTCATAATGTATGCTTTTCACTTAAAAAGTCAGTCGCTATAGTTTATCTTATTTAACTAAGTTGGACACGCTTCTATACTCTACATAGCTTGAAGTAAACGAGTATAAGTTGCCGGATCACTGTCGTGTCATTCATTGAACATATAAGGATGTGTATATGATTAGTTGGCCATTCCTCGCAGTACTCTTTTCTGGTTGGTTATATGTCGATGCCGCCTATCGAGGACCCGGGTGGCAACGGTGGTTATTTCGCCCGATCACACTGCTACTTTTATTACTTTGGGGCTGGAGTTCCGACGATCTTAACCTGCAAAATTACCTCATTCTTGCGGGGCTACTAGTCTCGCTCGTCGCGGATCTGTCTCGTATGCTTTCAAGTGAGCACTTACTAGCTTCCGTTGCGTTGATGTTCTTGAGTTACCTGATTTATACCATCAGCTTCGGAATGCAACTCAATTTCGGGCTCTATCTACCTTGGCTAGCCGCCCCTCTGATTGTCGCTGCCATTACTTTAGTATTTATCTGGGGCAAACTTGAAAATCTTCAAGCCATTGTTTTTGCATCATTAATAATGTGTATGATTATGGCATGGGTTGCTGGTGACCAATATTTTGGTCTCGGTCGTGAATACAATTTTTCAATCATGGTTGGTGCATCACTGCTCTTTCTTTCTAACTGTGTTTGGCTAATTGCTCGATTCCGTATCCCATTTAAAGCTTCAAAAGCCGTTGTTGCTGCTCTCTATTTCCTTGGGCAGTTCTTTATTGTCCGAGCAATTTATTTATAACCCCTTTTTAGTAAACACCATGCCAATTGATAAAAAGTGCTATTTGAGAATTTTATCAGTTGGCAGCCCCTCTTTTAGTTTGACTCTGGAGTAGACTCCAGAGTGTAGACTTATCTGCAATGAATAATGAAACGAATTATTGTTAGATAAGGGGGCGCTTATGCACTCACACTCTCATAAAGAAAATCATACACATACCAGTTCTTGCTGCTCGAATAGCGGTACTTGTTCTTCTGTAATCACAGAGAACAGCAAAGAAGTGAGTAATGGCTCACATACTCACGAACATGGCTATACAAAGCAACACTCTGATGACGATGAAGAATCTCACCAGCATCAAGGATGCCATTCATCCCATGAGCATGATACCGACGATACGCACCATAACCATAGCCATGCAGGCCATGACCACCAACACGGTGATAGTTGTGGGTTAAGCGCGAATATCATCAATGAAGTTGAGCCAACCCAAGCCGCAGGGCAACGATTCAGTTGGGTTATTCGCGGTATGGATTGCCCTAGTTGTGCCAATAAAATTGAAACCGCAGTCGGCCAAATTAGTGAAGTTAAACAAGCTAAGGTATTGTTCGCTACTGAAAAATTAGTGGTTGATGCCAATACGGATATTAGCGCGGCGGTTCGTTCCACGGTTGAAGCTGCTGGCTATGAATTGCTCGAAGTGACTGGTAATAGTGCGGCGGCTATTGCGCCACCACAAAGCTTACTCAGTGAAGCTAAGCCCGTCATTATATTAGCGATTTTAATGGCAATTAGCTGGGGTATTGAATCATTCAGCCCAAAAATTGGTAACATCGCCTTTATTTTGACAACCCTGTTTGGTTTATACCCTATTGCTCGTAAATCGTTGCGCCTAATTCGTACTGGCTCACCCTTTGCTATCGAAACTTTGATGACCGTTGCCGCGGTAGGTGCAATCTTTATTCAAGCCACAGAAGAAGCCGCAATGGTTATCTTACTGTTTATGTTAGGCGAAATGTTGGAGTCTTATTCTGCCGGAAGAGCCCGACGAGGAGTTAGCGCCTTAATGGCACTGGTCCCAGAAGATGCTGTTTTGATCAAGGATGGACAAAAAACCACCATACCTGTGGCACAATTACGCCCTGGTGACATTATTGAAATCGCACCGGGTGGTCGTTTACCTACCGATGCCGTATTAGTCTCAGGTTTTGCCAGCTTTGATGAGAGTGCGCTAACAGGTGAATCTGTTCCCATCGAACGCAATGCAGGCGAAAAAGTTGCTGCTGGCTGTTTATCCGTTGATAGAGCCGTGCAGATGAAAGTGGTGTCAGAGCAAGGCCAAAATGCCATCGACCGTATTTTACAGCTAATTGAAGAAGCTGAAGAACGCCGCGCTCCAATAGAACGCTTTATTGACCGCTTTAGTCGCATATACACACCAATCATTATGCTTATTTCTGCATTGGTGATTATTATTCCACCAATTTTCTTTGATGCATCATGGGAAACATGGATTTACCGCGGTTTGACACTGCTATTAATCGGTTGTCCTTGTGCCTTAGTAATTTCGACCCCTGCCGCAATCACCTCTGCACTCGCAACGGCGACACGGCGCGGTGCATTAATTAAAGGCGGCGCAGCACTTGAACAACTGGGTACTATCACAACAATTGCTTTAGATAAAACAGGCACACTAACGGAAGGTAAACCGCATGTCACTGACCTTGTCCCTGAAGAAGGCATGACAGAAAGTGAATTAGTACGGATAACCGCTTCCGTTGAGGTGGGCTCCCATCACCCACTGGCTAAGGCGGTAGTGAATAAAGCCGAAGCATTATCGTTGGTAGTAACCGAAGCTCAAGACCGAAAAGCACTGGCAGGGAAAGGTGTTGAAGGTGTTTTGAACGATAAACATATACTGGTTAGTGCACCAAACCGCCTTGATACCCCGCTAAATAGCGAATGGCAAGGTAAAGTTGAGGCACTTGAGGCCGAAGGGAAAACGGTTGTTGTCACACTAGAAGATAACCGTGTAATTGGTTTAACCGCGCTACAAGATACACTGCGCAATGATGCAAATGACGCAATGAGTTTGCTTAAAGCGCTTAACGTTAATGCGGTGATGCTAACGGGTGATAATCCTCGTGCTGCGAGTGCCATTGCAGGGCAACTAGGCATGGAGTTCCGTGCTGGCTTGTTACCTGAAGATAAAGTTACCGCAGTAATGGAACTTAATCGTAACCACAGCACCATGATGGTTGGAGATGGTATTAATGATGCGCCTGCGATGAAAGCCTCCAGTATCGGGGTAGCCATGGGAAGTGGTACGGACGTTGCGTTAGAAACCGCCGATGCTGCATTAACTCATAACCGTTTAACGGGGCTAGCTGAAATCATCGCGCTTTCTCGTGCAACGCGAAAAATCATTCGTGAAAATATCGCGATTGCCTTGGGGTTAAAAGCCGTATTCCTTGTCACAAGTTTATTAGGTATTACAGGCCTTTGGGTCGCTGTACTTGCTGATTCAGGCGCAACAGCACTCGTCACAGCGAACGCAGTGCGTCTATTACGCGTTAAATTACCCCAAGTGAAAAAATAGCTTTAATTAACAGAGTTTCAATCAACCAATTTAAACGCCGCGTTAAGTGGCGTTTTTCATTTACAACATTTCCAATAAATACCTGTATTACAATATGTTAAATGCAAATTCAATTAAAGAATTAGGACTAACTTTTTCTCCATAAACCTCAGTTTTCGCTAGAATACGTTTTATCAATAGATTATTTTGGTATAACGTTTAGTGGGTACTGAGTATGGTAAAAAATCACAGTTCAACACCGCATGATGCTGCATTTAAAGGGTTTATGTCTAAAATTGATAATGCACGTGATTTTTTTGATATTCACTTACCTAATCATATTAAGCAATTATGTGATTTCAAAACATTAGCGATAACAAATTCATCTTTCATTGATAATCAGCTACGTACTCGTCTTTCAGATGTTCTCTACACTGTCGAGACACAGCAAGGTGAAGGATATATTTATATGTTAGTTGAACATCAATCAACACCCGATAAACTAATGGGTTGGAGGATGATGCATTATGCGTTCCTTGCCATGAATCAGCACTTACAACAAGGTCATCGTGATTTACCACTAGTTGTCCCAGTTTTATTTTATCATGGGAAAATAACCCCTTACCCATATGCTAAGCCGTGGACACACTGTTTTCAGTGGCCTGAAATTGCGTCAAACTTATACAGTCAGCCATTTCCTCTCGTCGATATTACTGTTATTGATGATAATGAGCTCGTAAACCATCGCAAAGTTGCCGTCATGGAACTTGCTATGAAACATAGAGACCTAAGAGATAACATAGAAAAAATTACGCAATTACTAGCTGAAGCGATGAATCGAAACTATCATCATAGTGATGACATAATTACTATTTTCAATTACTTATTTATTACTATGGATTCACCACATTTTGAAACAGTGGTCAATCAACTTATATACCAACTAGAAAATAACCAAGAGGATATCATGAACATCGCACAACGATTAAAAAACCAAGGATTACAAGAAGGTATTGATATCGGTGTAAATAGAGGCATTGATATCGGTGTAAATAGAGGCATTGATATCGGAGAAAACAAAAAACAACATGAAATTGCTCTTAAAGGTTTACAACTTGGTACAAGTATTGAACTTATCTGTCAACTTACAGGGCTGAGCTATCAGGAAGTATTAAACCTACGTTAATCCCTACTTCTTGGCAGGAATTAACGTACAAAATGAAATTAGCTAATAACTATTAGCTCGACTTTTTACGCAGCAAATAACGATACGGGGTATTATCAACCTCTACGGCTAATAAATCATGCTCCATAAAACGGCAAAAGCCCGGAATGTCGCGTGTGGTTGCTGGGTCATCCGCAATAATTAACAACGTTTCCCCATCTGCCATATTACGAACCGTTTTACGCACTAACATCACAGGCTCAGGGCAACGCAACCCAAGTGTGTCAAGGGTCTTAGTAGCATTATCAAAAGAATCAGACATAAATAAACACTTCTAAAGAGAGATCAATAATCGAATTATATAATAAAACGTGTCTTGATGAATGAACTGTTTTGCTTTCGTTGCGCAACGAGCGTATGATGCGCAGTTCCCAACTGTTGGGATGAATTTCATGGGTTCCCTCACCCCATTGTCACTAAAAAGGTACAATATGTTTAATTTTACTGCGCAGCAAAAAGCCACTGCGTTAATTTGGCTTTCGTTATTTCATATTTTAATTATTACTTCTAGTAACTACCTAGTGCAATTACCGATTAATATTTTCGGTTTCCATACCACTTGGGGTGCATTTACTTTTCCATTTATTTTCTTAGCAACTGACTTAACCGTCCGTATTTATGGCGCGCCACTTGCACGCAGAATTATCACTGCGGTTATGCTGCCGGCATTACTGATATCCTATGTTATTTCAGCATTATTTTTCCAAGGTGAATGGCAAGGCTTTACTGCATTGTCTGAATTTAACTTATTTGTCGCACGTATCGCAGCCGCTAGCTTTATGGCTTATGTCCTGGGGCAAATATTAGATGTCAGTGTTTTCAATCGATTACGTCAAAATGCACGTTGGTATGTGGCTCCTGCTTGTGCCATGTTCTTTGGTAACTTAATTGATACTATCGCGTTCTTCTTTATCGCATTTTTCCGTAGTAGCGACCCATTTATGGCCGCAAACTGGGTAGAAATTGCTTTAGTTGACTATGTCTTTAAGCTACTTATTTGTATGCTGTTTTTCTTACCTGCTTATGGTGTGCTTTTGAATTTTATCTTGAGATATTTCTTCGCAAACTCAGATAAAAAGCAGTTAGTCAATCAACACTAAAAACAAAAAAAGGAGATAGCTAAATGCTATCTCCAAATAAGATTAACTGAGCTAAAACAACAAATAACAACCCTACAATTCGATAAGTAATAGATCACAAAGCTTTTGCTAAAAGTGAGATGGGATGCTCACACTTCTTACTCGTCGACATCTCAATCTGCCACTTACACGTTTCACAATCAGTGATCACCATATCAGCACCACTTTCTTCAATTTGGCGAAATAACCCGGCACCAATACCTTGAGAAACCTCATAGTTTTCTTTTTTGAAACCATAGGTTCCTGCGATACCACAGCACTGTGAGTCTAACACTATCAGCTCAACACCGGGTACACGCTTAATTAACTCTAATGTGTAGGAGGTCCAACCCATTTTTTCCATATGGCATGGTGTATGATAAGCCACTTTTAAAGGCGTATGTTTCAGTTTGAGTTCACGCCCTTCTTCCAGTAAACGATAAATATAACGTGTTGCGAGCTCGATGTTATCCCTCATTGCAGAAGTATCAACATCAAGGACATGTGTATATTCATCACGGATAGTAAACGTACACGTTGATGAAGTTGCAACAACAGGTACACGTTTTTCAAGGATAGTTTCTTGTAATGACTCTAAATTCACATTGGCTTGGCGTTTTGCCTGTTTCATAAAGCCATTCGCAATTAACGCCACACCACAACATTTTTCACGTTTAAGTAATTGAACGCCAATGTTCATCCCATTGAAGACTTTAATTAAGTCTTTACCTAATTGAGGGTGGTTATAATTCACATAGCAACCATGGAAAAACGCAACTTGCTCTTCAAATTTAGCTTGTTCAGCGGCTTGTTTTGCATACCAACGACGGAAAGTCCCAAATGAATATTTTGGTAATTCACGGCGATGGTCTATTTTCAGTGCTTTATCAAGGATTTGACGTACAGGTTTTAACCCTGTAATCGTATTTACAACTGGTGCAAATGGCGTAGATAGCGACCCCATTAAATCGGTATGACTGAGAATTGCATCACGAATTTTCGGTTTTTGCTGGCTGTAAGTATTACGCGCACGGGCAATAATATCGCCAATTTTCACATCCGATGGGCAAGCCACTTCACAGCGCTTGCAGTTTGTACAATATTTAAGTGCCTCGTCATATAACATTGGGTCTTTTAAGCGCAAGCGCTCACCATCGGGCCCGGCTTGCTTAGGGCCTGGATACAATGGATTAACCTTTGCTACAGGGCAATAAGTGGTACACACCGTGCATTTAATACAGCTTTCAAAGCTTGCATCTTGAATACTCATTGTGCCACCTCCACCTGCATGGTTTTACTCTTAATCAGTTCATTAATGATTTCATTAGCGGCATATAATGCGCTAATTATTGATACACCCGCCCCACAACCTTGGGTGAGAGGGTCAAAACCGCCTAATACAGCGCCAGCGACATAAAGGTTTGAAATAGCGTTCCCCTCTTTTTGTGCGCGCAGCTTTTCATCAGTTTTCACGCCAAAAGCCATATAAGGTTGGGAAGCAAAAAACTCTTTGTTAGTCCATTTTGCACGTTCTGAAATTTCACACAGGTCCAATTGCATCAATGGCTCATACACACGGTCAAACTCTGCCACCAATCCATTATTGAAAAAACTCCCCGTTGCCAGAACAAAATGCTTAGCTTTTAAAGAGATGTCACCATGATTACGAGTCTGGACAGATTCAATTCGGCCATCCACACAGTTTACCGCAGTGACTTTATCACCTGGCATCACTATGCCACCTTGGCGCCGAAACTGACGCAATAACATTTCGTGTAAACGGATCCCCAATAAAGAAGGTGGAAGAGTCGGCAATAAAAATATAGGCTTACCTAAGTTCCTTTGTAATTCCTGTAAAGGTTCATCACTGTCGAGTCCGATACACGCTGGCATGAAAATCGCTTCTGCATCTGCGACCAACGGGGAAATTTCAGCTACCATTTGAGCCATGTTTTCTGGACGGTCTAACCAACGAGCAACATTAACGGCTCTAAACTCGCTCGGGTTTTCTCTTAACCGGTCTAATAATGGTAAATGCACATAGTGCGCTGTTGCTTGTAGCCCTTCACGTTGTAGCTCATCCGCAACCATTTGGGGTTGAAAATCCAAGAAACCTTCGATACCAACCACCGCAATATTGTTAGCATCCATTTTATGGTGTAAGCCAACCGTTGGAACAAATTTAGGACTAAGCCAAGTCATGCGCTTATGGCCTAGAGGTGTAATGCGATAGTGGTTTTCTTCACAAAAGCCTTTTAAATGGACTCCCGCTTGCTGCAATATCGACTGCGCCATATGCGCTAATTCAGTAACCTGCGTTTTTCCGATTAAACTATAAGGGTGAGCTGGCGACTGTTCCTTTAACGCATCAAGCATTTCTAATGGTTTTTCAGCCACTTCCCCATTAGGCAAATGGGTTAATAAATCTAAGGAGCCTGATGAAAAATGCAATGCATTTTGCCCTGCGCTAACAATTGCGCAAGATAGGCCAGACTGGGTTAAACGTATACCGCTCATTAATCCAGCCAAACCGCCGCCCATTACCACTACATCATATTTCATTATCTGCCTCCTTCTGTGCATCCTTGCCTAGTGTCGCTTCATTCATGCCACATAACCCGTGATATACCCAGCTAGTAAATTCACTTTCACGCAGCGCATCCCCCCAAGCTATTGGACGTACACCTTTCCAGCGCTCATTCAGGAAGTGACTTAATTGCTGCTCTGTTTCATGAGGCGTTGTAACATTAAAACGATTGAGTAAGCCAGCTGCGCGGCATGCACATAGCTCACCTTGGCAAGTTCCCATACCCACACGAGTACGGCGCCTTAAATCAAGCAGATTATTGACCGTCAATGAATTCACGGCATAACGCACCTCACCCGCAGTAACGGCTTCACACTCACAAACTAAACTTTTATCGAGCCTATCCGTACTGAGAATTGCAGAAGCTCTGTCACCATGGCGATAAACCGCAGAGCCACGAATAGGGGCTGGGATAGAAACAACATTACGTAAGGCTTCTTCTGCGCTATGCTGCGACCCCGGTAATGGGGCTTCTGCTGTTGTACATTTGGCGCTGTGACCAAGTTTTTCGCAAACTTTATCTGTCGCCCATTCCGCCATCAGGCGATAAGTCATCAACTTACCCCCTGTAATGGTGATAAAACCTTCTAAGCCATCGCGTTTAGCATGGTCTAACAACACAATACCGCGGCTTACGTTACGCCCTGATGGGTCATCATCACTAGCAACTAATGGTCGAACGCCTGCATATGCACGTAAAATGCGCGTTGTCGCAAGTGCAGGAGACAACATCGAACCTTCGCGAATCAGAATATCCACCTCTTCAGGGGTGACATACATATTATCAATTTGGTCATATTCAATATGAGTCGACGTGGTCCCAATCAGGGAAATCGTATCGCCGGGAACCAAAATATCGGCATCTGCAGGTTTACGGCAGCGGTTTATCACCATATTGTTCAAACGGTGACCTAAAATTAATAG
This sequence comes from Providencia huaxiensis, assembly GCF_002843235.3. Classification (NCBI taxonomy): domain Bacteria; kingdom Pseudomonadati; phylum Pseudomonadota; class Gammaproteobacteria; order Enterobacterales; family Morganellaceae; genus Providencia; species Providencia huaxiensis. The sequence continues at coordinate 3,125,084 of NZ_CP031123.2, forward strand.
TGCCCCTTTCGCAGGGAACATTTTAATTTTTAATTCGCCATATTCTGCAATTTTCTGCCCCCAGATCCCGCCCGCATTGACGACAATTTCTGCGTAAATATCATATTGTTTCTTAGCATGATGATCATATACCGTCACACCGCGTACCGTATCACCATCACGAATTAAGCCAATAACTTCATGATAAGTTAACACTTTTGCGCCATGCTCTCTGGCATCTAACATATTTGCCGCAGTTAAACGGAATGGGTCAACCGTACCATCAGGAACACGAACCGCACCAATTAAATGCGGGTTAACGGAAGGTTCAAGGCGAATAGCCTCTTTAGGGTCAATCGCAGTCGCATCAATACCTGCCGCTTGGCAGGCCGTAATGAATTGCTGCTGATATTCTAAGCTGTCTTCAGGAAGAGTAATAAACAAACCGTCCGTTCGTTCAATACAATGATGTGCGATACGCTTTAAAATTTTGTTCTCTTCGATACATTCTCTGGCAGATTCACCATCTGTGACGGCATAACGCGCGCCACTATGCAGTAATCCATGGTTACGTCCTGTCGCGCCAGTCGCAATATCATGTCTTTCGAGTAAAACGGTTCTTAGGCCTCGGCGAGCGCAGTCACGAGCGACTCCTGCACCTGTTGCGCCACCACCGATAATGATGACATCCGTTTCAGTCACAGATGAGCCATTCATGTCGCATTCCTCACATTAATAAACGTTTCTATAATAAATAAGTATAGGTTCTATTTTTATAATCTATTATTAAATATAGCCCAGAAACGCGATCAATGTTTGATAAGGAACAAAAACGAAAGTAATTGCGACATTTTTAGCACCTCAAAGAACAAAATCGTGATGAAAATCACAAAATAATTAACATTTCCAGTTCCATTCTATTCACAAATGTCATTTACTATGCAACTTCATAAACAAAATCAATAATTGTGCGTTAGATTACAGATAAATTGTTTTTTAACGACTACAATTTAGAGCAATTAAGAAAATAAAGACTCTTAAATTACTCGAATACTTTCGTTTTTGTTACTTCACCAATAATAAACACTCAATATCTCTGAAACAGAGAATGGAAGTGTAAATAAAAATTAGCATGCCATCGGAGGCGTATATGTTAAGCATTTTTAAACCAGCACCTCATATAGAGAGGCTGCCAGCTGATAAGGTAGATCCTGTCTATCGTAAGCTTCGTTGGCAGATCTTCATGGGTATTTTCTTTGGTTACGCAGCGTATTATCTAGTCCGAAAGAACTTTGCGTTAGCGATGCCATATCTTGTTGAACAAGGTTTCTCTAAAGGTGACCTTGGTTTCGCATTATCAGGGATCTCAATTGCTTACGGATTTTCTAAATTTATCATGGGGTCGTTTTCCGACCGTGCAAACCCGCGCTATTTCTTACCCGCAGGTTTGATTCTTGCCTCCGTAGTGATGTTAGTCATGGGATTCGTACCATGGGCAACATCAAGCATCATGGTAATGTTCGTATTACTGTTCCTTTGTGGTTGGTTCCAAGGTATGGGTTGGCCTCCTTGTGGACGTACCATGGTTCACTGGTGGTCACAAAAAGAACGTGGTGGTATCGTTTCGGTTTGGAACTGTGCGCACAACGTCGGTGGTGGTATCCCTCCATTACTGTTCATGTTAGGTATGGCATGGTTTAACGACTGGAAAGCTGCGCTGTATATGCCTGCATTGGCTGCTATTCTAGTTGCAATCATTGCATTTGCGTTAATGCGCGATACCCCGCAATCTTGTGGTCTTCCTCCAATTGAAGAGTACAAAAACGACTATCCAACAGACTATAAAGCATCCGATGAAGAAGAATTAACTGCAAAAGAAATCTTCATGAAGTATGTTTTCCCTAACAAACTGTTATGGATGATTGCGATTGCGAACGTGTTCGTTTACTTACTGCGTTATGGTGTTTTGGACTGGTCTCCAACTTACCTGCGTGAAGTTAAACACTTCGCAATGGATAAATCTTCATGGGCTTACTTCTTATATGAATACGCAGGTATCCCAGGTACGTTACTGTGTGGTTGGATGTCGGATAAAGTCTTCCGCGGTAACCGTGGAGCCACTGGTGTGTTCTTCATGGTTCTGGTAACCATCGCAACTATCGTGTTCTGGATGAACCCAGCCGGTAACCCAAATGTTGATATGGCATGTATGTTGATCATCGGTTTCTTAATCTATGGTCCTGTTATGTTGATTGGTTTACACGCTCTTGAACTTGCACCGAAAAAAGCAGCAGGTACCGCCGCAGGATTCACAGGCTTGTTCGGCTACCTCGGTGGTTCTGTCGCAGCAAGTGCTATCGTTGGTTATACCGTAGACTACTTCGGTTGGGACGGTGGCTTCGCAGTCATGATCGGTGGTTCAGCATTGGCTGTTGTTCTACTGTTTATCGTCATGTTGAGCGAAAGCAAACATAAACGTGAATTAGCAAACTCACAATAAACATTCATTAAATGTTCATTGTTAATCGCTAGACTCGTGGGCTATATCAAAAAATGATATAGCCCATTTTTTTACCCAAATAAAGTGCCAAGGAGATATAATCATGAGCTTTCCATTAAAAACATTGGTGGCTAGTATGGTTTTAGTGATGTCAGTGTCTGCTGTAGCTCAAGCTTCAAGTAAAGTTGTCATTGCACATCGTGGTGCAAGTGGTTACTTACCGGAACATACCTTACCTGCAAAAGCAATGGCTTACGCACAAGGTGCTGATTTTCTTGAGCAAGATTTAGTTATGACGAAAGATAACGAGCTCGTGGTCTTACATGACCATTATCTCGATCGCGTGACTGATGTTGCTGAACGTTTCCCTGACCGCGCGCGTAAAGATGGCCGTTATTATGCGATTGACTTTACCCTTGATGAAATCAAATCACTCAATTTTACAGAAGGATTTGATATTGTTGATGGTAAAAAAGTCCAAAGCTATCCGAACCGCTTCCCGATGGGCAAATCAGATTTCCGCGTTCATACTTTCCAAGAAGAGATTGAATTTGTTCAAGGATTAAACAAATCAACGGGTAAAAATATTGGTATCTACCCAGAAATTAAAGCCCCTTGGTTCCACCAGCAAGAAGGCAAAGATATCACCAAGAAAACACTCGAAGTTCTTAAAGAATATGGTTACACCACCAAGGATTCCAACGTTTATCTACAATCATTTGACCCAAATGATCTAAAACGTATTAAAAATACCTTGATGCCTGAAATGGGAATGGATCTTAAATTAGTTCAGTTGATTGCTTACACCGATTGGAACGAAACTCAAGAGCAAAAACCTGACGGAACTTGGGTTAACTACAATTACGATTGGATGATGAAACCGGGTGCCATGAAAGAAATTGCAACCTATGCAGATGGTATTGGCCCTGATTATCATATGCTAATTAGTGAAGAATCTACGCCAACTAACATCAAAGTGAATGGCATGGTCAAAGAAGCCCATGAAAATAAAATGGCGGTTCACCCGTTCACTATTCGTGTTGATAAGCTGCCAAAATACGCCAAAGATGGGCAACAGCTTTATGACATCATTTATAACCAAGCTGATGTCGATGGCGCCTTTACAGACTTCCCTGACTTAGGGGTTAAGTTCTTAGAACAACAGAAACAAAAATAGTTTTCTGCACCAAAAACAATAATGCAGCCAAATGGCTGCATTATTTTCAAGTTAGGCGTATTAGTTAAGCGATAGTGACAGGGAATGCGATCACATCACTGATTTTATCTGCATTTAAAGCAATCATAATCAACCTATCAACCCCAACAGCGACACCAGAACAATCAGGTAAACCATGCTCTAAAGCCGCAAGTAAGTGCTCATCAATAGGTGCAGTAGGTAACCCCATTGTCACGCGTTTACGGTTGTCTTGTTCAAATCGCTGGCGCTGTTCGCTTGCATCGGTGAGTTCATGGAAACCATTCGCCAGTTCCATTCCTTTATAATACACCTCAAAACGCTCAGCAACACGATGATCTTCCGAGCTAATTACAGCAAGAGAAGCTTGGGTAGCAGGGAAATGATACACCACCACAGGCTTTTCTTTACCGATATGAGGCTCAACACCCATGGTAAATAACAGCTGTAGCAAGGTATCTTTATCTTCTTCGTGATCCGCGATATTGCTTAAATCTAAACGAGCAGCAACCTCACGTAATTCACTTTTCTCAGCAGACAATGGGTCAATATCCAAATAACGTAAAAACGCTTGCTGATAAGAAAGTAGCTCCGCACTCTCGCACTCTAAGACTTGTTGCAGTAAGTCATCCACTTCATTAATCAAGCGATACATATCAAAATGCGGACGGTACCACTCTAACATGGTAAATTCAGGATTATGATGCCGCCCTGCTTCTTCATTTCTAAAGCTACGACCTAGCTGATAGATAGGCCCACTACCTGCTGCTAATAAACGTTTCATGTGGTATTCAGGGCTAGTCATTAAATATAAATTAATGCCTTGTGCCGCACCTGGGCCCACAAAACGCGTTGCAAATGGAACAAGATGAACGTCAGTGACTGTAGCCTGACTCATTGCGGGGGTTTCGACTTCAAGTACACAGCGATCAGTAAAAAAACGTCTGATTTCCGCAATTATTTTTGCGCGCTGTAACAGGTTAGCGATGGGGGCGGTTGGCTGCCAATTCGCTATATCACTCATTAAGATGACTCCAAAATAAACTTAGTCGTGCAGTGTACCCACCTCACTTGCAACACACAATGCATTTACACTGATAAAGCGCATTTATCTGAGCGTCAGCGCTTGTAACTGTCGACATAATGAGTAAGTAGGGATAGCCTGATTATCCCTTGCTTTATACGATTAGGCAAAGCCTTTGCTTTTAGCTTTACATAAGCTGATGGGAAGACGTAAAGAAAACAGCCTAAAACATGATTATTTCTTATATTATGTGACATAGCTGTTACTAAAAAAGCGAAACGATTCGCTTTCTCAATCTATTTTAAAATTTTCTCTTCGAAATTGAACTTCCTCTAAAAATAAACAGTGAGACTCCTCGCAAATTAGCATTCAATATGAATGAAACTCTTCAGCTATAATAATAGTATTATTCACTTATTATTGGTAAAACCTGACTAATTCCCTTGGTTTTATACGCTAAGATTTTATGTAAATTTAATGATAATTATTTGAAATTCCTTTTTATTCGATGTTAACAGCCTAGAAAATCGAGTAATGTAAAAACAATTTACAAAAAGAAGATCTACCTCACACTTTATAGCTAAATTTGGCCAAAACCCCCCTCTATATCAAATTTATCTTGAGTACTATTCGCTATAATTCACAGCATGATAAGTCATTATTAGCTATTATATTATTTACTATTAAAAAACAGATATTTCGGAGTTTAGCTTTAAGTTGAACTGAAAATGACATAGCTAATTATCAAAAGTATTTAAAAGAATTTATCAATTTTACACTTGAACAATGGAGAAGCGCAGTGCAAACCTTCAATGCCGATTTAGCGATTATCGGGGCCGGGGGCGCAGGCTTACGTGCAGCAATTGCTGCCGCTGAAGCAAATCCCAATATCAAGATTGCTCTGGTCTCAAAAGTATACCCAATGCGTAGTCACACCGTGGCCGCAGAGGGGGGATCAGCAGCAGTTACTCAGGCTCATGACTCCTATGACTATCATTTTAATGATACTGTAGCTGGTGGGGACTGGCTGTGTGAGCAAGATGTCGTCGATTATTTCGTCGAACACTGCCCAACAGAAATGACCCAACTAGAACTATGGGGCTGCCCGTGGAGCCGTAAACCAGATGGTTCAGTTAACGTTCGCCGCTTTGGTGGGATGAAAATTGAGCGTACGTGGTTTGCTGCTGATAAAACTGGCTTCCACATGCTCCATACCCTGTTCCAAACTTCATTAAAATACCCACAAATTCAACGTTTTGACGAACACTTTGTCCTCGATATCATTGTTGATGAAGGCCAAGTCCGTGGTCTTGTCGCGTTAAATATGATGGAAGGAACAAAAGTCCAAATCCGTGCGAATTCTATCGTCATGGCAACGGGCGGTGCTGGACGTGTTTATCGCTATAATACCAATGGCGGTATTGTAACCGGTGATGGGATGGGAATGGCATTCCGTCATGGTGTTCCTTTACGTGACATGGAATTCGTTCAGTATCACCCAACAGGTCTTCCTGGCTCTGGTATCTTAATGACCGAAGGTTGTCGTGGTGAGGGCGGGATCCTTGTCAATAAAGACGGCTATCGCTATCTGCAAGACTACGGAATGGGACCTGAAACTCCACTGGGTAAACCTGAAAATAAATATATGGAACTGGGTCCACGTGACAAAGTTTCCCAAGCGTTCTGGCACGAATGGCGTGCAGGCCGCACTATCAGTACCCACCGCGGTGATGTTGTTTACTTAGATCTTCGCCACCTTGGCGCAGAAAAACTGCATGAACGTTTACCATTTATTTGTGAGTTGGCGAAAGCCTACGTGGGGGTTGACCCAGTAACAGACCCAATTCCTGTTCGCCCAACCGCTCACTACACCATGGGTGGTATCGAAACGGATCAACGCACAGAAACACGTATCAAAGGCCTATTTGCTGTCGGTGAATGTTCTTCTGTTGGCTTGCACGGTGCAAACCGTTTAGGTTCTAACTCATTAGCTGAATTAGTGGTATTTGGTCGCCTAGCAGGTGAAGAAGCCGCTCGCCATGCTGCTGAAGCAACACCAGCTAATGCAAATGCTATCGAAGCCCGTACCCGTGATATCGAAGCTGACCTTAGTAAACTCATGAACCAAAAAGGGAAAGAGAGCTGGTCGAAAATCCGTGATGAGATGGGTATTTCAATGGAAGAAGGCTGCGGTATCTACCGTACTCCTGAATTAATGCAAAAAACCGTTGATAAAATTGCTGAACTGAAAGAACGCTTCAAACACGTCGAAATTACCGACCATAGCAGCGTATTTAATACTGACCTACTGTACACCATTGAATTAGGCTTTGGCCTTGATGTGGCTGAATGTATGGCTCACTCTGCAATCAACCGTAAAGAATCACGTGGTGCACACCAACGTCTCGATGAAGGCTGTACTGAGCGTGATGATGTGAATTTCCTTAAACATACTTTGGCATTCTATAACCCAGAGGGCTCCCCTCGTTTAGAATACAGTGACGTGAAAATCACGAAATCTCAGCCAGCTAAACGTGTTTACGGTGCCGAAGCTGAAGCTCAAGATAAGGCGAAGAAGGAGCAAGCTAATGGATGATATGAAACACCTAAAAATGGAGATCATGCGTTACAATCCAGAAACGGATAGTGAGCCCCATTTGGTGACGTATGATGTCCCTTACGACGAGCAAACTTCTTTGTTAGATGCGTTAGGCTATATCAAAGATAACCTCGCTCCAGACCTGTCTTACCGCTGGTCTTGTCGTATGGCGATTTGTGGTTCTTGTGGCATGATGGTCGATAAAGTACCTAAACTGGCTTGTAAAACATTCCTGCGTGAATACCCGCAAGGCATGAAAGTTGAGCCATTAGGTAACTTCCCAATCGAGCGCGACCTTGTTGTTGATATGACTCACTTTATCGAGCGTTTAGAAGCGATCAAACCGTATATTATCGGTAATGACCGTAAACCTTCTGAAGGCCCGAATAAGCAAACGCCTGCCCAGATGGCGAAATACCATCAGTTCTCAGGCTGTATCAACTGTGGTCTGTGCTATGCAGCTTGCCCACAATTTGGACTGAATCCAGAATTCATCGGTCCAGCCGCTATCACATTGGCAGAGCGCTACAATTTAGATAACCGAGACCATGGTGCGAAAGAACGCATGACCTTGTTAAATGGTGACAATGGTGTCTGGAGCTGTACGTTTGTAGGCTACTGCTCTGAAGTCTGTCCTAAGCATGTCGACCCTGCGGGCGCGATCCAACAAGGTAAAGTTGCCAGTGCGCAAGACTTTGTTATCGCCATGCTGAAGCCACGATAAGGAGAATTGAAGTCATGACAACGAAACGTAAACCCTATGTTAGGGAAATGAAGGGCGACTGGTGGCAAAAGTTGGGTTTTTACCGCTTTTACATCATGCGTGAAAGTACTTCAGTCCTTCAAGTTTGGTTCAGTATTTTAGTCCTGTATGGGGTATTTGCGCTGAAAAGTGGCCCTGAATCATGGGCGGGTTTTGTTGGGTTCTTAAGTAACCCAATCATTCTTATCATTAACATTATTACTTTGGCGGCAACACTATTGCACACCACTACGTGGTTCAATCTTGCACCAAAAGCCGTCAGTATTATTGTAAAAGATAAGAAAATGTCTGATGAGCCTATTGTTAAAGGCTTCTGGGCTCTCACGATTGTTGTTACTGCGGCAATCTTAGCAATCGCATTGTTATTTTAATCTAAGGAGAATCTGATGAATCTAACGCCTAAACGTTCCGATGAGCCGATTTTCTGGGGGTTATTTGGTGCTGGTGGTATGTGGAGTGCCGTGATTGGCCCTGCTATTATCATTCTGTTAGGGATTTTAATTCCTCTCGGCGTTGCACCAGAAATGCTGAGCTATGAGCGTATTATGGCATTTAGCCAAAGCTTTATCGGCCGCGTATTCTTATTACTGATGATTATTTTGCCAGTATGGTGTGGTATGCACCGTATCCACCATACTTTGCACGACTTTAAAATCCATGTCCCAGCGACAAAATGGGTTTTCTATGGCGGCTCAGCAATCATCAGCGTTATTGCAATTATCGGTGTATTCACACTGTAAATAATTCAATTACACATTATTTTAATACAAGGTATGGCAGCAATGGCCATACCTTTTCTTTTTTAGAGCTTAAAAACTATTGCTTAAAGCCTCGAATAAGTGATTCTAAACCAAATAAAAAAGCGGCCGTTCCATCATCATTATCCATGATGTGTATCGCCTGCTTTAATAACAATGGCATTGAGCTATCTTGTTCTACATCCCGCTCACTGATTGCGGCAATATGTTCTTGCTGTTCTAGCACCGAACCTAACGTAAAATGCCCCACCGCGCTAATTGCATATAAACCGTTTTGTAATGAAAAACCGTTATCAACCATAAACTGTAATTGTTTTTCCACAGTTGCATATTGCTCTGAACTTGGGCGAGTCCCCAAATGTACCTTTGCCCCATCACGATAGCTAAGTAAGGCACGGCGAAAACTTAATGCATTATGACGCAAAAATTCCTGCCACGTTTCCCCCTCGGCAGGTAATGGGTGGTCATGGTGCCGTTTTAGCATTTCAACCGATAATGCATCTAACAGTGTGCGCTTATTCTTCACATGCCAATACAGTGTAGGCTGCTCAACGCCCAGTTTTTGGGCCAATTTTCGAGTTGTCAGCCCTTCCATTCCCACTTCATTCAGCAAGTCTAATGCAGCACTAATAATGGTTTCTCTATCCAGCCTTGCCATATTGCTCCCCTATTTTTATTGACACTCTATCACTGATAGGGATATATTCCAACTCTATCACTGATAGAGAAATCAATTATGAATAAGTTTGCGATCACCGCTTTAACGATCACCGCCCTAGATGCCATGGGGATCGGCTTGATCATGCCTGTTTTGCCAGCCTTACTTCGTGAGTATGTAACAATAGAACATTTGGCAAACCACTACGGCATCTTATTGGCCCTGTATGCCGTCATGCAGGTGTTTTTTGCTCCAATACTGGGAAAATGGTCCGATAAATTCGGTCGCAGAGCTATCTTACTGCTTTCCCTTGCGGGAGCCGCTCTAGACTATACTTTACTGGCTTTATCCAGCTCACTTTGGATACTGTATTTAGGCCGCTTAATTTCAGGGATCACCGGAGCAACAGGCGCTGTTGCCGCTTCTATTATTGCTGACAACACTGCCCCGCAAGAGCGTACAAAATGGTTTGGGCGACTAGGTGCAGCATTTGGTGTTGGCCTAATCGCTGGCCCTGCGATTGGCGGCTTTGCAGGGCAATTCTCTCCACACTTACCTTTTGTTATTGCAGCCGCCTTGAACGCGTGCTCTTTTGTCGTGATCTTGCTTATTTTTAAAGATCAAAACAGACGTGCTATACAGAATGCTCAAAATGAAACTGTAGAGCAGCCGGTTTCCTTCATACGGCTGATAAAACCTGTCATTATGCTCCTTTTTGTCTTTTTTATGGCGCAGCTAATTGGCCAGATCCCTGCAACAACTTGGGTGTTATTTACCGAAAGTCGCTTTCAATGGGACAGTATGCAAGTTGGGTTATCTCTGGCGGGTTTAGGCGTCATGCATGCCCTATTTCAAGCCTTTATTGCCGGGGCGATAGCCAAAAAATTCAATGAAAAAGTGACAATTATTGTCGGTTTTATCGCAGATGGCACCGCATTCATTATTTTGTCATTACTCACTGAGGGTTGGATGATTTTCCCTACATTAATTTTGCTCGCCGGTGGCAGTATTGCGTTACCCGCGCTACAAGGGTTAATGTCCGCTCAAGTTAATCAAGCTAACCAAGGCAAACTACAAGGAATATTGGTGAGTCTAACCAATACTACGGGGGTAATTGGTCCATTATTATTTAGCTTTATTTTTGGCCTTACACTGGCAAACTGGGATGGCTGGGTGTGGCTAATTGGAGCAACAATGTATGTTTTCTTGATCGCATTTAGTTTATCTTTTCATAAAAGCGACAGCTCGATAGTTGAAACAGCAAAACTACCGGGGAGTTAAGTTTTAGCATATCAATATTAAGTGCTATGATACCCTTATCAGATTTGCTTTTGGAACATGACGTTAAGAGATATTTCAATGACAATACAACCTAAAAAGCCAAGAACGAAACCTGCGGAAGAAAGGCTAGATGACCTGATGAATGCAGCAGAAAAACTCTTTCTTTCCAAAGGATTTGTTAATACAACTGTCAGCGAAATTGTCTTATCTGCCGATGTTGCAAAAGGGACTTTTTATCACTATTTCCAGTCAAAAAATGACATTATGGAAGCCTTACGCTCTCGCTATATGGACTGGTATTTAGGCCACATTCAATCCGCTGTAGACTCACAAAAAAGTGCATCTGCCAAACTCAAATCATGGTGTGAAAATAGCGTCAAATACTATGTTGAAAAACAAAACATTCACGACATGCTATTTCACGACGAATACCACGGGCGCAGTAATGACCATGAAACCCGTGCAGTTGAACAAATTAAAGCTATTCTAGCTTTCGGTGAACAAAACAAAGCGTGGCCAGAATTACCCCAAGAATTGATAGCGACAATGATTTACCACTCCATGCATGCTGCTGTTGATAATTTAGCTAATAGCACCGAGTATAATCAACAGACTCTGGGCGAAATCCTATACCAACGTTTTAGCCAGTTGATCAAGTAACACTTTTCATTGTTAGTACTTCTTATTGCTACTTTTTATCCGCAAAACATTTGTATAGCTAATAGAGCAGACATCTTATATTTTATTACTGCCATTCTACCTACTGTAGACCTATCATTTATGAAGATTTAATCCCCCTAAGGGGGGAATTAAATCATGACTGACACTAAACAGGATTTGGTTTTGGCAACCAAGTCGAAATAAAGTAAGAAAGCCCACAACCCGCAATAAATAACCCAACATAGCCTAAGTTAAAGTGACTTAAATAACTAACAATCAGAGGGGTGATCCCACCGATAGATGCAGCTGCACTGTTATAACCCACTCCTAATATTGTTGCCTGCCCATTAGATTTATCCATCAGCACTGCTGATAAATTACACAATATCATTGCTGAATATGTGGACATAACAACTTGAGCTAAAAAAACCAGAAGTAAATTATCTATTTGTAGTAAAAAATAAAGGGGTACTGAAAACAATACCATCCCAATAACTCCCATATTAAAAACAGATTTAGCCGAACTATACTTATCTGTTAACCAACCACATATCATCATAAAAACTAACAATAAACCGGATGAGAATATTTCATAAAAATTTTTTATCTCGTCTATCTTTAATTGTTGAATAATTAGTGAAGTTGACAAATTTTGAGAGTAAAAAGTGACAGTCCCAGGGATGGTAAATAAAAATACCCAAAAAACATGGTACCAGCTGAACATTGTTTTTTTGTTCAAATCATTTTTATAATCTGGTAATTTAGCTCTAAACCAAAAGCTAATTAAAATATTAATTAAACCAATTAATAATGGGATCCTCCACCCAATTGACTGCATAGTATCTTCAGATAACGTATTCTTTAGAATGAAAACGATAACTAATGATGCAATGACCCCACATAAAGAGCTACCAACAATAATTGACGAAACTCTAGATTGAATATTTCCATCTAAATCCTTAAATAAATACGTAATTAGAGAAGGAAACTCACCTGCGAAACTAAAAGAAAGAGCCAATTGTAAAATTAATATTGCTAATGGCGTATAGTCACCTAATAATTCAATGGGTAACAGTGCCATCATTAATGTTGCCGTGCCGGTTATCATACTTGTTAATATCAAAGCAGATTTTTTTCCTACCGTATCAGCGTACCGGCCGATAACATACCCTCCTAGTGGGCGAATTAAAAAACGTAATGCAAAAATCCCCCATACCATTTCCGTAGCTTGGGAATAACCTAATTTAGTTAATTCCATACTTAAATAAGTGGATATAGCTGCAAAAACAGCAATATCATAGTATTCCAAAGCATTACCAGCGACTGCACCAAATCTAAATTTCCATTTCATTTTGATATTTACATCCATTTAAAAATGATAAAGTATTTTAATTATTTAAATATATATTTAAATTTAAGGATAGCTTACTAAGGTTTCTAAACAGGCTAGTGTAATTCCATTTTCCTTTAATGCCATAAATAGACCACTAGAAGAAGCATGTGGACAACCAAGTTTTTCTTTAATTCTTTGAATTCTCTTATGTTCACACACTTCAGAACAACCTTGTATGTAGCTAATTTCTTTTACTTTACAATGTGATAATAATAACCTAATAGTAACAACCTCTTTTCGGGTGAAATGAATATTCCCAAACCGCATGTATTGATGCATATCTAAAATCTCGGTTTCTTTTTCATTATCATCCAGATTGTTTTCTACCAATAACTCTATATTCTCTCTTAGTGGTAAATAATCATCATTTGATTTCCATATACCATGTGCGTAATCAGCAATTGTAGGACGACATTTATATATTGCGAGCATCTCCTTCACTGAAAGTTTTCTTTTTGAATTAATTGAGGTTATTTCATATACACTTCCATATTTGGTACAAAAATCCACCTTCAACTCATTCTTTTTCGTTCTCAATAAAGTTTCCATATAAGCTTTAGAGTAATTATTCCAATATTGTATCCCTGATGATAACCGCTCACTCATTAGTTTATCTAAATCAGCATCCCAATAAACCAACAGCCATTCATAGTTATTCGAAATAATGTTAACCTTTTTATTACTAACATCAACCCTAGAAAAAGAAAGATCAATATCATTCCAGTCAAAATAATTAGAGAATATATCTTTCAAATCAGCACAAGATTTTTCTAAAAAAACATTCTTAACATCCATAATAAATCCTTTTAAGTTTAAAAATGATTAACATCAAGAGACGTATCTTTATCATAGGATGAAAAACATTCAAAGTATTATTTAATGAGACTATTAAATGTAGGGCTAATAACTTTATATTAATATGAAATAAAAATTCAAATTAAATTATTAAACAAACAATAATTGGAGATAAAATGAAAAAAGATTGGCATTCAGCTGATATTATTGCAGCGATAAAGAAAAAAGGCTCTTCTCTTTCTCAAATATCACGGCAAGCAGGATTAAACTCATCAACATTAAATAATGCCCTTTCAAGACGTTGGCCTAAAGGAGAAAGAATTATTGCTGAATTTTTGGATATACCGGCATCTGAAATTTGGCCATCGCGTTATAACGAAAAATAATATAAAAATAGTTTTCTCTATGCCCAAAATATCAAAAAATGCGGGTAACTTTCTCTGCTACCCGCTTATTATTTATTTTTAATTAAAAAACACTTAATTTGAAAGCTAACTTGATACTTTTAAGCCAATTAGCCCTGTAATAATCAAGGCAAGGCTTAATAAGCGAAACATATTCGCTGATTCCCCAAGGAAAATAATCCCAACAATTGCCGTACCCACTGCACCAATACCTGTCCAAATTGCATAAGCGGTGCCGACAGGCAAATCACGCATGGCATAAGCCAATAGCCCCATACTCGCAATAATAGCGATAATAGTGATGATACTTGGCGTTAAGCGGGTAAAACCATGGCTGTATTTTAACCCTACAGCCCATACTACTTCTAATAAACCTGCAAATAAAAGGACTACCCAAGCCATGGCTGGTTGCTCCCGTTAATTCATCGGGGTCGTCCCCATATTTAAATGACGTTATTTCAGGTCGTCCTGAATACGTGTGATGTGAAAACACATTATAAACATTCACAGACCCAGACTCAAACAACGAAAAATAACAAATAAGTGCAAATTAACAATAATATTTAACCTTTTTATACTGTTTTTTATGATTAAGCATCATAACCATCGCACTCAAAATTATACGCAGGTAAAGTAGGTCTCTTATCTGGCAAGTTCATCGAGAAAATAGCATGAGTCTCAGAGACATCTTACTCGCCCTTTGTGTGGTAATCATTTGGGGAGTTAACTTCGTTATCATTAAACTCGGTGTGACCGCACTTCCACCGTTATTATTAGGTGCCTTACGCTTCATGTTTGTGGCCTTTCCCGCTATTTTTATTTTTAAGCGCCCTAAAATTCCATTCAAATTATTGCTTCTCTATGGGCTAACGATTAGCTTTGGCCAATTCGCCTTCTTATTTTGTGCTATTCGAGTTGGAATGCCTGCGGGTATAACCTCTGTCATATTGCAATCCCAAGCTTTCTTTACCCTATTACTTGGCGCAATGATTTTAAAAGAATCATTACAGCCAACACACTTTATTGGTATGTTTATCGCGATTGCAGGGCTAACGGTGTTAGCCAATGGTGCCACCGCCGGTGGACTAGATGATATTCCATTACTCGGGTTGGTTTTTACACTAATTGCTGGGTTATCATGGGCTTGTGGAAATATTACCAATAGAATTATTATGAAACAGGAAGGCGCTGAAAAATGCAGTGCCCTATCTTTGGTCAGTTGGAGCGCACTGATCCCAATTATCCCGTTTTTAATTAGTTCATGGATATTAGAAGGTGAAGAAGCGATTACGGAAGGGCTATCCGGTTTTAACTGGTCAGTCTTTGGTGTCATTATCTATTTAGCTTATTTATCAACATTTGTCGGCTATGGGATCTGGGGAGTATTACTTGGTCGCTATGAAGCGTGGCGAGTTGCTCCTTTTTCATTGTTGGTTCCTGTCTTTGGTTTAAGCAGTAGTGCTTTATTCCTTGGAGAGCACATAAATGGCGTACAAGTTGCTGGCCTCGTTTTAATCATGCTTGGCCTAATTACGACGCTTTTTGGCAAAAAAATGATTCAAAAATTAAGGCGAGCCTAGTTAGCCAATGAATAATCGGAAGTTTTTTACCTTCCGATTATTCCCCGAACCTTTTACCCTCGCCCTTATCAGCAAAAACACCCCAACAGTTATTAATTCCAAAATAAATAACAATTTAAGATAAAAAACCAATTAAGCCGATAGCTGCTAGTTCAAAACCAGATAAAATCCAATAAATAATCCTAAATTAGTGATATTGGCAACAATTATTAAATTTATCTCAAATTTCAATTAGGTGTCTCGTTTTAGCTACTTTTTCTTTAACTTAAGTATGGCTATATCTTTCTCAGTTTTACTTAAACAAATAACAAAAAGTAATCAACTGAACAGATGGGGATGGCTATGGGTAAACAATTAATATGGATTGTGCTCGCATTACTTGGTGCTTTTTCACTGGGTTACATCGCCTTAAATCGAGGTGAACAGATTAATGCCCTGTGGATCGTTGTTGCTGCTGTGTGTATTTATCTGATTGCATACCGATATTACGGGCTTTTTATTGCTAAAAAAGTACTCCAAGTTGATGCAACTCGTATGACACCAGCAATTCGTCATAACGATGGCTTAGATTACGTACCAACAGACAAAAAAGTATTATTTGGCCACCACTTTGCCGCCATTGCAGGAGCAGGCCCTCTTGTCGGCCCTGTGCTTGCGGCGCAAATGGGCTATTTACCTGGTATGCTTTGGCTACTTGCCGGGGTTGTCCTAGCTGGTGCCGTACAAGACTTTATGGTGCTGTTTGTTTCAACACGTCGAGACGGCCGCTCACTGGGTGAATTAGTTAAAGAAGAAATGGGCAATACCGCAGGGGTGTTGGCTTTAATCGCTTGTTTTATGATTATGGTGATCATCTTAGCGGTACTGGCCATGATTGTCGTAAAAGCCCTCACTCACAGCCCATGGGGAACTTACACCGTTGCCTTTACTATTCCATTGGCTATTTTTATGGGTATTTATACCCGCTATATACGCCCAGGACGTATTGGTGAAGTTTCTATTATAGGGCTAGTTTTCCTCGTATTTGCCATTATCTCTGGGGGTTGGGTTGCTGAAAGCGAAACTTGGGCACCTTATTTTGACTATACCGGTGTTCAACTCACTTGGATGTTAGTGGGATACGGCTTTGTTGCTGCCGTTTTACCCGTTTGGTTGCTACTTGCACCACGTGACTACCTATCAACCTTCTTAAAAATTGGGACTATTATTGGTTTAGCAATTGGTATTTTAATCCTCAATCCAAATCTACAAATGCCATCACTGACGAAATATATTGATGGTACAGGGCCTGTCTGGGCAGGGGATCTGTTCCCATTCCTATTTATCACCATTGCTTGTGGTGCAGTATCCGGTTTCCACGCACTGATTTCATCAGGCACCACACCAAAAATGTTGGCGAATGAAAACCAAGCTTGTTTTATCGGCTATGGTGGCATGCTGATGGAGTCCTTTGTGGCGATTATGGCGTTAGTTGCCGCTTGTGTGATTGACCCGGGTGTTTATTTCGCCATGAATAGCCCTATGGCGATGTTAGCGCCTGCGGGTACGCAAGATGTCGTCGCTTCAGCTGCCCAAGTCGTCAGTAGTTGGGGCTTCCAGATCACCCCTGAACAGCTCAACAGTATTGCTAATGATGTGGGTGAAACCAGTATTATTTCACGTGCCGGCGGTGCTCCAACACTGGCTGTTGGGATGGCGTATATTCTCCACGGTGCCCTTGGCGGCCTAATGAATGTTGCCTTCTGGTACCACTTCGCCATTTTATTTGAAGCATTATTTATTTTAACCGCAGTGGATGCAGGAACTCGAGCAGCACGCTTTATGCTGCAAGATTTACTGGGTGTGGTTTCTCCCTCCTTGAAACGCACCGATTCGTTACCCGCAAACTTGATAGCAACTGCCCTGTGTGTGCTAGCTTGGGGTTATTTCCTCCACCAAGGTGTTGTCGACCCGCTTGGTGGTATTAACACCTTATGGCCACTGTTTGGTATCGCGAACCAAATGTTGGCGGGTATGGCATTAATGCTGTGTGCTGTGGTACTGTTCAAAATGAAGCGCCAAAGATACGCATGGGTCGCTTTAGTCCCAACTGCATGGTTGTTAATCTGTACCATGACTGCTGGCTGGGAGAAAACCTTCAGTGAAGATGCCCGTGTTGGTTTCTTAGCTGTCGCAAATAAATTCCAAGCAATGATTGATAGCGGTAATATTCCTGTTCAATATACGGAATCTCAATTAACTCAGTTAATTTTCAATAACCGCTTAGATGCAGGATTAACTATTTTCTTTATGATTGTTGTGGTATTACTGGCTCTATTCTCCATCCGCACTGCGTTGAAGGCATTAAAATCTGACCAACCAACTGCGAATGAAGTACCCTACGAGCCAATGCCAGCCAACTATGAAGAAATCGTGGCAAATACGCGCCATCATTGATTTTCGTGGAAAAAGCTTGTCACTGTTTAGGGCATATACTCTTTCTCCAAAATAATTCACGTTGGAGCAAGGCGGCAAAGAAGATAATCCCTAGGAGCATACTCCAGTATGTGACTAGAGTTAGCGAATGAAGCCAATGCAGCAACAGCGTGAAGTATGAAGGAGAAACTAGGAGCATACATAACAGTATGTGACTTGGGTGGCCGAGAGCAGTCAACAACGCTGTAGCGCGAAGTATGTAAGGAGAAAAAAATGTTTGGAGAACTGGGAAAAGCAGCCCGCTACCTAGGCCAAGCGGCAAAAATGATGGTCGGCGTCCCCGATTACGACAACTACGTCGCTCATATGCAAAAAACACACCCTGACCAAACTCCCATGACCTATGAAGAGTTTTTCAAAGAGCGCCAAGATGCACGCTACGGTGGTAAAGGTGGGTTTAAGTGCTGTTAAGCCTTAAAAAAATAGACAAAAAAAGCCGTGGCACTCGACCACGGCTTTTTATTTCTAACGATTCAGTATAGGATCAACCGTTATTTTACACGTGAAACATACTCACCAGAACGAGTATCAACACGGATCACTTCTCCGATCTGAACAAACAGAGGAACCTTAACCACTGCGCCAGTGCTCAGTGTTGCAGGTTTACCACCTGTACCTGCGGTATCACCTTTCAGGCCAGGGTCAGTATCAGTAATTTCTAACTCAACAAAGTTAGGTGGAGTGACTGCGATAGGACGGCCGTCCCACAGTGTTAAAATACATTCTGCTTGGTCAACTAACCATTTCGCGTTATCGCCAACGGTTTTTTCGTCCGCTGCTAACTGTTCGAAAGTTTCGTTGTTCATGAAATGCCAGAACTCACCGTCGTTGTACAGGTAAGTTAAGTTCATATCCATGACATCTGCACCGTCAACAGAGTCAGTAGACTTAAATGTTTTTTCCAACAGTTTGTTAGAAATCAGTTTACGAATACGCACACGTGCGAACGCTTGACCTTTACCCGGTTTGACGAATTCACTTTCTAAAACGACACAAGGCTCGCCATCTAACATGATTTTAAGACCTGAGCGGAATTCATTGGTACTATAAGTAGCCATGGTGATCCTCTAATTTATAAACTAAAAATGGCATAGCCAAAAAATGGTCGATATTGTAACTCAAAATACCTCATCCAGAGAAGTCTGGATACAACAACTTGCAGAAGCAATCACTAATCCAGATGAATTGCTGCAAATACTTAACCTAGAAAACCACCTTTCATCGAAAGAAGGCAGTGAGGCACGCAAATTATTTCCTTTACGCGTTCCAATGCCCTTTATTTCCCGCATGAAGAAAGGCGATCCACTAGACCCTCTGTTATTGCAGGTATTAACCGCAAAAGCAGAGTTTGATATACATCCAGGTTTTTCTACTGACCCACTAGAAGAGCAGGATAATGAAATTCCAAGTTTACTGCATAAATACCACAACCGCGCATTACTGCTGGTAAAAGGTGGCTGTGCAGTCAACTGTCGCTACTGTTTTCGCCGGCATTTTCCTTATGAAGACAACAAAGGAAATAAAAATAACTGGTTGATGGCTGTGGATTATATAAAAAACCACACCGAACTCAATGAAATCATCTTCTCAGGTGGTGACCCATTAATGGCAAAAGACCATGAACTCGATTGGCTTATCAGCCAATTAGAGGCAATCCCACATATAAAGCGCCTTAGAATTCATACTCGTTTGCCTGTAGTGATACCAGAACGTATCACTGAAGCTCTCTGTAAACGCCTTGCTAGCTCAAAGTTACAAGTCATTATGGTGACGCACGTTAACCACGCTAACGAAATCGACGAGCCATTCACCGCAGCAATGCAAAAGCTAAAGTTATCAGGTGTGACATTATTAAACCAAAGCGTATTACTGCGCCAAGTTAATGACAACGTGACAGCTCTGATGAATTTAAGTAATGCTCTATTTGACGCGGGTATTTTACCTTATTACTTACATGTATTAGATAAAGTCCAAGGTGCTGCTCACTTTTTAGTGAGTGATACTGAAGCTAGACAATTAATACAGCAATTATTAAGTAAGGTCTCAGGGTACCTTGTGCCTAAGCTCGCTCGGGAAATTGGAGGAGAGCCAAGTAAAACGCTGCTTGACCTGAACTTAAGGCAGAACTAGAAAGCAAAACGCCCAAATAACCATTTGGGCGCTATGAATTCATTTTAGGGGCACTTATAAACTTGGCCAACCATTTTGCTATCTAATGGGATGAAGCTAGATAACACGGTTTCACTTGGGCTTGATGCACCAAAAATCACGTTACCGCCCATTGCTGCGGCTTTATTACGTAAATCATTTGCTGCGCTGCGCATTGAGCTAGATTCATTATTTACTCCACTCAACCAGTTGCTTTGAGTCCCTGCAACCTGACCGAGAAGTTGGCAATCACTTCCAGGTTGATTCTCAACAAAACGAACTTGTGAGCCTGCCGCAGTCAAATTAGTTGTTGTTGAACAACCAGCTAAAAGCAATAATGCAGCAGCACCAAGCAAGACTTTAATTCGCATGTTTTCCCTCATTTTTCATTGTGTTTTTGCAGCTGGCTTGAAAATCGCTTTAGTTCCAATAGCCTATTGATTGAAATACCTAGGAGGTGATTAACATGCAGCACCATCATTGCCGCAAACCACCAGCCGAATAGAGTCTATCACAAATTAACCAAAAACCTGCTCTATTCTTTGCGAATTCAAACCATTTACCTTACGTTAAATATAACCCGCGAAGCAACGTTGACGCAAAAATAAATCGTATAACGCATTAATTGTACATCGTTTCGAGGAAATACATTCATCAATAATTAATAGTTATATATTTATTAAAAACCAATAAAAAACCGGCACCGCTAGGAACACTAACGATACCGGTCTTATATTACTCATTCAAGAAGTTATATGACCTAACCTTTAGGCGGGAATGGATCATTACCATAAGAATCTTTGTCTCTAATTCGTCCATCCCTACCATGTATAACTACTTCACTTTTTTGATTCTTTGCTATTTCACGAGCTGCAAGCCTTGCATCTTCTTGTGTTCGATGAACAGATGTGTCTCTAGAATTATTTTCTCCGCGGACAGCCCAACCCTCAGGACGCTTTACTACATGTTGATTTTTTCCAGCCATGAGTTAATTCCTATCAGTGAACGTGAAATACATATTATCACACCAAAAATAAACCACAACATATAGATGAACTGACAAAAAAAAACACAACATATAGTCACCCATAAATAATAAAAAACCGGCACCGCTAGGAACACTAACGATACCGGTCTTATGGTGAGTAGTCCTAACTGGGTTAGTAACTACTTGAGCTTGATGTCGCCAAAGGCTTACATCATACCGCCCATTCCACCCATGCCGCCCATACCAGCGCCACCTAAGTCAGGTGCATCTGATTTTGGCATTTCAGTGATCATCGCTTCAGTGGTGATCATCAGACCCGCGATAGACGCTGCAAATTGCAGAGCAGAACGCGTTACTTTAGTTGGGTCTAAGATACCCATGTCGATCATGTCGCCATAAGCATCAGTTGCTGCGTTGTAACCTTCGTTACCTTTAGCTGCTTTCACGTTGTTAACAACAACTGAAGCTTCTTCACCTGCGTTGGTAACGATTTGGCGCATAGGCGCTTCCATCGCACGTAGAGCAACACGAATACCAACAGTTTGCTCTTCGTTATCACCTTTCATGCCTTCCAGTTTCGCTGCAACGCGAACCAGTGCAGTACCACCACCAGCAACAACGCCTTCTTCAACAGCTGCGCGAGTTGCATGCAGAGCATCGTCAACACGAGCACGTTTTTCTTTCATTTCAACTTCAGTTGCTGCGCCCACTTTAATTACCGCAACACCACCAGCTAATTTAGCAACGCGCTCTTGCAGTTTTTCACGGTCGTAGTCTGAAGAAGACTCTTCGATTTGTTGACGAATTTGTGCAACACGGCCTGCGATCGCAGATTCTTCACCCACACCATCAATGATAGTGGTAGTGTCTTTGTTGATAACGATACGTTTTGCTTGACCTAAATCTTCTAATGTCGCTTTTTCTAACTCCATACCGATCTCTTCAGAGATAACAGTACCGTTAGTCAGAATTGCGATATCTTGCAGCATTGCTTTACGGCGGTCACCGAAGCCCGGTGCTTTAACCGCGGCAACTTTAACAATACCACGCATGGTGTTAACAACCAGAGTTGCCAGTGCTTCACCTTCAACATCTTCAGCGATGATTAACAGTGGTTTGCTTGCTTTAGCAACGCCTTCTAATACTGGCAGTAATTCACGGATGTTAGAGACTTTTTTATCAACTAACAGAATGAATGGGTTTTCTAACTCAACAGCACCTGTTTCTGGTTTGTTGATGAAGTAAGGAGACAGGTAACCGCGGTCAAATTGCATACCTTCAACCACATCCAGCTCATCTTCCAGACCAGTACCTTCTTCAACCGTGATAACGCCTTCTTTACCGACTTTATCCATAGCTTCTGCAATTAATTTACCCACGGTTTCGTCGGAGTTTGCAGAAATAGTACCAACCTGTGCGATTGATTTAGTGTCTGAACAAGGAACAGACAGGGCTTTCAGCTCTTCAACTGCAGCAACGACGGCTTTGTCGATACCACGTTTCAGGTCCATTGGGTTCATACCCGCAGCAACCGCTTTTAAGCCTTCAGTAATGATAGCTTGAGCCAATACAGTTGCAGTTGTTGTACCGTCACCCGCAGCGTCGTTAGCTTTAGAAGCAACTTCTTTCACCATTTGAGCGCCCATGTTTTCGAATTTGTCTTCTAATTCGATTTCACGTGCAACTGAAACACCATCTTTGGTGATAACTGGTGAACCAAAAGATTTATCTAAAACTACGTTACGGCCTTTAGGACCTAAAGTCACTTTTACTGCGTCTGCCAGAACATTCACACCACGAAGCATTTTCGTACGTGCATCACTACCAAATTTAACGTCTTTAGCTGCCATTATCTCTTTCCTTCAAATTCTTTTCGTTCGTTGAGAAGTTTTAAGTGAAAATTACGCTTCAACAATTGCCAGGATGTCACTTTCGGACATAATCAGGACTTCTTCATTGTCGATTTTTTCAGCTTTCACGCCATAACCATCGTTAAAGATTACGATATCACCAACTTTCACATCCAGTGCTTTGATTTCACCATTTTCGAGGATGCGGCCGTTGCCGACAGCAAGAACTTCACCACGAGTTGATTTGCTTGCAGCAGTCCCCGTTAGAACGATCCCGCCTGCAGATTTTGATTCAACTTCTTTACGTTTAACGATAACACGGTCATGCAATGGACGAATTTTCATTAATAGTTCTCCTATAAATAAAGTCCATACTAGGTAAAAGGACGATACCAGCATGTCTTAAATAAACTAGTACCATGTTTGAGCAGATTGGGGCGAAGAAGAGGGACTTCAAGGGGGGAGATAAAAAATTTTTCATTTTTATCTCCCCACAAACAGGATGGTTTATGACTTAGGGCGATCGTCTTTATCTGATAAATCTGTTTTATCTGAGTTATCAATTGTAAAAGAAGGATCATCTTGCTTACGTTGGAATTCCCCCTCAAAAATATCGCCACGTTGATGGCCGCTATTTCCCGTTTGATTGAAACCAGAACCCGGCTGGTAGAAACGAATATGAGGAATTAAGCGCATTACAATAAGCTTTTGAATGGGTGGCAACAATAACAGTAAGCCAATGAAATCCGTAAAAAAGCCAGGCACAATCAACAAGAAACCCGCTAAAACCAATGCAACGCTCTTGATCATTTCAGCTGCTGGGCTTTCACCCGACGCTAACTTTTGTTGGATTTGCAGTACATTTTTCATGCCTTGATTTTTAACGAGTGACACACCTAAGCACGATGTTAAAACAACTAAAATCAAAGTCATTAAAACACCCACTTCGGATGCAACCCGCACAAAAATGACGGATTCAATGTAAACGAGAATACATATCAGAATGAGTGGTAACCAGCGCACAAGTTCTCCTTTATTTCAATAAGCTATCGACTATTTTACGCCCCTAGGGAAACCTTTGTGAACTGCATCTAAGAGACAACTATCAATATTCGCTTTTTTCTTTAGTATAGCCATAATAATTGGGGCAGATATAACGCTTTTCAACTCACAGATTTTTTTCATTAATGATACTTATCTGTGATGAATATCACACAACGTGAAATCTGTTGCATAAATCAAACTATATAGTGATCTAGGTTCAAGGCAACACATGATTAAAAGCATATCATCTACCCATAAATCAGTAGATCATAATGCTGATAACGTAGTAGATGGTGTTAATTGCTTGTAAAGTTTTACTTTGCAATATTAATCACCTGTAAATTTTGTTTTACGAAGTATCGATTTTTAAAAGCGCATAAACGGACAGTAACTGTAATCTAATTAAGAAGGTTCTCATGTCAAACAATACTCGTATCGAAGAAGACCTGTTAGGTAAAAAAGAAGTTCCAGCTGATGCCTATTATGGTGTTCATACTCTGCGTGCGATTGAAAACTTTTATATCAGCGACCGCACTATTAACGATGTCCCAGAATTTATTCGCGGCATGGTTATGGTTAAAAAAGCGGCGGCTTTAGCCAATAAAGAACAACACACTATTCCACGTAATATCGCGGACACCATCATCAAAGCGTGTGACGTTGTTCTAAATGAAGGCAAATGCATGGACCAGTTCCCTGTTGATGTATTCCAAGGTGGTGCGGGCACATCACTGAATATGAATACCAACGAGGTTCTTGCAAACATCGGTCTTGAACTGATGGGTCATAAGAAAGGTGAATATGAATTCTTAAACCCTAATGACCACCTAAACAAAAGCCAATCCACTAACGATGCATACCCTACAGGGTTCCGTATCGCAGTGTATAATTCTATATTGAAGTTAATTGAATCTGTTGAATACCTGAAAAAAGGCTTTGAAGCTAAAGCTGAAGAATACAAAGACATTCTGAAAATGGGTCGTACCCAGTTACAGGATGCCGTTCCAATGACCGTCGGCCAAGAATTCCATGCTTTCGCGACTCTCTTAAAAGAAGAAGAGAAAAACTTAAAACGCAGCATCGAATTACTGCTCGAAGTTAACTTAGGCGCAACTGCTATCGGTACTGGCCTGAATACTGCGCCTGGCTACTCAGAGCTTGCAGTTAAAAAATTAGCCGAAGTGACTGGTTTACCATGCATTCCTGCTGAAGACTTAATCGAAGCAACCTCTGACTGTGGTGCTTACATCACTGTTCATGCTGGCTTAAAACGTCTGGCAATGAAACTGTCTAAAATTTGTAACGACTTACGTCTGTTATCTTCCGGTCCTCGTGCAGGTCTGAAAGAAATTAATTTACCTGAGTTACAAGCTGGTTCTTCTATCATGCCAGCAAAAGTTAACCCTGTAATTCCTGAAGTTGTTAACCAAGCTTGTTTCAAAGTTATTGGTAACGATATCTGCGTAACAATGGCAGCTGAAGCGGGCCAATTACAATTAAACGTAATGGAACCAGCGATTGGCCAAGCGATGTTCGAGTCTATCTCTCTAATGAGCAACGCATGTCGTAATCTGCAAGAAAAATGCATTAGCGGCATTACAGTAAACAAAGAAATCTGTGAAGCGTTTGTATTTAACTCCATCGGTATCGTCACTTATCTGAACCCATTCATTGGTCACCACAATGGTGATATCGTGGGTAAAATCTGTGCTGAAACCGGTAAGAGTGTACGCGAAGTTGTTCTTGAACGCGGTTTACTGACTGAAGCTGAACTGGATGATATTTTCTCTGTTGAGAACTTAAAACACCCAGCTTATAAAGCAAAACGCTTTGATGACTAAAGTTTTATGTTTATCATAAATAACACTTAAAAATAAAGGCACGCCTCTCAATAGAAAGCGTGCCTTTTTTGATTGATACACACACAAATAATTAACATAACAGTTTCATAATTTTAATTTTCATTTTGTCGAGGAGTAAACACTATGTTAGCCGTAGAATTTATTATTGTTCTGCTGGCCATCTTTTTGGGGGCCCGTTTAGGTGGGATAGGTATCGGCTTTGCCGGTGGCCTTGGGGTACTGGTACTCGCTGCTATTGGCGTAAAACCAGGAACCATTCCATTTGACGTTATCTCAATCATCATGGCTGTTATTGCCGCAATCTCTGCAATGCAAATTGCAGGGGGTCTGGACTATTTAGTTGCCCAAACTGAGAAATTACTGCGTCGTAATCCTAAGTACATTACCATTCTTGCACCTATTGTTACCTACTTCCTGACACTTTTCGCAGGGACAGGTAATATTTCTTTAGCAACGCTGCCTGTTATTGCAGAAGTTGCAAAAGAGCAAGGTGTAAAACCGTGCCGTCCATTATCCACTGCGGTTGTCGCTGCACAAATAGGTATCACAGCATCACCAATTTCAGCGGCAGTGGTTTATATGGCGTCAGTCATGGAAAACCCAGCAATGGTGGGTGCAGGTAATACCGTCAGCTATATCACACTTCTTAGTGTTCTATTGCCTGCGACATTCCTTGCAATTATTTTGATGTCATTCATTATCTCTTGGACATTCAACTCTAAGCTATCTGATGACCCTATTTACCAAAAACGTTTAGCTGAAGGCTTAGTTGAACTGCGTGGTAGCCAAGTAAAAGAAATCAAAGCGGGTGCTAAATCCTCTGTATTGTTATTCTTACTCGGCGTTATCGGCGTTGTTTGCTATGCCATCATTAATAGCCCAAGCTTAGGGATTGTTGAAACACCATTAATGAACACCACAAATGCAATTTTGATTATCATGCTAACTGTGGCGACATTAATTACTATTCTTTGCCGTGTTAATACTGATGCTATCTTAAACTCAAGTACCTTTAAAGCAGGTATGAGCGCATGTATTTGTATTTTAGGTGTTGCTTGGTTAGGCGATACTTTCGTACAGCACAACATTGACTGGATCAAAGAAACTGCCGGTGATTTAATCCATGAACACTCTTGGATGCTAGCGGTTATTTTCTTCTTCTGCTCTGCGTTACTATACTCACAAGCCGCTACAGCAAAAGCATTGATGCCAATGGCATTAGCGCTGAATGTTAGCCCATTAACAGCTATCGCATCATTCTCTGCGGTTTCTGGCCTATTTATTCTGCCAACTTACCCAACGCTGGTTGCAGCAGTACAAATGGATGACACCGGTACTACACGCATTGGTAAATTTGTCTTTAACCACCCATTCTTTATTCCGGGTACCATTGCCGTGGCATTAGCTGTTTCATTCGGCTTCTTATTTGGCGGTATGATCATATAGCTTATATGAGTACCACGTAATCTTATACCGACCCGTGCAAATCGCACGGGTTTTCTATATCTGCATCTACGTAAAATATATTACTTTGGTCGCCCCATATAAAGTCACTCACGTAATTATAAAATAATAATAACCATTTAAAAAAATTTTAAGCCATGCCTTAGTAATATATATTTCACTCGATTATGAATAATTAAGATAAAATCAAAAATAAACATTTTTCCAATAATATATGTATATTAATACTCTACATATAAGTGTAACAAACAATGACTATAAGCAGGTGATGATAGGTAATCCCATTCATTTTTCAGAAATCATAAGCTCAAATATAATTCCAAAAAACAAGTTAATATAAACTATTTTCAGAATAAAAAACCATAAAAAAAACACTCAAAGGTGATAGTTTTAAATTCACTTTCCTGAAACACGAATTCAAGGTAATAGGGATAGAAATTATCTATCAAAAATTTAAAATCAATCTGCCATAAATATTGGTAATAATTAACTCAGCCTTGTTTAATAATAACTGGAAAGTCTGATTATAATCATTTAATCACTCAGATTGACACCAATTAAACAATAAGGATTTTTGGTAGCAATATACTTTATTCTAACAAGATTTATATACTTGGAGGAGGCATGCTAAATACTCAACGAAATGAAAATACAAATGTAACCGTTTATATTGGAACCTTTTTAAAACACCGCAGAAAAGTGGTTGGCTTGACTGGCGCACAATTAGCTTCTCGGCTAAAAATCAGCCAACAACAAGTTTCTCGTTATGAAAGAGGTAAAAACGCCATTACGATCCAAGGTCTTTTGGATATTTTACAAGCTCTCGAATTACGAAAACATGACATCGATGACTTTATGGAGAAAGTCTTTCAGTTTTATTATATCGATGCTGCGTTGGAAGCTAAATTGATCAATTAAAGTCTGATATAAACCCACAAGTTCGTTCCAGGGGGGTTCTTCCCCCTCCTGTTCGCTTTAAACTCCCCACTTTTAAATACCCACTCAATTTCCTATTTGATTTTGTTCCCCTTCGAAAACGACGACTCATAATAGCACTGCAAATCGCTATAATTCACAATTGAACATTGTTATGATGGAGAAAAATCAGACATATTGTGATGGAGTTAACAATGCCTATCCAACGCGAAACTATTTTGAGCCATGCCTTAAATCAATTGGAAATCCAAGGCTTATCCGCATCTACAGAAAATTTACTCAGTGAAATTGAATCTGATTTCTCAACTATTCGGCAATTCTGGCCAGACGATGAAGCACTTGTTTATGATTGCTTGCGTTATCATAGCCAGCAAATTGAAGTATGGCAGCGCCAAACCTTGCTAGATGAGTCTCTAAGCCCGCAGCAAAAATTAATGGCTCGCTACCAACAATTATCTGAAAAAGTCAGCCAAGGGCGTTTTCCTGGATGTTTATTCATTTCTGCCTGTAATTATTACCCAGATGCCGAGCACCCTATCCACCAATTAAGCCGCTTACAAAAAGACAATTCATTTCACTTCACTAAGAACCTATTAGATGAACTAGATATTGAAGACTCTGCATTGGTTGCTAACCAAATGGAATTAGTGCTTGAGGGTTGTTTAAACCGCTTATTAGTACAAAGGGATATTCAAGATGTGGAGATTGCACAACACCTTTCAGAGGATATTCTCACAATCGCACTGTGCCGTAAAAAAGGGGCGTTAAGTTAAAAAAGCAATTAACGCATACTAAACACACACCTTTTGCTGAAAAAGAAAACACTCAGTAAAAAAAAGTGTTTTTTTATTAAAAATGCATTGACGCAAACGGCTGAATACGGTTTAATGCGCCCCGTTGCCCGGATAGCTCAGTCGGTAGAGCAGGGGATTGAAAATCCCCGTGTCCTTGGTTCGATTCCGAGTCCGGGCACCACTTATTTAAAGAACCCGCCCAAAAGGCGGGTTTTTGCTTTGCATCTCCCGATAAAATCATATCTCATTGATATTCATTAAGTTCTATAATCACTTGCGCTCTAAATAAGCTTAGAACAAAATAATGTTTTATATCACCTACGCCTTATAATAAGGCCGACACACACTCATCGTAATTAGGGCTGTGACCATGAACAGTGCGCCATCTTTTCGAGATATCATTTATAGCCTCATAGGGAGCATCCCTAGCGGAAGAGTCACCACTTATGGAACACTCGCCAAAATGGCCGGTTACCCTGCTCATGTACGCCAAGTTTGCCAAGCGATACGGACTATCCCAGCAGGCAGTTCCCTACCCTGCCACCGCGTTATTAATGGTCAGGGGAAGTTATCCGTCACGGGGGAATGCTATCTACGCCATAAACAAGCACTTGTAGATGAAGGGATTATCTTTAGCGTGAATGATAAGGTAAAACTAAAAGACTATTTGTGGGAAGGGCTTGATTAAAGCAAAAAAATCACACTTATCAATGAGTTAGCGTCACCCTCATTAATACTGAGATAAACTCAAAGATATAGCCCTCTTTGAGACGGGCTATACCACGTACAATGATTAGCTTCCTGGCGTGAAATATATCGGAGAGCCTGGGCCCACAGGGATACCCAATACAAATACCCACACTATAAAGAACAACGACCAGCCAATGAAGAAAATGATGGAATATGGCAGCATCATTGAAACCAATGTCCCTATTCCTGCATCTTTTTTATATTTAACCACTATCGCCATAATCAACCCAAAATAGCTCATCATCGGAGTGATAATATTGGTTACCGAATCCCCAATACGATAAGCTGCTTGAATAGTTTCAGGCGCATAACCGGCCAACATCAACATTGGAACGAAAATAGGCGCGGTGACAGCCCACTGAGCTGATGCAGAGCCAATCATTAAATTAATAAATGCACAAATAAGAATAAAGCCAATAAATAGCACGCCACCGTGGAGATCAATACTATTTAAAAAGTTGGCGCCTTTAACCGCAATAACTTGCCCGATATTTGTCCAACCAAAGAAAGCAACAAATTGTGCGGCAAAGAAAATGATAACCAGATATAAGCCAAGAGTACTCATTGCCCCTGCCATTGCGTCAACAATGTCTTTATCAGAGCGCATAGTTTTAGCAATATAGCCATACACAATACCCGGGACGGCAAAGAACACAAAAATGAACACCACGATGCCTTTTAGGAAAGGCGAGTTGCTGACTAACCCAGTATCTTGGTTACGTAATATTCCATTTTCGGGTACCACCATTAACGCCAAAATCGCGGCTAATCCCCAAAATGTTACCGATGCCCAAAATAACGCTTTTTTCTCTAGCGGGGTGACATTTGCTGAGGCGTAGAGACTATTTTCATCTTCGTCGACTGCCCCTCCTGTGTATGGGCCCAGCTGTGGCTCAACAATTTTTTCTGTGATCAAGTAACCTAAAATAGTGATCAAAAACGTACTCGCAAACATAAAATACCAGTTCGCTTCCGCTCCCACGATATAAGTCGGGTCAATGATTTGCGCAGCCTGCTGGGTGATACCAGACAGTAATGGGTCAACCGTACCTAATAATAAGTTTGCTGAATAACCGCCTGAAACCCCTGCAAATGCAGCGGCAAGGCCAGCTAAAGGATGACGTCCTAATGAATGGAAAATGATAGCGGCTAACGGAATAAGTACCACATAACCCAATTCTGCCGCGGTGTTTGACATGATGCCTGCAAACACGATCGCCATTGTCGTTAATTTACGTGGGGCTTTGGTTACAACCAAACGCATGGCAGCAGAAAGCAAACCTGCTCGTTCTGCAATTCCAACCCCTAATAATGCAACTAATACCGTCCCTAATGGTGCGAAACCGGTGAAGTTAGTGACGACGTTAGCAATAATTTTTCGGATCCCTTCGGCATCCAATAAGCTAACGATATGAATAATACCGTCTTCTGCACGCCCTTTTGCCCCTTCTGGGCGAGGGTCTGGCACGCTGACACCGAAATACTGACCTATTGCTGAAGAAACTAATAAAATTGCAATTAAAATAATAAATAAGATGACGGGATGTGGTAGTGCATTACCTAGCCACTCAACCGTTCGCAAAAAACGGCTTCCCTCTTGCTTCTTTTGTTCCATATTTTCTCCTTATAAACAAGAAAAACGGACATTACACAATGTTTTTGCTTTTTGCTATTTACAAATAGATAATTTTAAATAAACAAAATTCATACAAATCAGATATAAAGTTCAACATAATTAAGAATGATTTATTTCAATTAGTCGTTAATATTTATAATTTATATAAAGTTGATAGTTAAAACTAAAATAAACAAGATAAATTAATTTCTATAAGTGTGGTCAACATAACAATTTTCATATTATCCTTAGCTTTTTTCCGCCATTTATCACTAATTAAATACCATTTTTTAGCAGTTTTATTTTATAAAAATAGCCAACCCCTTATTTATCAATACTCGATAAAACCTTGCCAATAACTCGGAATAACAAGCGCAATAAAAAATAATCTACCAGGTTCCTTTATATTGATATAGGGGGCTATAATAGTAAAAAATCAACTCATGGAGTCGCTATCATGTCAGTTATTGATCTTTGGGCAGAACGCCATATTCAAGAGGCGCTGAATAAAGGGGAGCTTTCAAATTTAAATGGTGAAGGGAAAGCTTTACAGCTTGAAGACGACAGTTTAGTTCCACCAGCGCTAAGGGCTGGATATCGCATATTAAAAAACTCAGGTTATTTACCTGTAGAATTACAACAAAGGAAAGATGCTCTAACGCTAAGCCATATGCTACAAGGTCTCTCTGTGGACGACCCCAATTATACGTCGATGAGTAAGCAATTAGCTTTACTCGAACTAAAACTCAAGCAAGCCAATGTAAATACTGATTTTTTACATGGCAACTATGCAAATTCAATTTCTGAACAAATAACCAATAAGTCAAATACCAAATAATGTAGGCAAGCCTTCCAATAAATTAACCCATCATCTATTTGCTATTTATCTTAATCATTTTCCCTTTATTTATCTTTGATTGGCTCATTATTAAAAACATCCCTCAATAGTCACATTAAGACTATTTACCTCTTTTTTATGCGGTTATCCAAGTATTATCAATCCCGATTTTATACTTATTAATAAGCAAGGGATGGAAAATGGAACAGAAGCAATATTCTAATAAATGGCAAAAACGTTTCGATTTCTTTGATAAGCATGGTGCTCCTGATACGCCTGAATTCAAAGCAGCGTTAAAAGCCGCCTCTTTCGGTGAGCGTATTCTCATTAATATGAACATTTTTGCCTTTTTCTTCGGTATTATTTATTTCCTCATTTTAGGGCTTTGGAAGAAAGGGTTAGTGATGCTTGGTATCACTCTTGGGGTTGCTCTCGTTTTGAATATTATTGATTTTATGATTGGCGGAACAATTCCTAACGCCGTCTTTACTGGGGTATCTGTCGGTATGTCAGCGCTGTGGGCCATGGTTGCCAACTATGCTTACTATATTAAAGAAACCAAAGGATTGGATAACTGGAACCCATTTGAAGGGATCCGCATGCTGTAGATAGCAAATATTGTAAAGATTGGTGGCTAGCAAAGCTGCTAATTTTTACAAGGTACTAAGTTAATGCCCTGAATTCGATATTCATTTGGTGTTCTGCCATAAAATCGACGAAAAGCTTGGCTAAATGCCGAATGAGATTCATAACCGACAGATAATGCAATTTGTTCTATTGAGGTATTGGTTAGTAATAAGCTTCCTGCAATTTCCATTCGTTTTTGTAATAGAAATTGCATCGCTGTTAATTGTGTTTCTGCTTTTATTCGTCGTTGCAATGTACTCACTGACATACAAAAAGCAGTTGCCATATCTTCACAACTAATAGGATGGTGTAGGCGCAGTTCTACCCATTGAGAAAGCTCATCAATCCATTTATTTTCAGATTTTAACTGGGCCAATAATAGACGGGCAACCGTAAAATTATGTTCGGGAGCTTGTGGGAAGTTTCGCAACCAATTCAAAAGGCCAATTGCGGCAGGCGTCAGAGTAAACTCCGTCATTTTT
The DNA here is from genome assembly GCF_002843235.3 of Providencia huaxiensis. Taxonomy (NCBI): domain Bacteria; kingdom Pseudomonadati; phylum Pseudomonadota; class Gammaproteobacteria; order Enterobacterales; family Morganellaceae; genus Providencia; species Providencia huaxiensis. The sequence goes on from NZ_CP031123.2 coordinate 3,158,546, forward strand.
TCACTCAATGCCCATTGTGCTGTGGCAGGCATTTCTAATACATAATTTTGATTTCCTAGCTGCCCGCTAAATGCATGGCTCACACAAGGCGGGATCACAACCCCCTTTCCTGCATTTAATAGATAATGTTGCCGGTACATATTGATTTCCATCTGCCCAGATAACGACAACACAACTTGCCACTGCCCATCATGTTGATGAGAAATGACTTCGTCTGAATATTGGCGAAAATGAAGTTCAGGCAATCGCAAAGGGTCACACTCCTACTGATACAGATAATAGCAGTATAACCTTTTTACTAATAAATGGCAGTGATGCCAATGTGCCACCTATTGAGGAAAGTGAGTGCAACAAAAACGTTAAATGCTCTAAATAATTCGTGTTATCGCTAGGCAGCAAGCAAAGTAAGCCCTAGGGGCATACAAAAGTATGTGACTGAGCGAGTGAGTGAAGCCAACAACGCAATAACACTAAGTATGACGAGTATTAGAAGTATAACGAGCATTATGCTAATAAAGCACCATTTGGCAAAGGCAGGTTAAATTCAGCAAGGACAATCGCCCCCGTTTCGTCAGGCGCCCCCGTGATCAACACTTCAGATTTAATGCCTGCTATACGCTTTACTTCAAAATTACACACGCACAGTACTCGCTTACCAATCAAGTCTTCAGGCGTATAATTGACGGTGATCTGTGCACTTGAGCGCTTAATGCCCAATTCACCGAGGTCAACCTCCATTATATAAGCGGGCTTTTTAGCTTTAATATTAACTTCTGCACTAACAATAGTCCCAACACGCATTTCAACACGGGTAAAATCATCCCATTCAATTATGTTCATTCATTTTTCCTAATTAGATTATTTATAGAACGTAAATTAACATAGGATAGATCCTTTCTTTTATCGCCAAACCATCACTTTGTATCGTGAAACAGTCATACTATCGTATGATAAAAAAATAGCCCTCACGAAAATACATTGAGGGCCAAATAATGAACGAAAGAAAGATGCAACAATGGTCTAAAAATTAATTACATAGTCGAGAATGTATTCATAATAATCCCACCACTAATGATGAGCCCCATCGCGAATACCGCTGGAAAATCGGGTTTTTGTTTATATAAAACCATAGAAACGAGTGTCACACCGACAATACCAAACCCACACCACAGTGAATAAGCGACACCAACTGGGATATAGCCCATTGCACGAGTTAAAGCGAAATAACACAGGCAATAAGCAATAATAACTAATACGGATGGACCCAACTTGCTAAAACTATTGGTCTTTTTAATCATTGAGGTGCCCGTTATTTCAGAGCCAATAGAAAGTGCTAACCATAGAAATCCAGTAAACATAATATTCCCCTTAGCTTTAAATTAATGAGCTGTGTTATTTTTTGCGGATAATAATGAAGACTCTGTTTCATCTTTAGGTGGCTCATTTTCTTCTGGATCATCTGAGCCCATTTTGGAGAATAGATTCATGATCACAATACCACTTGCGATCACCGCCATGCCAATCATGGCTGCGGTATCAGGATGTTGCCCATAAAATAGCATACCAAGGGTTGAAACCATTAGGATCCCAGTACCTGACCATGTTGCATAAGCTAAGCCAACAGGAATATATTTTACCGCGCGGGAAAGTGAGTAATAACAAATAACATATAATACAACGATTAATGCCAATAATAATGATTTGGTCATACCTTCGCTATTATCAAACATTTTTAAGGTCGATGTTGCTGAGGTTTCAGAAATAATAACCGCCAGCATCCAAAGCCATGACTTTGCTTTAGGGGACATAGATAATACTCCTACGATAAATAGAATGATTAAAATTAATTTTTTAATTTAATAACTTTATTTTTTAAGTGACTTTAAATAATCGATTGCTGAATCCGTTAATTTATTTTCATTCGCACAATACCCCCTAGGGTTATTCATTACTTCCTTTAAAGTAATATAGCGATTTGGATGTTCATTATTTATTTCAGGTTTTAATTCCTCAGTAATTTCATTGACTATAAATTTTTTTTCTACTTCGTTTAACGAGCCAAAATGAATTCCTAAATTAATAGCCTTACTGATATTTTCTTTAATCAGACGATTATAATTTTCGTTTTTATTTAAACCTAAAACCTGACTTAACTCACTTTCAGGGCAACAATGATATTTCAGTGCCAATATCGACATGTTTTGTGATAAGGCATGTAGGGCTAGCTCACTTTCCTCACTCACAAACAAACCATTGGCTATCTCACCAACCACTTTTGCATCAATAAACGGTAAAAACAGGCTGTCATAATGACTTAACCTACTTATTGATAAGGTACTTTTATTTACAACACTTCCCAATTCAGCCCATTTTTCAACATCAGCGGACTGAAGCATGGATGCGGTGGCATAAAAGGAAAAAGAAACAGAATCTAGCTGTGCCAGTCTTTGGTAAATCGCTTGCTGATACCCCTCAACAGGCGATAGCACAACCAGAACTTGTCGCTTCAACTGACGTAAAACTTGTTGCACAATTCGCTCGATCCGTTTTTCGTTCATTTTGCCACCGCTCCTTAGCCTGCAATGAATACGCTATCGTTATTCCGTAATCCCGCTGCGTTCGCTTCATCGGTATCAATATGAAATTCAAGAGAAAACCGCTCATCGACTCTCACGACAACTTCATCAAACACTAAGCTGCGTTCACCTTCAGTACGGATATTCACCTTTTGCCCATTCACTACATTTAGTGCTCTTGAGTCCATCACACTCATATGAATATGGCGCTGAGCACAAATGACCTGTGACTCAAGATTGACATGTCCTGCTGGGCCAATCAGTAAAGCATTACCCGAATTCGTCATATCCCCAGACTCTCTCACAGGAGCTTTAATGCCAAGGGCAAAACAATCGGCTTTAGACACTTCGAGCTGCGTTTTTGGGCGAACAGGCCCTAGCACTCTGACTTTGCTAATAGAGCCTTTTGGCCCCACGACCATCACGCACTCTTTCGCAGCAAATTGCCCTGGCTGTTTTAAATCTTTGAATGGCGTTAGCTGATAACCTTGGCCAAACAACGCTTCAACGTCCTGCTGTGAAAGGTGAACATGACGGTTAGAGATGCCAACAGGGATAGCGATGTTAGCAACGCCATTTTGTGCCGGTGTATAGGCTGAAAGCCGAGCCAGTATTTTCCCCATCAATTGCTCATTCATCATGATTTTTTCCCTTTACGCGGGTCATTTTTGATGTCTTTCACATTGATATCGGTTTTAACTTCAGCCACTGGCGCTTCAGTTTTAGCTTCAATAACTACTTTTTCCACTAACTTTTCTGTTTTTGCTTCTGGTTGAATACTTTTCTCTAATTCGCCCTTTTTACTTTTCACTGTCAGTAATTTGGTGATCACACTTTCTTCAGGCCGTGCAATCACTAATGAACCGACTAATAGTTGGCTACTGGCGATCACTTCAATGCCATGGTCAACTGCGGTGCGAACGGCACTGATTTCGCCTTGAAAACAAACGGATACCAGTCCAGAGCCGATTTTTCGATAACCTACAATTTCTACACTGGCGGCTTTACAGGCTGCGTCTGCAGCCTGTATGGCGGATGTCAGCCCCCGAGTTTCAATTACGCCTAAACTTTTCATCTGTCTCTCCTACTTAATGACGAACCAGTCGAATATCGAAATCAAATTGTTTGAAGAATGCTTCAAGTTGATCTAACTCTTCTGCGCTATAGGTTGGGTCTTGTTTAACGGGATAAATCATATCCAGTTTGTCGTATTTGCCGCGTCCCAACTGGTGATAAGGCAGAATATCAATACGTTTTACATTGCCACGTTTGGATAATTCCATCGCATAGTGAATCGCCCCCGTGATGGCATCAAAAGAGTCGTTATAGCCGCGAACCAATGGCATTCTCACTACAACGTTGGCACCGAGTTCAACCAACCTTTCAAGGTTGCGGCGAACATTTTCATTGCCAATACCGAACAGGTTTTTATGCTGTGTAGTATCAATATGTTTAATGTCATAGAGGAATAGGTCGACAACTTCAGCTAACTTTTCATAGTTTTCTAACGATGTAGTGCCTTGGGTTTCTATTGCGGTGTTGATCATCATTTTTTTACACTCACGCAGTAGCGCAACGGCAAAATCGGTTTGTAGGCTCATTTCACCGCCACCGATTGTCACGCCACCACCGGAAGAAATATAAAAATCATAATCTTGCATGATGATTTCCATCATTTCGGCTACTGTGACATCCTTCCCCATAATGTCTAACGCACCACCAATACACACTTCTTCGCATTTACGGCAACCAATGCAGTCAATACTACGATTCACGCGGTGAATTTGTTCACCTTGCTCATTAATGGTTTTGTAGTGGATCCCTGTTGGGCAGACATCAACACATTTTCCGCAGTTGACGCATTTGTCATGGGAAAACATCACTTGGAACTGGCTGCTTAGCCCTTCTGGGTTGGCGCACCATGGACAACGAATATTGCACCCTTTTAAGAAAATCAATGTGCGGATGCCATCGCCATCATAAATCGAGTATTTTTGGATATTAAATATCCGACCTTTAATCTCTGCCGCGCTCATCATTGCACCTCTAAAACTATGTTTATAAATCAAAATTTATTATTGTTGTTATGAAATAGCCGGTATAAAATGGCAGGTATAAACTCATACCTGCCTACATGGGTTTAGAACTTCTCAATTACAGTACGGCTAATAATTTCATCTTGAACCTCTTTACAGAGCTCCACGAAGTAAGCACTGTATCCTGCGACACGAACGATTAAATCACGATATTTTTCAGGCTCTTGCTGGGCTTTTTTCAGCATTTCGTTATCTACATAGCTGAACTGCATTTGCCCGTTTCCTAAGATAGACGCGGTTCTCAGCAAGGTGATTAAGCCATGACGGCCTTCTGGCGTGTCCAATAAGCCTTTTAAGAACTTAAAGTTATGCACCATACCAATGTTCATCGTTTCAACATTCATTTTGCTGATTGATTTAATAATGGCAGTTGGGCCTTGTTTATCCGCACCTTGTGTTGGGCTGATACCATCGGATAGCGGCATCCACGCCAAGCGACCATTGGCACTCGCGGCGGTTAACTCACCAATCGGTGTGTTGTTGGAGATAGATAAGGTTCCGTGGCTCAGTGTTGAATACAGCATGTCGTACTTACGGCACTCACGCTCTGTCCACTCCGTAATATCCAGTGCATATTGGTCAACATAGTCATCATCGTTACCAAACTTAGGCGCATTTAAGCAGTCACGACGCAGTTCGTCGTAGCCTTCAAAGTTGGCTAGCAGGCCATCACGAATTTGCTCAAGGGTGTAGCGGCCATCTTCGTAAACTAATTTGCGAATAGCGACAATGGAGTCAACATAGGTTGCAAGACCAGAGAAAATCAGCCCTGGGCCGTGGTTGATCATCGCCCCACCCGCTGCAACGTCTTTCCCTTTTTCCATACAGCCTTCCACCAGCAAGGACATTAATGGTTTTGGTGCCACATCGCGGTGAACGCGTTGGCTGATGACGGTACCGATAGCGGATAAGCGAACAATATGAGCAATCTGCGCTTTCACTGCATTATCAAAGTCTTCGAATGTTTTCAGGTCACGTAAGTCACCAGTATCTAAACCTTGATAGCTATCGAATAACACCATGCGACCACGATTTAATACGAATTCAATCGCAATTGGCCATTGGGTGTAACCCGTTGAAGTCCACTGATAAATACGACCTGATTTTTGTGGCTCAACACAGCCCATCAAGCAGTAATCACGCGCATCTTCAAAGTCGAAGCCTTTACGCAGCATCATTTTGATGTGGGAATCGTCGAAGTGACATGCAGGGAAGCCCATACCGGCTTTCACGACATCAACGATTTTTTCCATGTATTTCTGTGGTGATTGGTTATGAATACGGCATGCCAGAGAGGGCTGATACACTTTAACGAAACGAACCGCATCCATAATTAAGTAGGTCAGGTCGTTACAAGCGTCACCGCCTGAACGTTTTTGTCCACCCACTGTTAAGTTGATAAATGGCTGATAACCGGCGAAATATTTTGCACCTAATTCGCTCGACATCCACATTAACTCAGCACATTTGATGATAAACGCCTGCATCATTTCTAGCGCTTGGTCTTGGGTCAAACGGCCTGATTTGATGTCGTTTTCATACATTGGCAAACAATATTGGTCGAGGCGTCCTAGAGAAAGACCGGTTTGGTTCTCTTCGATTTCAAACAGTGACTCAACCGTCCAAATGCTCTGTAATGCTTCTTGTAACGTCGCCGGTGGGTTCGCTGGCACATTTTCGTTGACTTGTGCAATAGTTAGCAATTCTTCACGACGTTTTTGGTCTGACTCCAACACTGCTAATTCACGAGCGTGAGCAGCAATTCGGTGTGAATACGCCACAACCCCTTCACAGGTTTCAATTGACGCTTTATAGAAATAAATGCGGTCAATATCATCTGGGTTTTCCATGCTTAATTCAGCCAGTTTCGCCTGAGCATCTGCTTTAATACCATTCATTCCTTTGGTGAATAACAGCACGTCATAACCAGGGCAGGTATCGCCACCACCGTTAATTTGGTGATAAGACAAGTCACTGACAAAGGTTTCACCGCTGAATTCCCACACCCCCGCTTCGCGGTATTGAGCCTCACAAATCTCATCCAGCGAACGACCTTCCCAGAACGGAGCGATTTCCTCACGGATCACTTTTTTGTCTTCTTCAGAGATAACAAACGGGTCTTGTGGACGCGTGCTCATGGTATCAAGTTCTTCGACTACCCAACGCCATGCGATATCCGGTGAGAAGGCACCCGCACGGGCTTTACCACATGGATGCCCCACAATCAGTTCTTCAGGTTGAATTAAGATTGGCGCGGTTTCACAAGCGCGGCGGAATGCTTTCGCACGCAATAGAATTGGCGGTAAACCCGGGTTATTTTTAACAACTTCAGTGAAGGCGAGTGCGCGATAAATAGACACACTTGGACGCGCTTCTAAGTAACGGTTACGTAAGCGTTGTAAGCGAGGCGTTAAGCCTTCCATCACTTTGAATTCGGTTTCTACTTGTGCCGTTGGAGCAACATAATTCGCATTTGGTGCAGAATATTGCGGCTGAGCGCTGTTTTTTCCACAATATAAGCGAACTTTCAATCCATTATTGATAGCACTGATATTTTCATGAGCGGATAACATCATGGCAGATAATTCGTTAATGCATACACGCGGGTCATTCAGATAAATGCCATCTTTCAATGCATCGAACATTGGGTAGCCATCGACTTGCTTGGTTGAGCGAACTTCAGAGAGTTCAGCCAGTTTCAACCATAAACTTTCTACAATTTCATAAGCTTGTGCTTGGGTTAAGCGGCCTTGTTCGATATCACGTTGATAGAATGGATAAACGGCTTTATCGAACCCCATTGGGTTCACCGCATAACTGCCATTTTCTAGATGTAAAATTAGCTGAAGCAAGTAGAAAGCTTGGCAAGCCTCTTTGAAGGTTTGCGCTGGTTTTGCCGGCACATTGCGTAAAATGGCTGCGCTTTCTTGCAATTCTGCACGACGATATTGATTAGATTCTGCTGCCGCCATGCTCTCTGCTTTAGACGCTAAAGCTTGTGCAAAATGAATGGCCGCATCACATGCGTAAATTGCTGAGCGGCAGTTATTCGCTTCATCAATGCTATTACGGCTAACTGCACTGCCAATGTTTCTGACTTTGTTTTCTAATTGGGCTTTGATAGCCAAGAAACCAATATTTAAAACCGCTAAGTAATCAGGCGCATCCACTGTGCTATCGCCAGCTAAAAAGGTATAAATACTGTGGCTGTTGATTTCATTTTCAGTATGGAAAATGGCACCTCGAGGGGTTGATGATTGGCTACCGATGATCAGCTCATCTTGGCCAATAAATGCAGGAAAATGCCGGATAAATTCATAAAAACGTTGTGCAGGTTTAATCGCCTGTGGTGCGCCAGACAGTTGGTTGCCAAGCGCTTCTAAAATATTCGCACGTTCAGTAATAATTGAGCTGTTGCGGGCACTTAAGCGTTCAGCCAGCATTTTTACGCGTGGGGTCAAAGCATATTTATTCATGTTAGCCTATCCTGATGTTCTTTCTAGTTTGTTGTTCATCACATAAAAGCGTTAACTGTTAAAAAGACTGTCTATACAGCATTTCCAGTTGCACCTTGCTCACATCCCGTGGATTGGTCGGAGTGCAACTATCGCGCAGTGCTTGCCCAACCATTTCCCCTAAACGGGCGTTAAAATCGAATTCATTGGTACCGGTTGCTTGAATGCCTTTTGGCATATTCATTTCATCTTTCAATACGTTGATTGCCATAATTAAGCTTTCAACGCCTTCTCGTATTGTTGAGGCGGGTAAATTTAAGTTTTTCGCGAGATGAGCGTAACGTTTTGCAGCTTCGTTATCGCATCGCCCTTCTAAATCCGCATTGAAGGCCACAACTTGTGCCATCAATAAGGCATTTGCACGACCATGTGGAATGTGGAATACGCCGCCTAATGCATGGGCTAAACTGTGAGTTATCCCTAGTGATGCGTTAGTAAAGGCCATTCCCGCAATGCATGAAGCGTTGTGCATTTTTTCGCGTGCCACTAAGTTGCTACCGTCGCGATAACAATCAATTAAGTGGCCGAACACTAACTGCACGGCTTTTTCTGCTAAGGCATCAGAAAAATCAGATGCAGTACGAGAAACATAAGCTTCTAGCGCGTGGCACAGCACGTCCATACCTGTGTCAGCCGTAATAGAAGCGGGTACTGACTTCACCAGTGCAGGGTCTAAAATGGCGACATCTGGCAACATAAATTCGTCAACTAAAACCAGTTTTTCAGACTGGGACTTGATCACTGAAAATGAAGTGACCTCCGAGCCCGTCCCACTGGTAGTTGGGATCGCGATAAACTGCGGTTTAACTCGATTGACGTCTTTTTTCGTGTGCCAGAGGGAGTAAATAACAGCTTTCGCAGCATCAATAACCGACCCACCACCGAGTGCAATCACCACATCTGGATATTGCTTATCCATGATTTTCATACCTTTAACGATGGCTGAAATGTCAGGATCTGGCTCAACATCGTCGTAAATCGAAAATGCGATGCCACTTTGGGTTAGCCTGCGAGTGACTTCATCAGCTAAGCCAAACTTCACCATCGCTCTGTCAGTGACGATAAAGGCATGGTGAGCACTCATTTGTGAGATAAAATCCAATGCGTTAGCACCGAATTGGACTTTAGGTTTAATCAAAAACTGGTTCATGCTGTTTTTACTCCTTGGTATAAACCTTCTCAACAATGGCAACCACTGACATGGCTTTGTAATTGTCTTTATTCAAAGCGAAGTAAGCTTCAGCTAACACAATGTCGTTAATACCTGCGCCAACACTGTCGACTGCCACATACGTTTTGTTTTTCAACGGTTCAAGGTCATCCCCTAGCTTGGTAACCATTAATAAGTTACTGCCACTAAGTTCTTGGCATTTCTGCGTTGCAACAACATGTCCGACTACCTTTGCGAGGATCATGGTTTATACCGCCTTATTCCAATGAGTTACTTATTTAGGCGTCCGAGAACAGCCTTGATGATTTGCTCAACATTTTCTTCAGTGATGTCGCCTTGAGAAACCACCGCTTCAGCAATCGCAGCTGTTGTTACCGCACTGCCGAATCGGTCATCGCCCGTTGGATTAACTACTGCTGTTGACACTGCCGCTGGATTACGGAAGCGGTTATCATCAAAAATGCTGACTTGCGGTTGATTTACCGTAGCCGGTGCCGTTGGCTGAGCCACTGCACAAGGCTGGGTGGGTTGCCTTAAATCATCAATGGAACGCACGCCATAACCCACTTTACGAATATTCAGTAAGTTCATTGGGCCAACGTTATCAGAGCTAGAACCGCCGCCAACCGCACCACAGCCCAGTGTTAACGCTGGCGTGATATTCGTCGTCGCACCAATTCCGCCCAATGCTGCTGGCGTATTGATCAAAATACGATTAACGGGTTTTTCTAAAGAGAACTGGCGAATGACATCTTCGTTTTGCGTGTGGATCACCAAGGTATGGCCGAGACCTTCGTTGGTCAGCAAATCAACCACGCGATGGCAAGCGGATTGCCAATCTTCCTCAATATACATCCCTAAAATTGGACATAATTTCTCGCGGGAGTATGGGTTTTTCGGTGATACGGTGTCTTGCAACGCAATCAACACACGTGTGTTAGCCGGAACAGTGAAACCTGCACGTTGGCTGAGTGTAATGGCATCTTTCCCCACCACTTCTGGGTTGATGGTGCCGTTCGCTCTAAGCAACATCGATGCCATGCGTTTCGCTTCGTCTTCATTCATGAAGTAAGCGCCTTGAGCGAGTAATTCACGATGAACTTCGTTGTAAATACAGCGTTCTACAATGATGGATTGCTCAGAAGCACAGATCACACCGTTATCAAACGTTTTACTGGTGATGATGTCACTTACCGCCTGTTTGATATTGGCGCTACGTTCAATAAATGCAGGGCCATTACCTGGACCGCCACTAATGGTTGGTGTACCGGATGCGTAAGCTGCACGTACCATGCCTTCACCACCCGTTGCCAAGATTAAAGAGACGTCTTTGCTGTGCATCAGTTCTTTCGTTGCTTCTAAAGTCAGCATTGTGACAGCATCGACAATTCCAGCTGGAGCACCCGCTTCTAATGCGGCTTTTTTGACAATTTCTAATGTGCGGAAACTGCAGGCTTTGGCATTTGGATGAGGGGAGAAGACAATGGCATTACCCGCCTTCAAGGCAATCAACGTTTTGTAGATGATGGTAGATGTTGGATTAGTAGAAGGAACTAACGCCGTGATCACACCAAGAGGAACACCCACATCCATGACTTTGTTGATTTTGTCATCATTAATGATGCCAACGGTTTTGAGATCTTTAATGTGTTCATAAACACGCATTGAAGCAAAAGTGTTTTTCAGGACTTTATCTTGCCACTTACCAAACCCAGTTTCTTCGTTAGCCATTTTTGCCAGCTCTTCTGCATGAAGTGCGGACTCAATTGCGATGTGTTTAACAATATTATCGATTTTTTCCTGCGAAAATGTCGCAAACTCTTTCTGCGCTTGTTTCGCGTTTCTAACTAGCTCTCTTGCCAGTTGTCTGGATTGCAGATCTTTGTCTAATGCAACCATGTCTTCCCCCGTATCGGAGCCAAAATTAATTCATTCGCTTGTCGAGTTATTGGCTTATTAGCCAATGACTTAGGCTTTGTGTTGTTGTGCAATTTTGCCAATATCGTTGTGTGGTCTTGCAATCACACGTGAAGTCACCACTGTTCCGATACGTTTTGCAGCCTCAACACCTGACTCAACCGCAGCATTAACGGCACCGACATCGCCTTTAACCATCGCTGTTACCAGCCCTGAACCGACATTCTCATAACCGATTAGCTCGACATTTGCGGCTTTACACATGGCATCAGCAGCTTCAATACAAGCCACTAAACCTTTGGTTTCAATCAGACCAAGTGCTTCTTTCATAAGTAATTTCCTGTTTTATTCCGTGACTTTATACTGGGCGACAATTTTCTGAATATCGCTATGAGGACGAGCGATAACCAGTGATGTCACAACGGTGCCAATACGAGAGGCAGATTCAACACCTGAATCCACTGCAGCTTTCACCGCACCCACATCGCCTTTGACCATGGCGGTAACTAAACCTGACCCAACATTTTCATAACCAATCAGCACAACATTTGCGGCTTTACACATCGAGTCTGCAGCTTCAATACAAGCCACTAACCCTTGAGTTTCAATAAGACCTAATGCGTCACCCATGTTTTTTCCTCCGGAAAAAGTTATGCTTTATGCTTAATAACGATTTTGTTGATATCGTTGTGTGGACGCGCAATGACCAGTGAGGTCACGACTTCACCAACACGCTGTGCTGATTCAACACCTGAATCGACGGCTGCTTTGACTGCACCGACATCGCCTTTAACCATTGCGGTAACGAGGCCTGAACCGACATTTTCGTAACCAATTAGCTCAACATTTGCCGCTTTGCACATGGCATCAGCTGCTTCGATACAAGCCACCAGACCTTTTGTTTCAATAAGACCTAATGCATCACCCATTGTTGTTTCCTCCGAGAAGCCTTCTTTATTTTTCTTTACCTTCGATATTCCAAGCTAATGTGTCCGAGTACATGTCCCTTGAAATATCTAAGTAATCATTTACGCCAATGGTGTCTGCGCGGTGATCTATTGAACGCAGCCTTTGGCTTCAAACCCACTATAGAACTGAAAAATAAAAACAAAATATAAATCCACAAAGCACAGATATTTAGTTTTTAAGGCTAATAATTAGAGCGAACACTCAGGTCATTTATATGTTTATGCTAAAAAAACCAAAAATTCACGTTTGAAATTTGAGGTGAAAATTGAAGGGGAAATGTATTTAGAGCTATTTATGAAGGATTGTTAATGAGGTATTACTAAGCTGCTATGCCTACGTTTTTTCTTCTCTTATAACTGTGCTCGTGATCGCTTTGCGGCATATTTTTACTTTCTGTTAATTCCTTAATTTATATACTCAGACCACCGCACTCTTTGAAAACCATTCGCCATAACTTCCCTATCAATGGCTATCGCGTACTTAAAAATATTCCCTTCTGCTAAATAATAAAAAATAACGGCGACAACAATTTTGCTACTTTCCATCTAAAAGTGATAAAACTCATAGGTGAAAAGAATGACACATAAATTTACTATTGCGATTGTAGGTTGTGGCCTTGGCGGTTCAGCACTCGCCCTCCTAATGCAGAATATAGGGTTTAATATTGCTGTCTTTGAACAAGCTTCTTCGTTTGAAAAAATCGGGGCAGGGATCCATATATCCCCGAACCTCATGTACATAATGGAAAAAATAGGTGTTTCAAAATCTATTGAAAAGCTTGGCTGGGAGCCTAACGGATTTATCAGTCGCGATGCCTATTCAAACAAAACGCTAAATTACTTGAAATTAGGACAGGAAATGCGCGACCTATATGGCATGCCTTACCTGACTATCCATCGAGGAGACTTACACCGTGCAATGACGGAAAAAATTAACTTAAACAATCTTCATATGGGAAAAAAGTTAATTGCGCTTAATGAGATAAAAAACAAAATTGAACTCGTTTTCAACGATAACAGTCGTTACGAGGCCGATATTGTCATTGGTGCCGACGGGATATTTTCAAAAGTAAGAAATGCAATAACTGGCACAGATATTCAATGCTCCAGCTATACTGGACAAGCTGTATTTAGGGGATTAGTCGAGCTTCAAGGGCTGGCACCTCAAATGAAACACAGTGTGAATAAATGGTTTGGTAAAGATAATAAATTTATCATTGGGTACTTTTTAGACAAAAATGAAACACAATTTTATTACGTAGCTGGTTTTTCCTTCCCCTACTGGCCTCGAGGTATTTCTGTTCAACCCGCTGCTTTACATGATGTTTTGAAAATATTTAATGAATTTCACGATGTACCAAAATCAATGCTGTCATTAACTAAAAGCGTGACACTTTGGCCATTACACGAAAGAACAGCTGATTCAACGTGGAATAAAGGTAGGATAGTACTTATCGGAGATGCATGTCATCCGATGCGACCTCATATGATGTCGGGTGCTTCGATGGCAATTGAAGATGCGGCTATATTAGTTAAATGTCTACAACAGTACGGCATTGATAATTATTCATGCGCTTTTAATCAATATCAGAGTTACCGTATAGAACGCGTAGCGCTTGTACAAAAGTTATCAAGTACAAATACATGGCTAAAAAAGAAGACGGATACAGACTGGTTATTTAAATATAACGCGATAAGCCCCGAGCTACGCCTTTAACGCTTTTCCTTTCACCAAGTGAAACCCAGACTATTTAAATATGATATTTGTTACCACCTACAAGAAAGCTAATCGAACTTACTATTGGGTTTGAGTGTGCAAATATAAAGTGGGGAATTAATTGAGCTGAGTAGTAAGGCTTTGTCATTAAGCTTTTGTGCATTAAGAAATAGCCCATCATGGCTATCTGACATTTCCCGCATAAAATAGTCAAATATCACATCTGGCGATTCATCAATAGAAGAAGCGCTCGCTTCCCACTGACTAATAATATAATGACGTTCTATTGGGGAAACTCGTTTTGTCGTGTAACTAAATTTCACATAACGCTGCAAATACAGCCAGCCCGCTTTAGAATCAGTATAGCCTTCCACCACAATTGAGCCCTTTCCATTCGCGCCAAAATTGAAGTGAATATTGCCATTAACGTTTTCATCTTGCATATTCTCAAAACGCATAATGCCTTTTGTCGAGCACACTAATAAACCATCTTGTTTATTGGAAAAGAAGACCGACTGGGTATAAATCGTAACAATAATGAATAACAAAAAACTCAGTAAGCATAATACTTTTCCTGATATCTTCATGATGGTTTCCAAGAATAGTAAAAGTAGTTATCGCAATAGCTAAATGGGTTATCTTCATTGACTGCACAATGTGCAAGAAATACTCGACCCAATCCATTAGTCTGCAGTTTGTCCCCATAGAAAAAAACAAACCGTTCTTTCTCAACACACTCTAGATTTAAGTTATTTCTAACTTTATCAAAGTTTTGCACATAGTTTAGTGCGACAGTGTTATTGATCATTTTTTCATTCGATAATACATCACAACCAGAGTGCTCAAGCACCGTCATGTCAATTGGCACTGACGGTTGTTTTGATAAATAAGCCATGATAGCTAATAAAATAGAACATAATAAAAAAGCACCACTCGCAAGATACCAACAGATCTCTTTTTTTTCTGGCGTCAGTGCTGAATCTATTTTTTTGGGATCTGTAGGGACAGAGATAGGTTTGGAAGCTGGAGATAAAACAACCGCTGTTTCTTCTACGTCACTTAAGCTAGTTATTAATTCAGTTGGAGAAATTTTGATATCATCAATTAATTCAAGGGAAACATCGGAATTAAACTCTAATCGACCCCGAGCGACTGTCACAATAATATTTTCAATACCATATGGACGAAATGCTTTTCGTAATAGGCTGAGATATTGATTTAAATTACTGTTTGATGAGACTAACCCATTATCATCCCAAACTGCTTTTAATACCTCATCTCGAGAAACAACACCTCTGTGCTGAATAAAGTAAAACAATAATGCATTGGCAGTTATCGACAGCTGTGTATCCACCTCATCTTCTTTTAAAGATAAAGTGCCATCAACCGCATCATATAGAATGAAAGCATTGATTTTATATTTCACTATCGCCTCATGTGCTTATTTTATGAATAAAATTGCACTACCGTTATTATTGCTATTTTTACTTATGCGTTATTTTTACTTATGGAATTTGTTCAAATGATATTGTCGTTAACCGACTCACAATCGCATCACGCTCTTGCTGTGATAACGTTTCTCCCTCAGTCAATGACGAAAGCCACAACCCATCAGCCGCATAACGCACTAACGCGCCTAAATAACTGTTATCGAACTCATCCCCCTTTTCCAAATGGTTAATTACCCAATCTCGCCAGCACTGACGTAACACTGGCTCGGTTGGCATGGCTAAGGACAATAACGCGAGCTGAAAACTTTCATCAGATTCTTTTAATTCGCCAATATAGTGCAAATAAGCACGAGAAAAACGCCCGTAGGGATTTGGGTCATTATCCATAATGGTATGTATTCGCTCATCCATAATCCCCAACAATTGCAAAAACAGCGCATGAATAAGCTCTTGCTTCGTTGGGAAGTGATGCATCAACCCACCTTTGCTAACACCCGCTTCCCTTGCCACCGCATTAAGTGAGAGTGAAGAGATCCCTTCTCTGCCAGCAATAATGCGAGCAGCTTTCAATAGCTCCACTTGAAGCTTAATAGGATCTTTTTTTCTATGCTGAGCAGACTTATTCATGCGATGAATGATACCGACCAGTCGGTATGTTTCATTTTGACTAAAATCAAGTAACCCTGATTTGTTCATGGGTAAATCTAAATAGTGTAAGAGGACTCACAATATCGAATTATGATAAGTTGCAACTCCATAATTAATTTAAAAATATCAAATATTTTTGATGTTTAGTTATCTATATTAATTTCACTTAGTTTTGCACATCCTCAGATTATGATGTTTAATAGTGAGAGTGAAACAATGCTCTATTCAATAAATAGTGGTTTGCAGTATCCCTAATTAACTCCCCGTGAAAGAGGTTTTATCATGTCAAATCAATACAATATTGGTGTCATTGTGGGTAGTTTGCGCGCTGATTCATATAATTTAGTTGTCGCTAAGGCCATGACTAAATTATTCCCCACAAATTTCACGTTTAAATTTATCAATATTGGTGAACTCCCTCTCTATAACCAAGATGCAGACCAAAATGTGCCTCCTGTTGTGGCTAATTTCAAATCTCAAATTAAAGCCTGTGATGGCATTATTTTCGCCACCCCAGAATATAACCGCTCGGTACCTGGTGTATTGAAAAATGCAATAGACCAAGGCTCTCGCCCATGGGGAGATAACTCGTGGAATGCCATTCCAGCAGGTGTTCTTGGTGTTTCTATTGGCAATATCAGTACGGCAATTGCCCAACAGCACTTACGCAATAGCCTGACATTTTTAAACATGCCAACCATGAACCAGCCTGAATGTTTCCTAAAATGGTATGACGGTATGGTGGATGAGCAAGGCAATATTTCCCCAAAAAGCAAAGATTTCTTACAGCCGTGGGCCGATACCTTTGCCAAATTTGTTGCCCATAATGCAGTGAGTAAATAAGTCGCTGAGCAATAATGACGCGTATAAAAAAGGGCACTTCATTCTCAATCAGTGCCCTTTCTAGGAAACGTAAACGTAATGCTCAAGTCATTAACGCCCGGCTTTTAGCTTCTGAAAATACTCTTCGTACAAAATATTCGTGTTCCCAACATCGCTTTGCCATTCGCCTTTTTGGAGAACTTCTTCACTTGGGTAAAGTGATGGGTCGTTAGCAATTTCAGCCGGCAATAATTTTTTAGCTTCTAAGTTTGGAGTTGGGTAGCCAATAGATTCAGCTACTTGAGCCGCAATTTCTGGACGCAATAAGAAATTAATTAACTTATGGGCCCCTTCCACATTTTTGGCATTAGCAGGAATGGCTAAGCTGTCCATCCAGAAAATTCCGCCTTCTTTAGGCCACACCACTTCAATCGGCAAGCCAGCTTGCCTTGCAACGAATGCGGAGCCATTCCATAACATACCGACATCCACTTCCCCTTCAATAAAAGGTGTCGCTGGGTTGTCAGAGTTAAAGGCCAAAATATTTGGGCGTAATTTTTGTAGTTCTTTATACGCCTCTTCAATTTGTTTCGGGTCAGTGGTATTGCCTGAATAACCTAATTTATTGAGGGCCACTTGGAAAACTTCCCGTGCGTCATCCATCATCAGCAGGCTATTTTTATATTCAGGTTTCCAGAAATCAGCCCATGAAGTAACAGATTGTGGGTCAATCGCTTCACCATTAATACCAATCCCTGTCGCCCCCCAAATATAAGGCACTGAATAATCATTATTCGGGTCAAATTCTTTATGAATTAAATTTGGGTCAAGGTTTTTAAAATTGGTTAATTTACTTTGATCAATCTTTTGTAGCATCCCTTCTTTACTCATTTTGGCAATAAAGTAAGTAGAAGGCACCACCAAATCATAAGCACCGTCTTTATAGGTCTTTAGCTTGGTATACATGCTTTCGTTTGATTCATAGGTGGAGTAAATCACCTTGATGCCAGTTTCTTTGGTAAATTGCTCTAATAAACCGGGGGGAACATATTCTGTCCAGTTATAGAAATACAGTACGTCTTTGTTATCGTCAGCGGCAGTCGCCGTGCCAATACTTGCAGCCATTAAACCCGCTGCCAGTAGATAGGACCATTTTTTCATTACTGAGATTCCCTCAACAAAGTGTTTTTTATCCCTTAATGCACCAAGCAGCCGCTTGAATGATTTCGGGGTTATATCTAATAGGCTCAGTTGGAGCCCACCCTCTCGCCGAATGGCACTGAAAAAAGATGTTGCCCGATAAAAATGGGCAGCACCGTCGTTTAACGTATTACTTAGTTTTTTTTGAGTATTTATCCCGCATCACCCACTGGCTTAAACACACCAGTAAGAGGGACATAATCAACAGCACCGTTGCCAATGCGTTAACTTCTGGGGAAACCCCAACTTTTACCATGGAATATATTTTCAATGGCAAAATTTCATAACTTGGCCCCGTGACAAATGAGGAAACCACCACATCATCCATCGACAAGGTAAAACTGAGTAGCCAGCCGGCAACAACCGCAGGTAATGCCAAAGGTAAAATAATTTTACGCAAAATGGTAAATTCACCCGCTCCAAGGTCGCGCGCTGCTTCTAACATCTTCACATCAAAATCTTTCAGCCTTGCATAGACCGTCACCACGACAAACGGCAGGCAAAAGGTAATGTGCGAAAATAATAACGACCAAAAACCGAGCGAAACCCCAAGGATCATAAATAGAACCAATAACGAAATCGCCATAACGATATCCGGGGACATCATGACCACAAATAACATGCCACCGACGAAAGGTTTTCCTCTAAAACGATAGCGAAATAATGCGACGGCAGTGAGTGTGCCAATGGCTGTCGCGAAAGTCGCTGACAAAACCGCCATAGTTAATGAATGCCCCGCAGCTTCTAATAGGCTATCGTTATTACTCAGTAATTCATACCATTTAGTTGAAAACCCTTGCCACTGAATACCAAAACGTGACTCATTAAAGGAATTAACAATCAAAATAATGATTGGAATATAAAGATAAGCGTAGATGATGGCCATAAAGCCACCACGGAGAGTACGTCCGATCATTCTTCATATGCCTTTTTATTCAGAAGCTTAGCTGCTCGGTAATAGACATACAGCAATAACCCCATCATCGCTGTGAGGAAAATGCTGGTTGCGGCCCCGAATGGCCAATCACGAATATTTAAGAACTGGCTCTTAATCACGTTACCGATCAGTAGATTTTTCGCACCGCCCATTAAATCCGCTACATAAAACAGCCCCATTGCGGGTAATAAAACCAGCAAACAGCCTGCAATAATTCCTGGCATCGTTAACGGAATGATGATTTTCACAAACCGCTGAAATTTATTCGCACCGAGGTCTTTTGCAGCCTCTATATATGACTTATCCAATTTTTCAATACTTGAATACAGCGGCATCACCATAAATGGCAGCAATATATAGATAAGGCCTAATATGACGGCCTCCGGTGTATACATAATTTTCAACGGTTTATCGATAACACCAACCCACAGTAAAAAGTCATTTAAGTACCCTTTGGTACTGAGAAAAACTTTTAACCCGTAGATACGGATCAATGAATTGGTCCAAAATGGCACAATTAACAGAAACAGCATCAAAGGTTGTACCCGTTTAGGTAACCTTGCCAATATAAAGGCAAATGGATAGCCAATTACTAAACAGAAAAAAGTTGCGATCACCGCCATGTTGAGTGAGTGCAACATCACTTCTGCATACATCGGGTCAGACAAGCGAATGTAGTTATCCCACGTAAAAACTAAGTCAACTAAGTTGGTGTCGCTACGCGTCAAAAAGCTGGTGCCGATAATCATAATATTAGGCAAAAAGACGAATAGCAGCAGCCAGGCGACTACCCCGGTGATAATAACGTTCTGCAAAATTTTATGTTTACGAATGATCATCCAGAACTACCTCCCAGCTTTCAACCCAAGTCACAGCAACTTTTTGGTTAAGGGAGTGGTCGACATCGGGGTCATCTTCATTGAAGAATTCGCTCACCATGACAATTTTGCCATCTTCCATTTCAACCACTGAGTCTAACGTCATGCCTTTATAGTTACGTTCACGAACGTAGCCAATCAGCCCTGGATGGTTATCTGCATCATTTACTTCTTCAACGCGCAAGTCTTCAGGACGTAATAACACACTAACGTGTTGCCCTTCGTTGACAGAGAGCTCAGTGAAAATATCACATTCATGACCTTCAACATTGGCACGAATACGTTTATCATCAATGCGATACAATACTTTCGCATCAAAAATATTAATTTCACCAATGAATTGAGCAACAAATAGGTTTTTCGGTTCCTCATAGATTTCACGAGGTGTGCCGTCTTGCTCAATTCGCCCTTCACGCATCACAATGATCCGATCAGACATGGCTAAGGCTTCTTCTTGATCGTGAGTCACAAAAATAAACGTGATCCCCAGTTTTCGTTGAAGGGCTTTTAGCTCATTTTGCATTTGTTTGCGCAGTTTATAATCAAGCGCAGACAATGATTCATCCAGCAGTAGGACTTTCGGGCGATTCACTACCGCACGGGCTATCGCCACACGCTGTTGTTGGCCACCAGACAGTTGGTTGGGTCTACGCTCAGCAAAATCTTCTAGCTGCACCATACGTAAGGCTTGGTCGACACGCTTTTGAATTTCAGCCGCAGGCGTTTTTTGCATGCGTAGGCCAAAAGCAACGTTATCGAAAACCGTCATATGAGGAAATAAAGCGTAGCTCTGGAACACAGTGTTCACAAAACGCTGTTCTGCAGGAATATCTGTAATATCTTGACCATCAAGAATAATTTGACCGTCATCGGCATCTTCTAACCCAGCAATAAGACGTAAAACCGTCGTTTTGCCGCAACCAGAAGGCCCAAGAATGGTCAAAAACTCACCGTTCTGAATGGTTAAGTCAAGCTCAGAAATAATTTGTTTGCCATCAAAACCTTTACTTAAAGATTTTAATTCAATGAGTGGTGTCAGAGAGGTTGTCTCAGTCATTTATTTATACACTCTATCCCTAGGAATAATGCAGATAGAACCGCCACCGTTAAAGACTGTATAAGCTTGTCGGAGGTTTACTCTGTCGACTTAACGTGACATAAGCAAATTATTTTCCCCAGCAAAGCCCAAAACCAGTAGCGCCATTTAAACTTCATAAGGCATGCATGATAAACACTGTTTTTGTAAATTGAAAGCCATTTTCACAACTTCGTTTGCCTTTCATTATGAATTCTCAATAAATAAAACAGATTTTTGAGAAAAATAAGCAACATAGCGATATATAGAATTAATCCGCCTATATCTATAGATTTACATGATGCATTAGAGGGTGAAACTTAAGTCAAATACACTAAAATTCATAGGGTTATTACAATTCACAATAAAAATAATAATTATAAAATTAATAGTTTTTATTATTTTAAATTTTTTAATTAATGTATTCAGTGATATAAATCTTACTATTAGATGCACAAGAAAAATACAATAAAAACCGTATAACAAAATTATCAAGTTATGATGGTAATTATATTCAATAGGTATATATCGTGATTACACATGAAAAAATCAAATAACCGGTAACATCTATAACAAATAATTAAAGTTGCAGTTAATAATATTATTATGTGATTTAAATCTAATTTTCATTAATCCTTATCTTTTATCTCAATAAATTTAACCAACATCATATTATCCCCTGCATCCCTTTGAATATAATAATCAAATTAGTATAATCCCAAGCTGAACTGTAACTTTTAGTGATTTATTTTGTGATTTTTGTTTCATTATTGCACCTATAAATTTTACTTTGTATCTTTCGCGTTAAACCAATTAAAGAATAAACATAAGCCTGCGGGTGACTATTTTTGGAAATTCCACTGAAATTAATATGTGAGTGAGCAAAATGGCTAATAAAGAGTTTTTTTACCAAGAACCTTATCCATTATCTGAGGATAAAACCGAGTATTTCCAAGTCTCTGATAAATATGTTTCTGTAGAACAATTTGCGGGAAAGCAAATTTTAAAAGTTGAACCTGAAGCATTAACCCTCCTTGCCGAACACGCAATTTATGAATCTCAGTTTTTTTTAAGAGCCGCGCACCAGAAACAAGTCGCTGCTATCTTACATGACCCAGAAGCCAGCGAAAACGACAGATATGTTGCATTGCAGTTACTTCGCAATGCTGAAATTTCGGCAAAAGGTATATTACCAAACTGCCAAGATACGGGCACTGTCGCGGTTGTTGGGAAAAAAGGTCAACAAGTTTGGACAGACTGCGACGACGAAGAGTACCTCTCTCGAGGGATTTATAACGTCTTCCAACACGAAAACCTACGTTTTTCTCAAAATGCCCCGCTAGATATGTTTAATGAAGTCAATACTGGCACAAACCTACCTGCTCAGTTTGACATTTTTGCGACCACTGGCGATGAATATCATTTCCTGTTTGTTAACAAAGGCGGCGGTTCAGCAAATAAATCAGCACTTTACCAAGAAACAAAAGCAACATTAACTCCAGCTAAGTTAAAAAATTTCTTAATTGAAAAAATGCGGAATCTAGGCACAACAGCTTGCCCGCCTTATCATATTGCCTTTGTTATCGGTGGTACTTCTGCAGAAACAACCCTGAAAACCGCCAAACTTGCCTCTGCAAAATACTACGATAATCTGCCAACCACAGGTAATGAGTATGGCCGTGCCTTCCGTGATATAGAGCTAGAAAATGAGTTATTAGAAGCTTCACGTCATCTTGGTTTTGGCGCACAATTTGGTGGTAAATATTTTGCTCACGATGTTCGTGTTGTTCGTTTACCTCGCCACGGTGCCTCTTGCCCAATCGGCTTAGCTATTTCTTGCTCTGCTGATAGAAACATTAAAGCCAAAATAACCAAAAGCGGTTTATGGCTTGAAAAAATGGAGCACAACCCAGCCCAATACATTCCTGAGTCTATGCGTAATCAAGCTGAAGGAAAAGTAGTACATATTGACCTCAACCGCCCAATGAAAGACATTTTGGCTGAGCTGAGTAAACACCCTGTATCAACACGTGTTTCCCTCAGTGGGCCACTTATTATTGCTCGGGATATTGCGCATACGAAATTGAAAGAGCGTTTAGATAGCGGCGAAGAACTGCCTCAATACTTTAAAGATCACATGGTGTATTACGCAGGCCCAGCGAAGAAACCTGAAGATATGGTTTCCGGTTCTTTGGGCCCAACAACCGGTAATCGGATGGATCCTTATGTCGATCTATTCCAGTCCCACGGTGGCAGCATGCTAATGTTGGCGAAAGGTAACCGAACTCAATTGGTGACAGATGCCTGTAAAAAGCATGGTGGGTTCTATTTAGGCAGTATTGGTGGGTCCGCAGCAATACTTGCTCAAGAATATGTGAAAAGCCTAAATTGCCTTGAATATCCAGAACTTGGAATGGAAGCAATTTGGAAAATGGAAGTTGAAGGGTTACCTGCGTTCATTTTGGTTGATGACAAAGGAAATAACTTCTTTGAGCAAGTGCAAAATGAAACTTGCGGCAAATGTGTTAAATAGAGTTAGCCACTCTAGCGCAAAGGAGTGCGCTAACTTTCGTTAGCCGGTATGACGATGTAGCATAGCCATGCTGTTACACAATCATACAGTTACATAATCGCACAGTTATATAATCACACAGTTATATAATAAAAGAGTGGGCCAAAAGCCCACTCTTTTACTATCATTTTATACTATCATTTTAACTATCACTCACATCGATATATTACTGATATCAATAATAGTTAATTCGAACAATGGTTGAGGCGTTAAATCCACCCGTTTTCACCGTCCCCGCCTTTTTAATTGTTGCACTGTAATCACGGGTTACTGAAGTACTTCCTTGCGGTAGGCTACCAAAAAACTGGAAGTAATTGAATTTTATATTATTACTTTTATCGTCCATAATTATTAAGTTGGTGCCATTTTTTAAATCAATCGCATATTCACCATTCAGTGGATCAGTCGTTTCAAAATTGATATTCATAGAGAAATTATCAAGACAACCTCTTTTCACCGCTTGAACTTGAAAATCCTTTTTAAACTCTTTCCCTTGATTCAAGTCTGTAATCATTAGCTGGCCAAAATCAATTTGCTGTGACTCAGGGAAAACTTTAATATCTGCGCCGCACTTTAAGAAACGGATCCCCCGTAATCCAGATATCGAGTAGCGTAAGTTTTTCGCCCCTGGTGTCGTATTGATCCCACCGCTCCCATCAAATTGGAAAACTGTAAATTGATTATCACCCTCATAGTTACCTGATGGCGGTACAGTCCCTGTCACTTTGATATACAGTGTAAATGTCACCGTCACTGTCACGTTTTCGTTGCCACTGATTGGTTTTGTACCTAAACTCACTTTTTGTTTATCTCTCTCAAGCTGTTGGCCTTGATAGTTCGCACCGAGTAGTAAGCCAGTACCTAACTTTTGAGATGTTGGGTTAAAATACATATGAACAACGTCAACCATATTTCCAAGCACGTTGTCGCAAAAAACGGTGACTGTCAGTGGGTCAGATTGCCAAATAATTGTTCCGTCTGGTGTATCTGCCGGAATAGCTAATTGGCCAACAGGTACTGCAGGTTTAATAACCACTCCGGTTCCGGCTTCCACACAATCTAATGCAAAGGTTTTTGGGCTAATAAAAACGAATAGAAATACAATATAAAAACCATATTTTTGAATAAACCTGTGTATCATGATTTATACACCTTATAGGTAAGTAATATTTAAGGTAATTTGCGTTTTAATATTACCCACTGTTAATTCATTTCTGGGTAGATAACTCTCTAGCATGGAATAAATCGTAATTTGCTGGTTATCATCAAAATAGATTGGATAACTACGATATTCGCCATTAGGAACAATATTGCTATCTTTATCCATTAAGCGAATGCCGTAGCCATTTAGAATGGTTTTACCACCAAATAAATTGCGGTCTGTACTTGCAGTTGGCTCTGAAATAAACATGATCCTGACAACTGGATCCCTATCATCGCGATCGCGTTTTGGGAAAATGCAGTCATCAAATTTTAATTTGATTTCATGCTTAGGGCTTCTATCCCCAATTTCATTAAAATAATTCAGAGATATTGGGCCTAATTCAATATTTTGATCTATAGAGTAAAATGAAATTTTACAAGGCAATGCCACTACATTACCTGTAAAATTAAGATCACCTCTCATCATGCTACTATCTGCATAGCTTTGGCTTCCACATAGAGATAGCATGAAAAGACATATTGAAAAGTAGCAATTTCTCATATCTAAAATCCTATTGGCTCTCTTTTGACAGCTGGCAGGTCGACGCAGCGCATTGGTAAGTCAACATTTTCATCCCACCGTAATCATCCATATAGCCGGTATATAATTGATTAAAACCGCTTGTCGGCACGGAGACACTTTCCTTAGAAAGCGGAGCAATCATCACACTTTCAAAACCAGGGAAATTTTTCTGGTTGTTGTTACTAAGGTAACCCAGTGTCACGTAATATTTAGTTGGGTTTTCAATTAATAATTGTCCACCTGTATGCGTATATTTCAGCTCTTTAGCCCATACTTTGTCGCTATTATTTTCGATTTGAGGTGGCCGATAAAACATTTTTAGACGGCTTTGAATCGCAATCTGAACAACATTTTCTTTATCTGCAACAGGGGGAATTTCGCGTACATTTAAATAGAACAGCGATTCTCTATCTTGTGGAAGAGCATCAATTCCCTCTGTTTTAATAATTTTTATTTGGTTTTTAGCATTAGGCTCAACACGTTGCATCGGTGGTAAAACCGTAAAAGGTTCAGAAACCTTATTCCCTTTTTCATCTTCCATCCAAGATTGAGCTAAATAAGGCATTGTTTTACTTTGATTATTAATAACCAGACTTATTGATTTATCTTTGCCTGGAAAAATAATTCGTGTACGGTCAATATTGATCGCAGCAGACGCAACTTGCATGCCGACAAAAACTAATGAAAATCCTAAAGCTACTACATACTTTTTACTCATACATCATTCCTTTATTGGCAAGGGATCAGGACTTTACCCTGATTTTTTTCGGCAATATTAGGTAAATTCAAACTACATTGGTTTGCGCCCGCAGCCCATTTCACTATGTAGCTTTCTTCTGGATCCACACCCGTTAAATACGCAACGCCGCTATCAGCAATAATTCCAACTTCTCTTCCTGTGCTTGATTCAATCACACTGGTGCCAAGCGGTGGATAATTTCCATTATTCAAACGGATAATTGCTAAAATACGTTTTCCTTGATTCGCTTTTATTCTCTGATAACCAATTGACCCCTCAGTCAGGGTTTTACCAATAATGTTGTCATTGACATCTACATCATCAGGTAGTGTATTCATATCAATGTAAACATCTGAATTAGAAAAACTATTTAAGCTTGTCGCTACACCAATCCCAAATCGGTTTGTGACTGATTCGCCATTATCAATCGAAATCCCTGCAACATTGTCACTATCAATCATCACACGAGGCTCGTTGTTAGTCCCGTTGCGGTGCATGGCCGCACCGTATTTCGTTGCTGTCATGGAACCATACCAACTACCACCGACAGCACGATATGAGTT
This sequence comes from Providencia huaxiensis, assembly GCF_002843235.3. Classification (NCBI taxonomy): domain Bacteria; kingdom Pseudomonadati; phylum Pseudomonadota; class Gammaproteobacteria; order Enterobacterales; family Morganellaceae; genus Providencia; species Providencia huaxiensis. Next base: position 3,185,117 of record NZ_CP031123.2, read on the forward strand.
CACATTTTCAGTCGCATTAACATTTAATACGCCATAAGGTGATGAATATTGATAACTACCACTGATATTTGGTTCTGCGCGTCCAAGTTTGTGCTGATCACCACCAACACGCATACTCCAATAGTTGTTATTCTCGTTTGCACTGTAATAACCCACAGATTGACCAAAGCTATGGTCATTGTCTGCATACTGAGCGTCATAACTCACTGAAGCGCCATTTTCGAGTGGCACGGAGAAAGATAGATAAATTTGATTATCATCCGTCTCTTCATATTTAATTTTATTGAGTGATAATGTGCCGGAAATATTTTTAATTTGCCCAATACTAAATAACTTACTAAAACTCATCCCAAAGTTTGTTGTTGATTCACTATTCCAAAATTGGCGATGAGAAGCATTAAAATAGACAGTTAAATCCAGTGGGCTAATGTATTGATTAAAAGACGCGGTATAGACGTTTTTGTCACGTCTAAAATCAAGCACACCGTTAGCTGCATCAATGTATTGAGGCATCGTTAAGAATTCTTTTTCAGAAAATTTATAGCCTGCGAATGTTATCTGTGAATTAGTAGATTCAAAACGTTTAGAATAATTTAAACGATAGCTATTACCTGAATAAGATCCAAAATTATCTAAATTTGCATGGGTGCGAGTGATATCAACAGAGATAGCACCAAACATATTCATGTTTTGCCCTATCCCCAAGTTCATCGCTTGATAATTGTTATTATCTACCGTTGCAATTAACCCACCAAAGATGGATGTATCACCAAATAAACCATAGGAAACTTCTCCTACAATAAACTTAGGATCAATTTTCTGTGAGCGACCAAATGGGTCGGATTGCCCCATGGTAAATTTATAAAGTAGCTGCCCCTGACGCGTTAAAAATGGCAACGATGCCGCTGTCACTTGATAAGTGGTTTTTGAACCATCTTCTTCCTCAATGGTTACATCTAAAGTACCTTGTACCGCTTCAGTGATATCTTGAACATTAAATGGCCCTGGAGCGACTTTAACTTGCTTAATCACACGCCCATTCTGTGAAATAATCACCATCGCATTCGTTTTCGCAATACCGGTAACCTGAGGTGCATAACCGCGTAATGAAGGTGGAAGCATCCTGTTATCACTAAAAATAGACGCCCCTATAAAGCGAAAACTATCAAATAAGTCAGTCTTCAAATAAGACTCACCAAGTAAAACCTTTGCACCCATTTGAGGTAAAGCACGAAAAGCGTATAACTGAGTCCAATCAAACCGCTCATTCGTTTTACCTTGAGAACGATTATATTGATATTGATAGTCAGCACGAAAACGCCAAGCTCCTAAGTTAACACCAGCGGTACCGTTACTACTACCACTGAATGTTTCACTGTTATTTTTAGGCGCTGAGTAATTGACAAACAGGTTATAGTCGAGAAATGCGCCCGTAATCCCATTTTCCCATTGGGAAGGTGGAACCCAATACGGGTCATCATATTCAAGCCAAGCTTGAGGGATAGAAAATAAGATATTCTGATTCGCTTTATCAAAGCGATAGGTAATATCTAAATTTTTAGATAGTTCAACACACTGGCCATTATTATTTTGCAGAAGTTCTTCCTTTACCTTCTTTTTTAATGCAAAAATATTTACCATCTCTGGTGTAATACAGAGTGTTGAAGTATCTTTACTCTCTTCAATGAATTTAATTAAATACTGCCCAAATAACTTTCTACCATTCAATGTAATATCTGTTAAATATTCACCAGCAGGAATAAAATCGGGATTAGAAAACTGACTCAAATCAATATTATCTCTGTCCTTAGCATCAATAATATTCATATTAAATTCCACTGCATTCGCTATTCCCGAAACGGAAAATGCCAAAGCAATTGAAAATAATATTTTATTTATTTTAAACTGAGGCAATAGAGACATGATGTTCCCTGTCAAAAAATAAAAAAAGGAAAATAACAGGCAAATATATGCCTGTTATTTAAAATAAAAAATTACAGGTAGTTTAAAGCGTAAGTTGCTTGAGAAATAATGCTACCAGTTTCAACTTTGCTACCATTTGCTTCAACACGTGCACTGAATGCTAATTTATTTGGACCATCCGCTAATGGCATCTCAACGCTGGTATCACCAACTTTCATTGTTGCGCCATCTGCGTTGATTAAACGAACACCCACACCTTTAGAAGTACCAGTATTTGCCAGCAATTCTTTAGCTGTAGTATCTGGAGTACCAGTGAACGTTACTTTAACTTTGCTAACCGCAGGGAAGATAACTTTGTTGTCAGCATCTGTCACTGCACCTAAATCACAGTTTTCTAACTGGATATTGTATTGAACGCTTTGGCTATATTTGTTACCAGTTTCCAATACTTTATTTGCAACTTGGCCAAGGTCAACGTTGATTGTACCATCACCAGGGATTGAGCAAGGTGCATTAATCACTTTACCAGTAAAGTTGATGATGCCACTTCCTTGATCTACAGGTGCTGCGTGTGCAATACCAAATGAAGAAGCGATAATTGTAGCTAATGCAATTTTAGTTAATTTCATTTATATTTTCCTATAAAAAGACGACAGATGTACCAATCACCTAATAATCAATAAATTATTAAGTTGATATTTATTTACTGAGAGTGTAATGATAAATAAAATACAAGATCTAGGTTTTTACTAGATAAAAGTAAAAACACTACACCTTTATTAATTTAAATTATTAATTAATTTAAAAACATATAACTTTATTAATTTAATCTTGTAACCAGATTATTCTTATTTTTTAAATTAATTATTTTCTTTATTGATAAAAACATCATCGATAAAAAAACAAATCATTTCAGTTTCTAACGCATTAGCAAGCACGTGCAAATTCTCAATATTAATATTACACTCGCCTCTTTCATAGCGGGAAATTTGCTGCTGACTAACGCCAACAAGATTCGCTAATTCAATACCTGAAAGCCCTAAGTGCTTTCTTCTTTTTCTAATCTCTCTGCCTACTATCCGATTTACATTTATCATTAACAATAGCCCAAAATAACCTAAAATATTAAATGGCTAAATTATATTACAGATCAAAATCTTTAACATAATAAACTGCACTGATTATACACCGCTTATATATCCAAATCAAAATAGCAAGAACCAATTAAAACACGAAATTTGAGTTAATTATAGTTTTCAATATATAAAAGTAAAACTGTTTATAACGATCAATATAATAAATTAAAGCCATTGAAACCTATCAATATTTCATTATTTAAGCTTTGATTATCTTATAAGATAAAAATCACATTGTTCATATTAGTTACTATTTTTTATAAAACGAATTACACCATCTCAAGGTGTTGATTTTAAATCAAAAAAAATAATAACCATCACCAATGGTAACATCGGGAAATATGCCGTAAATTTAATTTCCAATAAAATAAAGGCATTTACTGTTGATTTAATATGGTATTCATTGATTAATAAGTATTTTTATGTATTTATTTTTATAAATTAATTTAATTTTTACATTTTTAATGTTTACTTCAAAAAAACAACTGACAATGGTTTTTTTTATTTTTATCATTTATTATGATTAGATTAATAGCAATTTTAACTTACTCACATTAAGGGTTTAGAATATAAAAAACTGAAATACCCTTTAAATTACTACTATTTAATCATGAATAGAGCAAGTTACTCATAATTAAAGTAAAAAAATGTCGATAGCCTTCATTAACACATATTTAGAGTAAAATAAAACAATTTATGACATAAATAACCTTTAAATAACAACAAGTTACATTTATTTCAAATTGTAACAAATCACAAATGTATATTGCAATTTTATAGAGTTAAAATGGAAAATAACAAAAATAAAACATAATAATATTAGCCTGGAGCATTACAAAATGAGTAATACAAGCATTTCACTTCGCAATTTCCCCAATAAATAGTCAAAATGACAAGAAAGACACCTATCATTATTACATTTTGCGCTCATAGCTTAAGTTAGTTTCTTGCCTTTAATGCTAAGAATAAAGGTTACTTACATGGCTAATTCACTAAATAAAGACACTTATTAAGATAAAATCACCCAAGCACCTTTAAGCAAAGTTGATAATATAAGAATATTAAAGCTAAATTAAAGATTTTTTTCGCATAATGTAACTATGAATCATCTTTTTAAGTTAACTTACCCGAAAAAAACACCTGTAACGAGTTAGTTAAACATTATATTCAACAACTTATAATAATAAAATACAAAAATAACTCATTATTTTTTGTTCGAACGACATATTTTTATCTCCTTAACCTAAGGAGATAAAAAGAATGCAAAGATACCCCCTACTTCACGCTGCAACAGTTCAGTTTCGACATCGCCCTAATGATAAGACCTATAACCTAGACCGTATTCATAACTTTATTACCCAAGTCGAACAACAAGACGTGAAAATAGTGGTGTTGCCTGAGATATGTATTACTGGTTATTGGCATGTGCCAAAGTTACCAGATGAGGCTTTTTCATGCCTTAAGTGAAACTTTAAGCTCAAATGACACTCGCTCAACATTGTGAACAAGCCCAATGGTGTATTGATGTGGTATGGCAGACTTCATTGCCTAAATTATGGCAAAACACCATCAATGAATTGATTGATGAAGTTTATAAAACATTTTCAAGAGAGAGCGAATAAGAATAATTCCGTAATTCCTCTCCGTAATTCCTATATATTAAATATTTGAACTCTGATATTTATTGTCATTATCATCGCAAGATAGGCACATATTGATATGTCTGGTAACCAGTCAATAACCCCCCTAAAAATCATTGCTTCTGGAGTTGCACTTCCTGAGCATAAAATTTACTCATCCATGTTGGATGAAAAATTAAATAAACCAAAAGGGTTTGTCGAAAAACATTCAGGTATCGAATACCGCTTCCATGCAACTCATACCGATTCACAAGCAGTATTAGCCGCACTAGCGATTCAAAATGCATTGCATGCGAACCATATCGCACCAAGCAGTATTGATATGCTAATCAATGCTTCAGCTATCCCAGTGCAAGCGCTACCGTGTTCAGCTGCGCATATCCTTGAACAATCGAATTTAAACCAAGGTATTGCCTGCTTTGATGTCAACTCCAGTTGCATCAGCTTCATCACTGCACTTCAGGTCGCGGCTGGGTTATTAGCCACCAGTACTTACCAACGCATCGCAATTGTTTCTGCAGATATCGCCTCGCGCGGTATTGACTGGCAAGATAAAGAATCATCGCTGATTTTTGGTGATGGCGCAGCTTGTGTTGTTGTGGAAAAAGGAGATGGAAATAGCGGAATTATTTCTTACACCCATACCACCTATACTGCAGGGATCGATTTTTGCGAAATTCGCGCAGGTGGCACAAGATGCAACCCGCGCTCAGGTATGACTGACGATGATTTTCTTTTTCATATGCAAGGGAAAAAACTGTTTCGCCTCGCGTCTTCTTTGATTGAAGATTTTATGCAACAGGTTTTCAGTGAATCGGGTTTACAGCTCAAACAAATTGGTACCGTTATTCCACACCAAGCCAGCCACCTTTCTTTAGAACATATGCGCCAACGTGTAGGCGTGACGACTGACCAACTGATTGATATTTACCGTCACCGCGGGAACCAAGTCGCGGCATCGATTCCTTCAGCACTGCACGAAGCGATTATCACAGGCCGTTTCTATGAACAACAAAGTGCGATGCTGATTGGTACTGCCGCCGGTTTAGCGTTGTGCGCCATGGTGTTGGTGCCATGAAGATCTTGGTAACAGGCGCAACAAGTGGCCTGGGACGTAATGCTAGCGAGTACTTACTTCAAAGAGGCATTAATGTCATCGCTTGTGGCCGAAACCTCCAGGCAGGGGAACAGTTAAGCCAATTAGGTGCAACATTTATTGCCTGTGAATTATCTGAACTTACCGTTCAAGAAGCAAAAATACTCATGGTGGGCTGTGATGCAATTTGGCATTGCGCTGCCCTTTCCTCGCCTTGGGGAAAACGCCAAGATTTTGAGAAAACAAACGTTCATGCAACTCAAATATTGGCTACCGCTGCGGGGGAAGCCAAAGTTTCACGCTTTATCCATATTTCCACCCCTGCCATCTATTTTAATTTCACCCACCAGCAAAATATTCCTGAGTCTACGGTTAATAAACATTTCGCTAACCAATACGCTAGAACAAAATATTTAGCCGAGACTATGATAGAACAGTGTGTTAGGCAGTTTCCAACAACGCGTTACACTATTTTGCGCCCTCGAGGCTTATTTGGCCCTCATGATCGCGTTTTGCTACCGCGTTTGCTTGCCCAAATAAAATCACGAAAAGGAAAGTTGGTCTTACCTAATGGGGGAAATAACCATTTTGACCTCACCTATGTGGGAAATGTGGTTCACAGCATGCAGCTGGCGACGTTCAAAGAAACACTCCCCAGTGGCGCCATTTATAATATTACGAACCAACAGCCTCAAGCACTTAAACAAACATTAAATCAGCTATTTAGTGAACTTAACTTAGATTGTGAAATTCGTTCAGCCCCTTACCCTTTACTGTATGCTATTGCCTGTCTATTAGAGACCATTGGCTATTTAACGGGAAAAGAGCCATTACTGACACGCTATAGCCTTGGAGCTGCCTATTTCACCATGACATTAGATAACCAAAAAGCCCAACAAGAGCTGGGTTACTATCCTTTATATAGCATGCAACAAGGCGTTCATTTAACTGCGAAATGGCTGAAACAACAGGAGAACCCATGCTAACTATTCATCAATATGAGGTGGGTTATTGCACACATCCAGGCTGTGTCGCATTAAAAGGTGCTAGTTTTAAATCCTGTAAATTCCCAGCAAGAGCATGGCTGATTGAAGATGAACACCAACGTTGGCTGTTTGATACCGGTTATGCCACCCATTTTTATGATCATACGCGCCATGGCATTATGCGGCTATACCGAACAGTTACCCCTGTGTATTTCGACAGCAAAGACGCCCTTGTCAATCAATTGGCTAGTGATGGCCTAAAACCTAATGATATCAATGGTGTGATTTTGTCCCATTTTCATGGCGACCATATCGCAGGGCTACGTGACTTCCCCATCATACCCATTATTTGTTCAGGGGATGGTTGGGCTAAAACTCGCCCTTTAACTGGGTTTGCTGCATTGAAAAATGCCTTTGTCAGTGGTCTATTACCTGACGACTTCGAACAACGTACTGTATTTTATGAAGGTTTCCCCAAGGTCGCGTTACCCAATGAATTGCAAGTTTTAGGCGAAGGCTATGCCGTCAATCAGCAGAAAACGTTACTCATTGTCCCTCTCCCTGGGCATGCTGCAGGACATATTGGTTTGTGTGTACTAACTAACTCAGGCTGGATATTGCTCGCAGGCGATGCGGCTTGGTCTCCCACTAATTATCGTGAATTACGCGGCCCTATGGCAATTGCCAATATCATCATGGATGATAAGCAAGCTTATTATGAAACACTAAATAAATTGCATGAGATTGATAAACGCAATGTGGTTATCCAACTGTGCCATGAAGGGGATTTATTGTGATCCTCTCGATGCTCTGGCATTACTGGCGCGCACGCCGTTTAAAATTTAAAACTCGGGATGAACTAGAAGCCCATCAACAACGACATTTGGCACAATTCAAGCGCAACGTATTAACCAAAAGCCCCTATTTTCAGCCTTATATTCATCAAGAGTTACATGATTTCCCCATTATGAATAAGCAAATCATGATGGATAATTTTGATGAAATGAATACCGCCGGGCTTTCTAGTCAAAAACTTCTAGAATGTGCGCAAAAAAGTGAGCAATCTCGGGATTTTGCCCCTAAAGTGGGGCGCTACAGTGTCGGGTTATCCTCTGGAACTTCAGGCCGTCGAGGTCTGTTCGTTGTTAGCCCAGAAGAACAAAATGTCTGGTCTGGCAGTATGTTAGCTAAAATGTTACCTAAAGGCTTGTTTAGTGGTGAACGCGTTGCACTGTTTTTACGTGCCAATAATAACCTGTATGAAAGTGTCAATAACCGTTGGATTTCACTACGTTTTTATGACCTTTTTGCAGATTTTGACCTACAACTCGCTGCGCTTGAACAATATCAACCTTCCATCATCGTTGCGCCAGCCCAAGTGTTATGCGCGATTGCTGATGCCATCAGCCAACAAAAAATTCAATTAAATACACAAAAAGTGATTTCTGTCGCTGAGGTATTAGAGCCTCATGACAAACAAAAATTACAAGGGTGCTTCCCCAATGTCGGGGAAGTCTACCAAGCAACGGAAGGGTTTTTAGGCTGTACTTGTTCCCATGGTACTTTGCACTTAAATGAAGCGTTTGTGCATATTGAGCCTAATTGGCTTGATAATGACCGTTTTTCGCCGATTATCACGGATTTCACCCGTAAAACACAGCCTATTGTTCGCTATCAACTGGATGATGTGTTAGTGGTGAAAAAAAATGCCTGCCCCTGTGGCTCTCCTGAAATGGCGATTGAACGCATTGAGGGCCGCTGTGATGACTTGCTGCAACTTCCAGGCTATAACGGCAAAATTGTGACGATTTTCGCTGATCCCTGTGCTCGGGTTATTGTGAATCACTTACCTGTTACTGCCGATTTCCGCTTAACACAGCAAGGAAACTCATTATATTTACAGGCTGAATGTTCTCCTACGGAGCTGTCCCATTGCCAACAACAACTGGTAAGCTATTTTGCAAACCAACACGTTGATATTACTCAATTAGATTGGCAATTATCATCAGCTGCTATTATGCAAACACTCTCGGTTAAAAAGCGACGCATAACCCGTAAGGAAGCGAAATGAGTAGCAAAGAATTATTCACTCGCTTTATTTATTGCCTGCTCGGCTGGGGAACCGTTGGTATTGTTTATCAATATACCGGGCAAATAACGGGGCAGGCTCATATTTTGTCCCCCAGTGAGATTGATAATGCCGTGCCATTTTCACCCGACGCCATCTGGCTTTATCTCTCATTTTTCCTGTTTATCCCACTTGGGTATTTTCTCAGCCCTCTAAGAAAGGCTCGCTCACTCATGTATGCCATGCAGCTCTGTGCGCTGGTTTCTGGGGCGGTCTATCTGTGGTATCCCACGACCATGCTGTACCACGATTACGACTTTTCAACCTTATCTGGGCGGGTTTTGTCTGCATTGATTGATATTGATAGCCCACAAAATTTACTCCCTTCTCTACATGTCTCATTGACTCTCGTCGTACTGAATGCATTATGGTCAACACAACAAAAATTTCGCACGGTTCTCGCCGTGATTTGGGCCATTGCTATTTGTGTCTCTGTATTGGTGTTAAAACGCCATTTATTTATTGATGTTGTCACTGGCGCACTCACCGCTTGTGGAGCATTAGTGATTGTTCACACTGCGAAGTTTGTCTTAAAGAGAAACACTAATGAATGAATTAACCTTTCCGATTGTTTTCATGTTAGCGGTCGTAGTCGCAGAAGGTTTAGTGATCGCTAAAACACAAAAAGGCACCGTTAGCTGGCAAGAATTGGTATTCAACCTCAATTCCGGCCATATCATGTTATGGTTATTCAGAGGGTTAGAGATTTTCTGTTACGGCTTTGTCGTGACCCACTACTCATTCAACCTCGTTGAAAACTGGCCAACCGCACTGGTGTGGGTGTTTGCGATTTTGGCTTGGGACTTTGGTTTTTACTGGCTACACCGTTTGCACCATACCTACCGTGTTTTATGGGCCGTTCATGTGGTACATCACCAAGGGGAACACTATAATCTATCATTAGGTGTGCGTAATTCTTGGTACTCATCACTGACATCAATCCCATTCTTTATGTTACTGGCGCTAATGGGGATCCCCTTAGAGGTGTTTATCACCGTTTCAATATTGCACTATACCATTCAGTTTTTTAACCACAGTGCGCTGATCCCTCGTTTGGGTTGGTTAGAGAAATTCATGGTAACGCCACAACACCACCGAGTTCATCATGTCAAGGAAGGGCATTATTCCAACCGTAATTTTGGTGGCAGTTTTATTTTTTGGGACAAACTGTTTGGTACATTTTCCAAATTGCCTGAAACTGAGCACCATTTTGGTATCAAAGGGGCTCCCGCATCTGAAAACCCGTTTATTGATAGTAATTTACCTTTTTGGCGTATCATTAAACGCCGCAGTCAGCCCAAGGCAAAACCCGCGCCATTATTTCGTGTAAACCAAATCGCATTAGTAATGGGAACGCTCCTCCTATTTAGCCTAGTTATTGGTTATGTCTATATTTATGGCTATGGTTACCAAGGGACGACTCAACAACAAGTAATTTTATTTATCTTATTAGCCTTAGGTACCGTGGCACTATCCGGTATTTCAGATGGCCGTAAAATTGGCCTGTTGAGCTGGTTTTTCATCGCTTGCTTGCTATTAATTTGCATTTTATTTATTTGGCAATGGACAACCCCATTTTGGGTTATTTTTACCAGTGCTCTGTGGTTGCATAGTTTATTAATGTTAATCGGTATAGGCCGAAAACCCATACAGGTGAGTGATGTCTTCTGAGCCGCTAAGGCCGTTAGGCTACCAACATCGCCATGACCAAGCGTTCCAAAAAGCATTGAACATGGCGGCCAAACACTATTTACAACAGCGGGCTGATCACCGATTCGCTGACACACGTTTTTATTTAAAAAGTCTGGTTTTAATCTTGTGCTGCTTAGGCAGCTACGGCATAGCGTTATGTGTTAATGTGTCTTGGGCGTTTTTTATTTTTTACCCTCTATTTATTTGCTTCGCATTGTTATTGGCGATTAATTTAGTTCACGATGCTTCCCATAATGCGATTTTTAAACAGGCCAAAGCCAATTATTGGCTCAATTTTTGGGTCACTATTCCGTTGGGTTTAGACCCTGAATGTTGGCGAGTCAGGCATATTATTTTTCACCATGCGCACACCAATATTCGCCATTATGATTTAGATATCGAAGAAAATTTCGTCTTACGCCAAACCCCTTATCAGCGCTGGTACCCGTTTATGCGAGCTCAGCATCTGTATTGGCCATTAATTGCCGCAATGACTTTCCCTGCACTGATTTGGTTCTTTGATTGGATGGACAGATTTCATTTGACGCGCGTCGCCCCTCATATGCGCCATCAAGGCCGTCGTGGTATTGGGGCATTTTTATTGGCTAAGTTACTGCATTTGATTGTTGCAATAGTCATACCTGCGTTTGTTATTACTGATATCAGTTTAGGGACCTTGCTGCTCACTTACTTATTTAGCCAAATGTTTGCCTCTCTCATATTTGTTGTATTGATACTTGGCACCCATTGGGCGAAAGCAACTTTTTATACGCCTCCCAAAGAAGGCAATATGCCACATGGTTTTTATACTCACACGTTTTCAACCACTTATGATTGGCAAACCACGCCTCGTTGGCTAACCTATTGGTTAGGCGGGTTAAACTTACATCTTACACACCATTTATTTCCCAATTGGAACCACCGCCATTACCCTGCCCTTGCTAAGATTATTGAGCAAACCGCCAAACAGTTTTCGATGGATTATCATTGTATTAGCGCAAAAGAATTGTTTGTTTACCAACAGCAGTTTTTAAAAGAGATGGGAACGGGCAAGAAAGCGGATGAGCACTGAGCCAAAAACCCAGTGCTTAGTTCACTACATTGATTATCTATCGATAATAATATTTTGATTTATCACGCTTTTTTCACTATTACCCACCATCTGAGCAAATTTCTCTAATGGGTCAGTCCGAAAAGCATACAAACGTTTGAGCGCAAAAGGGTTATCCCCCAATTTGACTTTTCCTTGAATGGTCGTGACGGCAAGGTGTAGCCCCGCATCTTTAGCCGCATCCATCGCTGATTGGTTATAACCACCAAATGGATATGCAAGGTAACGCTGCTCAGGTTCGAAACGACTTAAAACTCTTATCGACCGTTTAAAATCCAACATGATCGTATGTTCTTTCCGGCTAAATAAAATGGGTGAATTATGGTTATCTAAACGATGTAAAAAGTGAGTATGAGATTGGATATTAAAAACGTCTCGACTATCTTTGATTTCTTGCTTATTCATAAATTGCAAGTCATGCGCTGACCATTTTTGTGGCTGTGTTTTGATGCGTGAAGAAATAATAAACAACGTCGCCTGCTGGCGGTTATGCCTTAAAATCGGTAATGCATAGCGATAAACTGATTTTAAACCATCATCAAATGTCAGCACGACGGCTTTACCAGGTAGGTTAGCGGATTTATTCAGATAATCTTCCACATCGGCAAGCGAAAGTGTTTGGTAACCCGCCTGTTTTAAATAATTCATTTGTTCTCGAAATGCTTCTACCGATGTCGTCGTGGATGTTTCACGGAAATGCTTATTTTCACTATCTTTGAGAATATGGTGATAAGTTAAAATTGGAATGCCTTTATCTAATGCGACATCATCTAAACGCACATAACCCAGCCTATCCCCTATACGGATGGTTAGCCAAGCACTCTTTTCTCCTGCTTTATCCGTTTTAATCATCCGAGCTAACACAGGGTAGCGCAGGTTTTCCCATAAAGAGGCAATTTGCTTACGATTACCCTGAGTTGAGTTATATACCGCTGTTTTTTGGTGTGTGACCAAATAATCATAAATAGGATTTTGTAAGTCATTTAGCCTATCTACTTCAGGGACATAACGCGGTTTTTGGTTAGAAAACGATATTGTTTTTACAAATGCGTAGTCATTGCCAAACTGCATCGCGCAATAATCCCCTGAGGGAGAATAAGCGTAAAAACCGTGTTCTGCGTTAAGTTCTGCGACAGCGCGCATTTCTCCAGCAATCATCGCAAAAATAATTTCAGGCTGTTTCGTTTGCACTAGCTTTGGTGGGATGTCTGCCAACTGCCAATCGTCAGCGTTGTTGACGGTCTCAGAAGCCAAAGATTGGGGAAGATAATTCGTAAATAAAATACAAAGCAATAAAAGAAATCGTCTAGACATGTTTTATCCACTATAACGCTGGGTTTCCGTAATTATTCTAAACCGACTCTAGATTGAACCCCATACCCTGATAAAAATTTTTATTATTCCCTGCCACCCATTATTTTCGCCCACCAAGCTGTTATACCAATTTTAAAAATATGACCTAACCTATCACACAGAATAAAGAGATCTAGCTCATATTTATCAGTAAAAAGCACCATACAGGCACAATCTGTAAATCATTTGACAGTTTAATCCATTTCCCGCTGCTAGATTGGCATTCAACCACCTTACAACACCTGGGAACAACAATGAAAATAAAAGAAATTAGTACTTTTATCATGCACGTACCTGTCACTAATGACCTAATTGGTGACTCAACTCACAGCATTACCCATTGGGGGATGCCGGGTGTCATGATCAAAACAGAATGTGGGTTAGTCGGTTATGGCCATACAGGGACACATGCCGACATCACCACTGACCGTTTAATCACCACTATTATGGAAGATGTTTTCGGCCCAATGTTACTCGGCGAAGACCCAACAGAAGTGCGCTATTTACATCGAAAACTCACTCGCAGCTCAACCAATATCTGGGTAGGTCGTGGTGGTTTGATGCAAATGGCGATTTCTGCCATCGATATCGCCCTTTGGGACCTTAAAGCTAAAGCCGCAGAGCAGCCACTATGGCAACTGTTTGGCGGTTCAAAACACAATAAAGTTAACGCCTATAACACTGACTGCGGTTGGTTGGTGCGTAGCCAAGAAGACTTAGTCGATGATTGTAAAAAAATGATCTTCGAAGAAGGTTTCAAAGCAATAAAAATGAAGATTGGCAAACCCGACCCACGCGAAGATCTTCAGCGTATTGAAGCAGTTCGCAACGCAATTGGCGACGATATCGACCTAATGGTCGATGCAAACGGTAAATGGGATATCAGTATTGCCAAGCAATATGGCCACCGTTTAAATGATTTTAATATTAAGTGGTTTGAAGAACCATTATGGCATGATGATGTCGCCAGCCATAAACAGCTTGCCGCTTATATGGACACACCTATCGCATTAGGTGAATTACTTTATCACAATGATTCATTCAAAGAATTTGTCTTGGCGGGTGCCGTTGATTATTTACAGCCTGATGCAACACGCTGTGGCGGTTTAACGGCGGTATGGGAAATTGCTGACTTAGGTATGGCCTTTAATTTACCCGTGACACCACACCATGGCGATATGATGCAGGCACAATTGCATCTGGTAATGGCACATCCAGCTTGTTCTTTACTGGAATTTATTCCATGGACACTGGATTGCTTTGTTGACCCAGTCGAAGTCATTGATGGTGTTTATACCACACCAACCGCGCCTGGGGCAGGTACAACGTTAAAACCTGAAGCATTAGCTAAATTTAACGTGAAATAATGATCATTCCCTTTTTCAATATTTCATTTCTAACAACATGAAAAAGGGAAATTAATAACAAGAATTATTCATTTTAAATTACTTATTTACACTCTAAATAATTCATGGTGCAGTCAACAACACCGCAACTTGAAGTATGACGAGTACATTAGCTCTATACTCTACTCTGCTGGTTATTCAGCGGCGGGCTAAACACATAATAAAAATGAATAGATAACATTACTATCTTACAAAAAACTGGGGTGAACCATGTCCACCAATACGGATCATTTATCATCGGCTACCAGCAAAGCAATACGAAAAATAATACCTATGGTGGTATTAATGTTCATATTGGCTTATTTAGACCGTTCAAATATTGGTTTTGCAAAACAAGAGTTTCAATTAACAACTGGATTAAGTGACGCTGCATACGCATTTGGTGCAGGGATCTTTTTTATCGGCTATGCACTGTTTGAAGTGCCAAGTAATATTCTGTTGTACCGCATTGGTGCTCGGGTATGGCTATCGCGCATTATGGTCACATGGGGGCTAGTCTCTGCCGCCATGATGTTTGCCCATGATGAAACCACCTTTATTGTGCTGCGTTTCTTACTCGGTGTCAGTGAAGCCGGCTTCTTCCCGGGGGTTATTCTGTATTTAACCTTCTGGTTCCCACAAAATATCCGTGCGCGGGTGACAGGCTACTTCTTATTTGGTGCACCACTGGCGTTTATCATTGGCGGCCCATTATCCGGCTCATTATTGTCGTTAGAAGGAACTTCATTTGCCTTCGGTTTATACGGCTGGCAGTTAATGTTTGTCGTAGAAGGCTTATTAGCGTCTATCGTCGGGATTTGGGTATTCTTTTACCTTGATGACCGCCCTGAAAAAGCCAAGTGGCTGACAGCTGAGGAAAAAAGTGCACTTTCCGCTAAATTAGCCTTGGAAGAAGATGCCAAAGCAGGCCATAGCCCGAAAGGCGCCCTGAGTGCGCTATTAGATATGCGCGTTCTCTACCTGTGTCTGATTTGGTTTACCGTTCAAGTATGTGGCTATGGGATTTATTTCTTCTTACCAACCCAAATCGGTACGTTGTTGGGCAGTAAAGTCGGCATACTTGTAGGCTTTGTTACCGCCATTCCACCACTGTGCGCTGCAATTGCCGTTTACTATGTTCCACGTATTTCAGAACGTCTCAAAGAACGTCGTAAAGTGGCCGCTATTACCTTTATGTTAGGGGCTGCGGGCATTGCGGTTTCTGGTTTATTCGATAGCATTCCAGTCATTGCGATTATTGCCCTGTGTGTGGCAGCGGCTGGCCACTTAGCTATGCAACCGCTGTATTGGAGCTTCCCATCGGCATACTTAGGCGGCACCGCAGCTGCATCGGGTATTGCGTTGATTAACTCAGTGGGTAACTTAGGTGGTTTTGTGGCACCAAACTTACGAGTTTGGGCTGAGGCTACCTTTGAGTCTGCCCGTGCAGGGCTCTATTTTATCGCGTTAGTCGCCTTTATTGGGGGTCTGTTGATTTTGACATTAAAAAGATTAGGTATTGAAAAACGATTTGAAGATTAATTAATTATCTTTTAAATCCCTCCCGAGCCGCATCAATGGCTCGGGTTTTCTATTACCCTATTTCTTATTTATGAGGTTTACTCGAATATTACAGCGGTTCATGATTGAACATAACCCTACCAAATGTCATGATAAAGTTAGCTAATCATGCAGGGAGCATTCAGATGAACATTGCGGTACAAAACAGCCAATTAGTTCTAACGCATGAAAATATTCTTGAAATATTAAAAACAAATAGTTGGTTTAGTAACTTACCTGATTATTTGATTTCCATCTTAATGACATGCGCCACATTGCGTTTTTATCCAGATGGTGAAATGGTTCACTACCAAGGTGACCCTGCCCGTGGTCTATATGCGGTGCTCCAAGGTTCAGTAAAAGTAAGTTCAATTTCCTCAGATGGCCGTGAATGTGTATTTCGCTATCTTTCACCAGGCAATTGGTTTGGCGAAATTGCCATGCTAGATAAATCAGCGCGCACCCATGATGCCAAAGCGATTAGCCCAACCATTTTACTGACGATATCACCGAAAGACTTAACCATGATCTTGGAAAAACACCCCGTTTTTTACCAATTTCTGAATATTTTGCTCTGTAAAGTGATCCGTAATGCCTTTACCATTATCAATGACAGTGCCTTATTGTCCGTTTCAGCCCGACTCGCCAAACGCTTATTGAGCTTAGCAGAAGGCTATGGTGAGCCCCATGAAAAGGGAATTCAATTGAGCCTATACCTGACACAAGATGACTTGGCGACCATCATTAATACCACACGGCAAACTATCAATAAGCGTTTAGTCGCATGGGAAAAACTAGGCTGGATTGATGCAAAATACGGGAAAATTATTTTAGTTAACCTCCCCGCGCTGAAGCAGATATCTGAAGATGATGAGGAATAACTAGCTGTTATCATCCATCGTTGGGCTATCGGCAAAGAAGTAGCGATCCATGGTGAACTCGAAGTCATCACTAGTCGCGTTGAATAACATTTTTTTGGTATTTTCCAAATGTTGCCACATGGCTTGCCGCGCCCCTTTTGGGTCTCGACGCGCTAGTGCCTGCAAAATTTGGTCGTGCTCATCACACCAGCTCTCAATCGAACGGTTATCAATGTGCTCATGAAGTTTGAGCCAGTATGGGTTACGTAAGCGTTGGCTCCACATTTGCTCAACAATCACCACCATCGCACTGTTATGGGTCGACGCGGCAATTTGCATGTGAAAGGCAAGATCCCATGTTGAGTCACGAAAACGATCCTCTTTGCGAGCATGCTTTTGAATATCAACTAGTTTTAAAATATCTTCTTTAGTGGCTTGGGTCGCGGCAAACTCGGCGATATGGCTTTCAATCAGTTGCCTTGCTTGTAAGAGTTCAAATGGCCCACAACGACTAAATTCTAATCCGGTTTCTGTATTGACTGAGTTATTAGACCGATTATTGATGACATGTATGCCAGATCCTTTGCGTACATCCACATAGCCTTCCACTTCTAACATAATGATGGCTTCGCGGATCACCGTACGGCTCACCTTCATTTCGTCAGCAAGTAACCGTTCCGCAGGTAATTTAGTGCCAACTGGGTATTCGTCATTTTCGATACGTTCTTTGACCAGAGCCGCAACTTGTTGGTATAGGCGCGGTTCACTCTCTTGTGAGCTCATTATTTTCTCCTTTCACATAACCACCCGACTCGTTGGCCACTAATGCCTCACAGTATAACGAAATTTTTCGACGATGGGTGAAATAGAACTTCACTAATAAATAAATCGCAATAAATTGGTATAACATCTTTTAAAGTTATAAACCAGATCGTATAATGAATGAAATTTAGACAACAAAAGATCATTCATACTTTTTGTGGCTGATCACGCTTAATCCGATTTCCAGTTCAGGGAACGCAATATGATAAAAGATATAATTAAAATACATCCCAATGACAATGTCGCCATTACTTTAGTTAACCGGCAAGCAGGGGAAACCATTACTGTTGCAGAGCAATCAGTGACATTAAAACAAGATGTTGACCGAGGGCATAAAATCGCCCTGAACCCGATTGAAACCGGCAAAAATATTGTTAAATATGGCGCTCCCATCGGCCATGCAACGACTACCATAACAGCTGGAGAACATGTTCATACTCATAATACCGCTACCAATTTAAGTGCTTTAAATGAATATGAGTACCACCCTGAGCACAACACAATTACCGCTACACGGCCGGATCCAGACGTGCAAATCTATCGCCGAACAAACGGTGATGTGGCTATCCGTAATGAAATTTGGGTGATCCCAACGGTTGGCTGTGTTAATGCGCTGGCGAGAAAAATGATCGAACGCTTTAATAAACAACATAATGGCGCTTCTGATATTGATGGTGTTTATCTTTATAACCATACTTTAGGCTGTTCCCAGCTCGGTGATGACCATTTAACAACCCGTACTATTTTACAAGATATGGTTAAGCACCCTAACGCAGGTGGCGTACTCGTCATCGGTTTAGGCTGTGAAAACAATCAAGTCGCCGCTTTTAAAGAAACACTAGGTGACTATGATGATGAACGCGTCAAATTTATGGTTTGCCAACAATTAGATGATGAAATTGAAGCCGGTGTCGAGCACCTTAATGCACTTTATCAATTCGTACAGCAGGACAAACGCGAGGCGGGTAAGCTAAGCGAAGTAAAATTTGGTCTTGAATGTGGTGGCTCTGATGGCCTTTCAGGGATCACAGCTAACCCATTGTTAGGCTGTTTTTCTGATTTTTTAGTCAGCCATAACGGAACGACGGTGTTAACCGAAGTGCCTGAAATGTTTGGTGCTGAACAAATTCTAATGAACCACTGCCATGATGAGCTGACGTTTGAGAAAACGGTCAATATGATCAATGACTTCAAACAGTATTTTATTGCTCATGACCAGCCAATTTATGAAAACCCATCTCCAGGCAATAAAGCAGGAGGAATTTCGACACTTGAAGAAAAATCCCTCGGCTGCACACAAAAGGCGGGTACTAGCCAAGTAATGGATGTTTTAAAATATGGAGAGCGCCTGACAACCCCAGGGTTCAATTTGTTAAGCGCACCGGGTAATGATGCCATTGCCACCAGTGCCTTAGGCGCAGCTGGCTGCCACATGGTATTATTTACGACAGGTCGAGGTACGCCCTATGGGGGATTTGTTCCCACCATGAAAATTGCGACCAATAATGAGTTAGCTGCCAAAAAACCCCATTGGATTGATTTTAATGCAGGCGCCTTATTAACAGGAAAATCCATGGATCAATTATTAGATGACTTCATTCAGCTTGTTGTCAAAACCGTTAATGGTGAACACACTAAAAATGAAATCAATGATTTCCGTGAATTAGCGATTTTTAAAATGGGCGTCACACTTTAAAAACAAACTGTCCCCTATTGCTTAGGTAACTATTAAGCAATAGGGATATAGCTAACTATTTATATTTGTTAGTCTTTTCTTACTAACCTTACTTTCTCGCCTGAGCCATAACCCCATTTATCGTGACACACCCCCAATAAAGAAAAGTCACCATTTCCCTATTTTTAAGATATGGTAGGATCCGTTTCGTGATGGCGAATTTTAATTTATTAGCAGGGTAAATAATGATAGACCTAAAACTTAGAGAGGCCAGAGACAGCCTTTCCACCAAAGAAAAACAAGTTGCTGAGTACATTATTGCTAATAAGAAAAACATGCAAAGTATTAGCATTCAATCCCTCGCCCAAGAAAATAAGGTCAGTACCACCACTATTTTGCGCCTATGTCATAAATTGGGCTACCAAGGTTTTAGCGACCTAAAAATTGATTTAATTTCATCGATTAATCACAAGTCTTACGGCACCCTGCTGCAAGAAGATATTGATCTTAATGACTCAATGGAAACCGTTAATCACAAAGTAGGACTGATTGAGAAATCATCCATAGAAGAAACGTGTGCTCTGGTTAATTTAAATGCCTTTACGCAAGCAAATGAATTAATTAGTAAGAGTAAAAAAATTGTCATTTATGGTGCAGGAAGTAGCGGATTAGTTGCAAAAGAATTTGAATATCAACTAATTAAAATAAAAAAAGATGTCAATTGCCACCTTGATTACAGCATCCAATTCAGTATTGTGAATACGTTAGATCAAAACGATCTTGTCATTGTCATTTCTCATTCCGGTGAAAACCACGAGTGCATCAAGCTACTTACCCTTGCGCGTGAATTACATGTTCCAACCATTGCTATCACTAAAATGGGACAAAGTTCGGTGTCATCGCTAGCAGAAACTATCTTGCACACTATTTCCACTGAACATGTTTCAAGGCTCATTCCTATTCGTTCAAAAATTTCACAACTGACTGTAATTAATATGCTGATTACTAATCTATTTATTAAACAGTATGATGAAAGAATTCAAAAACAAATTAGCACTCGTGCAGAGCGCTTTTCTCGCTTAAATAGCAATAACTAGTCCTTTTTTCTTCTTAGTATCTTCTACGTGGCTCTAAGTAGCCACTTCGATCTTGCTCACAAAAATGATCCTTTCTAATAGGCGCCCCTTTTCATTCCTCTTTTTTGTGATATTGTTACTTTAAAATAAATATATAAAAGTAATTTTATTACTAAAAGAAGAAAGATAAGGGGAAAAAATGAGCTCTCAGATACCTATCATTCTGGCCAGCCATGGGCCTTTTGCACAAGGGTTATTGGAATGTGCAGAAATGCTAATTGGCGATCAAGAAGATATCAGCGTGATTTCGATTCAAAGAGAAAGCAATATTAATGAGGTAAAAAAGCATTTATTTGAAACATATCAAAATGTTAATAAAGGTGATGGCGTTTTAATTTTAGTGGATTTATTAGGTGGATCTCCTTGCAACCTAGCCAGCGAGCTCGTTATTACCCAAAATGATGTTGTGCTGTACTGCGGGATCAATGTGCCTACTTTTCTCGAAATACTCAGTAACCGAGACCTCCCTTTACATGAACTTCATCAAATCATTAATGATGTATTCCCTGGCAGTTGCATCAATGTCGGTGAACAACTTAAACCATTAACACAAAACGATAGCGAACTTTAGGAGAACCCCATGCCAATTAATGTTGCTCGGATTGATGACAGACTTATTCACGGCCAAGTTATTACCACTTGGGTTAAAAACTTTGATATTGAGCAGGTGATTATCGTTAATGACAAAGTTGCCAATGACACCGTTCAACAATCAGTTCTGACTATGGCGGCTCCACCAGATCTCAAAGTCGTCGTTTTTGGTGTCGATAAATTCATTGAGGTCTTAAAAAAAGCAGAAATTAAACGTCGCACCATGTTGCTGTTTACTAACAGCATTGATGTAAACAAACTCGTCGAAAGTGGCTTAAAACTGGAAAAATTGAATGTTGGTGGAATGCGTATGCAAGAAGGCCGTCGTAATTTATCCCGTGCAGTTGCCGTCACACCAGAAGAAGAACACGCCTTTAGGTCACTGATCAACAATAACGTTGCCGTTGAAATTCAAATGGTTCCTAAAGACCCCATTGTTGAATTGAAAACATTACTCAATTAATTCATTTAGTCATGCTTATTTTCACTTAATAAGTGAGGAGCCTATTATGTTGGTAGAGGCCATTTTAATTGCGATTTGGGCCGGTATTTGCTCATTGGATGATGTCGGTCCGCAAATGCTAAGACGCCCACTGCTCACCGGTACTGTGGCCGGTATTATCATGGGTGATATGGTTCAAGGACTCGCCATTAGCGCCACCTTAGAATTGATGTGGATGGGGATTGGTAACGTTGGGGCTTATTCCGCACCCGATATCATCGCCGGTTCTATCATTGGAGTTGCACTCGGTATTGCTTCCAATGGTGGAATTGCAGCAGGTATCGCCCTTGCCGTACCTGTCTCTATTTTATGTCAGCAATTACTGATTATCTGGCGCTCTTTTGCCAGTTTCTTAAATGTTTGGGCAAGTAAATCCATTCTTGATGGAAACTACAGCGGCCTAACCAAAGTCCATTATTTCTCGACACCACTGTGGTTTTTTATTCGCGCCATTCCCTGCTTTATTGCCGTTTATTTTGGTAGTGACTTAGTCAATAGCATATTAAATGCTGTGCCTGAAAGTATTTTAACAGGTATGGGGGTTGCATCTAAGCTGATCCCTGCGGTCGGTATCTGTATTCTGTTATTAATGCTGCTGAAAGGCAGAATGTGGTTTTTCTTTCTGCTCGGCTTCATGCTTACAACCTATTTAAAACTGCCAATTATCCCAATTACATTTATCGCTCTGGCATTTGCTGTGCTTTATGACATGGCATTCGCCAGCAGTTTGCGCCAAACACCAGATGAAAAAGCTACACCAGCCGCCCATAAAAATGAAGAAGAGGAATATGACTTATGAGTGAAATAACCCCCTCTGAAAATAAGAAACTCACGAAAAAAGAACTCAATGGTATGTTTTGGCGAATTCAAACCATGTCATTCTCATACAACTACGAAAAACTGCAAACTATTGGTTTTGCACATTGTATGGTACCCGTTCTCGATAAGCTTTATGAAAAAGCTGACCAAGAAACGCGTATTAAAGCCATGCAACGCCATTTTGAATTCTTTAACACACAAATTAACGCAGGCGCATTAATTCTTGGTGTGACCGCAGCATTAGAAGAAAAAACAACAGAAGAAGAAAAAGAGGCTGTTGTTTCTGTAAAAGCTGGTTTGATGGGGCCATTTGCAGGTCTCGGTGATAGCTTATTAAAATTTACGTGGCTACCTATTTGCGGCAGCATCGGAGCTGCATTTGCACTGCAAGGTAATATTATTGGCCCAATATTAATGTTTATTTTGTTTAATATCGTCAATATCGGTACCAAATATTTCTTTATTCATTATGGCTATAACAAAGGCGTTGATTTAATCGAACAATCGAAAAAATCAAATATTATTCAGCGAATTACTAATATGGCGAACGTTGTCGGGGTCATGGTCCTCGGCTCTTTAATTGCCACGACCGTCAAACTTTCCACACCGCTAACCATCGCCGTTGGTGAGCAATCTATCAAAGTACAAGAGATGTTTGACAAGGTAATACCTAACTTACTCACCCTTCTCTTTGCGCTTGGTATTTTCTTCCTTGTTCGTAAATTTCAAGGGAAACATACCGTTGCATTAATTGTCGCCATTATGGTTTTAGGTGTTGTTTGTTCTGTATTCGGAATTTTAGGATGATAAAGGGAAATATATGGAAATCGAAATCAATAGAGTGAGTGAATCAACACTCGAAATAAAATTTAGTGAAGTTCCATCCTCCCCTCTGGCATTATATTGGACGGACAAACCTGATACTCAGGTTTGTCCTGAGAATTTCATTACGGATAAAATAGAGAATACAATTACAGTTCAAGACCCATTAAAGGCGAAACAGCGTATCTATTTTATTTTACAAAATGCCAATGGATGTAAATTATTCGCTGAAAGAACATTGCCTATTGAGGGGTTAAATAACTTCCGTGACTTTGGAGGTTATACCACAACAGACGGAAAACAGGTGAAATGGGGAATGCTATATCGTTCTAACCATCTGTTTAATCTTAGTGAACAAGCAGTAAATTACATCTCCCATTTAGGGATAAACAGTATCATCGATTACCGTACTCAAAATGAAATTAACAAATCTCCTAATTGCCATGTTGGTGAAAAGAAAACGTATCATCTCGATGCTACGGCTCAAACCGCTGAATTAGCAGCACAATTTGCCGCATCACCGGATAATGAAGACAAAGCATTAATCGAAAGTGTTATCCAACATATTCCTAAAGAGATGATTAACGGCGATGGGTTGCAAATATTGGAGCAATATCGCCAATTTGTGGTAAGTGATAAGTCAAAAGCTGCCTTCAAACAAATGATCGAAGTTTTACTCGATAGCCACAATGCCCCAAATATTCAGCATTGCCGAGGAGGAAAAGACCGAACGGGTTATGGTGCACTACTTGTACTTGCTATGCTAGGTGTTCCAAAAAAAGCCATCGTTGACGACTATATGCTTACTCATTTTAATCGGCTTGAACGTAACGAAATTAAAATGGCGGGATATCGCAAAATAACCCAAGACCAAAATGTACTGGATTATTTACTTTCTCTAATTGATACTCAAGAATCATTTATTTTAGAGGTCTTTAATACAATGGAAGAAATATCTGGCTCTGTTGAAAGGTATATTAAAGATGAACTTAAATTCACAGATAATGATATTAATCAGCTTAGAGAAATATACTTAGTTTAAAAACATTTAATTAATCAAAAAACAACCACAGGTTTAACTAAATAAACCTGAGTGATGGCTGTATTTAAAAAACAGTAAAATAGCCACATAGCATATTCATTGTGGCTATTTTATAAACGAAGAAATCCGTTATTGATCATAAAATCAATAATTGCTCTCGTTTGCCAATTCTATTTAATTAATTTTTTAACCGCTTTATTTTTGCCCGTAATACGCATTTTTACCGTGCTTACGTAAATAGTGTTTATCTAATAATACTTGTTGCATGGAACCTATTTGTGAACTTAATTGACGGGTAAATAAATTCATATAGGCAATTTCTTCTAACACTACGGCATTATGCACCGCATTATCGGGGCTTGTTCCCCAAGCAAATGGCCCATGGCTATTCACTAATACGGCTGGAATATCTTTTGCTGACAGGCCTTTTTCCTTGAAGGTTTCAATAATCACATGACCCGTTTCTCTTTCATAATCGCCTTCAATTTCACTTGCTGTCATTTTACGGGTACAAGGGATTTCACCATAGAAATAATCGGCATGGGTTGTCCCTAAAGCACTCAATGGCAGGCCTGCTTGAGCCCAAATAGTCGCATGGCGAGAGTGAGTATGGACAATACCGCCAATTTCAGGGAATGCTTGGTACAGCGCCAAATGCGTGTCGGTATCCGAAGAAGGCCGATATTTCCCTTCTACCACTTTTCCGCTTTCCAACGAGACCACCACCATGTCTTCTGCTTTCATGGTTTCATAATCAACGCCAGAAGGTTTTATCACCATTAACCCAGCTTCACGGTCAATACCACTCACATTCCCCCAAGTAAAGGTCACTAGGTTATGTTTGGGTAAGGCAAGGTTTGCTTCAAAGACTTGTTGTTTCAATTTTTCTAACATAACAACTCCCTAGCTTTATTAAATATGCTTTAATATCAACAACAAAAATTTATTATCATGATGTTTTCTGTGTGTTGATAACCTATATCTACCTATTAAGGTAAACAGATTTAGGCCATTTAAAAAGCACCTCACTTTACAAACTCGCAACAAAACAGACCAACTCGGACGCATTCGGGCATAGACAGTCAAGAAAACACATAAATAGGATGTGGTTAGTTGACCGAATTAGCCCAATACTTTTTGTTTAATACCATAAAAGTAAAAAGATACCGCAAATATAGTGATGCAAGTCTAGTTATCGTGTAACTAAGTGGAATTGAATTCATAAAATACCGATCGCAATCACTTTAATCGGCTTTGTTTTTTTCAAAAAGAGATAACTTGAATCCAATCACGACAAAAAAAAAGCAATACGGGCAGAATAAATATCGTGGAAAGAATAGGAGTTAAATATGTTACAAGCCGAACGCCATAAATTAATTTGTTCTCATGTTTCGCAGAATGGCTCGGCGCTAGTGCGTGATTTAGCTCAATTATGTCTCGTTTCTCAAGAAACTATCCGTCGTGATTTAACGGCTCTTGAACGTGAAAATAGGATCATCCGTAGTTTTGGGGGAGCAGTTGCCATCGACCAAGAAGAAATGCCGATGGTGAATGTGATGCCTTCTTCGGTCAAGCTCAGTCAAATGGTTGATGGTGCAGAGTCTTTTCGCAAAAGAACCGAAGAGCACCCTGATGCCAAGATGAAGATTTCGAAGGCTGCACTAAAATTAATTCAGCCTGGTGACTGTATTATGTTAGATAACAGCAGTACTTGCTGGTTTCTCGCACGGCAAATACCTGATATCGACATTACGGTAGTGACAAACTCGGTCAAGATTATCCAAGCGTTGGCCTGCCGTGACCGAGTACGCGTCATTGGTATTGGTGGGGAATATTCAGAACGTCATGATGATTTTCATGGCCCAATTGCAGAAAGTATTATTCGTAGCTTTCAGATAAAAACCTTATTTCTTTCATGCCAAGGATTTAATATCGAAAATGGTATTCGTGATGGCAGTGAAATAAACTCAAAATTAAAAAATATTATGTTACAGGTTTCTGAAAATAAAGTTTTGCTCGCGGATAATAGTAAATTAGGAAAGTATGCATTTAGTCAAGTTTGTACATTTGATGATATCGACGTATTAATCACAAACAAACTAAATGATAATAATTTTCAAAAACAATTTTCCAACCTTAGAATTATCGAGTGCGATAAATAATTTATAAATATAAAAATCATGTAACTATGATGTAAGTAAAAAAACAAGTTCTATTTTATTTTCTGTATTAAATAAGTGCAGGGATGTTATTTATTCATAATTCCTTGGCACTTAATTATAGGCATACCTAAATATGAGAAATTCATTATTTCTAAATAATGAATTTCTTGATTTAGTATCCATCTACACTAAGGAATACAACTATGAACATGAAGAAGCTAGTTTTACCTTGTTTAATGAGCGTTGCACTATTTTCAAATGTCGCGATGGCTGAATCACAAAAAGCACAAAAGCCCTTTACCATGGGTGTCGTCGTTAAAGTCGGTGGTATTCCTTGGTTTAATGTAATGGAACAAGGTATTACTGAAGAAGGCAAAAAACTCGGTGTAAATGCCTTCCAAGTTGGCCCAACAACGGCTGACCCAGCGGAACAAGTTCGTGCTATCGAAGATTTAATCGCGAAAAAAGTGGATGTCATTGGCGTTGTCCCTAACGACGCTAAAGTGCTTGAGCCTGTATTAAAACGCGCCCAAGACGCTGGAATTAAAGTTATTACCCACGAATCACCAAATCAAAAAAATGCAGATTGGGACTTTGAATTACTTGATACCCAAAGCATGGGTGCTAACCATATGAGAGATATGGCGGCCTGTATGGGTGAAGAAGGCAAATACGCCATGTTTGTGGGAAGCCTGACAGTACCATTAGTGAATGAATGGGCCGACGCGGCAATTGCTTACCAAAAAGCGAACTACCCGAAAATGCAAATGGTCGATGACCGCTTTGGTGTTGCCGAATCCGTTGATGACTCAATGCGTACAGCTAATGACTTGTTATCTAAGCATAAAGACTTAAAAGGCATCATGTCATTTGGTTCACAAGGCCCTATCGGTGCAGGACGAGCCATTGATAAACGCCGTAAAAATGACGAAACCTGTGTATTCGGAACGTTCACACCAGGTCAAGGCATCAAGTTACTGGAAAAAGGTGCAATTGATGGCGGCTATATTTCTAATCCAAAAGTCGCAGGACAAGTATTTGTACAAGTCGCAACAGCCATGATGAATGGTGAAGAAATTAAAGATGGCGTGTCTATTGGTGATATGGGTGAAATCAAAGTCAGTGGTAACACGATTTTAAGTGATAACCCTGTTAATTTGAATATTGAAAATACGAAAAAATTGGTTGAAGTCGGTCTGTAATTTCACATTATCAAAATAATGTTTAAAACAAAAATACAATATTTATCAAGATATTAAATTTTATGTTCTTTGAGTTCGAGTCGCCTGCACTAGCGCAGCGGCTCGCGCTCATTACGAACAAGCCAACACCAATTTATTTGCAGTAGGAATTGTACTTATGACAAGCACCTCAAAAGCTGACAAATCCGATCCACTCATTACCTTGCGCGACCTTTCCAAAAGCTTCGGTGGTCACCGTGCATTACGCAATATCGATTTGACGCTCAACAAAGGTGAAGTGCACTGTTTAGCGGGCACCAATGGGTGTGGGAAAAGCACATTAATTAAAACTATCAGTGGTGTCTATGCCCCTGATGACGGTAGTAAAATTGAAATTGATGGGAAAAGTTATCACCGATTGACGCCCGATAAAGCGCGTGAATTAGGCGTACAAGTTATCTACCAAGATTTGTCATTATTTCCAAATTTAACCGTTGCTGAAAATATCGCCTTTGAGCTAAACCTCAAAGGCTATTTTGGCTGGTTTCGCAAAAAACAACTGCGCGAAAAAGCCTTAGAAATCCTCAATGAACTGGCTTTCACCATTGACCCCGACACACCTGTGCAATTTTTACCCATTGCTCAACGTCAACAGGTTGCTATCTGCCGCGCCCTAGTCGCCGATGCACGTTTGGTGATTATGGATGAACCAACGGCTTCATTGACCCGTACAGAAGTCAACCAACTACTCTCAACGGTTAATTACCTAAAAGATAAGGGAATTACCGTTGTTTTTGTGAGTCATCGACTAGAAGAAGTCAAAGAGATCTCTGACCGCATCACCGTGATCCGCGATGGTCAAAAAATTGGCACATGGCCTGCTGAAGGCTTAACTACCCGCAAAATTACTGAGTTAATGACTGGCTTAGATATTGTCCATGAACGTAAGCCACCTAATAACGCGGAAGACCGACGCACGGTACTAGAGCTAAAAAACCTCAGCCGAGCTGGGCAATATCGTGATATCAACTTAAATCTAAAACGCGGCGAAGTATTAGGCTTATGTGGTTTACTTGGCTCAGGCCGCACTGAATTAGCGCTATCGTTGTTTGGCATTACCCACCCAGATAGTGGTGAATTACTCATCGAAGGCAAACCTGTTAAGTTAAGAAACAACACCGACGCCATTAAGCGCGGCATTGGTTATGTCTCCGAAGACCGCCTGACTTTAGGTGCAATTTTACAGCAATCCATCGCAGACAATATGGTGATTTCGATTCTCGATCGCCTCAAAACTCCTTTACATTTAATTGATGAAAAACAGTGCCAAGAAATTGTGCAAGAGTGGATAGCCGACTTAGATATTAAAGTCACTGACCCCAATAATGCCCTTTCAACACTTTCAGGCGGTAACCAACAAAAAGTGGTACTTGCTAAATGGATTTTAACACGTCCTAAAGTACTCATTTTAGACTCACCGACTGTTGGCGTCGATATTGGCGCAAAAGACAGTATTTACAAACTCATTCACCGTTTGTCAGGTGTCGGTATCTCTATTCTATTAATTACCGATGAAGCCTCCGAAGCGTATTACAATTGCGACCGAATTTTACATATGAAACAAGGCTCTATCGTCAAAGAAATTGAGACAGATTCCATCAATGAGCAACAATTGGAGGAAATCATCAATGGCTAACTGGCAAAAATTACGACCACAATCTGTCGAAGGCTGGCTGACTTGGGTCATTCTTATCATGGTGGTGTTCTTCACATTGATGAGCCCGCAATTTCTAACTATTCAAAATTTACTCGACCTCAGTGAAAGCTACGCCGTTACAGGTATTTTCGCCTTAGGTTTATTTGTGGTTCTCGTCACTGGGGGCATTGATATTTCGTTTGCCGCAGTGGCTTCCGTAGTGCAATACGTGATCGCCACTTGGCTATTGCAAGGTTTTATTGCAAGCCCTGCCGTCAGTATCACATTGGCGATTATCATCGGTATCGCTTTTGGCTTAATCAACGCTATATTAATTTATTCGCTGAATGTTGTGTCAATTATCATCACCATCAGTATGCAATCACTGCTGTTCGGAATGCTGATGTGGCTAACCAACGGACACAGTATTTATGACTTACCTGATTGGTGGGTAGACCCTGTGACTATCCTGCCTTTTGAAGTGGATGGTGAATATTACCAAGTTGGCTTGCCGTTAATTGTGATGCTTGGCATTGCCTTCTTAACGTGGATTTTAATGAATAAAACGCACATCGGCCGTCAGCTATATGCCGTTGGTGGCAGCCAAGAATCTGCGTCTCGTATTGGTATCCGTGTTTCAGTGATTTACCTGTTTGCTTACGGCTACCTTGGCGCGATGGCAGCGATTGGCGGTATGTTGCAAACCTACCGAATGAGTGAAGTGGTACCGAGTGCCCTTGTGGGCGGAGAGCTAGATGTGCTTGCCGCGGCTGTACTGGGTGGCGCCAGTTTATCCGGTGGGCGAGGCTCAGTGATAGGCACACTCATGGGCGTTTTCCTGATTGGTATCTTGAAAAACGGCCTTAACCTGATTGGTGTTTCAAACTACTTCGTCAATATCGTCATCGGGCTGGTTATTCTCATTGCGATTTGTATTACCCACTACAAAAAACGTAAAGAGACGGACGTAGGTTTTGTTTAACAGGAATATCACCATGAGAAAAAATCTTTTTTTTAAAATTGATGGCTCTGTTATCGGACTGCTTTCAATCTTTGTTTTGGCTATCGCTGCGTTTAGTATCGCCATGCCAGGGCACTTTTTTACCCAAAATACCTTTTTAAGCATCACGTTTCAGTTACCTGAGTTGGGCTTACTCACCTTTGCCATGTTTGTTCCTATGTTAAGTGGCGGGTTAAACCTTGCCATTATTAGCACTGCTAACTTAACGGGGCTCTTTATGGCTTGGGTGTTTATCAATTACCTCCCAGTGGATGCCAGCACTGGCACACAGCTAATGTGGTTGGTCTTCGCATTAATCGGCGCAACCGTGATTGCGGTCATTATCGGTAGCTTAACAGGGCTGATGATTTCCCATATCGGAGCCCACCCGATCTTAGTGACCCTCGGTACAATGACGATTATCAGCGGCATTGGTGTTTACCTCACCAAAGGAGCCGCACTGAGTGGCATGCCACCCATTGTTCGTGCCATTGGTTCCGATACTGTGCTTGGGGTGCCAATTGCGATGATTATCTTCATTGTTACCGCAATTCTCTTAGCGCTGTTTCTAGGCTGTACGCGCTTAGGTAAAAATATCTATATGAGTGGCAGTAATATCAATGCAACGTGGTTCAGCGGTATTCGTACCGACCGTGTCATGATTGCGATATACACCATTTCTAGCCTGTTATGTGTATTAGCTGGGCTCATCATGATGGCTCGCTTTAACTCTGCACGTATGGGCTACGGGGATTCCTATTTACTGCTCACCATTCTTGCCATCGTATTAGGTGGAACTAACCCATTTGGGGGAGTTGGTAAGGTTAGCCGAGTGTTCTGTGCCTTATTGGTTTTACAGGTCATTGCGACAGGTTTAAGTCTGCTAGGTGTAAGCCTGCACTTTAACCTCGCAGTTTGGGGGATCACGCTCATCTTGGCATTAGCATTCAAGTTCTTCAAAGAAAAATGGAGTGCTAAACGTGCGATGAACCGTAACCAACGCCTTAATAAAGCATCGACACAAAGTTAATTTTTCAAGGGGAAAACCATGCGTAAGCATCCAATTGGTATTTATGAAAAAGCATTACCGAAAAACAGCAGTTGGTTAGAAAAATTAGTCATCGCAAAATCTGCGGGTTATGATTTTGTGGAAATGTCAGTAGATGAAACTGACGAACGTCTGGCTCGATTAGACTGGAGCATCGCTGAGCGTCTGGAAGTTGTGAAAGCGATACAAGAAACAGGTATTCGCATTCCAAGTATGTGTTTATCTGGTCACCGCCGCTTTCCTTTTGGTAGCCATGATGAAGCCACTCGTATGATGGCCTACTCCTTAATGGAAAAAGCCATTAAGCTCGCTCAAGACTTAGGCATTCGCACTATTCAGCTCGCAGGATATGACGTTTACTATGAAGAGCAAGATGCCGAGACGATTGCCAATTTCGAAAAAGGCATGCAGTGGGTCAGCGAAATTGCGGCCGCTTCTCAAGTGATGTGCGCAGTGGAAATCATGGATACGCCATTTATGAATTCCATTAGCAAATGGCAAACGCTTTCCGATAAAATTCGCTCGCCTTGGTTCAAGGTGTATCCTGATGTCGGTAACTTAACGGCATGGGGTAATGATGTCGAAAAAGAATTCACCCAAGGAATTGAACACGTCGCAGCCATTCACTTAAAAGATACATATGCGGTGACTGAAACCTGTAAAGGCCAATTTCGTGATGTCCCTTTCGGTGAAGGCTGCGTAGATTTTGTTAATTTATTCAAATTATTAAAACGTTTAAATTACCGCGGTTCCTTCCTGATTGAAATGTGGACAGAAAAAGCCGATGAGCCACTGATTGAAATTATCAAAGCCCGTCATTGGATGGAAGACAAAATGCAACAAGCTGGCTGGTATAACGCCTAAAGGAGCCGATAATGAATGCATTTTTTATGGGTGTTGACCTTGGTGGTACCGTCATCAAAGCGGGTATCTATACCGCAGAAGGCCAAGAAATTACGGTTGCTGAGCACTCTTTTCCCACTGAAAGCCCACAGGCGGGTTTTAGTGAACGCAACATGGAAATGTTATGGGAAGCGACTTGCAGCGTGATCCGCAAAGCGATTCAAAATAGCCAGCTCAGTGCCGCCCAAATTTCCGGTGTCAGTTTCTCTTCCCACGGTAAAGGGCTTTATTTGCTCAATAGCCAAGGAAAGCCAGTTAGAAATGGGATTGTGTCATCTGATTCACGCGCTCAATCCATTGTTGATGAATGGCACCAAAACGGTACTGCGGATAAAGCTTACCCATTGAGTTTGCAGCAATTATGGGCTTCTCATCCCGTGGCACTACTGCGTTGGCTAAAACAACACGAGCCTGATAATTATCGCGATACTCAGCATGTTTTGATGGTTCATGACTATATTCGCTATCGCTTAACCGACCAAATTGCCTGCGAAGAAACCAATATTTCTGGCAGCCAATTATTTAACCAAATCCAGTCGAGTTATGACCCTAAACTATGCCAACTGTTTGGTATTGATGAGGCAAATGACAAACTAGCTCCCGTGATTAACTCGGCCCAATTAGCGGGTACCGTAACCCACAAAGCTGCCGCAGAATCTGGACTGGTGGAAGGAACCCCTGTATTTGGTGGCTTCTTTGATGTAGTCGGCGCAGCGTTAGCATCTGGGGTGAGTCAAAAAGATAAACTCAGTGCGGTAGCAGGCACTTGGACTATTTCAACGCGTGTCTTTGATGAAATTGTGCCTTCTGATTACCCATACGTTTGGAGTAAATACTGCATCCCAGGCACCTATTTTGTCCATGAAGGCAGCCCGACCTCAGCCAGTAACCTCGCATGGTTTACTCGGCACTTCTTCAATCAGCGTTTGCAAGATTATGACGTACTGAATCACTGCGTGGCTGAAGGGGCAACACGGCAAAATGATATTCTGTTTTTCCCTTGGCTGTACGGTTCTAACTACCACAGTAATTTGCACGGTGGCCTACTCGGTTTGAGCTCACACCATACAGATGCTGATATTGTTTATGCTATCTATCAAGGGATTGTATTCTCACATTTGTTGCATCAAGACCGTATTGTTGGCCTTGATAATACAACCGAATCCATTCGGTTCACGGGTGGCCCAACACAATCACCACTGTGGATGCAAATGTTCTGTGATGCCAGTAACTTGCCGTTAGATGTCGTCAACGTGCAGCAATCAGGTTGCCAAGCCGCTGCACTTTGTGCCGCAGTCGGAACAGGTTATTATTCAGGTTTTGATGTCGCTATTGCGGCAAGTACCCCAAAAATCACCACTTATCAACCGAATGCAATTAGCCATCAACAGCTACGTGACAAATTTGCTCGTTTTAAAGCAGTTGCCGATGCATTGAGCCAATAATTTATTGAATAAAAATAATAAAGGCAGAACTTATAACTCAGTTCTGCCTTACTTTTTCTAGACTAATAAATTATCGTTCTTGATTGCAGTAAGAAATGAATTAGCGCCCTTTCTTTTAGCCCGTTAAAGCCCAAAACGTCCCATGAGCAAAACTATTAAAAATGATGCTTTGACGAAATCACATACTCTGTGAAAAACCTATCTGAACTTTTTATTACACCCATTACATCAAAAGTTGTGACAGTGATCGTTAATTAAACATTTATCGCCATTTGGTTAGTGATATAGCTCTGATTTTGCTCTTTCGTCACTAGAAAGCATTATGGAACCGGTTCCATAATAAGTCATTCGCAATGACAAATGGGTTAAATACCCTTCAATCAGACAGAGGAAAGTCATGAGCAAAGACATTATCATTGTTACTGCCGCCTACGGTGCACAAACCGTAAAACAATTAGGGGGCCAACAAGCTTTATTCGATATTATTCAAAGCAGCCACGCGGATGGTGCTGAGATCCGTCAAGAACTATTGCTACCAAGCGATAATTTTTTTGATATTGCCAAAGGACTGCAATCAAGACAGCTCACTGCGGTTTATTCCGTGCCAGACACGCTATTCCAACAGCATACCTCTATCGCAATCACTAAACTGCAAGGCTATTTTGAAGATGCCAAACAACTTAATGCTCGCTTTTTAAAACTATCACTCGGTGAATTACCAGAAAATTATGATTTATCCGAAGTCATTAACCTTCTCAATCAATACACCACACAGTTAGTGATCGAGAATGACCAAACCGAGGTTGGCGGTCACATTGCGCCTCTTGAACGTTTTTTTGCTGATGTAAAACACCAAAATCTACCTATAAAAATGGCATTTGATATGGCGAATTGGTATTGGCATCAAGAAGATCCGTTAAAAGCCGCACATATTTTTGCCCCCCAAGTCGCTTACATTCACGTTAAAGCCTGCCAATTACGTGGCAATAAATGCGTTGCAGTAGCACTTGATGACAGCGATGGCACATGGAAAGAAGTGCTAAACGCGCTCCCGAATGACGTTCCTTGTGGTATCGAGTTTCCACTCGAAGACCACGATTTACGCGCAGTCACTGAATACTATGTTTCTCTGTTGAAGGAGATTTAACATCATGAAAAATCAATTAGATGTTATCACTCTTGGTGAAGCCATGATGATGTTTGTGGCAACACAAACAGGGGAATTGCACGAAGTTGAAAGTTTCGTCCGTCGCGCAGCCGGTGCTGAGCTGAATGTCGCCATCGGCCTGTCTCGCCTAGGGTTAAGAAGTGGCTGGATAAGCCGACTTGGCGATGACTCCTTCGGGCGTTTTATTCAAGCCACTTTGGATAAAGAACAACTAGATACTCAATGC
The DNA here is from genome assembly GCF_002843235.3 of Providencia huaxiensis. NCBI lineage: Bacteria > Pseudomonadati > Pseudomonadota > Gammaproteobacteria > Enterobacterales > Morganellaceae > Providencia > Providencia huaxiensis. The sequence goes on from NZ_CP031123.2 coordinate 3,220,225, forward strand.
GTTACAGTGGACTCTCGTTACCCAACGGGCTTCCAACTTAAATCTAAAGCCGAAAATGGAACCGATCCCATCGTGGAGTATTTCCGTAAAGGATCAGCAGCCAGCCATTTAGATCTCACTGACTTTAATGAAGCGTATTTTCTGTCTGCCCGTCATTTACATTTAAGTGGCGTGGCAGCCGCACTTTCGCCCACCAGCTATCAACTTTCACTGTATGCAGCAAAATGGATGCGAAATGTAGGTAAAACACTGTCATTTGACCCCAATTTGCGCCCATCCCTATGGAAAAGTGAACAGGAAATGGTCGAACAGCTCAACCAACTCGCGTTCCAAGCTAATTGGGTCTTACCCGGCTTAAAAGAAGGCAAAATCCTGACGGGCTTCGACCAACCCGAGTCTATTGCTGATTTTTATCTCGCTCAAGGTGTCGAAGTGGTTGTGATTAAAACCGGGGAACACGGAGCATATTATAAAACGGCAAATAACCAACAGGGCATAGCACCTGCCGTTCATGTGAAACACGTCATTGATACCGTCGGAGCTGGTGATGGTTTCGCCGTTGGCGTTATTAGCGCCTTACTTGAAGGTTTGACATTACCACAAGCTGTTGCAAGAGGTAATTTTGTTGGAGCAAGAGCCATTCAAGTTATTGGCGACAGTGAAGGTTTACCAACTCAGGCACAACTGCAGCATGAAATGGCATTACTGTCTGCAGCCACCACTAAAGCGGTATGTTAAAAGGAAATCGATTATGACAATGAATACTCCAGCAGCGTCACGTTGGTGGCGCATCATGCCAATCGTGTTTATCACCTATAGCCTTGCCTACTTAGACAGAGCCAACTACAGTTTTGCCGCTGCCGCAGGGATCAACGCGGACTTAGGGATTACCAAAGGGATGTCGTCCCTACTCGGCTCATTATTTTTCCTTGGCTATTTCTTTTTCCAAATACCGGGGGCTATTTATGCAGAAAAGCGCAGTGTCCGTAAACTCATTTTTGCTTGTATCTTCCTATGGGGCTTATTCGCTAGTTTAACTGGCATGGTGAGCAATATCCCAATGCTAGTGATTATTCGCTTTAGCCTAGGGGTCGTCGAAGCCGCGGTCATGCCTGCGATGCTTATCTATATCAGTAACTGGTTTACCCAATCAGAGCGCTCTCGCGCCAATACTTTTTTAATTCTAGGCAACCCCGTTACGGTACTGTGGATGTCCGTGCTATCCGGTTATCTCATTCAAGCCTTCGGTTGGCGTGAAATGTTTATCATTGAAGGAGTGCCTGCGATTTTATGGGCCTTTTTCTGGTGGAGAACAGCACGAGATAAGCCAAACCAAGTCAATTGGTTAAGCCAATCAGAAAAAGAGACATTAGATAAGATCCTGAGTGACGAACAGAAAAACATCAAACCCGTTCGTAATTACCGTGAAGCCTTCAAGTCTCGTAATGTGATTTTACTCTGCGCTCAATATTTCTGTTGGAGCATTGGGGTGTATGGCTTTGTGCTGTGGTTGCCATCCATTATTCGTGGCGCATCCAACCTCGGGATGGTAGAAACAGGTTGGCTTTCCGCAGTCCCATACCTTGCAGCAACGATGGCTATGATCTTAGTTTCATGGGCATCTGACCGAATGCATAACCGCAAATTATTTGTCTGGCCAATGCTTTTGCTCGGTGCGGTGTGTTTCCTCGGTTCATACTTACTCGGTAGCACGAATTTCTGGTTCTCTTATACCTTATTAGTGATTGCAGGTGCTGCAATGTACGCCCCATACGGGCCCTTCTTCGCTATCATTCCTGAAATGTTGCCAAAGAACGTTGCTGGTGGTGCAATGGCATTAATCAATAGTATGGGCGCATTAGGTTCATTCTTTGGTTCATGGTTTGTGGGTTACTTAAATGGGGCGACAGGTAGCCCAAGTGCCTCGTATATGTTTATGGGGATCGCATTGTTAGCTTCGGTTTTCTTTACCCTGATTGTTAAACCAAACCAAGAGCAAAAGAGTGATGCCGTCATCACAGAGCATGCTTAAAAGGGACACCATGAAAAAGAATATTGTTTTATATAAATCCATTCCCGCAGATCAACTTGAGCGGCTACAGCAGCACTTTAATGTCACTGCATTTGATAGCATTACCCCTGAGAATCTCGCTTGCTTTAAACAAGCTTTGACGAGTGCTGACGGCATTATTGGTGCTAGTTACCCTATCACAGCAGATGACATTGCCAATGCACCAAATTTGAAAGCCGCGTCGACCATTTCGGTTGGTGTCGACCAATTTGATATTGACGCCATGAATGCCAGAAAAATTGCATTGATGCATACCCCCAATGTATTAACCGAAACCACCGCGGATACCATTTTTACATTAGTGCTTTGCAGTGCGCGACGCATTATCGAAATGGCTGAGATGGTCAAAAACGGCCAATGGACCCAAAGTATTGGTGAAAATGCATACGGCAGCAATGTGCATGGTAAAACGATTGGTATACTCGGAATGGGGCGTATTGGCTATGCTGTCGCTAAACGTGCTCACTTAGGCTTCGGAATGCCAGTTCTCTATTACAATAACCATATCCACTCCGATGCAGAAAACCAGCTTAACGCACGCCGTTGTGACCTCGATTCATTACTCGCGGAATCTGATTTTGTCTGTGTTGTACTGCCATTATTACCTTCAACCGAAAAATTGATCGGCAAAAATGAGTTGGAAAAAATGAAACCCAGTGCGTTTTTGATCAACGGTTCAAGAGGTCGAATTATTGATGAGGCCGCGCTGACCGATGCATTAGAAATGGGCATAATTCGTGGAGCGGGTTTAGATGTGTTTGAGGTGGAGCCGCTTCCAAGCAACTCTAAGCTACTCACGCTGCCAAATGTGGTTGCTCTGCCGCATATCGGTTCTGCCACCCATGAAACCCGTTATGCTATGGTCGAATGTGCCGTTGATAACCTAATAGCGGCTTTAAAGGGTGACCTAAGCCAAAACTGTGTTAACCCTGAAACAGCAAAATAACTCAGAACCTAAAGAACCCTAATTTGTTAGGGTTCTTTGCCTATTTACCCATCAATGCTCATGAGCACGTCCCGGTCGAGCAACACTGCTTCGTTCACACTCCGTCAGAAATTGGATAGAATTCAGTTTACTGGTCGATGGCGCTAAATAATATAACCCCACTGTTTTTTGAGTTGGTGAGTAAATTTCCAACATGCCATTGACATCAGAATAATAATCACCTTTATTTATCACGATGTTAAAGTCTTTTATTTTCTCAACACGTCGCTGCTCTGTACTTTTCACTAGCGGATAACTCATATACTCATAGCCAACAAAATCAACAATATTGACCTGACCATTATTGAAAAAGACTTGTACCTTACTTGCCCCTGTTGGAAAGGTAAATTTGCCGTTACGTTCTAATGTGATGTGATTATAACTTTGGTCTACTTGGCAGGTATACTCTTTGACCTGACTTCTGGTGCTACAACCCGCTAAAACAAGGCTAGCTAGCAATAATATCCCTATCTTTTTCATATGTTCCCTATGCTCTCAAAATGGTTATAATTTAGTCTACACACCAGTATACATGTAATAAACCTTAAGCTAAATTGGTAAATGGTAACCAAATTTTAAGAGCCGTTAAAAACTACAATGTCGTTGATTTACGGATCAGTAGTTCCCCATTAAATAAGTATTGCACTGGGGGTTTATCTGGGTCTTCCAGCTTTTCTAGCAAGCACTCCACCGCCTTGTGCCCCATTTCCGCTGTCGGTTGTGACACCGAAGTCACCCCTTGCCCAGCTAATGCAGCCCATTCGAGGTTATCGAAACTTAAAAAACCAATATCTGTCCCCCAACGTAGCCCTTGCTTATTCATGACATATGCCAACTGCAAGGTCAGCACGCCATTGGCGGCGACAATCACTTTGCGCATACCACGATGTGCCGTACAAAAATCAGCAACGATGGCTTCTAATTTTGCCGGGTCAGGCAAGGTCACTTCATGAAATTCGCTTTGAATATGTTGATGGCTCTGCGATAACGCTTGGAATGTCTGTAAACGCTCCTGACGTGCGCTGTTATACACAATGGGCTCAGTCACGAAGCAAATCGCTTCAAATCCTTGTTCAATCAGATGATTAAAGGCCATTTGTGCAGAAGCGGGGTTATCTAACCCAACCATATCACTGGGAAAGTTATCGATTTTTCTATCTAATAAGACAAAAGGAAGCGTGGTTTCTTTCAACACATCAATGAATTGCTCATTAACACCCGCTGAATTTATAATAAGCCCATCCACGCGGTAACCTTTTAGTAGCTGAATAAATTGGCATTCACGCTCAATGCTATTATTGGCATTGCAAACCACTGTCATAAAACCTTGTTTGATTGACTCGGCTTCCACCCCTTTTAGGACTTCAACAGAGAATGGGTTACCGATATCGGCAATAATCAAGCCAATCAAGCCTGTCCGCCCATGTTTCAAGCTACGTGCCATTTGGTTGGGGCGATAGTTTAATTCACGGATGGCACTTTCAATACGTTGACGCAAATTATCTGAAAGCAAATGGAATTCACCATTCAAATAACGTGAGATACTGGTTTTCCCTGCCTGAGCTTTGGCAGCGACATCTTTGATCGTGGCAACTTTTTGCGTTTTCGGGGCCATAGCTTGCGGTTTTCCCATTCTCTAAAAACATCACCAAGTGGTTATCTTACTCGAGTAAGCGTCATTTTACTTGTGATATTGCGTTAACTTGCTGTTTTAACCATTGAATAAAAATATCTGCCTTCGGATTACGTTTATCATTAAGCATCGCAAAATAGTGGCGTTGTTCGCACTTCAGCGAAATGTCGCCAAATGGCATTACTAGTTCTTGCCGCTTAAGACGTTTTTCAACCAATTGTTTACGCCCCATGGCTACACCTGCATGGTTCATGGCGGCAACAATCGCTAGATCAGAACGATCAAAACATAAGTTTCGGCGATGAGGAAACAACGTTAATTGGTAATACTCACTCCACGCCTTCCATTCATCATAGTCAGAGTTACTGCTCCATGCTTGCCTATCATGCAATAAAGTACAATTTTTCAATTGGTGCATATTATTAAGTAAATCATGCTGTTCTGCATATTGTGGGCTACAAACTGGGACAATTGATTCTGACATTAAATCTTCACAATATAAGTTTGGCCGAGTGATATCATCATAATAAATAGCAACATCAATACCATAACCTCGAAAATTAACGTCATCGTTCCCTGTTAATAGATTCAATTGAATCGAGGGGTATTGATGAGCAAAATCCGCAATTTTGGGAATTAACCAGCACTGAGCGATGGATGGTCGCGAATATACCGTAAGTTCACCCGAGATTTCTTGGTTCTTGATATCAATGATTTCTTGGTTAATATCATCCAAATTTTTGCGTAAAGCCCAGTAAATCCGCTCACCATCAACCGTCAATTCAATGCGCCGATGAAAACGTTCAAATAATTTAAACCCCAATTCCCCTTCTAGGGTGTTAATTCGGTGGCTAACTGCACTAGGCGTTAACGCCAGTTCCTGTGCCGCCAATGCAAAAGAGCAGTGCCGTGCCGCCGCTTCAAAGGTATGTAGACGCGATAGCTGATAACTTGATAACCGTTTATTCCACTGAATAAATCCAGATTGCTCAAATTGATTGAAATGTGCTGACACAACGCCTCCGATAAAAACAATGACCCCCAATGATCTCTACAATACCCATTTTAAGATGAATTAGGGTGACTCAAATGCACTAATCTCCATTTTATATGACTAATATCACACCCTTGAGTTAATTTAGCTCATCTAAACCATATGTTTCATCGTTTGTCACCTTTGAATATTTATTATCCAATAGAAGAACAACAACAAGATGATCAGGGGTAGGATATGGACTCTACAATGTGGATGATTGGTACTTTAGTTATCAGTATTTTACTAATCATCGTTTCAATTATTAAATTTAAGTTTCATCCCTTTTTAGCACTTTTACTCGCCAGCTTCTTTGTCGGTATCTCCATGCAAATGAACCCATTAGAGATGGTCAGCGCCATCGAAAATGGCATTGGCGGTACGCTTGGTTTTTTAGCCGCCATTATTGGGTTGGGTACCATACTCGGCAAAATGATGGAAATTTCAGGTGCCGCTGAACGCATCGGGGTCACTTTACAAAAAAGCCGCTGGTTGACGCCTGACGTTACCATGGTGCTAATTGGGTTAATCTGCGGTATTACGCTGTTTGTTGAGGTTGGTGTGGTGTTACTGATCCCACTCGCATTTTCCATTGCCAAAAGAACCAATACCTCGTTATTAAAACTGGCTATCCCATTATGCACCGCTCTGATGGCCGTCCATTGCATCGTACCGCCACACCCTGCTGCCCTATTTGTCACAAATGAATTGGGAGCTGACATTGGCACGGTGATTGTCGCAGGGTTAGCGGTAGGCTTAGTCGCCTCATTAGTTGGTGGGCCACTGTTCCTCAAATTCTTAGGTGACCGCTTACCATTTAAAACTGTGCCGGAAGCCTTCTCTGACCTTGAAGTACGTGAAGAAAAAGACTTACCTTCTTTAGGTGCCACACTGTTCACGGTGTTACTGCCAATTGCTCTCATGTTAATCAAGACAGCCGCTGACTTGAACATGAGCAAAGACAGCCAGTTATTTACCTTATTACAGTTTATTGGTAACCCAATAACCGCTATGTTTATTGCTGCTTTTGTCGCTTATTACATGTTAGGTATTCGACGTAATATGGGTATGAGCGTATTACTCAGCAAAACCGAAGAGAGTTTTAGCTCAATTGCTAATATCTTATTGATTATCGGGGCAGGTGGGGCATTTAACGGCATCTTAAAAGGCAGTGGATTGAGCGACTCCTTAGCGATGGTGTTATCGGGCATTGATATGCACCCCATCTTGCTGGCCTGGCTGGTCGCCATTATTCTTCATGCCGCTGTCGGTTCTGCCACCGTTGCGATGATGGGCGCAACCGCGATTGTGGCTCCATTAATGCCAATGTACCCACACATTAGCCCAGAAATCATGACATTAGCCATTGGCTCCGGCGCAATTGGCTGCACTATCGTCACTGACTCGTTGTTCTGGCTAGTTAAACAGTACTGTAATGCCACTTTAGCCGAAACATTCCGTTTTTATAGTGTCGCCACGTTGATTGCGTCTTTCGTCGCGCTGGCAGGGACTTTTGCACTTTCATTTGTGATTTAAAAGAGAGTAATTATGACTCAGATAAATGTTGATAAGTTAATTGCTGACTACCCTTTAGTTCAGGACTTAATCGATTTAAAGCCAATTGCGTGGTTCAACCCAAATGTCACGACAACACAAGCGGGTTTGCCTTATGTCGGGCTAACCATTGAAGATGTGCAAGACGCAGAAGCGCGATTAAACCGCTTTGCGCCTTATTTGATGAAAGCCTTTCCTGAAACCCAAGCCACACAAGGGATCATAGAATCCGAAGTGGTCACTATTCCACAGATGCAAGCCGCTCTTGCAGCTCGCTACCAAACGCCAATTACCGGGAAAATATTACTTAAAAAAGATAGCCACCTGCCAATTTCAGGGTCAATCAAAGCTCGGGGCGGCATCTATGAAGTCCTCACCCATGCGGAAAAACTCGCCTTAGCAGCCGGTATTTTATCAACAGACGATAATTACGAAATTTTATTTTCTGAACAATTTCGTCAATTCTTTAGCCAATACCGCATCGCGGTAGGCTCAACCGGCAACCTTGGCATGTCTATCGGCATTATGAGCGCTAAACTCGGTTTTAGTGTCAGTGTGCATATGTCCGCTGATGCCAGACAGTGGAAAAAAGACAAATTGCGTTCACATGGCGTGAATGTGGTGGAATACGAGCAAGATTACAGCATTGCCGTCGAACAAGGCCGTAAAGAAGCCGAAAAAGACCCGAACTGCTTTTTTATTGATGATGAAAACTCTACCACCTTATTTTTAGGTTATGCCGTGGCAGGCTTGCGCTTGAAAAAGCAATTTGCAGACCAAGGTGTTACCGTAGATAACGACCACCCGCTGTTTGTCTATTTACCCTGCGGTGTCGGGGGTGGTCCCGGTGGTGTCGCTTTCGGGCTAAAACTCGCCTTTGGGGATGCCGTCCACTGCTTATTCGCTGAACCAACCCACTCACCTTGTATGCTGCTAGGAGTACATACTGGCCTGCATGATGGAGTCTCTGTTCAAGAAATTGGTATCGATAATATCACCGCCGCAGACGGCCTTGCGGTTGGCCGTGCATCAGGCTTTGTAGGACGCGCAATGGAGCGGTTAATTGATGGTTATTACACCATCGAAGATAGCGAAATGTATAACCTGTTAGGCTTACTCAACCAGACAGAGTCTATTAAATTAGAACCGTCGGCCTTGGCGGGTATGACTGGCTGCGTGCATGTCACGCAAAACACCGATTATTTGCAATCAAAAGCACTCACACCAACGAAACTGGCTAACGCAACACATCTGGTATGGGCAACGGGTGGTGGTATGGTTCCTGCAGATGAAATGCAAAAATATTTATCACAAGCCAATCTAAACTAATAATTAACATGTTCAAAGCCCTCTTACATTCAATGATATGAGGGCTTTGATAAAAACTCGGGATCCCAAGCTTGGTCAGTTCGGGTGAATACCCAATGCGAATTGTAGATCGGCAAGCGTTATCATCAACATCATAGAGTCAAGTGGTGAAGGGACGAAACCAATGTGCTCATAGAACCGTTTAGCATTGTCCGTTAATGCGTGAACCACAACCCCTCGAATGCCCACCAGCCCAGAAGCCTGAATAACACGATGACAGGCATCTTTAACTAACCCCCTACCAACTCCAAGACCCTTCGCCCTTGTATCTACAGCTAGCCTGCCGAGTAAGATGACGGGAATGTCAGAGGGCATGTTGCGGCGAAATCGCCCAGCGGCTTGATTGGTGCTCACAACCCCGGTGGACAAGGCATAGTAACCCATTACTTGGTTATCCGAAGTGGTCACAAAAGTGCGCGAGGCCCCTGAGTTTTGATAACTCATTGCCCGGTTTTTTAACCAGAGATCCAATGCCTCTTCACCAGAGGAAAACCCTTCCAGTAAATGGCCTGTTTTTAGTGGTTCTGGCGCTGTTAGCTTCAATGTCATTCCTCCCAAGGGGATTTAGACATCATCGTTTTCCTCAATGCCTCATTACTACTCGGCGCGGCATCAAGCTGGCTGATAAATTCTTGGTAAACCTCGGCGCTGACGTTAATCACCCGCAGATCGGCCAGTGTTTCTTCAGCTGCACGCCGCGCTGCTTCCAGAACAAATTCGGTACGGTTTTTTCCCACAGCATTCGCAGCACGGTCGATCAGGATTTTGTCTTCCGGTTTTATTCTCAGGTTAAGAGATGAGCGAGTCACGGCAACATCATTTTGAGTCGACATATCGACCTCCCAATTGATTGCTTACTCAGCTAAGCATACAGAAATGTAATGTCGTTGTCATTACATTGTAAATACAAGATTGTCGTACCATGTATTTATGACGTAAATACCACATTGATTTAACAGTGAAATTAATAAAAAAATCAAAAAGCTGACATGAGTGAAATCCCCCAATAGCTGGGAAACCAATTATTAGGGGTCACTTAATGAGAAGAGGGCTTTTTACCATCAACCGCACATTATTCGCTTTATAATGATTGCCCCGGTAATGGCACTAAATCACTTTCAATATAGCGTCTTACTAACGTCGCAAGCGCGACTAATGAGTCAAGATGCGTTCTTTCCCAGCCGTGGGAACTGTCTAGAGCAAAACAGGCTAAAGCCGCACGAATATCCCACCCTGCATCAATCGCGGCGGCACTATCCGAACGATAATGTTTAAACGTATCGCGGACGTGAGGAATATCATACTGCTGACATAGCTGCAATAAATGCCGTGTAATGGCTAAATCAAACGGCCCGGTTCTGTCACGAAAAGCTAAAGTGAGTGCGTCATCCCGTGTGGTTTGGTCTGGGGCAGAAACAGAGTTATCAATCGCTAATAATTCTTGAACCTGCGGACCAAAACCGTGTGTTCCGCCAATACCGACCTCTTCTGAAATCGTGAACATCATCTGGCAAGGCACCGCTGGCACAATGCCATCATCCACCAGTGATTTTAATGCAGCTAACATCACCGCGCAGCCAGCTTTGTCATCTAAATGACGAGAAACAATAAAACCGTTGTCAATGAATTCGGGTTGCGCATCAACCGCAACAATATCACCGACATTTAAGCCATGGGATTGCAAATCAGCGAAGTTATAACAGGGGGCATCAAGGCGAATTTCTAAATTATCCCAATCGGCTATTTGGGTATCAACTTCAGTATTAAAGCGATGCCCAGAGGCTTTTAATGGCAAAATCGTGCCGCGATATTGGTGATTGTCACTAAATACCGTCACCCTTGCACCTTCCGCAAAACGCGCTGCCCATGTACCTGTATTACGCAGAGCCAAACGCCCATTCGGTTTGAGTTGTGTCACCATTGCCCCTAACGTATCAAGGTGGGCGGCTAATGCACGTTTAGGCTCTTCAGAGCCAAGCGTGATATATAACACCCCACGGCGTGTGTATTTCGGTGTGAACCCCAACTCAGTCAACCATTGGTGAGTTTGTGCCACGGCTTGCTCCGTCATACCAACCGGGCTAGGCGTACATAACAATGTTTTTAATACAGAGGTCAGATATACTTTATCTATCATTATATTACCTATCTTCACTTAAAAAACGTTCTTGCAATGTGGCTTGCAGCGCTAACATGGCTTGTTCTGCATAAGCCATATGAGCTTCCATCACCGATTGAACTTTTGCGACATCTTTACGGCGTAATGCTTCGATTAATTGATATTGGTATTCAATGCCTTGGCGTCTATCGACAGGCTCAGGTTTTAAATAAATATCCTTACAAACCGCTAAATCTTTGAGTAAACGCTGTAAAAAATGGCAAATAAACACTAATAAAACGTTGTCGGAATAGCTGGCAACCACGGCATGAAAATCCAGTTCGGCCATCCGCTGTTGCCAGCGTTCGTTTTCATCTGCGGGTTCATGGTCATAAATGGCGATGGTATCGTACAGCTTTTGAATACCCTCATTATCAATGTTGTCAATCGCACTAACGGCAACCACTGGTTCGAGTAATTTACGTAGCGTATAAATATCTTTGATTGATATATCCCGCGTAAACAAATAGTTCGATAACAAACTCATTGCTCGGGATTCAGTCATGGAATCAATAAACGCGCCACCACCCGGCCCGGTTTTCGTTTTAATTAATCCTTGAACTTCTAATGATTTCAGTGCTTCTCGCACCGTACTTTTGCTGGCGTTATAATGTTCAATCAGTTCTTTTTCTTGTGGCAAACGGTCACCGGGTATGAGGTTATTGGCCATGATAGTTTCTTTTATTGCATTGACGATTTCATCAGTCCGCTTAATACGTACTGGCTCTATTGTCGTCGGCTTATTGGTGCTCATATTAGGTTCTCAACTGGTTTAAATTATTTTCTAAACGACTGAATCAACACGAATACGTGGGGCACTCGCCAATAAATTTCGCGTATATTCATGCTCCGGCGCGGCAAATAAGCTGCGGGTATCTCGACATTCTAGCAAATCCCCTAAATAGAGTACGGCAACCCTATCTGCTATCGATTCCACTACCGCTAAATCGTGGCTAATAAATAAATACGACAACGAAAACTGTTGTTTAAGTTGTTCTAATAACAACAAGACTTGCGCTTGCACCGAAACATCCAACGCACTAACTGGCTCATCAAGGACTAATATCCGCGCATCTGCGGCTAAGGCTCTCGCAATCGCTAGCCGCTGTGCCTGTCCTCCCGAAAACTCATGGGGATAGCAAGCTAACGCGTCAATTGGCATATTGACGGCCTCAAGTAATTCCGCCAAGCGTTTCGCCCTTTGTGATGCACTCATGTGCTTTAAGTATTTCAAGGGAACCGTTAATGTTTCCCCAATCGTTTTACGTGGGTTCAAAGATGCGACAGGGTCTTGAAAAACATACTGAATAGCTTGCCCAAACGCACGAGCACCTTGCTGCAGCCACTCGGCTCGAGTCTGCCCTAATACGCTAATTTCCCCCGAGGTTTCACGCTCCAACCCAACTAAAATACGCGCTAAGGTGCTTTTTCCAGAACCACTCTCCCCTACAACAGCAAGTGTTTCGCCTTCATAGAGCGATAATGAAATGTTTTTTAGTGCATGAACTTGGCGCCCTCGGGGGTGAAATAGGCTCTTCGGCTGCCCGAAGGTTTTCACCAACTGATTAACCTCAATCACTTTTTTCATTAAGCCTCCTGCGTTGATGCTAAATCATTACCATTAGGCTGATGACCATAGAGTTGTTGAACCTGCTTTAAAAACCCACGCCCTTCCCCTAACTTCGGTACACTGGCGATCAGACGTTGTGTGTATGGATGCTGAGGCTGACGTAATACCGTTTGCGTATCCCCCGTTTCGACTATCTCACCTTGCTGCATCACCGCAACACGGTCGCAAATTTGATTAATAACCGCGAAGTCATGGGTAATAAATAAGAGCGCAACACCGCGTTCACGGCGTAGTTGGTTGAGTAACTCTAAAATACGCGCCTGGACCGTGACGTCTAATGCGGTGGTCGGCTCGTCGGCAATAATCAACACTGGGTCATTGGCCAACGCCATCGCGATCCCTACCCGCTGACGCTGCCCGCCCGAGAGCTCATGGGGATAGGCATCAAAACGTTCTTGCGCATCAGGGATCCCAACACTATCCAATAATTCGATAGCTTTATTTTTCGCCTCATAGAGTGACAAAGACTGGTGAGCAGTGATGGCTTCACGCAATTGCACACCAATGGTAAATTGCGGATGGAGTGTCGTCAGTGGGTCTTGGAAAATATAGGACACCTTCGCACCACGACGGCGCTGCATAACGGATAATGGCAATGACAACATTTCTTCATGTTCTACATAAATCCCCCCCGCGGTAATCAGCGCAGGAGGCGACGCTAGCAGCCCCATCACAGACAAAGCCGTAACACTCTTACCTGAGCCGCTCTCCCCAATTAACCCTAAGCACTCCCCCGCTCCAACGGTAAAACTGATCCCTTTTACAGTCGGACGTAATTGATTTCCTTGGCGAAAAGCGACAGACAACTCTTTGACTTCTAATACCGCTTGTTTATCCCCTGTTTTCGCAGGAATATTAACTCTATCAGTCTGTGTCATCGGTTGTGAGCGCTGTAGAGCCCCTGATTTTAACCGGGGATCAAGAATGTCACGCACGCCATCCCCTAACAGGTTAAAGCTAATCACAATAAGAAAGATCATAATACCGGGTACCAATGCCACATGAGGAGCGACAAACATTTGTGCGCGTCCTTGCCCTAACATTGAACCTAAATCTGCATTCGGTGGCTGAGTCCCTAGCCCTAAAAATGACAAGCCCGCCGTCTCTAAGATCATCCAACCGATGGTCGTTGACATGGTAACCACAATAATTGGCAAGACATTCGGTAACACTTCCGTTAATAGCACTTGTAGGTGGTTTTTACCTGACAGCCTTGCTGCTTGAATAAAATCCCTATCACGCAAACCCACCGTTAACCCACGAATATTTCTCGCAAAAAAGGGAATATTGACCAATGCGATAGCATATAACGCATTGAGTAACCCTGGCCCAAGGACTGCGACAATCGCTAATGCCAATAGTATGTATGGAAATGCCATTAGCATATCAATACAACGCATCAATAATGTATCGGTGCGATGGCCTACATAGCCAGCCACCAAGCCAATCAGGGTGCCGAATATTGCCGCAATGAGCGTTGCTGAGATACCGACCAATAGGGATACTCGGGTTCCCCACAGCAATCGAGACAAAATATCTCGCCCTAAATGGTCTGTCCCTAATAAATGATCAGGTGAAAAAGCGGGAAGTAGCCGATTTACTAAATCGGTTTTATCTGGATCAGCAAGGGGGAGCCAAGGGGCTAAAAATGCCAAGAGCATAATGATAACTAAAATAAATAGCCCCAACGTTGCTAGACGGTTCGCCAATAATAACGAGCCGATCGATTGGCGATGACGATGCTGAATAACAGGGGTCACAGACTGGCTCATGATTTCAACCTCGGGTCTAACATGGCTTGCACAACATCCGCAAGCAAATTGATAAAGACATAGGACGCTGCCGCAATCAATACGCCCCCTTGGACTAAAAACAAGTCACGGGTTGCTACTGCCTTGACTAGCATGGCGCCTAGCCCCGGCCACTGAAAAACGGTTTCAATGTACACCGCACCACCAAAAACAAAACCCGCTTGGATACCAATGACTGGGATGACTGAAACCAGCGCCATACGAAATGCATGGCGGAAAATCACTCTGCGTTCGCTCAGCCCTTTAGCTCTGGCGGTACGAATGAAATCGAGCCTTAATACTTCTAACATTGCCGTACGTGTCAAACGCGCAATCACTCCTGTCGCAACCAATGAAAGCGTTACAGCAGGTAAAACAAGGTGATGTAATAAATCGCTCAGGCCACCGCCTTGCCAAATATCATACATTCCAGATGCCGGAAACCATTGTAATTGAACAGAAAAAAGCATAATCATCAGTAAGCCTATCCAAAAAGATGGCATTGATATACCCAATAAAACAGCGAGTGTAATAAACCGATCACTCCAACTGAACTGACGAATGGCAGAAAGGACCCCGGCCAGCAGCCCTAGAATTGAGCTGAGTAACAACGCACTTCCGCCCAAAATTAACGTGGCAGAAAATCGCTCTAAAACCTCATCAACAACTGGACGGTTAAGGACAAATGAGCGGCCAAAGTCACCCGAAATTAAATTATTCATCCAAATAAAATATTGCTGATATAACGGCTTATCGAGCCCAAGCTCAACTTTGACTCTCGCCACATTTTCAGGAGTCGCCCAAGGGCCAAGCAACGCTTGAGCTGGGTCTCCAGGGATCATTGCCATGATAAAAAAGACAATTAACGTCAAACCAATCAGTATGGGTATGGTCGCTAAAACGCGTTTCAAACAGTATAACCACATAGTTTTTCCCCATAAAATCAAATGATTAATTGAATAATCAATTCACATTAATCAATCTTTACGAACGTCTTTAAGTAATAAATTAAAATTAGGCTGCAATTTGAAATGCTTAACATGCTCATTCGCGACCGCATTTTGCTTCCAATTCGCGACAAACAACCAAGGTGCATCTTGATGAACAATTTTTTGTACTTGCCGATATAGCTGGGCGCGCTCCTCGAGGTTATTGGTGACTCGAGCTTTGTCTAATAACCTATCAAGCTGCTTGTTACTGTAATAACCGGAATTAAACCCGCCTTTATCTGGCCAAGAGGCGCTATGTAAGGTTAAAAAGGGTAAAGTATCTGGGTCATTCGTCATCCATGCCATTTCAGCCATGTGTGCTTGTTTGAGGCCTGCATTGACCTTGGATAGGTAGGTATTCCACTCAAAAGTTTGGATTTCGACAGATAACCCAACCGCTTTCAGGTCAGCTTGAATGGCGGTTGCCATGGGGATCGGGTCTAGCATCCCTGAGCCCCCTTCCGTGACATAAAAAATAACTTTTTGCCCTTGAGCCCCTGCTTCTGCTATCAATTGGCGTGCTTTTTCAGGGTCATAAGGATAAGCCTTGGTTTCTGCATCAAATGCCCAATCAAATGCTGATGGAATGGGCCCTTGTGCTACCCCCGCAGAGTCCTGAAGAATATATTTCACAATATTGTCTTTATTTACCGCATAGTTAACGGCTTGCCTCACACGCACATCATCAAACGGTGGTTCAGACGCATTGAGCATGGCATACCAAACATGAGGCCCTACCGCTTCATAAACATCAAAGCGGTCGTCATTAACAAATAGCGGGACATTATCAGCGGGTACCTCAACCATGGCATCAATCCCCCCTGATAACATTTCTGCGACCCGAGTATTAGCGTCAGTAATAGGCCGAAAAACCACATGCTCTAAACTGGGTTTTCCATCCCAATAGTTTTCATTCGCGGATACGACCACCCTTTGGTTTGCGGTCCACTCATCAAATTTAAAAGGCCCTGTTCCACTGGGATGGCGGCTAAAGTCTTTGTCGTATTGTTTTACTGCTGTAGGTGAAACAATCAGCCCTGCCGGTGTCGCTAAGTTCGATAAAAACGGGGCAAACGGCTCTTTTAAGGTAAAAACGACGGTTCTGTCATCCGGGGTCGTTATCTTGTCTATCGCGGAGAAAAAAAACGATAATGGGAATGGCCCTGTATGGTAGTACGGGTGCTGGTTATCCAGCATTCGTTCAAACGTGAATTTGACGGCATCCGCATTGAATGGGCTGCCATCGTGAAATTTTATATCTTCGCGTAAATGGAAAGTATAGGTGAGGCCATCGTCACTAATAGACCATGACTGGGCTAAAGCAGGCTCAAGCGTTAATGTGCCATCGGCATTGCGAACTAACCCTTCATACAAGTTAACCAAAATTCGGGAATCATTCGCTGCTGTCGCCACTTGTGGGTCTAATGACTGCGGCTCAGCAACTTGCCCTAATAACAAGACATTAGGATGATTCACCGCCAATGTCGGTAGCGAAATAAAGCATAAAAGCCAAAGACTGGCTATCCATCTACATAAACGCATCTTCATTCGCGCCTCCCCGAGTGCTGACATTGCTATATGATTGTGAAGTGTGATTTGTGTCAATTTTGTTAATAATTTTATCTTTTTCTTTATTTATGATGATAAATTATATTTCAAGCAAGAATTTATGATGATAAATTTGATCAAGGTCTAATTTATGAGGTGTAAAATGACATTTTCAATTGTGGCGCGCTGCCCAGTGACAGGAAAAATAGGCGCAGCAACGGCAACAGGTGGCCCTGCTGTTGGTGCATTAGTCTTACATGGTGAAAGCCAAACGGGTGCAATCGCCACTCAAGCAATGACAAACCCTATTGCAGGACTAACAGGTATTGAATATTTGCAACAAGGTCATAATGCGAATAAAAGCTTAGATTACCTAGTGACACAAGATATTGGCTGCGAACAACGGCAATTGATTATTCTTGATAACCACGGTGGTACAGCCGATTGGACGGGACAAGATTGCTTACCTTGGTGTGGAAGTTTATCGGAGCCCAACTTCGCCATTGCTGGAAATATGTTAGCTGGTGAGCAGGTTCTGGATGCCATACATCAAAGCTATTATAAAAACGCCCATCAAGATCTGGCTGATAGGCTACTGATTGCCATGCAAGCAGGTGCAGATGAAGGCGGTGACTACCGGGGGATCCGTTCCGCTGCATTAAAAATATGGAATAACCGACAATATGCAGATATCGATATTCGCTGTGACTGGTCTGAAGCACCGTTATCCGCGCTTGTCACCATTCTTCAACAAGTCCGATCCGAGGATTATGCTAATTTTTTCGCACAAATTCCTACAGGGAATGAATATATCACTAATAATTGAACCTATCATGGTGCATATCGACTAATAAAGTAAAATAACTGAATGATATGTACCTAAAATAAAAAATAGCCATCCGCTAAATGACAATTAACCACATGAATCACTCTGTATTTTTTCTTATTACAACCAATTTAGCTTTTTATTCAATTTCCAATTCATTACTTAATCTTAATTATCTATTCTTGTTATACATTCTCTTAACTTTTATCTCTGATAGTCATCAAAAAATAAATGGTTATTTTTACAACATTAAAGATAATAGAAAATACCTATCTCTTTGAGTCTGTCTAATTCTATCTCATAAATGATGACGTTAATTAACCTTAGTAAATGCTAGGTTATTTTCTTCTGCTTATGTATTACACATAAAAAATAGAATGAACAACATTATCAACACGTTAAAAACAGCCATTACTATTAATATCATGAATGATATTTAGACAGGCCAGCCAAGCAATATTAAATAAACTTAAATTTTGTAGGTCTTACCAGATGGATAATTAATAATCAAATGAACAAAAATAACTCAAAGAGGTCATTAAAATTCCATTTATATATTATATTTCTCATTTTATAACTTAAGGGATATTCAGAACTTTCATCTATGGTGAAATATTAATCTCCTTCTTTGATCCCCTCATCAATTATTAACCTTAAGTTAAATTATCATATTTACACCTGTACACTTTTAATGACATTAACATTAAAAAAATATTAATTCTTACATCTCTAAAATAAAGTAATCACCGACAAAGCCTTTACAGCACTGAGCACATCAATTTACGTCACATTTCATTTCAATGACCTTTGTTAACAAATGCTACCGACACTTAACAATTACAAAATATATGATAAGATCATCATCTCAATTTGAAATTATTTACTATATAAAAAACAAGATTGTTATTGAGGTTATAGATGAAAATCTCGAGAAGAAAGCTATTATTAGGGGTTGGTGCTGCTGGAGTTCTAGCAGGGGGTGCTGCAGTTGTTCCTATGATCAATCGTGAAGGTCGTTTTGAATCGACTAAATCACGTGTACCTGCTGTTGCTGGTACTGAAGGCAAATTACCTGAGTCTGCAGATGCAGTCATCATCGGTGCTGGCCTTCAAGGGATCATGACTGCAATTAACCTTGCAGAAAAAGGTCTTAATGTTGTTATCTGTGAAAAAGGTGTTGTCGGCGGTGAGCAATCAGGCCGTGCATACAGCCAAATCATCAGCTACAAGACCTCCCCAGCGATTTTCCCTTTACACCACTACGGGAAAATTCAATGGCTTGGAATGAACGAAAAAATCGGTGCTGACACCAGCTACCGTGTTCAAGGCCGTGTTGAAGTACCTTCTAGCGAAGAAGATTTAGAAATTTCAAGAGCGTGGATAAAATCTGCATCTGAAAACCCAGGTTTCGATACCCCATTACGTACCCGTATGATTGAAGGTACTGAACTGGCTAATCGTCTGGTTGATGCACAAACTCCATGGAAAATTGGTGGATTTGAAGAAGACTCAGGTAGCCTTGACCCAGAAGTTGTCACACCAACCATGGCAAACTACGCAAAATCAATCGGTATCCGCATCTACACCAATTGTGCAGTACGTGGTATCGAAACTGCAGGCGGTAAAATCTCTGATGTTGTCACAGAAAAAGGTGCAATCAAAACTTCTCGTGTTGTTCTGACGGGTGGTATTTGGTCGCGTCTGTTCATGGGTAACTTAGGTATTGACGTTCCAACACTGAACGTTTACCTGTCACAACAACGTATTACTGGCGTACCAGGTGCACCAAAAGGTAACGTACACTTACCTAATGGTATTCACTTCCGTGAACAAGCTGATGGCACCTACGCGGTTGCTCCACGTATCTTTACCAGCTCTATCGTTAAAGACAGCTTCCTGTTAGGACCAAGATTCCTGCACGTATTAGGCGGTGGAGAATTACCATTAGAGTTCTCTATTGGTAAAGACTTATTCAACTCCTTCATGATGGCAACGTCTTGGAACTTAGATGAGAAGACACCATTCGAAGAGTTCCGTACAGCAACGAATACACCAAACAACGAACACTTAGATGGCGTTCTAGAAAGACTGAGAAAAGAATTCCCAGTATTTAAAGAGTCCAAAGTGGTTGAACGTTGGGGTGGTACCGTTGCGCCAACGGATGATGAAATTCCAATTATTTCAACAGTCGAGCAGTATCCAGGTTTAGTCATCAACACCGCAACAGGCTGGGGTATGACAGAAAGCCCTGCATCTGGTCGATTAACGGCTGAATTATTAATGGGCGAAAAACCATTTATCGACCCAACGCCGTACAAACTTTCTCGTTTTAACTAAAAAACGGGAAAAATAGCGATTTTTACTGTGGATCTATTAGTGAATAGTTTAAAGTTAAATGAAAGTTTAATTTTTGATAAAATTAATAGATCCTATTTACTTTGATAATGTTAAGGAGTTTACATGCGCTATAAAACTTTATTGCTTTCTCTGCCTTTGATTTTAGGTGTAGCAAGTGCGAATGCAGCTGATGATGTTAAACGCGTTCCAGTGAAAGGATTCCCTATCTCTGAATCAGTAGAAATCGGTGCGGGCAACAGCCTTATTTTCCTGAGCGGAAAAGTACCTTCTAAAATCTCTGCAGACGCTAAAGAAGGCGTTTTAGAGTCTTATGGTAATACCGAAGCACAAACTATCAACGTGTTAAAACAAATCCAAGCTAACCTTGAAGGTATGGGTTTGACCATGAACGACGTTGTTAAAATGCAAGTATTCTTAGTTGGTGGTGAAGAAACTCAAGGTACTATGGACTTTGCTGGCTTTATGGCTGGTTACAACAAGTTCTATGAGTCTGAGAAAGTAACTAATCTGCCAGCTCGTTCTACCTTCCAAGTCGCTAAACTGGCTAATCCAGCTTGGAGAGTAGAAATCGAAGTGACAGCGGTACGCCCAGCTGCAAAAAAATAAGTTATTCGATAACGAATAACTAAACGATAATGGGGCATAGCAATGTGCCTCGTTATATTAATTACCTTTCTTCTATTGCCATATCTTTCAACATCCTCTCACAGATTGTTACTCTCGTTTCCTGTATGCTATTGCTTAAAGTTCTTCAATAAATAAACGTGCTATGCTGCGATTATCAATCGTAAACGTTAGTAATGGCATAAGACAAGGTAATGTATGATTAAAGAGTCTCTCAAGATCCATGGAAAAAAGCAGTTTGAAATCAAACAAAAAGTGTTGTTTCCACGTAAGTCTAAAGAGATCCGTTACCAAGTAGATACTTTTTTCTTTTTACCTTCATCATTACAGATTAACCCTGACCTCTATGCAGCATCAAACCTCCAGCGCAGCCTAAAGAACTATATTCGGCTACGCCCACCTACAGTAAAATTATCATCACTTACTGATGAAAACGGGGCATTGAATGAGCTAAAGCAGTGGCTACAGCAATATAACCCACAAAACTTACCTTCATTGGACGAATATGAAAATAGGCTAAAACGTTATGCTTTAACGTTCAAAAGAACGATCCGCTTGAACATTAAAATGGTAAGCCAAACTCCCCAACGGCAGACTCCCGAATATTTGACTGAGTTCATGGCAAATATCGCCAAATGTTTCTGTGCTTATCGGGAATTAGCCATTCCGTCAGCCAAAATTGAAGAAGCTATCCATTCCAATGCTTTTTCTTATTGTGACGAATTTATGACGTATTACACCATGAATTATTTGCGTGATTTATTAGCAGATAAACAAATACCGTTACGCGAAGAAATACGTCATTTTTGGTACCAAGAGATGCGTTATTTGAAAAAGCAGTATCCTGATTGTTTTCCCAGTGATGAAACGGATGCTGAATTAGTCACATACCGCCGCAATTTATTGAAAAAATATATTAATCGTTATCTCTATTTAGAAATTCGTCATAAACGGGGGCTTCCTCTTCTACTACACTCTATCTATGGTATTGCAGCTGCAATTTCAATGATTTTCGCGACTGTTATCGCCTTTTTCTGGCAAGGAAAATATGGTGCTTTAAGTGCCAACTTATTTTTAGCGATGATCATCGGCTATATCTTCAAAGATAGGCTAAAAGAAGTTGGCCGGGAGCAATTGTATCGGCTATTCCAAAAATGGATCCCTGACCGCCAATTGCGTATTTATCGGGAAGGTATTAAAGCACCTGTTGGTATCTGTAAGGAGTCCTTTCGCTTTATCAATGAAGCGATGCTTTCACCCGATATCCGTGAAATGCGGCAAAAATCCCATTGGGTTAATTTGGTCAATGTTCAACGTATGGAAGACATACTGTATTACCGAAAGGATGTGCTACTGCATAATCGCCAATCCGTCTTCGAAAAGAACCAATCTTCTATCGCCGATATTACTCGGTTCAATATTTCTGATTTTTTGAAACACATTGATATTAGTTATGAAGAGTTAACCGTCAATGATGATGAGCCCGCGATTATGGGAGAAAAGGTTTACCATATTTACCTTTGCCGTCGCATCACGATAAATAAAAAAACCTACAATGAGCTGGCGCGTTTAGTGGTAAATGCCGATGGGATAAAACGCTTAGAAATGTTGCAATCACTGGACTTGCTGACAACCGATGAAGACATTGAAATTTCACCGCAGTGAAGATTACCCCTTTTTATAAAAAATATTCTAACATTTAATTTTCTAAATCATTCGAACTGTAGCAAGGCGGCAAGAGAAGCTAATCCCTAGGAGCATACAAAAGTATGTGACTAGGGTTAGCGAACGTAGCCAACACCGCTACAGCTCGAAGGATGACGAAAATTGGGAGCATACAAAAGTATGTGACCCGGGGTAGCGAGCATAGCCAACACCGCTACAGCTCGAAGGATGACGAAAATTTAGTAGTAGAGAGCAATATACTGGTCATCCACCCTCTTAATATCAACCGGGGTATCAAAAATATCCTCAATAATTTCAGATTTCATGATCTCCTCAGGCTTACCGTGATAAGACAAACGGCCGTTTCTCAGTGCAACAATGTAGTCAGAATAAACTGACGCAAAGTTAATATCATGGATAACTAAAATAATCGTTTTTCCCAGCTCGTCTGCGGCTTTACGCAGCAGTTTCATCATAATCACGGCATGCTTCATATCAAGATTATTCAATGGCTCATCGAGTAAAACATATTCTGTATCTTGGCATAAAACCATTGCCACATAGGCCCGTTGACGTTGACCACCCGATAATTCATCTAAATAACGGTGACGTAAATCTGATAAGTTTAGAAAAGAGAGTGACTCATCAATTTTCTTTTTATCATCAATGGTTAAACGACCTTTGGTATACGGGTAGCGCCCAAAACCGACCAACTCTTCAACCGTTAGTCGACTCGCAAATTGGTTCTCTTGGCGCAAAACAGATAAACATTTTGCGAGTTTATCACTCGGAGTTGTTGATACATCAAGTTCATTCACTTTGACATAGCCACCGTCATCGGGCTGTAACAAACGCCCGATAATCGACAACAGTGTTGATTTACCTGCACCATTAGGCCCGATGATTGAGGTAATACCGCTATTTTTAATTGTTGTTGTTACGTTATCTAAGACTTTAGTATCCTGATAACTTTTCGATATCTGACTAATTTCAATCATACTAAAACCTTCTTAACACCATATAAATAAAGAATATTCCACCGACAAACTCGATAACAACCGATAATGTCCCCGCCATATTTAGGCCATATTCAAGGATCAATTGACCACCAACCAGTGCAATGACACCAAGTAGAAAGGAAACGGGTAGCAAATAGCGGTGTTGGCTACTGCCAGCCACTAAGTAAGCTAAGTTCGCGACCATCAAACCTAAGAATGTTAAAGGGCCAACCAGTGCCGTCGAAACAGCAACCAAGATTGAAATAAGCAACAAGATAACCGTGACTTGCTGGCGATAATTAATCCCTAAGTTCACCGCATTGGCTTGCCCTAACGCGATAACATCGAAACAATAGCGCATACGCCACAATAAAACGCCCACGACCGCAGTGATAAGCAGCGTGAATAGAATGAGCTCAGGTGTCCCTTTGGTAAAGGTGGCAAACATCCGGCTTTGTAAAATGGAAAACTCATTGGGATCCATTAAGCGCTGTAGCAATGTCGCTACACTGCGAAATAATGTGCCAAGAATAATACCCACCATCAATACTAGGTTGATATTCATTTTAACTGACACAAATAACCAGCGATAAAGCAGTACAGAGAACAGCACGAGTAGAGTGGACTCTAATAAAAACTTACCAATATTCAATAGCCAAGAGGATGGAAAGCTATCGGTATAGAAGACAAAAATGGTTTGTAATAATATAAATAATGCTTCCAATCCCATGATAGATGGAGTCAATATCTTATTATTAGCAATAGTTTGAAAGAGAACTGTTGAAACCCCTGAGGCAAAAGCCACCACGATCATGGTGAGAACAATATAGCCTCGGTGCGGCAAAATGTAGGCAAGATTACTGCCCAAATTGACCGTCATATAAAGAACAATGGATAACAATGACAATGCCAGTAGTATCCATATTCTTTGCAACGGCGTTACCCCTTTCCTAGGCAACGCTATTGATGAGTTAACTTTTTGCATAACGTTGTTGCTTCAACAATAAATATAAAAAAATCACCGCGCCAACAACACCTAAAATCACACTTGCAGGGATTTCAAATGGATAGCGAATTAAGCGCCCAATAATGTCACAGAGTAAAACTAAGCCACCACCAGCAAGACAAATCCATGGAATGGTTTTACGTATGTTATCGCCCATCACTAAGCTCACCAGATTTGGAATAATTAAGCCTAGGAAAGGTAATGCCCCGACCACCACGACCACCACACCACTGATTAAGGCGATAATCGATAAACCGATAGTCATCACTTTGCGATAATTTAGGCCAACATTAATTGAAAACTCACGTCCCATACCGGCAACCGTAAAGCTATCTGCAATCCAGCAAGCAATTAACGTTAATATTCCTACTAACCACAAGAGTTCATATCGACCTTGAATGATGCTAGAAAAGTCACCACTCATCCATGCACCAAGAGATTGCAATAAGTCGAAATAATAAGCAGTAAAGATGGTTAATGCGCTAATCACTGCACCTAACATAATCCCTACCAGAGGGACGATTAGTGCAGATTTTAAAATTACGCGGCGCAATAGCATCATAAACAGCATGGTGCCAAGGAGTGCAAAACCGCTGGCGACCACCATCTTGGTCATAATACTCGCTGCTGGGAAAAGTACCATGACAACCAATAAACCTAAGCTGGCTGACTGGGTTGTTCCTGCAAGAGAAGGCTCCACAAAACGGTTTTGCGTTAATAATTGCATGATTAGACCTGCAACGCTCATCGCGCTACCGGCTAAAATCAAGGATATGGTTCGGGGAATTCGGCTAATAAAAAAGATGTCTTGCATCTCTGGGTCGGTGAAAAGCGAAACGGGTGACACGTCACCCGCTCCAATAAACAAGCTTAATACCGCTAAAACCAATAACGCGATAATTCCACAAAAAAGATAAAGCGTTTTCATCGGTTATTTTGCTTGGCTCTTCTCTAGTGCTGTATTGATGTCGTCCATCAACTGAGAATAAGTTTGGATCCCACCTGCGATATACACGGCAGTTGGGTCAAGGTAAGTAATTTGGCCTTTTTCCCATGCTGCTGTTTTTCTCACTAATGCGTTATCAAGTACCTCTGCGGCTGGCTGAGCATCAGATTTACCAATCGCACTATCACGGTCGATAACAAATAACCAATCTGGGTTCAATTTCACCAGTAATTCTGCATTAACGATATTACCGTGACGCCCTGTGTTTTCAGTAAATACATAAGCCGGTTCGAAACCTAACACATCAAAAATAAAGCCAAAACGTGAGCCTGGGCCATACGCGGAGATTTTACCACCACTGACTAAGATCACCATCGCTTTACCTGCTGTCGGTGCTTTAGTTTTGATACCTTCAATTTTTGTGTTGAAGTCAGCAATCAGTTTTTTGGCTTGTTCTTCTTTACCAAATAATGCGCCAAGCTCATTAGTACGCTCAGTTAAGCTACCAATAAAGTTTTTGTTATCAATGTCTAATGAAATAGTTGGAGCAACACCACTGAGTTTGTCATAGGCATCACGAGCACGGCTACCACCTAAAATCAGGTCAGGTTTAGCATTACTTAATGTTTCATAAGCAGGTTCAAATAATGTTCCGCCATTGACGTATTCAGAGCCGCTATATTTCGTTAAGAATTCAGGGAAGCGAACGTTGGTTTGTGGAACACCAGCAACCGGGGCTCCGAGTGCATCCATGATGTCCAGTGTTTCCATGTTCATCACCATAACTTTTTGCGGATGACGAGGAATTTCAGTTTTGCCTTGGGCATGTTCTACTGTGATAGTTTGTTTTTCTGCAACTTGAGCTGTTTCTGATGTGTCTTTCGCGTTATCACAACCCGCTAATACTAATGCTGATAACAAAGCAATACCCGAAACTAATGATTTTACAAACATCTAATTTCCTCCGTCCATCGATAAAAGTACTGATGATTAAATTTGGTGACCCATAATTTAGCGTATATTACACGCAAATAAGCGCAAATGATATTAGTTTGCATTTGCATTCGCTAAAAAGTTGTTACAACGCACAAAAACATCAATTTCATTCTATTGGTGGATAATTAAGAGAATTGCAAAAGTAAAACGGTAGGGAAAATATTAAGGAATTAAGATGAGGAAACGGTGACTTGAAGATGGATATATTGATAGATGGATATATTGATAGATAGATTGAATTTACAGTTAAACCTTGATGCCCTACTCATTTGTACAAAAGACAATACAAAACCGTAATCTCAACCTACCTATCACCACTAATCATTTAAAAACTCATTATTGTATATCATCCAAGTTCCCATGTTTATTAAGCTGGGAGCTAATATCTTCAAGGAACCAATCGATTGGGGTTCCCATTAAAAATGCAAGTTTGAACAGATGAAACAGGTCAATTTTAATTTTGCCTCTTTCGTAACGCGAGATCTGTTGTTGGCTAACACCTAGCAACTGAGCTAACTGAAAGCCTGTATATCCCAACTCTCTACGCTTTTCTAAGATCCTCTGACCTACCATATAATGGATTTTTTCACTACCATTTTCTGAATACATATTTTCACCATTTATTAAGGCACAGTTAAAATAAGGGCTGCGGCACCTTCAAACTGACCAGCTTGAACTCGGCCATTAGTGCCTAGCACGGCTTTGAGGGTGACCGAGTTTGTTCCACCTGCAGGCACATGGATTTTGTAACCATTTTCCCCAGGTGTATCGTTCCCACCTAAATACAAATTCGCATATAAGCTATTATCCGCCCGTAGATTTACACGACCATTTGTCACGTTAACACCAGTTGCAACCACCAAAACATCCATCGATAAGTTACATGTCACACTAATGTTCACTTGTTTTGATTGGCCAGCGAGATCGGCTTCACTAATTGGGCCAAAGTTGATATCCGGGACGGTATTGTTGATCTTACAAGCTCCAATTGGTGGAGGCGCAATACCACATAATGAGCCGGGAATTAACCCACCGTTACTTGTAACCCCTGTGCGATCTTGGTAAAACAGCCCCACACATTCCTGATTATTCTGTAGCCTAACCCCGGTATGAACAGCCCACTGTGTTGCTGGAGCTGTCGCCTTTGCCAAAACGCCGGGTATATTCTGAACATCAAGCATGTATCGATATCTAGAAATTTCGGCCAACTCGACGGTTGCCGCCCCCGGTGTTCCATTAGCGGTATGCTTATGGCTTATGGTGAGATAGCATTTCGACCATCCGAAACAAGGATTAGGCGTAGTTGGCAATTCAGGGTCCCAGCGGGCAATAACGTACTTATAGTCTGCATCGCCATTATTTGGGTTATTACCGGGTCTTGATTCAGTGATATAGGAAAAAACATAAGCTGATGCAGTAGATGAAAACATGACTGCACCAATTAATAGCGATAAAAATACTTTCATATTAGTTCACAGCCTTATTATTCATAATCTAATTTAAATGTTGCTACAGCACTGTAAGGCCCTACTTTTATTGTCTTATCTGCAATAGCATCCGGTTCACCTTTTAAATAGGCATAGAACCGCAATTGGTTAGCGCCATCTTGTAGCGTTAGCTTCGAGCCTTTCTGTTCAAGAGCCAGTGGTGTTTTATCTGAATTTTGCAGCCCCACCGCAAAACCAGATGCGACACTACTTGTTGATAATGCTAAAAAACCAGGAAGCGCTAGATTCGGAGTTCCAGAGAAAGTGACTTCTACAAATTTACCAATCGTTGTGTCACAATCAGACAGCTTAATCACAAACTCTTTAGGTGGAGTTTCACCATAGGCATAAAAGTTTTTTTCTGGTGTATCAAAAAAATCCATCGGGATGTTTTCATCACCAGGTAAAATAGTGCAGGGTTCCTCCACTAAATTACCGATAATCCTTAAATTATCAGGTACAGCAAAAGCCGTACTAACGTCGATAAGTAAGGCTCCAGCTACTGCACATTGAATTAGTTTGTTCATTATTGGTACTCCGCTAGCAATGTCCCTGTTGCGGTAAAGCCTCCTTCAGGCAACGTAACTCCCAATCTCTTAACTGGAACAACTTCTAAAACAGGCGGTTGCCCATACGTAATCTTTAACGGTTTATTGATTTCAAAGCCTAAACCATTTTGGGTAATACGCATGCCAAGATCTCGGAAATTGGTTTCCAGAGCCGACGTATCAAAGTCGGTTGCAGTTCCTTTGATTGTCAGCATCAAGTCCCAACCTTTTAAATTGTCTTCACACTTCAATGCGTAATTAATAGGTTTCGTGAATCTGACTCCATCTATTTTATGTAAACCAATATCTTTATATTCAATGACGTTGACTTTATCTTCAAAAACAGTGCAAGGCGGTGGAATTAATAAAGTTCCCGTAAATTCCACATCGTTCGCCATCGCAGCGCTAGCAGGTATTACTAGCAGACCCATTATCAGCGGAAATCTTTTCATTATTTTTTGCATTATTTTTCCCTCACTGATAATCAAGTTTGATAGTGACGCCCGCATGAAAAACCCCACCTTTTGTCAATGTTGTGGATAAGTCACGAACAGGTATAGCTTCAAATTGAGGGGCATTTGGGTACACGAACTTGATTTCTTGATTTAATCGAAGCTTGCTTCCGTTATAACGAAAAGCAATCCCTAAACCCGGAAGATCTGTCTCAATTGCACCAGTATCAAAAGATGCAGGAATACCAATCAACGTCATTTTCATTTGCGACGTTGGCCTTTTTTCACAGTCAATATTGTAATTTATGGGTTTCGAATAGGCGTTCCCGTCAATTCGCGTACTCATGATTTCATCAAAATTGACTTTGATGATATTTCCACCATTAATTTTGCAAGGGGGTGGTGCTAAAACAACTCCTTTAATCGGTACGGTTATCATACCGGGTGTGACTGTCGCCCGTGTACTTCCCGACGGGCTAATACGTGAATCGGGTAACCCTGCATAGGAGGCCGATGTAAAAAGTAGTCCAACGAGACATGATGCCAGCAGGTACCGCTGCTTATTTAAATCACTCATAATCCACCTTAAAGTCCATTACGGCGCTGAAACTTCCTTCCGTCAATTTTTCGGGAGTTCTCACTGGTGTGACAAAATATTGAAGAGTCCCCTGCGGTGCATCAAGGAATTGTGGACGACCTCGGCTTCCTAGCCTGATATCTTCTCGTTGTGCGTCAGTCACTTCTAATGCCAAGCCAGAGACACCTTTTACACTTAACATTTCTGGAAAGTGTTTATCCGATACGGCAACAAAGGAAACCGTTATGACGGGCTGCATTGCATCCCAAATCGCTCTGCCCGTTCTCGTGTCTTTCATTCGGCTTTCTGTACGAATGCAATGTCTAAATTCTAATTCAAATGACACTGGTTCAGCTCTATCACCAGGTTTACGGAGTGAATAAGAAGGGATCTCCCCTAGAGACACTTCTTGGCGCTTTGAATTGGTCACATCCATCGTACAAGGTGCCTCGGTCATCATGCCATTTACTGTCAATGTTCCGTGTAATCCATCAATATCCCAGCTACTTATTCCAAAGGTAAACACTGGAACTAAGCTGAATAAGATAGTGCTGAACTGGAGAGTCCTTTTCATACATTGTTCTCCGTTATCTATCCGTCGAAGATTCAACTTTGCAAGTTGTACCTGCGCAACCAAACGTCAATTTAGGCCTTCCACCATAATCATTGATATAAGTTAGAACTGGCTTTGCCCCCATAGCACTTGCGCTACCCTTAAGCATTCCGTTACCTTTTGGTGAGATCATCACAGGCTCAAACTGCTTCACCGTATCTCCTCCCACTTTTGAACTTGCATCCACAATCGTGACAAAGTAAGCAGTTGGATTCGTGACTTCGTAGGCATCACCTTTACGCGTTAACGTAATTTTTTCTTGCCATGGGTTTTCTAAATCCGTACGAGTGGCATATAACGCTTTTGGTCGATAAAACAACTTAATACGTGTTTGTAATGCAATTTGTAATACGTTAGCTTCTTTACTACGTGGCGGAATCTCACGTAAGTTAAAGTAATAAACACTTTCTCTGTCCTGAGGTAATGTCGCGATATCAGGAAGAGATTGAATTTTAACTTGGCTACCTTCACCTGGTTCTACGCGTTGAACTGGTGGTAACACCGTGAGTGGGCTTTCAATTTTGTTACCATTAGCGTCTTCAATCCAGCCCTGCGCAAGATAAGGTAACTCTGTGTTTTCATTCTTAATATTTAAGCTAATGGTCTTTTCAGCCCCATTATAAATGACGCGTGTTCTATCAAGTGCAATAGCGGCCAAAGCCTGTCCACATAGCACTGCAGATAACGTAATTGTCGTAGTAAAAAATGCAATTTTCTTAATATTCATATGTACCAACTATTTATAAAATCAAGCAACTTGGGTTACTCGGTATAATCTGCGCTGTAAGCAATATCCGGTGGCTTCAATAACCAACGCTGACTCGGTTCTACGCCCTGTTTAACGGGTGCAGGTTTGTAGACAGGGGCTGGTTGCCCAACAGGAACAGCTTTTGCAGGCATATATCCAGGTTCAATACCTGGGCTGCTTGTACACGGTAATAACAGTGAGTTAAATTCCGCCGTTTTAATATTTTCTGGGATCTGAATTTTGCATTGCGCACTTCCATCCCAATGCACATCTAAAACTTCATTTGGATTGACACCAGAGATATATACGGAGCCATTATCAGTCACGATACCGAGCTCTCTATTTTTCTCATTTCTCACGGTAGCCCCGAATGGCGGATAACTTCCATCGGCCAGTGCCAATCTCACCATCGTTTTAACACCCGCTAACACCTCAAATTCGCGGTAAGCAACAGCCCCTTCAGTCAACGTAATAGGCTGCGATGTCCGAATAGCTTCCACATCGTCAGGCAGCTGAGTCACATCAATATGCGCGCTGGTACGGTAGTAATCACTGATGTCAGAGACTACTGCTTTACCAAAAATATTGGTTTCTGTGGTTGGCCCAAAACCTTGAATAGGGACATTTTTCACACCTTCAGTACCTACCATCACCCGGCTTCCACCTGGCGTGTTAATGCGGTGTAATGCGGCACCATGCCCTGTGACTGTTGCACCACCCTGTAGAGAAAATGCAGCTGAAGAGGTATCGCCATTGATATAACTGGTACTTGCCGTAACGGTTGCTAAATCAGCGTAACGCGTATAGAAACCATCAATGGTTCCACGTCCACGACTACTAACCCCAGTACCAACACGATAATTTGTTTTATCATCAACGGAATCGAAATAGCTGACGGTATGTGAATTACCATCCCTCGTCACCATGTTGTTATAGCTAATTGACGCTCTATCAGCCCAAGGCAAAGAGAGGTTCATATATAGCCCATCATCATTATTTCTATTATCAAATTTGTTACGGAATGCCGTTAAACTTAAATTGATGTTTTTAAAACGACCAATATCAAAATATTTAGCAATAGAAATGTTATAGCGTTTTGCCGCAGGCTTATTCCAATAGGTTTCGTGGTTATAGTTCAGATACGCAGTCAGATCCGCACTAGTGAAGTACTTATTAAATGTGATCGTATACAGCTCTTTACTATTATCGAATTCCACCCCTCTGTAACGACGGTCGAGATATTGGTTCATACTCATAAAGTCGCGTTCAGAGAATCGATATCCTGCGAAGGTGACTTGGCTATCATATTCTTCAAAACGTTTTGAATAACTTAAGCGATAAGACGCCCCTGTATAGATTTTGTTTTCTGTTTTCAGTTTTGCTCGTGACTCAGTGATATCGAATGAAATTGCACCGAAGGCGAGTAAATCTCGACCAACACCGAGTGATAATGCGTTATAGTCACCTGCCGCGACACCACCACCGAATAATGACCAACCGTTAGAGACCCCCCAGCTAAATTCCCCTGTAACGAATCCTTGCCCTTCTGTTTCATGTTCCATATTATTCGGTCGGCCACCGGCAATCTTAAACAGCACTGAGCCTGGACGAGTTAAATACGGAATGGAGGCGGTATTCATTTGGAATTCTTGTATGGAGCCATCCTGCTCTTCGATACGTACATCTAATTTACCGCTAACGGCATCACTTAAATCTTGAATACGAAAAGGCCCCGGAGCAACTTGCGTTTCATAAATGACACGCCCTTGCTGAGTCACAATCACTTTTGCATTGGTTCTCGCAACACCAGTGACTTCAGGTGCATAGCCACGTAAGTTAGGTGGTAACATTCTCTCATCAGAGATAAGACTTACCCCCATATAACGGAATGAGTCAAATAACCCTGAGCGAAGAAATTGCTCCCCCATCGTTAGCTTTGCATTTAGCTCTTTGACGGCTCGATAAGCATAATATTGGCTCCAATCCCATTTACGATCTGTGGATTGACCATTCGTTCGATTATAACTTGCTTGCCAGTCAGCTCTAAAACGCCATGCGCCTAAGTTAAAACCTGTCGTACCGTTACCAGTAACTGACTGGGTATTGGCTGAATCTGCAGGCCTTGTTAAGTTAGCATTCAAGTTATAGTCAAAGATCAGAGCGGGAACACCTTCATCCCAACGAGATGGGGGATCCCAGTTATCAGAGGTAAATTCGATATAAGCCTGAGGTACAGTAATGGTGATCGTTTCTTTGGCTAAAGAACCACTTACTGTCATTCCTGGGATCGTTTCTGGAATTAAACATTGGCCATTTTTAGCAAATTCAACCTTTTGTTTCCATTCATCGCGCAAAGCGATATGGTCAACAACATCTGGCGTTAAACAAGGCTCAGTCATACCCGGATCATTAGGATCCGCGATATATTCAATATCAAAAATGTCAGCTAAATCGCGACTATTTAAATTAATTTTAAATGGGTACTTCCCAGGCATAACATAACCTGCGCGAGAGAACTCATTTAAGGAAATATTTTTTTTATCCTGAAGATCTAAAACATCCGTATTAAACTCAATACTATCATTATTTGCATTAGCTAAATTTATATGAGCAATGGCTATAAACACCATGGTAGCAACAGGCGTTAAAAAATAACTTACTGAGTTATTAAATACTTTATTTTTACTTTTTAATCGCAGAGCCATAATAGTCCCTTAGTAATAACTCAGTAATAATCCATTTTAAAACGGATAGTTGTCTGATAATTTCCTGGTTTTAAGCGTTTATTATTAGGTACTACCCGCACCTTATAGTGCAGAGTTGTCTCCCCCGCGCTAATAGGTAAATCAGGCATTGCCTTACCAGGTATTGCAACATTTCCAGCCATATCAGAAATTTTTACTGACAATCCATTTGCATGCCCAAAAACATCGAAGTTACGGCCATCAGTTGGGCCATCAAATGTAATATTGAAAGTTTGCCAATTAGGGGTTCCAGGAGTTACCGGTGTTAGAACAC
The DNA here is from genome assembly GCF_002843235.3 of Providencia huaxiensis. Taxonomy (NCBI): domain Bacteria; kingdom Pseudomonadati; phylum Pseudomonadota; class Gammaproteobacteria; order Enterobacterales; family Morganellaceae; genus Providencia; species Providencia huaxiensis. The sequence continues at coordinate 3,253,846 of NZ_CP031123.2, forward strand.
AATTGATAAGGCGTATAGAGAAATCACTTGTTGGACTTTCTCTGTCGTGAATTATCTGGCTAACCGGTACAGTCGTTATGCTAACTGATTGATCTCGGCTATCTGCATCTATTGCACAAGGGCTCTCAATGATTGAACCGCCCATAGTAACAGTTCCTTTGAACTGACTTTGTGCCCGAGAATTTTGATTTTGCGCACTGACTATCGGGGCAAATATCATTCCTGAAAGCACCATGACAATGATGCCAAAGTGATTCATAGCGACTCCATCTCAACTTAATAACCAATTTCAATGCATTAAAATTAGTGCCCATACATCCTTGTACGGGCTATACCAATTACTGGTAGCTCAGAGCAAATGTTGCAATTGCATCAAATTCACCTGGTACAGCTGGTTTGTTTGTTGCATCATCATCGCCTTGCAAATAAGCTTGGAAACGCAATGTGTTCGCACCAGTTAATAAAGTTTGAGATGGTGATTTAGCACCTAAAGCAATTTTGGTGCCGTTGAAATCAGTGATCACGATACCCGCGTTTTTCGCAGTACCAGCAATAGCTAAACCATCAGTTACCGAAGTACTTGGAATACCAGTAAATGTAGTTTGAACTGTTTTCAGAGTTGTGATGTCGCACTGCTCTAATTGAATATTGAAGTCACGAGCAATACTTTTACCGCCACCGTTTAATGCAGATGTTGCGATAGCACCCATTGGTACTTCAAATGCTTGAGATCCTGGTGGAATTGAGCAAGGAGCATCAATAATTGAACCTTTAAAAGTGACTTGGCCGCCACCTTGGTTTGCAGAAGCAGAACCAGCAACTACTGCTAAACCTAAACCTAATACTAAAGCAAGTTTATTTAATTTCATTTTATACATTTCCATTAGATAAAAAGACAACACAAATTAAAATAATGAGTTATTATTAATCTGATTATTTCAACTTTTTCTTAAAATATATTCGATTAGCAAATATTAAAGATTGACACCAATAACTATTTCTATTTATCAAACTCTATTAGTTAATAAATGAAATAATTAAACAATGCATCAATGCGTTGCCATTATTATACCACATTTTAGTTATGTCAAATTTAAGGGTTAATTAAACATCTTAACTATAAGTTAGTGATATATATATATAATTCATAACATGCCCCATCTTAAATACACCATTACGGGATAAGTTGGTGATGTGCTTCTAATTAAATTGACCTTTTCTTAATAAAAAACCATAAAATAAACCCAATCATTATTAATAAAGTTTTTTATACTCATAAAACGGGTTCTTATTAGTGAAAAAAAATGGGATGAGATAAAGTGAAATCATGAAATTAACTCAAAAATATTAAATCGAGATTTTACCGAAAAATAATTAATCAGAAACTTCCCAAAAAAAACAATTAAATATTTTCATAATGTTTCTAAACTCACCAATTGTTACATTTTAAATGAGTAATAAATTAAAAATAAATCCATAAATATCATCATGATAGATTAAAAACAACCATGAATTCAATATAAACAACACCTAGGTACCATTAATATAATAAAACACTTTTTAAATAAAAATAAAAATAGAAATAATTGATAGAAAATAAAATGAAAAACGATAGCCAGACAGCCTTAATATTTCAAATTATTTCAAAAAGTAATTAAAAGTAACTTTCAATAACTTTATAAATACCACCAGAAGGATTAAAATAGAAAAACAAGACACCTTTAATAGAAATAAACCAATCTCTATTTAAGTTGATTAGCTAAATTAAGGTAAGTTAAATAGCAAAAATGAGGATATCCCAAAAATGAGTAAAAGTAATGCCATAAATTATTGTCGACAATTACATTACTGACCTAATAATAATATCTCAAATATAGAAACCGCTGTTTAAGTCAAAACACCATAAAGACTGAGCATAACTTACCATTATATTTAACATTACCTACACCCAAATTAGAGTATGTTTATATGGCGATACAAAGTAAATCACCACTTAAAACAAAAAACCCCATCTCATATGAAATGGGGTGCCAAAATAGCAATATTTGTTGTTTACACAAGAACAAGTTGTACAAAAGCAATGTACTGGCCCACCGCCTTGTGGAGCCAAACCTAATGGCGATTTCTCACCAATTGATACCGACGAGTCAGGTATTCGATAGGGGCACTCCAAATGTGCACTAAACGGCAGAATGGGAAGAGTAAAAATATCGTCATACCCAACACAATATGCAGTTTAAAAACGATGCCAACACCTTCAAGGTAATTGGATGCCCCCCAATGGAATGTCACAATAGACTGCGCCCATCCCACTAATTTTAGCATTTCGCTGCCATCCATATGTTGCGCTGAGAATGGAATGGTAAGTAACCCTAAGCAAACTTGCACCACCAGCAAGGTTAAAATCATAATGTCACCGAAGGATGAAGTTGCTCTCACGCGAGGGTTCGTCAGGCGGCGCTTCAACAGCATCGCGCCACCAATTAACATCATCACACCTGCTGCCCCCCCACCAATCATCGCCATTAATTGCTTAATATGCATTGGCAGAAAAGATTCATACATCCAATGAGGCGTTAACATACCTAAAAAGTGCCCGACAAAAATCCCAATAATCCCCAAATGGAATAAGTTTGATGCCAAACGCATGTTCTTTTTATCTAACATTTGGCTGGAACCCGCTCGCCACGTGTATTGCCCGTAATCGTAACGTAACCAACTACCGACAATAAATACCGTCCCAGCGATATAGGGGTATATATCGAAGAAAAATTGATTGATAAAATTCATTTTTGAACTCCTACATGGCTACCCACACTGAGATCCAAATATTGTGGTACCACCGCATTGGCGAAGCGATGTTGATGTGCTGCCACTTCGCTACCACATGTTTTTTCATCAGCAAAAAATTTCACTTGCTCCTCTTCCCAAACCGCATCTAGCGCCTCTGGAGTGTCATCCCGTACTTCGATTGCTACTTGTTTGCTTAATTGCTCCGCAGCAATGTCGCTATGGGAAAACTCAAGTAAAAAATCAAATAAAACAGAGAAACGGCTTTCTCGCTGTTTTAGCCTTTCCCCTAACAGCGCTAAAATTGGCGCAATATCCTGTAACCCCTCGATAGTTTCATCGGTCGGTAATGCCGTGAGGTATTCCAAATAAATGGGCAAATGGTCGGGTAATTCACGGCAATCAATTTGTAAACCGTGTTGCTGGTATTGAGCCATTAAATCAACCATCGCTTGCCCTCGGTCTCTGGACTCACCATGCACATGCTCAAATAGCAATAATGATGTCGCGCGCCCTCTATCAAACAGCTCACAATATTGCGCTTGCATATCGAGTAAGTCTTCATTGAGATACTCACGCACAAACACCATCAGTTGAACAGCGCGTGTGACAGACAGTTCATCAGCCTGTTCTAGCGCTTCAATGAGCTCATCACGATGTAACCAAAGCGCTTCCGAAGGGTATTCCAATAACCGAGAGATCACTTTTAGTGCCATCATAGTGCTTTCTCCTGATTATTTTTTGGTGTGATATCAATGGCATCAATGCGTCTGCTATTAAACAAATTCGCTTTGCTATCGCTACCATGGCAGCCATCACCAAAACTAAAGCCACAAGCTTTCGCTTCAGGAAATGCTTCACGCGCCAATTCTCGATGACTGGATGGAATGACAAAACGATCTTCATAGTTAGCAATAGCTAAATAACGGTACATTTCTTGTGCTTGAGCTTGTGTTAATCCAACTTGCTCTAACGCACTGGTATCACATTGGTTTTCTACGGTTTCTGCTCGCTTGAAATGGCGCATCGCTAACATACGTTTTAACGCCAATAGCACCGGTTCGGTATCCCCTGCGGTCAACAAATTCGCAAGGTATTGCACTGGAATGCGTAAACTTTCTACATCCGGCAATACACCGTTATTAGCTAAGAGCCCTGAATCTGCCACTGACTGAATTGGTGACAAAGGGGGGACATACCACACCATGGGTAACGTGCGGTATTCAGGGTGCAGTGGCAGAGCTAAGCGCCATTCCATCGCCATTTTGTACACTGGGGATTTCTGTGCCGCATCGATCACGCTTAATGGGATCCCTTGTTTTTGCGCTTCTTCAATCACTTTTGGATCATGGGGATCAAGGAAAACATCAAGTTGGCTTTGGTAAAGGTCGGTTTCCTTTTCGACACTGGCTGCCGACTCAATTTTATCGGCGTCATACAGCAATACCCCTAAATAGCGGATACGACCAACACAGGTTTCAGAACAAACCGTTGGCATGCCTGACTCAATACGTGGGTAACAGAAAATACATTTTTCTGATTTACCGCTTTTCCAATTGAAATAGATTTTTTTATACGGGCAACCGGTTAAGCACATGCGCCAGCCGCGGCATTTGTCTTGGTCAATCAACACAATACCGTCTTCTGAGCGCTTATAAATTGCCCCACTTGGGCAGGTCGCTACACACGCTGGGTTTAAACAATGTTCACACAGGCGTGGCAAATACATCATGAACGTATTTTCAAACTGCCCGTACATCTCTTTTTGAATATGTTCAAAGTTTTTATCTTGGGCTCGCTTGGCGAATTCACCGCCTAAATCATCTTCCCAGTTTGGTCCCATTTTCACGTTACTCATTCGCTCACCCGTAATTAATGAACGAGGGCGCGCGGTTGGTACGTGTTTGCCTTCTTTGGCATTTTTTAAATGGCCGTAGTCATAATTAAACGGCTCATAATAATCATCCAAAGCAGGTACATCTGGGTTAGCGAAGATTTTCGATAAAACACCCACTTTGTTCCCCATCCGTGGAACCAATTTACCCTTAATAGTGCGTATCCAGCCTCCTTTCCACTTTTCTTGGTCTTCCCAATTATGGGGATAACCAATACCCGGTTTAGTTTCGACGTTATTAAACCATGCGTATTCAACCCCTTCGCGGCTAGTCCACACGTTTTTACAGGTCACTGAGCAAGTGTGACAACCAATACATTTATCAAGGTTTAGCACCATGCCGACTTGAGAACGAATTTTCATTATGCTTTCTCCTTTCCGCTCAAGGTCTGCTGGTAGGCATCACCTTCACCATCCAGCCAGTCAACCTGTTTCATTTTGCGAACAACCACAAATTCATCACGATTAGAACCTACTGTTCCGTAGTAATTGAAGCTATAGGCAAGGTGCGCATAGCCACCGATCATATGCGTAGGTTTCGGGCAAACACGCGTGACCGAATTATGAATTCCGCCACGTTGAGCCGTAATTTCAGATCCAGGCAAGTTGATCAGCCGTTCTTGGGCGTGGTACATCATGATCATGCCATCAGGAATACGTTGGCTAACGATCGCTTTAGCGGTTAATGCACCATTACTGTTAAAAGCTTCAACCCAATCGTTATCTTCGATACCAAGCTCGCGGGCATCTTCTTCGCTAAGCCAAACCACTGGGCCACCGCGGCCTAACGTCAACATTAATAAGTTGTCGCTGTAAGTAGAGTGGATCCCCCATTTTTGGTGCGGTGTTAAAAAGTTCAGTGCTTTTTCTGGGAACCCATTGGATTTTTTCCCCATAAGTGGCTGAGCGGCTCGTGTGTCAATCGGTGGGCGATATACCACAAGGCTTTCCCCAAAGGCACGCATCCATTCATGGTCTTGATATAACTGCTGGCGACCACTGAGCGTTCTCCATGGGATCATTTCATGAACGTTGGTGTAACAGGCGTTGTAAGAAACATGTTCATCTTCCAACCCTGACCATGTCGGGCTAGAGATAATTTTACGCGGCTGCGCAACAATATCGCGAAAACGGATTTTTTCGTCTTCTTTATGACGAGCAAGATGAGTATGGTCGCGGCCTGTTACTTTGCTTAACGCATCCCATGCTTTTACTGCCACCTGCCCATTGGTTTCAGGCGCGAGTGTTAAAATAACTTCAGCGGCATCAATCGCTGTTTCAATTTTTGGCCGCCCAGCATTAGCCCCCTCTGGCTGAGTTTTATTGAGTTTTTTCAAGAAATCAATTTCATCTTGCGTATTCCAATTGATCCCTTTTCCCCCATTACCCAATTTATCCATCAGTGGGCCAAGAGAGGTAAAACGTGCATAAGTATTTGGATAGTCACGCTCAACACAGATAATGTGCGGTGCAGTTTTTCCGGGGATCAGCTCGCACTGGCCTTTTTTCCAATCTCTCACATCAAAAGGCTGTGCCATCTCAGCAGCACTATCATGTTGGATCGGCAACGTCACCACATCCGTTTCTTTGCCTAAGTGCCCAACGCTGACTTCAGAAAATGCTTTGGCAATCCCCTTGTAAATTTCCCAATCGCTTTTGGATCCCCAAGCTGGGTCAACTGCCGCAGAGAGCGGATGAATAAATGGATGCATATCCGAGGTATTCATATCGTCTTTTTCATACCAAGTAGCAGTCGGTAAAATAACGTCCGAGAACAGGCAGGTGCTCGACATTCTGAAGTCGAGAGTCACCACTAAGTCAACTTTCCCTTCTGCCGCTTTATCTTGCCATTCCACTTCTTCAGGTTTGACGCCGCCTTGTTGGCCTAAGTCTTTGCCTTGAATACCATTTTCAGTTCCTAATAAGTATTTCAGTAAGTATTCATGGCCTTTCCCTGCGGAACCCAATAAATTTGAACGCCAAATAAACAGATTTCGTGGGAAATTTTGAGGGTCATCAGGTTGCTCTGAAGCAAAGCGAATATTGCCTTCTTTCAACTGTTTAACAGTATAATCAGTGGGTGACATCCCTTCACTTTGTGCATTCTTCGCAATATTTAATGGGTTGACATTTAACTGTGGTGCTGACGGCAGCCACCCCATGCGTTCTGCTCGTACATTCATATCAACCAAACTGCCACTAAAGGCTTGCTTATCGGCTAGAGGCGATAACAACTCTTCTGTTGCGACTGTTTCATAACGCCATTGGCTTGAGTGGTTATAAAAGAAAGAAGTGCTATTCATATGACGAGGTGGGCGCTGCCAGTCCAAACCAAAGGCTAAAGGTAACCAACCCGTTTGTGGACGTAATTTTTCTTGCCCCACATAGTGAGACCAGCCACCACCGCTTTGCCCTACACAACCACAAAAAATCAACATATTGATAATCGCGCGGTAGGTCATATCCATGTGATACCAGTGGTTAATCCCTGCGCCAACAATCACCATAGAGCGGCCATGGGTTTTCTCTGCGGTATCGGCAAACTCACGCGCTATGCGAATAATATTTTGGCGGCTAACCCCTGTGACTTTCTCCGCCCACGCAGGTGAATACGCTTTCATATCATCGTAATCAACTGCACAGTTTTCATCACCAAAACCACGGTCAATGCCGTAGTTCGCTAGCATTAAATCATAAACACTAGTAACTAATGATTCGCTACCATCAGCTAACTGAATACGTTTAGCGGGCAGTTTATGTAATAAAATATCTTTAAGTTCAACATGCTGGAAGTGCTCGCTTTCTAAGCCACCAAAGTAAGGGAAACCAACATCGACAAATTCATCATAGCTATCTGCCAAGCTGAGTTTCATTTTAATGTTATGTGCATCTTGTCCAGCGCGCGGTTCTAAATTCCATTTTTGACCGCCATCCCAACGGAATCCCATTGAACCTTGTGGAGCACATAATTCGCCTGTATCTTCATCAATCGCAATAGTTTTCCATTCGGCATTTTTTTCTTCGCCTAATGAATTATGTAAATCAGATGCCCGTAGCATGCGGCCTGCGGCATAAGAGCCATCTTCACGCTTATCTAGCATGACAAGCATCGGCATATCGGTATACGTACGCACATATTCACGGAAATATTCAGCTTCGCGTTTTACATGGAATTCATTGAGGATCACATGCCCCATCGCCATTGCCATGGCGCTATCTGTTCCTTGTTTCGGGTTCAACCAATGGTCACATAATTTGGCAATTTCCGCGTAATCTGGCGTCACCGCGACCGTTTTCGTCCCTTTATAACGCACTTCTGCAAAAAAATGTGCGTCTGGCGTACGCGTTTGCGGAACGTTAGAACCCCAAGCAATAATATAAGACGAGTTGTACCAATCTGCTGATTCCGGTACGTCAGTTTGTTCGCCCCACGTCATGGGTGATGCAGGCGGCAAGTCACAATACCAGTCATAAAAACTTAAGCACGAGCCACCAATTAATGATAAATAGCGCGCACCTGAGGCATAGGAAACCATCGACATCGCGGGAATGGGTGAAAAACCAACAATGCGGTCAGGACCAAATTCTTTAATCGTCGCGACGTTTGCCGCTGCAATCAGTTCATTCACTTCTTGCCAGCTTGAACGAACAAAACCACCACGGCCACGAGCTTGTTTATAGCTTTGTGCCTTTTGCGGATCATTGATAATAGATAGCCACGCTGCAACAGGGTCTTGATGCTCTGCTTTTGCTTCACGCCACAATTTAAGTAAGCGCTTACGCATCATTGGGTATTTAACACGGTTTGCGCTATATAAATACCAAGAGTAGCTCGCCCCACGAGGGCATCCTCTTGGTTCATGATCAGGTAGGTCTGGGCGAGTGCGTGGGTAATCCGTCTGTTGGGTCTCCCAAGTGACTAACCCATTTTTGACATAAATTTTCCAACTACAAGAGCCAGTACAATTAACACCATGGGTGGAACGCACGACTTTGTCATGCTGCCAACGGCTACGATAACCATCTTCCCAATCACGGTTTACATTTAATTCTTGCCCGTGATCACCTGAAAAGGTCTCGCCTAACTGCTTAAAATACCGAAATCTATCTAAAAACTTGCTCATCGGATTGCCTCCAAAGAGACGGCGACCGGCGCCGTACATTGCTAAAATTGATTTTTATGACTTGTTATTATTTGTGTTTACGGCCATATACCAGCCATGTGATAAACACACAGGAAAGATAAAATACAAAAAACACTTTCATCGCATCTGCCGGTGACCCCGTCAGTGTTAGTGATGTACCGAACGCTTTTGGAATAAAGAAGCCACCTATTGCCCCAATTGCAGAAATAAACCCTAGAGCCGCAGCACTTTCTGTTACCGCCTCTTTTTGGGCTTCTTGCTCTGAAGCTCCTCTTAAGATGGCCTTGTCCATAGTTAATTTACGGAAAACGACAGCAATCATTTGGAAGGTTGAGCCACTACCTAGCCCTGCCGTTAAAAACAACACCATAAATACGCCATAAAATGCTCCAAAAGAGCCTCCTTGGCCGTTTTCTGGTAACGTAAAAAATAGCAAGCCGGAGAAAACCGCCATGACCACAAAGTTCAGTAATGTGACTTTCACACCACCAAAACGGTCAGACAACATGCCGCCGACTGGACGAGCTAGAGCTCCGAGGAAAGGGCCAAAAAAGGCAAACTTCAAAATAATGACGTCTGGGAACTGCGTTTTCGATAACATAGCAAAACCGGCAGAAAAACCGATAAATGAGCCGAATGTTGCCAGATATAACAGGCTTAATACCCATAGATGACCCCGTTTCAAAACAGGTAACTGCGCTTTAAGAGATGCCTTATTCGCCGCTAAATCATTCATGCCAAACCAAGCCATCACAGTAAAAAGCAGCAGAAATGGCACCCAAATCCAAGCGGCATTTTCTAACCACAACGTTGAGCCATCCGGCTGAGCCGCTCCAGCTCCACCCACAAAAGTAAATACGCCAACACCTACAATGAAAGGAGCCACCAATTGCATGACACTGACCCCTAAATTACCTAACCCACCATTTAGACCAAGTGCCCCGCCTTGGCGAGCTTTAGGAAAGAAGAAGCTGATGTTGGCCATACTGGACGCAAAGTTAGCGCCAGCAAAACCACAAAGTAGGGAAATAATGACAAAGACTTGATAAGGCGTGGCAGGGTTTTGAATCGCATAACCTAGCCAAATACATGGGATCACTAAAAATAGTGTACTAATCGCCGTCCAGCGACGCCCACCAAAAATAGGAATAACAAATGAATAAGGGACTCTTAATAAAGCGCCTGAAACGGAAGGTAATGCGGTTAATAAAAATAATTGGTCTGTCGTAAAATTAAAACCCACTTTATTTAAGTTAACTGCAACTGCACTAAATAACATCCATACGCAAAATGCGAGCAATAAACATGGAATAGAAATCCATAAATTACGATTTGCAATACGCTGCCCTGTTTGCTGCCAAAACCGAGTATCTTCAGGACGCCAATCCTGTATAACTCCGTTATTTGACGGTGCAACTACGTTATTAACATTATCTCGTTGAGACATAAATCACCCCGATAAATACAATTTCTGTTCGCAGTGTGTGGCGAATAGACCACCGTGAAGCTGATCTAAATCAAGAGAGACTTAAATGAAATATTCGCGTTTTTTTTCGTTAACCACTAGAGGGGTATTAGGAGTACAAGCCAATAACAAATTGAATTAAAACAAAAAAATTTATTACTCGGTAATTTTATGTATTGGAATTTAAAGCGAATATTTCAATGGGATATTAAGGAGTAATACCGAAGTGGCATATTCAATTTTATATAATAGAGAAACAATATCTACGTTATCAAAAATAATGAATAAACATGTACCGTAGAAAGGATTATTTATGTCTATTGCTTATCACCGATTTTCAATCATTAACCAAGTTATTGGTTTAATGTTATTGATTGCCGTACTCGGTATTATTGGCATGACAATCTCAAATAGTATGATCATTAGTGTGCAAGGAAATGCACATGCAATTAATAAATCAGGCTCATTGCGGATGCAAAGCTATCATTTACTTTCATTAGTACCACTCAACCAATATTCTGACGTATATGTAAGTGAACTTGAGAAAAATTTATTAAGCGATGAACTGACACAAGTCGTCGAAATAGAAGATTTAAAACCGCAATTTTCTGAGATTTATCAATATTGGGTTACAGAATTAAAACCTGCACTTAACCATGCAGTTTCGCCTAATGATGCACGGCTTGCGGTCGTTACTTTTGTTAATAAGCTTGATGCATTAGTTCGCAATATTGATGAAAAAACAGAACGAAAGATAACCTATGTAGCAATCACTCAAATGGTATTTATTAGCCTCGTTTCGTTGCTACTTATTTTTGCTATCTGCCATTTTAGAAAGAAAATTTATACACCTTGGCTTAAGTTACTTCATATGGTGAATGCGATTAGTCACCAAGATTTTAGTCAGCGCTTTCCTGCAGGCAAAAAACAAGATGAGCTAAATTCACTGGGCCAAACGTTAAATCAAATGTCGGATGAGCTTGCACAAAGTTACCATCAATTAGAATCCCGAGTTATCGAAAAAACGGCTGACCTGCAAAATAAAAATAAAGTATTACTCTATTTATACCAATCTAATCGCACCTTACATGCCATTGGGCCATTATCAGTCAGGTTAGAAAAAGTATTATCTGAGCTTAAAAGCTTAATACCGCTACAGAATATCAGCTTGAGACTATACGAAGAAAATAATGATACCTACTTTCATGAAATTCATTGCCCAGAAAACGAAGAGCACTCTCTCAAGTCACCCAAGGTAACTGAACAACTTAAAGTAATATCATGGGAGATTTCCGATAACTTACAGCGTTATGGCATGATTTTGGCTGAAATAGATATAAATCAGCCATTATCTGAAGAGCAAAATAATTTAGTGCTGATGCTAGTTAAACAAATTGCTGGAATGCTAGCGATGGAGCACCAATTAGAACAACAACAGCAGTTACTGATTATGGATGAACGCTCGGCGATTGCGAGAGAATTGCATGATTCAATCGCACAATCATTATCTTGTCTCAAAATGCAAATTAGTTATCTGCAAATGCAACCTAAAACATTGCCAACTAAGCACCAAGAACTATTAAACGAAATGCGTAATGAAATAAATTCCGCTTATAGCCAATTACGTGAACTTTTAACAACCTTCAGGCTAAAATTAACTGAACCCGGCTTATTCCCGGCTTTAGAAAGCACAATCCAAGAATTCAGTCAGCGCCTTGGTTTTCAAATTGGATTAAATTACCAAATTCCAGCAAAAAGCCTCTCCCCACATCAATCTATCCATATTATCCAGATAATCCGAGAAGCTTTAAGCAATATTCTCAAACATGCTAATGCAAACTGGTCACAAGTCTCATTAATTGAAAATAACGGATTAATCACCATGACGATAGAAGATAATGGGGAAGGGATTCAGCCTCAGCCAACAAAAAATAACCATTACGGATTGATTATTATGAGAGAGAGAGCTCTGAGCCTAAATGGGAAATATCAAATTTCGCCAAGAGTTCAAGGAGGCACTACTGTTAATGTCGAATTTCCACTGACTGTGGCTTAATTGAATTGGAGTAACTCATTAATGAAAAATGAAAATAAACTAACTGGGCAATCCACCATTTTACTGATTGATGACCACCCGATGCTACGTAACGGAGTTAAACAATTAATTAGTTTAGAACCCACATTAAAAGTAATTGGTGAAGCAGACGATGGAATAACGGGTATTAAAATTGCGGAAGAGCAAGACCCCGATTTAATCCTATTAGATCTCAATATGCCGGGTATGAATGGCTTTGAAGTACTCGATAGTTTACGTAGCCGCGAACTTTCAGGCCGTATTATCTTATTTACAGTATCCAATTACGGTGAAGACTTAATTAATGCATTAAAACGAGGTGCTGATGGCTATTTACTGAAAGACATGGAACCCGAAAAATTAATTATTGCATTAAAAGAAGCAGCAAGTGGTAAAATGGTCGTTAGCCCAACGCTCGCCTCTATTTTAGCTGAATCCTTAAGAGATAACCGAGCCTCTACAGAGCATAATTTATCGGCATTAACCCCAAGAGAAACCCATATCTTAGATTTAATCTCTCAGGGGCTATCAAATAAGATGATTGCTAATAAATTACAAATCACAGAGAGCACCGTCAAAGTCCATGTCAAACACCTACTAAAGAAACTCAATTTAAAATCACGCGTTGAAGCGGCTATTTGGGTTTTACAACAAAAGTAATGACACTGCACCTTAACTTAATGCATCAAGCCATGGCTGTTGTTTTGGGTAACGTCGACGATAGCCATGCATAGCAACAGATAATTGAATCAGATCCGTAAACCTTGTCGGGTCCAAACTGGTTTGCTTTTTAATTTGCTGTAACCGATAACTTAATGTATTTCTGTGAATGCCTAATTGCTGTGCGGTACTGCCTATTTCCCCATTTTGCGATAGGAATAACTCAAGGGTTTCAATTAAAATATCCCCCGAATCATGCAACAATATTTTATGGCAAATATCCAAAAAGAAATTAAATAGATAGCTATTTTCCAATTCATTAAAGAGGCATAAAGATGCCATTTCTTTAAATAGAAAAACTTGTTTATCGGGCACAGTTAGCCGGCCAACTTCAATGACTGAACGTGCGAAATGAACGGCATCCCTCACATGTTCCTGCGTATCTGCCTGGACACCAACACCAATATAATATTGGCTAAGCTGGCTATCTAGAATGAAATGAAGATTAGGAATAAATGATTCATTTTGATAATGAGTTGATGGAAATAGCATCAAAATTTCGCGGCTATTAAGCAATAACACATCACTTTTTTCCATGGCTGATAATTCAGTAATGATCGTATCGAGTATTTCAGGACGATACTGAATAGCTTCAATATTAATAATCACAGGAATAGTCGGTAAAGTGAATGCAAAACCAGAGTTATGCAGTTTGAGTAACGCACTGCGTCCCTGTGCTTGCGTTGTACTTTCTATAAACTGGACAAATAACATATCTCGCAAACGGTGCTGCCAGTTAATACTACGCCGCTCAATTTCTTGTTGAATTAGCAGCTCAGCCGTCAGTATGGCAAGCTCGGCATAACGCTGGATCACAACAGGGTCACCACTCACCCCAATGACTAATTCCACTTTATCTGCCACAACAATCGGATGGTTTATCCCCGGAGCTACATTCGAATAAGCTCGCGCTTCATTTTCATTGTAAATAGTGATCCGTTTGCCGCAGCGAATCACTTCCACTGCGGCTTCATGAATTTCACCAATACGCTTTTTTTCCCCTGAGGCGATAATCACGCCCTGACTATTAATCACATTGACGTTGTGATGGATAATCCCCATTGCACGCGTGACAATATCATTGGCTAATTTTTCAGTCAGTAGCATCTTACCGCCTCACTTTAGGGTTTTATTTGCTTATTCGGATTCGCTAGTACGGTTCGCAGCAAATTTTCTGCTGTATCTGCCAAGTAACGCTCACCATTTGTCATGGCTTGCTCAAGGGAAATCGGCCCAGGGCACAATGACCACATTGCGCTAATACCATGTTGATATAGGATACGGCTATCTTCACTGTATCCTCCGCAAAGCGCAATAACAGGCACACCATAATGACTGGCCATACGAGCCACTCCCACAGGAGCCTTACCGTTCGCACTTTGGCTATCAAGCCGCCCTTCTCCTACAATGACTAAGTCCGCTTGTTGAATATAGGATTTCGCACCAAGGAGCCCCAAAACGAGATCGATTCCTTTTTCGAGCTTTGCCGAAACAAACCAACGAAGCCCCGCACCTAATCCACCCGCAGCGCCACTGCCCGCCTCCAGCGAAACATCTTTTCCCGTTATTGCTGACATTAATTTCGCATAGTGAGCCATTCCCATTTCAAGCTGATCAAGTGTGGCTTTGTCCGCTCCCTTTTGAGGACCATAAATATAAGTCGCGCCGTTATTGCCTAATAAAGGGTTTTCAACATCGCAAGAAACATTAAATTCAACCTTAGCGGCTCGCGAGTCAAATTTATCAAAATTAATCTTTGCAATATTAATGAGGTCTTTACCGCAAATTGGCGCCTCAATAAGCTGAGAATTTTTATCATAAAACAAAGCACCTAATGCTTGAGCAAACCCTGCACCACCATCATTAGTTGCACTTCCTCCTATCCCTATGACAATACGAGAGCAACCCATATCGAGTGCATGCTTGACCATTTCCCCCAAACCATAAGTCGAGGCATTTTCAACGCGACGGTGCTCGCGTTGAACTAATTCCAGCCCACAGCATTGTGCCATTTCAATAAAAGCAGTTTTTTCCTCCAGCACTAATAATCCTGCATCAACCTTACTACCATAAGGTCCAGTACAGCTAAAAATGTAAGGTGTTACACCAGAAAGCGCCGGGCTATGTTCCAGTGACTCCAACAAACCTTCTCCACCATCAGATATGGGTAATAACGTCATATCTAATTCAGAGGATACACGCTTGAAACCCTCAGCAACGGCTTGACATGCTAACCTTGCAGAACAACTTCCCTTAAAGGAATCAAGTGCGATAACAATTTTCATGCAGACTTTCCTATTGTAAATGGCGATGTTGAATTATTTGCTTTCCACTGAAGCCGATACTTGTAATGGTTGAGGTTCGCTCATACCGTTAGTATTCACTCGTGAAGCAATAATCGTTCCGATAACTAACAAACCGACACCAAACCATAATCCAGAAGTCGCTGTTCCAGTGTAATCCTCAAAAAAACCAAGAATAAACGGGCCGAGGAAACCACCAAATAATCCTAAGCAGTTCAATAATGCTAAACTTCCCGCCAGCATACTGCCACTCATATAAGTGGGTGGAAGAGAGAAAATAATCGATTGAACCACAAAAAACATAAATGCAGTCAAGCAAAAGCCTATTAAGCCGACAACTGGGCCTCCCAGTGCACCTATCACTAATCCAACCGCCATCACGGCATAACCTGAAATTAAAATACGTGATGAACGACGCGGTGTATTGGCTTTTCTCGCCACAAAAATGCCACCAATTGCAGCTGAAATCCAAGGAATCGCCGTTAATAAGCCAATTTGAATCGGTGTCAGTTTGCCATACTCACCTATAATAGTAGGCAAAAAGTAACTTAAACCATAGACGGAGAACTGGTGAGTAAAATAGATAGCAACAATCATCATAAAGGCTTTATTTTTAAATGCCGCCTTAAGTGAGAATTTACTATTACTCACACTAATGCTGTTTTTATCTTGGTCGTGTTTATATTTAATATAATTCCGATCATCCTCATCTAACCATTTCGCATCTTCCGGTTTATTCGGCAACACAAACCACACAACAAATGCGAGGATCACCGCGGGTAAACCTTCAATAACAAACATCCATTGCCAACCATGGAAACCTAATAAGCCATCCATACTCAGCAATAAGCCACTTAGCGGTGCTCCAATAATATTCGCAAGACAGACCCCAAGTAAAAATAACCCCGTTGCTTTAGCTCGTTCCTCTTGGCTAAACCAATATGTCATATATAAAATAACCCCGGGATATAAACCCGCTTCAGCTGCTCCCAGTAATAACCGCAAGATATAAAAAGAAGTCGGCCCTGTCACAAACGCCATTGCCGCAGATAATAACCCCCAAGTGATCATAATCCGCGTGATCCAAAAACGCGCGCCCACTTTTTCCATTATTAAATTACTTGGGATCTCAAGAATCGAGTAGGTTAGGAAAAAAAGCCCTGCACCAATACCAAATGCGGTTGCAGATAATCCTAAATCAATCGACATCGCATTTTTTGCCATGCCAATATTGGTTCGGTCAATAAAGCTAATAATGTACGCTAAAATCAACAACGGCATCAGGTTACGATATATCTTTGCGTTAGTTTTTTTACCCTGAGCTGCATAATCTAACTTTGCATTTGTAGAAAACATAGATAAGATCCTCATGTTGTAGTGAAACAGGTACGGCTCTCGGCAATAAGTGACCCATACCTGTTGTTTTACTTCAGCAACAGCCCGACGCCCCACGTCGGGCTTTCTGCTTGCAGTTTTTCTTATTCTCTTTCGAACAACATTGATATCCCTTGACCACCACCGATACACATAGTCACTAACCCGGTAGCAACCTGGCGGCGTTCCATTTCATACATTAACTTCACAGGCAAAATAGCCCCACTGGCACCCACAGGATGACCCAGAGCAATTGCGCCACCATTCACATTCACTTTAGTGCTATCAAGAGACAAATCATTCATGACTGCAATAGCTTGTGCAGCAAACGCTTCATTTAACTCAATTAAATCAATGTCTTTTACATCCATTTTGAGCTTTTCCATTAATCGACGGGTTGCTGGCGCGGGTCCAAAGCCCATAATGGCCGCTTCACAACCTGCTACAGCCCAATCGACCACTTTCATTCTTGGCTTCAGACCACGTTTTTCCGCCTCTTCACGACGCATCATCACTAATGCCGCAGCTCCATCATTGATACCTGAAGAGTTTGCTGCCGTAACCACACCATCAGCTTTAAATGCAGGACGCAATTTTGCTAATTTTTCACGTGGTGTATCCCGTGGATGTTCATCGGTATCAAAAATACGCGTGCCTTTACGGCCTTCAGGTATTTCTACGGGTAATATTTGATCAGCAAAATAACCCGCTTGAATCGCTTTTAACGCTTTTTGCTGGCTATCCCATGCAAAATCATCCATTTCTTCACGGGTAATATTGAACTGTTCTGCAACATTTTCTGCCGTCATTCCGTTGTGATAAGGGCCTTCTGGCCAAGTTAAGATAGACGTTAACCCATCCTCGAGCACATCATTCCCCATGCGGTAGCCATAACGCGCTTTGCGTAAGTAATACGGCAGCATCGTCATATTTTCTGTACCACATGCCACCACAACATCGGATTGGCCAGTCTGTAGCAGCATCATGCCATCAGCTAAAGCTTGTAACCCTGAGCCACATTGGCGGTTAACCGAATATGCAGTCGTTTCTTTTGGGAGCCCTGCTCGTAGCTGACAAATACGTGCGATAAAACCACTTTCTGCGATTTGCCCAACATTACCCACGATGACTTCATCAACATCTTCGGGGGCAATTCCTGCTCTTTTCACAGCTTCACGGATCACCACAGCTCCGAGGTCATGTTGATGCGTATTTGCAAAACTTCCCCCCATCGTGCCAATTGCTGTTCTCACACCACTCACAATGACAATATCATTCGCTTGTTTCATTATTTCCCCCTATAGCACCATTCCGCCGCCAACATTGATCACTTCACCATTGATATAACGCGCTTTATCAGAGGCTAAAAAGGCAACACATTGGCCTACATCGCGCGGATCCCCGGCAAAACCCGCAGGGATCTTACTGATCATGATGTCCCACACTTTTTCAGGTACACCACGGGTCATATCTGTATCAATAAACCCCGGGCAAATCGCATTTACTGTGACACCTTTACGGGCTAACTCGCGGCAAGCCGTTTTTGTCAGACCAATAACCCCTGCTTTAGACGCGGCATAGTTGGCTTGCCCAACATTCCCAAGCCAACTGGCCGAGGAAATATTGACAATTCGCCCATGTCCTTGCTCACGCATTAATTTTGCAGCCTCTTGCATGCAGTTAAATGTCCCTTTCAGATTAATATCAATGACTTTATCCCAATCATCTTCCGTTAATTTATGCAGCATGCCATCTCGGTTGATCCCCGCATTGTTCACCAGTACATCAATCGCCCCAAAATGTGCTAACGTTTTAGAAAATAAGGTATTGACCTCTTCACGCTTGGCAATATCACAAGGAATAAAAATGGCTTGATGGCCTTGCTCTTGTAGCTGTTTTGCACTTTCTTCACCTGACGACATGGCTAAGTCAGAAATAACGACTTTTGCCCCTTCTTCCGCAAGCACCTGAGCAATAGCAAAACCAATACCTCTTGCAGAACCCGTCACAATGGCGACTTTATCTTGTACTAACATGGATAAATTCCTCTTTAATATTGAAACTATAAATACGAAACCAGACCAAAAGGGGCTTCCTCAAATAATGAAGAAGACATCACCTTCAAATCAGGGGAAATTTCGGGTACGAAGTCCATATGGGCAAGGATGTCACGCTCTAGGTCAATACCGGGGGCAATTTCAACCAGTACTGGGGTTTCCCCCCCTAATGTGAACACTGCACGTTCCGTGACAAAATGCATGGTTTGGTTGATATTTCGTGCGACATCCGCATTCCATGAAATTTGCCGTACTTGGTTAACTAACTTTCTAATATCCCCTTCCCGCACAATATTTAACTGCCCATTTTCACAACGAATATCTAACCCTTTTGCGGTAAACGTCGAGCAAAACACCACGTGCCGCGCATTTTGGGTAATATCAATAAACCCACCTGCCCCAGGGCAAATATTGCCTAGCAACGTCGCATTGACATGGCCACGGGCATCCATTTCCCCTGCGCCCATATACGTGATATCAACGCCTGCACCGTTGTAGTACAACATTTGGTCTTGATGACTAATCATCGCTGACAGGTTACGGCCTATACCAAAGTCAATACCGCCAGCTTGGACGCCCCCCCAAATCCCTGACTCCACGGTAATATCGACGCGCTTAGTTGCATTTTCTTCCTGAATAATTGAGCCGATAACATCGTTTGGAATACCCGTTCCTAAGTTAATCACACAGTTTTCATATAGATAACGGCATGCAATTCGCCCAATCAATTTGCGAATATCCAAAGGTAATGGCGTAGTTTGTTGGACAGGGGTGCGAATATCACCGCATAGAGTTGGGTCAAAAAACCAGCTTGAGGATTGGCGATGGTCTTCTTCAGGGTTATCGCACACGACAATGTGGTCAATAAAGCTTGCGGGAACAGTGACACGCTTGGGATGCAGAGTCCCTTCTTCAACGCAATACTTCACTTGTGCAATCACTTTGGCACCAAAACGTTTAGCCGCCAGTACCGCATGCAAGACCTCTAGGGCCATGGCTTCTTCATCGGTGGTGAGGTTACCTTTACTATCAGCGTGAGTTCCTCTGATCACCACCACATCTAAGGGAATTTCTGGGTACCATAACCATTCTTCCCCTTTGAAATTCACTTTTTCAACCAAAGGAGGAAGTACCAACGTTTTCGCGTTCATCCTACCGCCTTCAAGATCAGGGTCGATAAATGTCCCTAACCCTACTTTGGATAAGCGCCCCGGTAAGCCTGCAGCCATTGCGCCATATAAGTGCACCATTTGCCCTTGAGGGAGGCAATACGCTTCGACTTGGTTATCATTAATCATTTGCATCCATCGAGGTGCTAACCCCCAATGGGAACCAATGATCCGTTTCACCATCCCTTCATGGGCAAAGTGTTGATTCCCTCGAATACGGTTACACTGTCCAGCCGCATGAACCAGTGTTAATTGATTTGGTGTACCCTCGGATAAAAAACGTTGTTCAATTGCCGATAAAATAGATTCAGCAGCACTGGTTAATGTCATTCCCACAGTACAAATCGTATCGCCATTATTAATTAATTTAGCGGCATCTTGTTTCGAAATAAATTTATTATTCATGATAAAACCTACCTGAAGGCTAATATTTCATAGCCCCTTTTTGATTAATTAAAAACTAATTTAGAATTTAGTTATTTAAAGAGTAATATCGTAATTTCAAATCTTTCTTACTTATTTTCCCATTCCACGTTCTAGGAAAATTACGTGTAAACATAATTCTTACTGGAACTTTATAAGTTGGCACCCTGTCTTTTAACCATTCAATAATTTCTTTACTGGTTAAACATACTTGGTTTTCAGGAATAATAAATGCAATAGGCTCTTCACCATAAATGGTACTTTCAATTGGAATGACAGCGACTTCATTAACACCCGGATAATTAGAAATCAAATCTTCGACTTCAATAGAATATATTTTTTCACCACCACGGTTAATCATGTCTTTAATTCGATCTTGAATATAAAGAAAACCATCATCATCCCTATAACCAATATCCCCTGTGAAAAACCAACCATCATTAAATGATGTCGTGTTCGCAGGGCTGTCAGGCCAATAACGTTGGATAACAACATCCCCCTTCACCCAAATGTTACCTGTCGTGTTAGCGGGTTTATCTTTACCGTTATCGTCACGTATGGCCACCTGTAATCCGGGAACTGGTGTACCTGAGCTCGCTTTCTTATCACTATAACGAATATCTTCACGAAATATGGTGGCAGGGGATGATGTCTCAGTCAAACCATAAATAGAATGAATAGATGTTTTGGCGAATATATAAGAAAGCTCTTTAATCGTACCTTCATTTAAATGCCCTGCACCACAAGCAATCATTTTTAATGAATTAAATCTTTCTAGATTAATACTTTTATTTTCTTTTATTTTTTGAATTAACAATATAAATACAGTTGGAGAACCATGTAGAAATGTTATTTTCTCTCTTGCAATTGTTGAGATAATATCTTTTGCATTAAATTTTTTCTGAAGATAGATCGTACCACCAATATGAATAAATAATGCTAAAATAGCGGAGAGCCCCGTAATATGATAAATCGGTACAGCCAAAATTGTTTTATCGTGTTCAGATAATTTTAACGTTTCCTGATAGGCATATACAGCAGATAATATATTCTTGTGCGTGATCACAGCACCTTTCGGTGTTCCCGTTGTGCCCGAAGTGAATATCACCACCGCTGGGTCTTCTTCATCAACTTGGTTAATAAAATTAATTTCATCGGTAAGGATTAAATTACGCCACTGAGAAAGGCTAACTCCTTTTTCACTGAGCTGTGCCAGCCATGGTTGGTATGTATCATCCCAAAAAATGGCATCGGCATTAATACAGGATAAATGCTCTTTACCTTCAAATTCTTTCATTTTGGTACTTAAGGGCATTACCTGAATACCCAGCCCTACCGCGGCATAAAATAATTGGCAAAATTCAATCGTATTACCCCAGCCGAGTACAATTCGATCGCCTTTTTTCAACTGCACGGTGGTTGTTAGCCACAACATTGTTTGGTTTACTTTCACAAGTAATTGGCGATAACTCCAACTTTGCTCTTCAAATACAATGGCAACAGCGTCTGGCTGCGCTTTTGCTCTCTGTAATAAGCTTTGGTAGATGTTTGAATTTGGCACAAGCATGGACACACTCCGATACCGCTGAATATGACTGATATGCTATCAATGTATAAAATACACTCCGATAAATTAGTGCCAATCTTCACAAATTATTCACACCCTTTTTTTATTTGAATTAGTGATCTGCACAACCCATTTGTTAACGTTTTTTTTTTATTTAGGTCTCATTTCACACCCTGATTTTTATAACAAATGAAAATATTTACCTTTTGTTATTGGCGAACCACCCAAAAGGCACAGAAATTCCTATAAAGAACTCAACCTCCATTGTGCGTATAAACAACGACTCACAAACGAAAAAGAGTTCAGGGTTAATACCTAACAAGCCCGTTTATCCCCTATCTGCTCTTGCACTCTGTGCTATTTAGCCTTCTCACCAAACCCAATAAGATAATAATAGTGGTGAATTCACTAGAGATTGCTACAGTGGAACACGGTCATAATGAAAGAAATGATGAGAAAGCAATCGCCATCTTTGAAAACGGTTAAGGAGTTAACTCATGGCAAACACCCCTTATATTCCCCCTAATGTCTGGCAATGGGAGCAAGGTAATGGCGGAAAATTCGCCAATATTAATCGTCCAATTTCCGGTGCAACTCACGAAAAATCTTTACCTGTAGGTAAGCACCCACTACAGCTATATTCATTAGGAACACCGAACGGGCAAAAAGTCACTATTATGTTAGAAGAGCTATTAGCCCTTGGCATTAAGGAGGCTGAGTACGATGCTTGGCTAATTAATATCGGTGAAGGAGACCAATTTAGTTCGGGTTTCGTTGAAATTAACCCTAACTCAAAAATCCCCGCCTTAGTCGACAGAAGTGGTAAGGAGCCAATCCGAGTATTCGAATCAGGTTCGATTCTGACCTATTTAGCTGAAAAATTTTCTGCTTTTTTACCCACAACTCAACCAGAACGTGCTGAAACCTTATCTTGGCTATTTTGGCAAATGGGCTCAGCACCTTTTGCAGGTGGCGGTTTTGGCCATTTTTATGCCTATGCTCCTGAAAAATTTGAATACCCTATTAACCGCTTTGCAATGGAAACCAAGCGTCAATTAGATGTGTTAGACAAACGTTTAGCAGAACATAGATATGTTGCAGGGGAAAACTACAGTATCGCTGATATCGCCATCTGGCCGTGGTACGGTGCATTAGTGAAAGGTTGGCTTTATGATGCCGCTGAGTTTTTATCTGTCCATGAATATAAAAATGTCATTCGTTGGGCTGATGAAGTCTATGCACGCCCAGCAGTACAGCGCGGTCGACGGGTTAAT
Organism: Providencia huaxiensis; assembly: GCF_002843235.3. Lineage (NCBI taxonomy): Bacteria > Pseudomonadati > Pseudomonadota > Gammaproteobacteria > Enterobacterales > Morganellaceae > Providencia > Providencia huaxiensis. The sequence continues at coordinate 3,277,101 of NZ_CP031123.2, forward strand.
CGCCTACAAGGTGATCCTGCACAGCAAGTACGCGAACGCCACGATGCGAATGATATAAGTTAAGTCATTTTTACCAACCAAAGTACTTAAATCGCACAAGGTAGTTATTATGAGCTCACCTTGTGCTTTTTTAAACTTTACCCCTCATTTAAGCTCACTAAAGTATGCCAATATTGTTCTATCAAATATAAACTTTTATCGTGTAACTTATTTATGTCAGGGACTGAACTCTCTTTATAAGCGTATTTTTATGATCCGCATCCTAATTGTTTCTGAATTATTTATTACATTTATTTTCAAATTAACATTATTAAAAAATCCTTATAAATAATTAATCCATACTACTCATTCACAATTGCGCATTAAATTTAAAGGAATAATTAACAAACATGTAAGATAAAAGGTCAGCATTAAGAAAATGTATAATTAATCCTTTAACTTTATCTCCCGCCTTATATTGGCGGGAGCATTATTTAGAAAAACAGCTTGGTCATTGTACGCTGTACTTGTAATTCTCTTGCTAACATATTTACTACTATATGTGTAATCTCCCCAGCCAATCGATACACTGGAGTTTTTGTATTTTGATAAACTAATTGGCAAAAACGTTCTTCCCAAGTAAGAAGATGTTCATATAAAACAATACGAGTTGCATGTTTATAATACTCCTTATCTTCACCCTTTAAATTTGGGTCCATTATTTTTTGCCATAGTGTCGCTAATACTGACAGCATTAACCCTATATGGTCTTGCGGTTGTTTTTCATCAAGTATATATCGTAATTTATGCTCTTCTAAAAAAGCTATCCACTGATAAGTTGATGAGCGAAATAATAAATTTTCTTCATCTAGATAGACAGAGCCCCATGGTGGAGCTAGAGGCATTCCAATACCAACAAATAATGATAAATGGTCTGCCTGTAATTTATCTAAAACATTTTCATCAGATAAATAGTTTTCTAATACACTACAATCATTACCTAATTTTTCTTGCCAATATAATAAAATACCACTTGAACAGACTTCTTTTAAAAGTATAGCATTTGGCTCGAAAAAAAATAATTGGTATAACAACTTCAATGTAACAACAGTTTCTGATGGTTCAAGTTGTAATTGAGTATCTGTAATAATACTTTGGTCATTTCTCATCACTTGCCTCTTTCCCCATAAACTACAGCAACTATATAGCTTTAACTTCTACCAAATTGGTGCCTTGTGGGTTGGCTTTAGCCAATGCAGTAGGTCTTAAGCGAGTAATAGTATTAATGCATCCGCCTATATCGATACCATTAGAATCCGGCTTATACCATGCTCCTTCAGCCAAAGCGACAACACCTGGCATAATACGAGGTGTGATTTTAATCGGTATCTGGATAGTTCCCCGATCATTGTAAACGTGAATAAGTTGTCCTTGCTCCAAGCGACGCTCACTGGCATCAATAGGATTAATCAACAATGCATCTTCAATGACTTCTCGCAGCCAAGGGACATTATAGAATGTAGAATGTGGACGCCCTTTTGATTTAAATCCTATTAGCTGTAGTGGATATCGTTTCTTCGTATCTATATCCGTGTAGCTTTCCCATGTTTGTATATATTGCGGTAAAGGAGTAACTTTGTCCCCTTCATCTAATTGCCAAGTATTCGCGATTTTAGCTAGCTTATGGCTATATATCTGAATTTTTCCTGATTCCGTTGATAATGCATTTTCTTTAGGATTTAATCTGAATGCTTTCAATACATAGCGATCTTCTTCAGGATCGAAAGGTCTACGTATTGTTTTCTTTTGTGACAATTCCTGATAACTAGGAAAATTAGGATGTTTAACCCGGCTTTCTTCATATAAATGACGTTGCCAATCATCCCATGTTCTACCTTCTCTATATTGCTCTCCTATGCCAAACTTTTCTGCTAAATCTGAAAACACATCATAAGGGTGGCGACACTCATATAATGGATCCAATACATGTTCTGTTTTTGTTATATGTGTAGAAAATGCAACAACGCGTGAATTTTCTAGCCATGTGATATCAGGCAGTAAGATATCTGCAAACTTGGCACTTGCAGTCATATGATTATCCATGACAAAAATAAACTCAAGCAGCTCTTCATTGGCTAATATTTTAGCCATTGCATTACAGTCAGAATGTTGATTTAATAGCCAATTACCTTGATACATAAACACACATTTTACATCTGTGTTAAGCTTATCTTCACCTTCAATACCGTCACTTAATGATGTCATTTCGTGACCTCGTAGGATCGCTTCCGACCATTTAAAACAAGGTATTTTTGCTTTGACGGGGTTCTTGCCTGTAGGCATCTTAGCAATATCAGTTTTATGAAATAAAAAATCTGAGCCGCCATTATTCGTTCCAGGCAAACCAATTTTTCCAAGTAAAATTGGTAACATAAATATGGCCCGGGCTGTTTGCTCACCAGCTGCATGACGTTGAGGCCCCCAACCTTGAGCGATAAATGGAGCTTTAGCATTACCTAATTCACGCGCTAGCTTATATATTTGCTCGCTAGGAACACCGCAAATATGAGCCGCATATTCAGGTCTTTTTTCTATTCCATCTTCACCCTGCCCTAAAATATACGCTTTATAACTAAGTGATGCGTCTAAAGCGGGTAGCCCATGCTCTGGTATCGCAGGCTCTGCATCATAACCGTAGCAATATTCCTTTAAGAAAGCTTCATCAACAAATTTTTCGGTAATCAAAACCCATGACAACGCTTCGACTAATAAAGCATCTGTTCCTGGGCGAATTGGAATCCATTGGTCTTCCCGCCCACAAGCTGTATCAGTATATTGAGGGTCAATAATAATAGTCCGAGCAGAACTTTTCGCTTTGCTAACTTGATAATGATAAGTATCACTACCTCCGCTCATTCTAGTATTAGCGGGGTTATTACCAAAATAAACAATGAGGTCTGAACGAGCTAATTCTGTTGGAGCACTCCCCATTGTGTAAGACTTATCCCCATAGGTATAAGTTGAGGCAGTATCAATTTGGTGGCTACTATAATTACCAACAGGTGATAGAAAACCACCAATCATATTAAGGAAGCGAGGAACAAAATGATAGGGTCCATCAGGTTTACCATAGCCTATACGGCTAAATATAGCCTGATTACCATATTGGCTAATAATTTTACTCAGCCTAGTATATATTTCTTCTAATGCTTCATCCCAACTAATTCTTTTAAACTCACCATCTCCTCGTTTGCCAACTCTTTTCATTGGATATTTCAAGCGATCTGGTGAAAATGTACGTTTATGTAGCGAACGCCCACGTAAACATGCTCGAACTTGATGCTGTCCGAATTGATCATTACCTATATCATCAGTTTCAATTCGCTTTATCTGATTATTTTCTGTAACAATCTTTAGTAAACAACTGGAATGACAATGTGCCCAGCAGTTATGCCATTTTGTTACTTCTCCAATATGAGTTTCTATTACTGCTGATGCTATTGCATTCATAGAATGAGTAGATAAAAAAGCACCTGAACCTAAAAATGTTCCCAGCTTTATAAAATGGCGTCGAGAAAGCGTATAACGTTCTTTTTCAAATTGGTCTTTTGTATCTTTAAGCATAATGATATCTCTATTTTTAATAAGAATTCTAGAGGTGATTAAATGTAATTAACTCATAAAATACGGCACGGCCTAATAACTCCGCACTGAAGACTAAAAGCGTGACAAGTATTAAAGAGACTGTTTTAATCTGTACAGCACTTCTGATTATCCAAGTAAAAGCACATACAATCAGCATCATTTTGATGAACAAAAACAATTTAATCCATTGAGGTAAAATTATATTTTCTATAACTAACTGGGTAAAAAAATGCATTAAATATCCAGTATTAACTGCCATACTTATAATAAAAATAACACTCCACAGTTTGTTAAAAAATTTCCGACTATCTTCTTGATTAGTGACTATTTTAATGATCAGTGCAATCAGTAGTGAACCTGAAATAAAACCACTAGATATAAAGTTTATTAACGTCCATTCCGAATTCCATAAATAAACAGTATCCAAATAGTAAACATTTGAAATGGCAATGATTTGTGCAAATGCAAAAATAGTAGCAATAACATTGATAATTATTTTTATCACATTATTTATATTAAGCCTTTCAAGAAATATCAGAGAAAATAACATGGCACCAAAAATAGATATCGTTATAATTTCTATTGACATAGCTGATAAATGGGTTAAACCGAGTAACACATTTGGAGCCCGTAAAGGAGTACCTAAATGAGTTAATGCCACGGCCCCTGATATTCCAAGTAAAATAAGTAATATAATGAAAATATTAGTAAGCTGCTTTTTATTTATCAGAAATTGATAGCTGACTGAAATGACTCGCAAGTACTGCAAGAATATAAAACTAGCAGCGACTGCTTGAGCTAATACAGTAAAAAAAACTAAAGGAAATTCCTGCATAGTTACCACTCCGCCTTATTAATGATAAAGCCTTGCTGACTATGAGTAGGCTTAGCATGACGATTATGTCGAATAATTAAAGATGGTTGAGTCAGATTGGAATCTGGTAGGGGAGCGATATTAGCCGTTTCACCATATTTAGTTCGAAGGAAATCCATTGGCCCAAAATCAAGAGCCCGTAAAGGACAAGATGCAACACAAATTGGCGCTTTATTCTGAGCTATTAACTCAAAGCATCCATCACACTTTGTCATATGTTTTTTTTCAGGGTTATACTGCGGCGCTCCATATGGGCAAGCCATTTCACAGTAGCGGCAACCTACGCAAATTTTTTCATCAACAACAACTAAGCCATCATGCTCACGCTTATGCATTGCTCCTGTAGGGCAAGCTTTTGTACAAGCAGGATTACTGCAGTGATTACAACTAATCGAAACATAATAGGCAAATACATTTTGTTGCCATGTATCATCACTAGTTTGTTTAGTCCATTCACCACCTGTGTATTCATATACACGGCGGAAATTAACGCCGATTGGTAATTCGTTTTTATCTTTGCAAGAAACCTGACAAGTTTTACAGCCAGTACATTTACTCGTATCAACAAAAAAACCATACTGTTGTGCCATAACCATATACCTATATAGTATTAAATCCTTATAAGTATATTTACGATTTTTTGGCCATTTTTCTATTAGGGGTACCCACATAAAACATGGGTATATAATGTGGTTCACTGTTTTTGAATTCAGCGATTACTGCTAAATTTTATAATTAATAGAACATCAAAAACAACATCATAACCAATTGAAATATATTCATATTTATCAAATTAGATACGCTAACCAAGAACTATCTAATCAATAAGCGTCAATAATACGGTTTTATTTTTTTCGCCGAATTCTCATTGGAGGAGGAGGAATAGTTGCTATAAATGGCTCAATCTGAATGTAAATTTTAATCATTTCCGCCAATGTAGTTACATCCAAGTGACGTAGTGTACTCGCTTTATGAACTTCTACAGTCCGTGGTGATATGTGAAGAATATTTGACACTTCTAGATTATTTTTCCCATTCGCAAGCAAGGCTAAAATATCACGTTCACGTTGCGTAAGTTTTTGATATTTTTCAATATAATTTTTTTGATATATTTGTTTTTTACTATAAGACAACGCGGCTTCTACCGCACTAAGCAATGACTCCCTATAGATAGGTTTCTGTAAAAAGTCTACGGCACCGAGTTTAAGCGCATCAACTGCCATAGGGACATCACCATGCCCAGTAATAAAAATTATACCTAAAGTTTTATGATTCTGTTGAAGGATAACTTGTAGTTCTTGCCCACTCATTCCTGGCATTCGGCTATCAAGAACCAGGCATCCTTGCAATACACCTGATTGTTTTTGAATAAAGTCCAAAAATGCTTCTGCTGATGAGAAACATAATGGCTCATACCCTTCACCTTGTAGCATAAATTCCAAGGCGTCTAATACGGACTCATCATCATCAACTACAAATAAAAATGATTTTTTCATCCCAAAATCCTCTGGAGCTCCCGAACATTAAGACGGGGTACAGTCAATATATTTTATTTAACTTTAGCTATAGGGATACGAGCTACAGCTCGGCAGCCTCCGGTTGATAAATTTATCAATTCAAACTCACCGAAATGGGACTCCATGACTTCTTTACAAATCACCAACCCTAAACCAATACCATCTTGCTTCGTTGTCACAAATGGAGTTAACAACTTTTCAAAAGGCATTGATAAACCTGTACCCTGATCGTAAACCGATACTTCAACTTTATCATTTGTTTTCGTTAAGGTAATGGTGACTTGTTCACGATTATTTTGAAATGTAGCATCAATTGCATTTGTCAACAAATTCACAAGCAATTGTTCAATTGCTGCTTTATCCCCAAAGATAAAAACTGCATCACTAGCTGACTTCCAATGTAAGTGAACGTGCTTTTGATCTGCATATATTTTAACTAAATCTATTGTTCCACCGATTAATGCATTTATATCTATATACTTTTTTTCTATTGCTTTCTTTTGAAGTAATGAACGAAAACGGCGCACAACCTCATCGACTCGATTAACCTGTCGATGGATTTTATCTAAGGGTACAGTGATATCTGTATCTAATTTGCCTTGATTCCTTCGTGAAATTTCACTTTCAGCATAGAGGCGAATTGCAGCTAGAGGCTGATTCAATTCATGTGCCAAGCCTGAACCTAATTTATCAACTAATGCGTGACGTTGAACCTTATGCAAACTTTCTTGAGCATGTCTCAGTTTGAGATAATTCTTTCGGTAACGAAGAGACAAAAAGAAATATTGAATAGGAAGAATTGCAAACAGTAATAGACCAGCAATGGTAGCGTAGTAATTATTAATTAACCAATTCCAAGTTTGATACCACCATTTTTCTTGTAGTGGATGCACCCCTAAGTCAGTAAATAACCGATCTAACTCAATTTGACTTTCAGGAACACTCCATCCCAGAGATTGGGCACTTTTTGCAGCAGAAGAATCTGACGGAATATCGAATAAAGCAACAACGACTTGCTTAGCCAATAAACGGTCTGCCGCATTAGTCATAGCAAAACTCCAATTAGGATATAAATGAGTAGATACTTTACAATGCGCGTCAGATTTATTTCGTTGACCAAGTATACGTAATTGATTTGGCTTTAATTCACCTTTTAAAATCATAGATTCAATCAAACAAACAGGTAAGATCGCCCCCTCTATTTGCCCACTAACCAATGCATCCACAACATGTTCATGAGGGTAGCCAATCTCAACCAGATGAGAAAAATATCCCTTTAGCTTCCTTTCATGAATGACATCATGAGCAAATGCCATAAACCCGCCAAAAGCTTGTTTACTCGCAGTCCCAATCGAATGCCCCGATAACTCTTCAATTGAAGATATAACACTTTCTTCTTTCACCCAAACCGCGGACCCTGTTGAATATTTTGTTCCGCTATCCATAGGGCTAATCAAAGTTGCTAACCAAGAGAGTGATGATTTTCGACCAATACGGATACTTTCAGAGGGATTAACGATAATAAAAGGTAAACGTTGCCGTAAAATTTCTTCTTGTAACTGTTCTAGTAATAAAGGCTGTAGAGTGAAGTGATATTCTGGGAGACGCTCATTTAGCCAATCTATAGTCTTTTGCCAACGATTACTCGCCTCTTCTACCCCCCTATCAGCAAAAACACCAACTGTGATTACTTCTTTGGGTACTGAGGTTGGCTTTGATATTGCCAATGGGTTTAATAAAAAAAATAATAAGTTACATAAGCAAAGACTTATGAGTATTCTTTTAAGTATATACATAATAAGGAACCGTAATATTAAGTTCTAAGTACATAAAAAAATTGTTTAAGAATTTAAAAATTAAATTCACACTCTTCACCCATTGAAAACGTACTGTGTTCAATTTTATCTTTCGCAAAGAAAAACATGCTATTGTTTATTATTCTTCTATGATTCAACAGATAGAGCAAATATTTTTCATCAAATAACCACATATCGACATACTCAGAGGGATTTGTCATTCTTCAAACCAAAACTCTTGATGTAACGAGCTGACGTAGACTTTTGTAGACAAGATTGATAAAAACCTAGCATAGATTCTTCTATGATTCGCTACTTGAGAGAGTAATGAAACCTCTAAATTTACCCATTATAATAAGAAAAGGAAAATACCCATAAAAATGCTAATAATCCTATTGAGTGCTGGCTTGAAACTAGTACCTTAGTATTAACGACCATTGTCGAACACTGTCTTATTTTTCGTAAAAAAATAGTTTTTTAATTAACAATTAATTTTTAACTTTTGTTCATTTTCATTATAAATAAAGCCTAAAGTTTAAATGATAAAATTTAATTTCATGATTTCCTTGTGAGATTAGCTAGCAAGTTCAAACAAGCATTTAATTTACAACAAATAAAAAACACTCAATTTCTTAAATTCATTTTGATAATTTAAGAAATAAAGAAACTCATCATAAATGCCATCTAATCATTTTACTCAGACAATAATATTTCAGCCACAAAAAATATTAAATAACACATATATTTCATATGGTTAAATTAAAACAATTTCTTCGGATTATTTATTTCCCGACCATTGATAGGCAAATCTTATTTCAGCAATTGCTTAAACCGATGGCCATCATTGATAAAAATCAAGAACCTCTCAGACTTATTTATCCATCATAGTCCGGCTGTAGAATTATATTAATTAAAAAATATTTAAATATATTTGACCGCAATCTTTCAAGGATAGTGTAATGAAAAAACTTACTCGCATTACGGTCGCTGTCATATTTTTGCTTTTACTCGGTTATTTTGGGTTATCTGGATATGTGTGGTATCACGATAACCAACGAAGAGAAAATAATGACATTCAGACATCTAAAATTGCAGAAAATAATCAAGTCCTAAAGTTCTTTGCTGAAAAAGGATGCGATTACTGTCACACGCCGTCAACTGATTTACCTGCCTACGCATCATTCCCCATTGCTAAGCAACTGATGGAGTACGATATTCAGCTAGGTTATAAATCATTCAACCTTGAGGCCGCTCGCGCTGCACTCATCGCAGGAGAACCTGTACCGCAAAGTGAATTAAATAAAATTGAGTGGGTTATGCAGAACCACACCATGCCACCAACGCGTTATGTTGCACTTCATTGGGCCAGTAGCGTCAGTGACGAAGAACGTGATAACCTATTGAATTGGATAGCTAAACAGCGGGAAGAACACTATACCAGCCAAGATACCGCTGCTGAGCACCGCAATGAACCAATTCAACCAATTCCAAAATCACTGGATGTCGATGATGCAAAAGTCGCATTAGGTTTCCGCTTGTATCATGATGCGCGTCTGTCAGGGGATAGCACGATTTCTTGTGCACACTGCCACGCGCTCAATGCAGGTGGTGTTGATGGCCGTAAAACGTCAATTGGTGTTGGCGGTGCAGTAGGTCCAATCAATGCGCCAACGGTGTTTAACTCGGTATTTAATGTCGAACAGTTTTGGGATGGTAGAGCACCTGATTTACAAGCCCAAGCCGGTGGCCCACCATTAAACCCTATCGAAATGGCATCAAAATCATGGGATGAAATCATTGAAAAACTGGATAAAGACCCTGTCTTAAAGCAAGATTTCAATGCCGTTTACCCAGAAGGGTTCACGGGTGACACCATCACAGATGCGATTGCAGAGTTCGAAAAAACCTTAATCACCCCAGACTCTCCGTTTGATAATTGGTTAAGAGGCGACAAGACTGCATTAACCGCGCAACAACTCCATGGCTACCAGTTATTTAAAGAAAACAAATGTGCAACCTGCCATGGTGGTGTGATCTTAGGTGGTCGTTCCTTCGAACCGCTTGGTTTGAAAAAAGACTATGAGTTTGGTGAAATCACTGCACAAGATATTGGTCGTATGAATGTCACCTCTGATGAGCGTGATAAATTACGCCAAAAAGTACCAACGCTAAGAAATGTTGAATTAACAGCGCCTTATTTCCACCGTGGGGATGTCGCCACCTTAGATGAAGCAGTGAAACTGATGCTGCGTTATCAAGTCGGTAAAGAACTGCCACAGAAAGATGTCGATGACATTGTTGCCTTTCTTGAAAGCTTAACCGGTGTGTATACACCGTATATGCAACAAAGTGATTCACAACAGTAAATATCAATAGCTGATTGATATGAAAAACCAATAGCACCGTGCAAATGATAGCGGTGCTATTTTTATTTATAACGTATCTTTGTAAAACACCACTTTCTCTAATACAGGCAATGTTAACTGTTGTTGATATCCATCCAATGTTTCTTTGGCCAGTATCGCCAATGCGCAGTAAAAATCGCTGTTAGCCGAATCTATCAATACTTCGAGAAAATGTGCCGACCAAGGTAATAGATGCCAAGCGAGTAACTCTTCTAAATCAGCTCTGCGATTTTGCTCAGCGAGCCAAGCCGCTAACATCAAAATCAGCCCAAAGTGGTCTTCTGGCTCTTTTTGTGTTGTCACTGGCTCAACACCTTTAGTACGCATCCATTGGCGCAGCTCAACGGTTGAGTCACCAAAAACAATCTTTTCTTTATCTAACCAGACTGAGCCCCAAGGAGGCGCGGGTAAAGCATAAGGCCCGATAAACAAGCGCTGCCATGCTTCACTGAGGGGTTCATTCTCCTGAGCACTGGATTGTAAAAGCTGGCTAATTTTTGCTAAAGAAGGTAAGGAAAATGGCCATTCTTCATGCCAAGTTGGCTCTTGTAAAATCGAAATAATCTCTGCGTTGTTTTCATTTTCTGGTGAGAAATAAAATAAAGACCCCAGAACTCGCCCTGTGACTGCGACGTGCTCAAGAAAGTGCGCTTCTTGCATATTGATTGTCTCTGAAGTTATCAGCGCAGGGAAACCATCTCCTGCGCTGAAAGGTTTACCAATTAAGCCACAGCCATACCGACTGTCATATGTAAACCATAGAATAGCCCACGACCGATAAATTCACCAATCAGTACCAGCACGGTACCCAGAAGTAGACTCAATACTGAAGGCTGATTTTGTCGCACAACAGGCAAAATCCATAGCAGTAACCCAAGACTGGTCACCACTAAGCGTATCACTTGTAAAACACCAAAATCAGGGACTAAATCCACTGCTTTTTGAACAGAAGTGGCAATTAATGCAATTTCTCCGCTTTGCAGTAGTACTGACGCGATAGTCACAATATAAGCCACGATACTAATTGCTGCTAACTTACCACTATTAAACGGAAATTTAGCTACGCGTAATAAAAGTGCGCCTAAAATTGGCCCAACAACAAACAAAGTCATAAAGAAACCAATGGTGGTATGTGGCGTATTCCATGTTGGCACCGTGCTTATCATATAAACTCGAGTCATTGCCCAAACAAATAACAGCCCCACCAGCATGGTGATGATTAACCACACTTTGTCTAACCCTGTTGGCATTTTTTTCATTGCAGATAACAGCCACCATAGGCCGCCCAAAGCAAAGAAAATGGAGCCAAACAGCACTTCGTTACTTAATGATGACGCAAACACACGGTTCATCGAGTTAAATGCACGCATCGGTGAGCCCATATGCATCATGGATGCGAGAAAGCCTAAGCCCATCAACACCCATAACGCCAACATTGCATTCACAATGCGCTGTTTTTGGGATTTATCATCTGTCGATAACCAAGCAAGCCCTGTCACAATCACGCCACCTGCAATACTTTGGCCTAATACCGTAAATAAAATCAGCGGCCATTCGTGTAATCCATTGCCCATGTTATACCTCCCGAGGATTGGCTAAATGGCCTGTCGTATCATTGACAGGACGGCTATTGGCATTGGGTTTAATGACAATATTGGGCTTGGTATAATGCGCTTCAGGTAGTGGCGCAATCTCTGCCAAATTGCCATGTTTTTCACGTAACTCTTCAATGGGACCAAAATCTAATGCACGCAGTGGGCAAGACTCAGCACAAATCGGTTTTTTGCCAACCGCAACACGTTCATAGCAACCATCGCACTTGGTCATATGCCCTTTTTCGCTATCAAATTGCGGCGCACCGTATGGGCAAGCCATATGGCAATAGCGGCAGCCAATACACACACTTTCATCCACAACGACAAAGCCATCTTCACGTTTATGCATCGCGCCACTTGGGCACACTTTCACACAAGCAGGGTCTTCGCAGTGGTTACATGAAATCGACAAATAATAACTAAATACGTTTTGATGCCATACACCGTTATCTTCTTGCCAATCTCCCCCTGCATATTCATAAATGCGTCTAAAATTCACCGCAGGAGATAAATTTTTGTAGTCCTTACACGCTAATTCACACGTTTTGCATCCGGTGCATCGTGCGGAATCAATATAAAAACCATATTGTGTTGTCATGATTTATCTCCCTATACCCTTGCCACTTCAACCAAATTACTGTGTTGCGGATTACCTTTCGCTAACGGTGACGGGCGCTGAGTCGTCAGGACGTTTAGGCTACCACCATGGTCCACCTTGTTTTCATCAGGTGCGTACCATGCCCCTTCCCCCATAGCCACAACCCCTGGGATGATGCGTGGGGTCACTTTGGCAGCGATCTGCACTTCCCCTCTATCGTTGTAAATACGCACTATGTCGCCATCTTTAATATTGCGACGTTTTGCATCAATAGGGTTGATCCACATCTCTTGTAAACAAGCAGCCTTAAGCACATCAATGTTGCCGTAAGTGGAGTGAACTCGTGATTTATAGTGGAAACCACTCAGTTGCAGTGGGTATTTTTCGGTGAGCTTATCATCATGGCTTTCAAAGCCTGGTGAATACATTGGGAGTGCTGATATCAAATCACCTTCTGCGAGCGTCCATGTTTTCGCGATATCCGCTAATTGAGATGAATAGATCTCAATCTTTCCTGACGGGGTATTTAATGGGTTTGCAATTGGGTCTTCGCGGAAGGCTTTATGTGCCACGACATGCCCTTGTGGGTTCATTTTTTTGTAAATCCCTTGCTGCTGGAATGTCTCAAAATCAGGTAGCTCAGGTAACTTTTGTCGTGAGATTTCATACAAATGGCGTAGCCACTCTTCTTGGGTTCGCCCTTCGGTAAATTTCTCTTCAACCCCCATACGGCGTGCGATTTGTGTACACATTTCATACACCGTTTTGCTCTCAAAACGTGGTTCAATGGCTTGGCTGGCGAAAATCACATACCCCATATTACTAGCAGCACCATCCAAGCAAAAATCCATTTGTTCAGACGCGGTACAATCTGGCAGGACTAAATCCGCATATTTCGCTGAAGCCGTCATATGGTTATCAATCACTACTATCATTTCACATTTTTTATCATCCTGAAGGATGTCATGCGTTTTATTAATATCAGAGTGTTGATTGATTAAACTGTTGCTGGCGTAGTTCCAAATAAACTTAATCGGAACATCCAGTTTATCTTTACCTCTTACCCCATCATGAGTTGCGGTCATTTCAGGGCCGCGCTCTATCGCATCGGTCCATAAAAATACGGAAATACTTGCTTTGACTGGGTTTTCTAACGTTGGCATCCGCTCAAATGGAATATCATAGTTCCCTTCACGAGCCCCCGTATTTCCCCCATTTATACCCACATTACCGGTTAAAATCGGTAACATCGCAATCGCACGTGCGGTTTGCTCGCCGTTCGAATGGCGCTGTGGCCCCCAACCTTGGCTAATATAAGCAGGTTTTGCGGAACCGATTTCACGCGCTAGTTTGATGATTTTATCAGCAGGAATACCGGTGATTTGCGCAGCCCATTGTGGTGTTTTTTCTACACCGTCATCCCCTTACCCTAAAATATATGCCTTGTAGTGGCTATTTTTCGGAGCATCTGCGGGTAGCGTTTTCTCATCATAGCCGACGCAGTATTTATCTAAGAAAGGTTGGTCAACCATATTTTCAGTGATCAGCACATGAGCGATCCCTGCCACCAATGCGGCGTCTGTTCCCGGACGGATTGGGATCCACTCGTCTTCACGCCCTGCTGCTGTATCAGTATAACGCGGGTCGATCACGATCATTCTTGCATTAGAACGCTCACGGGCTTGCTCGAGTTGATAAGTGATCCCACCACCGCTCATACGGGTTTCGGCAGGGTTGTTTCCGAACAGAACCACCAACTTGGAGTTTTCGATATCAGAAACGCTATTACCCGCCCCGCTACCATAGGTATAAGGCATCGCACAGCTGATTTGTGCTGTACTATAGGTACCGTAATGATTTAAATAGCCGCCCATGCAGTTCATCAAGCGGGCGATTGGTGAATTCGCTGGCGGCCATGAACGTGCGACTGTGCCACCTAATGTGCCTGTTCCATAGTTCAAGTACACCGCTTCATTGCCATAATCGGCAATAATCCGTTTTAGATTGTCGCTAATTAAATCGTAGGCTTCTTCCCAACTAATTTGTTTGAATTTACCTTCACCACGTGCCCCAACGCGCAGCATCGGGTATTTCAAGCGGTCAGGGTTATAGACACGACGGCGCATTGAGCGCCCGCGTAAACAGGCTTTAACTTGGTGCTTATTACCGTAAACATCATCACCGGTATTGTCAGTTTCGACATATTTGATTTCACCATCAACCACATGCATACGCAGTGGGCAACGGCTTCCACAGTTAACGGTACATGCGCTCCAAACTATTTTTTCTTCAGGTATGGCTGTTTTGGGTGTGATTTCACTGGTATCAGCAACACTATTAAAAGGTAAACTTAGCGCTCCACTTGCAAGTGCGAGTCCCCCGACGGTACTGGTTTGCATTAGCTTCCTGCGGCTGATCTCCGATTGGAGTACTCCCTCAGATAATGCTTTACTCATAATCTGCCTCACTTAACATTGCTTCAGCGTTTTAAAATGGCTTTTTTGAAATTTATTTTTATCTTTAATTTATTTATCGACTTCCAATTACCATTCTATAACCGAGGCACCGCGGGGTATTGTGCACGATCAACAATCCAGCACAAAAAGTATGGTTTTTATCCATTAGCAATCATTAAATAATATTGAAAATAAAACCATCCCAGTTTTTATCTTTAAAAATTAATTTAATTAAAATAAATATAGTGAGATTATTTCTTAAGTTGAGTTGATTTAACTATTTTAAAGCCTTTTTATTTAATAAATATTTTTTACTTAATAAATTGCGCCATTCATTTCTATTGTGCAAATGAACAAACAAATTAACAATTGGCCGTACAATAAATACAGCTATCTTCACATTATTTTAATAGTACTTCCCTACTATTAAGATTACCTCTAACCAATAGCCAATCATATATATCACATCATATCTAAATTAATTAGATACATTCCTTTTAATCAATCGATATTATTAATAAGGCTGTAAAAATGAAAATAAATGTATTATTAGATTTGAAGAATAATTTAGGGGAAGGCCCTGTTTGGGATATTCAACAGCAACGCTTATATTGGATTGACAGTTTAGATGGCCGTGTATTTTCCTGTACGGAACGTGGAACTGAAATTAAAAGCTGGGATGTTAGGCAGAAAATTGGTTCAATGGCTTTATGTAAAGATGGAAACTCCGCAATTGTTGCACTCGAGAAAGGAATTTATCTTCTTGATTTTGCTACGGGAGAAACAAATCTTCTGCACTCACCTGAAAGTGATAAACCTCATAATCGATTCAATGATGGGAAAGTGGATAGGCAAGGACGCTTTGTTGTCGGTTCGATGGATATGCAAGAAGAGACCCCGTCAGGTGCGTTATATCGGCTAGATACGGACTATTCCCTTCATAAAATTGAACAAAGTATTATTGTTTCAAATGCGCCTTGCTGGTCGCCTAAAGGCGATACTTTCTATTTCGCTGATACATGGACAGGTGAAATATGGAAATATGATTATGACGGCTTAACAGGCAATATCAGTAATCGCCAAACATTCTGTACCGTTAACACCTCATCGGGTGGAGCTGCTGATGGTGCGACCGTTGACAGTGAAGGCTATCTTTGGAATGCCCTTGTATATGCAGGAAAAGTCGTTCGATATAGCCCTACTGGCGAAATTGACAGAATTATCGAAATGCCTGTTAAGAAAGTCACCAGCGTCGCTTTTGGAGGTGAAAACTTAGATATTTTATATGTCACATCGATGGCAAGGCCGCCTTTACCTCGCTTTCCTGAAGATGGCCAATTACGCGGTAGTGTCTTCTCCATACATAATCTTGGTGTGACCGGTATTCCTGAAAAACGGTTTGGGGGTTAAATAACGTTTAAATCAAAAATGAATATCAACGGTTCACAAATTATTATACTTATAAAAGAGCTACAATTATGATTAAAAATAATGTTTCAAATAATAAAATATCATTTAAGAAAATACATCGTTTCTCGTGGGTCTCATTATTTGTTTGCTGGCTTATTTGGTTATTAAATGCTTATGATAGAGAAATGATATTAAGACTAGGCCCTGTTATTTCTCAGGAATTTAATTTAAGCCCTGAAGAATGGGGGAATATCGTTGCTATTATTATGATAGCCCTCGCTATTTTAGATATACCCGGTTCAGTTCTAAGTGATCGATATGGTTCAGGTTGGAAACGTGCTCGTTTTCAAGTTCCTTTAGTATTAGGTTATACCGCTATTTCATTTGTTTCTGGTTTTAAAGCTATTAGCCATAATTTAACCTATTTTATCCTATTAAGATTTGGAGTGAATCTCGGTGCCGGTTGGGGTGAACCTGTTGGAGTAAGTAATACGGCAGAATGGTGGCCAAAAGAAAAAAGAGGTTTTGCACTTGGTGTACACCATACTGGATATCCCATCGGAGCTTTATTAAGCGGTGTTGTTGCAAGTTTTATTATCTCTGAATTTGGCGAAGCGAACTGGCGATATAGCTTCTTTATACCACTCGTGGTCGCACTGCCTATTATGATTTTTTGGGCTAAATATTCAACCGCAGCACGGATCTCAATATTATATGAGCATATTGAAAAATCAGGCATGACCAAACCAGCAGAAAGTAGTAGTACTCAAGTACAAAAAGGCCAAGGATTTAAAATTTTTATTAAGACACTAAAAAATAGAAATATTGCACTAACAGCTGGGAATACATTATTAACTCAGATTGTTTATATGGGGATCAGCATGGTATTGCCCTCCTATTTATATCATGTCTCTGGGTTATCTTTAGCCGCTTCAGCGGGGCTGAGTATCATCTTCACATTAACGGGTGTACTCGGGCAAATTGTTTGGCCTTGGCTATCAGACATATTAGGTCGAAAAAGAACCTTAATCATTTGCGGTTTATGGATGAGCATTGGTATCGCTTTATTTTACTTCGCAACGTCAATGCCAAAAATTATCGCTATACAGCTGTTCTTCGGCTTGGTGGCTAATGCCGTTTGGCCAATTTACTACGCTATGGCATCTGATAATGCCAATGACCAATCCATTTCTACTGCAAATGGTATTATCACCACATCCATGTTCATTGGTGGTGCATTATCCCCGCTATTAATGGGCTGGTTAATTAATCTTGGTGGAGGCTGGAATAGCTCTTTAGGCTATATTTATACCTTCTTTGCAATGGCTGCCTGCGCACTACTTGGTGTCATATTACAGCTCTTTACTACCCACACATCACTGCATGAAAACCATACGGCAGCTGAATAAATCACTTTAAATAAGGTTGTTTAAACCCATAAAAAAACCCCTTAAACGGAAATTTACTAAAACGTTTAAGGGGAAATATAAAATATAAATTATCGAGTGAATATTTGTTCTGCTAACCGTAATTAAAACAATCCATTACGCAGTTAGGCCACCATCTAAGACCAATGTTTGCCCTGTTAAGTACTGGCTATTATCGCCAATCAAAAATTCAACTAGCTCTGCCACTTCTTGGGGTTGCCCTAAGCGGCGTAACGGGATGTTTTGGCACATAGCTTTTAATTTAGCTTCAGGCATTGCACGGGTCATATCACTATCAATAAGCCCCGGAGCAATACAATTCACACGTAACCCAAAACGCCCAACTTCATGAGCCAATGAACGCGTCAACCCCATCATCGCCGACTTACTCGCTGCATAAGCTGTTTGGCCAATATTGCCTTTTAGCCCAGTAATTGATGACATCAATACGATCGAGCCATTCCCCGTCATCAACATTGCAGGTAATAATTTACGGTGCCAATTCATCACGGAAATGACGTTGTTCTCTAGCACGTCTCGCCAGATTTCAGCATCTTGATGAATATGTAAGGCATCCCTAGTGATACCTGCATTATGAATAATAGCCGTAGGAGCCCCAAACTGTTCCAATAACGAGCTAGAAAGCGCATCAACTTGTGCTTCATTCTTGCCATCACACGGGGATCCTTTCACCCATGTATCTAAATCGGGGTTTTCAAGACTCGCTTGTGTTTCATTAACACCATCAACGTTACGCCCAGTAAAAACCACATTCCAGTGGCGTCGCAATTCACTAACCAGTGCGAGTCCAATTCCTCGGCTTCCTCCCGTCACGAGTATCCATTGATTATTTGCCATTTTAAGATTTCGGTTCCTTATCAATATGTTCACACAGTGCTTTTACCGAAATTTCTGGATGTTCTAGGAAAAATTCAGCATCTAAAACAACATTAAAGTCACGTTTAACAAGCACCATAAGTTCAACATAATCTAAGCTATCAAACTCTAACTGGACTAAAGTCATATCCGCATTCAACTCTTCTGCTTCTATATCTTTTGCGTCACAGATCATGTCACTAATTTTGATATAAATTTCTTGATATTGGCTCATTTTTTTTATCCTTGCATTCTTATTGAGTTATTGAATTAACTTTCAATGTTATTGAATTGTTTATTATTTTTTCCCCGTAATGGGCAGTGATACTGATACTTACTAATCGGCCACTCTCACTATCCGCAATGACTAAGGCGGGTAAAATACGTAGGTAAATAGGTTCAGGAGAGGTGATAGGAACCCATTTAGTCAGAAGTGCATGGTCAAAAACCACTTCTTGGTGGGTTTGTACGATAGGATAACGGCAAAAAATATCTTTCAACGTTGAGCCGGCTGGCAGCCATTGCGCGATCTCTTGTTGTTGAAATAAAGAGCTATCATGAATTAAGTACCAAAACAAAACTGCATCAATAAATTGCCATTCATACATTTCGTTGGGAAACTGAGAGAATATTGACTGCAATTTCACAAGTTCGGCGGTCGAAATCGTTATCTCATTTGCGATTTCATGTAATCGCGGTGGGGAGGTGACCGACAATTGGCAAGTTAAACAATTTTGTTGCTCATCAGAAGAGAGTAAAGCCACAGATCCCGCTTTATTTCGTGCAACTAATTGATAATCTTTATCGTTCCATAACGGATTGCGTAACCGCACGACACATTTGATAAACTCAGAGTCGATAACCTCTTGTGAAGCCAATAGTTCGTGATTTAATGATTCACTCGCAAATTGTTTCACATCGAGTAGTGCACGCATGCCATGTACACTCAGTTGCTCTCCGCCCTTCGCTTTGACCCATTCAAGGTCAAAATGAATCGGGTTATCATCACCAGAAAATGATGCCCACTGTTTTGCATCCTCAACGGTATAACGTAATGTCCTCATGACGCTTTCTCTAAAATCAGCGCCGCATTTGCCCCACCGAAGCCAAAACTCAGGTTTAGTGCACGCTTAACTTCACCAATACGGTGTTCGTTAGGGATATAATCGAGGTCACATTGCGGGTCCGAGTGATGTAAGTTAGCAGTTGCAGGCATCACGCCATGCGCCATCGCTTGCAAGCAAATAATGGTTTCAAAGCTACCAGCAGCGGCAATTAAGTGTCCGGTATAGGATTTAGTACTAGACATTGGGATTTGATAAGCTGCCGCACCTAATGCCTTTTTCAGTGATTCTGTTTCATTTAAGTCATTAAGAGCCGTTGAGGTCCCATGGGCATTGATATAATCGATAGATTCAGGAGCGGCTCCCGCTTGTTGTAAAGCCATTTCAATGGTTTTCACTCGGGCGACACAATCTTCTGCTGGTGATGTAAAATCAAATGCATCAGAAAAATTCGCATACCCTGTAATTTCACCCAAAATAGTGGCGCCACGTGAAATAGCGCTCTCACGCTCTTCTAAACACAACACGGCTGCACCTTCAGAAAGCACGAATCCACTACGGTCCGCACTGAATGGGCAACATGCACGAGTCGGGTCTTCCGCTTCACGAGTTAAAGCACCAAGAACATCGATATTCCATACAGCACAATCGGTCCGCAAGGACTCTCCTGCACCAGCGAGCATCATATCGGCTCGTCCATGACGGATCGCGTCAAAAGCATCACCAATCGCAATAGTGCCTGTCGCACAAGCCGCGATGGTCGTATTTTGATATCCACGCAGGTTCCAAAACTGGCTGCAAGCCGCTGTTGTCACACTTGGCATTGCATAAAAACAGTTGAAAGGCGAGGTCATCCCTGTCGCTTCGAATTCACTTACCGACATATAATTTTCATCAAGCCCTGCCCACCCCGATCCCATAATGACGCCACACATCAGAGGGTCATATAAATCCGTTAATGGCGTGTCTGCGAAGGCCATGTTCATGGCCTCTCGTGCGGCCCCCAAAGCTAAGCGCGTATGGCGCGGTAAACGACGACGAATAGCCGCGGGAACCCCTTTTAAGCTGGGTTCATTATCAATAAGCCCTAAAAAATGACTGTGGATATTTTGCGCAGTTTTATCAACGTAACGATAACCGAGCTTTTTATCCATAATCGCTTGCCAACATGCTGAAGCCGTATCCCCCAATGGAGTGACAGCCCCATAGCCTGTGACAACAACGCGTTTAAAGTGAGATTTTTGGTTCATAATGGGTTGTCCTCTTGTCGGGCGCTACCGCCACCTTGTGCTAGCCAAAGTTGCAGCGTTGCATAAAGATAATCGTATTGATTTTGAGCTAATGTGTTCTCAATAGTTAAAAGGTCATCTTGCGCATTAAGCAGTGTTTGATAATTCGCGGCACCAGCTCGGTAACGGCTGCTAGTGAGCTTTAACCGCTGCTGGCTAAGTGATAATGACTGTTGCAATTGCTGACGAATTTCATCCGCGGCAAAACGGGCTTCCATCGCGTTATCGACTTCTGATAATGCGGTATAAGCCGCACGACGAAATGCCACCGCAGCTTGTTGCACTTGTAAGTCGGATTGTTCAATGGTCAATTTCACCGTGTTCCACTGAATAAAAGGCAGAGAAATCGAACCTCCAACAACTCGTGTCGGGTCACTAAACCATTGAGAAAACAATTGGCTACCCGCATTAAGCGCACCTTGCAAAGACAGTGTCGGGTAGAAACTCAATTTAGCAGCGTCAGAGTCAGCAAGCGCGGAACGAAGACGTGACTCGGCAGCTTGAATATCTGGCCGCTGTGCTAATACGGACAACGGTGTTGCGTTAAGAATTTCAATTCGTTGATTTCGATTAAGTGCGGTGAGCTCACTGGCATGCTGCTCTGCAGGGCGGTTCAACAATAGGGCTAGCGCATTACGGGAACTGTCACGTTCTTTAATGATTCGTCGCAATTCATTTTTTCGACTAATCACAGTTTGCTGCGATTGTAAAAAATCCAGTTGGCTAACTTTTCCTGCCAAATACCAAGACTTAATTTGCTGCTGACTTTTTTCTGCAATCTTTTGGCTCGCTATCAGGTTATCAATCTGTTGATTTAACAGTGCAATATTCCAATATAATTGTGCTGTCGTATTAATAACCACTAATGCTGTTGCATGGTAATCCTGTTCGGTTGCTATTGCTTCCCACTCATTCTTTTCACGAATACGTGCAAGCTTTCCCCATAAATCAACTTCATAATTTAAGTTTAGATTTGAGCTATAACTCTCTTGAGGAGAGGTTCCATTGCGAATAGATTTTGTATTGCTTGCAGAGCCCCCAAGGGAGACATTTGGGGTTATATTAGTGTTTGCTAGCCCGGCCGTACTTCGCGCCAGCTTTAACTTAATTGCCGCTGCGGCTAAATCATTATTATTCTCTAGTACCTGGTTGATCAGTTGAGATAGCTGAGGATCTTTAAAGTTATCCCACCAATTTTCAGTTAGGTTCAATGACTGAACTGACGTCACTACGTCATTTGCACCGGATTGGTGTATTTTATCATCCCACTGCTGTGGCAATGTGAGCTCAGGACGTTGGTATTCCGTACGCGTAAAACTGCCGCAGCCATTTAGCAAAAATAAAGCAGAAATGATATAAAGCGATTTGATATTCATTCGCGTGCCAATGCCTCCGTTGGGTTGAGTTTGGCAGCCCGACGAGCAGGAAAATAGCCAAAAACAAAACCAATTAGAGCGGAAAAACCGCACGCTAATAAAATAGGGAACAGAGTAAACACCATCGTAAATTCAGTGGTGAGATAAGAAAAAACCCACCCCGCTAACCATGCACCGACAATACCAATAAACCCGCCAAGCGAACAAATCATCACGGCTTCTATCAGAAATTGGTTCATAATATCTTGAGGACGCGCTCCGACCGAAAGGCGGATCCCGATTTCATGAGTTCGTTCCGTCACAGAAACCAGCATGATATTCATCACCCCAACGCCGCCAACCAATAAGGAAATAGCAGCAATCGAGGTGATCAGTAATGACATAGAATCGGATGTTTTTTGTAATGCATTTGCGAGCTGGTCATCCGACTGAATAAAAAAGTCCTTTTTACCATGTTCGCGTAATAACAAACGCTCAACCTGTAATTTAGCTTGTTGAGAAGTTAAGCTTTCAGGGAAACGCAACGAAATAAATTCAATGGGTTTGTCCCCAACCACACGTTGCTGTAAGGATGAGTAAGGCACCCACCCCATAACAAAGCCACTCGACATTTTGGGCCCCGGTTTACGGGCAATACCAATAATTCGCCATGGTGAATGGCCAATTTGCACAATTTGCCCTAATGGTTCTTCTTCTGGTTGAAAAAGTACCTCTCGGCTTCCTTCATCCAACACGATAACGGGCTCACTGTCTGCCATATCGAGCGTACTGAATAAGCTACCATGTAAAAGCTGAAACCCTTGTGCCGCAAAATATTCTTCTGAAACCCCATTAAGCATGATTGAGTTATCCAAGCCTTTATTAACGACCATCGTCATGCTACTCGCGACGGGGGAAATAGACTCAACCCATGGCAACTGCTTTAGGCTTTTGACATCATTTAACGATAACGCACGCTCCATATCAGGCCGCTTAGCCCCCCACCCAGTGCCAGGGCGAATTTCCAGAGTCGTGCTGCCGAGTTTCCCGATTTCATCCATGATGGAGCGTCTTGCTCCTTCCCCCACGGCCATTGATGACACCACAGAAGAAATACCGATGATAATTCCCAACATCGACAAAAATGCACGCATGCGATGACCGAGTAAGGCCCGCCATGCCATACGAATAGACTCAATAATATTGCGCCACACCGATGCACGGCCATTATCTTCAACAGTAGGAAGCTGGTGTCGTTGTTTTGTGCCTTTCTGCGCTTGGTTCTGCTTATCAGAAACAATTTTTCCATCACTAATTTCAATAATTCGCTGAGTTTGCTGAGCGATATTTTTATCGTGGGTCACAATCACAACAGTGTGCCCATCGAGATGAAGTTGATGTAAAATATCCATCAATGCGTGACCACTAGCGCTATCTAATGCCCCTGTAGGTTCATCCGCAAGAATAATTTGCGCACCATTGACCAAGGCGCGACAGACACTGACACGCTGCTGTTGCCCACCAGATAATTGATAAGGTTTGTGATCCAAACGCGTTTGTAACCCTAGCTTTTCTGCTAATAAAGCAACTCGAGCGCTCCGCTCATCTTCTGGCATTGCCGTATACAAAGCGGGGATCGCAATATTTTCCTCTGCAGTCAGGTAGGGCATTAGGTGATAACGTTGAAAAATAAACCCAAGATATTGGCTACGTAATTCCGCCAGTTGGTCGCTATTCACCTCATGAACCGCAATCCCATTAATAAATACTTCCCCTTGAGAGGGCTTATCTAAACAACCAATGATGTTCATCAGAGTTGATTTACCTGAACCTGATGCGCCAATGATAGCGACCATCTCTCCTTGATTAATTGATAGCGAAATATCATTCAAAACAGGAATGGTTTGTGTACCAGCTGAAAACTCACGATAAACATGATGAAGTTCAATCAGAGGACGAGTTAAAGATACATTTCGTGTCATCGCCATTATTCACTCGCCACATTATCTGATTGAATAACAACTTGTTCACCCTCACTAATTCCCTCAAGAACTTCGACAAAATGGCGGTCATTAATGCCCACTTTGATGGTGCGCGTTTCCGGTTTTTCATTTTTGATCACGGTCACTTCATATTCGTTTGCACCCATCACACGCCCCAGCGCACTAGTAGGGAGTCGAATGGCATCTTTTACTTGTGCAACACGAATAAATACTTGTGCTGTCATTGATGTCTTTAATGCACGATCAGCGTTATCAACCTCGAACGTTCCGTTGTAATAAATCGCACTGTTCTGTTGCCCCCCAGAATTATTATTATTTTCATCAAGCGCTTCGGGCGGAATGGGTTGAACATACCCCATCGTACTCTCGTAGTGCGTTTCCGGGTCTGCAATCACATAGAACGTGAGGGGTTGGCCTGGGCTAATTTTTTGAATATCCGCTTCTGAAATTCGTGTCTGAACCTGCATTTTATCCAGGTTCGCCAACACTAAAATGGTTGGTGCTGTCTGTGAAGAAACGATGGTTTGCCCTTCGTTCGCCACAATACCCAGCACTTCACCACTGATCGGCGCGACGATCCGTGTAAAATTGAGGTTAGCTTGTGCAGTTTGTACGTCCATTTCTGATTGCGTGATTAACGCCTCATTGACATTAACCTGCTGTAATTGCGCCTCATATTGTGCTTGCGCTTGTTCATATTCACTGCGAATACCGGAACCATCTCGCTGCATCACTATTTGACGCCGATAGGCTTTGATGTACTGTATTAAAGTTGCTTCTGCAGCCCGTTTTTGCGCCTGAGCACTGGATAACCGGGCGGTTGCATTTTTGAGCTCAGACTGTTGGATAGTCGGGTCGATTTCTGCTAATAACTCCCCTTTAACTACTTTGTCGCCTTGTTTTACATACAATTTTCTGATTTGCCCGTTAACCTGAGCCCCTACGTTAACTTGCATTGAGGGCTTTAATTTCCCCGTTACCATAACGATTTTTTCTATATCGCCACGTTCCACCGATAAAATTACGTTTTCATACAATACTGGGGCGGGTGATTGCCAAACAAAACGGCCGATCACCACGATCAACACAAGCAGTGCCACCAGCCCACCTAAAGTGCGTAATCGTCGGGCCGTTAAACCCAATATTGGTGTTACGTGACGAGAGGTCATAAGGGAGTACCTTCCATTACCGCTAATAAAGAAGGTTCAGATTGAGGCGTGCCTGCGGTGACAGAAGGGTCTTTATTGGTGCTTATCTCAAGACTTAATTTCCCATCCACGATTCGGTAAAGTGCATCAAAATTAGCCGCTAGCTCTTCACTGTGAGTGACGACAATCAATGTCTTACCTGTTTTCTGGCAATGTGATTGAATAGTCGCCATGACTATTTTTGCTGTTTCTTCATCCAAATTGGCAGTGGGCTCATCCAATAATAAAATAGGACGGGCACTGTACAACGAACGAGCTAATAACAAACGTTGGCGTTGCCCAAGTGACAGTGCCGCATGGCTTTCTCTTATTAACGCATTCACTCCACCAGGTAATTGATTAATCACTGCACCGAGTGCCAATTTATCGAGCAGCACTTCGACTCTTTTTTTATCTTTTTCACGGAAATTAGGGTCAAATAGCGTAATGTTATCTAAGACTCTCGCATTGAATAGAATATCTTCTTGGCTTTGCAAGCAAACCAATTGCGTAAGCTGCTGCACACTGACGGCTTCCCCATTGGATTCGCATATTCCTTGCTGTGGGCTGAATAAACCCGCAATGGTGCGTAATAACGTGCTTTTTCCTACCCCAGATTCCCCAACAATGGCAACCTGTGAGCCTGAAGGTAAGTCTAATGACACATTATTTAAAATCGGTTTTGCAGGGTCATAACAGAAATGAATCCCCTTGAAAGATAAGTGTGGTGCATTTCCTTGCACTGAGGCTTGTTTCTCGTGGAATGGTTCGGTGTCCTGCTCGCTTTTCTTAGGGAATAAAGAATGGGCGCGTGTATCAATAATATGCAGTTGTGACTTATGTATAATCGCATAAAAAATACGCGTCACATAATTGGTGAAAATTTGACGTAAGAAACTATAAGCAAAGAAATCCCCCAACGAAATTAACTCATTGGCCACCATAGGTAGAACCACCAACATAAAAATGACCATCTCCAAACTACCGATTAATTGATAGATGCCATCTTTAATTTGTTGATACACATTTCTGCGTTGCATACAGGTAAACAATTCACGGTTTAACCATGCAAATTGCGCCTTACGCTGATTTTCTATCCCTGCTGTTTTTATGGTCAGAATGCCTTGCAGCGTCTCCATAAAAAAGTCATTTAATTCTGCTGATTTTAGCTGTAACTGCTGGGTGTACCACCGGTCACGAATAATCGCCCATACACTAATTAAGCCCATCACGGTAACACCCGCAGCCGAAATAGCGGCTAACACGGGGGCAATCCAAAACATGGTACCTAATGCGATTGCACAAATAACCCAATCCGTTCGTAACCCGTTATCCAGCTCAATTTTTTCGGTTAATGCCCTCTGCCAAGCAACAAAACGGCTAAAAACATCCCCGGGTGCGCGTTTTTCAAAAAAGCGCAATGGATTACTCAATAAACGGGAAAAGCCAACCCCGCTTTTAATCAACACAAAGTGTTTTACGAAACGCTCGCTGAGCATTCTCACGCCAAGGGCTAATAGTGTTGCAACCACAAAGGCAACAATAAACCAGCCATAAGGGAAAATGGCATTTTTAGCGTCGGAAAAGGCTTGGTTAATCGCATTGCTCACCATGGCTGGCATTAAAAATAGCGTTAAAGAAACCAAAAAAGCGAATATCATCAACCAATAAACACCGCGAATCTCTGAGGTTTCTTTCAGGCTCATTGCATGAGGAGCTTTCTTCCCATCCCCATCATTTTTGTCTTCTGGTGCTAGCGATTCAATTCTTTCCAGCGCGGTATCCGGCTCTAAAATTAATGCATAGCCGCTGATTTCCGCTTTTAATGCAGAGAAAGGTAACCATTGCTGCCCAATTGCAGGGTTCATCACGCACACGTTATTTCCCTTACGATAAGCAAGCAGCACAAAATGGTTTGCTCCGTAATGTAAAATAGCGGGAAGCGGTAAGCTATTGAGCTCTTGGTGCTCAAATAGCACCGGTGTCGTCGCAACACCGTAATTAGCTAAGATGGACGAAAGATCAATCAAAGAAGTTCCATGATCCGATGCCGGATACATCTCTCGCAGCGTTTCAAGAGAAACGTTGAGGCCTTGGGTTTGTGCTAACATCGCAATACATGCTAAGCCACATTCATTGGTTTCTTCTTGAGAAACAAAATTTGGAATAATATTTTTCATTATTATTTAATGGCTAATAAAATAAAGTGAATGGCTATGCCATAAAAGCCAATCATTGGGATAATGACGAACTGCATTTTCAATAATGGCTGGCATTTGAGTTGCAACATCTTTTGCTGCAACAGGCGGATAAACTTTGATTTGTAAACCGTTTTGGTAGTACAGATGATAAAAAACTACCTGTGCCGAAATCGCACTGGATAAACGCACGACACCATTTTGTAACTTTGCTGCACGGTTAAATAAATGGCACGATAATTTGCTCGACGCCCCTTCCTCAGTTTGAACCGTGTAATCAGGGGTAATATCAGGGAAAACAATCATATTCTTTTGCCCTGTCGCCGTTTCTGTCATCGCGGTCATTAATTGGCTAGCTAATACTTTATTTCCCTGATGAATAGAGCAATAAGATAAATTCACCTGACCTAGCTCACGTGCCGAAGCGTTATACTTTTGCTGCTCTGCGCTCGACGAAACCACCACCGTCGCATTGCCAGGAGTCACCCCCGCCCCAACCATTGTGGCTAAAACATCAGAAACCATATGCAACGGAGCAAGTACAACGGGTTTATTTTGTTGGTGCAAAGGCGCAACAACGCTATCAAGTTCAAGGGTACAAACTCGAACTTGCGCCATGATTTCTTGGTTTTGTCCCCATGTGGCTGCCTCTTCCAAAATGAAGCGTCGAATAGCTATCCAGCTCATATCAATATGCCCTTTCGTTTCCATTAAACTACGAAAGTTTTCCGTGGCGACTTTATTACGATTACGATATTGACGGCCTAATAAACCAGCGCGACATAATAAATTAGAAACAAATAATACCGATGTGATATAGCCCCGACGCAATAACAACCGTAAAAAGGCAAGCCCACTATGATTAAGTTTTTGATATCCTTTTTTAAACGGCATCAAACAGTTTTTCGCTGTAAATACCGTCCAAACAATGAAAAACCGGATCACCGTAACTCCTCATTACTTTTGTCTAATAACTCAAGCATATAGGTAGTAAAGTCTGCAAAATCGCGGTCTTGATAAACAACATAGCGTTTATTGATAATAAAGGCAGGTGTTCCAGTGATTTGATAAAATTTGCTAATTTCAAGCATATATTTAAGACGTTCTTGAACGGCTTGGCTTTCACTGGTTTTTAGGTATTGAGTAGAATCAATATTGTGCTGTTTTAACCATTGGTTTAAGACATCTTTGTTAGCTAAATCAAGCTTATCGCTGATAACGGCAGTATAAAGATCCTGACGGTATTGAGATTCCACACCCATCTCTTCCAATGTCGCAAAAATAGGCGCATAGGCAGCCAGCCCTAGATTATTATCCTTGGCTAAATGAATGACTTTAAAGTTGACATTCTCAGGGAGTGTTTTTTCGAATTGGCTGACATTGTCATGATTTACTGCACAATAATGGCAACCATAAGAAACAACTTCTATGATGCTATTATTTTCTTTTATTGGACTCAACAGAGCTTGTTCACTATTAAATTCAATAAAAGAAGAAACTTGTGCATCATCATTTGAGAAAGTATTAAAAACAAAAATATGATAGGACAAAACCGTCATGAGTGAAGAAACGATAATAACAAATAGAGTATAAAGTGTAATAGTTATTGGTTTAAAACGAGTATTCATAACAGTTAATTCCATTCAGGTACGAAAAATACATGGGGATAGCTCCCCATGTATCAACTAATAAAAATTAAATTTAATATTATGGAGCTGTTACATCACAGTTTGGTGCATCAACAGCTTTCGCTGAGTATGTTTTGTTACCGTGCTTATCAGTACAAGTTGTTACTAATTGGCAAGATTTAACTCCACCAATAGTGATGCTCTCATAAGTATCAGTACAAACTTGTTCTGTTCCACCAATTACAGCAGCAGCTTCGATAGCATTTAACTTTTTCATGTTATTTCCTTTTATATAGATTTAAATTAATAAAACACCCTATTTATTGATAATGGACATCAATAAATTCTTTAGATTTTTAATTAACACATGAAGTACCACATGAATAATTAAAAATTCAATTCTTCTAATTTTTCATTATTATCAAATAAAAAAATCGCTTTTTCTTTGACACTTTTCGCTTTCTCTCTCTCACCTAATTCATTTAAAACAAGGATCCAAGAAAAATAAACATTAACATCTAACCAAGAACGTGAATAACTTTCAGCCCAAGATGAAAACAAATTCAAATAATAAGGGTCTTGCGTCTCATTATAGCGTAATAAATATCCCATATTGAGATCTAATTTATAACGATCATCGATTAAGTAATATTTCCATTCGCTATAATCAGGCTCATTTCTCGAAAGAAGAAACTGTTGCCCTGTTTTTTCTATATAGGTTAAATATTGCTGCGTTTGCAAAGTAAAATACAGCAACCCCATTGATAAAAAACCACCTAACGCAATAACTATTTTAGAACAATACCCTACAACTTTATTCAAATGATATTTTTTAGTTGGAATATCAGCACAACGTATTAGCAGTATCAGTACCACCCCATGAGGTATTGATAGCCACAATGGAAACTCTGTCATCATGTGTAAAACAATTGGTAATGCAATAACTAAAAAAACATAATTATTATTTTTATTTTTTAATGAAGAATAAAGTAGATACCCACCACCAATAATAACTAACAATATCGCAGCAATGCCAACTAACCCACCTTCAACCATCCAACGTAATATCTCATTATGTGGATGTGACATGCCCCTTACTTTGGTTTCTAGTAACCCACCACCAAAGCGCTCTAAAAATACAGATTCAAAACTACCAACACCCGTACCAAATAAAACATTCTCACTGAATAAATATAAACTATGCTGCCACAATACCCATCTAATATGCGATGTCTGTAATTTACTTTCAGAAAAGTCAGAAATATTAAAAGCAACTTTTATTCCATAACCAACAATAAGACCGATAACAATCGCTATTACAGAATAAAAAATATATTTACGATGATACTTTGCAAAAAAATAAAAAACAACAACAATTAATAATAAATTTAAATATCCAGTTAATGATTGAGACAACGATAATACGGTGCTCATTAAAATGAGACTCACAATGATAATAGTAGACGCATACCATGTGATGGTTCTTATTAAAATAAACATACCTATTGCACTGGCAATGCCAACACAAATAAAACTAGAAAGAACATTAACTTGTTGGAATACGCCATATGGCCTATCCCCTGATATTGGGAAAAATTTAAAAACTTGTGCTATTGAATATAGGCTCTCAATAATAGCAGCAAATAATACACTGCAAACAATTATTTTCAATACGGATTCTGAAATATTTATTTGCAATAAAACTTGATAAAAAAATAACGCACCCAATAACCAATATGCAGTCAAGTATGCATTAAGCTGGTAATCTTCAGGTGAAAAAAAACATAAACCTAATAATAACACCAACCCAAGCGTAATATAATTACTCGACTTAGAGTAATATAATTTTGAATTTTTAATTTGTGTAATATTAACCACTATAATAAAAAAAGCAATAAAAAAACTACTAATTATATTAAATGGTAATGACAAACCTGTTCCACCCATATTCGGCAAATAAATATGCAATATAATACCAAAAAATATTATAACAAAACCTAAAAGCCCCCATGGATAACTTTCTTTTTTATTATTTTTATTTTTTATTGCAAAAATCATATTTTCATTCGTTATTGATAATTTAATGTATAGTATGCTGTACTATAAAAATTCCCATAAGTAATAGTTTGGTTAACTCTCGCTTCAGGCTCAGCCTCGACATAAGCCTTAAATTGAATTTCCGTATTATTTGTTGCCAAGTTTTGCGCTAGTGATGGCGTATTCAATTCTATGGGTGTTTCATTTAAATTTAATAACCCAATACCAATACCGCTAGCTTCACTTTGGTCACTAATCGCAAGATGGTCAGGAAGATTCCCATTTTCAATTCCATTAAATGTCACTGTCACCGATTTAAATATAGTCGTATTACAATTCGCTAAATGAATTGAGAAATTTAAAGGTTTCGATTTGCCTTCTTTATAAAGTTCTTTAACCGAGATTTGTTGAAAACTAACAGAGACCTTCTCACTTCCAGGCGCTATCTGACATGGCGTAGCAACAACCATGCCTTTGAATGAATAGCTACCCATATTACTCGGGATCACACTCGCACTCACCGCCCCCGAGACTAATAAATATAAGCCAATCGACAATAAATATTTTGTACGTTTTAACTGATTATTATTTCGCATGATCGGCCTCATTGGAATTCAGCAAGAATGGTTCCGGTACTTGTAAACTCACCTTCTTCCACACTACTTCCAGGCGCTGCTATTGGCGCAGCCGTTAAGTTCCAAGTACCTTGGTTATTAATAAAGTTAGGCACTTGGTATGCTTGATTCGGTTTTACCAATGTACCCGTCACATTATCAGTCACCACAATGCCAAGATTTGTGCGTTTCACACCATTTTTTAATGTACCGAAATAAGCAGGGTTAAAATCCGCACTACCTGACGCCCCTGGTAAGAGTGACAGCTTGATATTTAAATCACCTGTCGTAAAACTCCCACCGCTACATTTGACTGGGATCTTAAAGGGCTGAGCATAATTAACTCCATTTAACCGTTCACTCGTATTTGCTACATCAAGAAAATCAATATTAATTGGGTTACCTTGATTAATCGTACACTCATCAGCAACCGTGATAATCCCTGCTCCTAAAACAACCCGAGTTGAAGGGATTGATGCATAAGCTGTACTGCCATTCGCTGGGCTGCCTTTTTTAGCAAAAACCTGTACCAGTTCAGCTTGGTTGATGGTAATGCCATTTATAATCGGTTTTTTCAGTCTAAACGTGATTGTTCCGCTCGATCCCGTCCGTAACTCGACGCCATAATCACGGCTATTGACACTCGGTGGAATACACTCTATTGGCTCAGATCCCCCATTCCATATATCTTTAACAGGAACAGGAACTTTCTGACCAATCGTTCCCCCAATTTGAATTTCAACTTTTACATCAAAATATTCATTAAGGTTCAGATACCCTGGGTTTTGCATTGATGTAGGAATGGTTGACATTAAATCAAATGTCATTCCTGAATCAGGATCTGAACTCCCAGACCCTCCTGTATTCATTTTTTTTTGGCAATAAATATCGAAAAAAGGCCAGTTACCTACATCAAAATTGAATACTGTTTCGGCATC
Organism: Providencia huaxiensis; assembly: GCF_002843235.3. Taxonomy (NCBI): domain Bacteria; kingdom Pseudomonadati; phylum Pseudomonadota; class Gammaproteobacteria; order Enterobacterales; family Morganellaceae; genus Providencia; species Providencia huaxiensis. Next base: position 3,309,992 of record NZ_CP031123.2, read on the forward strand.
CTTCTCATTGACAAGTATCTGATTATTCATCCTTGCTTCGAATGTATAAGTCCCCCCAGTAGGTATAACCGAGCCGTGAGGAAAGCCCAAAGCAGATAACGGGAAAGCCCCTATTGTCAGTAAACCAGCCACAAGAGTCATATCTTTTAGTTTTTTGTTGTTGGATACAAACATGGTTATAAATACTCCAGTTTTAGCCTAATTAACCCACTAAAAGTTCCCGCTGAAACAGACTGTGCTGTAGATTCTAATGAGGCATTAAGTGTAATGTTGTTATCACCAGGTTTGATCACCCATGAGCTTGTTGGCTGATTGACCATTAGGTTTTGATGTTCCTTACTGGAAATACGTAATCCTGCGCCTCGAATATCACCTGTAACTCGCACGAGCTCAGGGTTAAAAAAATTCGAATCTCCTGCAATACTCAATGAAACAGCACTTTCACCTGTTAGGTAGTAACGCTGCGCATTTTGAGTTGACTCTCCAGCAGCATTCACAAATGACTTAGATGCTCCTCGCTGACAATCTTTGAGTCGAATATTAAATGCAACAGGCGCGCTTCTATCGCCAATACGACGAAACGCTCTAGCATTAATCTCACCTAAATCAATATATTGCTCTTGAGTCTCCAATTCGAGGACACAAGGTGATGCATAAACGCTCCCTGTAAAATGCACAGTACTATGAACGTCTAGCAACGTTTGGCGTGATAGTTTTTCATCCGCAATATCTGCAACCGCAGAGAAACTTCCTAGCCCTAACAATACGATCCCTAAGCACCTAATGTTCATATGAATACTCCTAGCGAATCTGTTGTTCTGGTGGTAACGCTTTACACGTATTTCCGCTACAACTGTATTTCAGTTCTGGATGACCACCATAATCATTCACATACATCATGGTGAAACTATCAGCTGAGCTATTGACCTTAATATCGAGATTAGATTTAGGGGCGATCATTACGCCAGGAAAATCAGTCAGTTTTTTTCCGCCGTCTGCCACAAGTTTATTATTCAGGCTAATAATGGTCACAAAATAAGGTGTTGGGTTTTCAGCACGCCAATTATTCCCCTGTTTATAAAATGTCACTTGGTCTTGCCAAACCGCACTTTTAGATTCAGGAATAATAGCTGTCGGCCGATAAAATAATTTAATGCGCGATTGCATCGCTAGCTGTAAAACATTTGGTTTATCAGGCTTCGGTGGAACTTCACGCACATTTAAATAAAACAGACTTTCTCGGTCTTGGGGGAGCTTATCTATTTCGGCTGTTTTTGAAACACGAGCAACGCCTTTTTGCCCACCATTAATGCGTTGTAATGGAGGTAATACAACTAATGGCGATGTAATTTTTTTCCCATTGGCATCTTCAACCCATGACTGAGCAAGAAAAGGAATACTTGAGCTGGTGTTTGATAAATTAGCACTCGCAGAATTTTCATCGCCTTTAATGATCAGTCGTGTTCTATCTAGTGAAATACCTGCATATGATTGCCCTACGCCAACCATCATAACTAGCAAACCACCTACCCATTTATTTATACGAATCGCCATTTTCTCTACCTTATAAGATACTTTTTCAAACTGTCATTACATTATTGGCAAGGCAGCAAAACTGACATACCCGAATTAATTTTTTCAGGCAGTTGAATTTTACATTGCGCTTTTCCGCCCCAAGATACCGTTAATGTTTCTTTAGGATTTACTGCCATCAAATACGCCAATCCATTTTCCATTAACATGGCAATATTAATACCATCAGCGTTTGTCACATCAGCACCAAACGGAGGTACCGTATCGTTATAACGAATAGTTGCGATGAGCTTTTCACCTTCTGCTACATCAAACCGCTGATAACCGATTGCACCTTCTGTTAATGTCGATGTTGCTATCGCCTTATTGGTATCAACGTTATTTTTTAACTTATCGACATCAATACGTGTGTCGAAGCTGTAATAGCTGACAATGTCAGGCACAACAGAAATACCAGCCCAGTTAGTCCGCGTTTTTTCATGGTTAAACGGCACGCCACCAACACCGTTGGTATCGACCATAATTCTTGCTGTATCCGTTGTACCAGTACTGTTATGTAATGCAGAGCCATGTTTGGTAGCAGTAAAACCACCGCGTAATGTCCCGTTGATCGATGCCGTTTGCCTTTCTTGATAGCTGACATTGGTATTAACTTCAGCAAGTTGCGTCCGTTTTTGATAATATCCATCAAACCGCACGCGATCATCGCTGCTTCGGCCGGCTCTAACTCGCCATAAGTTATTCATGTCCCTGTTATCACTGTAAGAGAGCATGTGGCTGGTCTTACTGCCGCTGTTTTGCAAGTCGTATCCTGCCCAACGGCTATCACCAACAGGTACTGAAACCGAAAGTGAAATGCTATCGTCACGTCGGCCTCGGTAGTCAGAACGGTAAGCCGCAATATTGGTTGAGACACCATCGATGCCCATTAGACGAAATGTTCGACCCACAGATAAGCCATACCTATCTTGAGATGTTTGGTCCCAAAAAGTCTGATGGGTATAAGTTAGGAATACCGTCGTTCTCCAATCAGGATCATCAGCCCAAAAAGTTTTATTCCCTGTCACGGTATACATCTCTTTTTGACGGCCAATACCCAGATATCTGTTCTCACGCTCATCTAAGTATTGCGACAGCGTTCTAAACTTATCCTGCGAGAAGCGGTAACCCGCAAAAGTAATCGTACTGTTAAGTTCATCAAATGATTTTGAATAACTCAGGCGATAAGAAGAACCCGTTTGCGTGTTATCACCTGGCATTCTGCTAATGGATTGTGTGACATCTGCAGAAAGCGCACCAAATATAGATAAATCACGCCCTAACCCAGCAGATATTGCGGTGTAATCCCTACCAGCAAAAAGTAGCCCACCAATGAGTGACCAGTTATTGCTCAGTCCCCAAGAGAAATCTCCCGTGGCAAACATTGGCCCCTCAAGCTTGTGATTAAATCGAGATGGCTTACCGACCGAAGCGTTGTAACGCACATAACCTGGGCGCGTTAAATAAGGGATATTTGCCGTATCAACTTGAAAAGTCGATACCTCGCCGTCATCGCCTTCAACTTTGACATCCAAGGTTCCACGAACGGAGCTTTGCAAATCTTGAATACTGAATGGCCCCGCAGGTACCGTCGTTTCATAAACGACACGCCCAGCTTGAGTCACAACAATTTTTGAATTGCTTTTCGCGATACCATTAATCTGTGGCGCATATCCCCGTAGATTCGGTGGTAACATACGTTCATCACTGGCCAGGTTAAAACCGGTGAAGCGGATCGTGTCAAAAACCTGAGAATTTAAATAAATTTCCCCCAGTGTCAGCTTAGCCGCCATGTGGATCAGAGGACGATATGCATAAAACTGGTTCCAATCGAATTTTCTATCACCGCGCTCGTTATAATTAGCTTGATAATCAGCTCTAAAGCGCCACGCCCCTAAGTTAAACCCGGTTTGGCCATATGCTGACAATGAGTGCTTGTTTGTATTTGTCGTCAAAGAACGAGAAATTGACCCTGTCAGGTTATAATCAAATATAAGGCCTGAAACCCCTGAATCCCAACGCTCAGGCGGTACCCAACTAGGATCGGAATATTTCATCCATGCCTGTGGAATAGTGATATCCAGTTTGCCTTCATTATTATTAATTTTAACGCCTGAAATAGGTAAAATATTTGAACATTCAGGGGATATGGCTTGGATTTTTTTTAACGCATCTTCTTTGAGCGCTAACATTTCAATTTGCTTAGGAGTAAAACAAACTAATGATTTTTCACTATCTTGAGGATCGGTAATATAAGTGACTTTCTGCTGCGACAATGATTGTCCATTAATATAGACATCTAATAAATAAGTCCCAGGAAATACAAAGTTATCTTTAGAGAATCGAGTTAAATCAATATTGTTACGATCACCAACATCTAATACGTCAACGTTAAACTCAACAAGATCATTTGCAGACATATTTGGTGAATAGCAAAGTACTGCAATATATATTGCAAATAGTCTTTTTATATTATTTATATTTCCATTTAAAATAATCATTTTAATTACTCAGTATTCACTCGTTGGCTAGAGATTTAGTTCAATTCTCTTTTATATGTAATTATTAGTTTTAGAAATAATCCATCCTAAACCTTAGAACCCCTTCGAAATCACCTGCCTTAATATGCTTTTGATAAGCAACTAAAACAGCAGTAAAATCTAATCTATTGCGCCCTTCTAATAATGTGTAATCCGGCATTTTTCTATTAAGCTTAAGTATTTCTCCGTGAGAATCTCTAAATTGAATTCCAAATCCTTCTGAATCACCACTCACTTGTAAAATTTGGTCATCATTAACAGAGGTTCCCATCATGGTTATTTGCGCGCGCGATGCACTACCTTTGTCATTAGAAGGCAACGTACATCCAACGAGCTTTATATCAAAATCCTTACTCACCAAAATATTGATTTCTGGGGTAATCTCTCGGGCACTAATTTCACCAAAATTAACCCAAAGCTCTCGGCTTTCAGGATCAATCGTGCATGAGGCTTCTATTAATTCACCTTGCATTACAATATCACCAGGGGTGTTATTGCCGGTCATTCCCCAACTTAATAGAGGCCATAACAAACTAGAGCCTAGTGTTATTTTTGCAACCCGACTTATCATGGACAATACCATTTAGTTATTGGTAGGTTTTATTAATGCGGAGTATTAAATACTCCGCACATTGATATAAAACCAATTACAAATTATTGGTAATCAATTTTAAAATTGATAGTTGAATCAAAGCTACCTGGAGTCACTGCATTAGATGCATTATCAGATTTTAAATAAGCAACGAATGGAATTGCAGTTTTACCATTAGATAAGTTAACAGAAGAAGAAGCTTGTCCCCAAACAACATCTTTATTTCCATTGTCTCTTAAACCAATACCAGCACCACTTGCAGTACCTGAAGTGAACGCTGCTAATGTATTATCATTAGGGTTAATAGTTGATGGTGTGTAAGTTACTGTTGCTGTTTGTGCAACGGTAGTATCACACCCTTGCAGAACGATATCTTTCTTGATATTACCTGCACGCTCACCATTTTTTAAATTAGAAATAGGGATCTGATAAAAGTTAACTTTTACAGGACTTGATTCTTGACTTAAACCACAAGCAGAATTCACTAACTCACCTGAAAATTCGATAGTACCGTTAGTAGGAGTACCAGTATAAGCAGCCATTGCTGCGAATGAAGCAAAACCTGATGCAAATACGGCACCCATTACAAATTTATTCAATTTCATGATTATTTAATCCTGTGTAATTCTTACATGATGTATGTTTCAACGTAACAGTTGTTAATAACAACTTTAGATAAAAATAATCATTAACTTTAAAATTAATTAATGATTATTTTTAATAAAGTTTTCATTTTAATATATTACATTAGTTATGTTTAACAATTTCCCTTCACTAAACGAATTAAACTATTTATTAACCTAATTATCGCCACATTTTCTTAATATCTTTATCTAAAATAGAAAAATAATTATTCCCATTTTTCATGGTGTACTGTAATCTTTCATTATCATATTTATCTATTACGTGGTTAAAAAAATCTCTCCAAGACTTATTGAATATGATTAGGATTGTATCCATCATTTCAAATGTTAGCTTTGTTTTCCCCGTCTCGTATCGAGATATCTGCTGCTGGCTAATATTCAATCTTCTTGCTAACTCTCCACCAGTTAAGTTTTGCTCTTTTCTAATTCCTCTCAAATACTGTCCTATCTCTTTATTTATCTCATTAGAAAAATAAGTCATTTAATTCAACCTTTGTATTAAAAATTAATTATAGGCACCAATCTGAACCATAGATACCGTCCTAAAATTTTTAATGATTATATGGTTGATTATTTGTTTTGTATAATCGATAAGGCAAATTGATTGCTATTAAAAACAATTTATTGCCCTATTAATACGAAGTAAATGTAACAAAACAGCTCAACAGTAAAATTAATAATATAAATAACAATATGTTATGGATGCAAAATTAGATTTACTCATATTGGAAATTACATTTTGGTACATTTTAAAATATTGAAACACAGATTTTACTAATGAGATGTATTTTATGGTGAAATTTCAATCGCAAAATACAACTTAAGAATGCAGCATTACTCGAATTTTGCGTTTGTAAATTATATGAATTTTTTTTAAGACTTATCTGAGCTTTGTTATTTATAAACACCAACAAATTAATTATAAATTACCGTAAAGTTTATCACCAGAATTATAGACCATAGAAAACATCACTAACACCCAATAAATTCCAACACAATATAAAAAACCAGAATATTTATTACTCCGATAATGAGTATTAAGATATTATATTTCATATTTGTTAATTTTATACTTTAATAAAGTGTACATGAAAGATTCGTTTAAACATTTCATCCCTGTAGAAAAATAAGAATTTAGCCGAGTCACACTAAGTTTGGGTTCAATTCAAATAGTAACGATATAACCGTTACCACAAGAAGGGGATGAGCAAGACGACAAGCACTTATCATAAAACGATGTACAGATTTGCTTTACACAATATTGAGATACATACCAAATACCTAATACTGAGAAACTCCAGTACTGACATTTGATAGTATCAGGAAAGAATACGATTAAAGCGCGTCACCCTTTATTAAGGTTTTATTCGTTGTGTTTGCTGGCTCCGCATGCGATAAGCAAACGCACTCCCCACAACGGCTAAATAGATAAATGGTTCAGGCGTTAAGGTTTTTAGTGACAAAGTATAGTGGCAAAGCGCCAATATGAGCGTAGGGTAAAGCAGCATATGAATTCTTTTCCACCATACGCCCAAATAAAGGCGTATACGGTTGAATGAACTAACTGCCATTAACAATAAACACAACCAAGCTATCGCTCCAATTGCTAAATAGAGCCGCGAAAAAATCTCTTCGAAAAATAACGCCAAATTATTTACGCCAATTTCCAGTAATAGATAGCTACTTAAATGCAGCGCAGCCCAGAAAAAACACCATACCCCCAGTAATTTTCGCATCTGAAACAATACGGTAAATCGCAATAATTTTGCAACCAGTGGGATCAATACAATAATGATGAGCAAACGCAAAGCAGCTATTCCTGTAAAATGTTGGATATCTTTAGCTGGGTCGGCTCCAAGCCGTTGGGTCTCGACTAAAAAAATTAGCCATACTAGAGGGAGCAAAGCAATAAGGTGAAAGCTCCCTTTGGTTAATCCAACGATGAACTTATTGTCTTGGGGCATCAATAATATCTCCGCAAATCCATTCCTTGATACAAACTTGCCACTTGCTCGCCATATCCATTAAACAACAATGTTGGCTGTCGGGTCACTTGGCCTAAGCCTCCAGCACCAATAAAACGCTCAGTGGCTTGTGACCAACGAGGATGGTTTACACCTGGATTCACATTGGCAAAAAAGCCATATTCGCTCGGCGCTGATAGGTTCCATGTCGTGTCAGGCATTTGCTCAGTAAGGCGAATTTTGACGATAGATTTAATCCCTTTAAAGCCATATTTCCATGGTACGACCAACCGGATCGGTGCTCCGTTTTGGTTGGGTAATGTCTTTCCATAAACGCCAGTCGCCAGCAAAGTCAGTGGATTCATGGCTTCGTCTAAGCGTAGCCCTTCAACATAGGGGTACGATAAACCACCACCAATATAACGACTTTTTTGTCCTGGCATTTGTTCTGGAGCGTAGCGTGTTTCAAAAGCCACATATTTGGCTTTGCTAGTGGGTTCGACTAAAGCCAATAGTTTCGCTAAAGGGAAACCAACCCATGGAATAACCATCGACCAAGCCTCAACACAGCGCATGCGATAGATGCGCTCCTCTAAGGGAAACTTAGTGTTTATATCATCTAAATTAAGCGTAAGAGGACGATTCACTTCGCCGTCTATTGTCACCGTCCACTCATCCGTGATTAAAGTATGAGCATCCTCAGCAGGATCGGATTTACCGAGCCCAAACTCATAAAAATTATTATAACCAATCACTTTATCTTCTGGTGTGAGGGTTAAAGATGGCTGAAACTCTTCAGGTTGAATAAATGTCAGAGATTTTCTTGGCGTCATCGGAGTTGTTGGCGTATCGTCGTTAAACCAAGAAAACAGCCCTGCATTAGCTGTCGCCGCAACGGTTAAACCTGCAGCGCCAATGCCTAAAGCCTTAAGTAACTGACGGCGTTTCATAAAAAAGAGGGTTTCATCCGTGATTTGAGATGTGGGAATTTTAGGTAACTTTTTCATCATGCGCTCCATAGCAAAAAGGATATGAAATTAGTTATACCGAAAGCGCAGTAAAAGTGGCTGACAGTAAGATGACAAATTTGTCATCTTACTTAATTGTAGGAAATTTCAGGGTAATGGTACTGGTTCCTGCATGGTGCTCAAAACTCACTGACCCGCCATGTAATTCGACTATCGCTTTCACAATTGCTAACCCAAGTCCTGTTCCCTCTGTAGTTCGAGCATTATCACCACGCCAAAAACGCGTGAAAATTTCATCACTATTTTGTAGAGGTTCTCCTTGGTTAGTCATTTTAATTTCTCTCTGTTGCGGCAGCGCTATAATTTGGGTAACGACACGGGTGCCCGGGTGAGAATATTTAATCGCATTGGAGACAATATTCACTAAAACTCGGCTGAGTAATACAGGGTCAGCATCAAGAGTCAGGGATAAGGGCTCGCTATGCAGCTCAATCTGTTTTTCTTCTGCATAGGCAGAAAAGAGCTCATAGACATCGTTAACTAACGTATATAAAGAAAGGTTTTCTCGATTTAAGGTAATATTTTTATTTTCAGCACGGGCAATAAACAAAGTACTTTGTATCATTTGTGACAGTTTATCGAGCTCCTCAATATTACTGACTATCATCCCTTCATATTCGCTAACACTGCGCGAACGCTGAAGTGTTATTTCATTTTGTACCCGGATCGCATTAATTGGGGTTCTCAGCTCATGCGCCAAGTCATCGGCAAATTGAGTAAGTTTGACAAAATCATGCTTTAACCGCTGGCGCATCGTATTCATTGATTCGCCCAACTCTTTCAACTCCTGTGGTAACTGGTCAATATCAATTGGATCATTTAATGCGTGAACGTCTGTTTTGACCGTTATCTGGCTCAATGCTTGAATGTCGGATAATCCTTTTTTCAACAGCCATAAGCTGAGTAGCCCCATCAGCAAAATTGAGAAAATAGAAATCACTACGCTTTGGATGAGATATTGAGTCAACACGCCACTACGGTCGACAGAAACTTTACCAAGAACGACATGGAGCGGCCCTATTGGGGAATTCATCGAGAAATAAACCGCAGAAATAGGGATACCTTGAGCAGTTTGCCAATGGTTAATGGCATTGATATTTAGCTGCTCAAGGTTGACTAACTGAAGAGGTTGGGAGCCCAATAACTCTTGTTTGGTAGTAACCAGTATTTTCCCTGCTGCATCAGAAATTTGGATCAAGTCTTGACGCATGTCCATCATGCTTTGGAAATACATGGGAAGTGTTTTGATATCAATACCACCAGCGATGAGCTTAGCAAGTTGCTCCGCACGGTTAACCAGTAAATTATTATCTTGTTCAGATAGCTCATTTTTGAGTGAATGATACAAAACCCATGTCACCACCCCAGCATTAGTAACCATAAGAACGATAAACAGAGAAATAAGTTTGAAGCGAAGTGACTTCTTTTTCATTCTATAGGCCTATTTAAACGGTATCCCATCCCTCGAATGGTTTCTATGAGTTTAACGTCAAACTCATCATCGATTTTTTTTCTCAACCGACGGATAGCCACATCAATAATATTCGTGTCACTTTCAAAATCAATGCCCCAAACTTCGCTAGCAATTAAAGTTCTAGGTAAAATTTCATCGCAATGTAGAACGAAGAATAGCAATAAGGAAAACTCTTGCCGCGTTAAGGTGATTTTCTTTCCCGCACGCTCAACATCATGGCGAGTTAAGTCGATTTTTAAATCCGCAATAGTCATGGTGGTTGAGGCTGGTTGGTTAACTTTTAATTGGTTTTTAACCCTAGCTAATAATTCAGAAAACGAAAACGGCTTAACCAGATAGTCATTGGCACCAAGCTCTAAACCTTTAATTCTGTCATCAACGGCATCCCGCGCAGTGAGGCAAATTACCGGTATGTTTTTAGCTGTACGTAAGATTTTTAAAATTTCCCAGCCATTCATACCAGGCAGCATGATATCGAGGATCACCAACTGATAACTGTTTTCTAAAGCAAAATAGAGACCATCGCGACCATCATTAGTCACATCAACGAGAAAACCCGCTTCTTCTAACCCATTTTTGACCCACACTTGGGTTTTTAGGTGATCTTCAATTAATAGTATTCTCATGGAAACCTAACAGTGACTTTATTTGACTTAATTTCATCTTAAAGAAATTTTTCCTTTAAAGAAACGGGTAGGAATTAAACTCAACAGGAAATATCTCGACTTTTAATCGCTTGTTATTTGTCGCAATATCTCGAACGTAGTTCTTGCTTAATTTATATGTGCTTTATACAGGGTCTAAGGGCAAGCGAATGCAACGGGCTTATATGAAGCATTCTGTTCACAAAAGGAACCTCTATTTAAACCGATTTCATCCCAACGAGCAAAATACAGTTCACTGGAGCGAATGAAGGCTAAACTAATAAGGTGAGTTTAACGACAAGGCTAGTTAAAGGTCTTCCCTTATAATCATCAATGCGTTGTAAGAACTCAGGTAGGCGTTTAAGCTCTAATGCGGCTCTATGGACTCGTTTACCTGTTGCCACTGCGCCAACCATATCTTGCGCGGGGTTATAGTCGATTAAACCACTTTGTACGGCATAGCGCATAATGGCTGTCACACGTTGTTGTAGACGTGCAGCCACGTTAAGACGTCCAGACATTTTTACGGCTTTAATGAGTTCGAGGAGATCGCGGGTTTTCAGTTCGGCAATATTGCGTTAACCAATAGCAGCGAAGATATTGTCCTCAAGGCTTTTGAGCACTCTATGGCTATGGCCTTCTGACCACTTCTTTGCATTTTTCTCTGGGATCAATACCATTTGCTATTAACTTTCTACCCGCATCTCTTTTCTTTCTGTCTTCTGCACATAAAATATCAAGGTAAACACCAATAATTAAACCAACAGTAGGTACTTGATGTGGGTTGACCTTAGTATACTTGGGAAGACTGAAAAGTGGGGAAAAGCCTTGTAAAACTGGGATTTCAGATACAAAAAAAGACGTCGGTTGACGTCTCTTGATGTTCTTATGGTGCGAAGGCCGGACTCGCAAAGAAAGACTAACAACATGAAATTTAAATAATATATTTTTATAGTATATTTTTATACCCGTAAATGTACCCACTATAAAAATATCTCTGACATAAACCAACTCTAACTATAAATTTCCCCCCCTCAGCACTGGTGATGAATATCAATATTAAAATCAGTAAACACATTCAGAGGTAAAAATTTAATGCCAGTACTTGAAACAGATCACCTTTATTCTTATTTTTATCCCCAAGATATAATTAAATTGTATAATAATGTCATTATGAAACAGAAAGGTAAAAATAATGAAAGATTTCAATCAGTTAATATCATTGGCAGTAGAAAATTCAGGTGCAGATGACTCAATCAATAAAAAACTAACAGAAGTATTACAAAAAGAGCTTAACGACTATGTTAATCTTGAACTTCTTAAAGCTAAGCTTGAGGTTTTGTTCAATTACGAAAAAAGTTATCTCGAACTTGTTAAAGAATACAAAGAAGAGATCAAGTTTGCTAGTACTTTGCAAGAAGATTTACGTAAAGAACGCTCCAAATTCTTTTCTGAAACACTAAAAGAAGTTTCTGAGACACTGAATCAATCTCAAGTCGACAGTCAAGTTGCTTCAAAATGGTTAAAAGAACTTGTTGGTAGTTATACAAAAAGTTTAGATTTGAGTAGTAATCTAATCGAAGAGCATACTCTTGATACCATTGGAAAAATTCGTCATGAAGCTAAGTTAAATAAACCAACAATAGTTCCCGATAGTAATTAATAACAGAGAAAGTGTACAATTAAAAGAAGGGGTGAACCTCCCCTTTATTTGATCCAAAAAACAAAAATTAACAGAACGACAATAGCTTAACATACAATGAAAAAAATATTATTAGAGCTATTATTAGCTTTACGGGAGGCGAGGGAAGACCTTGTTTCTCGTACTATTAAAGAAACTCCCCAATTATTTTCATCTTTATTTCAATATGAAAATAATGAGAACCTTTTATCTCTTTCATTTCAAAGAGAATATTCTATTTTCATCAATGATAATCTAGAAAAACTATCTATTCACATTACTAATGCTGAAAATAATGATACAAAAAAAGAGTTAAAATTTATTGTAGAACAGTTTGTTAGCTTTAAACAAATTCAGAATACTTCAGTTATAGACACTTTTTTTCTTAATGATAAAATAGAACAAATCGAAAAAATATTTTCAATCTTTGATAAAGATAATGATCGGATCGAAGAAATCAATTATATAAGAAAAAAAGAACAAGTTCTTTTTGAAAGAAAATTTAAAATATTATTAGGAGAAAAGGATGAGTTGGTTGAGTAAAATAGGTGGAGCACTTCTGAATTGTGTCAGTAAACCTATTGAGGTTTTATGTGATTGGGCAGGAGAACCACTTAAAAAAAATCACCACAATAGGGATGAATCTGCTAAAAATTCTGCCCACCGACGCGATATTGAAAGGTTAACCGCTCAATCTAAATCCGAACACGAAATCAAAATGAGAGAAATGGAGTTTGAGCATGATCTAAAAAGTAGAGAAAAGGAACTTGAAGTAAATCTAGAAGTTCGCAGGGTTCGCGAAATTGAAAAAGCTGTAGCTGAAATTCAAGAATGGAAAAAAGAAAAAGAATTTGAGCGAATGGAGAGAACAACTGCTGCAATAGCTCTTTATCTTAAACAACTAACAAAGCTTAACGTGGAAACCATCAACGCAATTGGTCATATGCAACTTGAACTCAAAGAACGAGCCCAACAACTTGTTTATGAAAAAACCATACAATATAAAGAACTTCAAGATACAGCTATTGAAGAGGCTATGAATGATTTCCTCAGAATTGAGGAAAAATTTGGTAATAATGAAAGAGCAAAAGATATTCTTATTAAAGCCGTTGATACTAAAATGGGGAATATTATTTCTACATCAACTCGTTTCTTAGAGGAATTAAATAGAGATATTGTCAATCTTAACGAAAGCATTGATAGACTAACAAATCAAGGTCAAAAATTTATCGAAAACCACTTAGAGCGCTTTCATTCATCAAGTGTCAGTACCCCTATATCGTTTACTAAAACAAACGATGATAAACGAATGCTCCCAATTAAAGAGATAAATTAGTTTATAATAGGCACATTATTTGATGAAAAACAATGTGCTACTATTTTCTATATTCTCTCTCTTCCAGAGAAATGTCCATACATCTTTTCAGTCATTACCCACAGTGCTTTGTTCAATTTAATATCCCCATCGATGCCATTCACTGAACGAGTGCGAGCTCGCTTACCTTTTGCATTTCTGCCCGATAATCCGCCTTTGATTAAATTCTCCTGCAAGCGTTGATATACCGTCCACAGATCATCTTTCTTATCTTCCCAACGGCGAGGCTGTAATACTTGCTCTTCGGTTATTGGTTGATGTTCCTCACCAAAGCGATATGTTAAAGCTGCTTGTGCCAAGGCTTGCTGTGCTGGTGGAGGTAACATGAGGGATTGCATTTGTTCACGCTTTTCAGCAACCGTATCAAAGGTTTCCAATACTTCATAAGCCCCTTCAATCACCTTGCCTACCACATCGCCTTTATGGGGTACACGAACTTCGCCAAAAGTATCACCACAAACTAAACCATTTTGGCATACTGCTCTAAATAACCCCGGCAACATTTGATAACTGCTTGAACCATCATGGCTATTTAAAAGAATAATTTCAGGAACTTGTATACCCGTGATTTGGTCATGGCGTCTTAGCCGTAGCATATGCTTCGTGTGCTCCCGACGACTAGTATCACGTACACGAGTTTGGCAAGCAAAGAACGGATAAAAGCCTTCTTTTTGAAGGCTATCCAGTAAAGTAATGGTGGGGATATAAGTATATCGGTCACTTCTAGATTCGTGTTTCTCTTCAGAGAAAACACTCGGTACGGTACGAAATAATTCTTCTGTGGTTAACGGGCGGTCGCGGCGAATACTATTCGCTGCACCAAAGCGGGAAGCTAAACGAGTCATAATTAATTTCCTTGAAAATAAATAAGATAGGTAAAACTGAAAGAATGAATTAAGAAAGGCGTTAATCGATAAGATGGAAAATAGCTGAGCTTTCAGGATGTTGAATGGCGTAGTCACGAAGCTGGTAGAAACGCTCGACCAGCAATTCACTTTCAGTTCTAAATGACCACTGGCTATACAGCATCAAACAGATAGCCACACCAGCCGCTTCAGGGCTTAGAATCTCTTCATTGCCATTGTGCATATTGAACAGTGTGAGTTTTTCAGAGCCCAAATCAGGATAAATAAATGCGCCACCGTTGGGTAAAGTGCAGTACTCCCAATAGCCGCCCGTATATTCATCACAGAACTGGCCCATGATAGTGAATATCACTACTTCAAACGTGGCGAAGCCTTTCACTGTACCAAAGTGGCTTTGCCAGAAATTTGGTCTAGCTGAAAGCGGCACGACATTAGCGAGAATAAATGAGTTTGGTTCTAGCGCAGAAGCAGAATAAGAGGAAGACATATGATTTCTCCTGTTAATAAATTAATAACGGGTAATAAAAATGATGAGTGAACAGGACTACAAACCACCTGTTTGACTACCGATACCTAAGAAGTGTCATGACGACAGTAAACAAAAAGGCCTGCTGATAAGCAGCAGGCCTTTAGTGGTAAGAATTGACATGATCACATTAGGGATTGAAATCAAATGTCCAAACGCCTTGGTTGGTATCCACGGCGACCTCGATGACATTGCACGGTACTCCTGGGCTTTTACCCGTAAATAGACGTGTGTAGGTATTACCAAAATTCAGCCTAATGGGCTTCCAAGGACGGTATTCCGCATCCTTACAGTTTCCGCGATTAACTAAAATTTTTTTGATGACCACGCTATCAACGTTTGAGGTGATATAGATTTTACTGTATGAACGCCCGGCATTGCTGGGCCCTTCACTGAGTCGAATAGGCGCCTTTTCTGCATAGGCGAAACACGTCATCAGCCCCAGCGAAAGTGCAAAAATGAGTTTTTTCATAATGAGTATCCTTATGATGGAATGAGCGTAAAAATCACGGATATGTCGGACTTGAGCTCGAATAAGGAGACATCCCCCACTCGATCAATGCTGTCACGGTTTTTACTATCCCGTGGCTTTAGTGAGTTAGGTATCTTATCGTTGAGCCCAAAGGGTACTTAGAGGATAAATTGAGTCCAGCAGCCGTTATCCCCGATTTCAGGGATAACGCTTGCGGCCCCCTTTAAGGTAAAGGTCACGGGCTGGCCGCCGTCAGCGGAGACGGTGACCTGTTTTTCATGACGTAAATTATCCCAAGCGACTTCGACGTGACTTGAGCCGGCTCTGCTTGCGCTGTCACTGATTTGATATACCTCCTTTCCGTCAAATTTCATTTCCAAATATTGGCCCGTATCCATGCGGGTTTGATGACCATTGATATCCGTAAACATAATTTGAATGGGTTTATCCCCTTTGTCTTCACAAGACAGATAAAGCTGAGATTTGCCCTGACCCAAAATGACAAACTCGGTCACGCCTTGTGTTTTGTTACTCGTCCAAGTGTGTGAGTTACCAAAAGCGTGAGTGAATGTCGGTGTTAAAGCCGAAATAAAAAGTGCAGAAATAATAAGTTTTGTTTTCATAATATTTTCCAATTAGTTATTTTTCCTATTCAGATATAGGGTCGTAAGAACTCGTTAATGCGAACAAAGAATAAGCTCTAAATAAGAGGCTGATGGTTTTCCATTCTTAATAACGTGACAAACCCTGCGTTTTATCGCATTGATTTTTATAAATAAATTTAAGTCATTGATACCTCTGAGAGATTGTATAGCCATCATTTCCGTATGGATAATGAAAAAAACCGATCGGTTCGATCGACAAATTCGATCATGACAACGTAAAATCGTTTACTGATGGCTCAATATGACAATCATTTCATTGAATTAACTAAAGAAAAATGACCAGACAGAGCGCGCTGCTCGAGCAATATGATGAGTTGTTGATTTGAGAGCGTGCCGAGCGACTTGAGGAAGTGGAGCGAAATCAATCACTCGCTCAATGATATCTACGACCGTATCACCGAAAGAGCTACTCGCATGATTGATAACCGTTGTGGTCTGATAGGTGTTTTGTAGATGTGGGATTAAGGGACTACGCGCCTGCTTTGGGAGACGAGTAATAATCGCCTCCACTGATTGGGGAAGGTGATATCTGCCTTTAACAGATATCGGAATGATGGTATCTGCAGATATATGCATTTGTTTGGCGATAGCATGCCGTTTCAATGTGATATGAACTTGCTGCTGTTTTGAAGGCTGTGCGGATTCCCAGTGCCACTGCTCTACAGGCTCTATCTTATCGACTTGATTCAAAATCCAAGTAATAGCCGGTAGCTCTCCGTTATACTCCGTGAATACTGTTTGATAAAACTGTTCTTCAATAGAAAATGCGCGATCATCGGCTTTCAGAACCCAAAGCACCATATCGAGTTTAGGTATCCACTCACGATAGAGCTCACGATACTCCTCATCACGCTGTTGGCTTTCTCCTACACCCGGTAAATCGACTAGCGTTAGTGTGTGCCGTCCAAAACGTAATTTGACCTGTTGGGGCTGCCGAGTACAAGCTTCAACAGCATTGACAGCACAAACTTGACTGCGAAATAAGGCATTACACAGACTGGATTTTCCCACGCCAGTTTTTCCCATGATGCCAATCACAGGCTGATAGGTAACAAGCTGATTGAGCTCTTTTAATAAGGATTGACGCAGTGAACGCGGGTAGCGCCGCAGATGGCGACGAATAAGGGCATAGCCTGATAATTTTTTCATATTAGCCTCAAAACAAATCAGCCATCATAATGGATGGCTGGTGGTTTATTGAGATATCAAGGATGAGATATCACTAAAATGATATATATCTGAAAAAATTTTAAATTAGCCATTGAATATAAATAGAAAGGCTATCCTTTTTTATCATACTCACGCTCTATCAAGGCATTGACGACTTCCTTTTTTGACATCAAATTAAGGCGTTTTTTAAGTGTTTCTAACTTTGGAATATTTTCCTTTTTGATATCAAAATGCACATCAACATAACCTTCTTTATTCCTTCTATTTCTCCAAGAGGAAAGCGCATTAGCCATTTTCATTTTTAAATTTTCAGCCGCAAGAATACCGTTTCTTGATGATAAAAATAAATAGTCAAAAAAAGCGATTATAATATCTTTTTTTCCAATGAGCTCTTTCTTACCTAAAAGAATAAAAGCATCAATATGCTCAGGCAATATAAAAACATCAATCGTATTTATACCTAATTCTTGTATGTAATTAAAACAATAGTCTATTTCAACTGGGCTGTTAATTTTAGAAACCCATATAAAGGCCGAATGATCCGTGATATGATACCAATCATCCATTAGTGATTTGATGTTATTTTTACTATCATCATAATCATCATAAGAACTTACCATTTTATCAAACCATGAAATTATTGAATAATACATCGATCCAGAATTTAGATTTATATAATCTTCATTTTTTAGTTTATTTATTTCTCTTTCATTTTCTTTTGAGTAAATTATTAAAATATTAAGCAACAACCAATAACAGGCACGATCACTGTTCTTTATCCACGAAAAATACTGTTCTTCAAATGCTAAATTCAGAAAATCATCCTGCATGTCATTCATTAAATTTTCCACATTTATTTTATGTATAAAAAGCTTATCTAATGCATTCTGAATCTTAATCTTTATATCTTTTAAATTTTTATAGTTAACACCTGATATATACTTACAACTTTTTATATCTTCCTGCAAATAATTAAGATAATAAATTAACTCTCTTTCGCTTCCTTGCAATAGTCTATTGCAATCGTATTTCAATTGTTTACTACTTTCATTTGAATTCATTACACCCACCAAATCACGCCGTGATAATGACAAGATATTACCATTAAAATTTCATGATTTATACTTGTTTTTCACATCAAATTTCCATGATTTATTCATGACTAATTTTAATGAAAACAAGCTAAAGCCCAGGTATTCCATCACAAAAAATGCTTTTTATGGGAGAAAACAATTCTAATGTAGTACCTACTTGTCATCAAGGAGCGCTTAGTCAAAGTCTGAACATTCAAAGCACTCAAATCCTAGGTAAGTCAATCAATGCTTTTCCTATCCATTTTTTAGTTAAAATATTTCATTAAGGTTAATTAGTATTATTTAATAAAGAAGGTAATTGACTAATCTATCTACCCCAAATAATGGTGAATTCAATCTAGTTGCTTATTCACTACCATTACTATGAATAATAATTATCAGATTAATAAAAGATGAGTGCAGCATCCACTCTCTCATCTCAATGCTATTAAACTAAACTCGAAGAAATATTTGAATCATTACCTACTGATTTTTTAATTTTCACTGATTGAATAAAATTCCTTAGTGTTCTCATGATTGATGATAAGTTCCCTCATAGAACTATCATGACCTATTTCATTCAAAATTTAAATAATTCCGTTATCCCATGAGAAACATTAATCACTGAGGATAACTATTATGAAAAGCACAATTAATTTTAATCACAAACCGGACTATTTATTACAACATGATTTATTTAATCATCAAGATGAACTATTTGAGCATTATTCAAAACTCCTCATGTTGCGTATCGATTTTGCTTATCGCAAAGACAGTAAATCATTTAAATATGCCGATACTTATCAAATTACAGCTGATATGACATGGCTGATTGAACAGGTAAACGGTATTTCTGGCATTGTGGGTTTTGCCTGGGTATTAGAATACGGAGAACAACATCGCTATCATATTCACGCAGCATTTTACATTAATGGCCAGCGTCATCAGAAGGTATGGAGTTTTTGGAAAGATATTCGCGATATATGGGACGAAGTTACTGAAGGTGAAGGTTATGCACACCACTGTGAACCAAAACCATATTATCCAGTTCGTGGTGAGCGTGTTATTGAATATTTCGATGAGGATGGTCGTAGTGATATGAAATATATATTAAGTTATTTAGGCAAAGACAGCCAGCGTACAGAACGTCGTATTTATCAGGTCAGTGATATTCCAACTGAAAGGCAAATTGGAAGAAAACGAAATAAAAAATAGATAAATGAAAACTGACATCATCATTTAATACCCCCTGAGTTAGGGGGTATTTTTTCATACATGGACAAAAGTAATTAAACTCAACTTCATCTTTCATGCTGAATCAAAAATAACGCCAGCCAGTTATTGTTTGAAGGATTGCCGCCACACCCATTATCCCTTTTCGAATCCTTCTCCTTTTCAATTATCGGAGAAACAAACAATGACTATTCAAACGACTGACACCCCACTACTGAGCGATCAATTCATTGACATGAAATTTATCACTAAGCTAACGGGCTTAACGGATAAATGGTTTTATAAGCTGATTCAAGATGGTGAATTCCCTAAGCCTATCAAACTAGGACGTAGTTCTCGTTGGTTACGAAGTGAAGTTGAACAATGGTTACAAAATCGTATTGCTGAATCTAGAAGCTAAAGATATTCAGCTTAATCAGAAACAATGCTTACCCCCATACCAACATCTTGTCCTGCAAAAGCTCCAATACAGTGATAAAGAACACAATGAGGCGTTCCCTTTTCGTGATGAGAATTTGTTACCTCTTATAAAAACTGGCTGAACAGTTTCACCAAGTTATCCATTAGTTAAGACTATCAGCTGATATTCGCATCCCTGATACCGACAGCACGCCCGCTGTCGTATCCGCATATCTGTACCTCTTAATTCATGGTAAAACGCTT
This sequence comes from Providencia huaxiensis, assembly GCF_002843235.3. Lineage (NCBI taxonomy): Bacteria > Pseudomonadati > Pseudomonadota > Gammaproteobacteria > Enterobacterales > Morganellaceae > Providencia > Providencia huaxiensis. The sequence goes on from NZ_CP031123.2 coordinate 3,330,174, forward strand.
ACTGAGCCATTATCTGTGCAATCTGATATGAATATCTAACTTAACATCCGTGAAGTTAGATGCCATAGTATAGAAATTCATGTTAAGTATCTCTTATAGAGGGTTTCCATGGCAGTTCCAACCTACGATAAATTTATTGAGCCCGTATTACGTTTTTTAAAACACCATCCTGAAGGTGTTGCCGCCAAAGATGTCCATGAGGGCGCAGCTGAAATCCTAGGATTAAATGACAATCAGCGTTCTGAACTCATTTCAAGCGGTCAGTTAGTCTATAAAAACCGTGCTGGCTGGGCTCATGATAGATTAAAACGTGCAGGGCTTTCACAAAGCTTATCACGAGGAAAGTGGTGCCTAACAGAGACAGGTTTAGAGTGGATTAAAAATAACCCCTTCCCCCTAACCCAAGAACAAGTTGATCATTTAGCTTTTGACTTTATGAACATAAAGCTTAAAACCAATCCTGATATAGTCCCACTAGATGAAGATACACAAATAGATCCTGACAATCTTCAGCAAGTTCGTAGCCCAGATGATCGTCTAAACGATGCGCTAAAAGAAATTCGTGAATCTGTCGCCATTGATTTACTGGCAAATTTACTTCAAGTATCCCCTACCCGCTTTGAATTCATAGTACTAGATGTATTACATAAATTAGGTTATGGCAGCCATCGTGATGATTTACAACGTGTTGGTGGTACAGGCGACGGTGGAATTGACGGGATCATTTCGTTAGATCAGCTCGGATTAGAGCGAATTTATGTGCAGGCAAAACGTTGGCAAGGCACCGTCGGTCGTCCTGACTTACAAGCCTTTTATGGCGCGCTTGCAGGGCAAAAAGCCAAACGCGGCATTTTTATTACGACCTCTGGCTATACCGCTCATGCGATTGATTTTGCTAAATCCGTTGAGGGATTAGTCCTTATCGATGGTAACCGCTTAGTTAACCTAATGATGGATAATGAGATAGGCGTTAGCTCACAAGTTATTAAGCTACCAAAGCTGGATATGGATTATTTTGAGTAGCTATATCAAATATACAAAATTTGCCGCTCATCCGATCAAAAAATAACAGTTAAGTCTATAAGACCTATTGCCTAACACTATGTTTCATTAAAGGTTTGCAGACTTTATGGTTCCAATAGTGTTTAATATATAAATACCCCTATTTCGATACCTGATTGCCCATTTAAGGCGTACTAGTCAGGCTCAAATGAACAATTAGAGTAGAACATGAATAAACAACAACTGGCAGCCAAAATCTGGGAATCTGCCAACCAGATGCGTTCTAAAATAGAAGCTAACGAATACAAAGATTACATCCTCGGCTTTATTTTCTATAAATATTTAAGTGAACAGCTTGTGCAGTTTGTTACTAAAGAGGGGATGACGGCTGAAGATATCAAAGCCCTTGATGAAAAAGATGCAGAAACCGTTGAATATATCCAAAGCAATCTGGGCTACTTTGTTGCCTATAACAACCTTTTTTCCACATGGATTGATCCAACATCTGAATTTGATGAATCTAACGTGCGTGATGCGCTGTCTGCGTTTAGCCGTTTGATTTCGCCAACCTACAAAAAGCTGTTTGACGGTATTTTTACTACCCTAGAAACAGGTTTAAGTAAGCTAGGTGAAAGTGCAGGCAAGCGTACCAAAGCCATCAGCGATTTACTGCACTTGATCAAAAGTATCCCCATGAATGCGAATCAAGGGTATGACGTACTGGGTTACATTTATGAATATTTGATTGAAAAATTTGCGGCTAATGCGGGCAAAAAAGCAGGCGAATTTTACACGCCTCACGAAGTGTCTGTGCTGATGTCGAATATTGTCGCTCACGAATTACAGCATAAAGATAATATCGAAATTTACGACCCAACGTCGGGTTCGGGTTCGCTGCTGATCAACATTGGTGAAGCTGTCGGAAAATATGCTAAAAATAAAGACAGCATCACTTATTATGCTCAAGAATTAAAAGCTAACACCTACAACCTAACCCGTATGAACCTGATCATGCGCGGTATAAAAGCCAGCAACATTAAAACCCGTAATGGCGATACCTTAGAAGATGACTGGCCGTATTTTGATGAAAACGACCCACAAGGTTCATATGAGACGTTGTATGTTGATGCGGTAGTTTCTAACCCACCATACTCACAAGTTTGGGATCCCAGTTTTAAAGAAAATGACCCACGTTATTCACGCTTTGGTCTAGCCCCTAAAACGAAAGCCGATTTTGCTTTTTTACTGCATGATCTCTACCATTTAAAGCCCGATGGTATTATGACCATCGTGTTGCCTCACGGTGTGTTATTCCGTGGTGGTGAAGAAGGGGAAATTCGCAAGCAACTGATTGAACAAAATCACATTGACACGATTATCGGTTTACCGGCCAATATCTTTTTTGGCACGGGCATTCCTACGGTGATTTTGGTGCTGAAGCAAAAACGGCAAGACACAGATGTATTGGTCGTGGATGCCTCCAAGCATTTTCTAAAAGAAGGCAAAAATAATAAACTGCAAGCCAGTGATATCAAGCGCATTACTGATGCGGTGATTAACCGCGAAAGCATTGACAAATTCTCGATACTGGTGAGCAAACAAACCCTGCGCGACAACGACTATAACCTCAACATACCGCGCTATGTCGACTCTTCTGCTCCAGCACAACATTGGGATTTACACGCCACCATGCTAGGCGGCATCCCCAACAGCGAAATTGCTGAGCTAGCCGAGTATTGGCAAGCCTTTCCACAATTGCATGATACGTTGTTTACACCAAAATCTGACGCTTACAGTACGCTTGCCATCGACAAGCAAGCGGTTAATGCCTGCATTAGTCAACACCCGCAAGTGTTGGCGTTTATCTGTAGCTATAACCAAGCCTTTAATGGCTTTGATGATCAGCTAAACACTGAGCTAATTGATAACTACGAATTCGTAAAGCGTAACCAACAAGAAGCCGCGCTCAGTGACGAGCTATTTAGCCGGCTAGCGCCCATAAGCTTGATTGACAAATACCAAGCCTATCAATTTTTGAATGACCAATGGCAAATCATCAGCGCCGATTTAGAAATGATGCAAACTGAAGGTTTTGCCGTCACCAAACAAGTTGATCCTAACATAGTTATCAAGAAGAAAAATGGCCAAGACATCGAAGTGCAAGAGGGTTGGAAAGGCCATATATTGCCGTTTGATTTAGTGCAACAAACTTATTTGAGTGATGACTTGGCAGCGTTGGCTGAGCAAGAAAACCGCCTAGCGGAAATCGCCAGCAAATTGGAAGAAATTCTGGAATCCCTCAGCGAAGAAGACAAAGAGCAAGAGACAGTCAAAGAGAGCAAGGATGGCTTTGCCAATGCCGAAGTTAGCAAGGCTGCTAAAGTGTTCTTAAAAGAGCAAAGAGACAGCAAGACTAAGTTTGCAGCAGACAGTTATGAGGCAAAAATTATTTCTGCCAATAAGCTTATTGATGAAGAAAAAACCCTGAAAAAAGCCACCAAAGATGCCGCTACCGCGTTACATTTGAAAACAAAAACTATCATAGAAGCCCTCAGTGATGAACAGGTGAATAATCTACTGCATTTAAAATGGATTACACCATTAAGCACTGAACTCGCTGCAATGCCAAATACGGTCATTACCCAGCTCACTAGCCAAGTGCAAGCCCTTGCCGATAAATATGCCATCACTTATTCGCAAGTGGCCAATGAAATCAAAAAAACCGAGCAAGAACTGGTACAGATGATGAGCGAGCTGACGGGTAATGAATTTGATATGCAGGGTTTAGCTGAACTTACCCATTTGTTGAAGGGTGAATAAGATGAATATGGATAAGAAAGTACCTGAGATTCGGTTTAAAGGGTTTAGTGGGGAGTGGTTAAATAATCCAATTGGAACAATTTGCGGTACAACTTTTGGGGGAGGAACTCCTTCGACTAGCGAGAAAAGCTTTTGGCAAGGCGATATTCCTTGGATTCAATCCTCTGATCTTCAAAATAATAGTATTAGCTCAGTCAACGCTAAAAAGTATATCACTAAAGAAGCAATAAATAAGTCAGCGGCTAAGTTGGTTTCAGGTAATTCGATAGCAATCGTTACAAGAGTAGGTGTAGGAAAGCTTTCTTTAATGGAAGATGAGTATGCCACTAGCCAAGATTTTTTATCCTTAAGTGATTTGAAAGCTGACCCACAATATTCGGCTTATGCTCTCTGGATACAACTACAAATTGAAAAAGAGCAAGTTCAAGGCACATCGATAAAAGGCATAACCAAGAATGAATTATTGTCAAAAACAATAAACTATCCTGAAATAAAATCTGAGCAAACGGCCATCGGCAGCTACTTCAAAAAGCTCGATAGCCTAATCAACCAACACCAACAAAAGCATGACAAACTCAGCAATATTAAAAAAGCTATGATTGAAAAAATGTTTCCTAAACAAGGCGAAGCCGTGCCAGAAATCCGTTTTAAAGGGTTTAGTGGGGAGTGGGAGGAAAAGAGCGTTAGCCAGCTTGGGGAAATCATAACTGGTTCTACACCATCAACTCAGAATCTAGCTAATTATTCTAATGATGGAATACCTTGGGTTACTCCGACTGATATTTCTAGAAATGTTACATTTAATACCGCAAAACGATTATCACTAGTAGGTTGTAAAGTAGCGCGTATAGTACCCAAAAATACAATTTTGGTGACATGTATCGCCAGCATAGGGAAAAATACAATTTTAGGTTCACAAGGTAGCTTTAACCAACAAATAAATGGTGTTGTTCCAAATGAAAAAGAGAATAATCCATATTTTCTATATTCAGCTAGTGTATTATGGTCAGAAAAATTAAAAAGATCCGCCTCTTCTGGAACCATGCAGATTGTAAATAAAACAGAGTTTTCCGAATTAAAAAATCGTGTACCAAAAAAAGAGGAACAAATCGCTATCGGCAACTATTTCCAAAAGCTCGACGTGCTGATCAACCAGCACCAACAGCAAATCACTAAACTCAACAATATCAAACAGGCCTGCTTGAGCAAAATGTTTGTCTAGGGAGTGACCATGACCACGTTTAAAACCGAAGCACAGTTTGAGCAGGCGTTTATTGAGGTACTCACCCAAAAGGGTTGGGAGCCGCAGATCCTTAAAAACAAAACCGAAGCGGAATTGCTGCAAAATTGGGCTAACATTTTATTCGAAAATAACCGCCAGCAAGACAGATTAAACGATGTGCCGTTAACTGATAGCGAAATGCAGCAGATTATTGAGCAAATCAAAGAGCTTAAAACACCGCTCAAACTCAACGGTTTGATTAACGGAAAAACTGTCGCGATAAAACGCGATAATCCTGACGACGCCTTGCACCTAGGCAAAGAAATTAGTTTAAAAATTTACGATCGTCAAGAAATCGCCGCGGGGCAAAGCCGCTACCAAATTGCACAACAGCCAAAATTTGAACGGGGTAGCCCATTAGGTAATGATCGCCGTGGTGATGTGCTGTTGCTCATTAACGGGATGCCGGTCATTCATGTCGAGCTAAAACGCAGTGGTATTCCGGTTAGCCAAGCTGTTAACCAAATCGAAAAATACAGCGCAGAAGGTATCTTTAGTGGATTGTTTTCACTGATCCAAGTATTTGTGGCAATGGAGCCTAATGAAACCAAATACTTTGCCAATCCGGGATTAGACGGTAAATTTAACCCTGACTATCAATTTAACTGGGCTGATTTTAATAATGAGCCTATGAATCATTGGAAAGATATTGCGTCCACACTGCTATCGATCCCGATGGCACACCAGTTGATTGGTTTCTACACCGTCGCTGACGATACCGACGGCATACTAAAAGTGATGCGTAGCTACCAGTATTACGCCGCCAATGCGATATCCGATAAGGTAGCTAAAACCAATTGGCAGCAACTGGGTAGCGCGGCCAACAATCTCGACCGTCTCGGCGGTTACGTGTGGCATACCACGGGTTCAGGGAAAACCATGACCAGCTTTAAATCGGCGCAACTCATTGCACAATCGAAAGATGCCGATAAAGTGATTTTTTTAATGGACAGAATTGAACTAGGTACTCAGTCTCTATCAGAATACCGAAACTTTGCTGGCGATGGCGAAGACGTACAAGCCACTGAAAATACCTACGTCCTGATCACCAAGTTAAAAAGCACAGCCCCTGCCGATACCTTAATTGTTAGCTCCATTCAAAAAATGAGCAATATTTTTGAGGAAGTCAACGATGAAGGCTCTGCCACGAACGCAGTCGATATTGAAAGAATACGCGCCAAACGCTTGGTGTTTATTATCGATGAAGCGCACCGTTCGACGATGAGTGGCGGCAAAGAAAACAAAGAAGGCATGCTGGTAAGGATCAAAAAAACATTCCCCAAAGCACTCTTTTTTGGGTTTACTGGCACACCGATTCATGATGAAAATCAAATCAATAGTAATACTACCGCCGATGTGTTTGGCAACGAGTTACACCGTTATAGCATTGCTGATGGTATACGTGATGGCAACGTGCTAGGTTTCGACCCTTACAAAATATCCACTTTTAAAGACGGCGATCTAAAAAAAGAGGTTGCCTTAGCACAAGCCAAGGCCAGTTCTGTGCAAGATGCCATGGATGACCCTGCCAAAAAGAAAAAATTTAACAACTTTATGAAAGATGTACCGATGGCTGGCTATAAAGACGCCATCGACAAATACCATAAAGGCATCGAAGACTATGTGCCTAAAAACCAATATTTAATGGACGATCACCAAGAAAAAGTGGTCACTGACATCTTAAATGAATGGGATGTACTTAGCCAAGGCTATAAATTCCACGCACTTTTTGCCACCAATAGTATTGCAGAAGCTATTGATTATTATCGCCGCTTAAAAGCCGCTAAGCCCGAGCTTAAAATATCCGCTTTATTTGATCCACATATTGATAACGATGGCTGTGATGATCGTGGTTCTACCTTTAAAAGTGATGGTCTAGAAGAGATCATGAGCGACTATAATGCGCGCTATGCTCAGGATTTTGATTTTTCCCGTCATGCAGCCTTTAAGAAAGATTTAGCGGCACGTCTTGCCCATAAAAAACCTTATGAGCGTATTCATACCGAGCCTTCAAAACAATTGGATTTACTAATTGTCGTCGATCAAATGCTCACCGGGTTTGATTCTAAATGGTTGAATACGTTGTATTTGGATAAGGTCATTAAATACCAAAATATTATTCAAGCTTTTTCACGCACTAATCGCTTGTTTGGCCCTGACAAACCTCATGGCATTATCCGTTATTACCGCTACCCACACACGATGGAACAGCATATTAACGATGCGGTAAAACTCTACTCAGGTGATAAACCTATCGGCTTATTTGTTGATAAATTACCAAGCAATATTAAAGCTATGAACGAATTGATGGCAGAAACTAATGAACTGTTTATCAACGCAGGAATAGCGAATTTTGAAAAATTGCCTGATGATATTGAAGCCTGTGGCAAATTTGCAAAACTGTTCAATTCCTTTAACCAACATTTAGAAGCTGCCAAAATACAAGGCATGCATTGGGATCAATCCGTCTATTCATCTACCGAAAGTGATGCCAAATATGAAGTGACGTTGAATACGGACGAACAAACCTATTTAAGCCTAGTTTTACGTTATAAAGAATTGGTCAGCAAAGGCGAGAGCGCTGGAGCAGGTGGTGGTGACGTTCCTTTTGATATCAGTGGTTATTTAACAGAAATAGATACTGGTAAAATCGATGCGGACTATATGAACAGCCGTTTTGATAAATATTTAAAGGAACTAAAAGTACATCAAGACTCTGCCGATATTGAGAATACGTTGAATGAACTACATAAGTCATTTGCATCACTCACGCAAAGTGAACAAAATTACGCAAAACTATTCTTACATGACTTACAACGCGGCGACGCACAATTGATAGACGGTTATACATTTAGAGATTACATCAATACTTACAAAAATAATGCTGAAAATGCATTACTCAACACAGTGGTTGATGCACTTGGTTTAGATAAAGGGCTGCTTATTGCATTAATGTCTGATAACGTAAGTGAAAAAAACCTTAACAACTTTGGGCGCTTCGATGCATTAAAAAATTCGGTAGATAAAACAAAAGCTAAAGCCTATTTTGATAAACAAGATGGCGTGGCACTCCCTCCGTTTAAACTAAATATGCGTATTGAACAGTTTTTAAAGCAGTTTATTTTCGCACAAACGGATGCTGTCTTAGATGATATTGTTGGTGCGCCAAACGGTGTATTAGAATAGCCATGAATAGCGCAAAAATTAGGATTGACTCGCTTTCTCAATGAGTTTACTCAGTAAAGCACTAACTGCCGATTGTACTTCTTAGATTATTCAATTTGATAATAAATCATAAATACAAAAGCAGTTTTTTCCTCTGAAGGTAAAAGCTGCTTTTATCATTTAAAAAATTACACTTACGACGTTATCCCTTCCAACTCATCTACACAGTTTGTTAAAACTCCAGTAGCACGGATCGCATTCTTATCGATATAAGCCACTACAAGCAGTTAAATTTACCTGCATTTCGAAAAGATGATTATCGACGTATCGAACTGGAGCAAAAAGTAATGTCTGCTCATCTAGAGCACAATAGAGAAAAACGTAAATTTATCGTAGAAGGAGTAAAAAACTGGATGAATAAATATTGACCAAATAGAGTAAGCTACTTTTTGACTAATTGCCTTACCGCATAGGTTAATTGTAATAACAGACTGATAGTCAAAACAAACAAAAAATGAAACTAGGCCTCCAAAAACTAGTCACGATGTTCTTGAGTTTGACTGAGTCTGTGTGGTGTGCACTTACTTTGAAGGTAAAGTTTACCACCGTTGTATAATAGAGCGTATAGTGGAGAGGGACAAGAACGAGTATTAGTTGAATGCAATAAACAAGCTGCTGATGATTTACATTTGAATAGCCTAGTACGGCAGCTTACCTAGACCATATTGCTCCGTGACATGAACAAGATGTGATTCGAGAAGATCTCAATGTGAACCAAGGTGATTGATTATAAACCTTCTTATGATAATTGAATATGTAAAGGAGATTACATGCAAAAAAATTCATTAAAATACTTGAAAGTTCTTACTGGTAAAATTAGAAGATGTCAAGAGGAAGCCATTAAGATTTTCTTTAAATTTAAGAAAAAAAATGTTACTGATAAAGCACTTCTAATAAACTTGCCTACAGGGGCGGGTAAGACAGGTGTCATAAGTTTAATGTCCCACTTAAGTAAAGAGCGAAAAATTTTAATTATTTGTCACAGAAGAGCGGTTAAAGAGCAATTATACAAAGAGGTTTCTAATAAGTTTTTTAGAGTTACACTAAACGATCCAGATATAAAATTAAAAAGGGTTTTTAAAAACATTAATAATCTGAGTGAAGAAGGTATATATATTTCAACATTTCAAAAACTATCTATGTTAACACCAGAAGAACTCTCTATAACTCAACAGTTCTTTGAATTGATTATTATTGATGAAGGCCATTCTGAACCATCTCCTGTATGGAGAGAAATTGTACGACAATCAGATGCAATTAAAGTTGTAATCACAGCAACACCTTATAGAAATGATCTTTTCGAATTAAACGTTGATTTAGAACATTATTTTATATTTACATTTAAGCAAGCTATTTTGGATAATATAATAACTGAGCCAAATTTCATTCAAGTCAACTCAATGGATGGAATGCTTCAAGAAGTACAGTATTTTCTAGAAAAAAATGAAAAGACAAAATGTATAATAAAATGCAAAGATGCTAATGATATATCATTATACCATGAAGTGGTTTCTAAAAAATATAAAACAGCAAGTATACATGAAACATTTAGAAATGACGAAGCTAACGGTAAATTTAAATCAGTAAACTCTGCATTAAAATCTGATAACATAAGAATTCTAATTCATCAACATAAACTTGATGAAGGTGTAGACTTGCCTGAAGCAAAATTATTAGTTTTAACCTATCAGGTTGGAAGTGGTAGAGAATTAGTTCAAACAATTGGGAGGGTCGTTAGAAATTATAATTCAATAGACCCGATCGTAATAGATTTAGCAAGTTCATCTAATGAAAGAATGTGGCAAAGCTACCGTACATTTGATGATTACATATCCACATCTGTCGGTTCAAAAGGTTTTATAAAATCACTAAGTACAACTAATCTAATCAAAGGATTTCTTGATAATTTCCCTGAGTACAGCTACTTTTCAAGCCGTTTTAGAGAAAGGTTGGATTTACAATCTATAAATGTTAATGATATATCAATACCATTAGCATCTGTTTGTTTTATAGAAAAAGGCCTTAATTACTCAACCCCCCTTCTCTTGGATAAGATATATTGGGAACTGCATACACAAGGTTCACTCGTAAAAAAAATAAACAATGACCATAATGTATTCATATATCTATACATCTCATTCAATAGCTCAAGGTATCTTTCTGACAAATTATTCTTTGAGCCTAAATTAGAAATCATAATAGTTAAAGAGCTATCTAATAGCGTAGCTATTTTTGATAGCGCTGGAGTCAAGTATGCAAATAGAATCGACTTAAATCTTTCAAACCCAATAAATATCAATAGATTAACAGCATTAGCTGCTGCTACTAAAGTCCGTGAAATAAAAGAAGCCCACTCAAGAGCCATAGGCGCAGCAAAAAACAGACCGGAAGCGATGTCCTTAAAAGGTAAAAACCTAGAAAATATCAATAGTACTCAGCGCAATGCTATGTATGCACTAACGACATTGAAAGTAGTTAATAAGGATGAACAAGGAAAAAATGATAGTAGTTTCTATTTAGGGGCTAGATCTGGCCGTGTTTCTGACCAAATGGAGCGAAACTTCACCATCGAAGACTTATCAGAATGGATAATAAAAATAGATGAAAGCACATCTAAAGAAAATACCAATAGTGGTCGATTAATAAAATCATACTCACAACCTATTAATGAAAAACCTAACTCTCCAATAGTTTCACTTATTCTTGATTTATCAAACTTTGATATTGAGTTAATTTCTGAAAAAGAATTCCCCCCCGACTATTACTACATTGCTTACTCAGAAGAAGAAGGTGGAGAGTTATTCATTGGAACGCAATCATTCAAAGTTTTTGCTAAATATTCAGAAGAACAACATAAATTCTCTTTGGTAGTAGATGAAGAAAATTCTAATGGTAATGGTGATATTGACCAAATAATCTCCTATTTAAATAATAACTGTTATCGCATACTTTTTTTGGACGGAACAACATATAGCGACACAAAATTTTATAAATTTTCACTTCCATGTGAAAAAGGCATTAGTGCAGCAGAAAGCTGGGCTGGACGCTCTCTTATTAGCATTCCAAAACTGCTATCTAAAGGACTTAGCGAAAAGGGGGAGTATAATAAGGAAGAGTCTTACTTTAACACAACTAGTACAGAATTTGATAAAAACTCCATTTTTTATTTGATTGATCAATTAAGTAACTATTCAAATGATAATCCTACCATTACCGAGCTAGGGCCTTTCTATTCGTTTATCCCCAATTGCGATCTTGTTATTTGCACAGACATGAACACTGAACCTTGTGATTTCATCGTTTCGTCTTCCGAAAAATTATGTTTCATTCATGTCAAATGTGGGGATTCACAAATCTCGCCGAAATCATCTGCTGGAGCAATCGCAGAAGTCGGAAGTCAGGCAATAAAGAATTTATCATACCTGATATCTCACTCAACTAAAAATATACCTGGGAATTTTTCAATCTGGGATAAACCATGGCCTTCACCAACTGCAAAACATCGACTTAACTCACGATTCCGGCTTGCCTTCAATCACAAAGGAATAATTACAGATGCAAAAAATAAGCTCAAAGATAAAGCTTGGGAATTAATTTCAGAAAGAAGAAAGTCGCCACTTTGCAGTAAGGAAATATGGATAGTGATGGGCAATTCGTTCTCTAAACAACATTTTATTGAGCAGATGTCTAAAGATACTGACCAGCAATCTGAAACAATACAAGCATTCCAATTAATTGAAGATTGGCTAAGTACTGCTGATGAAATGGATGTGGATATAAAAATATTCACATCTTAGCTCAAATATGCCCCCACAAATTCATCATCAAGTGGGGGGCATATTCTTCAATTCAATAAGACCTATCCAGACTCTAACTTATAACTACTTGATAAATAATTGGTTTATTACCAATACTTTATCAAGCATCAAACATTCATGAGCACAATATTCTTAAATTCACTCCGTGATATTGAAACACAGCAGACAAATATTAATGTAATAAAGGAAGTGTCATACAGATAACTTTGCAAAATCAAACGGACTAACCCCCCTCTTCCTATTCGCATCCAGATAATCAGCCCACCATTGCACCATCAGTCGCCTTTCCTCAATATGTTCCGCCTTATGAATATAAGCAGCCCTCACTGAGTTACGTTCTTGGTGGCTCATTTGCCTTTCTACTGCATCCTTCGACCATAACCCTGACTCAATCAACGAGCTACACGCCATCGTTCTGAAGCCATGCCCACATACTTCTGTCTTAGTGTCATAGCCCATCACTCGTAATGCGTTGTTTACCGTATTTTCACTCATCGGTTTTCTAAGGTTGTGATCGCCGATAAATATCAATTCATGGTTACCGCTGAATTGATAGATCTGTTTTAAAATCTCAATGGCTTGTCGGCTTAAAGGGACTAAGTGAGGAGTACGCATTTTTGATCCACGATGGGAGTGCTTAACCCCTTCTATCGCTTCGCGTTCAGCAGGGATCGTCCACATGGCATTCTCAAAATCAATTTCATCCCAACGGGCGAAGCGTAGTTCACTGGAACGAATGAAGACTAATAAAGTAAGTTTGACTGCAAGCTTAGTTAAAGGCCTTCCCTTATAATCATCGATGCGTTGTAAGAACTCAGGGAGGCGTTTAAGTTCTAATGCAGCTCTATGGACTCGTTTACCAGTGGCAACTGCGCCAGCCATATCTTGCGCTGGGTTATAGTCAATTAAACCACTTTGTACCGCATAGCGCATAATAGCTGTCACACGCTGTTGTAAACGTGCCGCCACCTCAAGACGTCCAGACATCTCCACGGCTTTAATCGGTTCGAGTAGATCGCGAGTTTTCAGTTCGGCAATATTACGTTTACCAATAGCCGCAAAGATATTGTCTTCTAGGCTTTTGAGGACTCGATGGCTATGCCCTTCTGACCACTTCTTATTGGTCGCATGCCAATCACGAGCAACCTTTTCAAAGGTATTAAATTCCTTTTGTTGCTCTTCTTTCACTTCTTTGCGTTTTTCGCTGGGATCTATCCCACTTGCGACAAGCTTTCTTGCTTCATCTCGTTTTTCACGAGCATTCGCAAGGGAGACATCAGGATACACGCCAAATGCTAGCATCTTTTCTTTACCGCCAAAGCGATAACGGAAGCGCCAATATTTAGAGCCATTAGGATGAACCAGAAGAAATAGTCCGTTACCATCTGTCAGCTTGTACGCTTTATCTTCAGATTTTGCAGAACGAACTTTAGTATCGGAAAGTGCCATTTTAACTATCCTCGCAGCCGAATTGCGGGTACAAAACTTTATCGAATCGGCATATACCCGCAAATGTACCCACATCATTAACTTGATGTCGGTTGAGTTGAGTATACGTTGGTAGAGTTAAAATGCGAGAGGAACCTTGCAAACACTGGATTTTAGATACAAAAAAAGACGTCGGTTGACGTCTCTTGATGTTCTTATGGTGCCGAAGGCCGGACTCGAACCGGCACACCCGAAGGCGGTTGATTTTGAATCAACTGCGTCTACCAATTCCGCCACTCCGGCACGAAGTGATGTGTTTCTTGGAAAACGCTGTCATTATACTTGCCTTATGCCTACTGGCAACACTTATTCGTGAAGATGTTGTTTGTTCGATTAAAAAAAAAGCATATTCATTAGATTTGATAAAATCACAGGGAAAGCTTCTTTTGTTTATATATCTATTAATGAGTATGTTAACTTTTCCCAAATTATTTTTTTTATCGAGAGGCTCTGTGACTGGCGGCAGGTCATTATTTTTGTTAGTTTATCTGCAATCTAATGTCAATATTTAAGGTTTAATCATGGGTTTTGTTGGGTGGATAGCAACAGGTATCTTTATTGGCATCTTAATTGGTGTCGTCATGAAGATTTTCGCTAAGAAAAAATAATATTGGCTGAAAAGCTATTTGCAAACAATCATATCGGCTGGCTTCCAACATGAAGAAATCATTTCTAAAAGTTCTGTCTGTATCCGCATTATCTTTAGTGTTAATGGCATGTTCAAGTAAGACAGAAAAAGCACCAAAATTTCTGCAAAGTAATGATGTTGAATCCTCAGACTGGCAGGTTTTTGAGGGAGATAGAAGGACTTACGAGCGCGTCGCTAAGATTGTCGATTTATATGCTAATCGCATTTTTAATGAAAGTGATGCGCGAGGCATGGCGATTATTGTTATCGATAATAATCAGGCGCTATCGCGCTATTATGGTGAAACTGCGCCGGGTAATGGTAAAAAACCGGGCCCAAATTCATTAATTCGCATTGCATCAATTACAAAATTAATGACAAGCGAAATATTAATTAAGCTCGAGCAAGATAAGAAACTGTTAATTACTGATCCGTTGCAACAGTACGCCTACCACGGTGTTAATGTTCCTGATAATGCCAGTGGGCAACCTATTCGCTTATATCATTTAGCAAGCCATACCAGTGGGTTACCTCGTGAACAACCCGGTGGGAAATGGGGACGTCCTGTTTTTATTTGGCCAACTCAAGATAACCGCTGGACATGGCTAAAAACTGGCAAGTTAGATGCAACACCGGGTACAGAAGCCTCCTACTCCAACCTTGCATATGATTTACTCGCTGATGCGATGGTTAAAGCGTCAGGGCACTCATACCCACAGTTATTTAGCCATTACGTGACTTCTCCGGCTAAGATGACAAATACCACTTACACGCCAAATAATGCTCAATGTGCCCGCTTAATGGAAGGAACGAAACCCAGCCCTTGCCATAACACACTCGCAGCAGCAGGCAGTGGTGGCGTGTATTCTACCCCTGCAGATATGCAAAAATGGATGCAACAATTTTTATCGACAGACAGTAACTTAAGAAAAGTCACCGCAGCCCGTGAACAAGGTATCTATTTCCCACGTGAAAAGCTTTTAGAAATTAAAGGGATGGATGTTGCAGGCCATGCTGATGGACTCGGCCTTGGGTGGGTGTATATGAAACCTAAAAATGGCACTCCGGGAATTTATCAGAAAACCGGTGGTGGCGGTGGGTTTAATACCTATATGGCGATGATCCCACAGCAAAACATTGGGGTATTTGTGGTAATGACCCGAAAAGATAACAGTAAATTCAGTAAATTAACGATTGGCGTTAACGAACTAGTCGCTTCATTGTCTACTAACCATGCGTATGGGAAACATTGAAGGAGTACCGCCGAAGCGTTACAAGCAATGGCGAGTTACACCCCAACCTTAAAACGTGGATTTACCCGTGTTATCACGTTAATTGCGACAACAGCCTGAGATATTCAGGCTGTTGAGGTTGTTGACAAAGCGGGATAAAAGCGTGGTTTTTCCCACTTTGTGTTATCAGCCGAAAATCAATAATTTGATTTTCCTAGTTTATTTTAAAAACCTATTCGACTTGCAGCCAAACATTATATGTTTGGCTGCAGTCTGGACAGCCTGAGATATTCAGGCTGTTTTTAATAAATTTACTATCCATTTTTAAAATCAATTCTCTAATCTTCTCGGTAATCTTTTAGCTACTTTATCCACAACCGCAAAGCTAAAATGAGAACTAAAAATTACGCTACATCACCCAGTAGCCATTCCACTCTGGCCCATAAAACAAGTCAATCAGAATTGGCGAGTATCCTAAATGACATTAAAAGCCATAAAGTTAAATATTCCCAACAGATAGAAGATAAATCAATTAACCCTCAATTTACCTGTAAGTATTTAGGCGATTTTGAAATGCAGGCTATCCGAGCTTATCGGCAAGAAGAGAGACGAATTTATCGTGAAAAATGTCAGAAAGCGTTTAAATTCAAAACCCATAATAGCCTATGCGGGGGAATGTTTTCTCTTGCTCAACAACTAGCTAATCGCAGTGGCGAAAATATTTTAGCTATTATTGATAACCCAGCAAATACATCTATCGTCAGGAAAAAGTTATTCCAACCACAAACTGGGTTATTAACCTATATCAGCGCTCTAGGTTACGCACTGTTTGGCTAAAAAAAAACGGTAGATTTTCAATTTACTACCGTTTTTTATTTTTCATTGGCCTACCGTTATTTTCGCTTAACTAGCAAAACAATACTCACTATCAAAAATAGCAAGCTCGGTAAAACAGCAGCAATGATAGGGGGAACCGAATAGACTAAACTCCAGTTACCAAACCCTTGGTTAAGTACGTAGAAGAGGAACCCCCCCACGATACCTGAAATAACACGAACACCCATAGGAACGGTACGCAGTGGCCCAAAAATAAATGAAACTGCCATTAGCATCATGACGGCTGCGGATAATGGCGCGAGTATTTTTTTCCACATACTAAGCTCATAAACAGCAGCCACTTGGCCACTCTCTTTTAAATACGAGACATATTGATACAAGCCGCGAATGGATAGCGAGTCCGCATTCAGTGAAACTATTCCCAGTTTTTCTGGGGTCAGATTAGTTTTCCAATCTACTGTTAGTCGCTGTGAACCTGTGATTTTTTTCTCACTACTTAAAATTGACTCATCCACTTGAGATAACACCCAAAGTTGATTTGTTGAGTCGTACTCGCCATTTGCGGCAAACATGACTGACTTCAACTTGCGTTGTTCATCAAAGCGATAAACCGATACATCTTGAATCGAGGTCGCATTATTAATCCGCTGAATATGGATAAAATCATTGGCATCTTTTGCCCACATCCCCTCATCTGTCACCACTAATGAGTTACCCACAATTTTTTCTGCCCGATAGTTTCTTGCCCACTGCTCTCCCGCAGGCGCAATCCACTCACCGATAAACATCGCGACAATGACCAATGGAACAGCCGTTTTCATCACCGATAATGCAATTTGTAAACGGGTAAAGCCGGAAGCTTGCATGACCACCAGCTCACTACGTGAAGCCAGTGCGCCTAACCCCATTAGTGCTCCCAACAATGCCGCCATTGGGAAGAAAATATCAATATCTTTTGGGACAGTTAATAAGGTGAATACACCTGCACTCAATGCCGTGTAGTCGCCATCGCCCACTTTGCGAAGCTGCTCGACAAATTTAATGATCCCTGCCAGTGAAACGAGCAGAAATAGCGTCACTAAAATCGAATTTAAGATGGTTCGACCGATATACCTATCTAAAACACCAAACATCAGGCAACCCCTTTACTCAATTTAAGACGCATACGGCGCATTGGGACAGTATTCCACGCATTTAAAACTATCGCTAATATCAAATACCCCACATTTACCGCCCACATGGTATACCTTGGGTCGAGGTCGCCTTTATCGGCACTATTCCGCAATGTGCTCTGTAATAGAAAGAAAATAAGGTACAGCAGCATCGCAGGAAGCATACTCAACACCCGCCCCTGACGTGGGTTAACCTCGCTTAACGGCACAACCATCAAAGCCATGACAACAACAGAGAAAACAATCGTTAAACGCCAATGGAACTCCGCGTTTACTTCAGGCGTATTTTCAGACCACAGTTGCAACATATTTTTTTGCTCGACTCGGTCACTACGCGTTTCTGCAGTTTGGTGATCAACAATGGCTTGGTAATTAACAAAGTCCGTTATGCGAAAATCGCGCAGTAGCGCTGTTCCTTCATAACGAGTTCCTTCATTTAGAACAACGACTTGACGGCCATCAGGGTCTTCTTTCATATAGCCGCTATCAGCTACCACAACAGAAGGTCGTTGTTCATTTGCAGCACGTAACTGAGCAAGAAAAACGTTCTTGAAGTTATTCCCTTTTACATCACCGATATACAGCACATAGTTGCCATCTTTAGTGGTTTTAAATTGCCCTTCCACCATGGCTGCTAGCCCAGGATTCGCTTTCGCATCCGCCAATACTTGCTCTTGATATTGAGATGACCATGGCAGCATCCATGTAATGTTAGCAACGGCGACCATCGCGGTAATCACCGCAAGGACTAACGCGGCTTTCACTAAAACACTTTTGCCTAAACCGCAGGCGTGCATTACCGTGATTTCACTTTCAGTATAAAGTTTACTGTAAGTCATCAAAAGCCCAAGGAATAGGCTCAAAGGCAAGATAAGCTGCGCCATTTCAGGCACACCTAACCCCAGCAAAGGAAGTACTAAGTTTGAAGGAATGTTACCCTGAACCGCTGCGCCAAGAATATCTATCGACTTCTGACTAAAAAAGATTAGCATCAATACAAAAAGTATGGCTAACTGACTTTTCAGGGTTTCCCGTACCAAATATCTAATAATGATCACGCTTATTACGCCTGTGAAAACTTGTCTTTTGGGAAGAAAATGGCTAAGTTCGTTCGATGTCTGCCATTTACTAACATATACTCTAGTTTATTGTATGGCTACAATGATATAAAAGCATTCTCTGTACTGATAGAAATATCAGAACATGCTTAATATTCGAGAAACCAGATATACCCGCCATACTTCATGGTGTATCGCAATTAACAGCATACAACGTGAGCTATTTCGCGTATAGATGGTTAGTTTAACATAAAGAGTTCATTCTCTATGAGGTAGATCATGCGAAACGCTAATTTTAGCGGGAGCATCGGCCTTTGTCTTTAAGATTCAGGAGAACGCATGGAGTTTAGTGTAAAAAGTGGTAGCCCGGAAAAACAACGCAGTGCGTGTATTGTTGTCGGAGTCTTTGAACCACGCCGTCTGTCCCCAATTGCTGAACAGCTGGACAAAATAAGTGACGGATATATCAGCGCCCTGCTGCGCCGCGGCGAACTTGAGGGTAAAGTGGGGCAATCCCTGCTACTCCATCATGTACCCAACGTTCTGTCTGAACGCATTCTACTTATCGGCTGTGGTAAAGAACGCGAATTAGATGAGCGCCAATTTAAACAAATTATTCAGAAAACAATCAGTACGTTGAATGAAACGGGCTCAATGGAAGCCGTCTGTTTCTTAACTGAATTACATGTCAAAGGCCGCAATAACTACTGGAAAGTTCGTCAAGCTGTCGAAACAGCGAAAGAATCGCTGTATGTGTTTGATCAACTGAAAAGTAATAAAACAGAACATCGCCGCCCACTGCGTAAACTGGTATTCAATGTACCAACACGCCGTGAATTAACCAGTGGTGAGCGTGCTATTTCTCACGGATTAGCTATTGCATCTGGGGTTAAAGCAGCGAAAGATTTAAGTAATATGCCGCCAAACATCTGTAATGCAGGTTATTTAGCGTCCCAAGCACGTCAATTAGCAGATATTTCAGACAGCAAACTCACCACTCGAGTCATTGGTGAAGAGCAAATGAAAGAGTTAGGAATGAACGCCTATCTCGCGGTGGGTCAAGGTTCACAAAATGAATCGCTAATGTCCATCATGGAATATAAAGGCAGTTCAGACCCTGAAAGTAAGCCAATCGTTTTACTTGGTAAAGGTCTAACCTTTGACTCTGGCGGTATTTCAATCAAGCCATCCGAAGGCATGGATGAAATGAAATACGATATGTGTGGTGCCGCAAGTGTATATGGCGTCATGCGCTTTATCACTGAGTTGCAACTGCCAATCAATGTGATTGGGGTATTAGCTGGCTGTGAAAACATGCCAGGCGGTCGCGCTTATCGTCCGGGTGACATCCTAACGACGATGTCAGGGCAAACCGTTGAAGTCCTCAATACCGATGCCGAAGGCCGTTTAGTTCTGTGTGATGCTCTCACCTATATTGAACGTTTTGAGCCTGAGCTGGTTATCGATATCGCAACCTTAACAGGGGCTTGCGTGATTGCATTAGGTAGCCACTACACCGGTTTGATGTCAAACCATAACCCACTGGCTCACGAACTGTTAAATGCATCTGAGCAAGCGGGTGACCGTGCATGGCGTTTACCATTAGCCGATGAATATTTTGACCAAATCACACCGAACTTTGCGGATTTAGCCAATACAGGTGGTCGTCCTGCGGGGGCTATCACTGCAGGCTGTTTCCTATCTCGCTTTGCCACGAAATATAACTGGGCACACCTTGATATCGCAGGGACTGCTTGGCGTTCTGGCGCAGCGAAAGGGGCAACTGGTCGCCCTGTTTCTATGCTCGCACAGTTCTTATTGAACCGTGCCGGTCTTAATGGTGATGATTAATCCCATTTAGTGATTTAGCTGTATATCACTCGTAAAAATATCCCGATGAGCAATAGCGATTCGGGATATTATTTTTTGGTTTTTGATGTCCCAAGAAAGCCATTTTGAGCCAGCTATAAAAAAGGTTATAATTCAGCATAGAAATAATCTGGCTTTCAGTCACCAAAAGAACATAACCAACAACCCTGCAAATTGAAGGGTAGCTATTTACGCTATACCCTAAATAATTCAGTTTGTAGGTAGGCGGCAAGCGGTTGAGACCTTGGGAGCATACAAAAGTATGTGACTAAGGTGAAAACGTGTAGCCAACACCCCTACAGATTGAAGTATGACGGGTATAGACGGGTATATGAAAAAAGCAATATTCTATCAACTTGAACTTCCCTCGCCGTCATCAGAACTCGATGGCCACGAATTGTTAGCTTGTGAGCTTGCGGCTCAGCTATGGCGCAGTGGAAAACGCGTTTTGATTGCTTGCGAAACACAACAACAAGCTGAAAAGATTGATGAAGCCCTGTGGCAACGCGACCCGCACCAGTTTGTCCCGCATAATCTGGCAGGTGAAGGGCCACGTTATGGTGCTCCGATTGAAATTTGTTGGCCAGCTAAACGGGGAAATACTCCTCGTGATGTTCTGATTAATTTACAAAATCAATTCGCAGATTTTGCCACGGCTTTCCATGAAGTGGTAGACTTCGTACCTATTGATGAAACTTTAAAACAGTTGGCGCGTGAACGGTATAAAACTTACCGTAGCGTCGGCTTCAATTTGACTATGGCGGCGCCGCCAACTTACTGAATACAAAAAGACAATGGAAAAGAAACCAGATAGCCCAATGAATGAGCCTTCGCTCGATAAAACGTATAACCCCGCTGAGATTGAGCAATCTCTGTATGCTCACTGGGAGAAAAGCGGTTATTTTAAACCTAATGGGGATACCACCCAAGACAGCTTCTGCGTCGTCATTCCACCACCGAATGTCACTGGTAGCCTGCACATGGGGCATGCCTTCCAGCAAACCATCATGGACACCATGATCCGCTACCAACGTATGCAAGGTAAAAACACCTTATGGCAAACGGGGACAGACCATGCGGGTATCGCAACTCAGATGGTCGTTGAGCGTAAAATCGCAGCAGAAGAAGGTAAAAACCGCCACGACTACGGCCGCGATGCATTCATTGACAAAATCTGGGAATGGAAAGCGGAATCTGGCGGTACCATTTCACAACAAATGCGTCGTTTAGGCGACTCTGTTGATTGGGAACGTGAACGTTTCACTATGGATGAAGGCTTATCTAAAGCCGTTAAAGAAGCGTTCGTTCGCCTTTACAAAGAAAACTTAATTTATCGTGGTAAGCGCTTAGTTAACTGGGACCCGAAACTGCACACGGCAATTTCTGACTTAGAAGTTGAAAACCGTGAAGTTAAAGGCTCTATGTGGCACCTGCGTTATCCATTAGCTGATGGCGCAAAAACCGCTGAAGGCAAAGACTATTTAGTGGTCGCAACTACCCGCCCTGAAACCATGTTAGGGGATACCGGTGTCGCAGTTAACCCGGAAGATCCACGCTATAAAGATTTAATTGGCAAAGAAATTATTCTGCCAATTATCAATCGCCGTATTCCAATTGTGGGTGACGAACACGCCGACATGGAAAAAGGCACCGGTTGTGTGAAAATCACCCCTGCTCATGACTTTAATGACTATGAAGTCGGTAAACGCCATCAGTTAACCATGATTAACATGATGGACTTAGACGGTAACGTCCGTAATGAAGCAGAAGTTTTCGATACTAACGGTAACCCATCGACTGCATATAGCTGTGAAATCCCAGAAGCTTACCGCGGTATGGAACGTTTTGCGGCTCGTAAAGCTATCGTGGCAGAGTTCGAACAACTTGGCCTGTTAGTTGAAGTTAAACCACATGACTTAACTGTGCCTTACGGTGACCGTGGCGGCGTGGTTATTGAACCAATGCTGACCGACCAATGGTATGTACGTACCGAACCTTTAGCGCGTGATGCCATTAAAGCTGTTGAAGATGGCCGTATTCAATTCGTTCCACGCCAATATGAAAACATGTATTTCTCTTGGATGCGTGATATTCAAGACTGGTGTATTTCTCGCCAACTGTGGTGGGGTCATCGCATCCCTGCATGGTATGACGAAAAAGGCAATGTCTATGTGGGTCGCGATGAAGACGAAGTTCGTCGTGAAAACAATCTAAATGCGGATATCGCTCTGCGCCAAGATGATGACGTACTGGATACCTGGTTCTCTTCCGGTCTGTGGACATTCTCTACCCTAGGCTGGCCAGAAAATACCGATGCACTGAAAACTTTCCATCCAACCGATGTATTGGTCAGTGGTTTCGATATTATTTTCTTCTGGATCGCCCGTATGATCATGATGACCATGCATTTCATCAAAGATGAAAACGGTGAGCCACAAGTGCCATTTAAAACCGTCTACATGACAGGCCTGATCCGTGACGAAGAAGGCCAAAAAATGTCGAAATCCAAAGGGAACGTTATCGACCCACTGGATATGATTGACGGTATTTCTCTGGAAGACTTACTTGAAAAACGTACTGGCAACATGATGCAGCCACAACTGGCTGAGAAAATTGCTAAACGTACCCGTAAAGAGTATCCAGAAGGGATCGAAGCCCACGGTACTGATGCTCTGCGCTTTACTTTAGCAGCACTCGCATCAACAGGCCGTGATATTAACTGGGATATGAAACGTCTGTCAGGCTACCGTAACTTCTGTAATAAATTATGGAATGCGAGCCGTTTCGTCCTGATGAATACGGAAGGCCAAGACTGCGGTCAAAACGGTGGCGAAATGAGCTTCTCATTGGCTGACCGCTGGATCATGGCGCAATTTAATCAGACCGTGAAAGCTTACCGTGAAGCGTTAGATACTCACCGTTATGATATCGCAGCGGGTATTTTATATGATTTCACATGGAATGAATTCTGTGACTGGTACTTAGAGCTGTCTAAGCCTGCTGTTCATAAAGGTAACGAAGCGCAAGTCCGTGCAGCGCGTTTCACCCTGATTGAAGTGCTAGAAGGTTTACTGCGCCTTGCTCACCCAATCATTCCGTTTATCACTGAAACTATCTGGCAGCGTGTGAAAGTGGTTAAAGGCATTGATGCCGATACCATTATGTTGCAAGCGTTCCCTGAGTTTGATGCGGCTAA
The DNA here is from genome assembly GCF_002843235.3 of Providencia huaxiensis. Classification (NCBI taxonomy): domain Bacteria; kingdom Pseudomonadati; phylum Pseudomonadota; class Gammaproteobacteria; order Enterobacterales; family Morganellaceae; genus Providencia; species Providencia huaxiensis. Next base: position 3,353,801 of record NZ_CP031123.2, read on the forward strand.
AGTGGATGAACTTGCGCTGAGCGACCTTGAGTGGATCAAAGAAGCCATTATTGCTGTCCGTAATATTCGTGCGGAAATGAACATTTCTCCAGGTAAGCCACTGGATGTGATGCTGCGTGGTGCTTCTGCTGATGCGAAACGTCGTATCGAAGAAAACCAAAGCTTTATCAAATCAATGGCACGTTTAGAAAGCATCCGCGTACTGGCTGATGGTGAAGAAGCACCGGTTTCCGTCACTAAACTCGTTGGCGGTGCAGAGCTGCTGATCCCAATGGCTGGCTTAGTCGATAAAGACGCAGAACTGGCTCGTTTAGATAAAGAGCTGGAAAAAGTGGTGAAAGAAATCGAAACCATTGAAAGCAAATTAGCTAACGAAGGTTTTGTGAGCCGCGCGCCTGCTGCCGTTGTTGAAAAAGAGCGTGAACGCTTAACTGCTAATATTGAAGCAAAAGCTAAAATTGAAGCGCAAAAAGTGACTATCGCCTCTTTATAATTATTAAGTAACTCATCATTTTTAAGCCCTTATCGATTCGTTGATAAGGGCTTTTTATTCGAGTATCATCAAATGACTGCGTTCGCAGTTCTCAGATTGAAGTTCCCTTCTGGTTCTCTCTACACTGAGTTGTACACAATAATAATCAAGAGTTTCACATGACAACACAAAACTACAAAATTCGTCTTATCGAACAACAAGATAACGCAGGCATTGCCGCAGTGATCCGCGAAGTTTCTGCTGAACATGGCTTAACCGCAGACAAAGGATTTGCCGTTGCAGACCCTATCTTAGATACCTTATTTGAAGTTTATAGCAAACCGCGCAGTGCTTACTGGGTGGTGGAAATGGATGGCGAAATTGTTGGCGGTGGCGGTGTTTCGCAAGTCGCAGGTGGTGATAGCCAAACAGCTGAGCTACAAAAAATGTACCTATCTTCTGTACTCAGAGGCAAAGGCCTAGCGAAGCAAATCGTACAAATGTCACTGGCGTTTGCTAAACAGCAAGGCTATACCCGCTGCTATTTAGAGACAACCAAAGAGCTCCAAGCGGCCATTAAGCTGTATGAAAAATTAGGTTTTGAATTTATTGATGAGCCACTGGGTAATACTGGCCATAGTGACTGTGAAATTCGCATGTTGAAAGCGCTATAGCTTTGCTATAAGTAAAATAGCGCCTCGAGAAGAGATGGCTTTAAGTTGGGCCTCCTACGATAAGGGGGCTATATTCTTTATTAATCCCCGAACAGTTCCATTTGTTGGCCGAGTTCCTGATCGACTTTATCCTGATACCATAATAACGCCTGATGACCGTTTCATTATCCCCTACTGTATCAGTAAAATACTCCCTACCCCCAAAATGGTTATTCATTGTCTTCAAATCAGTGCTAATAAATACCACTAAATACGCTTAAGGTTAGAGGAATTCTAACCAAGCTCGATACCATATAAACCAACTTTGCTGATTTATATCCCTCCACAATTTGTGTATTTCTTTTGGAAATAGCCAATAACTAAACTCAATAATAATGTGAGACACGTCACTTAACTAAAATTTTCCCCTTCCCCGCGACCAATGCGGCTGGTTGTTCAGTTTTTCCATGCTGTACTGAATAGACCAAATATCTGGGATAGTGATCTATCGATTTATCTCAATCATTTAATTGTTCAATACCTAATAATTAAGGAACAGAATGAATCTGCAATTCGCTAATTTCAAAAAAAACACATTGCTCTTACTCAGCACAGCCGTATTGACTTTAATTCCTATTACAGCAAATGCAACATGCCCTACAGGGCAAGAACAATATGACCGTTTAGATTTCATAGGTAAAGATGACACCGTTGTTTCAGTGGATCATAGGGGAGATATGAATGGCAAAGTTCCCGAAAATAGTCTGCTAGCGTTCCAAGGTTCATACAAGAAATGCAGGCACGCGATAGAAACGGATGTCAGACTTTCTAGTGACGGGGCTCTAATGGTTTTTCATGATGCTAATATTGGTCGTGTATTGGAAATGGATTACAACCCTGAAACAAATAGCGGCCCGAATCCCCCTATATCAAGTCTTACTCAACGTGAAATTCAATCAAAACAAATGCATTCTGTTAACTGGGATGCGACGAATCAATATGTACCAACGGTTGAAGAAGTTATCACAGATTACATAGCAAACAATGGTCAATCTCTTTTTTATTTTGATATTAAAGATGAAAAAGCAATTATTATGGTTGCGAAAGCGATTTCTGAAGAAGCTAAAACACATCCTGATGTTCTAAAGCGATTTATTGTCAAATTTGGTATGGAGCATGTGCCAACTTATGAAAAGTGGCAAGAACTGCTTATAAAGGAAGGCGCGAACTCCGCCGTTATGGCAAACCCTTATATTAGTCCCTGGGGAGCGGAAAAAATCAATAAAATGGATATACCTAACCCTCCAGGTGAACAATATGAGGACAATACCAGTCGAGCGGTTGCTTCTTGGGCTCGGCAACCCGCTAAATTGGTGCCAAATGTTGAGGTTGTGATTAAAAACTCAGATGATTTTATTACAACTACGAAGCGTCTTTCAGATCAAGGTATGTATGAAAAGCCAACTAGCTTAGAAAGTGATAACACTTTTAAAGGCTCAATGGCTCGAATGATCTCAATTATTAAAAGCAAACAAAAAGCACTAGGGTTATTTGTGCCCAATCCAGATTTCATTCAATGGAAAAGAGACAAAGTTACTCAAGGAGTAACCATTAAGAGCACTACGGATGGTCGGCAGTTAAATATTGAAAGTGCCTATATTCTTAATACTGGTAACTGTTGTTACACAATGGAAGAGCGATTAGGTCCTAACGAACAAAAAGATATCCGCATGAACCTAGCATGGGCCAGAAGTATTGGTGCAAATGTAATTACGGTTGATGACCCTGACTCCGTTGATACTTATTACAAAATGCAAGGCGAGTTGGATAAAGTCGCGATTCCAGTTACTGTAAAACCGTCAAAAGAGATGAACTCCGTCCTTTCTCGTCAACTTAATTTGCTAGACAATTTTCCAAAAGAAAACAGCATATTTATCAAGCCCTGGTTAGGTGAAGCAGCATGGGGCTGGGGAGGTGTAGTCTGTCTTTGGGATAACTTTGATGGCGATCATTATGCTTGGACCTATCGGTGCGATTATTCCAATGCGACAGCTGATGGTTATCATAAAGTATTTCATACAAAAGTGATTGAAAAGCATAAGTATTCTTCAGAAGCAGGCGCTGCTATTCAAATTTTTAATGAAAACTCAGAATACTGCCTAACCGTAGATAGAGATGCAAGAAGGCGACTGCTGTGGGAAAAAGGCTGTAAAACCGCGGAAGAGCAATCTCTATTTATTTTCGATAGAAACCATTTAATTCCTATTCAGTATTATCACTCAGAAACTGGGCGACAAATGGTTAGAAATATGAACGAAGGCATGTATGGGACTGATATGTATGGCTCTTTGGCAACTGGTAATTATGTAGAAGATGACACATGGGGACTGTGGGGGATATATAACAGTAGTAATTGATAGTAATATTAGGCCAGATAATTTGTCTGGCCTAATATTAATGCTCTAAAGTCACCGCCTGCACATGTGGGAGCTGTTTGAGTGCTATGTAAAACTCAGTTAACGTCATTTTTTGCCTGACATTCACTCTCAAGTTAACTTCAACACGCTCCTTTTTTAAATCCCGAATATTTAGACTGTCTATTATATTTTTGTTCGATTTCAGGTAGTCAATCATTAACTGCAAGCCATCCTCATCATTGAACAACATTCGGATATTTAATTTACCAAGTTTTTTGCTCTTTGCTTGATAGAGCAAGACTTGTGGGCTAATCCATATTGCAACAAAAAATAAGACCGTCACTGCGATAGCATGAATATAAAAACCATTTCCTGACGCTATACCAATCCCAGCTGAAGCCCACACAATTGCAGCGGTTGTTAAGCCTGAGATGGCATCATCGCTGCGGTGCATGATGACCCCTGCACCTAAAAAGCCAATCCCACTAATAATCTGCGCCGCTAGCCTCATGGGATCGCTACGTATATTGTCGGATATCCCTGCGTAGTATTCGTTAACAGGCAGCTAGCAACAGAAATGATAACACATGTGGTAAAACCAACCGGTTTACCTTTTGCTTCCCTTTCTAAACCAAGGAGGCCGCCTAAGACAAAGGCGACCATCAACTTGATTAATGTAGGAGGGAAGCTGCTTAACTGCTCATAAATATAGGTTAAGCCTTCCATTTACCTCTCTCCTCACTCCATTTATTTCTCAACAACAGCATCCACATTGTGATTATCTTGCTGCGTTGTTTTCTTTTTTGAAACATCATCTTTAAAGAAAATAAGGAAGAAGACTAATACAACGGCTGCAACTACTGTTGGGTAGTGCCAATAGGTAACCCATTGAGGCAGTGACGCGGCTCCTGTCTCTGTGACTGTATTGTTGAAAATATAACCACAGACAGTTGAAGCAAATAATAAGCCTGCACCATTAGAGACGATAAAGCGGATCCCTTGAGCCTGAGCTCGGATTTCTGGGCGCGCCTTTTTATCAACATAGATGTCGCCTGCAGTAAAGAAAAAGTCCCAACACAAACCTTGCAGTAACAGGCCGATGATAATGAACATCGTGCCAGTATCCATTGCTGCATAAGAGAAAAGGATTGTTCGGATAATCCAAGAGCCAATACCTAATGCTAATGTAATTTTAAACCCGAATTTTAACAGCACGAATGACAGCACAAACATGAAGACGATTTCACAGGCCACGCCAATCTGCATCATAGATGCTGCGTTATCGAACCCAAGCGCCTTAATGAATACCGGAATATAAGCGGAATAAGCTGTTTTTGGGATCATGAGCACAAAGATGCTAAACATGAGAATTGCGAAATAGCGGTCTTTAAATAAAGAAAGTGCGTCAAGACATAGAATATCCCTAGGCTTAAATGGTTGGTCTTTTGCTTTCGGAGGCGTGTCCGGCAGTGTTAAACAGTATAGAGCTAGCACAACACCTGCACCCGCAGCAATATACCAAGTCATGGTACTACCAGAGAAGCCCATTTCACCCATGATGAATCCCACAACCATGAAACCGAAATTTCCAAACACTCGGATAACCGGGAACATTTTCACGCCGTTAATGTGCGAGAAAGTAATACTATTGGAGAGTGCTGTGGTAGGGTAAAACAGCAAACCGACGATAAAGATCAGTAACAAGGTCATTCCAACATTCTGTGTTTCCACAAATTGAGGCACCGTTAGCAACACACCTGCATTGATAATGTGAAGTACAGCCATAACCTTTTGTGATGAAAAGAATCTATCCGCAATCATTCCGATGAAGAGTGGTGACATGATAGTCGCCAGTCCCAGTAAAGCATAAGCATTACCAATGATGTTAGCCATTCCATAAGAACTCAATACCAGTCCCATCGTCATATTCCATGCGCCTTGCATGAAATATTGGACAAACATCATAATCAACAGCCTGGAAGTTATATTCACGCTCATAGTGATCTCCTTAGTTTGCTTCAACCGTGAGGCCGTCAGAAGCAACTAAAATGTTATGTTCAGCGCAAATACTTTCCAGATTTTCATGTAATAAACGCGCGCTGTGTGAGATATGGGAAACCAATGTTTTTGTCTTCGAGTGTATACAGCCTTGATCTTCCAGCTTCTGTTTGGCTGCAAACACGGTTTCCAAACTCATGTGATTGTCCGTTCTATCATCACCATTCAAGCCATAGGTACATTCTAAAACAACGATATCCAACGGCTTATCGACAAGCCAGTTCCAAGTCAATTCAGGGAACCAACCGGAGTCATGTCCATAAAAAATACTCTTTCCACCTTTCTCTACATGATACACAAAACAATATTCCCACTTTGCATGATTAGCCAGCAAGGGGGTGATTTTATAGCCATTATGCTCAACGGTTTCATAGGGAACCATACAATGAAAGCCGAAGCGCTCTTTGCTGTAACCAGGTAAAACACTGATAGAGCCATTAATTGCTCTGTCGTTACCAAAAATGTGCAAAGGGTGACATATTTCGTAGCCATAACCTTCCATACGGCTATATAAATCGCCAACATTAAAGTGGTCAGGGTGAGTATGCGTAAAAAGAAGCGTTTCAATATCAGTCGCATCACGACCATCTCGCAATAACTGATGACTGAACGTCGGAGACATATCTACTAGCATAACATCATCAATGATAGCGGATGACTGGGTTCGAATATCTTTTCCGCCTAGCCGGCGTGCCTCTAAACAATGTTCACATCGACAAAATGGATTTGGGATACCTTCGGAAGCAGCTGTACCTAAAAAATGGATTTTCATAGTGAATTCCTTTTATTTGTAATTATCATGCTTATCTGCATTTGATACGTATCAATATATATAATTTAAGATAATCACAAAGCTTTTATAGTGAATTAAGTGATCATGTTCAAAGTAAAATTCACTAATACCAAAAATATCAATGCAATAAGTCAAAGTTAATTAGATGTAAAAGAATTGAATTCATTATGTTCTTAGTCATACAATAAGTCCTATATGATGATACGAATCAATTTCATTTATCTTTATATAACCTCAAATTAAGGTATTATTATTGACAGTCAATTTGGAGGGGATAATCAATGGCAACGATGAGGGATATTTGTAGGATTGCTGGTGTTTCGCACGGCACAGTCTCTAATGTGTTAAATGGGCGTGGTAACGTCAGCGTAGAGAAAATGGAAGCTGTGTTAAATGCAGCCAAAGAACTGGGCTATAGCGTTAACACACAAGCTCAATTACTCAGAGCAAATACAAATATTAAGATTGCTATTGTACTCCCCCACCTAACATCAGAAAAATACACTGTACTATTCAACTCTATTCGCCAAACGATCGAAGAGTGTTCAGATTTGCCATTTGATATCTTCCTGACTGATGACCTCAAATCTAAAGAATTGAAAGTGCTGCAAAAAATCGCCTCCGGTGGATATAAAAGTGTTATCTCTGTTAGTTGTCTTGATGATGCTGCTATTTATTTTGATACGCTTCAAATTGCCCCTGAAAATGTGACTTTTGTCTATCGAAAACCCCAAAATGCTAAAATCCATTTTGGCCTTGACTACGTTCAGGCAGCTGAAGCCATCGCAAATCAGATAGCAAAAAACTCATATAAAAGAATTGGAGTTTTTGCCGAGGCCTCACATCATTTGAATAGTGAGGAGTTTGTGCGGGAAGTACGGCTATCATTACAAAAATACGTGCCGAATATCGAAATTGTTGTGTGCTACTCAAGCGACCTCGAATCCTACAATACCGCATTTGATTTTTTCGCAAATAACCAAAAGTTAGATGCAATCATTACGCAAGATCTCGAAAGAACTCGATATATCACTCAGGCTAGTTATTTCGGAAGCTCGAGAGCTGCGCCCCGTATTTTTTCATTAACTGGCAGCACACCGCCAATGGTTAATGGAATATATTGCTCCCCGATTAATTACGCCCAATTAGGTCAAGATGTTGCTATTCGCTTATTTCAAAATGAGGGGCAAAAGCTAGAACAGGAACCGCAAATCTCCAACCCTTGTAGCCGTGTTTACACCAGTGAGGTTAGAGATGGTGAACGTCTTCGAATTGATACGCTTAATTTACTAACGATCCCCAGTCCTTCAACCGACGCATTACAAAAGCTGCTTCCTAACTTTTTCGCCCAAACAGGAGTCCACGTTAATATCTCTGTTCGCCCCTTTGGTGAGATATTCAACATCCTTAATACGATAGAAGAGCATGCTTTTTACGATTTATTACGCGTTGATGTCGCTTTCTTTCCTTGGTTTGCAGAAAAGACACTCGTTCCACTTAGTGCGATAGGTAATGGATTAACAGACTTGCAATCAAAGTACACAGAACAAAAGCAAAACCGATTCTGTTTGGTTAATGGCACAGCCTATGCAATGCCGTTGGATGCAAGTGTACAACTTATGTTTTACAGAAAAGACCTATTCGAAGACCCAATTACAAAACGCATGTACTTTGAATCGACAGGCAAAGAGCTGAAAGTTCCTTCTACTTTTGAAGAATACGACAAAATAAGCCATTTTTTCTATACTCATCGAGAAGCAGGCAACGAGAATAAACCTTATGGCTCCTCTTCGACAACAGGCAGTGCTGGAATAATCTCATCAGAGTACCTGCTACGCTATTATGCCGCAGGTGGACGCTTGTTTGACACCAGTACAGAACCAAGTTTAAGCCCTTTGATTGCTGAGAAAGTGCTTACTGACTACATGAACCAACTCTCCTACACAGACCGGATTAACAGTGAGTGGTGGGGAGAATCGATAAAACGGTTTGAGTCAGGAGGCCTTGCGATGAATATCGCGTATATGAATTTATTTAATGATGTAGCTCATAGCCCCATGTCCAATAACATTGGATTCGCCCCAGTGCCTGGAGGAAAGCCTCAAATTGGCGGTGGGGTTTTAGGTATGTCACGTTGTAGTAAAAAGACAGAATTAGTCGAGCATTTTTACCGCTGGCTATACTCTGACGTCATTCAGGATCATATACTGATGCTTGGTGGGAATACTATTCAGCGTAATTATATTTACATGCAAGAGGTTAGGCAGCGTTATCCTTGGCTTTCGCTTTCATATAATGAAATTAGGACGGGAGTCCGTGAATCCACAATGCCTAATGGAGAAGCATTTAATCTTCGTCAGGCTGAAAATATCATTGGCCGTGGGGTCATTGATGCTTTAGATGGGTTAATGACCATTCAGGAAACCATTCAGAAGATAAATCTAGGGTTAAAAAATCTTTAAAAATACAGGCCACAGCCTCTCGAGGCCGTGGTCTTGTTTAATTTTTATAATGTATATCACTAACGGCTCTTAGTTTCTCTGCAGCCTGTTCTGGAGTCAAATCTCGTTGCGTTTCAGCCAACATTTCATAGCCTACCATAAATTTTCGTACTGAAGATGAACGTAGTAATGGCGGATAAAATTGGGCGTGTAACTGCCAATGGTTAATGCTCTGGCCATCCTTGAAGAAAGGTGCAAAGTGCCATCCCATCGAGTAAGGGAAAGATGTTTTGAACAGGTTGTCATAGCGTGAAGTGAGCTTTTTTAATGCAAGTGCGAGGTCACCCTGCATCTCTTCCGTTAATTCATTCATGCGATGAACAATTGATTTTGGCATCAATATTGTTTCAAATGGCCAAGCCGCCCAATATGGAACCACCGCAATCCAATGCTCCGTTTCTACCACCGTGCGTTTTCCGTCACTCATTTCAAAAGCAGCGTAGTCCAAAAGGAGATTGGAGCCATTTTCCTTATAGTAACGCTGTAGGTTTTCATCTTTTCGCTTTATTTCGTTAGGAAGAAAATCAGAGGCCCAAATCTGCCCGTGAGGGTGAGGTTGTGAGCACCCCATCATTTCACCTTTGTTTTCAAACGCTTGAACCCACAAATACTCCTCCCCAAGTTCAGAAAGCTGTTCGTTCCATGTTTTCACGACGTCTTTAATTTGTGAAACACTCAGTTCTGGCAATGTTTTACTGTGATCTGGAGAAAAGCATATCACTCGACTAAGACCTCGCACAGCTTGAGTGCGGAGCAAACGAGTTATATTTTCAGGCTGTGCAGAACCTTGCGGTGTTAAGGCAGAAAAGTCATTTTGGAAAACAAAAGTTCCTTTGTAGTCTGGGTTTATCTCACCTGAGACTCTTTTATTTGTTGGGCATAAAAAACACTTTTCATCATATTCAGGCTGTTTTGTTGCCTCAGGAGCCTCATCCATGCCATTCCACGGTCTTTTAGCTCGGTGAGGTGACACAAGCACCCACTGGTCAGTTAGCGGGTTATACCGGCGATGTGGCACCTCTGTTGGGTCGAATTTGGGTAAACTCATGTTGGACCTCATTTATTAATATTTGAATCGTTGTAGCCTTCCGGGTTATTGCTTTGCCAACGCCAAGCATCATCAGCCATATCCTGAATGTTTCGTGTTGCCTTCCAGTGGAGTTCACGTTGGGCTTTCTCCGGTGTTGACCAATACTCTGCAATATCACCTTGACGACGGGCTTTAAATTCGTGAGCAATGGGCTTGCCACAAGCAACCTCAAATGCATGAAGCATTTCTAAAACACTGGTACCTTTGCCCGTTCCCAAATTATAAACATGTAGCCCAGGCTGCTTGCTCACCACATCCAGTGCTGCAACATGTCCATCCGCCAGATCCATAACGTGGATATAATCCCGAACGCCAGTACCATCAATCGTGGGGTAGTCATCACCAAAAATTGAAAGGATAGGACGCTTACCAACAGCGACTTGAGTAATATAAGGGGTAAGATTATTGGGGATCCCTGACGGGTCTTCCCCCATCTCGCCAGACGAGTGTGCCCCGACGGGGTTAAAATAACGTAACAGGGTTATTGACCACTCAGGCGCTGAACTCTGCAAGTCCGTTAAAATACGTTCAACCATGTGCTTGCTCGTTCCGTAAGGGCTGGTCGTTGCCCCCGTACTGAAGGTTTCGTCTATAGGTACAGTGTCAGGCTCACCGTAAACAGTGGCAGACGAACTGAAAATGATGCTGTGAATGCCATGTTCTTGCATTACTTTAAGCAATACAAGCGTGCCATTGACGTTTACATCATAGTAACTAAGTGGCTTTTCAACAGACTCGCCCACTGCCTTTAAACCTGCAAAATGAATAACAGATTGAATATTATGTGCTTTAAAGATACAGCGAAGCATACTTGCTTCTCTTATATCCCCTTCGAAAAATACAGGACGGACACCTGTCAGTTTTTCAATTCGGTTTAACACTTCTATATTCGAATTTATTAGATTATCGAGTATCACAGGGATATAACCCGCTTTAATGAGTTCGACACAAGTATGACTTCCGATATAGCCCATTCCCCCTGAGACTAAAATTTCTACTTTTTCCATATTGACCTCGCTGAATCGATTTTATCAATCATACGATTTGAACGTATCAATTCCATGTGTTGGTGTTAAAAATTGAACAGAGATCACAATACATATCCAAAATTAATTTTAATTACGAATTGCCAATAGGGTTCTTTGATTGTTTTTACATGGCAGGCTTTAACTTAATTATTGCAGTCGCTGTTATGTTTATTTTTGCTTTTCTAAAGTTATACGTTCCAATTCCGAGGTGCTGAAATTGCTCTCTTGTGTTTTGCATCTACACTTTCTATTAGCGAACGGAACTATTTGATATTTTAAGTTTTATAATAATATCAACCACAGTAATCACTAAAAAAACAAACGGACTTGACCATCCAAATTATGAACCTTAAGGCGTCCAACATGGCAAACATAGTTAAGTTAATGAAGTCATTATTTTATATGACATTAATGCTCTTTATTTATGGATTACCAGTGCATGCAAATGAGATGAAGGAAACAGAATCATGGGTAAGCTGGGGGGAGCAATCCATCAGTCTGGGTAGCCCTCCAATTTATAGCTTTAAAGCCAAAAGTGATGTAAAAGTGAGAAATAACGAAAGGCCTCTATTGGTAGACGTCTATCTACATAATATGAAATACCAAGGGCCCAATTACGACCAGACACGAGTCCGAGTAACCGCATCAGCTAAACACGTGATTTCTGGAAAATTGATGCGACAAGAATCAAATGAAGTATTTGGAAAAATCAAAGAATTTAAAACTCGATTTGAGTTCCCTGCTATCCGCTCAGGGGATTACGAAATCGAAATTGAAATGATAAAAATTGAATACCTCGATGATAACTATCCTGTCTGGTCCTTCGTAATTAAAGGAGCTGATAGCCGAAAAGGAACTTCATTCATAGCAGGACAAGCTGCCTATGAAGCTAATCGAATTCATTTAGCGGCATCAGATGTACAAAAGACTAAAAAGGCAGGTCAATACGTTTTCGGTCAAAGAAAAGATCATACAGATTATTATGAGGTTCCTGTCATTCTCGGGTCGGACAGTTATACAGTTAGACTGACCGGTAGCCTTCTGATGATCCCTAAACTCATTGATAGAGTTCGCTATGTATACCCGCATCTGCTAGGAGATATGCATAAGGGTAAGTCTGAGCGCTGTGAATACAACGCTTACGCTACCGTAGATTATCAGCATCAAAACGCTGAAATCTATACGCCGTATGAAGCCTGGCAAGAACTTGATGGCCCTTTAGTGGCACTAAATGCCAATTTCTTTGATATCCGCAAGCAAGCTGCGCAAACCAACTGGAAGATGAATCGGTGTTCATCTCCAATGGGTATGTATTATGACAATGTAACAAAAGGGCCAACTCAAGGTACTCATAATTCTCCAAATAAATATCTCGCGGGCTTGCCTTATTTTATAAACCCTAACAACTATAAATCTATCAAACTCGATACAATGCTTTGGCTCGATGATGTTTATTCACATCGCATGCTGATCCATGCAGACTCACTGGAAGCAAAAAATGTCGAACAACAGATGAAAGAGTTAGACCGTGATGGATTCAAATATATTGCTGTTTCCGGTGTGGGGATTAACGACCGAATAGAGGATCCTTCTATTACCCCATCATATGCAGAAAGAGGGTTGGGTAGAGTGGCGATGAGTTTTAATGAAGATGAAAATCTGATTTATATCTATCAAGGAGGAGACGTAGATGATGGCCTAGACCGTCGTGAGCTATATGGCCTGTTCAAAGCATTACATGTAGATAATGCAATTGAGTTCTCTGGTGGCCCATACGCTGCTATCGCAATCAAAGATGATAGTTTCACTGTTTATGGTGGAATAAGAACAAAATCTTCTTGTCCTGATAACCGTGTATGGTGTTCAGCACCTACAAACGAAAATGGGAAACCTGGCGCAACACCTGCATGGTTAGGCATTTCAAACCGTTAATTTCCGCTCAACCCGAAGAAATGGCACTGTATTCGCTATGCAGTTTCTTCACCAACGGCTAAACCGACGATACGAGCTACCCACCCGTAGCTCGCTACAAAATAGACGTTCTAGGTCATATCAAACCAATCAAACTGAGGTACCGTAGAGTTAACAACCATCTCCTTAAGGAATGGTTTAATGCAGACCACAAAAAAGGATAGTTTTTAGCTATCCTTTTAAGTAATTATATGATGTGACTAATAATTAGTGTACGCGATCTTCAGGGTCGATATCGTCACCGTCTTCGTCGTCATACTCTGCATCTGGGTCTTCAAAATACGTGCCCCAACCATCATAGTTGATGCCCATTTTCTCAGCCAGTTTCATTAATTGCTCGACCTGTGCGTCAATCAGTTCTGCATTTAATGCACTTTCACTAATCACATCACAGCACATCAGGGTTTCACCCGTCTCAATTTCGAGCTCTTCCGCATCCGTGACTTCATAGCCTAGTTTAAAAGCTTCAACAGCCGCTTTTTCTAACAGCGCAAAGTTGTCCGCAGAGAAATGATGCTCAATCGCATACAATGCATCTGGATCGCTGCCATCTTCCAGTAATTCTTCGATAATTAAGCGAGTTTCTTCGTACTGCGCATCGAGTTCAGCTTTATCTACCATATCCACACCCCTTTTGTTTCTTTGTCGCTCATCTTTCTTTGCGCCATTCTCCCATACGGTTGACAGTGAAACCATATATTTAAAGATAATTTCTTTTACATTGGGGGTTGATTTTGAATTTTTATGAATATAAATTGAATATTAATTCAAAACAAAAAGGCTGCCAATTATGAATCCCCTATATAATAAACCTTTTCTAAGGTTACTTGATTTTACTTCTAGCGAAATTCATTCACTTTTAAAACTCTCTTCTTGGTTAAAATCAGAAAAAAAAGCGGGCACAGAACAGCCCCTCCTTTCAGGTAAAAACTTTGCCCTTATTTTTGAAAAAGATTCAACACGGACACGCTGTGCATTTGAAGTTGGCGCATTTGACCAAGGTGCTAGAGTCACGTATTTAGGGCCTTCCGGTAGCCAAATTGGCCATAAAGAAACCATGAAAGATACCGCTCGAGTCTTGGGCAGGATGTATGACGGTATTCAATACCGTGGATTCGCCCAAAACACAGTAGAACTCTTAGCCGCGCACTCGGGAGTGCCTGTATGGAATGGACTAACTAACGAATTCCATCCCACACAGTTATTAGCCGACCTGCTGACCATCCAAGAACACCGACCAAATACGCCATTCTCAGACATTAAATTTGCCTATTTAGGTGATGCGCGTAACAACATGGGTAATTCGATGCTAGAAGCCGCTGCACTCACAGGTTTAGATTTACGCCTTGTTGCGCCAAAAAGTTGCTGGCCAGATGAAGACTTAGTGAAAACTTGCCAAGCACTAGCTCAAAAAACGGGGGCAAAAATCACACTCACAGAAGATGTCGCCGAAGGTGTAAAAGATGCTGATTTTATTTATACCGACGTGTGGGTATCGATGGGCGAAGCCAAAGAAGTATGGGCACAGCGCATTAATTTATTGAAGCCATATCAAGTGAATATGGATGTAATCAAGCTTACTGGTAACCCGAATGTGAAGTTCTTACATTGCTTACCTGCATTTCATAATGAAGACACCACATTAGGTGCTCAATTAGCTAAAGAATTCAATATGTTTGGCGGTTTAGAAGTCACGGAAGAAGTCTTTGAATCACCTTATAGCATTGTCTTTGACCAAGCAGAAAACCGCTTACACACCATCAAAGCGGTAATGGTGGCGACATTAGCGCCAGAGCTTCCTATTAATATTTTTTAATATTTATCCCCCTCAACTCAATCAAATGAGTTGAGGGTAACCTATCATTATGGACGTTCACCTTTTGCCAAACGCTCATTGATACAATCAATAACTGATGGTAAATCAGCCAAAGTATCAATCACATAATGAGCACCAGCGGCATACAATTTCTCTGCAGCTTGCTGTTTCAATAAATTCACCGCATCAATCGACATCCCTTGATATTCTTCCCATGTTTTACCGAATTCATTACCCGAAACCGATAGCCCGATGCTCCACATCCCAGCATTGCGCCCTTCCTCAATACCAGGAACAGCATCATCCACTTTGATACAAGCAGAGACGGACCCCACGCCTAACTCAATGACATTCTGTAAAGCCATCCAAGGCCCCGGACGCCCACCAGCAAGTAGGTCATCACTCGCGACCCAGTAGTCGGGTTGGTAACCCAACGCCTTTGCTGCAGGAACTAATTTTTCCATCACGGCACGGGGGTAACCTGAACAAGAGCCAATCTTAATATTTTGGCTGCGTAATGTATTGATTGTGTCGACAACGCCAGCGATTGGTGCTGCAAAATCGACAACATTAGCAATTTGCAATGGCATAAAGGCCGCATAGATTTTATCAATGTCCTCACTGTTCATTGAACGACCAAATTTTGCTGTCCACAACGTATCAACTTCTGGTAATTTTCCTAATGCTTCAATATGTTGCCATTTACCCAGCCCCATAGGAATGCGCGCTTGAGCCAGTGTGATATCCATATCAAACACCCCTTTAAACGCTTCAATAAAAATTTGAGTGGGTGCAAAAGAACCAAAATCTACAGTGGTTCCCGCCCAATCAAGAATAACGGCTTCAATACGGTTCATTTCTTTTCCTTATATTTCCCAGTAAATGGCTTTTTCTATTGCTACCAGCAATGCATCAATGTCTTTTTCATAAACTTCACCAATGTTTCCAATACGAAAACAGTCGCTTTGCGAGACCTTGCCCGGATAAATGACAAAGCCTTGTGATTTTAAATTTTGATAAAATTGCTTAAATTGGTAATCAGGCGAATTTGGTGAGTAAAATGCGGTGATAATCGGCGAATGGAGGCTATCTTCTAACAGTGTGGTAAAACCTAATTTACGCATACCAGACACCAACTTGTATTGATTCCCCTGATAGCGTTGAAAGCGAGCTGCCACCCCGCCTTCTTGAGCTAACTCCTTGAGCGCTTGGGCAAACGCTAATACGGTATGAGTTGGAGAAGTAAATCGCCATTTACCTTGAAAATCTTCCATACAACGCCACTGCGCATATAAATCTAGCGATAATGAACGAGAGCGCCCCTTACAACGTTCAAGCGCTTCGGTACGGGCGATAACAAAAGCAAACCCCGGAACCCCTTGAATACATTTATTTGCTGAACTAATTAAAAAATCAATGTTAAGCTCAGCAATATCCATGGGGACCCCGCCAAAACTACTCATTGCATCCACGATATAGCGTTTTTGATATTGCTTCGCTAATTTCGCGACTTTTTCTATCGGGTTTAAAATCCCTGTCGTGGTTTCACAGTGCACCATCGCAATATGCGTGATCGGGTTATCCTGTTGTAATATCTGCTCAATCTGCTGTAGATCAGGCAGAGACACTTCACCACAATCATAAATACAATGGGAAATTCCTAAACCTTGAACCATTTCTGCCATTCGAGCACCATAGGCGCCATTACTGATAATTAAGATTTTTTCTTTAGGGCCAATTGCACTGCCTAGAACAGCTTCAACCGCATAACTCCCACTTCCCTGCAGTAACACCGACGAATACCCTTTTTTGTCGGTTGCCAGTGCGACTAACTGTTGGCGGATGTTTTGGACAACACCTAAATTGTAATCATCATCCCATGTACAGCTATCAAACAGCATGGCTTCCTTCACCGTTTTAGACGTCGTAAGCGGCCCCGGTGTTAATAGCAAATAATTGTTGTTTGTCATTCAATTCACCTTTGGTCTATACCAGATTGCTATTATAATGATCGTAGCCCGCCCAAAAGGTCAAAGGAAAAGTGCGTGTGAAACAAAAAATTCATATAACTATGTATAATATGGCGGAAACAATAATAGGAAATAACCATGAAATTATCCGCGGATGAAACCCCACAATACCTGCTTATCAAAGCCCAATTACAGGAAAGGATTCAAAATGGCGAGCTAAAATGTGGTGATAAACTCCCTTCAGAACGCGAACTTTGTGCTATTTTCAATACCACACGCATCACTATTCGCGAAAGTTTGGCACAGTTAGAGTCCAGTGGGGCAATTTACCGCTCTGAGCGCCGCGGTTGGTTTGTCACACCTGAGCGTCTTTGGTTGGATCCAACCCAAAATACCAATTTCCATAAACTTTGCCTCGAACAAGGTCGCCAACCAAAAACAGTTTTATTGGATGGAAAAGTTATTACCGTTCCTCTCGAGGCTATGGATCCGTTAAAACTTCAATCATTTGAACAAATTTATTTACTCACCCGCCTACGTTTTGCTGATGACAGGCCCGTTTGTTACTGTGAAAACCATTGCTTACCTGCTCGCGTTCCCGAGCTATTGCGCCATGACCTCAATGGCAGCCTGACGGAGGTATACCAAACTCATTTCAATTTAATTTATACCAGTATGCATTTGTCTTTCTACCCAACGGCAATGCCGGCTCAAGCTGCGCAAGCACTGGGCGTTACGGTTGGTCGTCCAGCCCTATTGTTGCAGCGTTTAAACTATGACCAACATGGGCGAATTTTAGATTATGATGTTGAATATTGGCGCCATGATAGTTTGCGCATCGAAGTCGATACTTTGTAAGCATTTTTGCTTATAAAAATAATTTTAGCTATTTAGCTGTATTTCATCTTTTTGTCATATAAACCCGTTAGCGTAAAAAGCATCTGGTATATACCAGAATTCATTTTACCTTAACAGGAGAAAACCATGAAACGCACCTATTTAGCAGGCCTATTAATGGCAGCCTTTTGCTCTACCTCTGTTTTTGCCGCTGATGTTGTTACTGTTTACTCCGCTGATGGGCTGCACGATGGCAACAACAGCTGGTATAAAAATCAGTTTGAGGCATTCACCAAGCAAACAGGTATCAAAGTACAGTATGTTGAAAGTGGTTCAGGGGCGATAGTTGAAAGGCTCTCTAAAGAGCGTACCAATCCACAAGCGGATGTACTCATCACTGTTCCGCCATTTATCCAACGTGCAGCAAAAAACCAATTATTAGCTGAATTTATCCCCGAAGCTGCGGCTAATATTCCTAATTCAAACCACTATTACACACCGTTGGTCAATAACTACCTGACCTTTATCTATAATGCCAAACTACTTAAATCCCCACCTGAAAACTGGAGCGCCTTACTCGATCCCCGCTTTAAAAATAAACTGCAATATTCAACCCCGGGACAAGCTGGGGACGGTACCGCAGTAATGCTACAAGTTTTCCACAGTTTTAATGGTAAAGACGCAGGGTTTGATTACCTCGGCAAATTGCAGGCTAATAACGTTGGCCCATCAGCTTCCACCGGTAAGCTCACCGCACTTGTCAATAAAGGGGAGCTTTATGTCGCTAATGGCGACTTGCAAATGAATTTATCCCAAATGGCACGTAACCCTAATGTCCAAATTTTTTGGCCTAAAGATGCCAATGGAGAGCGTAGTACGCTGGTTTTACCCTATGTTATCGGCCTAGTTAACAACGCCCCCGAAACAGAAAATGGTAAAAAACTGATTAATTTCCTTTTGGATAAACCCTCACAAAGCCGTGTCAGTGAGCTTTCATGGGGCATGCCTGTCCGTTCCGATATCACCCCATCCGATAAACAATATCATACGGCTCTTCAGATGTTAGAAGGCGTGAAAACTTGGCAACCTAATTGGGATGAAGTTGAAGTTTCCCTATCCGATGATATTTCACGTTGGCAAAAAGTCACTGACGGTGAGTAACTTAAGATGTTGATGAAACGAAAAGTCACTACAGTAATTCAGCAAACCGAACACTCAGGGATCACATTAGAGTCTTTGCGTGTCTCCTATCATAATAATGTCGTGCTTAAGCCCCTAGACTTAACCATCGAACCTGGGGAAATATTGGTGTTGATTGGCCCATCAGGTTCAGGGAAAACCACGGTACTGCGTGCTATTGCAGGGTTTGCACAACCTGATAGTGGGCGCATTTTACTCGGTGATACGGATATCACCCACCTTCCCCCGTACCAACGCGGGCTTGGTATGGTCGTGCAAAACTACGCACTCTTTCCCCATATGAAAGTGGAAGAGAATGTCGCATTTGGCTTGCGAGCACAAAAACAACCCAAAGCACTGATTAATGAACGAGTCGTTGAAGCCCTTAAAATTGTTGGAATGACGGATTACGCAACTCGCTATCCACATCAACTTTCAGGGGGGCAGCAACAGCGTGTTGCGATTGCTAGAGCGATTGCCGTAAGGCCGAGAGTTTTGTTACTCGACGAGCCGCTTTCCGCACTAGATGCGCAAATTCGTCATAATATGGTCGAAGAAATCGCCCGTTTACACCGCGAACTGCCTGAATTGACCATCCTTTATGTCACTCATGACCAAACTGAAGCACTCGCACTTGGTGATAAGATTGGCATCATGAAAGAGGGCTATTTAGTCGCACATGGTGAGAAAAATGCCTTATATCACCGCCCGCCCAACCGCTTTGCGGCTGAGTTTTTAGGCCGAGCCAATATTCTAGCCGCTACCGCGCTTGGTTTTTCAACAAGCCCCGGGAAAGTGAATGTCAGTTGTGGTGGAACATTGCTGGAAGCCCATACATTAGGTATGAGAGCGGGTACACACAAATGGGTGTGCATCCGCCCGCAACACCTCACTCTATTGCCAAATACCAATACCACTAATCAGCTACAAGCCACATTAACGTCTATTCGCTGGCAGGGGGATTTAACCCATTTAATTTGTGATGTTGCCGGGGAAACCGTGAGTGTTGCCGTTACCCATTTGGCCTCACCACCTGCAGTAGGCGATAAACTCACTTTATGGTTTTCACCTGCGGATACCGTTTTAATTGAGGAATAACATGTCACATATTAGCGTGCCAAAAGGTTCATCAATAACGATAAAGCCCATTTATTGGATATTGCCCCCATTATTGGTGTTAATTACGCTGTTTTTTTATCCCTTATTGTTGATAGCACAGCAAGCACTGCAAAATGAGGCGGGAAAATGGGGGCTGGACGCATTTTGGCAACTGATTGAGTCAAAACGCTTTATTAATGGGTTATGGAATACGCTCTATATCGCCATTTTGGCCACGTTAGGCTGCCTTGTGATAGGGAGTGTTTTATCGCTGATCTTGGTGTTTGTTCCTTTCCCTGGAAGCCGTTTTATTACTCAAGTGATTGATACTTTTATTGCTCTACCGACTTTTTTGATCACCCTCGCTTTCACCTTTATTTATGGTTCTGCTGGGCTACTCAATGGTACTTTGATGGCATTGTTTGATTTCGAGTTGCCACCCGTAGAGTTCCTTTATTCAATTCATGGCGTGATCCTAGCAGAAATTACCGTTTTTACCCCTTTGGTCATGCGTCCTCTCATGGCGGCACTGCGCCAAATAGACAAGAGCCAGCTAGAAGCCGCAAGTATTCTAGGCGCGCATCCTGCACGGGTTATCGCGAAAGTCATTTTCCCTGCGGCACTTCCCGCTCTACTAGCCGGTGGCAGCCTGTGCCTACTGTTAACCACCAATGAGTTTGGCATCGTGCTATTTATCGGGGCGAAAGGCGTCAATACCTTGCCAATGATGGTCTACAGTAAAGCGATATTAGAGTCAGATTATGCGGTGGCATGCATGATTGCCTTAATTAACATCCTGCTTTCACTCGGGTTATTTTTCCTATACAGAATAGCGACCACTCGCCTTGGGGTAAGGAATTAATTATGTTGATTTGGTCTAAAAAAGGGCGAGCCACAGCTACTATCATTGCTATCAGCTTATTTGGTTTATTATTTTTACTGCCTTTAGTGATGATTTTAATGTCGAGTTTCAGCCGACAATGGAATGGTATTTTGCCTTCAGGGTTTACTTTTGAACATTTTGTGAACGCGTTTAGTGGGCCTGCTTGGGATGCCATATTATCGAGCCTAGTGGTTGGTTTTAGCGCCAGTCTATTTGCGTTGTTTTGTGGGCTTTGGGCTGCGTTAGCATTAAGAAGACACAGCGGGAAAATACAAAAGTGGCTGAGTATCGCATTTTATCTCCCCAGCGCCATTCCTTCTGTTTCTATCGGGCTTGGGATCCTTGTGGCATTCAGCCAAGGCTATTTACAGATGAACGGTACCTTTTGGATTGTATTTAGTGCCCATTTCGTGTTGATTTCTGCCTTTACGTTTAGCAATGTTTCCACTGGCTTAGCGCGTATTTCTCCCGATATTGAAAATGTTGCTTTTAGCTTAGGCGCTTCCCCTTGGTATCGCCTCTGCCATGTGACCTTACCACTATTGATGCCATGGATGATTTCAGCATTAGCATTAAGCCTATCACTGTCCTTAGGGGAACTTGGTGCCACAATGATGTTATATCCCCCCGGTTGGGCCACTTTACCCGTATCTATTTTCAGTTTGACCGATAGAGGCAATATTGCAGATGGTTCGGCACTGACGATTGTGTTAGTTTCAGTAACATTATTCCTAATGTTTAAACTCGAAAAAATAGCAATAAAATTAGGGCAAAAATAAATACCAAGCCAGATAAAAACCCATCATGGGTTTTTATCTATTTTCTCATAACTCTAAAGTTTATTAACGATAATACACTCACATCAACACTATTATTTAATTTAAAATTAACAAACTATATTCTTAAAATTAAATTAGAAACCAATCATAAAAAAACACGCAGATTACTTAAGTAAAAAAACATAGCTATTAAAATATATAACTATTAAATAAAATATATTAGCTACGTATTTACCCCCAAACACTTAAATATGATAAACCGCCACGGTTTAAAAAAAGAGTTTTAACTCAAATTGAAATTCAAAAGCAAGATTAAATAGTTATTTAATCTCCATCTATTTAATAGAATTAATATATTTATTAGAATATAAAACTTCTCAAAATCAATAAAAGGATTTTTATTATGCATTTGCTAAAAAAAAGTGGTTTAGCACTCTTACTGTGTGTGTCTTTACCTGCTCTATCCGCCGTTCAAAATATGCCAATCAATATCAAAGGGACGTTCTCAAACGTGACCCAGCCTTGTAATGATACCAAGCTTGAAAATACAACAAATTTTGGTGCTATCAATACATTAGAAAAAGTGGGTGATGAAACCGCATACCGTAACTCGGGTTATTTAAGTTTTTCATGCGAATTCCCTGCAGATGCGAAACTCACTTTCGTCGCCAACAATGCGCCAAATTCACCTGAAGCATTTAAAACCTCAAGTGATGCATTTGGTGTGAAATTAAAATATAACAGCACCGAAATTAAACCTGGTCAATCTGATGATATTAAAGTAGTTAAAGGCGGAAATACTATTTACTTCTATACCAGTGTTGCTCGTTTATCCGCAAATGGCCCTAATGACTTTGGTAATCACACTTTTGATATTACTGGTAACTTAGCGATTACTTACCAGTAACAGATAGAAAAAAGATATTCGTGGCTGAGCAAGATTATTCCTCAGCCACACAATAATGGTTTAATAATATAAAAATAGATAAAGCATGATTTATCATTTGAGAAATACTATGAATTATGTCCCCCCTTTAAAAGCATTATTACCCTTCGTATTATTATTCGGCACGGTTTCTATTTCTCAAGCGGCGACACAAAATATGCCTATTCATATTAGTGGCTCCTTTTCAGCAACAACTGCAATATGTCAAATGTCGAGTAATACAATATCGAGCTACCGTGCATTGTCCGTTGAGAGAAATGGAAATATAGGTCAAGAAATCGCACCGCATAAAATTGAGCTCAATATTGATTGCAATATGAACGCCAAAGCACAATTATCCTTTAATACTCCATCAACGCCTTATTCGAGTAATTTATTTCAAACTTCCAGTAATGCATTCGGCGTTAAATTAAGCTGGCAAGGGGAACCTATTTCCCCTAATGAAAGCGTTGCCATTACCATGACTCAGAATCAAAAAAATTACTATGTCGATGCAGTCTTAGTCAGAGTTGCGCCAAATGGGATTGGAGATTATGGCGAACACTCGTTTAATATTGCTGGAAACTTAGCGGTAGATTACCCATAGATACTGGCTGGTTTCTACTATCGCTCAATTTTCCGTCATCTTGTTGATTTTTCCACTTTTATCTCATCGTCTAGTTTTTGTACACAATAGAAACGTAAATGCAAAAATAAAAAAAATGTATTTTTCTTTATGCAAACGCTTGCGTCATGGAGTGAGATGCGTATAATGCGCCACAATTTGCCGGGAGAAACTATGAACGCTGCTGCTCTATTTCTTACAGAGAACACCTCCACTGCACTGCCTTCTGGCGGTCTGGACAGCCTGTTTTTCCCCTTCTTATTTATAAAAAAGCCCCTCAATGAGGGGCTTTTTTTTGGCCTATAGACCTAATATGTCTTGCTGACACAGGAGAACAACAATGCCGAACCCTTTATACCACCGCGATATCATCTCGATTAATGATTTAGACCGTTCAGACCTTGAGTTGGTACTTAAAGTCGCTGCTTCATTAAAAAAACAGCCACAACCAGAGTTTCTAAAACATAAAGTCATCGCAAGTTGTTTCTTTGAAGCCTCTACACGTACACGTTTGTCATTCGAAACGGCAATCCACCGTTTAGGTGCTTCTGTTGTTGGTTTCTCTGATAGCACCAACACTTCACTCGGCAAGAAAGGCGAAACTCTGGCAGATACCATCTCTGTCATCAGCCAATACGTGGATGCAATTGTCATGCGCCACCCCCAAGAAGGTGCCGCGCGTCTTGCTAGCCAGTTTGCAGGCCAAATCCCTGTCATTAATGCAGGCGATGGATCAAACCAACATCCAACACAAACGTTACTCGACTTGTTTACTATCCAAGAAACTCAAGGTCGTTTAGAAAACCTGCAAATTGCCATGGTCGGTGACCTAAAATATGGCCGAACTGTGCATTCCTTAACCCAAGCACTGTCTAAATTTGAAGGTAATCACTTCTACTTTATTGCTCCTGAAGCGCTTTCAATGCCAAACCATATTCTGCACATCTTAGAAGAAAAAGGCGCAACCTACAGCCTGCATAATAATATTGATGAAGTGATGCCAGAACTCGACATTCTGTATATGACCCGCGTACAAAAAGAGCGCCTCGACCCTTCTGAATACGCGAATGTTAAAGCGCAATTTATTTTAAGTGCCGCAGATCTCCATTGTGCAAAACCGAATTTAAAAGTCTTACACCCACTGCCTCGAGTTGATGAAATCGCGGTAGATGTGGATAACACACCGTATGCTTACTATTTCCAGCAAGCAGGAAATGGGATTTATGCAAGGCAGGCATTGTTATCTCTGGTTTTAAATAAAGAATTGGCTATCTGAGGAGGAAATTACCATGACACACGACCATAAATTACAAGTTGAAGCAATCAGCCACGGTACCGTTATTGACCACATTCCTGCTCAAATTGGTTTCAAGTTACTAAAATTGTTTAAGCTAACAAAAACAGACGAACGCATCACGATTGGTTTAAATTTGCCATCAAGTAATCTAGGCAAAAAAGACATTATCAAAATCGAAAATACCTTTTTAACCCCAGAGCAAGCTAACCAATTAGCTATGTATGCCCCTGAAGCCACCGTTAATCGTATTGAAGATTACCAAGTGGTAGAAAAGCTTGAGCTCACACTGCCTCACTATATCGACAACGTGTTAATTTGCCCAAATAGCAACTGTATTAGCCATAATGAGCCCGTATCAAGCAGTTTCCGTGTGAAAAAAATCGGCAAAGAAGTCGCACTCACGTGTAAATTCTGTGAAAAAGAGTTCGATAGAGACGCTGTGATCAATAACCAGTAAGTTATTTTTGCGTAGACTGCGGTGTTGTCTAGGTGCAATCCATGTTTATAATAGTGCCTAACACCCCATAAAGTTATACTCAACATCATACCAAACTACAGAAACCGCTGTGGCTTGCCATATGACGAGTATTTTCTCTTTACGTGATGAAACGGAGTAGTTATGTCATACGAAATCAATACAGAAAACGCACCAGCAGCGATCGGTCCTTACGTTCAAGGCGTAGATTTGGGTAGTATGGTTATCACATCAGGGCAAATCCCTGTTGATCCTAAAACCGGTGAAGTGCCTGAAGATATCGCAGCACAAACTCGCCAATCACTGGCTAACGTAAAAGCAATTTTAGAAAAAGCTGGCTTAAGTGCGGCTAATATCGTGAAAACAACGGTATTTGTAAAAGATTTAAATGACTTTGCGACCGTGAATGCAACCTACGAAGAATTTTTCAAACAGCATAATGCACCGTTCCCAGCTCGTTCTTGCGTTGAAGTTGCTCGCCTGCCAAAAGACGTGAAAATTGAAATCGAAGCAATCGCAGTACGTAAATAACGATTAATTCGAGCCAAACACCCCATCCTTTGAGTGGGGTGTCTTTCATTACTGTCTACCTCCGATACAGAATAAATTCCCCGTCACAGTAGTCATTTTCATGCTTTGCGAATAAAGAAAATCACATCTCTTTTTTATTTAGATCACTGATATGAATACTAGCAACTGAAAAGATTTATTTCCTCTGCGCTTTTGATATTCATACAAATTATTTTTTTCCTTGTTTTAAATCAAATAGTGGTGATCTAAAAAAAAGCAAAATCCCATATATTGTGCTTTAATTACACAAGATGACACAACATATAGTATTTATTCACATTTTATCCACAGATTAGTACCCGTGATAAACATGGCGAATAGCTGAAGTCGCATTGTGGATAACTTAACAAGGAGAATGCCCGTGGGAACGGTTGTTATAAAAAGAGATGGTTGTCAGGTCGGTTTTGACCTTCCACGAATTCAAGAAGCCGTTAAACGTGCAGCGGCTGCTGTGAATGTTAAGGATGACGATTATTGTCTTCAGGTTGCTTCTGCTGTTACAGAGCAACTTTGCAGCCGTGACCGAGTGGATATCGCTGACATTCAAGATGCAGTTGAAAACCAGCTGATGGCCGGGCCTTATAAAGACTTAGCCCGTGCTTACATTGAATATCGCCACGATAGAGACAGCGAACGTGAAAAACGCAGCCAATTGACGCATGACATTCGTGGGTTAATCGAACAAAGTAACGTCTCTTTACTCAATGAAAATGCCAATAAAGACAGTAAAGTGATCCCGACACAGCGCGATTTACTCGCGGGTATTGTCGCTAAACACTATGCAAAACAACATATTTTGCCGAGAGATGTCGTTATTGCACACGAACGAGGCGAAATTCACTATCATGACCTCGACTATGCACCTTTTTTCCCGATGTTTAACTGTATGTTAATTGACCTTGAAGGTATGTTAACGAATGGTTTTAAAATGGGAAATGCAGAAATAGAGCCACCAAAGTCTATTTCAACGGCCACTGCCGTCACAGCACAAATTATCGCCCAAGTTGCTAGCCATATATATGGCGGTACGACAATTAACCGTATTGACGAAATCTTAGCGCCATATGTCGCAATCAGCTATGAAAAGCACCTAAAAGTCGCCAAAGAGTGGGGAATTGCAGATGCGGAAGGTTATGCACACAACCGTACAGATAAAGAGTGTTATGATGCTTTTCAATCCTTAGAGTATGAAGTCAATACACTTCACACCGCAAATGGCCAAACCCCTTTTGTGACCTTCGGTTTTGGCCTTGGAACGTCTAAAGAAGCGAGGCTCATTCAGCAATCAATTCTGAAAAATCGCATTGCCGGCCTTGGCAAAAACCGCAAAACAGCCGTTTTCCCGAAACTCGTATTTGCAATTAATGATGGCCTAAACCACAAATTAGGTGACCCTAATTACGACATCAAACAACTCGCTTTAGAGTGTGCGAGTAAGCGCATGTACCCTGATATTCTTAACTACGATCGCGTTGTTGATGTGACTGGGTCATTTAAAACACCTATGGGTTGCCGCAGCTTCCTTGGCGTCTATGAAGAAAATGGGCAACAAATTCATGATGGGCGCAACAATTTAGGCGTTATCAGCCTAAACTTGCCTCGCATTGCTATCGAAGCGCAAGGTAATGAAGATGCATTTTGGGCATTACTGGATGAACGTCTAGCAATTGCCAAAAAAGCCTTAATGACCCGCATTGCCCGTTTAGAAACCGTAAAAGCGCGCGTCGCGCCAATTTTGTATATGGAAGGCGCCTGCGGTGTTCGGTTAAAAGCTGACGATAACGTTGCTGAGATCTTTAAAAACGGACGTGCGTCTATTTCCTTAGGTTACATTGGGTTGCATGAAACCATCAATGCGCTTTTTGGCACACAGACTCATGTCTATGATGATGAAAAATTACGTAAAAAAGCGGTCGAGATTGTCAGCCGCTTACGCCAAGCCACTGATGAGTGGAAAGCCCAAACAGGCTACGGTTTCAGCTTATACAGCACACCAAGTGAAAACTTGTGTGACCGTTTTTGCCATATCGATACCGCTGAATTTGGGGTGATACAAGGTGTTACCGACAAAGGTTACTACACCAACAGCTTCCATTTAGATGTTGAAAAACAAGTCAATCCTTACGATAAAATTGATTTTGAAGCCTCTTATCCAGCTATCGCGAATGGTGGGTTTATCTGTTACGGCGAATATCCTAACTTACAACATAACGTTAGAGCCTTAGAGGACGTGTGGGACTACAGTTATCAACATGTGCCTTATTATGGGACTAACACTCCAATTGACGAGTGTTATGAATGCGGTTTCTCGGGTGAATTTTCTTGTACTAGCAAAGGCTTTACCTGCCCTGCTTGCGGCAATCATGACACAAATAGAGTTTCTGTCATTCGTCGAGTTTGCGGTTATTTAGGTAGCCCAGATGCCAGACCATTCAATGCAGGAAAACAGGAAGAAGTGAAGCGTCGTATCAAGCACTTAGGTAACGGCCAAATAGGTTAATGCTATGAATTATCACCAATATTATCCTGTTGATGTGGTCAATGGCCCAGGAACTCGCTGTACGCTGTTTGTCGCAGGCTGTGTTCATCAATGCCGTGGTTGCTACAACCAAAGTACATGGCGAGTGGATTCAGGCATACCATTCACCCAAGAAATGGAAGACCAAATTATCCAAGATTTGCAGGACACGCGAATCCATCGGCAAGGGCTTTCCCTTTCAGGCGGAGACCCGCTGCACCCAGCCAATTTACCTGCGGTGCTCAAGTTGGTAAAGCGCGTAAAAGCAGTTTGCCCAGATAAGGACATCTGGTTATGGACAGGATACACATTGGGTGATTTCACGCTTGAACAGCAAAAAGTGGTGAGTTTTGTCAATGCCGTGATTGACGGCAAATTCGAGCAAGATTTACATGACCCGCGCTTAATTTGGCGCGGTAGCTCGAATCAGGTAATCCACAGACTGCGTTAAATTTGCCGTTCCCAATATAGTTTGGTACCAAAACCTAATTTGTTATCCACCATTTTGACATTCTGCAAGTGAAGCTGCCAAACAGGCAGTTTCGCTGCTATTGCCACAGGAAAACGACGGCAGTAGAAACCGCGAGAGAGCTGTGCTTCCTCACTTTCTAATATTTTAATTTCACCTGTAAATTGAATACCTTGTATTGCATTCACAGCTTTGGTCTGTGCCGATATTGTGCCAGCAACCTGTGGGTTAGCCACCATCAATTGCCCATGTTTTGAATTTGGATCTGTCATTAAAATCAGGCACATCTTTTTCGCATCAAATGCATAGTAACAACTGGCAGGCCAGATATCATTGTTATGGTGAGCAAAAAGGGAAAAAACGTGTTGGCGGGCAATATAGCGTTGGATGTGTTTTAACGTTTGTTCAGGCGTCATAGCGGTTTCCATATAAACCCGTTCAGAACAAGCTTTCAGGGTATTCCCCTTAAGCTTGCTTAAACTGTTCTGAACGTAGGCATAAAATTCGCTATTACTATACTCTAACTAGCTGAAATATTAACCTAAATGTTTTTAGACTTATACGCCAACTAAATTCGAGTATTTATTCTAAATAATTCGAGTTGTAGCTAGGCGGCAAGTGAACGAGGCGCTAGGAGCATACATAAGTATGTGACTAGTGCGGATGAACGCGGCCAACAACGCTACGGCTCGAAGTATGACGAGTAAATATGACGAATAAATTTATTTGTAGATAGCCGCAGTACCACTCATGCTATTCTCACCGCCAGCTGAAATCACACGGAATGAAGTCGCACCAGCTTCATCAGCTTTTTTGGCCAATTGTGCGGTCAGGTCATTAACACTTACCGCACCAGTTACTGATACATAACCTGTTGCAGGTTGACTAGTATGTTGAACTTCTTCAGCGGCCATTGAACCAAATGAAACAGCACCTAAAGCCAAAGCAGCAGCAAATAATGTTGATTTTTTCATTGTACATTCCTTCTTGTAAACTTGATTTTTAGTTGGGATTTTTACTGTCCCTCTGTGATATGGATCATATTATGCGCTTTATTTTGAAAAGAAAATTAGCTAATTTTGCTATAGTTATTCAAATAATTTGAATGCTAACTTAAGTTGAGGTTACAAATTTGTGACAGTTTCATATCGTTTTTTATTTAAATTTTAATATGTTATAAATATCTTACTTAACGAATATATTCGTTGTAACCTTATATTTTTTTCTTATAAATCAGCACAGAATGATAAAAAAAACTCTAGAAAAAAAACAATTAAAACAAAGTGATTGGTATCTTTACTTAGTGAGAGAGAAAAATAACGCTTTGTATTGTGGTATCACCACCGATGTACAACGTCGTTTTGAACAACATAAGGCAGGAACAGGGGCAAAAGCATTGAAAGGAAAAATGCCACTAGAACTGGTATTTTCTTGTTTTATTGGTTCTCGCTCAGCCGCATCAAAAATAGAATATCAAGTTAAGCAACTGAATAAAAAGACAAAAGAAAGGCTGGTCATTGACCAGCCTGATGACCTAGTTAACTACTTAGCTAACTATAAGTTATTGAAGTGTGAAGGGTAAGTCACTAAACCTTGATGTTCCCCAATTTCGCCATTTTCTAAGCCACAAACCAAAAAGTGGGCTTGTTGTTCAGGCCATTGGCAACTTATACCGTGGGTTGCAGCTGGTTCAAAACCGAAACGTGAATAGTAGCGTTCATCGCCCAGTACAACGACCGCACCGTAACCAAACTCATTGAGGCTATCTAACCCTTCATAGACCAGTTTTTCTGCAATTCTTTGGCCTTGATGCGCTTTATTTACCGCTAATGGTGCAAGACCTACCCATTGTACGTCTTCCTCGTTAACGTCCACTGGCGTGAAGCCAACATAGCCGATCACTTCACCATCATCATTTGTTGCCACAACACCGAGCGTTAGCAAACCATCTTCACGTAAATGTTGAACAAGGTTAGCTTCCGCTTCAGTTGGAAAGGTTTCTCGCAATAATTTATCAATACCCATTGCGTCGACAGGGATTTCAACTCGGATTAGCATGATGTTAACACAGGCGATTTATGCTCTGCGTCCTCGCTTTCATGCACGGTTTTAATCACATCGGCCAATTGTAGCAAAGCAAAACGCAGTGGAGCTGGCATGTTTTCAAGCTCGAAAGCATCCATTAAATTCTTCACATAGAGGCCGAGTTCGGTATCCCCTTCAATCACCAGCCTACGCTGGAAAAAGAGTGTGTCAGGGTCTTCTTTACGTGCAGCAATCAGTACCAGATCATTCGCATTACCACTCACGCTAACATCCGCTTCTGCATGCTGTTTTACGGAGAGTTGGCCGCCCTGCAAACTGATAAACCAGACTAACGCTAAGTCACGAACCTCAACCTTTAGCCATTTGTCTTCAAGAAAATCCAGCTCCCCTTCCTTCACTGACTCACGAAATTGCCAGCTTAACAACTGTTCAAGGACCTGACGCTGCAGTGCGAATGGGGTCACTTTCAAAGGCAGTTTTAAAAATGAAGGGCCTTTTGTGATGAGTTGAGAACGAATTTTACTTAACACAGTACTGACTCCCGTAGTAATTGTCTGCCCGTTTTCGTGTAACTACTTAACAACAGTAGCAGCTCGAATTATTTAGGGTAACATATTGCATATTTAGATGGTTAAATTTTCAACGCTAATAACTCCATTTTTTGAAGTCATTAACCTAACATTTGACTCATGATGAGTTATCTTGCCAAAAAATGATATTATTGGTTTGATCCTATATCAACTTTTGCCCATCCAGCCAATATTTATTTCTCACATCCCTTTGATAAAAACTATCTCTAATTACCTATTTTCTCCAATAAACATTCAAAAATCAGTCAAAAATAATTCATACTCCATATTTATAAAACTTATTCTCTGATATTTGGTGAAGTCTCTTTATTACCCACCAGCCTCCTTATTTCCTTAACGACCTTAATTAACGAATACTGATATCCATTAACAATTTCTCTGCTCTAAATCAAAATCTATAACAGTTCTGTTGACTAGAATGTCAGCTGTTAAATTTTATACAGGGATAGGACAATGGAATTACTCTGCCCCGCAGGGAATTTGCCCGCTTTAAAAGCGGCTGTCGATAACGGTGCTGATGCCGTTTATATTGGATTAAAGAATGATACCAATGCGCGCCATTTCGCAGGGCTTAATTTTACGGAAAAAAAACTGCACGAAGCAGAGCGCTATATTCATAACCGTAAACGTAAATTACATATTGCGATTAATACGTTTGCGCATCCTAATGGTTACGAACGTTGGCAAAACTCCGTCGATCTTGCAGCAGATCTCGGTGCCGATGCGTTGATCTTAGCCGATATCGCAATGTTAGAGTACGCTGCAAATAAATACCCGCATATTGAAAGACATGTTTCAGTTCAAGCCTCTGCCACCAATACAGAAGCCATTCGCTTTTATCAACGCAATTTCGATGTGCATCGCGTCGTACTTCCTCGCGTTTTATCTATTCATCAAGTCAAACAACTGGCTAGAAATAGCCCTGTACCACTTGAGGTATTCGCCTTTGGTAGCCTGTGCATTATGGCAGAAGGACGTTGCTACCTTTCTTCTTATCTTACTGGTGAGTCACCAAATACCGTAGGTGCATGTTCCCCAGCACGTTTTGTTCGCTGGCAACAAACAGAAGAAGGAATGGAATCTCGCTTAAATAATGTGTTGATAGACCGTTACCAAAAAGATGAAAATGCAGGCTATCCAACGCTATGTAAAGGACGTTATCTTGTCGATGAACAGAAATACCATGTCCTGGAAGAGCCCACCAGCCTCAACACTATTGAATTATTACCTGAGTTGATGGCAGCGAATATTGCTTCTGTCAAAATTGAAGGCCGCCAGCGTAGCCCCGCTTACGTAACGGAAGTGACCCGTATTTGGCGACAAGCCATCGACCGCTACAAATCCAACCCTAATCACTTTGTCACCGACCCGAAATGGCTAAAAGCATTAGGTGGGCTTTCTGAAGGAAGCCAAACTACATTAGGCGCCTATCACCGTAAATGGCAGTAATTTAAAAGGTAAATATCATGCAGTACTCGTTAGGATCTGTTCTTTATTATTGGCCAAAACAGACGCTGGAAGATTTTTATCAACACGCCATGCAAAGTGATGCCGATATTATTTATCTCGGTGAGACGGTGTGCAGTAAGCGTCGAGAAATGAAGCCCAATGACTGGATAGAACTCGCCCAGCAGCTCGCTAAAAGTGGCAAACAAATTGTCCTGAGCACCCTTGCTCTCCTTCAAGCACCTTCAGAACTTAAAGAGATCAGCAAGTTAGTTGATAATGGTGAGTTTCTCGTTGAAGCCCATGATTTTGGTGTGATCAACATGTTAGCCGAAAGAAACCTGCCTTTTGTCGCGGGCCACGGTTTGAATTGCTACAACGCGCAAACCTTAAATATTCTCTTACGCCAAGGCATGGTGCGCTGGTGTATGCCTGTAGAGCTTTCTCGAGATTGGTTAGTCAATTTACTTAACCAATGCGATGATATCGGCATTCGTGGCAAATTTGATGTTGAGGTCATGAGCTATGGGCACTTGCCACTTGCCTATTCCGCGCGCTGTTTTACTGCACGCTCTGAAAATAAGCAAAAAGACGAGTGTGAAACTTGTTGTATTAATTACCCTCAAGGGCGCAAAGTGCTCTCCCAGGAGCAACAGCAAGTGTTTACGTTGAATGGCATTCAAACGCTCAGTGGCGCTTGCTATAACCTCGGCAATGACCTGCATTCAATGCATGAGCTTGTGGACATTGTGCGCATTTCCCCTGAAGGTATTGGATCCCTTGAGATAATCAAGCAGTTTAAAGCCAATGAAAGTGGGGATATTCCGCTAAATATAGCCAATCAAAACTGCAATGGCTATTGGCGGCAAATTGCAGGGTTGTTGCTAGTGCCTTGATATACAATAGGTAATGAGCTCGAACTATAGCTCATTACCTTAACCAAATAATTCACTGTGCGAACCAATATCAACGAAAGTGATTAAATTACCTTTATCTGACAAGCGATAAACCAGTAAGAAATCACCACCAATATGAAGCTCCCTAGATCCTTGCCATTCATGACCTTCTAATTCATGGTCAAGATATTCTTTTGGTATTATTTTTTGAGAAAACAGTATTTCCATAACGAGAACAGCCGCATTCATATCCCTACGGCCCGCTCGGTTATATCGTTCCCATGACTTCTTAAACGTTGGTGTATAAGCAACCTGCCTTGGTTGCTTAGCTCGCTTATTACTTGGCTTCTGAGTCAACTTTGCTTAACTCCACCATCATTTCGTTAATTGAATCGTAGTGCTGCTCAATAGCTTTAGCTTCTTTCAACGCTAGTGTAGTTTTCAGCGAAGGTTGCTTACGTTTGATTTCAAAGGGAACTCTTTGCTCTTGAACTACTTGCTCTAAAAACAAACGAATAGCTGCGCTAATAGTCAAACCACAATCTTGTAATACACTCGTGGCTTCCGCTTTTAATTGTTCATCAATTCGACTACGAACATCTGTTGTTTTCAATAGTGTTGACATATCATCCCCCCACACATATCAAACGTAGCTACATTGTGACTACATTGTGGTTGAGTTTAGCATTTGTCGATTAATTAGTCATTATTTCTTTAGGCCGCCTTTTCTAATAGACAATAAACACGATTAAATATTAATGCCGATGCCTGCGCCAACGGTTAAACATATGGCTAATATGACGTAGTTCGCCATCTCGGAGCATACCGATGAATACCCCAATGACCGTATAAATAACCCCTAAAATCAGCATCATCACGATATCCATCAGGACATCGCTAAACGGTAGCCCCATTTGATTAAGACCTGCCATGGCATTCGTGGCCCATGTTGATGGCAATGCTGAAGCAATCATACGTACCCAGTCAGGCATCGCTTGCAGTGGCCAAATCGTTCCTGACATGTAAAACACTGGGGTCGTAATGAATGCCAAAGTTAAATAAATCATTTCAACGCTGCGCAAACATTCTGTCACTAACTTGCCAAGCCCCAGAACAGCCAATAGGAATGGGAACGTGAACATCCAAATCACGTACAGTGGCGCTTCTTGCCGATACCCCAATACCCACGGCCAAAGGGCAAAAAATACGGTAGATAAAAATAACCAAATCGGAATTAAAGCAGATAACGCCCCTAAATAAACGGCTAATGGCGGTTTTCCTTTAGGTGTAGAACGCACCGCGATACTAACTCGCACACAGGCAATCAGCAGGGAGTGCTGCAATAACATCACCAAAAGGCCAGGAAACACAATCGCTGCAAAGCTGATCCCTGGGTTATACAATGGCTCAGTTTCACTGCGAATAGGGGTAATAATCACTTTGGCTTGCTCTTGGCTATAGCCTGCTTTAGTGAGTAACTGGGTGTTATAGGCATTGAGCAGTGTTTGATAGGCTTTTGATAACTCTTGCTGAATTTGCCCACTCGCTAGCCGGTTGGTTCCATCACCATACACTGGCACAGTGATATTTTTACCGCTCAGTAAGTGTTGTTGAAAATCCGTTGGAATAATAATTATCGCAAATAGCTTTCTCGCAATCATATCCTGCCGCGCTTGAGCAAGGTTGTCATAACTCTGCAATTGCACTTTTGGTGTTGCATCGAGATCACGAATTAGCTCACGGCTTGCCGTACTGTGGTCCATATCAATCACGGCAACAGGTAAATCCCAAAGAACAGGCTTTGCATAAACTAAGCTCATAACACACAGAGAAACCAACAATAACAACCACATCGGTTTTTCCAGCATCCCCAGTAGCACTTTACGAAAGGTTGCAAAATAGATGGACATCAGACAGCCCCCCCTTGGTTTTCTAACCGTTTTATTAATCGCTTACGGATTAAAAAGCCAATCACAAAGGGGTAAATCAATAAGAATAGACACACTTGAACGATGCGAGAAAAGGAAATCTCCCGCAAGAAAATATCAAACATAGCATTTAATGTATGAGTAAGTGGTTCAATATTCGAAATAATTTGCGCAGGCAATATCATTGATAGCTCCGGTACCGCCATACCCGAAAAGGCCAAAGCGATACTCACCAACATCCCTATCAAGCTATATGCCATGATGGCACTTGAGGTAAAACTAAACAGTAATAAGCCGATACTTTGTGCTGCTATCACATAGAAAAACCCTAATACAATCATATATAACGGGTTCCCTACCACTTTAGCATCAAAGATAGTGACCAATGCCGCAATCTCTACAGCAAGTAATATACTGAAAAATAAGGTGTAAGGAGCTAGCTTCCCGAGCAGCGCCATGATAAACGGTTTAACACTTTGTAAGGTGGAACCCCGTGACATCGTATAGATTGTTGCGGTAACAACAAACAGCTGCAGCATATGAATAGTTGCGGCAAACTGTTGATAATAAATATAACTACCACTCGGGTTGAATAAGCTGTCATAAGAGAGTGTCACTTGAGCTAACGGTGGCAATGCCTTTCCCATTGACTTCGCCATTTCTTGGCGATACTTCGCATTCAGCTCTGCCACCAGCCCACTAAAATCTTGAATGGCATAACTGCCTGATGCATAAAAGAGTGCATTATAATACATACGAAGTTCAGGCTGACGACCCCGTAAGACATCTTCTTCAAAGTTATGAGGAATATACAATAACGCGTAATCTTTTGAACTACCGAGTCGTTTTAATGATGTACTGAGATTGTCATCAATGGTTTTCACATCCGCATGTGGGCCCGCGTCGAGGTCACGAATAATCTGCCGAGACACCGGGCTATGGTTATTATCCACCACAGAAACGGGCAAATCCATTAATGTCCCCTCTGAGAAGTTAGCACTAACTAACGTAAACAGCATTAATGGAAACAGCCAACTTAACCAATGAAAAACAGGGCTACGAATAGCCATTTGGGTTTCACGGCTAAAGGCGTGCTCAAAACCGTGCCAAGCGAACTTAAATTTCATGGCAACACCTTTTACTTATCCCAGTGCCATAACACACTCATGCCAGGCCTTAGCCCTTCAATCGGCTCTACAGGATATAAGCGAATTTCAAATGTTTTTAAATCGAAGTCACCGGTTGCACGTGTCGCTCGTTTTGTCGCATAGTCACCTTTCGGCGCAATATAGCGAACCTCAGCTTCAATCAACTTGTTCCCCAAGGCAGGTACATCCAGCTGCACTTTGTCGCCTTTTTTTACATCAACTAAAATATCTTCACGCAAGTTATAGACAAAATAAGCTTGCGGTAGACGTATTAATGAAACTAGAGGACTTCCGGCATTAAATAGCTCACCAATTTCTGCTGGGATAGGTCCTACCTCCCCATCTACAGGGGCTTTAACTTGCAAATCATCAACCTGTACTTGCAATTCAGCCAATTTCTGTTCTGCCTGATTAAGTGCGGCTTCATATTGATGGCGTAATTCAATACGGTCACCATTCTGGCCTTCTTCTAATCGGGCTTTTGCCCCTTGTACTTGCGAAAATGCCACTTCTTTGGCCTTACGTGCGTTATCTAACTCATTCGCTGAAACATACCCTTTGTTTTTTAAATTACTCAAACGTGCATATTCACGAGATGCATTTTGATACTGGGAGTTGGATTGCGCCAAGGTGGCCTGAAGATCACGAATAGTTTCTTCACGAGTGCCATTAATAGAGAGCTCTAGCTGTGCTTTTGCTTGGTCTCTTGCGGCTTTTGATGCTTCATATTGCGCTTGCAGCTCAGGGCTTTCTAATGTTAATAAGAGTTGCCCTTGTTTTACGTCATCACCTCGCTCAATATGACGCTCAATCACCCGCCCTTTTGCTTTCGACGTGACGATGACTTCAGGTGCATCCACTTCCCCCTGCAACAATAAATATTGGTTATGAGAATGAAAAAGTGCCGCTGCTGCGATTAAGATAAGCATCAGCAAAATCAGTGCTATTGTTCTTTTTTTCATTATTGATGTGAACCTTAAATAATAACGGGGGAAACTATCATCCCTAGAGTATGACAAGAAAGTTAAATACAGTGTTAATAAATTCGTGCGCAAGATCACGAAAAGGTAGGACATTGATTAATATTGAAACGATTTTGGCCTTATGTCAAATAATGATGAACGTACTTTTCTCAAATGTCGATTACTTAACCAATGGCTTACGGTATAATAGCCAGCCAAATAAAAACTAATAAAAGATAGTTAACGTGAATAACCCTCCCCCAATTCAGCGCTAAAAAGTAATTCGGTGAGATAGAAAACGACAAGAGAAGATAGCTTGGTGAGCATACACAAGTATGTGACCCAAGGAGCTGAACGCAGTCCCCCCAGTATGTGAAATGTGACGAGCCATGCTCTAAAGAGTTCGCATTGTGGGTAGGCGACCAGAGAAGATAGCTTGGTGAGCATACACAAGTATGTGACCCAAGGAGCTGGACGCAGTCCCTCCCAGAATGTGAAATGTGACGAGCCATGCTCTAAATAGTTCGCATTGTGGGTAGGCGACAAGAGAAGATAGCTTGGGGAGCATACACAAGTATGTGACCCAAGGAGCTGAACGCAGTCAACACCCCCAGAATGTGAAATATGACGAGCATGTACGAATTTGACTTAATATTACTCCTCCTCCAGCAAATGTGCGTCTACTTAGTGATCGCATGGGTCCTCAGTCGCACCCCGCTGGTTATCCCCTTACTTAAAGTTACCATCCGCTTACCTCACAAGGTAATGTGCTACCTAATTTTTTCAGTATTTTGCATTATCGGTACTTATTTTGGTTTGCATATCAATGACTCTATTGCGAACACTCGCGCCATTGGTGCCGTACTTGGTGGCTTATTAGGTGGCCCTGCGGTAGGCTTTGCCGTCGGTTTTACTGGCGGATTACATCGTTACTCATTGGGTGGCATGAGCGCCTTTGCCTGTATGGTCTCAACGATTGTTGAAGGGTTGATTGGTGGGCTAGTTCATCGTCACTTTATGAAACGTGGCGAAATTAATAAAATTTTTAATCCTGTGATCGCCAGCTGTGTCACTTTTATTGCTGAAATCATACAGATGCTAATTATTTTGTTGTTAGCAAAACCTTTCGATGAAGCCCTCGAACTCGTTAAAAATATCGCGGCACCGATGGTTATCGCGAACACGATTGGCGCAGCCATGTTTATTCGTATTTTACTCGACCGCCGCGCTATTGTTGAAAAATACACCACTGCATTCTCTGCTCAGGCGCTAAAAATCGCCTTAACTACTGAAGGAATTCTGCGTAAAGGCTTCAATGCTGACAACAGTATGAAAGTCGCTAAGATTATTTATCAAGAATTAGAAATTGGTGCCGTTGCTATTACTGATCGTGAAAAAATACTCGCATTTATTGGTATTGGTGCTGATCACCATCGGCCCGGAACACCGATCTCATCCATTCAATCAAGACAAGCCATTGAAAATAATGAAGTTGTATATGCTGACGGTAATGAAACCCCGTATAAATGTTCATTAAGCCCTACCTGCAAGCTTGGTTCTGCATTAGTGATCCCATTACGTGGAGAAAACGAAAAGGTCATTGGCACAATAAAACTGTATGAAGCGAAAAATAGCCTGTTTAGTTCCATAAATCGGACTCTAGGTGAAGGGATCGCTAGCTTATTTTCTGCACAAATTTTAGCGGGCCAATATGAGCGCAATAAACAATCACTTTTACAGTCAGAAGTGAAGTTACTTCATGCGCAAGTGAACCCTCACTTTTTGTTCAATGTGCTCAACACGCTGCAAGCTGTGATCCGCAAAGATAGCCAGCAAGCAGGCCAGCTTGTGCAGTATATTTCGACATTTTTTCGCAATAATTTAAAACGGCCTGAACAAAATGCCACGCTTGGTGAAGAAATTGAACATATCAACGCCTATTTGCAGATAGAGAAAGCCCGTTTTCAAGAAAACTTACAGATCCATATCGAAATTCCTGAGGAAGTTAAACAGGTTGAACTTCCTGCATTTACCTTGCAACCCCTTGTTGAAAATGCAATTAAACACGGTACCTCACAGTTATTAGAGACTGGATATATTACAATACGCAGTTATATCGGTAGCAAGCACGTCTATATTGAAATAGAAGATAACGCGGGGCTCTACCAACCAGCGAAGCAAAGTGATGGCTTAGGGATGGGCTTAGTCGATAAACGCTTACGTTTAAAATATGGCGAACAATATGGTATCAGTGTAGAACATGAGCCGGAAAAATTCACTCGAATGAAAATTCGCCTGCCTTATTTGGCTACAACATAATAATGATAAAATTACCTCTATGAATGTATTGATTGTTGATGACGAACCTCTGGCACGTGAAAACGTGCGTTGCCTACTCGAAGAGCACGATGATATTGAAATTATTGGTGAATGCGCCAATGCGA
Source organism: Providencia huaxiensis (assembly GCF_002843235.3). Classification (NCBI taxonomy): domain Bacteria; kingdom Pseudomonadati; phylum Pseudomonadota; class Gammaproteobacteria; order Enterobacterales; family Morganellaceae; genus Providencia; species Providencia huaxiensis. Next base: position 3,393,685 of record NZ_CP031123.2, read on the forward strand.
TTGAAGCAATTGGAATGATCCACAAAAAAAAGCCTGATGTGGTTTTTCTGGATATTCAAATGCCACGCTTAACAGGCCTTGAAATGGTGCGCATGTTAGACCCAGAAGACCGCCCCTATATTGTGTTTCTTACCGCTTTTAATGAATTTGCCATTCAGGCTTTTGAAGAACATGCATTTGATTACTTGTTAAAGCCGCTTGAAACGGAGCGACTGGAAAAAACCTTGAATCGCTTACGTCAAGGTAAGCAAAAGCAGAACCTTGAACTTCTAGCCAATAACGAACCGCTAAAATTTATTCCATGCACAGGGCACAGCCGCATTTACTTAATGAAGCTTGATGAGGTGCTATATGCCACTTCGCGTATGAGTGGTGTGTATGTGATGAGCACACAAGGGCAAGAAGGCTTTACTGAGCTCACCTTGCGCACATTAGAAATGCGCACACCATTAGTGCGCTGCCATCGCCAATATTTGGTCAATATGACTCAGCTGAATGAAATTCTGTTTGGTGATAGTGGGCAAGCAGAGTTAGTACTTAGTTCCGGTGAACATATACCTGTCAGCCGTCGTTACCTCAAACCACTGAAAGAGGCACTGGGCTTGGTTTGAATTACTAAATAATTAAAATCTCAGGCCCTCGTTGCTCTATAAGATGTAACATGCGAAGAGCTGGGCCGCTGGGTTTTTTTTCTTCTCTTTCCCACTTAGAAACGCTTTCCTTAGACATACCTAAAACTAAAGCTAATGTTGCTTGCGACATTCCATATTGAGCACGGAGTTGCTTTATTTGTGCACCACTCATCATAGGTATAACTTTTATTTTTTTATTTATATTTCGAGCTCTAACTTTCCTTTCTAAATCATTAACTAAACTTTCTGGTGCCGCATCAACATTATGTAATTCTTTAGCTAGCTCAAGCATGTTTTCTAATTTATTGCTCATCAGTAAGTTCCTCCAAAATATTACACAAAACTAAATCAGCAATTTTATCATCCGTATAGCTAAGAAAAAGTCGAGATAGGCCCTTATATGCATCTAACTCATCTTCTGCAATTTCCTTTGCTCCTTTGGAACTTATATTACTTTTATCCCACCCATCAGCAAAAAAGAGATGGTGGCTTGCTTTAAAGAAGATAATAACTCTGATCCCACCACTTTTCCCTTTCCCATTAATCGCGATCCTTTTTTTAATTACACCGCTCCCTAAGTCTGCCTCATAAAACCCCTGTAAAACTTCATTTGCAGCCTTAAGTAACTGTTTATCTTTTATATTGATTTTTTTAGTGCTTCGCTTAAATGATGAAATTTTATAGAACGCCACAACTACTCTCCATGTAGTACTCATTACTATAGTAGCAAGTGCTATTTTTGAAGGCAATCTGTATCGTTCATTTTTAAGGCAACAAAAAAACCCGCATTTCCAAGAAATACGGGTTTTCATTTATTAGGAATTAAATTCCCTAAAACCTAGCAATTACGCGTTATGGCTGCTGCTACGACGACGAGGTGCCGCATTGGTGCCATCTTGGCGTGGAGCAGAGTTACCACGGTCACGGTTACCACCGCCACGACGCTCACCACCGCCACGACGTTCGCCACCGCGCTCACCACCACGGTCATTACGACGACCTGCCCCGAAACCACCTTCGCTACCGCCTTCACGACGTGGACCACCACGACGCTCACCGCCACCACGACGTTCGAACGGTTGTGCATCACCGATCAGCTGCATTTGAGTGGGTTTATTCAAAATACGTGCGCGACTTAAATGTGTTAACACGTCAGTTGGCATGCCTTTTGGTAATTCAATTGTCGAGTGAGTTCCGTACAATTTGATATTACCGATATAACGGCTGCTGATATCCGCTTCGTTAGCAATCGCCCCAACAATGTGACGAACTTCCACACCATCATCACGGCCAACTTCAATACGGTACATTTCCATGTCACCCACATCACGACGCTCACGACGACCGCCACGCTCACCGCGCTCAGCACGGTCAAAACCATTGCCGTTGCTGTTACGGTCACGACGATCACCACCACGACGGTCATCACGGTCATTAAATTCACGACGTGGACGACGTGGCGCATCAGGTGGCAGGATCAGTGCACGCTCACCTTGAGCCATTTTTAATAATGCCGCTGCCAATGTTTCCATGTCGACATCTTCTGATGGAGACATTTTCGCTAACAGTGAACGATATTGGTCTAAATCGCTGCTTTCTAATTGCTGTTGAATTTTCTCAGCAAATTTCGCCTGACGACGTTGGCTCAACAGATCTGCATCTGGTAATTCAACTTCAGGGATAGTCAGCTTCATCGTGCGTTCAACATTACGCAGCAGACGACGTTCACGGTTCTCAACGAACAGTAACGCACGACCTGCACGGCCTGCACGACCTGTACGACCAATACGGTGAACGTAAGACTCAGCATCCATTGGGATGTCATAGTTAACAACTAAACTAATACGCTCAACGTCCAGACCACGTGCTGCAACGTCAGTTGCGATCAAGATATCTAAACGACCATCTTTTAAGCGCTCTAAAGTTTGCTCACGCAGTGCTTGGTTCATGTCACCATTAAGTGCAGCACTGTTGTAGCCATTGCGTTCTAACGCTTCAGCCACTTCTAATGTCGCATTTTTGGTACGCACGAAAATAATCGCTGCATCGAAGTCTTCCGCTTCTAAGAAACGTACTAATGCTTCATTTTTACGCATGCCATACACTGTCCAATAGCTCTGAGCAATGTCTGGACGAGTGGTAATGCTAGCCTGAATACGAATTTCTTTCGGGTCTTTCATAAAACGACGTGTAATACGACGAATTGGCTCAGGCATTGTTGCAGAGAACAGCGCAGTTTGGTGCTCAGCTGGAATTTGGCTCATGATGTTTTCAACATCTTCAATGAAGCCCATACGCAGCATTTCATCAGCTTCGTCTAAGACTAAGCCTTTTAATTTAGAAAGATCTAACGTGCCACGTTTTAAGTGATCAAGAAGGCGACCCGGTGTACCCACAACAATTTGTGGTCCTTGGCGCAGTGCACGTAATTGTACGTCATAACGTTGACCACCATACAGGGCAACAACGTTAACGCGGTTCATATGTTTAGAGAAATCGCTCATTGCTTCCGCCACTTGAACAGCCAACTCACGAGTTGGAGCAAGTACTAAAATTTGCGGAGCTTTTAAATCTGGGTCGATGTTATGCAGTAATGGCAAACTAAATGCAGCCGTTTTGCCGCTACCCGTTTGTGCCATACCTAAAACATCATTGCCATCCATTAACAATGGAATACATTGTTGCTGGATTGGAGATGGTTTTTCATATCCCAGGTCATTCAGTGCTGTCAAAATAGATGCTGATAAACCTAACTCAGCAAAAGAAATATCGGTCTCAGTAGTCATGTAAAGGTGCCTCATACTTAATGGCAGCCAGTTTACATAACCATGGGAAAATCATTTCGGTCATTTTCATTTAAAATGTGAACTGGCTCAAATTGTGTTTATTAAACGAACAAATAGGCCGTCACCCCGAGGGATGATGACTTAAAAAAATATCGTGAAATGTTCGTCAGCTATTGCTGGCCCGATTCTAAAAGGTCGTCTTGTTCTTGGCCTAACAGCGCCAATTCCAACAATGCATAGCGGTGTTCAACAAAGCTGTGAGCGTTGTTAGCCACCGTCAGTTTGAATAACGCAACTGCGCTATTCTTATCCCCCAGACTTAGGTAATGTTTACCTAAATAGAAGTTAGTTTCACTGAGATGCTCAGCGAGCGAAGTGTTATCCGTAGATGTTTCTTTCAAACGCTCCATCAATGTCGTTTCATTGATGTTGCCAAGATAGAATTCTACGATATTCCAGCCCCATTGCCCTTTCTCCGCTTGGTTGTAGCGGGCGGCAAGATTATCTTGCGCCATACGCGGGTCTATGTCTTTCTCTACGAGATAAAGCCACAGAGTACGAAAAGGATCATTTGGATCTATCTGATAATACGCCAGCAGATCATCCTGCGCTAGTTTGTATCGTTCACCGTAATATAATGCGATGCCACGATTCATTCGCGCGAAATTGTAAGTTGGATCAAGCTCTAAAACAGAATCAAACGCTTCATAGGCAGCATCATAATTCCCTGCCTGCGTAAAATATATCCCTAAAAAATTAAAAACTTCAGGAATATCAGGACGAATGGCTAACGCAGTTGAAAAATCATTACGCGCCAGCGCCCTTAAACCGAGACTATCATACAACACACCGCGCTCATATAAAAGCTGTGCGTATTCATCATCGGTTAAAGACCGGCTCGCAAGGATTTGTTCCATACGAGCCAGTATCACTTCTTGTTGCAATGAAGGTTGAAGTGGAACGGCAAATACCTCGTTCTTTCGCCAATCTTTGCTACTACATCCAATAATAACAAAAAAGATAAGCGCCAAGAGCACACGCGGTAACGTGCGATAATCTCTCACCCGAAGACAGATACTGTTCAACATACTCCGCCCTTACATTACCACGCTTTACAAATTATGGTTTCAGCAAACTTAGGCTGATAGCGCCCTAACTTAATAGAGCACTGTTAGGCCAGCTTACTCTGCTGAGTCCTGCGGTTGCGCTGCTTGTTCTTCAGTTGCTACCGCTTCTTTCATGCTAAGACGGATACGCCCTTGACGGTCGATTTCCAATACTTTAACAGGAACTTCTTGACCCATTTGCAGGTAATCAGTCACTTTCTCAACACGTTTGTCCGCGATTTGAGAAATGTGAACCAGACCTTCTTTACCGCCACCGATAGCAACAAATGCACCAAAGTCGACGATGCGAGTTACTTTACCTGGGTAAATGCGGCCCACTTCAACTTCTGCAGTAATGTCTTCGATACGACGAATAGCTTCTTTCGCTTTTATGCCATCCGTTGCTGCAATCTTCACAGTACCGTCATCTTCGATTTCGATTGTTGTGCCTGTCTCTTCCGTTAACGCACGGATCACAGAACCACCTTTACCGATGACATCTTTGATTTTGTCTGGGTTGATGCGGATAGTGTAAATACGTGGAGCAAATTCAGAGATTTCTTCACGTGGACCATTGATTGCTTGTTCCATCGTACCAAGAATGTGCAAACGCGCACCTTTTGCTTGGTTTAATGCAACTTGCATGATCTCACTAGTGATACCTTCGATTTTGATGTCCATTTGCAGTGCGCTGATACCTTCACGGCTACCAGCTACTTTAAAGTCCATATCACCTAAGTGGTCTTCATCACCTAAGATATCGGACAGAACAACGAAGTCGTTGCCTTCTTTTACCAGACCCATGGCAATACCAGCAACCGCTGCTTTAATTGGTACACCAGCATCCATCAGAGCCAGAGACGCACCACAAACAGACGCCATTGAAGACGAGCCGTTAGATTCAGTAATCTCAGACACCACACGTACGGTGTATGGGAAATCTGCGTGGTCAGGCATAACAGCTAACACACCGCGTTTCGCTAAACGGCCATGGCCAATTTCACGACGTTTTGGTGAACCGACCATGCCGGTTTCACCGACAGAATATGGAGGGAAGTTGTAGTGGAACAAGAAACGGTCAGTGTACTCGCCCATTAATTGGTCGATAACCTGTGCATCACGCTCTGTACCTAATGTTGCAGTCACTAACGCCTGAGTTTCACCACGAGTGAACAACGCAGAACCGTGAGTGCGTGGCAGAACACCAGTACGTACATCCAGTGCACGGACCATATCTTTTTCGCGACCATCGATACGTGGCTCACCACGAATAACACGGCTACGAACCACTTGTTTTTCTAAGTTAGCTAAAATATCACCCACTTCAGAAACATCAACGTTTTCATCTTCTGCAACTAATACCGCAGTGACTTCTTCTTTGATTAAGTCAACTTGTGCGTAACGTTCTTGTTTCTCAGTAATGCGGTATGCATCACCCATACGGCTTTCTGCTAATGCAGCAACACGGTCGTTCAGAGCTTGGTTAACTGGCTCTGGCTGCCAATCCCATTTCTCTTTACCGGCTTCTTTCACTAATTCATTGATATTCTGAATAACAACTTGTTGTTGATCGTGGCCAAATACCACCGCACCTAACATTTGTTCTTCACTTAATAAATCAGCTTCAGATTCAACCATTAATACCGCGTTATCAGTACCTGCAACCACTAAGTCTAAACGGCTATTTTTCAGCTCGTCCGCTGTTGGGTTCAGAACATATTGGTCGTTGATAAAACCAACACGAGCCGCACCGATTGGGCCATTGAATGGAACACCAGACAGCGCTAATACCGCAGATGCACCGATCATCGCAACGATATCTGGGTTAACTTGTGGGTTAACAGAGACAACGGTCGCAATGATTTGAATTTCGTTGTAAAAACCTTCTGGGAACAGAGGACGCAGAGGACGGTCAATCAAACGTGCGATTAACGTTTCGCCTTCACCAGGACGACCTTCACGACGGAAGAAACTTCCCGGGATACGGCCCGCTGCATATGTACGTTCTTGATAGTTAACCGTTAAAGGGAAGAAGTCTTGGCCTTCTTTCACTTTCTTCTGTGCAACTGCAGTTACAAATACTGCAGTGTCATCCATGTTAACCATAACAGCAGCAGATGCTTGGCGTGCAATCATACCTGTTTCAATCGAAACAGTATGTTGACCATATTGGAATTTACGAACAATAGGATTTAACACTATATTACCCTTTTTGTAAGGCACCTTGAGATTCTCAGGGTGCATTGGCTTACTCTTCCTACTACAGCCTCGCGACTAATGAGAATACTGATATTCCCGTGATCAATTCTCTCATTAGCCGCGCGAATCGGATGTAGCGAAGAGGCATTAATAAAACTGCTTACTACGACTTATAGCTTAGCATTTAAGTTAAGTATAATTCGAGTATTACTTCAACTTTCAAAACAACTTTTAGAAGAAAAGGGGCCATTTGGCCCCTTTCCCCTGAAACTGACAAGATTAACGACGCAGACCTAAACGCTCGATAAGAGCTGTGTAGCGCGCGATATCTTTACCTTTCAAGTAAGCTTGTAAGCGACGACGCTGAGCAACCATACGCAGCAGACCACGACGGCTGTGGTGATCTTTTTTGTGCTCTGCAAAGTGGCTTTGCAGGTGGTTGATTTGTGCAGTCAGCAGAGCGATTTGAACTTCGCTTGAACCAGTGTCATTTTCACCGCGGCCGAACTCAGCAACGATTTTAGCTTTCGCTTCATTACTTAGAGACATAATAAACTCCAAAATGATTAATGTAAGTGATGAGAGCCAATCTCTAATTTAGCATCTCAAGATTAAGCGCCGCTATTCTACGCTGCTTAAGGCAGCAAAGCAATAAGCGCCACTATGCGGACGGTTCATTTTCCACGACCAAACGCTTCGGTGCAAGTCTGCCATCTTCGCTGATAAGAGCAATACCGATAAACCGTTGCGCTTCACCGCAGGTGACACGTACCATACAACCCTCTTCAAGGGCTTGGACTGCGGCTCTCACAGGTTGACCCTGTTTGAAATAAGCCGCTGTTTCTTCTGTAATATTTACTGCTGGAAAATGAACAACTGCGGTATCCATTGGCAATAATAAAGAGTCAAGCAAGGACTCAAAAGAACCTTCACCCGCATCGACTTTTGCCCGTAAAGCGGCTAGTTGCTCCAATGTTACCATTCGCTCATAAGGATAGTTAGCCACTTGCACTCGACGCAGGTAAATGACATGCGCACCACAGCCTAACATCTCACCTAAATCATCGATAATTGTACGAATATAGGTGCCTTTAGAACAGTGTATTTCCAGTTCTAATTCGTTATTTTCTAAACGAATAAACTGTAATTCATACACTGTAATTGGACGAGCTTCACGTTCAACGGTAATACCTTTACGTGCATATTCATACAATGGACGACCTTGGTGTTTCAACGCTGAATACATTGAAGGAACTTGTAATGTATCACCACGGAAAAATTCTAAAGCATCATCCAGTTGCTGCTGTGTAAACTCTACGTTACGCTCACTAATAATTTCGCCATGTGAATCTGACGTATCAGTACGCTGCCCAAGACGAGCAATGACGCGATAACGTTTATCTGAATCGAGTAAAAACTGGGAAAATTTCGTCGCTTCGCCGAGACAAACAGGCAACATTCCTGTTGCTAGAGGGTCAAGTGCCCCCGTGTGCCCAGCTTTATTGGCATTAAAAAAGCGCCGCACTTTCTGCAGCGCATCATTTGAAGAAATATCCGTGGGTTTATCCAGCAGCACTACACCGTCAATATTACGGCCGCTACGACGACGCCCCATTATTTTTCCTCTTTATCACTAACATCCGCACGACGTTTTTCATCATCGCGGATCACATTTGACACTAAATTAGACATCCGCATACCGTCAACAAGTGAATTATCATATTCAAATGTTAACTCAGGAATAATACGCAAGCGCATTGCTTTCCCAATTAATGAACGTATAAAACCAGACGCTTCATTTAATGCTTTAATGCCATCTGCAACCATTTCTTCTTCGCTTTTATCATTAGCGATATTGAAAAAAGTCACAAAGACTTTACCGTATGCAAGGTCACGAGATAACTCGACACCTGAAACAGTAGCCATACCAATACGCGGATCTTTGATCTCGCGCTGTAAAATGATCGCAATTTCTTTTTGCATCTCTTGTGCTACGCGTTGTGCACGACTGAATTCTTTTGCCATCGTTATATCTCCTGACAATAAAGGGGGCAAGCGCCCCCTCATTCATACTGGTTTGTCACCACGACATTTCGTGGGTACTCACAAAATTAACCGTCGATAGAACGTTTAACTTCAATGATTTCGAAGACTTCGATCATATCGCCGACACGGACATCATTGTAGTTCTTAACGCCGATACCACATTCCATGCCGTTACGAACTTCGCTGACGTCATCTTTAAAGCGACGCAGTGATTCTAACTCACCTTCATAGATAACGACGTTATCACGCAGGACACGGATTGGGTTGTTACGTTTAATGGTACCTTCAGTAACCATACAACCAGCAACAGCGCCGAATTTCGGTGATTTAAACACATCACGAACTTCTGCAAGACCAATAATTTGCTGCTTGTATTCAGGCGCTAACATACCGCTCATCGCTTGTTTGATTTCATCAATTAAGCTATAGATAACAGAGTAGTAGCGTAAGTCAACGCTTTCACTTTCAATCACACGACGCGCAGAAGCATCTGCACGTACGTTGAAGCCTAAAATGATAGCATTCGATGCCGCTGCTAATGTTGCGTCAGTTTCAGTGATACCACCAACACCAGAACCGATGATTTTAATTTTAACTTCATCAGTCGACAGCTTCATTAGAGAGTCAGTAATCGCTTCACAAGTACCTTGAACATCGGTTTTCAGAACGATATTCAGCTCAGAAACTTTACCTTCTTCCATGTTAGCAAACATGTTTTCCAGTTTAGATTTCTGCTGACGAGCGAGTTTAACATCACGGAATTTACCTTGACGATACAGGGCAACTTCACGTGCTTTTTTCTCGTCACGTACAACTGTCGCTTCATCACCTGCAGAAGGTACGCTAGACAGACCTAAAATCTCGACTGGCATTGAAGGACCTGCAGACTGAACATCTTTACCTAATTCGTTACGCATTGCACGAATACGGCCATATTCGAAACCACACAGGACGATGTCGCCTTTGTTCAGTGTACCTTCTTGAACTAAGATTGTTGCAACTGGGCCACGACCTTTGTCCAGATAAGATTCAACGACCACACCACTCGCCATACCGGTATAAACAGCTTTAAGTTCTAATACTTCAGCTTGTAGCAACAGCGCATCAAGTAAATCGTCAATACCTGTACCCACTTTCGCAGATACACCGATAAATTGAGTGTCACCGCCCCACTCTTCAGAAATAACACCGTACTGAGACAGTTCATTTCTTACACGGTCAATGTCAGCTTCTGGCTTATCAATTTTGTTCACTGCAACTACGATTGGCACACCCGCCGCTTTTGCGTGCTGGATAGCTTCGATTGTTTGTGGCATTACACCATCGTCCGCAGCAACAACCAGTACAACGATATCTGTTGCCTGAGCACCACGAGCACGCATAGAAGTAAACGCGGCGTGACCTGGGGTATCTAAGAAGGTAATCATACCTTTGTCAGTTTGGACGTGGTATGCACCAATGTGCTGAGTAATACCACCCGCTTCGCCTGACGCCACTTTCGTTGAACGAATGTAGTCAAGTAAAGAAGTTTTACCGTGGTCAACGTGACCCATGATAGTAACAACTGGTGCACGTGGCTCTTGCATTGCAGAGCCTGTGTCACGGTCATTCATTACTGACTCTTCTAATTCGTTTTCACGACGCAGAATAACTTTGTGGCCCATTTCTTCTGCAACTAACTGTGCAGTTTCTTGGTCAATCACTTGGTTGATAGTCGCCATTGCGCCCATCTTCATCATCGTTTTGATGACTTGAGAACCTTTTACTGCCATTTTATTAGCAAGTTCACCAACAGTGATCGTTTCGCCAATCACAACATCACGGTTAACCGCAGCTGCTGGCTTAGTAAAGCTTTGTTGTAAAGAACTACCTTTACGTTGTTTACCTTTACTGCGACCTGAACGGCCTGCGGCTCGTTCTTCTTCGCGATCTGCTTTTTCAGAAAGTTTATTACCTTTCTTTTGGCGAGGTGCTTTTGCAGTACGATTACGTGAACGACGGCCTTCTTCTTTCTCATCACTTTCATCTTCAGCCGCACGAGCGTGCGTCGAAGTTGTCGTGTGATAATCGCTGTCTTCTTCAGTTTTCGTTTCAGCAGTCCACTTTTCACCGTTTTCTTCTGCCATTTTGCGAGCTTCTTCAGCTACACGGCGTGCTTCTGCTTCAACTTTGCGCTGAGTTTCTTCTTCAGCTTTACGTTTTAGCTCCGCAGCTTCAGCTTCACGGCGTTGTTTGTCGGCATTACTTTCTACAGCTTTGCCTGTCTTTTGTTGATTTTCGCTTGGTTTCACTTTTTCTCTTTCCGCTGCTTCGCGCGTAGCTTTATCTGCTGCTTCACGTTTTGCTTTCTCTTGGGCTTCACGTTTTGCCTTTTCTTCCGCTTCACGTTTAGCGGCTTCTTCTGCTAATCGTTTTGCTTCTGCTTGACGTTGTGCCAGTTCTTCAGCTTCGCGCTGTGCCTGCTCTTCCGCTTCACGCTGCGCCTGCTCTTCCGCTTTTGCTTCTTCAGCATCACGGTTCACATAAGTGCGTTTTTTGCGGACTTCGACATTTACCGATTTGCTTTTGCCACCGGTGACGGGGACACTCAGCGTACTACGAGTTTTGCGCTGTAGTGTCATTTTGCTTGGCTGACCCGTTGCCCCGCCTTGTTCACGGTTTAAATGGCTCAGTAAAGCTTCTTTTTCTGACTGGCTAACAGAGTCATTCTCACCTTTTTTGATCCCTGCTTCAGCAAATTGCTGTACCAGGCGATCAACTGTGGTTTGAATTTCCGTTGCCAATGTTTTTACAGTTTCTGTCATGCCGTTCCTTCCTGCTACAGTGTTTACGCATCGTTACCGAACCAGCAAATATTACGTGCGGCCATGATGAGCGTACCTGCTTTCTCATCATCCAGACCTTCAATATCAATCAGGTCGTCGATGCCCTGCTCAGCAAGATCTTCCAGTGTACAGATTCCACGAGTAGCCAAATTATAGGCAAGAGTACGATCCATACCTTCAAGATTCAATAAATCTTCTGCTGGCTGATTATCACCTAGGCTCTCTTTTTGAGCCAATTCTATTGTGGTGAGGGCCGCTTTCGCTCTTTCACGTAGAACTTCAACAGTCTCTTCGTCAAGACCATCAATTTCCAGAAGTTCATTAATAGGCACGTAAGCCAGTTCTTCTAACGTCGAGAAGCCTTCTTCAACAAGTGCAGTGGCAAACTCTTCATCAATATCAAGATGCTTGGTGAATGTATCAATAGAAGCATGTGCTTCTGCCTGATGTTTTGCATTGAGCTCTTCTGCGGTCATGACATTTAATTCCCATTTGTCATCACCACGGTGTTTTTTCAGTAATTGAGCTGCCAGACGCACGTTTTGACCGTTACGCCCAATGGCTTGTGCCAAATTACTACTTTCTACGGCAACATCCATCGTACATTTGTCTTCATCGACGACAATAGATGCAACATCAGCCGGAGCCATAGCATTAATAACGAACTGAGCTGGGTTATCATCCCATAACACAATATCAATTCTTTCGCCGCCTAGTTCACTAGAAACGGCTTGAACACGTGCACCACGCATACCAACACAAGCACCAACTGGGTCGATACGCTTGTCATTAGTTTTAACTGCGATTTTTGCACGAGAACCTGGATCACGGGCAGCGGCTTTGATTTCAATAATTTCTTCGCCGATTTCTGGCACTTCAATGCGGAATAATTCAATCAACATTTCAGGGCGAGAACGCGTAACAAAAAGCTGTGCGCCGCGTGCTTCAGGACGAACATCATACAGGACTCCGCGGATACGGTCACCTGGACGGAAATTTTCACGTGGCAACATATCTTCACGCAGAATAACGGCTTCAGCGTTATTGCCTAAATCTAACGTGATATTTTCACGATTAACTTTTTTTACCTGAGCAGTGATGATTTCACCTTGTTGCTCACGGAATTGGTCAACAACCATCGCACGTTCTGCTTCACGAACTTTCTGTACGATAACTTGTTTAGCTGTTTGAGTGGTAATACGGTCAAATACAACAGACTCGATTTGGTCTTCGACGTACTCTCCAAGCTGCAGCGCTGGATCTTCGTATTGAGCCGCTTCCAACGTAATTTCACGTGTTGGCATTGTGACTTCTTCCACAATTAACCAACGACGGAACGTGTCGAAATCACCTGATTTACGGTCAATTTCCACACGGACATCAATTTCTTGCTCGTATTTCTTTTTAGTCGCCGTCGCTAATGCAGTTTCCAGAGCCTCGAAGATTTTTTCACGAGGGAGGGATTTTTCGTTAGAAACCGCTTCTACAACAGCCAGAATTTCTTTATTCATCCTAGTTGCCTCATTGAACTTTATTAAAAGTGGGGTACCAAGTTAGCTTTCTGGATGTTGCCGAGGGCGAACACCTCATCCTTACCATCTACAGTAACCGTAATCATTTCACCGTCTATGGCCTTAATAATTCCTTGCCACTTACGGCGGTTCTGCATTGCTATACGCAAAGTCAATGCCACCTCTTCCCCCATAAAACGCTCGTAATGCGCAATGGTGAATAATGGACGCTCAAGCCCTGGTGACGATATTTCCAGGTTATAAATGACAGAAATTGGATCTTCAACGTCCAATACTGCACTGACCTGATGGCTGACATCAGCACAATCATCAACAGTGATGCCTTCTTCACTATCAATGAAGACACGCAGTGTTGATGTACGGCCACGGACAAACTCTAAGCCTACAAATTCAAAGCCTAGCGCCTCCACAGGTGCTGAGATCATCTCTGTTAATTTCTGTTCTAATGTGGACAAGCCCACCCCCAGACATAAAAAAAGGGCTATAAAAGCCCAGTTAATTCGATTGTCAAATAACAAAAAACCCCGAAATTCGGGGCTTTATGCAACTGGACCCTGTAGTGCACGGGTTCACCATATTCTTATTATACCTGTAAAATCTAGAGAAATCGATGAGAAATTTTGAGAGCTGTTAGATAACTGCACTTGATTACTACACCGGATAACTACTATAGACTGCGATACTGACAAGGTATGTTGAATAAGAAATGGTTGCGGGAGCCGGATTTGAACCGACGACCTTCGGGTTATGAGCCCGACGAGCTACCAAGCTGCTCCATCCCGCGTTCGAAAACGTGTCATATTCTACACGGATAACCTGTAAATCACAAGCTATCTAAAATAATGGTGCCGAGGACGGGACTTGAACCCGTACGCCCGTTTTGTAGGCACTACCACCTCAAGGTAGCGTGTATACCAATTTCACCACCTCGGCACTGAGGCGAGGTTATCAATACTTAATCAATAACCTCAAATTTTAACTTCTCACTCATCGCTGAGCTTACTACTTAATGATGGCATTAGTTGCCTTCATTCGGAATCTTTCACACTTAACGAGGGATATCGCTCGTTGGTGTAGCTGGTGCTGCCGGAACGTCTGTTGGTTGCTCGACTTTAGTAGGTTCACTAATGTTTTCCCACTTACTACCACTACCAGTTCCGTACTTGTTGGCAGTCATATTGCCAAGTATTAAACTGATGATGAAAAACACAGCAGCCAAGATCCCAGTCATACGGGTCATGAAGTTACCTGAACCCGATGAACCAAACAGTGTTGCAGAAGCGCCCGCACCGAATGAAGCTCCCATGTCAGCACCTTTACCTTGCTGTAACATGATCAGACCAATAAGCCCGATAGCCGCTAGCAAGAATATAATTAAAAGAGCTACATACATTTGAGTTACCTATTCAGTTGCGGTGCATAGCGTAATGCTATGACCTTTATCACTGCACACCTACTCATTTCGACCGCGAAGAAACACTCTTACGGGATTGAGCAGGTGCGAATACTAACCAAAGCTGAGCAGACAAGCAAGTCTATTTTGACTCCATTTGATTATTTGCAGAAAAAAACAACAAATCATCAAAATATTGCTCAGCTTCACCAATAACAACTTAGCCAGCTGCTTTTACGGCATCAGCAATGCGGTTTGCCATTGCAGTCACATCAGCTTCGTTTTCACCTTCAACCATGACACGGATTAACGGTTCTGTTCCTGATTTTCTCAGTAACACACGGCCTTTTCCTGATAATTGTTTTTCAACTTCTTCGTTCGCAGCAACTACCGCATCACTCTGTAGTGGATCGTGTTGGCCTTTGAAACGAACATTAACTAGCACTTGAGGCAATAATTTCATACCACTACATAAGTCGTGTAGGCTCATGTGGTTACGTACCATTGCACTTAATACTTGCAAGCCCGCTACAATCCCGTCACCAGTAGTCGTTTTATCTAATAAAATCACGTGACCTGAGTTTTCAGCCCCCATGCGCCAGCCTTTTTCCTGTAATTTTTCGAGCACATAACGGTCGCCCACTTTTGCACGCTCAAAAGGGATCCCTAGCTGTTTTAGGGCGATTTCTAACCCCATATTACTCATCAAGGTTCCGATAACGCCACCTTTAAGCTGACCTTGGCGTAGCGCTTCGCGAGCAATAATAAAGAGAATTTGGTCACCATCAACTTTTTCACCGAGGTGGTCGACCATAATAATACGGTCACCGTCACCATCAAATGCTAAACCGACGTGGGCTTTTTCTTCTAATACTTTTTGTTGTAGCTGACGAACATCCGTTGCACCACATTCTTCATTGATGTTGATCCCGTTCGGATCGCAACCAATAGTGATGACTTCAGCCCCTAATTCACGAAACACATTTGGTGCGATGTGATAAGTAGCCCCGTTAGCACAGTCAATGACGATTTTTAAGCTAGACAGGCTTTGTTCGCTTGGGAACGTTCCTTTACAGAACTCAATATAGCGGCCTGCAGCATCGACTATGCGGTTTGCACGACCTAACTCTGCTGACTCAACGCAGGTAATCGGCTTTTCCATTTCAGCTTCAATGGCTTCTTCTACTTCATCAGGCAGCTTAGTTCCATCAATTGAGAAGAATTTGATCCCATTATCATAATAAGGGTTATGAGATGCGGAAATCACAATCCCCGCTTCTGCACGGAAAGTGCGTGTTAAATAAGCGACTGCAGGGGTTGGCATTGGGCCTGTGAAAGATGCAGATAGACCTGCAGCTGCTAAGCCTGCTTCTAAAGAGGATTCCAACATATAGCCAGAAATACGCGTATCTTTACCAATAATAATTTTACGTGAGCCATGACGTGCAAGGACCTTCCCTGCCGCCCAACCTAATTTTAAAACAAAATCAGGGGTAATTGGGCTATCGCCCACTTTGCCACGAATACCATCAGTACCAAAATATTTACGGTCGCTCATACGCTTATTTTTCCTTTTCTGACAGAGTCATCTGTACCACTTGCATCGCTTGCACGGTTTCTTTGACATCATGAACTCGAATGATGTGTGCCCCTTGCATCGCAGCAATCACTGCACAAGTTAGGCTGCCTGCGAGGCGTTCTTGTGGTGGAACATTCAATAATTGTCCAATCATAGATTTACGTGACATCCCTGCCAATAGCGGTAGTCCGAAATTATGAAATTGTTCTAAGTTTGCCAATAACTGGTAATTATGCGACAAGTTTTTGCCAAAGCCAAAGCCTGGATCAAGGATAATTTGCTGTCTATCAATCCCGGCCGTCACGCATCGGGTGATTTCAGCGTTAAGATAGTCTTTTACTTCACGCACCACGTTTTCATAATTCGGTGCTTCTTGCATCGTTCTTGGCTGACCTTGCATATGCATAATACACACGGGTAAACCTGTTTTCGCAGCGACTTCTAATGCATCCGGCTCATGAAGCGAGCGAATATCATTGATGATATGCATACCTGCATTTGCGGCTTCTGCCATGACTTGTGCTTTAGATGTATCGACTGAAACCCACACATCAAAACGTTGCGCTATCGCTTCAACCACAGGGATAACTCTATCAAGTTCCTCATTCACAGAGACTTCGGCAGCGCCAGGACGGGTTGATTCACCTCCAATATCAATGATAGCCGCACCGTGTTGAACCATTTTGGCCACATGTTCAAGCGCATCCTGATAACGATTATGAGTGCCACCATCTGAAAATGAATCAGGAGTAACATTCAAAATCCCCATCACCTTAGGTGTTGATAAGTCAAGGACACTGCCTCTCGCTTTGATCTGCATTGTTATTTTTCCTTAACGAAAAAAACCCCAGCGAACTGGGGTCTTCGTATTTTATTTCACGACCGCTTATTGTGGCTTGCTGTCGTTATTGTCTGATGGGTTTGATTCATCAGCATTATTACTATTATCTGTATGACTATTATCTGTCTTACTTGGTTCTTCAGTACTGTTTTTCGGTTCTTCAGATTGAGGTTTTTCAGCTGCGTTTGCTGCACCTTTACCAAATGTACCTGTCACATTACTGACTTTTTTATCTTCATCCCAACCTGCAGGCTCACGAACTGGACGACGATTCATTAAATCATCAATCATTGGCATATCGATAGTTTCATATTTCAGCAATGCATCTTTCGTTGCATGCAGAATATCGATATTGTCTTCCAGTGTTTTGTAAGCCAGTTGGTAGCAATGGTCTAAAATTTTCTTAATTTCTTCATCAACAATACGTGCTGTTTCATCAGAAATTCCAGAACCATTACCTGAAGAACGACCTAAGAACGCAGGGCCTTCTTCTTTCGAGTATTGCATTGGACCTAAACGGTCTGAGAAGCCCCATTGCGTTACCATGTTACGTGCAGTATTGGTTGCGAACTGAATATCGGAAGAAGCCCCTGTAGTGACTTTTTCACGACCATAAATCAACTCTTCCGCAATACGACCCGCATAAGCTGTCGCAATCATACCTTCGAGTTTCAAGCGGCTACGGCTAACTTCATCACCTTCAGGTAAGAAGAATGCCACACCCAGCGCTTGGCCACGTGGAACAATTGTAACCTTGTGAACAGGGTCATGCTCTGGCATTAAATGACCAATAATCATATGACCACCTTCATGGTAAGCCGTTGATTCTTTTTGCTCTTCGGTCATCATCAGAGAACGACGCTCTGCACCCATCCAAATTTTGTCACGCGCTTTTTCGAATTCCACCATGGAAACGACACGCATATTTGCACGTGCTGCAAATAATGCGGCTTCGTTAACCAAGTTTGCCAATTCAGCACCCGAGAAACCCGGAGTTGCACGTGCAAGAATGAAAGTATCCACGCTTGGGTCGATAGGTACACGACGCATATGCACTTTCAGAATTTGTTCACGGCCACGAACGTCTGGTAAGCCAACGACTACCTGACGGTCAAAGCGACCTGGACGTAATAAGGCAGGGTCAAGTACGTCAGCACGGTTAGTTGCTGCGATAACAATGATACCCTCGTTACCTTCGAAACCGTCCATCTCAACCAGCATTTGGTTCAGTGTTTGTTCACGCTCATCGTGACCACCACCAAGACCTGCACCACGTTGACGACCTACCGCATCGATCTCATCAATAAAGATGATACAAGGCGCTGCTTTTTTCGCTTGTTCGAACATGTCACGAACACGAGAAGCACCCACGCCCACAAACATTTCCACAAAGTCAGAACCGGAAATGGTGAAGAATGGCACTTTTGCCTCACCAGCGATAGCTTTTGCCAGTAATGTTTTACCTGTTCCTGGAGGCCCTACCATCAGGACGCCTTTTGGAATTTTACCGCCAAGTTTTTGGAAACGAGCAGGTTCACGCAGAAACTCTACGATTTCGCCCACTTCTTCTTTGGCTTCATCACACCCAGCAACGTCTGCAAATGTTGTTTTGATCTGATCTTCTGTCAGCATGCGGGCTTTACTTTTGCCAAATGACATTGCCCCCTTGCCGCCACCGCCTTGCATCTGGCGCATGAAGAAAATCCAGACACCAATCAACAGAAGCATTGGGAACCAGGAAATAAAAATAGATGTCAGTAAGCTTGGTTCTTCTGGTGGTTCACCAACAACCGTCACATGCTTATTCAGCATAGTGTCTAACAGCTTCTCATCCTGCATAGGAAGATAAGTTGTATAGCGGCTATTATCAGCCTTTCTGACGTTCAGTTCACGACCGGTGATACGAACTTCACGTACCTGATCCTGGGCTAACTCATTGATAAACGTTGAATAATCAACTCTGCGACTATTCGAATCGCTTGGGCCAAAACTCTGGAACAAGGACATCAGAACAACTGCGATGACTAACCAGAGAATCAGGTTTTTCGCCATGTCACTCAAGGGATTAACCTCATATTACAACTGTGTTAACAAATAACGCTCAGGGTACTATAGTTTTAGCCCTGTCGCTACAATGTATACTTCACGCGATCGTGCCCGCGAAGATTCAGGTTTACGAACTTTTACTTTCGTAAACAGGGAGCGGATATCCCTAAGGTAATCGTCAAAGCCTTCTCCCTGAAACACTTTAACAATGAAACTTCCCCCAGGTGCCAATACAGAACGGCACATATCCAATGCTAATTCAACTAGATACATAGAGCGAGGAATATCAACCGCTGGTGTCCCACTCATATTTGGCGCCATGTCAGACATGACCACCTGTACTTTTTTGTCGCCAACGCGTTCTAACAAAGCGGCGAGAACGGCTTCGTCGCGAAAATCCCCTTGCAGGAAATCAACACCAACGATTGGGTCCATCGGCAATAAGTCACAAGCAATAACCCGCCCATTATGACCTATTTGGCTAACAACGTATTGCGACCAACCACCAGGGGCTGCTCCTAAATCAACAACGGTCATACCTGGTTTAAAAATTTTATCACCTTGCTGGATTTCCTCCAGCTTAAACCATGCACGTGAGCGCAGCCCTTTTTTTTGTGCTTGCTGAACATATTTATCACTAAAATGCTCTTGCAACCAGCGACTTGAGCTTGCCGAACGTTTTTTATTGGCCATTGTGCTTTCCAACTATACTAAAAGAACTTCACCTAACTTGCTGCTTCTTTACCATCAAAAAGATATAATTGATGGTGATAGATATCAGATGGCGGTAGAATAAGCCATTTTCAATACTAACCAAGCAAAAAATCAATGAATCTTAATAAAAAACAAATTCAGCACCTAAAAAGTCTCGCTCACCATTTAAACCCTGTTGTTATGATCGGCAACAATGGTTTAACCGAAGGTGTTTTAGCTGAGATTGAACTCTCATTAGCGCATCATGAGCTTATCAAAGTCAAGATCGCAGGCGAAGACCGTGATACTAAAAATTTGATCGCTGATGCGATTGTTCGCGAAACTGGTGCAGTAAATGTACAAATCATCGGTAAAATTCTTGTTATCTACCGTCCTTCGGCAGACCGCAAAATCATTTTACCTAAATAATCCCTCATCATTTATATAAAAATGCCATTGAAAGCATGTTTTATATGGTGAAAAAGGCCGCCTGCGGCCTTTTTCTTTAAATCAGGGAAATAATATAACCAATTCAGGCAAATAGGAATCAGATATACTCAACTTTAAGAATTTCGAACTCGACATCGCCACCTGGGGTTTTAATCGAGACCGCATCATCAACTTCTTTACCCACTAAGCCACGTGCTATCGGTGAGTTCACAGAAATCAGATTGATCTTAATATCGGCTTCGTCATCACCAACAATACGATACGTTAGCTCTTCGTCAGTATCAACATTCAATACTGTTACTGTTGCGCCAAAGATAACGCGACCGTTATTAACCATTTTAGTGACATCGATCACTTGAGCGTGAGAAAGTTTACCTTCAATTTCTTGAATACGGCCCTCACAGAAACCTTGTTGCTCACGTGCTGCATGATATTCTGCATTTTCTTTTAAGTCACCGTGCTCACGCGCTTCTGCAATAGATGCAATAATTTCTGGGCGACGGACAGATTTAAGGAATTCAAGCTCTTCTCTTAGCTTATCCGCACCAAGTACCGTCATCGGGATCTGTTTCATTAATAAATACCTCGGTTCAATCCTATCTAAAAACAAGTATCTTCCTGATTTTGTAACAACAGTACACCGAACACCTACGTAAAACGAGGGTGTTCTAGTAAAAAAACGCAATCAGACTTATGTACTCATTTATCTTATCATAATGTACGCTATTTTAACTGAGACTTAATAACGGGTCACCGTTTACTTTCTTAGGCATTACACTTTAGTATGTATTATATGTCCACCCTAATGCGTGAAATATATGTCATTATTAACTTTAACCAGAAAATGGATAATCTCTTTAGGAATAACCTTAGCCAGTGCGCAAGCTCTAGCTATTCCTATTGATGAGTACAAACAATATTTACCTGATGGCACTAACCTTGCTCTGGTCGCGCAAAAAGTGGGAAGTAGCACCCCATTAATTGATTATAATGCGCAGCAAATGGCATTACCTGCAAGTACGCAAAAGGTTGTGACCGCTCTTGCCGCCCTGTTACAACTGGGGCCAGACTACCGTTTTGTCACCAATTTTGAAACTGATGCAAAACTTAGCAACAACACATTGACTGGCGATTTAGTGATCCGTTTCAGTGGTGACCCAACACTAACCCGCCAACAAATTCGTAATATGGCTAATGCATTAAAGCAGCTTGGGATCCATAAAGTTGATGGCGATCTGGTTGTTGATATTTCTGCTTTTACTAGCCATGACAAAGCACCAGGTTGGGTTTGGAATGACATGACCCAATGTTTTAGTGCGCCGCCTGCTGCTGCTATTATTGACCGTAACTGTTTTTCAGTTTCTCTTTACCCCGCTGAAAAAGCAGGAGATTATGCATTCATTAAGGCGGCTAGTTTTTACCCTGTCAATATGTTCAGCGAAGTCAAAACACTAGCTAAAGGCTCCCCAGAAGCACGCTATTGCGAGCTTGATGTCGTTCCTGGTGAACTGAACCGCTACACCCTAACAGGTTGCTTAACTCAACGCAGTGAGCCCTTGCCACTTGCCTTTGCGGTGCAAAATGGAGCGAGTTACTCAGGGGCGATTGTCAAAAATGAGTTAACCACCGCGGGTATTGAGCTTACTGGCCATGTGAAAAAACGTACATTTCCAGCACCTCAATCACAGGTGTTAGTCAAAACTGAATCTAAACCACTGCATGACTTGCTCAAAGTGATGCTAAAAAAATCCGATAATATGATAGCGGATACTGTTTTTCGTACTATTGGTCGGGAATATTATGGTGTTCCAGGGACTTGGCGTTCAGGATCCGATGCGGTAAGACAAGTGCTGAAGCAAAAAGCAGGGATCGACCTTGGCAATACCGTAATGGTTGATGGATCTGGTTTGTCCCGCCATAACTTGATCACCCCAGCAACGATGATGGAAGTTTTGCAGTTTATCGCAAAAAATGATCAACAACTCGATTTTATTTCTATGCTTCCACTTGCCGGCCATGATGGCACTTTGCGTTACCGTGGTGGTTTTGATGAGGCTGGTGTAAATGGTAAAGTTTCCGCCAAAACGGGAGCACTACAAGGGGTCTATAACCTCGCTGGTTTTATCACAACCGCCAGTGGCCAACGTGTGGCTTTTGTGCAATTTATCTCTGCTTATGCGGTACCACAAAACCAGCAGCGTACTCGTCGAGTACCATTAGTACGATTTGAAAGCCGTCTGTATAAAGATCTGTATCAGAAAAACTGATCATACGCGGTTTAGACATACGTGGGTTTAGAAATGTAAAAGGCGCTTTCGCGCCTTTTTACATTTTTAAGATAAACTATTTTTGATAAATGATTTCGACACCTTCGTCGTCATCTTCATCCCAATCGTCATCCCAGTCATCATCAAAATCTTCAGTACCTGAAAGTTGTTCTTTGTGGTAGTCATCCCACATGAATTCAACTTTCTCAGGTTGCTGTGTATCTTCAGTCGTTGCCATATCACGTGGTTGAGTATTCATAAATTCCATGATATCCCAACACAGTGCTTTCACACCTTCGTGGTTAACTGCGGAAATCATATAGAATTTATCTTCCCAGCCCATTGCTTTGGCAATTTCTGCTGCGCGCTGTGCTGATCCCTCTTCACCTAAGATATCAATCTTATTGAAGACTAACCAACGTGGTTTTGCTGCCAGTTTTTCACTGTATTTTTCTAACTCACCAATGATGATCTTCGCATTTTCGACAGGATCAGACTCATCAATAGGGCAAATATCAACCAAGTGAAGTAAGACACGACAGCGCTCTAAGTGTTTCAGGAATTGGATCCCAAGACCTGCGCCTTCAGCCGCACCTTCGATCAACCCGGGTATATCCGCAACCACAAAGCTTTGTTCGTTATCCATACGCACCACACCCAAGCTTGGGACTAAAGTGGTAAAGGGATAATCTGCAACTTTTGGTTTGGCGGCTGATACTGAACGAATAAATGTTGATTTACCCGCATTTGGCATACCAAGCATGCCCACATCCGCTAACAGCATCAACTCTAACAGTATTTCGCGAGTTTCCCCTTTTGTCCCCATTGTACGTTGACGTGGAGCACGATTTACTGAAGATTTAAAACGGGTATTTCCAAGCCCATGGAAACCGCCTTTAGCGACCATATGACGTTGTTCGTGGCGCGTCATATCACAAAGTACTTCGTTAGTCCCTAAATCGCGTACACGCGTTCCTACGGGCACTTTAACTGTGATATCTTGACCACGTTTACCTGTACATTCACGGCTTTGGCCATTCTGGCCGCGCTCTGCACGAAAGGATTTTTCAAAACGGTAATCGATTAACGTGTTGAGGTTTTCGTCTGCTTGTAAGTAAACGTCCCCACCATCGCCACCGTCACCACCGTCCGGTCCCCCTTTAGGGATGTATTTTTCACGGCGGAAGCTGACACAACCATTGCCACCATCTCCTGCCACGACCAATATTTTGGCTTCATCTACAAATTTCATAATTCTCTCTCCGCTTCTGAGCCGCATAACGCTGGATGGCTGTTCTACTCAGAGATGGTGCATCTTTAATTCGTGTGTAGTTCATTAAAGATCAAATATCTGAATATAAAAAGCCCCGCAAAAGGTTTTTGCAGGGCTTTAATTCTGAATTAAAGGTCAGAAAACTTATTCAGCTTCGATGCTGATAAATTTACGATTGTTTGGACCTTTAACTTCAAATTTAACTTTACCGTCCGCTAATGCGAACAGAGTGTGGTCACGGCCACAACCTACGTTGTTACCTGCGTGGAACTTAGTACCACGTTGACGAACGATGATGCTACCTGCTAATACAGCTTCACCACCAAAACGTTTAACACCTAAACGTTTTGCTTCTGAGTCACGACCGTTACGAGTCGAACCACCAGCCTTTTTGTGTGCCATTAATCTGCTCTCCTAAATCTTAAGCGATGACAGTGATCTTAACATCAGTGAACCACTGACGATGACCCTGTTGTTTACGGCTATGTTTACGACGACGGAACTTGACGATTTTAACTTTTTCGCCACGACCGTGTGCAACCACTTCCGCTTTCACTTTAACGCCTTCAACGATAGGAGCACCGATTTGGATCTCATCGCCATTAGCAACCATCAGAACTTGATCAAATTCAACAGTTTCACCTGTTGCGATGTCCAGCTTTTCTAGGCGGACAGTTTGACCTTCGCTAACTCGGTGTTGTTTACCACCACTTTGGAAAACCGCGTACATATTAACTCCGCTTTCCGCGCACCCGTTAAATATTTCAATTCCAGAGTACGCTATAAAATATTCACAATAGGGCGCGAATTCTACGCAAAAAAGCATCAGAACACAAGCCAATAATGCGGTTAGATGACAAAAAATACGACTTTTTTCTCAATAACCGTTTTTGAGCATTGATTTAGCGCCTATTCACTCAATTGTTACTTATTTAAACATTTTTTGCATCACACCTGATAATCTTATAATTAATAATGTTATGCTAGAAAGATAACTGTTCTATCGGTCTCCCATTTTTTTATTTCGGGAATGAACCAAAAACTAATAATATGAATAAATTACAATGAATTTAGAATCTATTATTGAACTGACAACTGAGGATATGTCAGCGGTAAACGAAGCCATCCTCAGTCAATTGAATTCAGATGTTGCACTAATTAACCAGCTTGGTTATTACATCGTCAGTGGTGGCGGTAAAAGGATCCGGCCGATGATCGCAGTGCTTGCAGGTCGATCTTTAGGCTACTCGGGTCATAAACATACCCAAGTTGCAGCGTTGATCGAGTTCATTCATACCGCAACGCTGCTACATGATGACGTCGTTGATGAGTCCGATATGCGTCGTGGAAAACAAACTGCAAATGCTGTTTTTGGTAATGCAGCGAGTGTCCTCGTGGGTGATTTTATTTACACTCGATCATTCCAGATGATGACGGATCTCGATTCAATGCGGGTGCTAAAACTGATGTCTGAAGCGACGAATGTGATCGCTGAAGGGGAAGTTTTACAGCTGATGAACTGCAATGATCCCAATATTACTGAAGAAAACTACATGCAAGTGATCTACAGTAAAACCGCACGTCTTTTTGAAGCGGCCGCTCACGCATCTGCTATTTTAGCTAATGCAACACCGGCACAAGAAAAAGCGCTACAAGATTATGGTCGCTATATTGGTACAGCTTTTCAGTTAATTGACGATCTTCTCGATTATGATGCAGACAACGCTCAATTAGGAAAAAATACGGGTGATGATTTAGATGAAGGTAAACCTACACTTCCCCTACTTCACGCAATGCAAAATGGTAATGAAGAAGAATCCGCGTTGATCCGCCAAGCGATTGAGCAAGGCAATGGGCGCCATCTGTTAGATACGGTTCTGGCAACCATGAAACGCTGTGGTTCCCTTGAATATACCTATGCAAGAGCCCAAGAAGAAGCACAAAAAGCGATTGATGCCTTGAATGTAATTGAAGATTCAATTTATAAAGATGCATTGATCGGCTTAGCTTATATCGCAATTCAACGCCACTCTTAGTCACTAGAAAAGACAAAGCAGATCAAGAAAAGGGGAAACGTTATTTTTCCCCTTTGTCTTCTTCATCGATTTGAGCAAGCAGTGACGACAAACCGTAACGCAGGATATATTTCACTATTTTATTGCGCTCAGACTCTGTCAGTTGGTAATACGCTTCCGACCAAATTTGCAATGCATCTGTTCTTTGGCTTTGGTAAGTTACCGAAGGCTCATGCAGGCTAAGTTGCCCTTGGATTTCCCCCGGTAAGCTTTCAAAATAATACTCAACAGCTTTACCCTGTACCCCTCTTTTACGGCGGTTTTTCCAGCCTTCTCGTCTTGCCATTAGGTTAATTCCCTGAGGAGATGTCGGGAGTCCTTCTAACCCAGCTAATTCTTTGGCAGTGAACCACAATTTTTTCATTTTTCACTTCACACTTGTATTATGAAACCTGCTTTTGCAGCTTTACTAAAATGTCATCTGTTAAAAATTTTTTTTAATTCAATATAATATTATTTTTATATATTAATTATTTACATCTTAAGTAATTGTAAATTAATTATTATTAATTAAATTAATTAGCGCTAGTGCCCCTTCGCGCATAATAAATGTCAGGATAATGTCTCGTTCATCATTGGAAAGCTGGTTATAAGCTTCCTGCCAAATAAAGGCATTATCATTTCGTTTTACTTGATAAAGTGGTGAAGTTTCGTTAGCAAACTGGCTTTCAAAAATATCGATAGGTAAAGAACTTATATGGTATTCCAAGGCTTTGCCTTGAATACCTCGTCTTTTGCGACTTACCCAGTTTTCACGCCTTGCCATGGCATTAATGCCTTGAGTTGTCATGGGAAGCCCTTGTAACCCAACCAACTCTTTTGCCGTAAGCCATTCCTTGTACATGCTGACCCTCCTAGTCATGATGACAATTCGATTTCCAGTTGTTGAAAACTATCTCTATTTTCTCAAAACTTCATTAATCTATTCGTTTTATTTATACCTATAAATAATAATATACAAATCATATTTGTTATTAGAATTCTAATTTCTTTTAATAACAGACAATTAAATAATTTACTCGCTAATAATTTAACTAATTTTATTAACTAATCTAGATATATTATGAGTACAAGTAAAAAGTAGCATTAAATATGTCATTCCTCTCCCTAACTAGAAAGAGTTAGTTTTAATAACAAAGCTTTATCCTAATTCACAGTTCTTCATTCTGACTTTCT
Organism: Providencia huaxiensis; assembly: GCF_002843235.3. Lineage (NCBI taxonomy): Bacteria > Pseudomonadati > Pseudomonadota > Gammaproteobacteria > Enterobacterales > Morganellaceae > Providencia > Providencia huaxiensis. Next base: position 3,420,604 of record NZ_CP031123.2, read on the forward strand.
ATTTAATTTCATAAAAACCACGGCAGTTTCATAAAATGAATTTTTAAGAAAAAATCAGAAATTATTTTGGGAAATTTCTGTTATTTTATTTCCAATAACTAAACGGATGTACTGACTGTACCATAATTTTCTGTTACTCGTACCACTAACTCTACATGATTCTAAGTGAAAAAAGGACTAAAAAATGATTTTACGGAAATCGGACTGGCACCCTGCAGATATCATTGCTGCTTTACGTAAACGTGGGACAACCCTTGCCGCAATTTCACGCGAGGCAGGGCTAAGCTCTTCAACGTTAGCAAATGCGCTATCACGCCCTTGGCCTAAAGGGGAATGGATCATTGCAAATTTCTTAGCCATTCACCCAGCTGAAATTTGGCCAAGTCGTTATTACGACCCAATTACAGGGGATTTATTAGAAAGAAAAGTCAGAGAAAAGGCACCAGTGGAAGATTAAAAATTGTATGGGATATAGATATAAGGCTGTGAATAATCAATGTATTCACGGCCTTATCTTTTGATGGCAACCCAATAAAAAAGGTTGAGCTCTAAACGAAACTCAACCCTTTACAATTAGGAAAAGTGTTAACTGGCATTAGCCATTAATAAATTTTTCACCTAATTCGATATCTGCTTTTAATACATCTAGCATGTCTTTCAGTGCTTTCTCTTCAAATGCACTTAATTTACCGATTGGTAAATGTTTTTCGATACCGTTTTTGCCTAAAACAACGGGTTGTGCAAAGAAGCGAGCATGCTCACCATCACCTTCGGTGTAAACACATTCAACCACATTGCTTTCGCCTTGCAGACCACGAATTAAAGATAAACCTAAACGTGCAGCTGCTTGGCCCATAGATAAAGTTGCAGACCCGCCACCCGCTTTCGCTTCAACGACTTCTGTACCTGCATTTTGAATACGCTTAGTTAACGCTGCAACTTCTTCGTCAGTGAAGCTAACACCTTCAATTTGAGATAACAGTGGCAGGATAGTCACACCAGAGTGGCCACCAATCACAGGCACTTCGAGGTCATTAACATTTTTGCCTTTTAGTTCAGCAACAAATGTATTAGAACGGATGATATCTAATGTCGTCACACCGAATAAACGGTTTTTATCGTAAACGCCTGCTTTTTTCAGGACTTCAGCAGCGATAGCAACAGTGGTATTCACTGGGTTAGTGATGATACCAATCAATGCTTTAGGGCAAGTTTCAGCAATTTGTTGGATCAGATTACGGACGATACCCGCATTGATGTTAAATAAGTCAGAACGGTCCATACCTGGTTTACGTGCAACACCCGCAGAAATAAGGACAATGTCAGCACCTTTTAATGCAGGTTTTGCATCTTCGCCAGCAAAGCCTGTCACTTTAACATCAGTAGGGATATGGCTTAAGTCAGCAGCAACACCTGGAGTGACTGGTGCGATGTCGTAGAGGGAGAGTTCTGAACCTGCTGGGAGCTGGTTTTTGAGAAGAAGGGCGAGAGCCTGACCGATACCACCTGCTGCACCTAGGACTGCAACTTTCATTCTGAAACTCCTTAATTTGTACTTTAAAAAGATATCACTTTATTTGTTATACACTTAACACATTACGTATAAAAAACAATTTGTTAACAGATAGAGAGAGAGTTTAACGCAAGAGAACTTGTTTATTAATTGCCAGTATTCTAAACAAATTCCTTATCTGTTAATGAGATAACGGGCACTTTTTTAACAAATAGTTTTTCTGGGTATTGCATTTCGCACAATAAGTTGTTTTCTGTGTATATTTTTCAATCAAAAACATTTTTATTAACAATAAATTTACAACGAATATCTGAAAAATTCATTGCTCTATTATGCTAATTTTTCATTTTCACAATTTACGATAAATTGATACTTCTAACTACCAACCTAAAACGAAATTGCTTAACTTTAAGTTATTCGCTGGTTATAAACTCATCATAACGCAATTTTGTTGCATAAAAATGCACTTTTACGGATAATACAGCTTAATTCAATGCAAAAGAATGGGTTGATTATGCGCACTCCGTCTAAACAAGAAGACTTGGTTAAGGCTTTTAAAGCCCTACTTAAAGAAGAAAAATTTAGCTCGCAAGCTGAAATTGTCACGGCTTTGCAAGAAGAAGGCTTCGAAAATATTAACCAATCAAAAATTTCCAGAATGCTAACCAAATTTGGTGCTGTTCGCACCCGTAATGCAAAAATGGAAATGGTATATTGCCTACCGACAGAGCCTGGTGTCCCTACCGCCACCAGCCCACTCAAAAACTTAGTTTTGGATATAGACTACAACCCTTCTGTTGTCGTGATCAGAACGAGTCCAGGTGCTGCACAGCTTATTGCACGTTTATTAGATTCATTAGGTAAAGCAGAAGGAATTTTAGGTAGTATTGCTGGTGATGATACTATCTTCTCAACACCAGCCAACAATTTCACCACAAAAGAGTTGTATGAAGCGATTTTAGCGTTATTTGAACAAGAGCTTTAATCTATTGATATACATTAGAATAAGAGGGAAATTCGATTTCCCTCTTATTGTTTTTGTCTGTTTCTATTCGATTTTGAGACATCATTTTGTTATTTGATATTTTCCGCAACTTCATACACTACGGCTTTCACTTTCTGATGCCAATTGCCTTTGGTTACCTATTTTGGCGAAAAAATTGGAAACTCGCTGCCCTGATCATGATAGCCACGATGGCTATCGATTTAGATCATCTGCTAGCTGACCCTATTTTTGACCCAGAACGCTGTGGTATTGGGTTCCACCCACTTCATTCCTTTTGGGCTGCGGTTGTTTATGTGGTGTTACTATTCATGCCATCATGGAAACTCAAAGCGATTGCGGTTGGCTGCTTGTTCCACCTTTTCACAGATTCGCTAGATTGCTATATGGGAAGTTTAAAAAAAGAGATGAATAGCCCAATAACATTAAGTCTCGTCATAGAACAGTGCCCATTGAGTATGCCAAACATAAAAAAAACCCAGCAATCATAAGGATCACTGGGGTTATCAAATAGCTAGCTAAGAGAATTTAATCATCTTGCTCTGTTTCTGCTTTCGCCTTCAAAGCTGCGAGCAATTTGCCATGAATGCCGCTAAAACCACCATTGCTCATCACCAAAATATGGTCACCCGGTTGTGCGGTTTCAATAATCATATTGGTGAATGCCTCAATATCTGCACTCCAACGGGCGGGTTGAACACATTTTTCAGCAATATCCGTCACCATCCAAGGGATATTGGCCGGTTGGAACAGAAACACTTCATCTGCACGGCCTAGCGCAGGCGCAATATCATTTTTATTGACTCCCATTTTCATGGTATTCGAACGAGGCTCGAGCACTGCAAGAATACGTGAAGTTCCGCCAACTTTGCTGCGAAGTGCTTCTAACGTTGCCAAAATAGCCGTTGGGTGATGTGCGAAGTCATCGTAAACACTAACGCCATTTTCAACACCACGTAACTCAAGGCGACGGCGTGCATTGATAAAGCCATTCAAGGCAAGGCAAGCTTCTTTTACTGGGACTCCTACATGGTGAGCCGCAGCAATCGCCATCAATGCATTTTGGATATTGTGGTTACCCACTTGTGACCAAGCGACTTCACCCACTTTTTCTTGTTGGTAGTACACGGCAAAGTGGCTGCCATCGTGGCTTAGCTTCTCTGCTTGCCATCCACCATGCTCCCCCCCCACCAGCTCTTGTTCACTCCAGCAGCCCATTCCAATCACTTGTTTTAAATGATTATCGTTGTCTGGTGTGAAAATTTTGCCACTCGCTGGCACAATGCGTACAAGGTGATGGAACTGTTTTTGAATCGCTTCGAGGTTTTCAAAGATATCCGCATGGTCGAATTCAAGGTTGTTCAATACCAAGGTTTTCGGGCTGTAATGAACAAATTTAGAACGTTTATCGAAAAATGCACAGTCATATTCATCCGCCTCGATAACAAAAAACGGACTTTCGCCAATCTTAGCGGAGACATCAAAGTTACCCGGAACACCACCGATAAGAAAACCGGGCTTGTAACCACACTCTTCTAAGATCCACGCAAGCATCCCCGCGGTAGTCGTTTTACCATGGGTTCCCGCCACGGCCAGTACCCAACGTTCGGGTAACACATGGTCATGAAGCCACTGCGGGCCAGATGTATACGGCAAACCTCTTTCTAACACAGCTTCGACACAAGGGTTACCGCGCGTCATTGCATTACCGATCACTACCATATCCGGTATTGGGTCAAGCTGAGCCGGATCAAACCCCTGAATGAGTTCAATCCCTTGATTTTCAAGTAATGTGCTCATCGGTGGATACACATTGTCATCCGAACCCGTCACTTTATGCCCTAAAGAACGAGCCAATATTGCTAAGCTTCCCATAAAGGTACCGCATATACCTAAAATATGTATGTGCATTCTTTTTCATCCAATTAGCATGAGGTTGGTCACTATTCTACCCATCAAAAACAGGTTTATAAATGCATTAACCTATTAATCTTTTTTTTATTTAGTTAAACTCTCCCCGCGCGAGGGTAAATGCCCCGCAAAACCTCTGTCAATTTTATTCAGGACCTTCGTCATGAAAACATTAGGCGAATTCATCGTCGAAAAGCAACAAGATTTTCCTCATGCAACAGGTGAGCTGACTTCTTTATTATCAGCTATCAAACTGGGCGCTAAAATTATCCATCGTGATATTAATAAAGCTGGACTTGTCGATATTCTTGGCACTAACGGTGTTTCGAATATTCAAGGTGAAGTTCAGATGAAGCTTGACCTGTATGCTAACGAAAAACTGAAAGCGGCTTTAAAAGCACGCGGAGAAGTCGCCGGTATCGCCTCTGAAGAAGAAGACGAAATTGTCATTTTCGAAGGAGACCGTGCAGAAAACGCAAAATATGTTGTTTTAATGGACCCACTTGATGGTTCTTCGAACATCGATGTAAACGTTTCCGTTGGAACAATTTTCTCAATCTATCATCGTATCACGCCAATTGGCCAACCGGTTACAGAAGCTGATTTCCTGCAACCAGGTAACCGCCAAGTGGCTGCGGGCTACGTGGTTTATGGTTCATCAACGATGTTAGTTTACACCACGGGTGTTGGTGTACACGCGTTTACTTACGACCCATCATTGGGCGTTTTCTGCTTATCTCATGAAAAAGTGATGTTCCCATCAGAAGGGAAAATGTACTCCATCAACGAAGGAAACTATATCAGGTTCCCGATGGGCGTTAAAAAGTACATTAAATATTGCCAAGAAGAAGATAAAGCAACAAATCGCCCGTATACCACTCGTTATATCGGTTCTTTGGTTGCAGATTTCCATCGTAACTTGCTCAAAGGGGGAATTTATATTTACCCGAGTACAGCAAGCCATCCAAATGGAAAATTGCGCCTTCTGTACGAATGCAACCCAATTGCATTTTTAGCAGAACAAGCCGGTGGTAAAGCTAGCGATGGGGCTAATCGCATCTTAGATATTATTCCTAGCGAATTACACCAACGTGCACCGTTTTTTGTCGGAACGGAGTCGATGGTAGAGAAAGCCGAATCATTTATGCGTGAATTCCCTGACTCGGAATAACCCAATTTATTAATTATAAGGCGGGGTTTCCCGCCTTTTTTGTTCCTTTTTTTCACCAACTAGTGAGTTTTGCCCCCTTTTACGGCTATAATGTCCCCCACGCTATCTACTCTATTATTTGATTTGCCTAAAAGCGGCAACAAATTAAAATGAGTAAATTCATTATTCACACAAAGGATACATTTAAATGGGCCTGAACAATGTACCGGCAGGTAAAGATCTGCCAGAAGATATCTATGTTATCATCGAAATCCCAGCGAACGCAGATCCTATCAAATATGAAGTTGATAAAGACTCTGGTGCGCTGTTTGTAGACCGTTTCATGTCAACAGCGATGTTCTATCCATGCAACTATGGTTACATCAACAACACCCTGTCTTTAGATGGCGACCCAGTTGACGTATTAGTTCCAACTCCATACCCATTACAACCAGGCTCAGTCATCCGTTGCCGCCCTGTTGGCGTCCTGAAAATGACTGACGAGTCTGGTGAAGATGCAAAATTAGTTGCTGTTCCGCACACTAAATTAAGCAAAGAATACGATCACATCAAAGATGTGAACGACCTGCCAGAATTACTGCGTGCTCAAATTACTCATTTCTTTGAACATTACAAAGATTTAGAAAAAGGTAAATGGGTTAAAGTTGATGGTTGGGAAGATGCAGCATCTGCAAAAGCAGAGATCATCGAATCTTTCGAACGCGCTGCAAAAAAATAATCTCCCTTTAAGGGCATAATGAAAGCGCTGGTTAATATCAGCGCTTTTTTATGGGCTCTAACATGTTGATTAGGCCATAAAGTAAAAACGCCAGCTATCATTGCTGGCGTTTTATATTTTTACAACTCGATAGCGACTATTAAATCGTTATACTTCTTCATCACGTTTCAGCCAGTCGCCACTTTTTATTTGACGTAGACCATCAACCGAATGTTTATACAGATAAATCCAAGCGTTGCCATACGGCGTTGGGATAAGCTCTCGTACATAGTCTTGAGAATTTTTCTTTAGCTCATCTAATTCAGTCAAAATTGACGGGTTGATTCGATAAACTTCGCACTCTATCACCCCATCCCCTTTGACAACCGCTGGATAATATCCAAGATCATACAGTTCATAGCCTTCTAGCTTATGCTCACCGAGTAGCTGAGCATAAGTCATCCAATGATGATTTCCTTGCTTTTGTCTTAAGCTACCATAAACAATTACACGCATAATCTAAAACTCAAATTGGTAAAGGAGATCCAATGCCTGATTAACACCAGACACAGCTTCTAAATACAGTTTTGGCATCAACCGATAACGTAAGGTTAACGTCGCCAATGAGTCAAAGATACCAACTCCATACTTCACTTGTAAATCATTAGTGATCTTACCACTTACAACGACTTGAGAACCATCCCCCACACCTTGGGTATCGACGGCTAAATCAGAGACTCCAAATGTCTCACCAATTTTACCCACGAGTTGCCCACTTTGTGCTACACCTAAGCCGATTAACATAGATGTCATTTGTGAACTATTTGCGTCCCCACTATCTAAGCCCTCTCCTCTTAATAAGTAAGAAAGCGCTTCTTGTTGTGTTTTCGCAGGTTCAGAGAATATTTCTACTTTCGGTTTATCCGCAAGGCCTGTGACCTTCACCCCTGCAATCACGTTATCCGCTGTGTTGTCTGGGTTACGTATCGCTTCTAAGTTTAAGAATGGTTGGTCTGCAGGGCCTGAGAACTGAATTTGGCCTTTACGTACAATCAAATCTTGCCCATAAGCACGGAAACGACCTGCTGGAATATCCACTTGGCCATTAATGTGTAAGCCATGGATATTCTGAACTACTTTCAATAAACCGGTCAGACGTGCTTTTAAGCCAAATGCGTCTAATTGCACATCGTTGCCAATTTTAATATCCAAATTGGTCTGAATAGGAATGGATGGCGCTTTTTCCTCAATTGGCTGTAAATTGCTATCTAACATCACCACATCCGAAGATGGGCTTACCGCTGACTCAGGGAGTTCTTGGACCGTGATCCGTGCCCACGGGATATTGACCGTCCCCTTTAACGTTAATACCGAAGGCGACGCATCAAAAACAATATCTGGTTGAACATCAATTTGGATCATCGGCGGTAAAGAAACACGAAGGTTATTACCTCGCGCCATGACTTTTGCACGCCATGCATCAATATTGCGCCAGTCTGCATCACCATCAATGTTCAGATAGCCCTCTGGCGTGTTTATCTGGCCATTCATTACTGAGCTCGTGCCGTTGAAATTAACACCTAAATGACCACTTTTGATATCAAACGGGATCATTGCAGATTTCACTTCTAAACTCGAAAGCGCTAAATTCCCATTTAATAATGGGTTATTGGCTGACCCGCCTAAACGTAGATTTCCACTTAAACGGCCATTCGCCACTTCCTTCTGGCCTAGTAACGGCTTGATTAAATCTAATGTCACCGAATTAATTTCAACATTACCCGACAACAAGCGACGTTTTTCAATATCAGACACTTGGATGTTACCGCGCATCTGTCCGTTATTAGCTAACCCAAATAACCAGCTAAGATCTGCCTTACCATTTTTCAACCCAGCACTTAACGTTAAGGTATCAAAAGCAATCGGTAAACGGGTTCCATCCACAAACTGAACTGCTTTGATATCATTTCCTCGCAAGTCCAGCTTCACTTGTGGCATGCTGCCATCCGCTTGCCAAATGGCATTGGCTTTACCCGTAAATACGCCACTGACTCGAGTATCTTGTGGCATAAAGGGTTTGATCATGGCGAGATCAAAACGTTCTAATACGATATCTGCGCTACCACTTTTACCCGCTTTAATCGGTTTTGGTACACACAAACGGGCGTTCGGGTTAACCCAACAATGCCGTCCAATGGTCACTTCTTGGGTTTGGTTGGCATAATCGAGTGACATTGCTTGGTTTAAGCGCCATTCACCCACCACCGTATCAAATAAGGTGTTAGATAAATTCCCTTTCCACACTTCAGTCTGCCGGTCAAAACTGCCTGCTAATGCTAATTGACCAGAAACCGGCTCACCTTTCATATTCAATTTTAACGTATGCTGTTTTTCACTGCCTTTCGCATCTAAAGTTAGGTTATTGACGACAAGGTCGCCTTGTTTTAATTGACGCAGAACAACGGATAGATCCCCTTTAATTTGCTCGCCTGTTGCCACATTTCCTTTGATAACAACATTCTCGATAGCAAGGTCGTCCTGCCACTTCACACCGCGTGCGGTGAGGTCAACAAGCGCTTCTGGCGTCTCTAAATTACCCCGTAATTTCACATCACCGGCAATCACACCACCTAAGCCAGGTAGCAAACCATTGAGTGCGGGGGCATTAATTTTGGCATCAAGGTTCCATTTATCAGCAAGGGAGCCTTTTACGTCGACATTATTTTTACCCAGTGCCAAATTGAAGTTTGGAATATCCCATTGGCCTGCTGCGTTACCTTTGGCTTTTCCGCGTGCTTTCAAGAGATTATTTTTGACATTACCATCCAAAATAATTTCAGGGATATCTAACTGCCAGCTACCACCGTATAAACTTCCGCGAGTGGCAATCTTGCCATCCACTTTAGCAGGCCATTCAGGGTACTGTTTGGCAGTATTAATCCCCGACAAGGTCAATACCGCATTCCAACTAATCGCCTTACTCCAGTCCGCAACACCTGTAATATCCGCATTACCCTGTAAAGCAGCTAAACGTAAACGAGTTAAATTAATTTGCTCTTCATTACCTTTCGCATCTAATATCAAGGTCGAAGGGGGCAAATCCTGCCCAGTGATAGCTGAGCGTACAGACATGTCATAAGCCGATGGCCGGCCATTTAAACGCAACCGTGTTCCATCGAGTTGGTATTGCGCTTCCCCCACGAACGGCCACGTTAGCTTATCACTTTCTAATGTAAGCAAAATAGGCAGGTCTGCTTGTGACAAATCTGTTTCTGCATCTAATTTCGCATTAATTGGCCCGTGTAAGTTCAATGCCAATTTTAGCTCATCAACCAAACCGCCTTTTAAGGAGAGGTCTATTTTTTGCCCGTCTAAATCCTCTAAACGGCTTTCACCCACGACCGACAATGAGACTGGCCATTTATCTTGCAATGTTGCTGTGCCAGATAACGCAACATTCCCTTGCGGTGCATCGACTTTTAACTGTTTAACTAAAACTTGTTGCCCTTCATTCGAAAGACTCAAGTGTAATTGGTTAATTTTAAGTTCAGTCGCTCCCGTTAATTGAAAATTCGAAGCATTAATGCCATCAACATTTAAATCAACAGGTAAAATAACCTCTGGTAATTCAGCGAGTAACGGCTTAGAAAATAGCGCTTTTAATTCGTCCGCTAATGATTTTTGGTCATTTATCGGAGTTGGTTCTGGTTGTTTCTCTTCAACGGCTGCATCTGATTTGGTTTCAGGTAAATTAATGGCCAAATCAATGATATCGGTTGGAATGATAGTGATCGCTTTCCCTTCCCACGTGACCCCTGTGGTAAATTTGGCTAAATCGATGTCCATGCCATCCACATTAACGTGCGTTGAAACCAAAGCCAATTGATTCAAACGAATGGTTAAAGGTGCCTTGAGTTCAGTCAAAGGTTCAGATGGTGGCGTTTCTTCTGAAGGGGGAAACTGTGAGGTATCAACATTGACAGTGACATTTTCCGTACCTAAGTTGTCGACACATAGCTCACGGCTTGTTAAACAACCTAGACGTACGGCTAAATTTAGTTTTCCTGCATTAACATCAACACCTGGCATTTGATATTTAACGCCACTTAACGTTAAGTTACTAATATCCCCGTCAATTTTATCAATGGTTAATTCAGGAACAAAGCGTGTCGCCGTATTTAATGCAAAGTGAAGACCAGACTGTGTTCCAATCACCCAACTGAGTGCAGCAATAATCAAAACAAGAATTAATAAAATGGAAAGACTTGTCCATTTTAGCCACTTCAACCACCTCATAACTCAGTCCCCAAGCCGATATAAAACTGTATTTTGTTGTTATCTGGATCACCGATAGGTTTTGCTAAGTCTAATTTTATTGGCCCAACCGGTGAGACCCAGCGGATACCGACTCCCGCACCCGTTTTAAAATCACTATTTTTAAAGTTATCAACGGCTTCACCACTATCAATAAAGGTTGCTCCCCACCAATTCCCTGTAAAGTTATATTGGTATTCTACAGAGCCTACGGCCAATTTTGATGCCCCTGTCAGCTTACCTTTACTATTTTCTGGCGAGATCTTTTGGTAACCATACCCACGCACACTGCCGTCACCCCCTGCAAAGAAACGCAAGTCCGGTGGAACTTTGTCGAAGTCGTTCGTTTCAATCCAACCGATATTTCCACGAACAACAAAGCGATGACCTTCCCACGGCGTTCTGATCCATACGTTTTTAGCTTGCAGTACCGCAAAATCGATGTCTGAACCCCAAATTTTATTTGAGTAATCAATAGAGTAACGTTGGCTATCTCCCCATGTTGGCATCACACCGCCGCGTTGGCGAATACGGCTCACATAGGCCCCGGGATATAACAACATCGTCGTATTCGTCACGTTGGCTTGGGTAAAGTTACTCAGCATCCAACGCATGTTTACGCCATATTGCCAACCGGATGAATAATCCCAATTACGAGACACATTCAAGGTTGTTGTATTCGCTTGGGTATCATTTAAATCTGTACGTTTAAAGCCCCCTTGAACCGCATAATATTGCTCAAGCGGGTTAGCTTTTAGTGGAATTTTATAGCTCGCATCAATTAATTGTTCTGGTTGTGACAAACTAATACTGGACGTTAAACTTTGCCCACGGGAGTTGATCCACGGCTTATTCCATGTGGCTTTAACGCGAGGGCCCACATCTGTTGCATACCCCCCACCGAGCTCAATAAAATTTTTGGCTCTAGGGGTCATTACCGCTTCCATCGGTAACTCATAGGAGTTTTCTTTTCGAGCACTCACGATGCGTGGCGTCACAATCGCAGAAGTGAACCAACCTGTTTCTGCTAACCGACGATTAAATTCAGCAAGTTGTTCTGATGTGTAGTATTCCCCTTTTTTGAAAGGAGCAAGGTTGTTCAGGTAATCTTCACGAATTTGTGAACCTGAATAAGAAATAGCACCAAACCGATAGCGTTCACCACTGTTAAAATCAAAATCCCAATAAGCCGCATGGTGATCAAGAGAAATACCCAGTTGGCTTTTCTCCATCATCGCATCAAAATAACCTTTACGAACGGCTAAACTGCTAAAGCGCCCTTTAAATTCTTCGTATTCGCCATCATTTTGGATAGTATCAAGCTTTGGCGTATATTGTTTGAGCATCTTTTCATAGTCTGGATCCGTTTTTGCTCCACCTTGTAACTCAACATTCACCCCTTTTAATAAAATAGGTTCTCCAGGAGTGACCTTGGCGGTTAAAACGGAACGAGCAGGCGGGGTTTTTTCTTCATAGCTAAATTCAACCGTGGGTTGGTAGTAACCTAAAGGCTTTAAACCTTCTTTAATTGCTTTCTCAACACGGGCTCGAAAACGACCATTTGGCACAACCTCATCTTGCGATATATTAGACAGCTGTACGCGAACGTTTTGATTAAGTTGTCCTTCAAGGCCTTCAATATTAAGACGAAGATTAGCTGCGTGTACCACTGGCACTGCCGCAGTTAGGCAGAGAAAACAAATTAGAGGGTATTTCGACACGCCTACTCCTAAGGTGATTGTTCGATTGACTAAATACTTCATATCAATTTATTTTGAGTAAAATTCGCCATAGACACAAGTTTTTATCCCTATTTTTAGATTATTTGTGTGGTCAATACATATAGGAATCATTATGCCTTTTAATAAATTTCACTCTGCAAGTATTGCACAACCTCTGCCCGGCAGAGCAACTGCTATGACTTACTCACCATATCATGCGCTTAACCATCATTCGATTGAGATTATTCCTAAGAATATGGAAATTGCTTATTTTGCCATGGGCTGTTTTTGGGGAGTTGAACGACTATTTTGGCAGCAAGCTGGGGTTTATTCAACTTCTGCTGGCTATTGTGGTGGTGTGACCCCTAACCCAACCTACGAAGAGGTTTGCTCAGGACGCACTGGCCACGCAGAAGCGGTTCGTGTTGTTTTTGACCCACAAATTATCAGTTACTCTCAACTATTGACATTATTTTGGGAAAACCATGACCCTGCACAAGGCATGCGCCAAGGGAATGACATGGGAAGCCAATATCGCTCCGCCATTTATACTGTGTCAGATGAGCAAGACCAGCAAGCAATGGAAACACTGCAAGCTTACCAAAATGCAATGAAAGCGCAGCATGACTCTCGTGCAATCACGACCGAAATAGCGCCTTTAGACACGTTTTATTTCGCAGAAGATTACCACCAGCAGTACTTATACAAAAACCCGAATGGATATTGTGGATTAGGAGGGATTGGTATCTGTTTACCGCCTTCGTCAAACAAATAAATCAATAACTTAATACAGTGAGTTCATCTTCCCAACCATTCAAGTTGCTTTCCAATATGACTTAAAGCAGCTTGAATGACGATGAATATCTAGGCAGATAAATCACCTCAGTGCTATACTCATGCAACATATCAACAATTTGCGCATATTGCGCAACATATATTTGCATACTCAATATATTTAAATACGCGAGACTATGCCTTCAGAGATTTTTGAATTTTATGGGTTCTTCCTTTGATTGGCTGGATAACTTATGCTCAACAGTTTATTAATTGTTCTATTATTATGTGCAATCAGCGCATTCTTTTCTTTGTCAGAAATTTCTCTGGCAGCTTCCCGCCGTATTAAACTTAAGCTCATGGCCGATGAAGGCAACATTAACGCGGCTCGCGTGCTTAAATTACAAGAAATGCCGGGAATGTTTTTTACCGTCGTTCAAATTGGTTTAAATGCCGTTGCTATCCTTGCAGGTATTGTGGGGGAATCGGCTTTCTCCCCGGCTCTGTACGATATCTTTATTCAGTTTTTATCCCCTAGCTGGGCTCAACAAGTTTCATCAATCCTGTCATTCACCATTGTGACAAGTTTGTTTATTTTAGTGGCTGATTTAACACCAAAACGTATCGGTATGGTAAAACCTGAAGCCATTGCTATTCGTATCGTGAATCCGATGCGCTTCTGTTTAGTGATACTGGGTCCATTAGTCTGGTTTTTTAATGGCCTTGCGAACCTGTTTTTTAAATTATTCAAATTACCTACGTCACGTAATGAAGACATTACTTCTGATGATATCTTTGCGGTGGTTGAAGCAGGGGCGGTTGCGGGTGTGTTACGTAAACAAGAACATGAATTAATTGAGAATGTCTTCGAGCTAGAATCACGTACTGTGCCATCAGCGATGACTCCGCGTGAAAGTATCATTTATTTTGACAAAGACGAGTCAGAAGAAAGCATCAAACATAAAATTTCAACTCAGCCACATTCTAAGTTCTTGGTCTGTGCAGGGGATATTGACCATGTTATCGGTTATGTTGATTCAAAAGAATTACTTAACCGTGTACTCAATGGGCAAAGTTTAAGCTTAAAAGAAGGCGCTCACATTAGAAATATGCTAATGATCCCTGACACCCTATCACTATCAGATACCTTAGAAGCCTTTAAAGCAAATGCGGTCGATTTTGCTGTTATTCTCAACGAATATGCATTGGTCATGGGTATCATTACCATCAATGATGTAATGATCACTTTAATGGGTGATTTAATTGGCCCAGGGCAAGAAGAGCAAATCGTGGTCCGTGATGAGAATTCTTGGTTAGTTGAAGGCGGAACGCCAATCGAAGATGTGATGCGCATTTTGGATATTGATGATTTCCCTGACTTTAGCAACTATGAAACCATCGCAGGGTTTATGATGTACCGGTTAAGAAGAATGCCAAAGCGCACAGATTATGTGAAATATGCGGGCTATAAATTTGAAGTCGTCGATATCGATAATTACAAAATAGACCAACTACTCGTAACTCGCCTTACTACGGTGCCATCACCAGTGGTTGTACAGCCCGGAAAAAATACTATTGAAACGGCTGACGCAAAACAACAAACAAAAGGTACTGAACATTAGTGCTTGATAGCGAAGCCGTTTCTTTCAATGCGCCACCCGTGTGGCGCGTTGTTAACCAAAACCTTCTTGATTAACCTACCCCAGTTCTGCCTGCAATAATGAAACCTGTTTATTGACCTCACTCATCACATTGTAATGGCGCTTATCACTGATTTTAGGTGGTAGAATTTTCCCATAATTAAACTCAAATGCCCCAAAATCCTTAATATAGAGCCTGCCACGGAATAGCGTTTTGACGTAAAGAGCAATCTTCGATGGGTTATAACGGTTAAAAATTTTCATTAGAACTTTGCCTCCCCTTTGTTCTTACGATATTCAATAACTCATACCGTTCAATAATCATAGACCAGAAATTTTCACTTTGGTTCTAAAATTGCAGTTTTATTCAATTTACTGACATAACATGACACTGTAAATTAACTGTTAAAACCCCATAAACTTTGCTTTTATTCTAAATTTTAAAAAAATGTTAAATTACCCCTTGTAACTCATCCGATGAGCTATGCTATAAATAGTAGTCATCCAACAAACCACTAGGCTCACATGGCAAAATCATCAATCAAGGAGCTTTTATGATAAGAAATTATTTACTTTTAATATGCTTGCTTGGGGTATCAGCAGTAGCTTCTGCAGCAAATATTCAATTAAACCAATCTGTTCCTGCTATTTCCGTCACCGATAAAGGTGAGCTTGTGATGAATAATGAAGGGAAGTTGGATTATCAACCGTGGAAAAGCCAACAACTCGTTGGAAAGGTGCGTACTATCCAGCACATTGCAGGCCGCTCTTCAGCAAAAGAGCTCAATGCCCCCTTAGTTGAAGCTATCAAGCAAGCCAAATTCCCTCATAATACCTATCAGACAACGACAATCATTAATACCGATGATGCAATTTTTGGTACTGGTGTCTTTGTTAAAAATAGCGTTGAAGATAGCAAAAAAGAGTTTCCTTACTCACAATTTATTGTTGATAGTGAGGGGACAGTAAAGAACGCATGGGGCTTGAAACCAGAAAGCTCGGCAATCATCGTATTGGATAATCAAGGGAAAGTGTTGTTCTTCAAAGATGGTGAATTAAATACCCAAGAAATTCAAAAAGTCATTAGTTTGTTAGTGTCATCGCTAAACTAATAAGGGCAAACTTTTACTACTATCAAACTTTTACTACTATGTAGTGCGCGTATATGTAGTGTGCGTAATTTCGCACACTACACCTACAATTCAGCCTATCGCCCTTGAGCCCAAAATAGTGAGTTATGCTAAAATGCCCTTACATTAAATATGCATAATTATGATTATTATTTTAATAAACAATCATGACTAATGTGCTCATTATCACGTTTTAGTTTCATTCCAATAGACCTTGGCACAAAAACCACCATTAGCGCCATGAGTAAAAATCACCTGCAAATGATGTAATTGTGCAACTCGCTTAACAATGGAGAGCCCTAAGCCACTCCCTGTCTTCTCTTGCCCCGGAGGACGATAAAAACGCTCACCTAGCCGCTGTAAAACCTCAGGTGTCACACCATCACCATCATCTTGAATTTCAAGGTGATCAGCATACAAAATAATCTCCACTCGCCCAGCTTTTTTCCCATAACGTATAGCATTATTGAGTAAATTTCTCAGTAACGCATTGAGTAGTAATGGTTGGCCTTGAAAATCAGGGGGGCTAGCAACTCGAGTGTTTATTAGGGTTGTTTGCTGCTCTTGCGCTTCAGGTTCCACATCTTTTATCGCCGATTCAATTAATGCAGGCCAAGATACAACTGTAATATCATCAAGTTGAGTGGATGATTCTAACCGAGACAACATCAGTAGTTGGTCAACAAGCCTTGTCGCCCTATCAATACCTTCCGATAAATTCGCTACTGCATGGTTACGGATATCGGCATTATTCCCCGCAATTTGTACCACTTCTGCCTGCACCCTTAATGCTGCAAGTGGACTACGTAGTTCATGAGCCGCATCGGAGGTAAATTGTCGTTCACGGGCAAACATTTCATTAATACGACCAAACAACACATTCATGGAGTCAATAATAGGTCTGACTTCACTGGGAATACGCGCCACTTGCACTGGAGTTAGTTCATCGGGTTTTCGGTGATACAACTGCTTTGCTACGTCCTTCAATGGGCGTAAAGCGCGTGTCAGTAGCCATAAAAATAGTAATAACATGATTGGCAAAGCAATCAACCAAGGCATAAATTGTGCCACCATAATATCGGTTGCCATTTCTTGCCGGTATTCCCACTCCTGCCCTACCGCGATAACGTATTGACCATCTTGAGATTTTAGCCATACAAAACGCCAAGGGTCGTCACTTCCTTGGATCATCCCATCCGTAAAACCTTCTCGTTTAAATCGATAGACAATATCTCTACCGTTATCACCGTCGTTTAAAACCATTTTGCCATCGGGTGTAAAGATAGCAAATGCCAGTGCATCGTCATCCTGATGGCCACGGTTCTTTCGTAATAATTTTTTGGTTTTAGTCAGTGAAGGCCGGCTCAATTCAAAGTCGGATGGTAAAACTGATAACCGTTTAGCAAACGCCATTTGCTGGGTATCAAACAGTTCATTAATCGTTTTATAGCTTTGATACCATGCTAGCGAACTTGCGATCCCCCATGTCAGCAACGCTAACAGGAGCAGCATTAACGTGAGTTTCAGCCTAAGACTAAATGTCTTCATCATTTATCATCACCTAATCGATAGCCTACACCATGAATAGTTCGAATAAATTTATTACCTAATTTGCGTCGTAAATGGTGGATATGTACCTCAACCGAGTTACTAGAAACCTCTTCATCCCAGTTATATAATTTTTCTTCAATTAAAGGACGAGAAAAAACTTTATTTGGGTTATGCATAAATAAAGAGAGTAAGGCAAACTCTTTCCCCTTTAGTTGTACAGGCTCACCTTGCTGTGTCACCGTCATTGCAACCGGATCCATTTCGACATCACCATGTGTGAGTTTAGAAGACAGTTGCCCACTTCGGCGGCGGATCAACGCTTGCAAACGCGCCATGACTTCCATTAAAGCGAAAGGTTTACACAGATAATCATCAGCCCCTTGTTGAAGCCCTTGAACACGTTGATCTAATGCATCACGCGCCGTCAAAATCAAGACAGGCTCATCGCGTCCTTCTTTGCGCCAATGTTTTAAAATATCCATGCCATCAATATTAGGTAACGAAAGATCGAGTACAACGGCATCATAAGGTGCATCAAATAAAGCCAGCTGTCCTTGTTTACCATCCATAAACCAGTCCACCGTAAACCCTAGTTGCGTTAAACCTACTTTTAAACCATCACCAATTAGCCTGTCATCTTCAATTAAAAGAATTCGCATAATATCCCTCACATCAGAATATTATTATATTTATCCCATCAGCCTTAAGATGACTAGCTATTATTAATAAAATTAAAAATATAATTCGTTAGTTAAGTTTCTTAAGATCTTGTTAAGATTTACTTGGTTTAATACCCTCCATACAAACAAATTCATGTCCATTTGGAGATATTGATGATGAAAAAATTACCTGTAATCGCTTTAGTCGCTGCACTCGCAAGTGCACCTGTTTTCGCTGCAAATGGTGGTTTTGACGGCCCAGGCGCAGTCACAAATACAACAACTCAAACCTCTCAAGCGGGTGGTTTCATCGGCCCAAATAGTGGGGAAATGACAGTTGCGAAAGCGCTTGATATGTCAGATGACAGCTGGGTTATTTTACGTGGGAATATCGTCAAACAACTCGACCATAAACATTATGAATTCACCGATGGTACTGGCACTATTAATTTAGAAATCAGCGAAAAGCGTTGGAACGGTGTAAATGTAACACCAAAAGATAAAGTTGAAATTCGCGGTAAAATTGATAAAGACTGGAATTCAAGAGAAGTCGAAGTTAAGCAAATCCAAATTATTAAATAATTCACAACGTTTACAACGGGACCTACTTTAAAGTAGGTCCCATCTAAATCCTATTTCATACAAAAATTAACAGTGCTAAATTAACAAAATCATTTTTGTTTACTAAGGCTGCTTAATGACTGTAAAACGCCCTAAAATACGTAATATTCAAGAGAAACTACTTTCAGATAATTGGTATATTTTAAAAAAATATACTTATGAGTTACAGCGTCGAGATGGTAGTTGGCAACAACAAGAGCGCGAAGTCTACGATAGAGGCAATGGCGCCGTTATTTTGTTATATAACAAAATAAAGAATAGCATTATTTTAATTCGTCAATTTCGCATGCCAGTCTATGTGAATGGCTATTCTGATTTTCTGATTGAAGCCGCTGCTGGCTTACTCGAAAACGCCTCTCCCGAAGCTCGAATTATTGCTGAAGCAGAAGAAGAAACGGGTTTTAAAGTCGATAAAATTCAGAAAGTCTTTGAA
Organism: Providencia huaxiensis; assembly: GCF_002843235.3. Lineage (NCBI taxonomy): Bacteria > Pseudomonadati > Pseudomonadota > Gammaproteobacteria > Enterobacterales > Morganellaceae > Providencia > Providencia huaxiensis. The sequence goes on from NZ_CP031123.2 coordinate 3,439,742, forward strand.
GCCTTTATGAGCCCTGGCTCAGTCACCGAAAAACTCCACTTTTACATCGCTGAATACAGTGATAATCATCGTCAAAATGCAGGCGGTGGGCTGAAAGAAGAAGGGGAAGATATTGAAGTATTAGAGTGGCCTTTCCCTAAAGCCATTGATGCGATAAAAACGGGAGAAATTGTTGATGGCAAAACCATCATGTTGATCCAATACCTTGCCCTAAACGCTATTCTAAAAAGCTAATCCAACTCTTATAGCTCATAATGATAAAATAAAATCAGAATGAGCTTTCCTATTTTTTATCAATCATTAAACGAACGATGAAAATAAAAACAATCGTAAAAAGATAATCAACTTTTATTATTTTGTTCTTTAATTAAAAAATAAAACCATAATTCCAATATAAAACATATTTCGCTTTGACCTATTCACTAAAAAACCTTAAATTTAAATAATATTAATTTTATTTATCATCATTTTAAGAGTCTTATTTTTGCATCCAATGAATATCAAATAATTGTTATATATTACAGTCAGTGATTAAGGAGCTAAATAAAATGATACGCTGCGTTCGTATGTGGACAGGAGAAGATGGAAATTCTCTATTTGAAGAAGGCACTCTTGAGCTTAATAATATAGCAGGAGGCGATAGCCAAACCCCTACCATTGCAGTCAATGAGCTTACCTTTCGTGAAACAGTTTCTGGCGGCTCTTTTGATTGGCATCAAGACCCCGTCCCTCGTTATGTCATTACTCTTTCAGGCACTTTAGAATTCGAAACCAAAGATGGTTCGAAATTTATCATCAACCCAGGTGATATTTTACTTGCGCAAGATAATACGGGAACTGGCCATAAATGGCGGCTTATTGGTGATGAGCCTTGGCGTCGTGCTTATGTTGTCTACCAAGAAGGCACCGACCTTTGCTTCACTCCAACACAAAAATAGAGGCCATCATGAATAAACCGATTGCTGAGAATGTCGATATTGCCCTCATTGGCGCAGGGATCATGAGTGCAACACTTGGTACATTTCTCAAAGAACTTGAGCCGTCACTGACGATCGCCGTTTTTGAAAGGCTAAACGACTGTGCTCAAGAAAGTTCCCACCCGTGGAATAATGCGGGAACAGGGCATGCTGCTAACTGTGAAATGAACTACACGCCACCAAATCCAGATGGTACGGTGGATATCAGTAAAGCGCTTGAAGTTAATACCGAATTCGATCTCTCTCGTCAGCTCTGGTCTTACCTAGTCACTAAAGGAAAAATTAAAGATCCACGTGACTTTATTCACCCATGCCCACACATGAGCTTTGTTTGGGGTGAAGACAATGTAAAATTCTTAAAACAGCGCTACCAGCAGATGTCTGCTCACCACTGTTACCACAACATGGAATACAGTGATGATCCAAAACAGATCAACGAATGGGCACCACTGATCATGGAAGGCCGTGACCCGAAAGAAGCGATTGCGGTTACCCGTGTTAATACTGGTGCTGATGTCGATTACGGCGCACTAACGCATTTATTAATCGCGCAATTAAGCGAACAGTCCGGCTTTTCAATCCATTATAAGCATGAAGTCATTGATGTTAAAAAAACCACCGATGGCAGATGGAATATTGAAGTTAAAAACCTTGTGACCCATGAAAAAACGATCACTTCCGCGAAGTTTGTGTTCGTGGGTGCAGGCGGTCGAGCGATCGAGTTACTACAAAAATCGGGGATCCCTGAAGGAAAAGGGTATGGTGGGTTCCCTGTCAGTGGGATCTGGCTGCGTTGCGATAACGAAGAAATTGCCTCTCGCCACCATGCAAAAGTTTACGGTAAAGCCGACAAAGGCTCTCCACCAATGTCTGTTCCACACTTAGACACGCGCATTATTGGGGGTAAACGCTCTCTCTTATTCGGGCCTTATGCCGGTTTTTCGAGTAAATTCCTTAAACACGGCTCTTATTTAGACCTGTTTGAATCGGTGAAATTGAATAACCTTGAGCCAATGCTTGCGGTGGCGAAAGATAACTGGTCACTCGCAGAATACTTAGTAGGCCAAGTGCTGCAAACTTCTGCTCACCAATTCGCCATGTTGCAACAATTCTACCCAGAAGCACAGCATGAAGATTGGAAAGAGGTGGTTGCAGGGCAACGAGTACAAATTATTAAACCTGACCATGATAAAAAAGGGGTTTTAGAGTTTGGTACAGAACTGATTACCAGTGCAGATAAATCATTTACGGTATTGATGGGAGCATCTCCGGGGGCATCGACAGCGGCATTTATTGCACTAAATGTATTAAAAACCTGTTTTGATGAGCAACTCAAGGCCGATGGCTGGGAAACACGCTTAAAAGATATCATTCCAACCTATGGAATTGATTTAAAAACAGATGCAAAAGCCTGTTTAGATATTCGTACTGCGACAGCTAAAGTTCTAAAACTAGATAATTAGTGACTAATTAGGTTGGGAAATAACTTCCCAACCTTTATTGAGGTTTAGAATAAAATCACCCGAAAGCCAGGGTTCAAAAAAGACTCCCTAGGCGTGTAATCAAGCGTTTTTCCATTCCAATCAACAACTTTTGCCCCTGCAGCAATCGCAATCGCATGCCCAGCCGCAGTGTCCCAAATATTTGTAGGCCCAAAACGTGGATAAAGCTGCGCTTTTCCTTCTGCGACTAAACAAAACTTGAGTGAAGAACCAATTTCTACTGTCGTGTGTTCTCCCATTTGTTTTAAATAATCCATTAATTCATTATCTTGATGGGAACGGCTAATAACAATAACCGGTGGTTTAGCATCATTTACATGAATAAGTTGCTTATGACCACCTTCTTCCTTCCATGCCTGATTGCCTTCAGCGTAATACAACAACCCTTTGGCCGGGGCATATACCACCCCCATTGTTGGTACACCATTCTCGATAAGGGCAATATTAACCGTAAAATCCCCATTACGATTAATAAATTCTTTCGTTCCATCCAATGGGTCAATCAACCAATAACGTTGCCAATTCTGCCTAATTGGCCATTCTGGCGGGTCTTCTTCGGACAATTGGGGGATATCAGGGGCAATACGAGCAAGACCCGCTGTGATCACATTGTGGGCGGCAATATCGGCCTCGGTAACAGGCGAATTATCACTTTTGTGTTCAACCTGTAAAGGTTCTTGCGCATTATATGTTTCCATAACTGCATAACCCGCTTCTTGAGCTAGTTCGCAAATTTGCTGTAGCATGTTATTCACCTCTCTGATGACCCTTTACAGCAAGAGTAGCAATTGTGTGAAATTAACGCCATAAAAAAAGCCCCAAAGTCCAAAGACAATGAGGCTTTTTAGCTGTGAACTGAACTAACAGAAATTATAAAATTTCAAGTAATTCAACTTCAAATACTAATGTGCTGAATGGTGGGATTGATGCGCCAGCACCACGCTCACCATAAGCTAATTGATGAGGAATATACAATTCCCATTTAGAGCCAACAGGCATCAGGGTCAATGCTTCAATCCAACCCGGGATAACACCGCTTACAGGAAACTCTGCTGGCTGCCCACGTTGTACTGAGCTATCAAACACAGAGCCATCAATTAAACGGCCTGTATAGTGAACGCGTACGCGGTCTGAACGAGATGGGATAGCGCCATCACCTTGGTTAACGACTGAAAATTGTAAACCAGACTCAGTCGTTGAAACACCATCACGCTTTTGGTTTTCATCTAGGAATTTTTGGCCTTCTTCCGCTAATGCTGCCTGACGCTCAACACGAACGGCATCTGCACGCTCATGAATTTCACGCAGTGCTTTATGCAATGTTTCAACAGGCACTGATGGCATATTGCCTTCTAAAGCGTCAACGAGGCCGGCTAAAATTGCATTTGGCACTAAACCTTCTAGCCCTGACTCTAATAATTGCTGCCCAACTTGTAGACCTATGCCATAACTCGCTTGAGCTTCTACCGAATCGAAATTTTGGTTTGCCATGAAAACACCCATATGATTTTGAGAAAAACCAAGAATAGCAGCCCCATCCTTATGGGTAAACCCAAACAATGAATCTAAAGAATAAAACTGATTGATTCCCGACAAATTTATTCAGTGTTCTCTGAAAAATTCAGCCCAACGCTAAAAATGTCTAAAAAGGGTGCTAGTATGCGTATAAATACAGTCTAATTTACTCATTGCCTCATCAAGGAGGAGTGATGCTTAAACTTTCAAAATTTCATCGCTATGGCATTGCACTGCTCGCCCTAATTGTTGTGGTCGCTTTCTTTTGGCCTGCTAGCGATAAGTCCCCTAGCGATATTGTCCAAAACCAGCCTATTGTCATTCCTCCACCCCCAGCTCCTGAGGTCATGCCTGAACCTACGATTACACCACCAATACCTGAGCCAGTACCGGCACCTGAAGGTAATTCCCCACTTTTACCTACTGAGCCTGAAATTATCCCAGAGCCTATTGAGCCTGAGCCCAATGAGCCGCCTTCAACGGTGACTTCACCAGAGAACACGCCAGAGCCCAAAACTCCCCGCCCTTCAGCTAATGAATGGCAAAGCTACCAAGTACAAAAAGGGAAAACGCTTGCACAACTGTTCCGCGATAATAACTTACAAGCCAATGACGCTTTTATTATGGCTCGCGTTGAAGGTGCCGAAAAACCACTGAGTAATTTGCGCCAAGGGCAAAAAATTCGTCTAAAAGCGAATAAAAAAGGTGAAATTCAATTATTAGAAACAACTGCATCTGATGGGAAAACATATAGTTTCGTGCGATTAAGTGATGGCAGTTACTATCGGACTCCGTAGTACTTTTAGGGTAGCTTGTGTCAGAGCTACCCTAAAATTTTGTCTGGAACATCGCTATATGTATTGATTTTTACCTAGCAATAAATAACAAATATTGTCTTTCACTATAATGCTAGGTAACTGAAAATTATTATGCTAATAAAAAAATGGATTAACGCTTTTTTAGGTACTGTTTTACTATTACTTACCGCTATTATTGGTTATGTTTTATGGATTAAACTCAATTCAAATGCACTTTGGAACATTGTAAATGAGCAGTGTATTCCATTGCAGCAATCTGCCCTATCTTGTCTAAAAATCGATAGTGATCAACAGTATGTGCTGTTCAAAGATAAAAAAGGGCCATTGCATAACTTAGTCATTCCTACCGATAAAATCACAGGTATTGAATCCGCACGGTTACTTGAGCGAAATACACCAGACTATTTTGCTATCGCCTGGCAAGAAAGAGAAAGTGTGTCGTCACAAGCGAAAATCTCAATTTCTGATGATTTGCTCGCTGTTGCAGTGAATTCCCAATATGGCCGCTCCCAAGACCAACTGCATATTCATATCGCATGTTTGAAACCTGAAGTTAGTCAACAACTTAATCAAGTTTCATCGGAGATCACAACCGACTGGGCTAAGTTATCAACTGAACTTGTCGGCCATCACTATTTAGCCCAAAAACTCCAAAAAGCCCCTGCCAAATTCGATAATGCATTTAATCAACTCAATGAATACGTTGTAAAACATCATGATGAAATGGGCAATTATGGCCTAGCGATGGTGCAGCTGAAAGACGGTTCAAAGGTGTTGCTCGCAAACCGTTTTAGTATATGGGATTTGAATTTAGGTTCAGCGGGGGAATTACTCGACTACCAATGCTTGGCAAATCAATAAACTAAATACCAGAAAGCAAAAAACACCGGACTTAGCCGGTGTTTTTTATTGCACCACGGATCGCTCAGTGGTGCATACCATCATTATTGATTACTCAGCAACGATGATAACGTTCAGCTCTGCGAAAACATCGCTGTGTAACTGGAAGTGAACTTCGTGGTCACCAGTAGTACGCAGAACGCCGTTTGGCAGGCGAACTTCGCTTTTCGCAACTTGAACGCCAGCCGCAGTGATTGCGTCAGCGATGTCACGAGTACCGATTGAACCGAACAGTTTACCTTCGTCACCAGCTTTAGAAGCTAAAGTTACAGAACCCAGAGCAGTAACAGCTGCTGCACGAGCCTGTGCTGCTGCCAGAACGTCAGCTAATTTAGCTTCCAGTTCAGCGCGGCGTGCTTCGAAGAATTCGATGTTTTTCTTAGTCGCAGGAACAGCTTTGCCCTGTGGAACTAAGAAGTTACGAGCATAGCCCGATTTAACGTTAACCTGATCACCCAGGCTACCTAGGTTAGCTACTTTATCAAGCAGAATAACTTGCATTACCTTATCCTCTATTAGTCGTTAATGGACTGTACCAATTACTGATGACGATCAGTATATGGTAACAGAGACAGGTAGCGAGCGCGCTTGATAGCACGAGCGAGCTGACGCTGATATTTTGCACGAGTACCAGTGATACGGCTTGGTACAATTTTACCACTTTCAGTGATGTAGTTTTTCAGCGTTGCGATATCTTTATAGTCGATCTCTTGAACGCCTTCCGCTGTGAAACGGCAGAACTTGCGACGACGGAAATAACGTGCCATATGGCTAGTCTCCAGAATCTATCAAATCAATCTGCTCGGCATGGAGGACTATCTTGCTGATCCCATTGCGCCCTTGATGGGTACTAATGAAACCGCTTACTGTAATCCAACTGCCGACCGTTATACTGTGAGTATGAGCTTGTAAGGTTTGTCCGCTGGCGATAATGGGCATTCTGCACCATGCTTGCCTTGACAACCCCGCTTCCTGTTGTTGTGAACGATGTTCTAAAACAAACTGGCAGTGAGGAATGCCTGACGGACTCACTTTTCGAATCAATGCTTTACAGACTGTGCCTGTCAGCACCAAACGATTAGTGGTCACCTGCGCAATTACTCTTCAGAATCCCCAGTTTCTTCTACTTCTTCATCCTGATATTCATCAGACATGTCACGGCCACGACGTTCGTCTTTAGCTTTGACCATTGGAGAAGCTTCTGTTACTGCGTGTTTTAAGCGCATAACCATGCTGCGGATAACGGCATCGTTGAAGCGGAAGTTAGTTTCCAGCTCATCAATCGCTTCCTGCGGTGCTTCTACGTTCAGAAGAACATAGTGTGCTTTGTGCAGTTTATTGATTGGGTAAGCCAGTTGACGGCGGCCCCAGTCTTCCAGACGGTGAATCTGACCTTGTGCGTTAGTGATAACAGCACTGTAACGCTCGATCATGCCCGGAACCTGTTCGCTTTGGTCAGGATGGACCATAAAAACGATTTCGTAATGACGCATTAGTAGTTGCTCCTTACGGATTATTAGCCTCCTGTCTGGGTTAACCGCGGCCCGCGGAGGCAAGGAACTTATTGAGTGCGGCTAAAAAATTGACGCGTAACTATACCCATCCCTGAGATAAAACTCAAGAGATGGATGTCGTTTATACTAAATATTATTTTTCTGCAGAAACGGGTAAGCGTTGACGCACCGCTTCAAATAAACAAACCCCTGTCGCCACTGACACATTCAATGATGACACCGAGCCTGCCATAGGAATACTGATTAACTCATCACAGTGTTCACGCGTTAAACGGCGCATGCCTTCGCCTTCAGCCCCCATCACTAGCGCTATCGGGCCCGTTAGTTTGCTTTGATATAGGTTATGGTCAGCTTCACCTGCCGTTCCCACAATCCATACATTATATTCTTGTAGCAAACGCAATGTCCTTGCCAGATTCGTCACACGAATAAGAGGAACATTTTCTGCCGCGCCACAAGCCACTTTTTTCGCGGTTGCATTGAGCTGAGCAGATTTATCTTTAGGAACAATCACAGCATGAACACCTGCCGCATCAGCACTACGTAAGCACGCACCTAAGTTATGTGGGTCTGTCACACCGTCCAATACCAATAAAAATGGCGATGGTGTACTTTCCAATAAATCAGGCAAGTCGCCTTCTTGATACTGTTTACCAGGTAGTACTTTCGCAATAATACCTTGGTGAACTGCGCCTTCGGTCTGGCTATCCATCCATTGGCGGTTCGCCACTTGAACGACAACCCCTAGTGCTTCAATTTCGTGCACCAGCGGCATTAAGCGGCGATCTTCACGACCTTTCAAAATATAGACTTCTTTAATGCGTTGCGGTGAACGCTCAAGTAAGGCTTTCACTGCGTGAATGCCATAAATCATTTCGCTCATAAATTTCTTATTTATTAATATAAATAGTAAAGTGGCGTATTAACGCCACTTTGGTTAATAACTATAGTTAATAACTACAGCAAAAACATTATCCCTCTTGTTTTTGGGATTTTTTTGCAACACGTTTAGCTTTTAATTTTGCTGTAATTTTTCGCGTTTTATCAGAAGGCTTTTTGCCTTTTCCTTTCGCCTCTGGTTTAGCCTCGGCTTTTTTTCCTTTTTTCTCGGAACGACGAAATGCAGAATCAGGCTCAAAGTTTTTATCTTTGCTCGCATCCGCTTTTCGACGAGCTGGACGTGCCGCATTTTTCACTTCTTGCTTCATTTTGTCCCGAGCGGTTTTGCCTGGATTTTTCGCTTTACGGGTGGTTGAAATTAATGCGAAATCAATGGTGCGCTCATCCATATGCACCGCTTCAACGCGAATTTCAACTTCATCACCAAGGCGATAAGTCGTACCTGATGATTCACCAATTAAACGCTGACCAACTGCATCGTAACGGTAATAGTCATTATCTAACGTTGAAATATGCACTAAACCATCAATAAATAAATCATTAAGGCGCACAAAGAAGCCAAAACCAGTCACACTGGTAATTAAACCTGTGAAGGTTTGGCCAACTTGGTCTTGCATAAAATCACATTTCAGCCAGTCCGCCACATCACGCGTCGCTTCATCAGCACGGCGTTCAGTCATTGAACAGTGCTCACCCAGCTGTAACATGCTGTCCATGTCTGAATGCCAACCACCGGTTTCTGTCCAGCGCTTATCTGAATGGCCATGCTCTTTAGCCAACAAATATTTTATTCCACGGTGTAACGTCAGGTCAGGGTAACGACGAATTGGCGATGTAAAGTGGGCATATGATTTCAAACCTAAACCAAAGTGACCGCGGTTTTCAGGATCATAAATCGCTTGTTTCATTGAACGTAAAATCATGGTTTGCAGTAATTCATGATCAGGGCGTTCAGCCACTTCATTCATGACTTGCGCATAATCTTTTGGTTCTGGCTTCATTCCGCCCGGCAGAGTCAACCCTAATTCGCTGAAAACAGAGCGTAAATTCATCACGCTTTCTTCTTTAGGGCGGTCATGCACACGGTACAACGCAGGCTCTTCATTTTTCTCAACAAACCGAGCGGCTGCAATGTTAGCTAAAATCATGCATTCTTCAATCAATTTATGTGCATCATTTCGCTCTACAGGTTCGATACTTTCAATACGGCGTTCTGCGTTAAAAATGAATTTCGCTTCTTCAGATTCGAAGGAAATTGCACCGCGCTCAATACGTGCTGCATCAAGTGCTTTATATAGTTGATGCAAGTGCTCAATATGCGGCACTAACGCTTTATAGTGCTCACGCAGTTCTTCATCCCCTTCCAAGATTTTCCATACTTTTGTATAGGTTAACCTTGCATGAGAGCTCATAACCGCTTCATAGAACTTGTACGAAGAAAGCTTACCGGATGCTGACACCGTCATTTCACACACCATACACAGGCGGTCAACACCTGGGTTAAGTGAGCACAGGCCGTTCGATAGGACTTCCGGTAGCATAGGAACGACTTGAGATGGGAAATATACCGAGTTACCACGGCTACGGGCTTCTGTATCCAGAGCCGTTTGCTGGCGAACATAATAGCTTACATCCGCAATTGCCACCCATAAGCGCCAACCCCCGCCTTTTTTCGGTGCACAGTATACTGCATCATCAAAGTCGCGAGCATCTTCACCGTCAATGGTGACTAACGGTAAGTCGCGTAAATCCACGCGCCCTTTTTTCGCAGACTCAGGGACGTGTTCGCTCAGGTCAGCGACTTGTTTTTCAACTTGTGGTGGCCATGAGTGTGGAATTTCATGAGTACGTAAAGCGATTTCTACCGCCATACCTGTTCCCATGGTTTCGCCTAATACTTCAATGATATTCCCCACCGCTTGCGAGCGACGTTGTGGACGAGTGACTAATTCAACCACCACCACATTACCCATGCGAGCGCCAAGAACACGATCTTTCGGTATCAAAATATCAAAACTTAAACGGCTATCATCCGGTACGACAAAGCCCATACCCGATTCGATAAAATAACGGCCAACAATTTGGTTATTACGTGGTTCTAACACACGAACAACCCGAACCTCTGTGCGTCCCTTACGATCTTGTCCGTAAGGTTGCGCAAGAATAACGTCGCCATGCAGGGCGCGTTTCATTTCGTCTTGAGATAAATAGTAATCTTCTTTTTTACCATCAACGCGCAGGAAGCCGTAACCATCACGGTGACCAATGACTTTTCCTTTTAATAAGTCTAAACGCTCCGGTAATGCATAGCACTTACGACGAGTGAAAACCAATTGACCATCACGTTCCATGGCTCTTAACCGACGACGCAACGCCTCTAATTCATCTTCTGTCGATAAATTCAATAATTGTGCGATTTCTTCGCGATTGGCTGGTGCAGTACGCTTCGAGATAAGGTCAAGAATATATTCTCGACTTGGAATTGGGGACTCGTATTTTTCTGCTTCTCTTTCCTGAAAAGGATCTTGTGACATCGTTACCTCCGTTGTCATCAGAATTCATAACTACCGCGAATGCTAATTAAGCAGTAGTTGATAGAGCGGGCTGTTGTCTTTCACCATGTCCGCCAGCGTGTATTGATCAAGTTCTTGTAAAAACTGCTGTATTGCTTGGTGTAGCACACCTTTTAAACGACACGCAGGTGTAATGTGGCAAAATTCACCACTACAATTAACAAGGGTCAGGGGTTCTAGTGATCTAACGACATCCCCTATACGAATAGATTCTGCTGGTTGGCCAAGTGTGATCCCGCCATTTTTGCCTCGAGTGGCTTTAATATAACCTAAGTGACTGAGCTGATTAATAATTTTAACCATATGGTTACGAGAGACACCATAAACTTCAGTGACTTCTGTGATACTGGTCATTTTCCCTTCAGGGAGAGATGCCAAATAGATCAACGCACGTAATCCATAGTCTGTAAAACTTGTTAGCTGCACAATCACCTCAAAATTTTTTGGCTAAGCCAATAGCTATCTCGTCATGTATGTCTTATTAATCTCAAATTATAGACAAATTACTTTCTATCTTTTTGTCTTAGGCCAATATTTAGGTACAAGATAATGAAATTTACTGAGACTAATTTCGCCTCAGTTTGACATCGCAAGATAGCATTTTATTAGCGTTTAGCTTATCTACTCTACAAAGAAAAAACAGTTTTATCATGGAATAACTGGATGACCTGTTACCTTTATAGGGTATTTATTGCTCAATCTTTCTGCTATACATTTACAACAAATAACATCAAAGAACAATCGAACACATAATAGCACATATTTTTTGGCGACTCGTGTTTCTTGAGCTTACTCCACTTTATCTATACTGTTTAAAAGGGTTTACAGAGAAATCACCACTGACTTATCACTTTTAACATCAAATTTTTTTATTTGATTCGCTATACAATAAAGAGCCAGTATCATAAAGAGGTGACTTAGGAGAATATGGAACAAATCATTGAAATATATAATGATATATCAGAAAACACTTTCTTAATGGCCTCTTTTTTAGTCGTCATATTGCTATTAACATGGTTTGTCGGAAAAGTCATTTTTTTACGGGTTGCGAGAAGGTTATTACCATTATTCACTAATTTAAGTGACGATGAGTTAATTGATGGTATCGCTCGGAAAATTGCATCGATCGTCGCGGTAACGCTTGTACTTTATATTAACCAGATGCTGCCTTCCCTTTCTGATGAAGTAAACATTACATTTAAAACTATCTGCTGGGCGCTGATTATTATTAATGTTGCCGCATTAGTTAACGATGGCTTAGATGTGTTTATTATCCGTCAGTCAAAAAAAATATTACATCGTAATAATTCGATAAAAGGCTATATCGAAATAGCGAAAATTATTGTTTGGATAATTTCCTTTATCTTGATCATTGCGTTGATGACCGAACAGTCCCCGATTATTATTATTTCCAGCTTCGGTGCTATCGCTGCGGTATTAATGTTTGTATTTCAGCACACACTATTATCGTTTGTGGCCAATATATTAGTATCAAACGGAAAGGTGTTAAAACTGTATGATTGGATTGAGCTACCAAGCAGTAATATCAGTGGCGAAGTTATCGATATCGCGCTACATACTATTACCGTTCGAAACTGGGATAACACCATTTCACGCATTCCTACCAAAGATTTTTTAACTGAAAAATATACCAACTGGCAGCCCATGTTTTCCTCTGGAGGCCGTCGCATCAAACGTAGCTTTTATATTGATCAATCGTCAATTTCCTTTGCAACAGAAGATCTCTTCAACGAATTAAAAAATACCCCTCCCTTGCGCCAAAGCATAGAAAGTATGTTAGAAGCACGAGGTGAAATTGGGGATGTAAATGAATGGATGATAAATAATGGCGTCACTAACCTACAGCTATTTAGAAAATACATTCTAAATTGGATAAAGCTGCGCGGCGATGTCAGAACAGATATGTATTTGGTCATACGAACAATGCCGCCAACACCAAATGGTTTGCCTGTTGAAATCTATTGTTTTACACGCTCAACCACTTGGGTTGATTATGAAGAGGTTCAATCCGAAATTTTTGAGTATGTTAATGCATCTGCTAACTACTTTAAGCTACGTATTTATCAACACCCAGCTGGGAGTGATCTCGCTAATTTAAAATATCAGTAGTAGATAACAAAAAACACCGAACAAGTCGGTGTTTTTTTTCATCTAATTAAAAGTACTTGCTAATACATGCTATGAGCAAGCCAGTACCTAATCAGCCATTAGACTATGCGTCAAACGGGTCACGTAGAACCATAGTTTCTGAACGATCTGGGCCCGTTGAAATAATATCAACTGGAATACCCGTTAGTTCTTCAACGCGTTTGATGTAATCCAGAGCTGCCTGTGGCAGTAATTCTCTTTGTTTCACACCAAAAGTCGTTTCTTTCCAACCTGGCATTGATTCATAAACTGGCTCTAAACCATCCCACTCATCTGCAGCTAAAGGTGTTGTTTCAAGCACTTTGCCATCTGGACGACGGTAGCCTACGCAAATTTTAACTTCTTCTAAACCGTCTAAAACATCCAGTTTAGTCATACAGAAGCCCGACAGTGAGTTGATTTGCACTGCGCGATTAATCGCAACGATGTCTAACCAACCAGTACGGCGTTTACGACCCGTAGTTGCACCAAATTCTTGGCCTTTTTCACGCAGGAATTCACCCACTTCGTCAAACAGCTCAGTAGGGAATGGGCCCGCACCAACACGAGTTGAGTAAGCTTTAATGATACCCAATACGTAGTTAACATAGCGAGGACCTAAGCCAGAACCAGTTGCCACGCCGCCAGCTGTCGTATTTGAAGAGGTTACATAAGGATACGTACCGTGGTCGATATCTAATAATGTCCCTTGTGCGCCTTCAAACATCACGAATTCATTCTTCTGATTTGCTTTATAGAGCAGATCAGAAACATCAATTACCATGCCAGTCAGAATATCAGCCACAGCCATGATATCATCTAACGTTTTTTGGTAATCTACAGCAGGTTCTTTATAGTAATGAACAAGTTGGAAGTTATGGTATTCAACGATTTCTTTTAATTTTTCTGCGAACGTTGCTTTATCGAATAAATCACCAACACGCAAACCACGACGAGCAACTTTATCTTCATAAGCAGGACCAATACCACGACCTGTTGTTCCAATCGCTTTGGAACCACGTGCTTTTTCACGCGCATTATCTAATGCGATATGATAAGGCAGGATCAGTGGGCATGCTTCAGAAAGACGTAAACGTTCCCGAACAGGAACACCGCGGTCTTCCAATTCTTTCATCTCTTTCATTAATGCGTCAGGCGATAAAACGACGCCATTAGCAATAATACTGATGACATTTTCACGAAGAATACCGGATGGAATTAAGTGGAGAACGGTTTTTTCACCGTTTACAACAAGAGTATGGCCAGCATTATGGCCGCCCTGATAGCGAACTACGTATTTAGCACGCTCTGTCAGCAAGTCAACGATCTTGCCCTTCCCTTCGTCACCCCATTGGGTGCCCAGTACGACAACGTTCTTACCCATTTTGAAATACACTCGGTTGCTTAAAAATGAATTCTACCATCAAAAATGAACTGTTCCAGTGATATTTTGGCAATACAAAAATTTTTTTCTGGAAAGCAAGTAAAATGGTATTTTTTATTTCTGCCGTAAACTCAAAATGAATGCCATCAGTTGAGCAGTTCAAATTTTCCCTGAAAAATCCTATACTTAAAACGACAGGCGAAAAAAAGCCCACCGAAGCGGGCTTTTCTTTAATAGATTAACAGTTATTTTGCTAGGTTGCACGCAACTTAGCTTGTTATTAATCTGTCGCGCGAAGCTTAGTTGGTGCCTTCATAAAGCGGAAGAAATCAGTGTCTGGGCTTAATACCATCACGTCTTCACCACTCTTGAAGCTTTGCTCATAGGCACGCAAGCTACGAATGAACGCATAGAACTCGGGATCTTGGTTGAATGCATCAGCAAACAGTTTCGTTGCCATCGCATCACCTTCACCTCGGTAAGTCAGTGCGGTACGCTCTGCTTCAGCCAACGTTTCTGTTACTGTTTTATCAGCCACAGCACGGATCTTAGTTGCTTCTTCTTGGCCTTGCGAACGATGCTGACGCGCGACTGCTTCACGCTCTGCACGCATACGCGCATAGATAGCTTCAGAAACTTCGTTTGGCAGTTCGATACGTTTAATACGTACGTCGACAACCTCGATACCTAACGCTGCCATACTGTTTGCATTCACAACCAGTGGCTTCAGGTTCGTTTCTTCTTCAACACGTTTTGCCGCATCCGCAATCGCTGCATCCGCTTCTTTGGTTGCGTCGTCAATTGCAGTACCTTTGTTCAAGGCATCACGCACATCAACAGTTAAACGGCCACGTGAGTCGGTGATGATGTCTTTAACGCTTAAACGACCAAACTCAGAACGTAAACGGTCACTAAATTTACGTTTTAACAGGGTTTCCGCTTGGAATGGGTTACCACCGCCAGTTGCTACATAGTAGCGACTGAAATCAGTAACGCGCCATTTCAGGTAGGAGTCCACCATTAAGTCTTTGTTTTCGCTTGTCAGATAACGGTCAGCTTGAATTTCAAGAGTCTGAATACGTGCATCTAACATTTTCACAGTTTCAATAAATGGAACTTTGAAATGCAGGCCTGGCTCATAAATGATCGGTTTATTTTCAGAATCACGTAGAACCTTACCGAAACGCAATACGATACCGCGGTCAGTTTGAGGAACAATAAAGATAGATGCGTATGCAACTGCCAAGATGGCAATAACGATAACAATTAGCGATTTACGCATGATTATTGTCTCCCTACTCTAACAGCATCACCACGAACAGCGTTGTTTGGCTGCGCTGGTGTTGCAGCAGATGATGACGAATTGTTGCTTGGCGTCGCCATTCTTGCTGACGGATTAGCTTTTGACGTTGAAGCTGCATCTGAATTTGTACCGCGCATGATTTGGTCAAGCGGCAGCACTAACATGCTGTTGCTCTTATCATTCGCAATCACTTTACGTGTATTACTTAACACACGTTCCATCGTGTCGATATACAGACGCTCACGGGTGATCTCTGGTGCAGCACGATATTCAGGTAACATTTTCGCAAAGCTTGCGACCTCACCCTCTGCTTTGAAGACCACACTCGCTTTATAGGCTTCGGCTTCTTCAATCAAGCGTTGTGCGTTACCTTTTGCCAGTGGAAGAACTTCATTTCGATAAGCGTGCGCTTCACGAATAGTTTTTTGTTCTTCTTCCCTTGCTGAGATTACGTCATCAAACGCTGCTTTAACATCTTCAGGTGGACGCGCTGCTTGGAAGTTGACGTCAAGCAGTGTGATCCCCATTTTGTATGGTGCAATTGTTGCTTCGAGCTCTTTCTGTGTAACATCACGGATAAAAGCACGATTCGTAGTCAATACTTGCTCCATAGCAGATTGACCAATTACACCACGCACAGCGCTATCTAGCGCCTGACGCAGACTATTGTCTGGGTTTGTGACACTAAATAAATATTGTGCAGGGTCAGTAACACGATACTGAACGTTCATTTCAACGCGGATCACGTTTTCATCGGACGTTAACATCATGCCATTTGTTGCTTGCTCACGAACAGTTTCCACGTTGACAGGAACAACCCTATCAATGAAGGTTGGTTTCCAGTTCAAACCTGGCCCAACAACACCACTGTATTCACCAAAACGTAATACTACGCCACGGTCACTTTCTTTGATGGTGTAGAAGCCTGAACCTGCCCATACAACAACGATAGCAGCAAGAGCTAACATACCTAAACGACCGCTGATTTGTGATGGCTGTTTATTATCGCCATCACCACCGCCGCCTTTATTTCCACCAAGCTTGCTGCCTAGTTTACGAAAGAGATCGTCGAGATCATAAGCCCCACGTTTTCGACCACCTTTGTTCCCGCCAGAGTTGCCGCCTTTATTGCCGCTTCCCCACGGATCGCGGTCTTGTCCGTCATTACCGGGCTGATTCCACGCCATGTTTTAGCTCCATTCTTTATGATTGATTTTCAGGGCTAAGAGCGATAGGGCTCTTAATATCAATTCCATTGCCTAACTATATTATTAACGACCAAAGCATATTATTAACGGCCAAAGCATTATTAATAACCAAAGCAACTAAATAACGTAGTCAGGTAATTGCTGCTCTTGTTTGCACAGACGCCGCCAATCCACCATTGGCATACGCACCTCAAGGCCAATTGAGCCGTCTTCTTCCTGCCATTCACGTTCGATTGACTGAAGTTGATAGAAACGGCTACGTAAACGGCCTTCATTCGGTGGTAAACGCAATTCAACATGTGCGATTTCACCTGAAAGACGTTCCGTCAATGCCTGTAGCAACAATGGGATACCATCACCCGTTTGCGCTGAAACCCAGACACGAACCGGCTTGTTATCCTCATCTCTGTCAATACGCGGGACAAAATCCTCCAGCATATCGACTTTGTTCATCACTAAAAGTGTTGGTATTTCATCCGCTTCGATCTCTTCTAACACGCTTTCAACTGCATGAATATTCTCATCCAAGCGATTATCAGCTGCATCGATAACGTGTAGCAACAACGTTGCTTCGCGTGTTTCTTGCAGGGTTGCTTTAAAAGCTGCAACCAAATCATGAGGTAAATGGCGGATAAAACCCACAGTATCTGCAAGCACTACAACACCCACATCTTCGACATCAATACGACGAAGTGTTGGGTCAAGTGTTGCAAATAACTGGTCAGCAGCATAAACATCAGCGGCCGTCATGCGGTTAAACAAGCTTGACTTACCAGCATTGGTATAACCGACAAGCGAAATAGTCGGGATATCGGCCTTACTTCTCGCTTGACGCCCTTGTTCACGCTGTTTTTCCACCCGACTAAGACGAGATAAGATTTGTTTAATTTTATCTCTTAATAGCCGGCGGTCGGTTTCAAGTTGAGTTTCACCGGGACCTCGTAAGCCAATCCCGCCTTTTTGTCGCTCTAGGTGCGTCCATCCCCTCACTAAGCGAGTCGATAAATGCCTTAACTGAGCTAATTCAACTTGGAGCTTACCTTCGTGTGTACGTGCGCGTTGAGCAAAAATATCTAAAATCACCCCTGTACGGTCAACCACCTTACATTGGCAAATCCTTTCGAGATTACGTTCTTGAGCAGGGCTTAGAGTATGATTAAACAACACCACATCTGCACCACTTTCCTCAACAGCTTGGGCAATTTCTTCTGCTTTACCTTCCCCAACAAAAAACTTTGGATGAGGAGCTTTACGACTGCCCGTGACTATTTGTACTGGTTTCACGCCAGCAGATGTCACAAGTGACTCAAATTCCGCTAGATTATCAACGTCTTTCTCTTGAGAAAAAAAGACATGGACCAATACAGCTAGTTCACCGCCTTCATACCTATCAAACAAGGTGTAACCTCTTAGGCTAAACAATAATTGCAAAGGAAAAACACAGGTACAGTCTCCCTACCCATGCTTTCCTTGTCTTTTAGCGTACAAACTTACTCAGTTACTTCGCCATCTTGCGCTGCTGGGTTACCTGACTGGTAATTACCATTACCTGTGCTACCAGTAGTACCGCTATGATGAGAAACAGGGCGAGCAGGGACAACAGTCGAGATAGCATGCTTATAAACCATCTGGCTAACTGTGTTTTTTAATAAAATAACAAATTGGTCAAAAGACTCAATTTGCCCCTGCAATTTGATGCCATTAACGAGATAAATAGAGACCGGAACCCTTTCACGACGTAATGCGTTCAGGAACGGATCTTGCAAAGATTGCCCCTTAGCCATTCTATGTTTTCCTTATTTTGTTGTTTTTAAAAGAGAATCTTTTAGATTCCAAAAAGTAACTACTCAAAAATTGCGCTTAACGTTCTAATTGTACACAAACATCAGTCCTATGCACGCATAACCTGCATAACGGTGCTAAGCGCTTGCTGAGGTTGTTCACTATCTAACCAATGAACATTTTCCCAGCTTCTTAACCAGGTAATTTGACGTTTTGCCAATTGGCGAGTTGCACAAATTCCCCGATAAATCATATCATCATGGCTAATTTCACCATCTAAATATGACCACATTTGCCGATACCCCACACAACGAATTGAAGGGAGATCGACATGTAAATCATTTCGTTGATGCAATTTGCGAACTTCTTCTTCAAAGCCCGCCTCTATCATCAGATGAAAACGTTGTTCTATGCGCTCATGTAAAATTTTACGATCTTGTGGCGCAATAGCAAACTGAAACACATTATAAGGCAATTCTTCCCCAGCTGTTTGTGTCATTTCAGTCAAAGTTTGTCCCGAAATGAGATATACCTCTAAAGCACGGGATAATCTTTGTGGATCATTAGGGTGGATCCTTGCCGCAGCAACTGGGTCAACCTCAGTAAGACGGCGATGAATTTCCCCCCACCCTTGTTCTTTAGCAATGTGTTCAATTTCAGCACGCACTGTTGGGTCAGCTGAAGGAAGTGGTGAAAGTCCTTCTAACAAGGCTTTAAAATACAACATTGTGCCGCCAACTAATAATGGAATTTTACCTTGTGAGGTAATTTCGGCCATGGCTTTTAATGCGTCACGGCGAAAATCGGCAGCACTGTATGGTAGAGACGGATCGAGAATATCAATCAGACGATGGGGAGCTTGGCTGAGTTCTTCTGCTGTTGGTTTTGCTGTGCCGATATTCATCTCTCGGTAAATTAATGCCGAATCGACACTAATAATTTCCACAGGCAAATGCTTGCGAAGTTCTATCGCCAAAGCGGTTTTACCTGAGGCAGTTGGACCCATTAGGAATATTGCGTCAGGTTTTTTCTGAGTTGCTAAATCACTCATTTGTTAGTGTAGCTACCACGGATTGTAAATTAATTAATTGTAATAATGTTGGTGGAGGGTTTTTCACCCACTGCGGGCATACCCGCTCAACATCTGCCAACAACTGAATAGCCTGTGCTAAACTCCAACTTTCTTCTGTTTTAACCTGTGAAACTGCTTTAGCAAGCCATTGTGCAATCTCTTCGTCAGTGACGCTTTCTTTTCCCGATAAAAAATCGAGTAGCTCAGAAAAAAGTTGTGATAAATTTTGTGTTCTTAATGGTAACGATACCGTATGAATTGTTACTTTTCCATGTAATATCGTGGCTTCGATACCAAATATTGTCAATTGTTCCTTGTACCGCTGTAAAACCTCTATTTCCTCATTTTTAAGTGACACTTTTAGAGGTATTAATAATGGTTGGGGCTTCAATGCTCCACCATCCGGTGATAATTGTGACAATTTCAATAAATAGTTAGCTTCCGTTAAGGATAACAGGATTAGCCCTAACGAAGACTCAATTAATGCAAAGTTTTTTGCGTAAATTGTCAATACTTTGCCAAAAAGGTAGTTATCCGCATTTTTTGCTACAGGTTGTGACGATATTTGCGGTGAGTTTATCGGTTTACGTTCAGGAAAAAGCGGTTTTTTATCTTCAGGCGCAACAGGAATAGACATTAGGCTCTGATACAGTTCACCGGCTTTTTTGTCATAAGTTGAACCAAATGTTTTTGCTTGCGCATTTTCTGAAAAACCTGACGTTGATTTCGGTGAAGAAAAGGCGTGATTTACCGCACTATCCTTTAAGTAACTTGCCTTTAAGTGACTATCCTGTCTATCAGGTGTTTTAGACTCTTGAACGGTGTTTTCGATTCGCGTATGGTTTTCTGTCTTAAATTGCTTAGGGGCCACGCTAGGAGGAGAAGAAAAATAGTTTTCCCCCGCAGAAGACCGATTTTCCAGTTCTGTATTCACCGGCTCGATACCCGGGAGCTCATCGATAGATACCGCTTCTAATAATACCGTTCGTACCGCTTGATAAATAAAATCATGTACCAGACGTGCTTGGTGAAAACGAACCTCATGTTTTGCAGGGTGTACGTTAACATCAACTTGTTTTGGGTCAATGGTTAGATACAAGACATAAGCAGGCTGCTGGTTTTCGTCTAAATGCCCTTCATAAGCTTGACGGATCGCATGATTAATCAGGCGGTCACGCATCATGCGGCCATTAACATAGCAATATTGTGTTTCGCTGCCCGATGTCATTGATGGAGAAACGACCCACCCTTTGATTGCAAGATCTCTATGTTCCCAAGACAACGCTAAAGCGCCTTGCATGAAGCCTGTCCCACAAATCGTACCGAGTCGTCTCTCTTGCTGTGCCTCATCATGAGCAGCACGGTATTGTTTCACCAATTTGCCATTATGAGTCAGATTGATAGCGACATCAGGACGAGACAGCGCAATTCGACGAACAATTTCATCAATGTGGCCGAATTCGGTTTTTTCTGTGCGCATAAATTTACGGCGAGCTGGCGTATTATAGAATAAATCTAATACCTCAACTGTTGTCCCATTGGGATGAGCGGCTGGTTTAACCATCACCTCCATCTCGCGCCCTTCTGCGTATGACTGCCACGCTTCGCTTTGCTCTGCTGGTTTTGATGTCAACGTTAAACGTGAAACGGAGCTAATACTCGCGAGTGCTTCACCGCGAAACCCCATACTCATGATGGCTTCAAGGTCATCCAATGTGGCAATTTTACTGGTCGCATGGCGAGCTAAAGCCAGAACAAGTTCATCTTTACCGATGCCACAGCCATTATCCCGAATACGGATCAGTTTTTCTCCACCACGTTCAATGTCGATATCAATACGAGTTGCCCCGGCATCAAGACTGTTCTCTACGAGCTCTTTAACCACTGACGCAGGCCTTTCGACCACTTCACCTGCCGCGATTTGGTTGGCTAGTTGTGGGGAGAGAATATGAATTGCCATGTCTCCCCCTTATTGTGGCGCTGCTTGTATTGGATTTGCCAAGAAATATTGACGTAATCCTAAATGAATTGCTTCTGCAACTTTGTCTTGGAATTCATTCGATTTTAGCAACTGCTCTTCTGCGGTATTACTAATAAACCCAGTTTCCACTAAAATCGATGGGATATCAGGGGAACGCAATACACCTAAGCTTGCATGTTCAGGTGTTTTTTTGTGAATATTACCGACTTTTCGCAGCTGTTCGATCACTTTAACCGCAACATCATACCCAACACGTTGAGAGTGACCGAATTGCAAATCTAAAACGGCTTGGCTCAAATAAGGGTCCGCACCACTGAGAACATCACCCGCCCCGCCTAATAATTCTGATTGTTTTTCACGTTGTTCAAGCCAACTACCCAGCTCACTATTTGCACGTCGATTAGACAATACCCACACTGATGCACCCCGTGCGCTGCTATTCGGGGCCGAGTCAGCGTGAATAGACACCAACATATTAGCCCCTTTCTTACGTGCCACATCAGAACGACCACTAACGGAAATAAAGTAGTCTCCGTCACGTGTCATCGCGGGCTTAAACATCGGATCGGCTTCAAGGCGTTGGTATAACTTACGTGCGACACTGAGAGTCACATCTTTTTCTTTATAGCCATTCTTACCTATCGCACCAGGGTCTTTACCACCGTGACCCGCATCAATGGCAATCACGACCTGCTTACTGCCTTTTGGCATACTCTTATATTTAGTCGGTGTTGGTGTAGCAACAGGCGCAGGCTCACTCATCTTCAACGGTTTATCTTGAGTGCTATTTGCTGCTGGTTTAACCGTATTATTAGTTCGATTAAAAGAGGTAGAACCGGATGAATTTCCAGTCGATATTGTTAACACCAACTGATATTCACCTGAAACCTGTTTAAGTACCGCTTTCGTTTTCGCCGCTCGAGATAGCTCTAAAACTAAGCGCTTGTGTTGGTTATCAGAAGGTTGGCTTGTTCGTACTAATTTCACAAGGTCCCCTGCAGGAACTTTAAGGGGTAACCCCATAATCTCACCTCGTTGTTTGATATCAACAACAAGGCGCTCAGGTGAATGCAATGGAAAATAGGCGTAATCGGGCTTTCCATCAATAAAGCTTAGCACCACTTCTGCTTGTGATGGGCTATTATTAACTTGAATATTCGATAATGTTGCCGCTTGTGCTTTTGCAGCAAACAGCCACATGACTGATACCATAAACAAGACGAAAACAGTAAAAAAACCCTTTTTTGTTATTCTGTGCATTGATGCATTCAACATGAGCAATAGCTTCCTTAGAGTAGGGGTAATGCTTCTAACAACGACTCCCCATTGGCAGAAAAAGCAACAAAGTGAGCCTGACGCCCTTCGCCTTGATAGGTCAGATGGAGCTCAAGATCCGCTTCAGGTAAAAAACCTTTACCTTGTTGCGGCCATTCGACCAAACAGATCGAATTTCCAGAAAAATAGTCACGAATTCCCATAAATTCAAGTTCTTCAGGATCGGCTAACCGATAGAGATCAAAGTGAAAAACTTGACGATCTGCTAATTCATAGGGTTCAACCAAGGTGTAAGTTGGACTTTTTACGTGACCTTGATGGCCCAGCGCTTGTAAGAAACCTCGGCTAAAGGTGGTTTTCCCTGCTCCGAGATCACCATATAAGTGAATAATTGTGCCTTGATGGCAAGCCTTAGCGATAGCATTACCTAACGCAACAGTTTGCGCTTCGTTGGCAAGTTGTATTGTACGTTCTTTCATATTGTTCTTTTATTATGTCATTAATAGGCAGTGTCGCCTGTTTATCCTTTAAATGCATAGTTTATATCGCTGTTCAAAATGCATAAAGAGATATCAACAAACATCAATATTGCCGTTTATCTTAACCTAAGATGGGGCTTTTTTCTTAATTAACATTACTTGAATGATGAGTTCAGAAATATCCTATAATTGCTCTCAATACTGAAGGCATTTTTCATCCGTTTTGATGAACAACGCTGGCCATGATAAAGTGCCTGCCGTTTTACCCTTTATCAATATAGGATCTGATGGCAAGATACCTCGATCTCGATCTTCTCGCTCAAAATATTAAACAATGGGGCGTTGACGCAGGCTTCCAGCAAGTCGGGATCTGCGATACTGACCTTTCCGCGGAAGAGCCGAAATTACAAGCGTGGCTAGATAAACAATTTCATGGCGAGATGGAATGGATGAGTCGCCATGGGATGATGCGAGCCAGACCACACGAACTGCACCCGGGCACGTTGCGTGTCATTAGCGTGCGCATGAATTACTTGCCAGCCAAAGCCGCATTTGCCAGCACACTAAATAACCCTGAATTAGGTTATATCAGCCGTTATGCGCTAGGACGAGACTATCACAAGCTGTTAAAAAAACGCCTAAAACAACTTTCAGATCGTATTTTAGACTATTGTCGTGAATTTAATGGGATGATACTGCCCGATGGTACCACCATCGATGATCTCAATTTTCGACCTTTTGTCGATTCCGCTCCAATCTTAGAGCGTCCTCTTGCGGTAAAAGCAGGTTTAGGATGGACAGGAAAACATTCATTGGTCTTAAATCGTGAAGCAGGATCTTGGTTTTTCCTTGGGGAATTATTGATTAATTTACCCGTTCCTGTCGATAAACCTATCGAAGAAGATTGTGGCCGCTGTGTTGCCTGTATGACAACTTGCCCAACAGGTGCAATTGTCGAACCTTACACTGTCGATGCAAGGCGCTGTATTTCTTATCTCACCATCGAGCTGGATAGCGCTATCCCTGAAGAATTTCGCCCGCTAATGGGAAATCGGATTTACGGTTGTGATGACTGCCAGCTCATTTGCCCGTGGAACCGTTTTTCCCAGCTCACTGATGAAGACGATTTCAGCCCAAGAAAGGAGTTGCATACACCAGAGCTGCTTGACTTGTTCTCATGGGACGAAAAAACCTTTTTGAAAGTTACCGAAGGCTCTGCGATCCGCCGCATTGGCTATATCAAGTGGTTGCGAAATATCAGTGTGGCGCTAGGCAACGCACCTTACCAAGATAGCATTGTTGTCGCATTACAAAACCGGCTTGGAATTAACGCTATGTTGGATGAACACTTCCAATGGTCTATACAACAACAGCTTAAGCAACGCAATACAAACCAAGTTACAATTCAAACTTCGCAACAAAAACGCCTTGTACGAGTTATTAACAAAGGTTTACCGAGAGACGCCTAGAAAAAAGCCTGCCATATATCTGAAATCAAGAATTGTCAAATCAATGTGAATAAAATAAAAAATGCTTAGCTGACAATAGGTAAAGAATTTGCAAGCTGTGCTAGCCTCATTTTGACAAAATAACCCACAAACTAAAAAAATCAACAAGTTACAATAATGCAACTTAAACGCTAGAATTAATTAGCACAACAGAAATTTGTTAATTACCCTGTGGATAACTCTGTGTAATAAGTTATTTCAAATCGCGATGAAAACCGAGGCTGATTAAGCCAGCTGTGGATAACTTTCTAATAGCATATTAACAAGAAAGGTACTGATTTTATATTAACTCGCAATATAAAAGTGACCAAAATGCAAGGTTAAAATGAAAAACTAATCGAAGTAAATAAAAATCATATTTTTGTTTATTATTTAAACTTCGTATTTTCATCTTAGAGACGGAAGTAAAACACCCTATTGCTAAGGGGTGGCTATTCTATGGTGCCCTGAAAATGAATGCAAGCACAAATCTGGATATGATCCAAAAAAGATCGCGAAGCCCGCACTGATCCTAGCATTCAAGGTAAAAAAAGATGAAAATAGTAAACAAGTACAATTTATATTCACTAAGTGAATTCACTTAATAAAATAAAATTAAAAGCTGCTATATGAGATTTAGTAAAAAAGGAAGATTAAGAGAAACTAAAAATATTGGAGCGGGAAACGAGACTCGAACTCGCGACCCCGACCTTGGCAAGGTCGTGCTCTACCAACTGAGCTATTCCCGCATTTGGTGGGTACTACTGCCTAGTCAGAATACTAAGGCATTTAACTAAAACACTAAGAAAGTTTGGAGCGGGAAACGAGACTCGAACTCGCGACCCCGACCTTGGCAAGGTCGTGCTCTACCAACTGAGCTATTCCCGCATCACGAAAATAGTGCTTTAGTTAAAACATCAAGAAAATTTGGAGCGGGAAACGAGACTCGAACTCGCGACCCCGACCTTGGCAAGGTCGTGCTCTACCAACTGAGCTATTCCCGCATCACATTTCTGGATGTTTCACGTGCCGACTCAATCACAAAAACTTCATCGGTACGGGGAGCGCATTATACGAAAAATTCAGATACTAGCAAGCCCTTGCGCTCAAAATTTTTATTTTTTTATCCGTTTGCCGACAAAACAATCACAATGGTGATTTTATCGACAGCCATTGTAATAAGCTGATTTCAATACGTTAACATTGTTAACTTATTGAGAAAAAACCGCGAATGAAAGTCGCCAATGGCGACTTTCATAACGAATCATTTATTCTTTAATAAATGTCTCTCGATAATAAGCCAGCTCAGCAACTGATTCACGAATGTCATCAAGAGCTTGGTGGGTATTTTTCTTCGAAAAACCCGCTAAAATTTCAGGTTTCCAGCGACGAGCGAGCTCTTTTAGTGTGCTAACATCAAGATAGCGATAATGAAAATAGTTTTCTAATTCAGGCATATAATTGAATAGAAAACGCCTATCTTGCCCAACACTATTCCCACAAATGGGTGATGCCCCCTGTGGAACCCATTGCTCTAAAAATTCAATAGTGGCTAACTCAGCTTCACGCTCACTTACGGTACTTTTGCGTACACGCTCAACTAAGCCGCTGTTGGTATGAGTGTTTACATTCCACTCATCCATTAAAGCGAGTTGTTCATCCGTTTGATGTACTGCAATTACAGGGCCTTCTGCTAAAATATTAAGATGACTATCTGTTACAATGGTCGCTATTTCAATAATACGATCACGAACAGGATCGAGCCCCGTCATTTCTAAATCGATCCAAATTAAATTATTCTCATTCTTTTGCATGATATACCCTAACCGCATTCTATGAAGTTAAGGTATGATAGCACTCTTCATGCCATCAGTGACAGGCGTGAGTAACCCTAAAATACCGCCCATAGTAAAGAGAGGACAGGTGGCTAAACAGAAACTTTCGAAAGGCCAACAGCGCCGAGTTCAAGAAAATCATCAAAAAAGGCTCAAAAAACAAAAAACAGTTGAGATTGATGATAGCCAATTAGGTGAAGCACTAGAAGGCTTAGTCATCAGCCGTTTTGGGCAACATGCTGATATTCAAGCAAGTGACGGGACTATCCAGCGCTGTAACTTACGCAGAACCATTTCTTCCCTCGTTACAGGGGATAACGTGGTGTGGCGGCCTGCCCTGAACACACAAAGCGATATCAAAGTAAATGGCATTGTTGAAGCGGTTCATGAACGCCACTCTGTTCTGACTCGTCCCGATTATTATGATGGCTTGAAACCGATTGCCGCTAATATTGACCAAATTGTCGTGGTTTCCGCTATTTTACCTGAGCTTTCGCTGAATATTATTGACCGTTATTTGGTTGCCTGTGAAACCACGGGGATTAAGCCTGTTATCGTTCTTAATAAAGTCGACTTACTCGACGACGAAAACCGCGAGTGGGTAAGCGATTTGATGACGATTTATAGTGATATTGGTTATCAAGTTCTCGAAGTTTCAAGCCATACCAATGAAGGCATGGAAGCACTTACTAACGCGCTAGCAGGTAAAGTGTCAGTGTTTGTTGGGCAGTCTGGTGTGGGTAAATCCAGTTTATTAAACGCATTGCTTCCACACAATGAAGAAGCCATTTTAGTCAATGACGTTTCAGACAACTCAGGGCTGGGGCAACACACAACAACAACAGCCCGCTTATACCATTTCCCATTGGGTGGTGATGTGATTGACTCCCCTGGTGTGCGTGAGTTTGGTTTGTGGCATTTAACCACGGAACAAGTGACCAAAGGATTTGTCGAATTTAAAGATTACCTTGGTGGCTGTAAATTCCGTGACTGTAAACATTTGGATGACCCAGGTTGCCTGTTACGTGAAGCCGTAGAAGCAAATAAAATTGCTGAATCACGTTTTGAAAACTACCATCGCATTTTAGAAAGCATGGAACAAATCAAACCTCGCGGCAATTTTACGGCAAAAGAGAAATAATGTTAGTGAGTACTTACAAAATAACTCACTAACGTTAAACCAGCTCTAAATAATTTAATCACGGTTAGTCAGTTACGCGACCGTTTGAAATATGACGAGTAAACTGTGTACAATAGCCGCCCTTTTGCTAACATACCTTTAAAAATCAGAGGTTAACGTGCTAGATAAAATTAAAATTCGCTTGCAATATATGCTTCCAAAACAATGTCTTACTGAATTTGCAGGCTGGTTCGCAAGTCGCAATGCGGGTTTCATGACGCAATGGGCAATTAAACTGTTCGCAAAAGTCTATAAAGTGAACATGAACGAAGCACAAAAAAGCGAGCTTACGGCTTATGCCACTTTTAATGATTTCTTTATCCGCCTGCTAAAAGAAGGCGCTCGCCCGATTGTCGAAAAAGAGCATCAACTTGCTCAACCTGCTGACGGTGCCGTGAGCCAATTAGGCCCGATTAATGATGACCTTATCTTCCAAGCTAAAGGCCATAATTACACCGTTGAAGCATTACTTGCTGGCCAATACCAATTAGCAGAACGTTTTCGTGGTGGTGACTTTATTACCACTTACCTCTCCCCTAGTGACTATCACCGTGTACACATGCCATGTGATGGCTTACTCAAAGAGATGATTTATGTGCCAGGTGATTTATTCTCTGTAAATCCATTAACGGCACAAAATGTTCCCAACCTGTTTGCACGAAATGAACGTTTGATTTGTGTCTTTGACACCCCTGTTGGCCTAATGGTACAAATCCTTGTAGGTGCAACCATCGTTGGTAGTATCGAGACAGTTTGGAGCGGTTGCGTTAACGCCACGCGTGAAGGTGTCATCAAGCGTTGGGTTTACCCTGAGCTGGATTCTGAAGGTGCTGTTTTCTTGAAAAAAGGTGAGGAAATGGGGCTGTTTAAACTGGGCTCAACGGTGATTAATTTATTTGAACCGAATAAAGTAACCTTTAATTCATCACTGATCCCTGGTTATGCAACTCGGATGGGTGAATTACTCGCTGAAACTGTTACAAGTACAGTGGCAGAAGAGTCCGTTGACGCTTAATTAAATTATTATCCCTTGAAGGAGCTCCTCACTGTGCGTGTGATTATCAGTTTTTTTCTTAGCCTGTTAATCGTTTTCTCTTCCGTTGCAGCGCCGACTGCAGCGCAGGACGAAGCACAGATTAAGCAGGAGCTCAAACAACTCGAGTCAAGCACCAATCCTAAAGATGCAGAGATAGCGCAAGCATTGCAAGGTGCGCTAAATTGGATGAGTGAGACACGCGATTCCGATGCAAAAGCCAAGTCTTATCAAGAAGCAATTGATAACTTCCCTAGAATTATCAAAGAAATAAGACAAAAAATACTCAATGAAAGTGATGAGCCCGCCCCTATACCGGTTGGTATCAGCTTAGGTGAACTTGAACAACGCATTATTCAGCTTAGCAGCCAATTACTTGATCAAAGCCGCTTAACTCAACAAGAGCAAGATAAAGGCCGCGAAATCAGTGAATCACTCAGTATTCTGCCACAACAACTTTCTGAAGCCAGACGTTTACTCACTGATGCCTCCTCGCGTTTTCAGTCTCTGAGTACACCATCAACGCCATTAGCCGATGCCCAATATACGTTGGCTCAAGCCGAAGTAAGCGCTCGCAAATCAACAGTTAATGAACTAGAGATGGCGCAGCTTTCGGCGAATAACCGCCAAGAAATCTCACGCCTTACGTTGGAATTATACAAAAAACGCTATCAACGTATGGAACTTGAGTTGCAAAACCTGCGTGATTTCCAAAATACCCAACGCCAACAAAAAGCAATTTTAGCGTTAGAACATACAGAAATGTTGGCTGCGCAAGGTGAGCTGACCCCATTTTTAACTGAGCAGCTTGATATTAATCGCAAAATGTCTCAGGAATTAACCGCTCAAGCACAGCGTATGAGCGCAATTACCAATAGCCAAGCCGAAATATCAACGAGTATCCGTGATGCTCGCCAAGCACTCACAACTATTCGCGAGCAAGCTCAGTGGATAAGCAGCTCAAGTACATTAGGGGAAGCACTCCGAACACAGCTTTCTCGTTTACCGGATATTCCAAAAAGTCAGCAACTTGATCGTGAAATGGCTGATTTACGTGTTCAGCGCTTAAATTATGAAGATAGCCTCGATAGACTAAGTAAAATAGATACAACCGAGCAAGAAACGGCTAATGAGCTCAATACAGCTCAAGTGCAAGTTTATCAGTCATTGATTAAAACTCGTCGTGAGCTGCTAACCTCTTTAATTTCGGGCCTCGATGCCGAAATGTTAGAGCTAACGAAACTCAATGTCGCTACAGGGCAATTGACCGATGCATTGAAAGAGGTCAAAGACGCTTCAAACCGTTATCTTTTCTGGGTTGCAGATGTTCCACCAATCAGCATCAGCTACCCGGTCATGTTAGTAACTGATATTACTCAATTACTCTCACTGGATACTTTATCTCAACTGGCTGGCGCACTGCGTATTATGGTAACGACCCAAGATACCTTTTTGTATCTTCTCGGTTCAATAGCCTTAGTCATTTTCAGTATCAGTACTCGCAAGCACTACCAAGCATTTCTTGACCGTTCCAGTTTACGTATTGGTAAGGTGACACAAGACCGGTTTTACTTAACCATTCGTACTATTTTCTGGTCAATTATTGTCGCACTTCCTCTCCCTATGATGTGGTCCGCCATCGGTTATGGCTTACAAAGTGCCTGGCAGTTCCCGATGGCCGCTGCCATTGGCTATGGCGTTAGCGCCACGACACCGTTGCTGTGGCTATTTATGATCAGCGAAACGTTCTCTCGCCCTACAGGGTTGTTTATTTCTCACTTCGGTTGGGATAGAGACTCTGTTAAACGTGCGATGCGCTATTACCGAATGGCTATTTTTGTCATCGTCCCATTAGTCATGGCAATTATTACTTTTGAACATTATAGCGACAGAGAATTTGCAGCCAGTATTGGCCGTTTCTGTTTTATCTTTTTATGTGTCGCACTTAGCTTAATTACCAATAACTTACGTCGCTCACAGATCCCTCTCTATTTAGATAGACATGGGTCCGGTGAAAATATTGTTAATAAAGCATTGTGGTGGATGATATTACTCGCACCTATTGTTGCTGGGTTTTTCTCCATTTTAGGTTATTTTTCAACCTCACAAGCCTTACTAGCGCGCTTAGAAACCTCTGTCGCCATTTGGTTTGTCATTCTTATCGTTTATCATACAATTCGCCGTTGGATGTCGATGCAGCGCCGTAAATTAGCCTTTGAGCGGGCAAAACAGCGTCGTGCTGAGATATTAGCGCAACGTGCTAAAGGTGAAGACGATAACCAGCAAGCAAACGCTAGTAGTGAAGGGAATATTGATATCGAAGAGCAGGTTATCGACTTAGATGCCATCAGTACCCAATCCGTTGGGTTAGTTCGTTCGATTTTAACTATGATTGCCTTGGTTTCATTGATTTGGCTGTGGTCCGAGCTACATACCGCATTCTCTTTCCTTGAAAATATTCGCTTATGGGATGTAACATCAACGGTTAATGGCGTTGATACCGTACAAGCTATCACCATGGGCTCTATTTTCATTGCCATTTTGACTATTATCGTTACCGCCCAATTAGTTCGTAACTTACCCGCTTTACTTGAGCTGGCCGTACTCCAACATTTGGATTTAACACCCGGTACCGGCTACGCCATCAGTACATTAACAAAATATACGATTACTATTATCGGAACCATTGTTGGCTTCTCTATGTTAGGGATTGAGTGGTCAAAACTACAATGGCTTGTTGCGGCAATGGGGGTCGGGCTTGGTTTCGGTTTACAAGAAATTTTCGCCAATATTATCTCAGGGTTGATGATCTTATTTGAAAAACCGATCCGAATTGGAGATACCGTAACTATCCGTAACTTAACGGGGAGTATTACCAAGATCAACACCCGTGCCACGACGCTGACAGACTGGGACAGAAAAGAAATTATTGTGCCAAATAAGGCGTTTATTACTGAACAGTTTATTAACTGGTCACTTTCTGACACGATCACTCGTATTGTAATGACCATTCCTGCCCCTTCTGACGCCAATAGTGAACTGGTAACAGATACCATTTTACGGGCAGCTAAACGCTCTACCATGATCTTAGATAACCCTGCACCAGAGGTTTATCTAGTTGATTTACAACAAGGTATTCAAATTTTCGAATTACGGGTCTATGCTGCTGAGATGGGCCACCGGTTACCTGCGCGCCATGAAATTCACCAAAACATCTTAGTTTCCTTTGCTGAACAAGGGATTACCTTGCCATTCCCACCATTCCAAGCAAGGGTGGATGTCCGTGATAATTCGCTACAAAGTGCGACAAACAATCTTTCAGGACGTAATCCAAGTCGTAAATCAGGGGAACTGTAAGCCGTATTATGCCATTAAAATCAGATGATAAAGATGAGTTAGTGATGTTAAAGATCACCCAACTTGAACGTGTTGGGTCGATTTTATTCTTTTTAATTCCATTAATTATCTTATTAATTGTTGGGAAAGCTTTTGCATTTAATACACTGTACCTCTGGCAAGTATATTGTGCAGTTTATATCGTTGGGTTTCGTGTACTTTGTGGCAAGCTATCATCGCAACAGCAACAGCTAGCTATTCGTCGAGGCTGGGGAAACAACCGTTTTTATCGGCTTTCTTGGTGCTATCTTGTACTGTCTGTTGTCATACTAGTGGGATACAAAATCGTATCCCACACATCCGCTTAATCATTAGCTGGCTTTAAAACCGTACGATTTAATATAATCTTCTGCTAACTTTTGTGCTTGCTGTAATTCTTCAGGACTTAACTGAGCCGCTATCTTATTTTGTAGACGATGACTTTCTGCGTTGCCACTGAACACTGCAGTTGCAAGCCATGCGTAGGCTTGCTGCAAGTTTTTCTTCACGCCGCGTCCTTCAGAGTACATGACGCCTAAGCGGTCTTGAGACTTCGCATCTTTTTGTTTTGCGGCTTTTCTAAACCAAAACACCGCCTTTTCATCATCTAAATCAACGCCACTGCCAATCGAGTACATTTGGCCTATTTGGAATTGAGCAAGTATATTTCCGCCTTGCGCTGCTTTTCTAAACCAAAATGCCGCTTTTTCTAAATTTTGAGTGACACCTAGGCCTTGCGCATACATCATCGCCATATTGGTTTCAGCTCGGGTATCACCTTGTTCTGCGGCTTGCTCATACCATAGCATCGCTTTGTCATAATCACGACGTACACCAAAACCATTTACAAACATAGTGCCAAGACGGAATTGCGCATCTGAATTCCCTTGGTTTCCTGCCTTGATAAACCACTCAGCCGCTGCTTTAGAGTCTTGAGAAACACCTAACCCTTTAAAATAACGTTCACCTAGCTGGAATTGGGCTTTAGGATCACCTTTTTGTGCTAACTGCGTAATTTGTTCAATCGAGGGTTCTTGTGCTGCTGTTGCCGGTGCTGGCACAGGGGTAGGTTTAGCGGTTAAAACGGAACTATAACAAATCGAGCCCAACAACAATACTAACGCAATTCTTTTCATCCTAAGGAACCCTCAACAGTGCAATATGCAAACTGTGAAAACAGTGCTATCCATTAATATCGACCTAAACACTCATCCCCCTAGTTTAAATTTACTTTTTGTCAGAAAAAATAGGAAAAATGGCCTAAATTTCACAAAAAGCACGTTTCGCTGCATTTTCGCTATGGGAACTTACGTTTTTCATCTAATTGAGATAATAAAAAACCAGATAAACATATTGCCTATCTGGTTTCTCTATTTCAAATAACAAAATAAATTATGCGTTATTAAGGTATTTATTTCTCAGATAACGAGCAACAGCATCATCACTATTCGAACCAATGACTTCCATGTGCGGTAACGCATCTTTTAGCAATTGATGAGCATTTTGCATGATGCAGCCTTTTCCAGCCATCGTCAGCATTTCTTTGTCATTCATGCCATCGCCAAAAGCAATACTATCACTCGGGGTATAGCCATGTAGTGCCGCAACTTGCTTCAGAGCCTCACCTTTAGAAACAGCACCAGCCATAACTTCTAAGCAGCTACGCAGTGAAAACGTGACATTCACTTTATCTTGCCAACGTGCTTGAATGCGCTGCTGTAAATCCACCAGCAAGTCATGGTCTTCACTAGTATAGTAAACCTTGCAGACCTCAGAAGTGACAAAGTCATGGCGCTCAAATAACTGATAGTTAAATACCGATTCTTTAAAAAATTCTTTTTGTTCAGGGCTTTCACGGTTGATAAACCAATCATCACCATGGTAGTAGTTAGTGATAAGTTCAGGGTTATCAAATTCCATCAAACACAACTCGTGAGCAATTTGAGGATCAACATTGTGCTCAAAAATTAAATCACCGCGAGTATTATGGATCCGGGCGCCGTTAGATGTGATCATATACGCGTCGATGCCTAAACCATCACGGATTTGAGCAACATCCACATGGTGACGGCCTGTTGCAAACACAAAATGCACATCTTGCGAAGTCACTAGTTGTTTCAAGGTGTCTTTTGTATAAGACGTTAAGTCATGATTGGGAGATAACAGTGTCCCATCTAAATCGGAAGCAACTACAGGATATTTCATATTCAAACCCTAACTAATACTGCTCAAAAAAATCACAGATAGCATTGAGCGCCATCGCTCTTAATGCATCCACTTCAAATAGGATTTCATGGTGTGCCCCTTCAATAATGAGAGGTAATTTTTCTTCTCGTCCTATTTGCGCTTTTTGCCTGCTTTGACAAAAAGCTTGTAGCTCTTTATTGCTGACCACTTTTTCTTCACTGGCTTCCAGCACCATCAGTGGTACATCAATTTCTCCCGCTTTCGCAATTAGCTCATCGCCAATCACAAAACTTTCACGTAACCAATGGTAAGTTGGCCCACCTAAGCGCAATTCGGGATAATCGGCATAATAGCGTAAGTAACGCCGATAACGCTCCGGGCTGTGTGTTAATACGTTGATTAAATAAGGTAACGGCTGCCATTTCCCCGTAGAAGCCGCATAGTCATTACGGACACTTTCGCGAGATTCGGCTCTATCAACAATAAAGCTCGCCATCCAACGAGGCATCGGTAGATTAATTCCAATCATCGGTGCACATAAAGTTGCTGCATCAAATGTGACGCTATCTCGCAATAAATACCCTGCTAAGATAGCGCTCCCCATTGAGTGAGCTAACGCGTAACATTTTGGATAATGCCGATATTTAACTTCAAGCTCAATGAACTTTTCAAAATCATCAATGTAATCAGTGAACTTTTCAACATGGCCTTTTTGAGGATCCGCTAACATTCGCCCTGATCGGCCTTGGCCACGATGATCAATAATAAAAACATCATAGCCTAAATGATAAAAATCATAAGCCACTTCCGGGTACTTTACATAGCTTTCACTGCGCCCTGGTGAAATGACAATTGCTTTGTGATGCTTGGGATGAATAAAACGGACATAGTGAATGGGAATATCATCAACACCTATAAATTGAGATTCTTCACGGTGTTGCCAGAAATCTAAAAGTGGGCCATTTGTAAAAGCAGAAAATTGAGTTTCTCGATTCAGCCAACTCTCTTTTAGGTATTCAGGCGTCATCCAACAGCTTCCTTATTTATTCATTCATAACCTTCAAGATGGTCTTGGATAAGTGCCATAAATGCCACCCCAAAACGTTCGAGTTTGCGTTCGCCAACACCATTAATTAACAATAATTCAGCTGGTGAAGTCGGAGTATGCTCAGCCATTTCAATCAATGTTGCATCATTAAACACCACAAATGGCGGAATATTTTCTTCATCTGCAATGGATTTACGCAGTTTACGCAGTTTCGCAAAGAGCTTTTTATCATAATTGCCATGATAGATTTTGTTTTGTTGATTACGGCTTTTTACCACTAAAACACGCGGAACGGCGAGTTTCAGTGTCGCCTCACCCCGTAAAATAGGCCTTGCAGCCTCAGTTAATTGAAGCGCTGAAAAATGCGTAATATTCTGGGTGATCATTCCCAAATGGATCAGTTGACGGATCACGCTGACCCAGTGCTCATTCGTTTGCTCTTTACCAATACCGTAAACAGGTAATTTATCATGACCTAATTCGCGGATACGCTGATTATTCGCACCACGCAATACCTCTACAATATAGCCGATACCAAAGCGCTGACCAACACGATAAATGCAAGACAGCGCTTTTTGCGCATCCACTAACCCATCGTACTGTTTTGGTGGATCTAAGCAAATATCACAGTTACCACAAGGTTGCTGGCGATTTTCACCAAAATAATTAAGTAGCACCAAACGACGGCAGGTTTGCGCTTCTGCAAAAGCCGCGATAGCATTCAGCTTATGTCGTTCAATATCTTGCTGCATACCCGCTGGTTTTTCTTCAAGACAACGACGTAACCATGCCATATCTGCTGGGTCATAAAATAAAATGGCTTCGGCTTCAACACCGTCGCGCCCTGCTCGCCCTGTTTCTTGATAATACGCTTCGATATTACGCGGAATATCGAAATGAGCGACAAAGCGAACGTTTGATTTGTTAATTCCCATTCCAAAAGCGACTGTCGCCACAACAACTTGTAAGTTATCTTTTAGAAATGCGTCTTGTACCCATTCACGTTGTGCAGCGTCTAACCCTGCATGGTAAGCTGCGACACTTAAGCCGCGTTTTTGCAAGCGCTCTGTCGTTTCTTCAACCTTATTGCGACTATTACAATAAACAATACCCGCTTTACCTTTTTGGCCTTTAATAAAAAACCAAAGTTGGTCTAACGGCTTATATTTTTCGACTAAGGTATAACGAATATTTGGCCTATCAAAGCTACTCACATGGACGAGTGGCTCATGTAGCTCTAATAAACGAATAATATCTGCACGAGTGGTTTCATCCGCAGTCGCGGTTAGCGCCATCACGGGTACATTGGGCAATGATTGCCGTAA
This sequence comes from Providencia huaxiensis, assembly GCF_002843235.3. NCBI lineage: Bacteria > Pseudomonadati > Pseudomonadota > Gammaproteobacteria > Enterobacterales > Morganellaceae > Providencia > Providencia huaxiensis. The sequence goes on from NZ_CP031123.2 coordinate 3,476,543, forward strand.
TTGGCCTAGTGCGCGATATTCAGGGCGAAAATCATGTCCCCATTGGGAAATACAGTGGGCTTCATCCACCGCTAGCAAGGTGATATTCCATCCTGCTAATTGGCTTAGAAAATAGTCAGTTAACAACCTTTCAGGGGCAACATACAGTAGTTTTATTTCCCCTTGGCTGCACATTTCCATGATTTGGCGCTGCTCTTGTGACGTTTGCGATGAATTTAAACACGCAGCATTAACCCCATGTAACCGCAATTGGTCAACTTGGTCTTTCATTAATGATATTAATGGCGAAACGACCAGTGTGACGCCCTCTTTAACTAAAGCAGGAACTTGATAGCAAAGGGATTTCCCGCCCCCAGTTGGCATTAACACTAAGCAATCACGGTTATCCAGGATAGCCCCAATGACGGCATCTTGCCCAGGGCGAAATGACTGATAACCAAATGTACTATTGAGCACATTTTCAGCCAATGAAAGTTGGTTAATGACGCAAGCAGTGGACACAAACTTCCTCAATCGATAAAACAAGTCGCTGCCCAATTGAGCAGCGAATTTGTTGATTTATGACTTGGTATACAACTCAGAACTGAATAGAGAACTGAGTTTTTCTTCCATTACAACATATCGTTTAGCATAACACCGATACCAAAACGTGTTTGGCGATAATTGTAGTCTATCATCGACTCGCCATATCCGCTAAACAACTGGGTATAAAAACGCACATGTTTACTAATTGGATAGCTCCACCCCAACTCGGCGCCACCATAACCCGTATTCCAGTTATAACGCCCAGTTGTAGTAAATACGCTGTCTCCCAATGCATACCCTACTTTTAAGCGATAGTAGCCCATATATTTGGTAATATCGGAATTATCATCTCGCCCTTCACTTTCATGAATGCGGTACCAAGGTTTAAGGTCAACTTGCCAGTTACCATTTTGCGCCATCGCTCTCACATATACTCGGTTCCAGCTGCGAGAGGTTGGTTCTGAACGCCCATTTGACTCGTGGTTAAAGCCCGTTTCAAACTCACGTAACGTCCAACCCGCAAATTGGTAATCGGTTAGCCAGCCAACAAACACTTGAGGCTCATAGTTGGTTTCTCTAAATGGTGAAGACTCTTTTTTATTACTTAACTGCCACCAAGAACGTTGAGTATAAGAAACGGCTAAAATAGAGTCATCACCAGCAATACCCGCCCATAAAGGAAAAGCTAAACTTAATTGAAATTTAACTTCATCCTTTAACGCATCATCACCCCAATTGTAGCTAGAAATCGCATTTTTATTCATCGATGAAGTATAGGTATAAATGATGTAATTCGATTCATACGGGTACAATACAAATGGGTTATCGTGGTGCTGTAGTAACCCTGAAATGATGCTACCACGAATTGGTAGGGTATTTTTTACATCGTCAACAGGCTGAATATCTGTATTTTCGGCTGCAAACAGTGAAGCAGACCAAAAGCTGAGCACTGCACTTAACAAAATCGGTAAAGCGCGCATTAGTCATTCCTATTTTCAACATCGTCCAAAAAAAAGTTTGTCCTATTTTACACACAAAACTAAATAACTGTTGAAAGATTATTCATTCGTTTGTTAGAGACATCATTTACACATAATGTTAACTTATTATTTACATATTTTTAAAGGATGAAAACGATGAATGACCGTACTTATACTTTAGAAGAAGCCAGTGAGTTAATGAGCCATGCTTTTATTTATAAAATGCCATTTAACCAGCTACTTGGTATTAAATTAATGAGTCTAAATGATGATTTTGTTCAGCTTAGCATTGAGAATCGTCAGCAATTAATTGGTAATTTCACTCAAAACATCCTACATGGCGGTGTGATCGCTTCGATTTTAGATGTTGCAGGGGGCATGGTGTGCATTAACCGTATTTTGCAGCGAATTAACCCATTAACCCATACTGAGATTGTCGACAAAATGTCCCGTATGGGGACAATTGACCTACGAGTTGATTATTTACGCCCCGGTCGAGGCCAACTTTTTACCGCCAGTGCCAGCTTATTAAGAGACGGTAATAAAATAGCCGTTACCCGCTGTGAGCTTCATAATGAAAATAATCAACATATTGCGACAGCAACGGCAACTTATCTAGTTGGGTAGAAATAGAATATAAATAATTAGTCACCTGCTAAACTAATAACTTGTAAAAAAACCTGAGCAATGTCACATTAGTGGTATCAAAAATCGAGCCGCTTAAGTCGGCTCGGTCTCTCTGTATAAGTTTCTTTTAGTCTTTAATTCAATTTCAGAGCCAACAATGAGCCAGCAAAATACTACCAAAGGCGTGTTATGTGCCTTAGGCGCCTATTTTATTTGGGGTGTCGCACCTATTTATTTTAAAAGCATCCAAGAAGTGCCCGCAGAAGAAATTCTGACTCATCGTATTATTTGGTCATTTTTCTTTATGATTTTATTATTAACCGTTTCAAGGCATTGGAGCTATGTCCGCCAAGTACTGAAGCAACCAAAGAAAATATTAGTTCTTGGTGTGACTGCAACGACGATTGCTTGTAACTGGTTAATTTATATTTGGTCAGTTAATAATGGTTATATGCTACAAGCTAGCTTAGGCTACTTTATCAACCCACTAGTTAACGTACTGTTTGGAATGTTATTCTTACAAGAACGTTTTCGTCGTATGCAGTGGATTGCTGTTGGTCTTGCATTAACGGGTGTCTTGATCCAGCTATGGCAATTTGGCTCAGTACCTGTGATAGGGCTAAGTTTGGCTGTTACATTTGCCACCTACGGCTTATTACGCAAAAAATTAGGTGTCGATGCACAAACAGGAATGACATTCGAAACACTTTGGCTTCTTCCTGTCGGTATAATCTTCTTATTATTTTTTGCAGATAGTCCAACTAGCGATATGGCAATGAATGATTGGCATTTGAATGCCCTGCTAATTGCCGCAGGGGTAATTACTACGGTGCCACTGTTACTCTTTACAGAAGCCGCTAACCATTTAAGACTTTCAACTCTAGGCTTTTTCCAATATATGGGGCCAAGTATTATGTTCTTACTTGCCGTCTTTGTGTACGGTGAAGTCATGACATCTGAATTGTTAGTCACTTTTGGGTTTATCTGGGTTGCATTAATTTTATTTACATTAGATGCTTTATATACTCAGCAAAAACTGAGAAGAAAATAACGGATAATGGTTTTCAGAAATTCAGATAGCCGATAAATAGCGCTAATATTAAATACCGACTCTCGTTTTATATTTTAAACGAAGTCGGTGTTTCATTATATGGAACTTAAATAGTTAAATTAATTAATGCAAACAGGCTATTTAATTAAATACTCAATTCCTCATCTACCTTGTACTAAATTAAGCTTAAATTAAATCTCTTTGTTCTTATCTATATATGTCATTGAAGATAAATAAATTTAGTCAAAATAATCAACAAGTTAAACAACAAAATTTCATCTTGATTTTCTATACATAATGGCTATCATTTAACTTATCTTAAATCCACTTCAATTAATAAACATATCCATCAAACAACCCTTTGAAATAAAAGTAGTTGTTTATTTTTTTCAATTAATGATTGCTTAATAGGAACTTGGTAATTATATTGTACGCCGCTTGTATTCACCCCAGCGGATGGTGATGGTCCGATTCATCACTGACGTTTCATTAAAGTGCGCACGATGACATTTCATTTGAAAAATGTCCTGGTGCGAGGTTTTCTGAAATTGAATGCAGACGGTTCTAAAATTTAATTTTATACAATCATGTAGCGTTAAGACTCTAAATAGTTCGAAAACATAACTAGGCGGCGAGCAAAGCCAACAACGTTGTAATTCGAAGTATGACGAGTACGGCTGCATTTTAGGTTCACTCGGCCTGAACATTCAGACAGAGTTGACGTTGTTAAAGGCTTTTGGGAAGGGCTTAAAAATGCAACAGAATACCGTTCAAATGAAACGCGTACTGACCGTGCCTGCGTTAGTTTTTTTCGGGCTGGCTTATATGGTGCCACTCGGAATTTTCACCACCTATGGACAAGTGACTGTATTAAGTGAAGGCCATCTGCCTATCGCTTATTTAATTACATTAGCTGCTGTCTTTTTCACTGCCATGAGCTATTGCCGCATGACAAGCGCACTTCCGCTTTCAGGATCTGCTTATTCATATGTGCAAAAAACCTTTGGCGGCACACTCGGTTTTTTAGTGGGTTGGGCACAACTGCTAGATTACCTCTTTCTACCTATTATTAACTACATTGCGATTGGGATCTTTGTTCACGAAGCGTTCCCTGATATCCCAATGTATGTGATTATTTGCAGCACAATTACAATTGTTAGCATTATGAATATTTTGGGAATTAAATTAGTTTCCTCAATGAATATGCTAATCATTTTAATGCAATTTATCTTTATTGCCGTGTTCCTATACTTGAGTTTCAAAACTTCATTTGTATTGGATACTGATGCTTTATTAGCACCGATTACGGTCATGTCAGAACAAGTATCTGGGTTATTTGCAGGTGCTGCGGTACTCTGTTTAGCCTTCCTTGGATTTGATGCGATCTCCACCATGGCAGAAGAAACCAAAGATGCGCGTAGTGCGTTACCCAAAGCTATCTTATACACCGTGTTTATCGCAGGTACCCTGTTTGTCGTCATCTCCTATGGTGCGCATCTGGTTTACCCAATGTGGCAGGATTTTATTCCTAATACCGATATTGCTAGCCTTGCGGTAATGAAACAAGTGGGTGGTGCGATGATGGCATCTAGCTTTATCACCGCTTATGTTATTGGTGTATTTGCCTCAGCAATGACCTCACAAGCCAGTATTGTGCGTATTTTCTATGCGATGGGCCGTGAAGGCGTGTTACCACGTTCGCTGTTTGCCTATTTGCATCCAAAACTCAACACACCGATTTACTCGATTATTTTTGTTGCGCTAGCGTCATTACTTTCATTGGTGCTTTCACTCAGTATGGTCGCCTCAATGATCAGTTTCGGGGCCTTAATTGCGTTTACTTTTGTGAATTTATCGGTCATTAAACATTTTTATATTGACCGTAAAGCACCGCTGGATAATACAAAAATTATCACTTGCCTGATTATGCCTTCTATTGGTGTTATCCTAACATTATGGTTATGGACAAGCCTTGATAGCGAAGCCTTTAAAGTGGGTTTATGGTGGCTAGCCGCAGGTGCAATTTACTTGGCACTGCTGACCCATGGTTTTACTCGTCGTCCACCTGCAATCTCTGACGATGAAACTGAAATGATTATTAACTAAGCATTTCAAGTCTTATAAATGATTACGGGGGAGCACTTGCCTTCCCCGTTGTTTTTTTAGCTCTGGTGCCACCAAAGCACCACTGATACAGACGGTTTACAATGAATAATCAATTAGCTGACGTTATTTATTTTAACGGTTATATATATACTGCGGATGATAAAAATCGCGTTGTCGATGCGGTTGCTGTTCGTGATGGTTACATTCTTGCCACAGGCACCTCTGATGAACTTCATCAGTATGTTGGCCCTGAAACAGAGAGTATCGATCTCGAAGGCAAAATGATGATGCCTGGCATCATTGATGGTCATATGCACCCTTTTTGGGGCGGTATTCAACTCTTCGGTTGTCATTTAAATTATGAATCGTTAACTATCGACCAAATTTTAGCGCGTGTACAAGATCACCTCGATAAAGACCCTCGTACAGGGGAAAATGATTGGCTCAAAGTCACAGCATGGCTACGCCAAGGTATGATCCCTGCGGGTGTTGATATGTACCGTGAAGATATGGACAAGCTCAATACAAAACGCCCTGTCGTATTATTTTCAAATGACTGCCATACATTGCTCGCAAATAGCCGTGCACTCGAATTATTTGGTATCACCAAAGATACGCCTGAGCCACCCGATGGTAAGATTGGTAAATACGAGAATGGCGAGTTGAACGGTATCCTTGAAGACGCGCCAGCTATGCGTGCTGCCGATAGCATTCCTTCAATTCGTGACGACCAAGCTATTGAAGTTGCTGAATTAGTACAGAAAGTACTTAATCAGCAAGGTGTGACTATGGTGATGGATGCCCGCGTTTCAGAACAACAGCTTGAAGCCTTTTCTCAATTACAGCAACGTGGCGACTTGACGATCCGCTTCCAAGCAGCTCGTGAAATTACCCCAGATGAAACACCTGATGTTGCCTCAGTAGCAGCAGCTGTGGATAAAGCCGTTGCATTTGCCAAAAAATGGCACCAAGCCGATTGGATACCAACCCCAGGTATTGGCTTAAATAATATTAAAATGTTTGTTGATGGTGTCATGCAATTTCCAACGATGACAGCGTCGTTATTGCAGCCATACCGCATCAATCAGGGCACGGATGACGCGCCAAATTGGGTAGAAACCGATAACTACGGTGATTTGTATTTCACGGCTGAGATTCTTGATGAATTAATGGAAAAAATTGCCGCAGCGGGCTATGACCCTCACTTGCATACTGTAGGTGAAGGCGCCGTTTCCATCGTTTTAGATGCGATAGAAAAAATGCGAGCTGCACACCCAGAAAAAGATATTCGCCCAGGACTCGCTCACAATGAATTAGTCCATGCCGATGACTATGCACGTTTTGCGCGTTTGAAAACCATCGCTTGCTTATCTTTCCAGTGGGCCGCTCCAACGCCAGAACTCGCCGCTTTTGAGAAAAAAATGCTCGGTGATGAACGTTTTGAGCAACTTGAACCCATCGCTAAATTTGTTGACGCGGGCGCGGTTGTTGCATTTGGTAGTGACTGGCCAATCGATGATTTCGACGAGTGGTATGACTTAAAAGTGGCAGCAACACGCCGTGGCCGTGATATTAATGGCCAAAAAGCACCGAGGCTGGATAATGACCGAGACTTAACGGTAATTGAAGTTTTGCGCTCTGCTACGATAGACTCCGCTTATGCACAACACCGTGAAGATGTACTTGGCTCATTAGAAGCTGGAAAATTTGCAGATATGATCGTGCTAGATCGTAATGTATTTGAGATCCCAGCTGATGATATTGAGAATGTAAAAGTATTACGCACAATTATTGGCGGAAAAACTGTACATATTGCTTAATAATTTAATTATTCAAATAATTAATTAAATAAACACCCCAAAGATTAAATAATATCTTGGGGTGTTTTTAATTGGGCACTTAATTCCAAACCTTAATACTCACAATTAAATCGGGAAATTACGAGGGAATAAATTCCCTCGTAAAGCAACATTACTCTTCGTAAGAAAACGTTGTTTGAACAACTGTATTTCCATGACTAATGACAATTAGACAAAGTCTGTCTCGCATTAGTACTGAAATACTAAACACGGTAATACACGCTGAAACAAACGCAATCACTGCGAACTTGCTCATTTCCCTTGACCTCTTAATGGTTAAGAGGCACAATCCTAACTGTCGGGTTAGGTTTGGGCCTCGTTGGTTAATAATAACTAACGGGGCTTTTCCATTTCTAATCCAAATATTTTATCCAACTTAATATGCTTGAACCAGAAAGGCTCAAGCACCCGCAAAAATAATAACAAACTTTTATATTTCACTCACGCTTAATTCCATTAAAATAAATAAAAATATAAATCTAATCATCTAATTATTTATTTGAAAATTATTAAATAAAATATCATTAATAGATTTAAATTATTTGTTTCTATATTGTTTTTATATATTAACTTCAGAAAAAGACTAAAAATCCGCAATTTTAAAAATTGCGCTTGCAAAAGAAAAAAGTTACCGTTAGTATCCGCAACGTTTTCTATTCATCTACTAACTGCAAGGAGGTTTACCATGACAACAACTAATCAAACTCTTTGCGGGCACACTCAGAAATAACCACTCTCGTTAGTTAATCTATTTTCTTAATTTTGCCTGCTAATTCACCTTATTTTTCAATTAAAAATGAGTTAATAGCTTATGGGCAATACCTTACATACTGTGGATCAGCAAGTTAGCTATATCGCCACAGGATCTACATGGATTGAAAGTAAAGCAATCCAACAATTACAAACAACTGCAAGCTTACCTGATATGGTATCTGTTGTCGGCATGCCTGATCTTCATCCAGGTCGAGGATACCCGATTGGCGCGGCATTTTTCTCTACCAAGCGCTTTTATCCCGCGTTAGTTGGCAATGACATCGGCTGCGGAATGGCGCTGTTCCAAACTGATCTTAAAAAATCGAAAGTTAACCTCGATAAGCTCGAAAAACAACTTTCTGAGATGCCAGATCATGCGCCTTTATCATGGCTTGAAGAGCATGTTCCAAATAACATGCAATCACATGATTTTATGTCATCATTAAGTTCTATTGGCGGTGGAAATCATTTTGCTGAATTTCAATCTGTTGACGAAATATTAAATACAGAATTATTCAGTATGAGTGGCTTAGATAAACAACAATTACTGTTATTAGTTCACAGTGGCTCTCGTGGTTTAGGCCAATCAATCCTTCGCCAGCATGTAGAAAGTCATAGCCATAATGGGCTTATAGACAGTACTCAAGATGCAAAAGATTATCTGGAAGCACATCAGAATGCCTTGAATTTTGCCCAGCTAAATCGTCAGATGATCGGTTTACGTATGCTGCAGCAAGTTAAATCTAAGGGTAAACGCATACTCGACCTCAATCATAACCTAGTTGAAGCTTGTAAAATTAATGGTATTGATGGATGGATACACCGAAAAGGCGCCACACCATCAGATCGCGGGCTAGTCGTTATCCCAGGTTCTCGAGGTGATTACAGTTATCTGGTTTCCCCACAGCCGAATGAAGTTTGTCTGAATTCTCTTGCTCACGGCGCTGGGCGTAAATGGATGCGAACTGAGTGTAAAGGGCGTTTATCGCATAAATATACACCAATTCAATTATCAAGAACGGCTCTAGGTAGTCGTGTTATCTGTGCAAACAAACAATTGATTTACGAAGAAGCACCACAATCTTATAAATCTATTGATACTGTCATTGAAAGTATGGTGAATATTGGTGTCATTCAAGTGGTTGCACGCCTTAGACCCATCATCACATACAAAACCAGTGGAGAATGTTAATGATCTTATTACAATTCTCCTCAGCTCAAGGGCCGGAAGAGTGCTGTATTGCTGTCGAAAAGGCTCTTGCCTGCTTTCTGCAAGAGGCTAAAAAATATCATGTCACTTATGATGTCTTAGAGTCTTTTCCATCTAAAAAAGGGCTGAGGTCTGCCCTAGTTTGCTTAGAGGGTGCAGGTGCTGAACCTTTAGCAAGCAATTGGTGTGGTACGATCCAGTGGCAATGCCAAAGCCCTATTCGGCCACGGCATAAACGAAAAAACTGGTTCTTAAGTGTAACTCAATTTTCCCCTGTTCAACCTATCGAAGAAAGTGAAATTGAATTTGAGTTTACCAAAGCGCAAGGGGCTGGGGGGCAGCATGTTAATAAAACGTCCTCTGCGGTTAGAGCGAAGCATGTAGCCACGGGGATCACTGTCAAAGTGCAATCTGAGCGTAGCCAACACGCTAACAAAAAGCTCGCAAAACAATTAATACAATGGAAACTGAATGAGCACCAGTCACAACAACTTAATGATCTGGATAAACAACGCCATCATTCTCATTATCAAATAGAAAGAGGAAACGCAGTAATTACTTTTTTAGGAAATGAATTCAAGCGATTGATGTAAAATTAGTGCCACCTCTTATTAGGGTGGCACATAATTTAATGCAATATTAGAGAATATTTAATTATTCGAATTCTAAAATAAACCTATTTAAAATCATAAAAAATCGAACTATTCAATTTAGATGAATAACCGCCTACTTCAATCACTGATAAATAGTCTTTTTGCGCTGGGAAATGATTTACATTTTGAATTAATGATGACATATCATTATTAGAATTAACTATCACAGTATCGCCTATATTTTTCTCACTTAATTCCTTCAATGCTTTTTCTAATTGGCGCTCATACTCTATAACGCTAACACCTTGTTGGGATTGTTTAGAACCATAACCAAATTTATCAGTATCGTTCATTTATAAACTCCTTTTATATAATTGATTAACAGAATAGAAAATACAGTCAATAATTGAATATTAAAACACTAAGACTCGAATAACTTTAATATCAAGAAAAACAAAAAATCAAATTAATATATTGAAACCGCTGTTATAAAATTTGTTGTATGTATAAATAATGAGAATACTTCTATCAGCCACCTCAGTCAGAGGTGGTAATAGCCTGAACGGATTAGAGTATTTTTTCTGTTAAAAACCAACCAGCAATGCTTTCTCGTTTTTGTTGAGTCGGTAACACTTCATGTGGAAATTCTTCAGACATGAAAAAAATCATTCGGCCAGCCCGAGGTTCTAGTTCAAACAGTTGATTGTTTTCTTTGTCGTAGACAACAAGTTCACCGCCATCTCCTGTTTGCCATGTTTCATTCATATATAAAACAGTAGTCACCTTACGACGCCCTTGTCCTCTTGGGTTATCAAGATGCTTTTTATAAAATCCACCATTAGGATAACGGCAGAAATGCGTTTCAAAATCACGTAGCCCTAGATAAAGCTGGCAGTTCAACTCTTGCCTTATCTGTTCCATTTTATCGAGATAATGGGTGATAGGCGCCCCCATTTCAGGCTCTAACCAAATAGTTTGATCAGCGCGAACAGCTTTATTACCTTGTAATGAATCTCTATGCCCAATACGTGCATCTTGCAATGTGTTTGGTATGCATTGTTTTATCGTTTTAATATCTGACAAGGTCAGAAAATCGTTCCACACATACCAACCTTGTGAGGAAAGTGAATCAATGAGTTTATTGATAGACATGATGAATATAAGAATGGTTATTAGGTAAGATTTTATACTTTATTGTCGGAAAAAATTAAAATAAAAAACGTGAATCTTGATGATTCAACAACTATATCGATAATTAATCCTAAAAGTAGGCGTTCTAAATGCAGGCTTTCGAGTGAAATCTACTATATTGATACTAAATGAATTCCCCCCTCGATAGGATATTAATTAAGGGGCCTCGCGGTAACCAGTGAGCCCCCCAACCAATTAGCAAGATGATATCTTTAGTGTGTTATTCCACACATTGCCGTTCTTCCGACACAACCTTTAATTTGAATGATGGGTTTTTGATCCAATATTGGTGAATCAATACTTGATGAAGCATTACTCTCATAAGCCGGTTTGAATCCTACAATTTGCTCAGCGAGTGTATCTGGCTGTTGGAGTTGAGTAGGCGATGATGTAGGTATTTTCATATCTTTAAAGAAATGTAATTCAATATTTAAACGCTCTCGATTCATTTCTTTCATTAACATTTCAACTTCATAAATCTCTTTAGCTAACTCATTACTTTTCCTATTGAAACTAGAAATAGGTGTGAAAATCATGCCCCGTAATCCGCCATGATTAATAAAATCTATTTTCTTGAAATTATTTTCTGGCTGATTCCAACTCTCATTATTTTGCAAATCTTGATTGACTTCCTTGATATATATATCAATTTCAAATTGACTATAATGCCAATTTTCTTCTTTCAAATCGGTAAGCATGGATTCTTGCTTTAATAACATATCAGAAATTTGTTTTACTTTATTATACTGCTCAGATAAATTTTTCATTATTTTAACTTCAACCGTATTCATGGTATTTTTAATTTTATCCGAATCACGCCTTTTAGATACTAACAAACCCTCACGAACAGAATCCATTCTCTCTATTGATTCATCAGCACTATTATTTACACTAATTAATAACTTATTAACTCTTTCTATTTTCAACCTAAGTAAATCTAGATTTTTATTTATATTTTCAAAAATTTCATTTTCCATATGAATAATCTCCATTAATTAATTAAATCAAAAATGAGAATAAAGATTATCGCAAGTTAAAATAAAAAACAAACAGTTTAAATATATCATTAATTTATAAAATAAAGGATACATTATTCAGTGTTATATAATTTCTATTATATTTATTTGTAGATTAGTACCGCAATTCTTCGCGGTACTATATTGAATTGAGATCTACAGCATTTCTAGCCGTGCATAAGAAGCCACCAGCCATTTAATCCCTTGCCCTTGGAAAGCGATTTGTAGACGACAGTGCTCGCCACTACCTTCTAAATTAATAATCGTGCCTTCACCAAATTTTGGGTGCATCACTCGTTGCCCTAATGAATAACCCGAATCATTTTGGCTAATCGGGGTTCCAAGACGCTGGTGGCTAACAGGCCGAGAAACTGTCGCTCTTAAACGTACTTCTTCCACACACTCGGTGGGTAATTCACCGATAAAACGTGAAGGACGGTGATAAACTTCTTTACCATATAACCGACGGCTTTCTGCGTAGGTGATCGTGAGTTTTTCCATTGCTCGGGTAATACCGACATAGGCAAGGCGACGCTCTTCTTCAAGGCGACCGCTTTCATCCATCGACATCTGGCTTGGGAACATACCTTCTTCCATTCCCACAATGAATACAACTGGAAACTCTAGACCTTTAGCTGAATGCAAAGTCATCAATTGAACCGCATCTTGACTGACATCCGCTTGCCCGTCCCCCGCTTCCAATGCCGCATGAGAAAGAAAAGCCTGCAGTGGCATTAAGTCTTGGTCTTCATCTTGATAACTAAAGTCACGAGTCGCGTTGACTAGCTCTTCCAAGTTTTCAATACGTGCCTGTGCTTTTTCACCTTTTTCTTGCTCATACATCGCTCGTAAGCCTGAGTCATTAATCACTCTATCAGCTTGAACGTGTAATGGCATGTCTTGGGTTTCTTTAGCTAATGCATCGACTAATTCTAAGAAACGCTCAATTGCAGCGGCTGCCCGCCCTCCCAAAACCTGCTCGCGAAGTAAGTACTCACAACTTTCCCATAAGGTCAGTTGTTGATCCCGTGCAGTTTGGCGAACAGTATCTAGTGTTCTGTCCCCAATCCCGCGTGTTGGTGTATTGACCACCCGTTCAAAAGAGGCATCATCATTGCGGTTTGCGATCAGCCTTAAATAAGAAAGCGCATCTTTGATTTCTTGGCGTTCAAAGAAACGTTGCCCACCATAGATACGATATGGCATAGCACTTTGGATGAGCGCTTCTTCCAATACACGAGACTGGGCATTACTACGGTACAGCATCGCGCAATCTTGTAAAGCTCCCCCATTTTCATGCCATTGCTTAATACGCCCAACCACATAGCGGGCTTCATCTAACTCATTAAAAGCACAATAGAGGGAAATTGGCTCGCCATCTCCACCTTCCGTCCATAAATTTTTTCCTAAGCGGTCACTATTATTCGCGATCAATGTATTCGCTGCTTTTAATATATTATTCGTTGAGCGGTAGTTTTGCTCAAGACGGATAGTTTCTGCACCAGGAAAATCATTAAGAAAGCGCTGGATATTTTCGACTTGAGCGCCACGCCAACCATAGATTGACTGGTCATCATCACCAACAATCATGACTTTGCCTGTATCCCCCGCGAGTACACGGATCCATGCATATTGAATATTATTGGTATCTTGGAATTCATCGACAAGAATATTGGTAAAACGCTCACGATAATGCTGCAATACATGAGGCTTGTTTAACCACAGTTCATGGGCACGTAATAATAGCTCAGCAAAATCCACGAGCCCGGCTCTATCACAGGCTTCTTGGTAAGCTTGGTATACTTTTAGCCATGTGGCTTCGACTGGGTTTCCGTAAGCTTCAATGTGCTGAGGACGCAGACCCTCATCTTTTTTACCATTGATGTACCACATCCCCTGACGTGGTGGCCATTGTTTTTCATCTAAATTCATCGCTTTAAGTAAACGACGAATTAAACGGTATTGGTCATCGCTATCGAGAATTTGGAAATCTTGGGGTAAATTGGCATCCATATAGTGTTGGCGCAATAAACGATGCGCTAAGCCGTGGAATGTTCCTATCCACATTCCGCCTTCACTGGTTCCAATCAATTGATTGATTCTGTGCCGCATCTCTGCCGCTGCTTTGTTCGTGAACGTCACTGCCATAATTGAAAATGGAGAAGCATTTTCCACAGACATCAGCCATGCGATTCGATGCACTAGCACCCGAGTTTTACCACTACCCGCCCCCGCAAGGACAAGTAAATTGGTACGCGGTGCGGCAACCGCTTCGCGCTGTTTGTCATTAAGACCTTCAAGCAGATAAGAGACGTCCATAGTTACCATCAAAGCAAAACAGTGGCTAACACCACTGTGAGGTTATTGACAATGGCGATTGCCACTGTTTTTTTATACAGTAAATGATTATACCAATGATAAGAGAGAATCCAACCGCGAAATTTCCACATGCGGTAATAAACGCACCTCTTTCTCTTCCATCAGTGTTTTTTGATTTGTGTTGATCCAGCAGGCTTGCATGCCGCTGTTAATTGCACCTTCAACATCCGTCAGCAAGTTATCCCCAACATGAAGAATAAACTGTGGCTCCATCTCAAGCCGCTTCGCAGCTAAACGGTACATATCACAAAATGGCTTTGAGCGGCCGTCGGGCCCTGCTTTCAATACAAATTGAAAATATTGGCCTAACCCACATGCTTCAGGTTCTGCATTTCCATTAGTAATCGCCACCAGCGGAACTTTCTCTGCGAGCTGACGCAGTGTTTCATGGGTGGATTGCGGGATATCGATTCTATTTCGCCAATATGTGAAGTGCGCCATGATATCATCCGCCCCTTTTTGTGCGGCGTCTTTCGAGTAACCATAATGGCAAAGCATCATTTTGGAAGAAAGCCAACGCCAGCGTGATATATCATGATAAATATCAGGCTCTTGTTCTTCAACAAGACGCCGAAAAGCATAAAGATCTTCATTATTAAAATGATTAAAGCGCGGGTCATATTCACGAACAAAACGTAAAACTTCTTCTTCCGTTTTATCAATAACGGGATGGTTATCGTAAAGCGTGTCATCCAAATCAAACGTGATCGCCAAAATGGGTGATAACGGACGGTAAAAATGCATTAAGGTTTCTCCCTCTTTGCTCTCGGATGAGCCACATCATAAACGTTTGCTAAGTGCTGAAAATCAAGGTGCGTATAGATTTGTGTCGTCGATAAATTTGCATGCCCAAGAAGTTCTTGCACTCCACGTAAATTCCCACTTGATTCAAGGATATGTGTCGCAAAAGAGTGGCGTAATTTATGGGGATTAATGTGGCTATTAACCCCTTGTTTTATTCCCCATTGCTCAAAACGTTTCTGTACGTTCCTATTCGAAATACGTTTACCGCTTTGGGTTGAGATAAAAACAGCGTCATCTTCTGGGTCATAGAGTTCTCGCATCTCAAGCCAACGCTGCAGCCAGCTCACCGCTGTTTTACCCATTGGCACTCTGCGCTCTTTGCTCCCTTTTCCCATCACCCACACTTCACCCGTATTTAAATCAAGATGACGAACGTCCAGCCCAACGAGCTCAGATAACCGTAACCCCGCACCGTACATCACTTCAAGCATTGTTCGGTCACGTACAACAAGGGGGTCGCCACTATCCATATTCAACAGTTGGGAAACTTCATCCACATCCATATTTTTAGGGAGACGCTTTTTAGATTTAGGGGCATGGATTGCTTTTGCCGGGTTTGCTGGTAGTTCCCCTTGATGAACCATCCAATCAAAAAAACTACGTAGCGATGATAACCGCAACGCCATACTTGCCGCTTGCAAGCCCGATTTACGACTTTTAGCGGCAACATTGCGCACAATAGTCGCATCCACTTTTTGCCATTCGTGGATATTTAAGGAGGCTAACATTTCCACGATAACGCTGAGTTGGCGGCGATAATTAGTGATAGTGACAGGGCTTAGCCGGCGTTCAACTCGCAAATAATGCAGAAAAGCTTCAATTTGGCTCATCAGCCCTTCTGGCTGATTTTTTACAGGCGTTCTATCCATTGGCATAATAACCTCGGTAGAATTTGAGCGACTTTTTCCAACATGACTGTTCCCATATCATGTTGATAGTGTTCACGATCCCGGCTAGTAAAAATGACCATACCTGATTCACCGTGATGACCAAACAGTGAAATAGCGACTGAGCCGACATTTAATGCATCTGGTAAAAGTAGTTGGATTTCAGGGCCATTTAGCCGACCGAGGTAGTTACGGTTATCGCCAAACCGTTGAATTCTTACGGGTTCAAAGACACGACGCGAAATAACTAATTGATGTGCATCCATAGGTGCGGACAAATGCCAGCTATCACTAAACAAGCGTACCTGAGCACCAGATAAACCCAGCCTTTTTGCCCAACGATTTAGTGCTAACAGCATTTGCTGTAAACTTTCTGCTGATGACATTTCAATCACCAACACTAACAACTCTTCAAAAAGCTCCACATTTTCATGGGCTTGTTCAACCATAAAACGAATATCTTGTTCGAGCTCTTTGATTTTCAACCGTTGACGGCTCATCACTAACTCAGGCAATGAAATCGCTTCCCGCACGACATGTGGGACTTTTAGTTGCTCCAACAGTTGTGCATTACGAAGAAAAAAATAGGGGTTTTCCGTTAAGTAGCGCACGACATCAAGCTCATCAATCTGATGAACCAACTCCTGTGCTTTTTTGGTTTTATCCATTTTTCCCTCTTCAGCTATTCAAAATTAGAGTTGAATGACTCCGTCATAAACATGCGTTGCAGGGCCTGTCATATAAAGTGGCGACCCTGGGCCTTCCCACGCGATATCTAATGAGCCCCCCGGCAAATCGACTTTGACCCGCTTCGCCAGTAGCCCTTGAGTAATTCCAACTGCGACAGCCGCGCATGCTCCGCTACCACAAGCTTGAGTTTCCCCAGCCCCGCGTTCATAAACACGCAAGCGAATGTGGTCAGCGCTGATAATTTCCATAAAACCAATATTGGCACGTTCTGGAAAACGCTCATGATTTTCTAAAGCGGGACCTAAAACTTCGACTTCTGCCGTATGAATACTTTCAACTTGAATCACACAATGCGGGTTACCCATTGAGACAACCCCACACAACACTGTACGTTCTTGTGCTCGAATAATATAGGTCTTTTCTTCTTTGACGGCGCGAAATGGTACTCTCTGCGGTTCAAAATCAGGTTCGCCCATATTAACGCTGACATCATCATTCTCATTTATGGTTAATGTCATACGGCCGGACTGAGTACTGACTTTAATTTTTTGCTTATTCGTTAAGCCTTTGAGCCTAACAAAACGAGCAAAACAACGGGCTCCATTGCCACATTGTGCAACTTCACTGCCATCCGCATTAAAAATACGATAATGAAAATCAAGGTCAGGGTCATAAGGAGCTTCAACTAATAGTAGTTGATCGAACCCAACGCCTGTGTGCCTATCTGCTAACCGACAAATCAATTCAGGCGAAAAATACACATTTTGTGTAACACCATCGACAACCATGAAGTCATTGCCTAAGCCATGCATTTTAGAAAATTGCATTTCACGCTCCATTGAGGCGACTTACTGATTATTTGTGGTTTGAGCCGGCTCTTTGGCAGTACTGTCTTGTGCGGTAGGTTGCACATCAGATGCCTTAGCCAGAGCTGCAGTTTCTTCCGGCGGAAAATACAACGGGCCTTTTAAGCCACAGCCAGAAAGGGTAAATAAAACAACTAGTGCACTAAGCCCAATTAAACTTTTTTTCATTCTTTTTCGCCCGTAATACTTACTTTTGACATCTGATATTTTACACAATAACAGGAGTGGCCTCGCAAATCACGCCTGTTTATCCAGCATGCTGATATTATATACTTTAGGCTAAATTTAGTCTGAAATTTTTAGTGGGTATGCTTAGATTGACCCCAATGTAGGTTCCCTCCTATAATTTCAATTAACAATAATAATTTCAATTAAACCATTGTGAGCAAACAGGAAATTAATCGTGAATGACAGCGAATTTCATCAGCTAGCCGAAACGCTACTAAGCAGCATCGAAGAGCATTTAGATAACTATGAGGGTGATGCCGATATTGATTGTGAAATCAATGGTGGTGTGATGACGCTTAGTTTTGAAGATGGCAGTAAAATTATTATCAACAAACAAGAGGCATTCCACCAAATATGGTTAGCAACTAAACAGGGTGGGTACCATTATGATTATAAACAAGGTCATTGGATTTGTGACCGCTCAGGGCATGAATTTAAGACTAAACTAGCCGAGGCAATTGCTTTTCAAAGCCAAGAGCCCTTTTCATTCTAAGCGTTACGAGTTTAGACGGTGGGCAGCGTTATACTGCCTACCATCAATAATAGTGCGCTTGTGGGTGCTGCGGTTGGCTCGAATGCATTTCATACCCAATGTCATCATCTTCTGCCGTAAATGGCCATGTCCCGCCAGAAAATGCAACAACTTGGTTTTTACCGTCTTGATTAATGATTTGGTAAAATTGCGGTAAATTGAAGTTGATAAAGTTTGCACCATAGGTAAACCGGTCGTGGGAAGAAGAATAGAATTTACTCACATCACGGACAAGATCTTCTTTCGACCCTTCACAGTGGGAATAAATTTCAACCCGATTCGCTTCATCTAAAACATAAATATTAAAACCGGTATTGTCTGCGGTATTTTCAAAGAAAAACTGTACAATCCCTTCACTCGCATAGCCATCAACAACGGCAGGCAAATGGTTGTCACTCTTCGCCTGAAGTTTAACTGGCCAGCCATGCAGCTTGTTATGGGAGATAGCCCCATAGAACTCAACCGCATTCTCAAGTTTTTGTACGGATACATTCAGGCGCTCAAAGAATAAACCCCACGTTTGCCCCGCGATACGTAATGCTTTAAAACGCCCAGGGTCATTTCGGTTGCTCGATAAACGTAATTCAACACACTCAGATATTAGCTGTTGTACACGGGTACGAATCAACCCACGTAAGTGCTCACTATAACAAAACACCTCGACCGCTTCAGGAGGCGATGCATCTTGATGCATTTTCCCTAAAATGGTCTTAAGTGCTTCTAACATGCACTGTTCTCCGCTGAAATGTAGCGTTCTTACCTCATTCCACGAATTGCGATATAACAAATCAATGCTACCGATCAGGCATTGTTGTGATTCGCCAAAACTGAAAATATCCAGTTTTCTAAAATCAACATGAACGACTTGCTCTGAATATACCTGTGTTGGGTCTTTTTCTAAATTAACAATGATTGCAAGATGGCGAATTTCACACGGGCTATAAAGCGCTTTTGGCGTTGGGGCGGGCAACCTGATAGGAAAATGACTTGAAACATCGTGCATTAGCTCAAGCAGTTTTCGTTCATCACACTGGGATTTCCCATTATGCATATAAACTTGGGTTGTCTCAGTCAGCAGACCATTAAAATACGCCCACGCCACTAATTTATTTAAATAGCGGTTATATTCAAGAGGTTGATGCCCAATAATAGCATCAATATTTGGTGCTTGGTTATACAGATACCAACCACTCCGGTTCGCGCGCCCTTCTGGTACATAAATAAAGGTGAGATGCGCTTCGCTTAAATCAGGTGAAATTTGGGGGTTAACTAATGTCACCTTACCAGGAAGGGCCTCAAAAGCCGCATATAATTTACGGGTTAATACCCCAATATCTTGTGGGCTTGCACTAACACTTAAATTATTTCTACGCGCAAAACGAATAAGATTACGATAACTTTGCATCATCGTGTCAAGTAACTCGTTATGCGCCTCACGGACACGCTCAATTTTCCACTGATTACGCGTATCGAGTATCGACAAACGCGCTGATCCCCACCCCCATGATTCAACCAACTGAGACAACACATCACGGCGCCAGCCTGAGCACGTGTTAGCGTCTTCTTCAGACAGTTTTTCACACACTTTCAAGTAGAAACAGCGACGGATAAGATCAAGGCGAGTTAAATCATTAATTTCAGTCAGGTAACGTGTCACTCGCTCTAACATTAAACAGTATGAATCCAAGCCGTAACACACGATTTCGCCAGCATGTAAATGACGCTTAAACTCCATCGCTAATAGTTTGCCATTGGGATAGTCCCATGAATAGGACTCCAGCAAGATACTCTTCAACACGGCTTTATAGGGGGAATCGACACTTTTGTACAACTGCCATAGGCTTGCACCGAAATATTCCGCAGCAGAAAGTTCGCTTAACCCGCCTAAATCAAGCCATTCATTAGGCGTTAGCACGCCTTGTGCATATAACCCCATAACATATTCATCGTAATGCTGCTCTTCTTCAACCGGTACCATGGTCCACAGCAAACGTTTACCCGCCATACGCACAGCAGTTCGATAAAATTCATCTAATAATAGAATGTGTTGCGTTGAACCACAGTTCTCCCCACCTATATGCCCACTGGCATGATGACGAAAACGATTTTCATCGATTAGAAAAACAGTGACATCAATGCCTAAAGACGCTGCCCACTGTTCAATTAAGGTGCACTTCTTTTGCAAAAAACGTTTTTCTTCGTGGTCTAACCAAGAAGGATGACAAACCCAAACGTCGATATCTGAACACTGACTTTGCCCAACAGATGAAGTACTCCCCATTGAGTAAATACCCGTAATCGGTAATTCACCATTCGTTTCGGTTTCAATCGTGGGCAGAAAACGCGCAAAAGGTTCCAACCATTTTTTTTGCTCTGTATCAGGAGAGAAAAAACAGACACCATGAGGCACATTACCTTCAATAAAACCAGGTATCATTGGATGATGATAATGAAACAAGACAGGCAGCAAGCTATAAACCTTCGAGAAGGCTTCACTCATAGAAGCTGTTGCACGTTCCAACCGTAATTGGTTTATCGCATCCAGTCTTTGTTTTAAGGTTTCAATATAGAGATACAAAGGTTACGCCTGATTGAATGAAAGTAATACAAACCGGAGAATTTCCCAGCACCCAACAGATAGAGATAGATTTAAAATAATTTTCAAATGGATTGTCGGAAACGTGATCAATTTAACACCTTGCATCAAAAGGGTAAAGTAGATCACATAATTTTACGCGCTTATTTTTGATACAAAATGCTTTTCAACATATTGTATAAAAAGGCTTTTTATTTTTTAATCTGTAAAATATCCCTTGTTTTTCAATGGAATAATTTCTTTTTACCCAGTTGTTTAGTAAAAAAGCAAAATAGAATGATATTAAGTACAATACGCACAGCGTCTGTGCTTACACGCTTCAACACGAATTAACAGAAAACACAGAATGTTCCACGCAAAAAATAGCACGATAAGCTAAAGAAATCACTTAATAGCAGTTCTAGGTCATCTCATTTTGAATCTCTTTCTTGCATCATGGTAGAAAAAGTGAATCGGTGATAAACGATTCAAAGAGGTTTTTTTCACCTAACTGGAAAAAATATCCTTAACATGTTAAAACTAATGCCAATTGTATGGTTAATCTGCGGCATTCTTCGCCAGAGAAAACAGTAAAAATGACATCAACAAATATCGTGCGTATTGCAACGCGCAAAAGTCCTCTAGCCCTATGGCAAGCACACTTTGTCAAAGACAAATTAGAGCAGCTTCACCCGGGCTTACAGGTTGAATTAGTCCCTATGGTGACAAAAGGCGACATCATCCTTGATACACCTCTCGCGAAAGTTGGCGGAAAAGGGCTGTTCGTCAAAGAGCTAGAACTTGCTTTATTGGAAGGGCGCGCTGACATTGCCGTTCACTCGATGAAAGATGTCCCTGTTGAATTTCCTGAAGGCTTAGGGTTAGTCACGATTTGTGAACGTGAAGACCCTCGAGATGCCTTTGTTTCAAACCACTACGATAGTCTTGATGCATTGCCAGAGGGCTGCATCGTCGGGACATCGAGTTTACGCCGTCAATGCCAATTAAGGGAACTCCGCCCTGATTTAGTCATTCGCGACTTACGCGGCAATGTAGGAACACGCCTATCAAAATTAGATAACGGTGAATATGACGCTATTATTTTGGCCGTTGCAGGGTTAAAACGTTTGGGGTTAGAAATGCGAATTAAAACCGCCCTCGCTCCAGAACAGTGCTTACCTGCGGTAGGCCAAGGAGCGGTCGGTATCGAATGCCGTTTAAATGACAGTAAAACCCGTGAGTTACTTGCGAAGCTAAATAATAACGCAACCTCAACCTGTGTCCTTGCTGAGCGTGCGATGAATATGCGCCTTGAAGGCGGTTGCCAAGTCCCCATTGGCAGTTATGCTATTTGGCAAGATGACAAAATATGGCTGCGTGCCTTGGTGGGAGCCCCAGACGGCAGCGTGATTATTCGTGGGGAACGGCTCGTTTCTCCAAGCGAAGCTAACCAAGCAGGGGTATCATTGGCTGAAGAATTACTTGAGCGTGGTGCAAGGGAAATTTTGGCGGATGTCTATCAAGGAAACCCGCCTGCATGAAAGTGCTTGTCACTCGCCCTGAGCCTGCAGGTTCAGAGCTGATCACGGCAATCACTGCCAAAGGGGGAGAAGCCTTCTCCTCCCCTTTAATTCACATTGGCCCCGGCGCTGAATTAAATACCCTTATTTCTCAACTTGATAGCCTTACTGTGAATGATTTAGTCTTTCTTTTATCTAAAAATGCAGTCGAATACGCAAATTTAACGCTTGAACAAATGGCCCGTAGCTGGTCAGATAAGTTATCTTACTATGCAATTGGTCGTTCTACAGGGCAGTTTTTTCAACGGATAACCGGTAAAAATGTACGTTGGGCAGAGCAAGGGGAAACTAGTGAAGTACTCCTAACCCATTCGGATTTGCAGTTTCTTGAAGAGAAAAAAGCCCTGTTATTGCGTGGAAATGGCGGAAGAGAACTGCTTGCATCGACATTAAGGTCTCGTGGCGCACAAGTCGATTATTGTGAATGTTATGCAAGGCACCCTGTTCATTATGATAAAACCCAGTTCAATGACCAATGGTTTCAAACCGGTATTACCGATGTTGTGATCACTAGTGGTCAAATGTTAGCCTTGTTAGAAGAATTAATCACTGAAGAATACCAAACTTGGTGGTTTTCCCGCCGCCTACTTGTCGTCAGTGAACGGATTGCAGACCAAGCCCGCAAAAGTGGATGGCAAAAGGTCTGTGTAGCTAATAGCGCAGATAATAATGCTTTATTAGAAGCATTAATTTCAATCGATATGGGATGCTAATTTATGACGGAACACGATAAAACAACCGAGACGGTTACCCCAGAAGCTGGCGCAGAACAACAGCGCCCAAAAACTAAACCTTCTTCGGAACAAAAACGTTCTGGTCTGATAGGCGGTGTAATTGCTATCGCTATTATCATCGCTATTGGCGGTGGGTTGTACTATTTCACCCAACAAAGCAATATTAATTTAGCTAATGAAAACAATGAATTAAAGCAAAAGCTAAGTGACTTAGTCGAACAACAAAACTCAGACAGGCAACGGTTAGACGCACTAATTGCGGCTAATTCTGAAATAAAAAGCCATTCTCGTGAATATGAAGAGAACCTCAACCGTCGCATGCAAGAGTTGCAAGCACACGTCACGGCATTGTCCAGCGCTGATGTGAAGAGTTGGCTACTGGCCCAAGCTGACTTTATGGTCAAAATGGCAGGAAGAAAGCTGTGGAATGACCGCGACCCAGTAACCGCAGCCGTTCTGTTAAAAAGTGCAGACTCAAGTCTGGCAGAAATGAATGACCCGAGCCTACTCGACATTCGTAGGTCAATTAACAGTGATATGGCTAAATTAGCTGCGATCAACCAAGTTGACTATGACGGTATTATTTTACGTTTAAACCAGCTAAGTAATGAAGTCGATAACTTACGATTAGCGGATTTAAACAGTGGCGACGCGAAAAGTGAAGACAACGCTGACGTTAGCGATGACATCTCAGATTGGAAACAAAATTTGGCGCGTAGCTGGAAAAGTTTTGCAAATGACTTTGTCACAGTACGAGCTCGTGATGGCTCAGAAGCCCCGCTTCTAGCCCCAAACCAAGATATTTACCTACGTGAAAACATTCGTTCTCAATTATTAATCGCAGCGCAAGCTGTACCCCGTTATCAAGAAGCCACTTACAAACAGTCATTAGAACAAGCTTCGACATGGGTAAGAGCCTATTTTGATACTGAAGCGCCTGAAACTAAAGCGTTCTTATCAACCATTGATGACTTAATCAATCAGCCGATTGACATTGAAATGCCTGACACCTTAGAAAGCCAAGAGAAGCTAGACAAAGTCATGCAAACTCGGGTTCGCAGCTTACTTTCTCAGTCGTCAGACAACACAAAAGTTAACGATGGTGCTGTTGATGCCGCAGCGGATGCGCCTGAAGTGTCAACAGAGGCGGCGGCCGATGCCGCAGTTCCTGCCACGGATACACAAAAAGCAGAATCAGCTGATAATCCTCACCCTTTTGAATCAGCAGAGCCTGCTGGCAATAGGGGGTAATTATGATAAAAGTCCTGATCCTATTTATAGTACTTATTGCCGGGGTGATCTTAGGCCCATTATTAGCAGGTCACCAAGGTTATGTTTTTATTCGTACTGACAATTATGACATCACAACCAGTGTAACCAGCCTCGTTTTAGGCTTTATCCTGCTCCAATTTGTGCTGTTGTTCCTCGGTTGGTGCTATCGTCGCTTTATCAGTACAACATCACGTACCAGAGGTTGGGTAAGTGGTCGTAAATACCACAAAGCACATACTCAAACACAAAAAGCGCTATTGAAATTAGCAGAAGGTGATTTCGAACAGGTTGAAAAGTTAATGAGCAAACATGCTGATTTCTCTCAACAACCCGTGATTAACTACCTAATGGCAGCTGAAGCCGCTCAACAACGTGGTGATGAATATCGCACTCACCAGTACTTAGATAGAGCCGCAGAAGCCGCGGGAAGTGACCAACTTCCCGTTGATATCAGCCGTGTCCGTATCCAATTAGCGGAAGGGGAAGTCCATGCTGCTCGTAATGGCATTGATAAACTTCTCGACAAAGCTCCAAGGCACCCCGAAGTACTGCGCCTCGCGGAACAAGCTTACTTACGTTCAGGCGCTTACCAGTCGCTGATTGAATTACTTCCGGTCATGGCCAAAGTACAGTTACACAATGAAGATGAGCTCGATGCACTGAAATTAAAGGCTTACAAAGGGCTGATGAACCAATATATGGCTGAAGGGGGTAGTGATGGGCTAAAAGCTTGGTGGAAAGCACAGCCTCGCCGAGTTCGTCATGAAACCGCATTGCAAGCTTTCTTAGCTGAACATTTAATTGAATGTGGTGATACTGCAAGTGCAGAAAAAATAATTATTGATGGCTTAAAACAGCAATATGATGAACGCTTGCTTCTGTTAGTACCGAAACTTAACAGTGAACGCCCTGAAGTTATCGAAAAAACCCTTTTACATCTGCAAAAACAAAACGGTGCCACCCCATTACTCAACAGTACATTGGGCGTTTTGTCGCTACAACACGCCCAATGGGACAAAGCAGAAACCTACTTTAAAGCTGCTTTGGCTCAACGTTTTGATGTGCAGGATGCATCATGGTTAGCCGATGCGTTTGACAAACAACATAAGCCTAGCGATGCGGCAAAAATTCGCCAAGACGCATTAAACCACTCATTAAAACAAGAACGAAACTAATACTCTTGTTTAGCCTCTTCTAAAAACTCCACTTATTTTAGTGGAGTTTTTTTATTCATAAGCTTAACTGCAACTACATTTACCTTCCCAAATAAAAACACAGAAAACAATTTAAATGCATTGCTTTAATCGCATTAAATCATCATAAAAAGAGAATATGAGGTTTATGATTGGCAACATTACAGATCAATAACTCAATGTTTAATCAATAATCGTTATTTAAGGATCAGCAAAACACACTTGGCTATGTTATAAAATAAACACATAGTGTATAAAGCTTTATATACATCTTTGTTTTGAATGAATTAGGGATATCGATATGAATGTAATTAAAACTATTTGGCGCTGGATTATTGCAACCCCAAACCGTTTACAAATATTCTTTGATCTTCTGCTGCTAGTATTATCACCTTTTGTTTTTATTATGGTTATTGGGTTTAACACCGAAGATCTTAGTAAAGACATTTTCATTATTACATTCATTATCCTCTGCTATACCTATATTACTCGCTGGTTCAGTAAGTGGTTTAGTAAAGGTAGAAGCTAATACCTGTTTTATTTTCAGCCTCTTAGTTATTTTCTAAGGGGCTAAGTATTTTGTATAGACAAAAAAAACACCTGCACAAGGCAGGTGTAAAATACAATCAGGTCTACAGACGGATGGTGCCTCACTCAACGTTTCGCCCGTTCGTTGATGGTAAGAGGATGAGCTCTTGATCATCTAAGTTGGACAATAGGCACCGATAATCGGCTTTGCGTCATCTCTGGGTTTATGAAGCTTCGCTGTCATAAGAAGTGAGATGAGCATCTACATATAGAATAATGCACAATGCATGCCAACTTTTTTTAAATGATATTTTTTAAGCTCGCTCTTTTAACTTCTCTCTCATCCCTCCGGTTTTACACATAATTTTTCTTCTTGGAAGTCAACCTCTCTAACATTAAAGAATGTACGCATCTGTTGCCCATATCTTGCTGTACTATTTTGTCGCAGTTTAGAGACACCATAAATGAGTTATTTATATTTTCTTATAAATCAATAGGTAATATGTCGCCTTTTGGCGACATCAATATAATGGATTGTATCTATTCTACGACACTAGCGAGATAGCCTGTTAAATTACAAATAAAAACAAGCAATTAACTATATCCAGTCACTAATTGAAAAACACCCTGAATATACTCTAGATAATTCTAGTTATGGCTAAACCGCAAATGAAGATATCCCGATGAACATACATAAGTATGTGACCTAGGTAGCTGAACATAGCCAACAACACACGGTTTGAAGTATGAAGTATGAAGTATGAAGTATGAAGTATGAAGTATGAAGTATGAAGTATGAAGTATGAAGTATGAAAGTATAAGAATAGAAAGCAAAAAACCCGTCGATTAAGACGGGTTTCTTTAAATTGGTCGGCGAGAGAGGATTCGAACCTCCGACCCACTGGTCCCAAACCAGTTGCGCTACCAAGCTGCGCTACTCGCCGAATTTTTTAGTACTCATTACATTTCTTCGTGGTGCGAAAGGGGGGACTTGAACCCCCACGTCCATAGGACACTAACACCTGAAGCTAGCGCGTCTACCAATTCCGCCACCCTCGCAATATCACAAAAAAATGGGGTGGCTAATGGGACTCGAACCCACGACAACTGGAATCACAATCCAGGGCTCTACCAACTGAGCTATAGCCACCATAACTTCACTTTTTTCAAAGCGTTGCTATATTACTACATACAACGTCATTTTGCCAACCGTAGCGAAGCGCTAAAACTGGTGCGCCCGACAGGATTCGAACCTGAGACCTCTGCCTCCGGAGGGCAGCGCTCTATCCAGCTGAGCTACGGGCGCTTAACGCCGTTGCGGGAGAGGATAGTACGGATTTATCCTCCTTCTGTCTAGTCCTTTTTGAAATAAAAATATCGATTGCTTGCCTTTTATCCATTTCGTCGAGAAAGAGAGCATATTTACCCTCTTTTCACTGTACCGCTAATAAAAATCAACCAAAATACGGCGATTAAACTTTTGCATTACGGTTATTGAACAGACGAATGATGAAATAAAGCAGGGAAACGCCCCCTAAAAAGATAGCTCCCACGATTAAAGATAAGCGAGTATCTGGGTTAATCGCCATTCCAACCAAAACGCAGGCTAAAAATAGTAAGGTTACATAGTTAACCCACGGAAAAAGAATCGATTTGAAAGGGTGTCCGATAAGTTTTTCTTTGTTTTGTTGTCGAAAACGGATTTGACTGGTCAATAGCACTAGCCAAGGCACCATTCCGGGTAACACACTCGCACTATAGACATACACAAAGACTTTCTCTGGATTCGGTATGATGTAATTCAGGCTTGATCCGGCCACTAAGCAAAGGATAGTAAAACCTACACAACGTGCCGGCACACCGTTCTTTGTTAATTTCAATAATGAGCGAGGCAACTGTTTATTTTGCGCTAAGGCATACAGCATCCGTCCACCACTATACATCCCGCTATTACAGCCAGATAACGCTGCGGTTAACACCACAAAGTTAATCACCGCTGCGGCAGATACAATACCGACTTTCGCAAAGGTGAGAACAAATGGACTACCTTGAGAACCCACTTCAGTCCACGGAAACAGCGTTACAACAATAAAGATAGCGCCCACATAAAAAATTAATATGCGCCATAAAATATTATTGATCGCCTTTCTTAACGTGACTTGAGGATTTTTCGCCTCACCCGCAGTGATCCCAACCAGCTCAACCCCTTGATAAGAGGCCACAACGATACACAAAGCAAATAAGAAGCCTTTCCAGCCCCCGGCAAAGAAACCACCATGTTCGGTAAGGTTCGCAAGCCCAATCGGCTCAAAGTTATTACCCAGACCAAAAAAAATCAGTCCTAAACCAATTAAAATCATCACCACAATCGTGGTCACTTTGATCATGGCAAACCAGAACTCAAGCTCTCCATACAGCCGTACAGCGGCTAAGTTAGCTAATGCCACTAATACCACTGCAATAATGGCAAAAATCCATTGCGGCACATCAGGGAACCAATATTCGGCATATACGCCAATGGCCGTGATCTCAGAAATACCGACAGCCACCCACATAAACCAGTAGCCCCATGCGGTGAGACATCCCCAAAATGGACTTAAATATTTATAACCAAACGAAGCAAAAGAACCCGTTACAGGCTCAAGAAATAGCATTTCCCCCATTGAGCGCATAATGAAGAAAACAAAAATTCCTGCGATGATATAAGCCAGTAAAACAGAAGGTCCCGCCCATTTTAGTGTACTGGCGGATCCCATAAATAACCCAACGCCAATAGTTCCACCGAGCGCAATCAGCTCGATATGGCGTGCTTCTAACCCACGTTGAAGCCCCTGCTGTGGATTTCCCATACATACCCCTGTCAAAGTTAGATATTTAAAATGCAGTTTTAATTGAAACTCAGTTAGTAATAATCACTGCAATTATTTGAAAAGCATTAATTAGGCGATTAAAAAAATGCCATAGCCGCAAGATTAAGCACAAACTGGTGCGAATATGATTATTTTTGAGGGATTATAGAAATATTTGAAGGAAGAGACCAGTAATTCGGAGAATTCAGACCGCAAGCAAAAGTTTAAGCCTACTTGCGGTCAGTAAAATACATCGATAATAACGATAAAAATCAAATAATTACAAAAATTACAGCTTGCCACCGTAATAGTAGCCTAAAAATTTCAGTAATTTAAACTGACGAGTAATACGAGAAGGTTGAGATAATAAGCGATACAACCATTCCAGACCTAAGTTTTGCCAAACTTTCGGGGCGCGTTTAACATGCCCTGTAAACACATCATAAGTCCCCCCAACACCCATATATAACGCATCAGGGTGGACTGTTCGGCAATCACGCATGAACAGTTCTTGTTTCGGGGAACCCATCGCAACAGTAACAATTTTGGCACCACTTGTACGAATACGTTCGAACAATGCACTTCGGTCTTCAGCAGTAAAATAACCGTTTTGCGAGCCAACAATGTTCACATTCCACTGCGAGCGCAGCTTGCTTTCGGTTTGTTCTAGGATTTCTGGTTTGCCACCCACTAAGAAAACCGGCGTACCTTCTTTACCGGCTCTTTCCATTAAGCCTTCCCATAAGTCAGCACCAGCCACGCGGGAAACTTCAGCTTGGGGATATTTACGGCGAATAGCACGGACAATACTAATTCCATCAGCATACAAATATTCGGCTTGGCCTAGTAATGTATTTAAAGCCGTATCTTGTTCAGCGATCATCACTTTTTCTGCATTAATCGCAACGAGTGTTCCCGTTTTCGTTTTCCCATCAGCAAATAAGTAGTCTAAAAAGTGGGCCATATCTTTAAAGCCCCAAATATTATGACCACGAATACTATATTGTGGAATAGATGATTGTGGAATAGATGACTGTGTAACTGATGAAGACTGAGTTGATGACGATTCCATGATACTCCTTTAGCGGCTTTCACGCTGTTGGCTTCTTAAAAAAGAAGCTGTTTTTGTGCGAATAAGCCCTGCACTTTCAAATAACCAATACAGTAATTTTGCTAACACCAGACACAGTCCGAATATTAAGCAAAAGAAAACCACCCGTGAGACGAAAGAATCCACGCCTTCACGCGCTAAAACAATAATGTTAAAAATGGCGCCAAAACAAAATGCCTGCATAATGGCGGCCTTATAGCGATTCGGTTCTTTCAGGCTCATGCCATAGATCCAATCAAACCATTTGATGATAAGCCCCACAACGATGGCTCCGAGTGGTATAAAAATTACCCCGCCCATCACCACTAATGAACCAATCAGTGTTGGCGAAATTGCCAGCCCAGAATGGTTGTTGAGCACTTCCCACGTAAAATAGTTGGCAGAATTCAATACCGTATCTGGACGTTCTGGCCAAACCCAAGAAGGAATAAAAACATAAAAGTCACGGATAATCGGCGCTAGGCCTTGAAAATCCATCTCATCGTAATGACTCAGCAGCAATGCTAAGTTTTCCCACGGGGAGAATGTGTCCCGCGTTAAGTACAAGAAAGTGTAATACGCTTCAGCACCACTGACATCTAGGCCATAGCGTTTTAAGGCTAACCAGAACATCCCTACAATACTGGCGACCCCAGCCGCGGCTAGCATCCACAGCGTAATCCAACCTCTGACAATCCCAATAAATAAGAACAGCGCGAAGGCAATAATGATGTTCGCTCTTGTTCCCCCGACGATAACATAGGTTAAGAAACCAAATGCGACGGTACTAACAAGAAAGAAAATCCAGCGTTTCTGTGTTGGCCGCAAGAAATAAACAATCAACATTGCAGGAATGAAGAAATAGAAAAAGCGTTTTAATGCCACGCCAGAAACTTGGCTGGAGAAAATTTGGCTATAGGATTTTAACTTAAACAGCAAAAAACCGTTCTGCATGAAAAAGATACCTACTGTCACGACAGCAATCAGAATCAATAACAGACAGGTTAAATTCGTTTCCACTTTGTTCATGCTAAACAACGCGCGGCGTGGTGCATCCGGTTGCCTAGAAAGCCGTGTTTTATAAGCGACATAATAAATCGCATAAAAACTAGTTGCCGCTAGTTGGGCGTAAAGTAAGTAATCCGCCTTAACAACCGCAACATCAAATTGAAACACTAACGCACAGGTTAATGGAAAACCAAAGTAAAACGTCAATAAATACAGCATTGAGAAGAAAATATTGAAGTTAAACCGAGCACGTAAAAACTCTTTGTATAGCAAAGTACCAATAAAAATAATTGATATCAGGTAGACCAGTGCTAAGCCGCCTAATTCCGTCAGCGTCATGCTCGCTCCTCCACGGCTCTGAGAACGGCTTTCCAGCCCTCAGTAAAGTTGGGAGCAAAAAATTCAATATGGTGTTTATCTAATAAACTCATTTGGCGCTGAGCTTCGTCCACCAGCGGTATCGTCAGGTTGTCACCATAGAAAAACACAGGGACATTTTGAGCAGTTAAATCCTGCCAGAACGTATTTTGACGGCTGATTACAAACGGAATGCCAAATTGGATCAGCAAACAAACCGTCCCCACCCCTTGTTGGCGATTAAAAATAAAATAGCCAAGATCACAGGATTTGAGCAAATTCAGGTACTCGCTAAATTCCATGCGCTCTTTCAGGATTTCGACTTGTCCTGAAGTAAACTCACTATTTGCAGCCTGTTCGACTTGTTCAATATAGCCTTGGTTATTGGCAGGATAGCCCATTGGGACAATCACCTTAACCTCATCACCAAATTGCTGTTTAATCGCACTCAGTGCCTCTACATGGCGATTCGAACGGTCACCTGAGTTACCCAACAAAATAGTCAGTTGAGCGCCTTCACGCACCTTAGGCTCGCTTATTGTTAATGCGGGGTCCATTCGTGTTGGAAAATACAACACTGTCGCAGGTACTTTCGGGTTCGACTGGTGGAAATAACACAAATCCCCGCGTGTAGCACACACGTGCCCTACTTTTTTCTGCGCTA
The DNA here is from genome assembly GCF_002843235.3 of Providencia huaxiensis. Lineage (NCBI taxonomy): Bacteria > Pseudomonadati > Pseudomonadota > Gammaproteobacteria > Enterobacterales > Morganellaceae > Providencia > Providencia huaxiensis. The sequence continues at coordinate 3,508,690 of NZ_CP031123.2, forward strand.
GACGACGTAAGATATAGAATAACTTAAATTTTAATGAGCTAGACTCTTCATAGAGGTCAGCTCCCCATATATGCCACCAAAACTGATGGGATTTAATTTGGCCAAATAACAGCGCTAGCCAAATAGGCGCATTGAATTGCCCATGAAAGAAAAAGCGAGTACGGCGATTTGCCTTGGCACGCTGTATAACACTATTGGCAATAGCCTGTTTATTCGCAAAAACATCTATTTTTAGCTGAGGATAAGCGTCAGCAAGCTGCGCATCGTCGCTTACGACCATAAAATGCGGTGTTGATGACGGAGCGATTTCTGCTTGGCAAATGACGTCATTAAAAAACGTCAATACCGTCTGATTGTGGTGTGGGAGGTTCGATCCCAGTACATGTATTAAGGTTGTCATGCTCGCCTACGGTAAATCAAAAATACGCAACAACATAAGGTAAAATAGACAATATAAGTGGCCATATAAGCCTGAGTTGCACCTACTGCGCCATGTTCAGGGATTAGCCAATGCGCAAAACCCGTTAATAATATAAATTGACTCACTTCAGTAAGGACATAAAAACGCAATGCGGCTTTGGCAATAACCAAATAGCCAAATACGTAAGCCCCCACTTTCAATACATCGCCGACCAGCTGCCATGCAAACAGGTCTCGCATACCTGTAAATTCTTTTGAGAACAGCAACCAAATCGCAAAATCACGTAGTAACCAAACCGTAAAACTGACAACCGCAACGGCAGGTAAAACAAATTTCAATGCTTTAACAATTTCGGCTGAAATTTCATTTTTATGTTGCAAACGCGATAAAGTCGGCAACAAATACACTGAAAATGTCGCGGTAATAAACTGCAAATAGGCGTCTGAAATGGTGGTCACACCGGTCCATAACCCCACTTCATCCCAACTATAGGTTTGGGCGAGTAGGTTTCGCATCATGATATAAGCGACTGGCAACGTGACTGCTGTTAACATCGCCATGACCGTAAATTTGCCTAAATTAGTCGCAATCGCTTTGTCCCATGCGGGCTTCAATGACGATAACGCAAATTGCTTACGTTTAATTACCATCCCAGCCGCAGGCAGTACCACGAGTGCAGGCACTAATGCTAACCCTGCGAGAGCGCCTTCATACCCACCAACCAGATAGCATAAATAATAGGCAACAACTCCGATTATGCTACCCAAAATAATGGCTAATGCGTTTGCCGATGCGTCTCGGTAGCCCTTCAAAATAGCCAGGAAATAGTTCGCATACGCGATACCCATTTGAATTAAAGCGACTATTTGAATAACCGAGCTGTATTTTTCACTATCAAACAACGCTACGCTGATTGGCGCACTGCAAAGTAAAAAGATAAGCGCAAGTAGCGCTGAAAACCCTAGAATAATCGTCGATGACGTTCCCAGAACCGCACGTAATTTTTGTGGGTCTTGGTGGTGCTCTGCAACATATTTTGTGACACCATTGAAAATCCCTGCACCAGATAACACCCCTAGTACAGTAATCAATTGGCGGAAGTTACCCGCTAGCCCCACACCGCTGGGCCCAAATGAGACTGCAAACAACTTAACGATTAACAGGCCTACCCCGATTTTAATCAGGGTAGAGCCAGCAGTCCAAACCGATGCTTTAGCAAGAGACATTAGGCAAAGAACGCTTTGATTCGCTCAATGACTGTCTGCTGTTCATCATCAGTCATGTTGTAGAACATCGGTAAACGCACTAAGCGATCACTTTCTGATGTTGTATATTTATCTTCACCATGGAAACGGCCAAACTCGATACCCGCAGGGCTAGTATGCAATGCAACATAGTGGAATACCGTCAAAATACCATGGGATTTCATATAATCATTGAACTCGGTACGCTCGTCGATATCTTTAAGTTTGATATAGAACATATGGGCATTGTGTTTTAAGCCTTCTGGCACAGTTGCTAAGACTAAGCGTCCTGCATCAACCAATGGCTGCAACGCTTCATCATAACGTTTCCATAGTAGTAAACGGCGGTCGTTAATTTTGTCCGCTTCTTCTAACTGTGCCCATAGGTAAGCCGCTTGCAAATCAGACAACAAGTAGCTTGAGCCGATGTCACGCCATGTGTATTTATCCACTTGGCCGCGGAAAAATTGGCTACGATTCGTCCCTTTTTCACGGATCACTTCAGCACGGCTAATCAAGTCTTTATCATTAATCAGCGTTGCCCCACCTTCACCGCCTGAAGAGTAGTTTTTCGTTTCATGGAAGCTATAGCAACCAATGTGGCCGATGGTCCCCAGCGCTTTGCCTTTATAGGTCGACATCACACCTTGTGCCGCGTCTTCAATCACGAATAAATTGTGTTTTTTCGCAATGGCCATAATAGTGTCCATCTCACAAGCAACACCTGCATAGTGAACAGGAACGATGGCACGCGTACGTTCAGTGATTGCGGCTTCAATTTTAGTTTCATCAATATTCATGGTATCTGGGCGGATATCAACGAATACGATTTTCGCGCCACGTAACACGAATGCATTAGAGGTTGATACAAAAGTAAAGCTTGGCATGATAATTTCATCACCCGGCTTAGTATCAATCAGGATCGCCGCCATTTCTAATGAGGCCGTACAAGATGGCGTTAACTGCACTTTCGGGCAATTAAACCGTTTTTCCATCCATTCTTCACAACGTTTCGTGAAGCCACCGTCACCACACAGTTTGCCACTTTCCATGGCTTGTCTCATATACTCTAATTCAGTACCTACAACGGGTGGTTTATTAAATGGAATCATGTTGTCCCCTGTATAACCAATAGGCGGTACTGACAATTGCTGCACCGCTACGTGAATAAAGATTTAATGCCGCAACATTACTGATTTGCGTGGCCACATTTAACTGTCTTTTTTGGTGTTCCACACACCAATTAAATGCTGCTGACATCAACTTACGCCCCACACCTTGCCCTTTCGCTTCTGGCATTTTCGCTAGTAGGCCAACCCGCGCAGTTTCAGCATCCAGATGCCGTAAACTCACAAAGCCCAATATCGCACCAGACGCATCTTTAATCAGTAAACAAGTGTGGTCAAACGTGCCAAGTACTGATTTTTCTATCCACAACGCATAAAACTGACCGCTATCACCATCACGATACCAAGGTGCTCTAAAGCGGCTTTTGCTAAAGACAGACTCAGCGGCTTGTCGCAACGTAGGAATATCATCCACTTGTGCGACAACAATGCGATCTTCCGCTGTTAAACCTGCCTTTAAATAAGCATTTTCTGTGCCAATAGTCAGCGCGAAATCGATTTCACCTTCAACAAATGAAAAACCCATACCGGCTAAATCGTCAATCAGCTGCGTTTCAGACGCAGCGACTTTTGCTTGCACGATATCGTATTCATTTATTTGATAAGCAAGGAGGGTTTCGAGATTATCCCCCGTAAAATTCAACTTTGCCGTTGAGCGATGAAAAAATTCGCTCTCCCATGGCAAGCTCTCAATACTGGCGCGGACGGACACGTAATAAATCCTCTAAATATTGCCCATAACCTGTTTTTTTCAGCTGTTGTGCTGAAAAAGCGACTTGTTCATCTGTCAGCCAGCCGTTACGCCACGCGATTTCTTCCAAACAAGCAACTTTGAAACCTTGACGTTTTTCAACGGTTTGCACAAAGGTTCCCGCCTCAATGAGGCTATCGTGGGTGCCTGTATCTAACCAAGCAAAGCCGCGACCGAGCAATTCAACGTTTAGTTCGCCACGTTCTAAGTACATTTGGTTAATCGACGTAATTTCTAACTCGCCACGTTCAGAAGGTTTGACTTGTTTAGCAAATTCAACCACTTGTGAATCATAGAAATACAGCCCTGTCACCGCCCAATTCGATTTAGGCTTAACGGGTTTTTCTTCAATCGACAGTGCTTTAAAATTATCGTCAAATTCCACGACGCCAAAACGCTCAGGATCCATCACTTGGTAACCAAAAACCGTTGCGCCTTTTACTCGTTCAGCAACAGATTTCAATTTTGGGCTAAATGAATGGCCGAAAAAGATATTGTCGCCCAATACTAAACAGCACGAGTCACCATTGATGAACTCTTCACCGATGATAAACGCTTGCGCAAGGCCGTCTGGTGATGGCTGCTCCGCATAGCTCAGCTCAATCCCAAACTCGTGGCCATCCCCTAATAAACGCTTAAACATCGGCAAGTCGTCAGGGGTAGAGATGATTAAAATCTCACGGACTCCCGCTAACATCAGAACTGAAAGCGGGTAGTAAATCATCGGCTTATCGTAGATAGGCAATAACTGTTTAGAAATACCGCGAGTGATAGGATGCAAACGCGTCCCCGACCCTCCCGCTAATATAATACCTTTCATACTGTCACCTAATTTCCTAGACCTAAACGCTCGCCCGCATAAGAACCGTCTTGTACGCGGCGCCACCACGTTTCATTGTTCAAATACCACTGCACTGTTTTGCGGATACCTGATTCGAAGGTTTCTTGTGGCGTCCACCCCAATTCACGCTCAATTTTCGCGGCATCAATGGCATAACGCATATCGTGCCCCGGCCGGTCTTTCACATATGTGATTAAGTCACGGTAGTGCGCCACACCTTGTGGTTTTTGCGGGTGCAGCTCTTCAAGCAGCTCACAAATCGTTTCTACAACATCAATATTACGGCGCTCATTATGGCCACCAATATTATAGGTGGTGCCAGGTTGCGCGGTTGTCGCAACTAAATGCAGTGCGCGTGCATGGTCTTCAACAAACAGCCAGTCACGAATTTGCTCTCCTTTACCATAAACTGGCAGAGGTTTGCCTGCTAAGGCGTTCAAAATAATTAAAGGGATCAATTTCTCAGGAAAATGATACGGCCCGTAGTTATTTGAACAATTAGTGATCATCGTTGGCAGGCCATAGGTTCTTTGCCATGCACGAACTAAATGGTCACTCGATGCTTTCGATGCGGAATAAGGGCTACTTGGTGCATAAGGCGTGGTTTCTGTGAAGAAACCATCAGGCCCCTCGAGGTCACCATAAACTTCATCTGTTGAGATATGGTGAAAACGGAAAGCCGCTTTTTTCTCATCATTCAGTGCAGACCAGTAATGACGAGCCGCCTCTAACAGTGTGTAAGTCCCCACAATGTTAGTTTCGATAAATGCCGCAGGGCCATCAATTGAACGGTCAACATGGCTTTCTGCCGCTAAATGCATCACAGCATCGGGTTGATATTTTTCAAAAACAGCATCTAATGCAGCTCTATCACAAATATTCACCTGCTCAAAAGCATAGCGCGGGTTATTCGCAACCGTTGCAAGAGACTCTAAGTTACCTGCATAGGTTAAACAATCCAGAACCACTGCGCTGTCGTCAGTATTTTCAATAATATGACGAACAACAGCAGAGCCGATAAACCCGGCGCCTCCAGTGATTAAAATGCGTTTCAACGCCATACTCCTTTTGTATCCACGACCCATTTTTGTGGGATCGCAGAACCTTGGATGCCTTTGAACATATTGTGGTCAACTAACATTAAGATCACATCGGCTTCATTAACGGCTTGTTCAATCGAAACCAGCTCAGAAATACCTTTTAAAGAGGTCGGTAATTCATGGATGTGTGGCTCAACCGCATACGTTTTACCTGGGTTCCAGTTCGCCACCATTTTGGTGATGTGCATTGCTGGGCTTTCACGTAAATCATCAATATTCGGTTTAAATGACAGGCCGAAACAGGCAATTGTCACTTCACTGGCTTTTTTACCCGTTTCCACTAAGCAATCAGCCACTGCCGCTTTCACTTGGTCAACAACCCAAATTGGTTTGCCATCATTGACTAAACGAGCGGTATGAATAAGACGTGATTGTTTTGGATTTTGCGCAACAATAAACCATGGGTCAACCGCGATGCAGTGCCCACCAACACCCGGGCCTGGCTGCAAAATATTAACGCGTGGATGACGATTCGCGAGGCTGATTAACTCCCACACATTGATGTCTTGTTCAGCACAAATTAATGACAATTCATTCGCAAAAGCAATATTCACATCGCGGAAGCTATTTTCCGTTAACTTACACATTTCCGCGGTTCTTGAGTTAGTAATTACACACTCACCTTCAAGGAAAATATTGTATAACTCACTAGCACGCAGGGAGGATTTTGGTGTCATTCCACCAACAACGCGGTCATTTTTAATTAATTCGACCATCACTTGGCCTGGTAACACGCGCTCAGGGCAGTATGCGACATCGATATCGGCTTCTTCACCTGCTTGGTGGGGGAAAGTTAAATCAGGGCGAGCAGCTGCCATCCACTCTGCCATTTGCTCTGTTGTTCCTACTGGCGATGTAGACTCAAGGATGACTAAATCGCCTTTCTTCAATACTGGAGCAACTGACTCAGCGGCAGCACGTACATACGCGAGGTCAGGTTCGTGTTCGCCTTTAAATGGCGTAGGCACAGCAATCAGATAAGCATCCGCAGGTTGCGGCTTAGTAAAGGCTTTCAGGTGGCCTTCTTCAACTGCCTTTTTGACCACGATATCCAGTTCTGGCTCCACGATGTGGATTTTACCTTGATTAATAGTATCAACGGCATGTTGGTTAACATCGACACCAACCACTTGTTTTTTACGTGATGCAAAGGCTGCTGCTGTTGGTAAACCAATATAACCAAGGCCAATAACAGAAATAGTTTCAAAACTCATAATTTCACCTGATTACTTTTCAATGCTGCAAGAATACGCTGACAAGCATGACCATCCCCATAAGGGTTATGTGCGCGGCTCATTTCGTGATACTCCGCGTCATCTGTCAGTAACCGATTAACTTCTTTCACAATTTTTTGTGTGTCTGTTCCCACAAGACGAACCGTTCCTGCATCAACTGCTTCTGGTCGTTCTGTGGTATCTCTCATTACCAAAACAGGCTTACCGAGAGAAGGCGCTTCCTCTTGAATACCGCCTGAATCTGTTAAAATTAAATAAGCATGATTCATTAAATAAACAAATGGCAGGTAGTCTTGAGGGCTAATTAAAATAATATTATCAATATCATGCAGTATACGTTTAACAGGCTCACTCACATTTGGATTTAAGTGAACTGGGTAGACAACTTGCACATCTGGATGTGCTTGTGCAATTTCTGCCAGCGCATGACAAATCCGCTCAAAACCGCCACCAAAACTTTCACGACGGTGGCCTGTGACTAAAATCATTTTTTTATTTGGGTCGATAAACGGATAGTTTGCGGCCAGTTTTTCCATCATGTACTGGTCGCTCATGACTTTATCACGTACCCACAATAGCGCATCAATAACACTATTTCCGGTGACAAAAATATGGCTGTCAGGAATAGATTCTTTTAACAGATTTTGGCGTGAATTTTCAGTTGGGGCGAAGTGATACATTGCTAAATGCCCAGCAATCTTACGGTTTGCTTCCTCAGGCCATGGGGAATACAGGTCTCCTGTACGTAACCCAGCTTCAACGTGCCCTACAGGTATACGATGGTAAAATGCCGCAAGGCTAGTTGCCATCGTCGTTGCGGTGTCGCCATGAACAAGAACAACATCCGGTTGAAAATCAGCAAAAACGCTTTTCAACCCTTCAAGAATACGACATGTGATATCAGTTAAATCTTGCCCTGGTTTCATAATATTGAGATCGTAATCTGGAATGATCTCAAACAGTTTCAGTACTTGATCTAGCATTTCACGATGCTGTGCTGTAACACAAACTTTGGCTTCAAAGTCTGCATCTTCAGCTAATGCATGAACCAGTGGTGCCATTTTAATGGCTTCAGGTCGTGTGCCGAATACAGTCAATACTTTCACAGTGACTCTCTTATATTTATCTTTCGCAGTGAGCTGCTTTTGTAATCTTAATAACTTTATATGCCACTGGTAAATTCACCAGTGGCTTATCCCAAAATCAAGATGGGCGGCGGCGAGCAAGTACCACACCGGCACCTACTAGCATCCCTATGGCTCCCCATAGAACCATCATAAAGGCTCGACGAGGACTATCGCGTTTAACGGGCTCTTCAGGCGTTCGTAAATAGCGATATGCTTGAAAATTATCTTGGAGGGTAGGCCCTACGCTCAATGTTGATAACATGGCAATATTTTGATCGTAATCACTATCGTGATCGGGCCCAGTTGCTTTCAATGTTTCAATCTGTGCTTCTAATAAAGGGGCACCTAACATAAACATTTTAGAATCTGGAATTTCATCCACAGGCGTTGCACTTTGATTACGCACAATACCTTGTTTTTCAGCAACTTTTAGTGCTTGTTCTAAAGCATTCAAACGACGTTCATAAGCAGCCTTTGCCACCATGTCTTCGCGTTTAACCAATGCCTTCATAGATTGCATTTTCGTAGCCCAAGTGCCTTTAATTTCATCATTGAGATTCGTTGTCGCACGTTGGTTAGCGAACTGAGTATATTGACGCAGCAACTGGTTCGCATCAGCGGAAGTTTCCGCCACTAACTTAATGTTATCTGTTAAATTTTTGACTTCATCTGCTGGCGTAAACTCAATATCGTTGATGAGCTCATCCAATAATGCGGCATCTGCTTTAGGGTCATTCTCTAAACGCTGCTTATAGTAATCTGTATTTAGCCAAAACTGACGACGCGTATCATAAGAGCCGAGCTGCTTGGTGAATTCTTGATAAGCTTCTTTTGCGATTGTCGGTAATTGCCCTTCTACTCCCGTATTATTAATACGGGAATCGAGGTTGCGCAGAAATTGTTGCTGAGAATAGTAACTTCCCAGATTATTGACGGTTGGTAAATCCGTAATTGCTGTCGCACTCCACTTTGGCTGCATAAAATAGGACGCTCCCAAGGCAATTGCAGCAAAAATAACGGCAAATGCAACGATCCAAATTTTACCTTGCCACAGTGAGCGACATAAACCACGGATATCCAATTCCGGCTCTATTGGCGATTGATGCTGACTCGGTTGTGTTTCTGAGTTATTCACTGCACAGAACCTCTATTTTCGTTTTGTCGTTACCGTACTGCTCCTCTACGTGCTCTACGTCTTACTCGCTTAATAAAACGGGCGACTTTCCAAGCTCGTTTGATGCAGTAACCATACATCATAAATACAAGCAAAAATAATGCCAACATTACCCATTCAGGTACAAATGTTAAGTGTTCACCAATAATACCAACACACGCTAAAGCGGCTGCTGACAATGTAATCAGCACAAATGCCCCTTTTGGTGTAAAGCCAGAACGCATAATTAAATGGTGAATGTGTTGGCGATCTGGTGAAAATGGGCTCATTCCTTTACGAATACGTCGATACATAATGGCAACCATATCCATTAGAGGGATCGCAATAATCCATAAAGCGGTAACTGGGTTAATCGGATGTACTTCTTCTTGGGTCGAAGCCACAAGGATCCAAATAATAGTGAACCCAATCAGTGTACTTCCCGCATCTCCCATGAAAACTTTAAAACGACGGCCTAGCACACCTAAATTCAGAAGAATATAAGGAAGGATAGCTGCAATAAAGGCAAAACACCAAAATGCTAACGCGTAGTTACCGTTTTGATATAACAAAAAGCCAAGAGCACCAAAAGAAACAGACGATAAACCACCCAATAGTCCATCAATGCCATCAACCATGTTAAAAGCGTTAATTGCTGCCCATACCGCAAATAAAGTGACGATATAACCGAATGGACCCAGCACCAGTTCCCATGGGCCAAAGGCATGGCCAAGTGATTCAAGTTTCAACCCTGCCGCTGTCATCATCACAACTGCAACGATCGCTTGGATACCAGCCCTTAATTTCACACTGATATCAAACCTATCATCTAATGCGCCAATAAAGACGAGTAATCCTGCACAAGCGATATATAGCCACTTATGAGGAATGTATTCTCCGGTGATATAAAATGCAAAACAGATCCCAAAGAAAACGGAAATTCCCCCAACAAGAGGAACTAATCCTACGTGTTTCTTTCTGAAATTAGGTTTATCAACTAACCCGATTTTTATTGCAACAACTCGAGCCAGAAAAATAAAAACTAATGAAAACAAGAAAACGTAGAAGAGATTGGTTACAAAGTGTATGGTGTCCACTGTTCGACTCTCTTAATCTTTATATTTAACTTTCAAAACTAATTTTTTAGCGAATGCTGGTAAACAAGCATACGCCAATGCATTATCATCTTAGTACTGGAATCCGCTATAAGACGAATCTTTATTCATAAAGAGATCCCTGTAACATTATTAGTTTTCACACTTTATTAGTGTGTTTGATTTAATAACGAAACATCCCTTAATTTTATACTGAATAGCTGCAATATGCATGCCATAAAAGCAATACTCTAAAATTGCGTTAATCGATTGATGTTTAAATAAGCGCTTGATGATTAAATAATAAAGTGATGAAAATAAATTTAATGCTAATCACAAAATAAATATAAACATAGTATTTATCTTTTAATTCAGTTGGTTAACTTGCATGCATTGGTGTTTTTATCGTTTATCATTAATGTTCTAATAAAAATTTCGCCTATTTATTCAATGTTATTTATAAACAAAGCAATAAAACAGCATCTTAATCCATTGAACTCAATCAGCAAAATATTACCCCTTACTTAATATGATATGTTTTAATTTTTATACGCGACTACCGTGTATAAAAAACAAAAAAAGGTGCCATAACAGGCACCTTTTTTATAATACACAGAGAACCTTAACGGTTACGCTCTTTTCATAAAATCAAAGAACTCTTCGTTAGTTTTCGTCATCGCTAATTTACTGATGAGGAACTCCATTGCATCGATTTCGCCCATTGGGTGAATGATCTTACGCAGGATCCACATTTTTTGTAACTCATCTTGCGATGTCAGTAACTCTTCTTTACGCGTACCAGAACGGTTGTAGTCTATTGCAGGGAAAACACGTTTTTCTGCAATCTTACGAGACAGGTGCAGTTCCATGTTACCTGTACCTTTAAACTCTTCGTAAATAACTTCATCCATCTTAGAACCGGTATCAACCAGTGCAGTTGCAATGATTGTCAGGCTTCCACCTTCTTCAACATTACGAGCAGCACCGAAGAAACGTTTTGGACGGTGTAATGCGTTAGCATCCACACCACCGGTTAATACTTTCCCAGAGGAAGGTACAACGGTGTTGTATGCACGGGCCAGACGCGTAATAGAGTCGAGTAAAATGATAACGTCTTTTTTATGTTCAACTAGACGTTTCGCTTTCTCAATCACCATCTCAGCGACTTGAACGTGACGTGCTGCAGGCTCATCGAAAGTTGAAGCGATTACTTCACCTTTAACTAAACGCTGCATTTCTGTCACTTCCTCAGGACGTTCATCGATCAACAGAACCATCAGAACGCAATCAGGATAATTGTGTGCAATATTTGCTGCAATGTTTTGCAGCAACATTGTTTTACCCGCTTTCGGTGGAGCAACAATCAGACCACGTTGGCCACGACCGATTGGCGCCGCAAGATCCAGTACACGTGCAGTTAAATCTTCAGTTGAACCGTTACCACGTTCCATACGCAGACGACGGTTTGCATGCAATGGAGTTAGGTTTTCGAAAAGAATTTTACTGCGGGCATTTTCAGGTTTGTCGTAGTTAACTTCGTTGACTTTTAGGAGGGCAAAATAACGTTCACCTTCTTTAGGAGGACGAATTTTTCCTGAAATTGTGTCACCTGTACGTAAGTTAAAACGGCGGATTTGGCTAGGAGAAACGTAGATATCATCAGGACCTGCGAGGTAAGAACTGTCTGCTGAACGGAGGAAACCAAATCCATCCTGCAATATTTCCAGTACGCCATCGCCGAAAATATCTTCGCCACTTTTCGCATGCTGCTTCAAAATAGAGAAAATAATATCCTGCTTTCTCATACGGGCTAAGTTCTCTAGCCCCATGTTTTCGCCTAACGTAATCAATTCTGATACTGGCGTATTTTTTAATTCGGTAAGATTCATAATGGTGGGTTCTTTAACTCGGGGTAATTCTCGAACTATGAACGTAAATTGACGGCAGCTTATTATTAAGTGCCAGTTTAACTTTATACTGCCCTGCTGATCGCTAATTTTTACCAAAAGCAAACAGCAATGCAAAAAAATCTTGTGCTAGCCATTACTAAGATTACTCTAACATTTGACTGCAACCCATCTTGATGATGTGTGGCATATTATTAGAAACACGGACAATATTAGCAATAGTTTTTTGTACATTTAGGACAACATCCATCCCAATATCGCAAATTTAATGTCAGATTAGCATTAAAAAACACATAACAGCTCAATGCCAACCTTCTCCCACTTCATTTTTATATCCAAAAGATATAAAAATATTGAATTTCACTATGTTCGTTTATGCACTATCTTTAATTCATATGAAGGATACATTGAAACAGAAGATATTGAATACGGCTATAACTCAACGTCTAAACTTTCAATTTCATATTTAAAATCATTATGTCATCAGTTTTTTGATCAAAAAAGACATCACAATACTGAACTAACAAGCTAGATATGTAAGATAAGAGCAATGGAATACAAGGTAATTCATATGGGTGCTATACGAGGAATAAAGATAACTTATCATGCTTAAGTGAAGACGTCTAGCGGCTCTCTAGATAAAATAGATATACCGCTAAACGTTTTAGCTTACATATAACGATAACTTACAGATTTTCGTCTAAAAATTCTTTCAGTTGCGTTTTTGATAATGCACCGACTTTCGTTGCTGCGACTTCACCATTTTTGAATAAAAGCAAGGTCGGGATACCACGAATTCCATATTTTGGAGCAGTACCTGGGTTTTCATCAATATTCAGTTTTGTGATAGTCAGTTTGCCTGTATATTCTTCAGCAACTTCATCAAGAATAGGCGCGATCATTTTACAAGGACCACACCATGCTGCCCAAAAATCGACGAGAACAGGTGAACTTGCGTTCAAAACTTCAGTTGCAAAACTTGCATCAGTTATATGTATAATTTTATCGCTCATGTTGTACTCCAAGGGGTCATCTTTTGCAGACTTAGTGTAACATTATTGGCAGCAGTATGCTTTATTTCAAAAGATACACTTTCGTAAACCAACCGTTAACTGATATTCTAACATACTATGAGTAAAGCACACTTGACAGAAAAGAAGTTTTCCGACTTCGCATTGCACCCTAAAGTCATTGAAGCTCTAAATAAAAAAGGCTTCAATTTTTGCACGCCTATCCAGGCGTCCACCTTGCCTTTTACTGTCGAAGGCAAAGACGTGGCGGGTCAAGCGCAAACCGGTACAGGGAAAACGTTAGCTTTTTTAACGTCTACATTCCATTATTTATTAACTCACCCTGCGATTGAGGGTAAAAAAGCGAATCAGCCTCGTGCTCTCATTATGGCGCCGACACGCGAACTCGCTGTACAAATCTATTCAGATGCTAAAGATCTCGCTGAGTACACTGGCCTGAAAATGGGCTTAGCATACGGTGGTGACGGCTATGATGAGCAACTGAAGGTTTTACAAAACGGTGTTGATATCCTTATTGGTACAACTGGCCGTTTAATCGACTACGCAAAACAAGGCCATGTCGACTTAAGTGCGATTCAAGTTGTGGTCCTCGATGAAGCCGACCGTATGTATGACCTTGGTTTCATTAAAGATATCCGCTGGATTTTCCGTCGCATGCCAGGTGCGGCAGACAGGCTTAATTTGCTGTTTTCTGCAACTTTATCTTACCGAGTAAGAGAATTAGCTTTCGAACAAATGAATAACCCTGAATATGTTGAGGTCGAACCTTTACAAAAAACAGGTCATCGTATTAAAGAAGAGTTATTTTACCCTTCTAATGAAGAGAAAATGCGCTTGCTCCAAACGCTACTTGAAGAAGAGTGGCCAGAGCGTTGTATTATTTTCGCCAATACCAAACACCGTTGTGATGATATTTGGGCGCATTTAGCTGCCGATGGTCATCGTGTAGGCTTGCTAACTGGCGATGTCGCACAGAAAAAACGACTGCGTATATTAGAGCAATTCACACAAGGCCATTTAGATATTTTAGTGGCAACTGATGTTGCTGCACGTGGTTTACATATTCCATCAGTAACTCATGTCTTTAACTACGACTTACCTGATGACTGTGAAGATTATGTACACCGTATTGGCCGTACTGGCCGTGCTGGCGAAAGCGGAAACTCAATTAGCTTAGCCTGTGAAGAATATGCACTTAACCTGCCAGCTATTGAAGAATATATCCAACACTCAATCCCTGTGAGTAAATATAACAGTGATGCATTATTGAGCGATTTACCTGCGCCAAAACGCCGTCATCGCCCACGTCCTGGAGGCCCTCGCCGTAATTCGAATTCGCAGCGTCGCCACAATGGCCCACGTAACAACCATAAACGTCCAGGCTGAGTAAAAACGATATGCTGAAATCTTCTTCTCTTTATGCCGCCATCGATTTAGGCTCAAACAGTTTTCATATGCTCGTTGTACGTGAGACTGCTGGCAGCATTCAGGTCATCTCTAGGGTTAAACGCAAAGTTCGTCTTGCAGCAGGGTTAGATAACAACAACCTGCTTTCTGAGCAAGCAATGGAGCGAGGCTGGCAATGCTTGCGCCTGTTTTCGGAACACTTACAAGATATTCCGAATACACAAATTCGTGTTGTCGCAACAGCGACTTTGCGTCTAGCTAAAAATGCCGATATTTTCATCGAAAAAGCCAGCCAAATTTTAGGAAACCCTGTTAAAGTCATTCAAGGGGAAGAAGAAGCTCGTTTGATTTATCAAGGTGTTGCACATACAACTGGCGGGCCAGATCAACGCTTAGTGGTTGATATTGGAGGGGGAAGCACTGAGCTAGTTACGGGTACAGGCGCAAAAGCAGAGCAACTCTACAGCCTTGAAATGGGGTGTGTAACTTGGCTTGAGCGCTACTTTGGCGATAGAAGTTTAACCGAAGAAAACTTCGCAGCGGCTCAAACCGCTGCCCATAATGTCATCGCCCCTATTGCTGATGCACTAAAGACACATGGGTGGAAGATATGTGTTGGTGCATCCGGTACTGTACAAGCCATTCAGGAAATCATGATTGCCCAAGGCATGGATGAACTGATCACTCTTTCTAAATTACAACAGCTTAAGCGCAAAGCCATTCAATGCCAAAAACTTGAAGAGCTTGAAATTGACGGCTTAACCTTCGAACGCGCTCTGGTTTTTCCAAGCGGCTTGTCTATTTTGATTGCTATCTTTGAAGCATTAAACATTGATAACATGACACTGGCTGGCGGCGCACTTCGTGAAGGTCTTGTCTATGGTATGCTACAGCTTCCTATTGAGCAGGATATTCGCGCTCGTACCGTTCGCAATATTCAACGGCGCTTCCAAGTCGATATCGAACAAGCTGGCCGAGTTCGTCAACTTGCAGAATATTTTTACTTGCAAGTCGCGAAAGATTGGGGCTTAGATACTCGCTGTCGTGATTTACTATCAAGTGCATGCGCCTTACATGAAATCGGCTTGAGTGTTGATTTCCGTAAAGGCCCCGAGCACGCTAGCTACCTCATAACACACCTTGATTTACCTGGCTTCACTCCAGCTCAAAAACGGTTACTTGCTGCATTATTGATAAACCAGCAAGGCCCTGTTGATTTAACGCCATTAAGCCAACAAAATGCGTTACCCATGCAGCATGCATATGATTTATGTCGTTTACTTCGTCTTGCCATTATTTTTGCGAGCCGTAGACGGGATGATACCTTGCCTGCTCTTAGGCTTAATGTGAATGCACAAAGGTTAACCATTACATTGCCTTATCGTTGGTTATCTTCTCACCCTCTACGAGCTGAAAATTTACAGCAAGAAGTCCAATGGCAGGGCTATGTAAATTGGGTTTTAGAGTTGGAAGAACGTAATAGTTCAAATTGATAATATTTTCCACACTAGGCCGACTCTAGTGTGGAAATTCAACTAGTTACCGTTACTCGCTTTTTTTATTTAACCCTAAACGGGCTTTAATATCAGCTAACGCTGATTGCCCTTTCTGCATACGCTCCTGCGCACTAACCACTTTACGCTCCTGCTCCCATTGCAAATCATCTTGAGGTAATTCAAGAAGAAAACGGCTTAATTCAGGGCGGATTAATTCACCATATTGGCGGCGCTCACGACAATGAGAAAAAAACAGCTCTCTTTGTGCCCGCGTAATTCCCACATAGGCTAAACGGCGTTCTTCATCAATATTGTTTTCATCAATACTACTTTGGTGTGGCAATAGCCCCTCTTCCATACCAACCAAAAAAACATAAGGGAATTCAAGACCTTTAGAGGCATGCAACGTCATGAGTTGAACTTGGTCTGATTCTTCATCATCCTCACCACGCTCCATCATATCGCGCAGCGTAAAGCGGGTAACCACTTGGCTCAATGTCATTGGGTCATTGAGCTCATCACCTTCCACCATTTCACTCATCCATGTGAACAATTGGTTGACGTTTTTCATTCGCATTTCAGCCGCTTTAGTACTGGTCGACGTTTCATATAACCAGCTTTCATAATCCATTTCGCGCAGCAAATCACGCACCGCAATTAAAGGTTCACGTTCCGACGTTCGAACAATACTGTCCATCCAATGAGTGAAACGCTGTAATGCTTCTAATCCTTTGCCTTTTAAGCTTTGTTCAAGCCCTAGATCAAAACTGGCTTGATACAAGCTTTTGCCCCGCTGGTTTGCCCATTCCCCCAATTTTTGGATAGTTTTGGGGCCAATCTCTCGACGTGGAGTATTGACGATACGTAAAAAAGCACTGTCATCTTCAGGGTTCGTCAATACTCGCAAATAAGCTAATAAGTCTTTGATTTCAGGGCGAGAGAAAAACGAAGTCCCCCCCGAAATACGATACGGAATGCGGTTTTGCATCAACATTTTTTCAAAAATACGCGATTGATGGTTACCGCGATACAAAATGGCGTAATCTTTATATTCCGTCTTATTAATAAAGTGGTGTGCAATAAGCTCCCCAATCACTCTTTCGGCTTCGTGATCTTCATTATTTGCGGTAAGAACCCGAATTGGCGCACCATACCCCAGCTCTGAAAATAGTTTTTTTTCAAATACATGAGGGTTATTGGCAATTAAAATATTCGCAGCCTTTAAAATTCGTTCGGATGAACGGTAATTTTGCTCAAGCTTAATAACATTTAACTTAGGGAAGTCCTGATTCAATAAAACTAAATTTTGCGGCCTTGCTCCACGCCATGAATAGATTGACTGGTCGTCATCACCCACAACCGTAAACCTTGCCCGCTGCCCCACAAGCAATTTAACCAACTGATACTGACTCGTATTGGTATCTTGGTACTCATCCACCAGCAAGTAACGAATTTTTTGCTGCCAGCGCTCGCGAACTTCTTCATTCTGATATAACAACATGGTAGGTTTGCTGATTAAGTCATCAAAATCCAGCACATTGCAACTTTTCAGATGAAGTTCATAGCGACGATAACACTCGGCAAAGTGATGCTCTTTTTCACTCCGTGCTTGGCCTATAACCTGTTGTGGCGAGATAAGATCATTTTTCCAATTTGAGATCGCTGAGATCAATTCCTTGAGTAAGTCTTTATCTTCTTCTAGCAAGTCAAAAGTGAGCTCTTTCAACAATGCCATCTGGTCTTGGTCGTCAAATAGCGAAAAGTTGGCTTTAATACCCAGCGCTTTATATTCACGCTTAATAATTTCCAACCCTAATGTATGGAAGGTGGATATGATCAAACCACGCGCTTCTTTCTTACCCAAGGTTTGTGCCACGCGTTCTTTCATTTCCCGCGCTGCTTTATTGGTGAAAGTCACCGCTGCAATTTGCCTAGGCTGATAACCACATTGGCGAATTAAATGCGCAATTTTATTGGTAATAACACGTGTTTTGCCTGACCCCGCTCCCGCCAATACAAGGCACGGGCCATCGACAAATTCAACTGCCTGCTGTTGGCTTGGGTTTAATCGCATGGCTTCTCTACATCACTCAGTTATTCAAAAAGGAATTCGCTACAGATTGTAGCAGAAACCGAGCCAACTCTTGAGCAACGATCTTCTCTATTTATAAAAAACAAAAAACCACATCATTCATCAGAAAGATGTGGTTTTGTTCTTTTTCTTTTATATCATTAATGCATTTTTCTAAACTATTCGCGTTAGAGGAAGGTAACAGAGTGTAGCCAACGCACCTATCACGCGAAGAGTGACGAAAAATTAGCCGACCGCAATCTTCTTCATATCCGTCATATAACCCCGTAAAGTCTTACCGATCTTCTCAATCGGATGATTACGGATAGCTTCGTTGATATCACGTAACTGCGCGTTATCAGTACCATTATCTGCAACTGATTTCGCTAAATCCCCTGCTTGTAATTTCGTCATGAAATCCTTCAGCATTGGTACAACTGCGAATGAAAACAGATAGTTACCATATTCTGCAGTATCAGAGATAACCACGTTCATTTCATATAAACGTTTACGAGCAATAGTGTTCGCAATCAGTGGTAATTCATGCAGTGACTCATAGTAAGCCGATTCTTCTAAGATACCCGCTTCTAACATCGTATCGAACGCTAACTCAACGCCTGCTTTAACCATTGCAACTAACAGAACACCGTGGTCGAAGTACTCTTGTTCCGCAATTTTCTCGTTATATTCAGGGTAATTTTCGAATGCCGTTTTGCCTGTCTCTTCACGCCATGTCAGCAAGTTTTTATCATCATTTGCCCAGTCTGCCATCATTGTTGCAGAAAATTCACCTGAAATGATGTCATCCATATGTTTGTGGAACAATGGCGCCATGATAGTTTTCAGTTGCTCAGATAACGCATAAGCACGCACTTTCGCAGGGTTAGATAAGCGATCCATCATCAGCGTGATACCGCCTTGTTTCAGCGCTTCAGTGATAGTTTCCCAACCAAACTGAATTAATTTACCTGCGTAGCCTGGCTCAACACCGTCTGCGACCATTTTGTCGTAGCTCAGTAATGCACCCGCTTGCAACATACCACACAGAATCGTTTGCTCACCCATCAGGTCAGACTTAACTTCTGCAACAAATGAGGATTCCAGAACACCTGCACGGTGACCGCCAGTCGCTGCCGCCCACGCTTTAGCAATCGCCATACCCTCACCTTTCGGGTCATTTTCTGGGTGTACTGCAATCAGCGTTGGAACACCAAAACCACGCTTGTATTCTTCACGTACTTCAGTACCTGGACATTTTGGAGCAACCATCACAACAGTAATGTCTTTACGGATTTCTTCGCCAACTTCAACAATGTTGAAGCCATGTGAATAACCCAGTGCTGCGCCTTGTTTCATCATAGGCTGAACAGCACGAACAACGGCTGAATGCTGTTTGTCTGGCGTTAAGTTAACAACCAAATCAGCAGTAGGGATCAATTCTTTATAAGTCCCAACTTTGAAACCATTTTCTGTCGCTTTGCGCCATGAAGCACGTTTCTCTGCAATTGCTTCATCACGTAATGCATAAGCAATATCTAAACCTGAGTCACGCATATTCAGGCCTTGGTTCAGCCCTTGTGCTCCACAACCGACGATGACGATTTTTTTACCTTTCAGAAAGCCCGCTTCATCCGCAAATTCTTCGCGCTGCATAAAACGGCACTTACCTAATTGAGCTAACTGCTCACGTAAATTCAATGTGTTAAAATAATTCGCCATTGTCATACTCCATTGTTCTGTTGTGTTCGTTATGTCAGGCAGTCTGCCTGTCGCTCATTTTTGAGCGTTTATGGATTTACTATATGCGATGTTTCGCATTGCTTAAATTGATATATTAACAATACAATGTTGCAATATCTGCAACGTCATTAATTATGTTATTAGAGGGCAAAATGGACATTCGCGATCTCAAGCTTTTTTTGCATTTAGCACAAAGTTGCCACTTCGGGCGCACATCTAAAGCGATGCATGTCAGCCCTTCCACATTGTCTAGACAAATACAACGCCTCGAAGAACAGCTGGGTCACCCATTATTTGTGCGCGATAACCGCTCAGTCAAATTGACCCAAGCAGGGGAGCATCTTAAGCAATTTGCCCAACAAACATTATTGCAATATCAACAACTGCAACATGCTCTCAACCAGCAAAGCCCATCGCTCAGTGGAGAACTGCATCTTTTCTGTTCTGTTACGGCAGCCTATAGTCATTTACCCGAAGTGTTAGATAAATTCCGTGCGCTGCACCCATTAGTTGAAATTAAGCTCACGACAGGGGACGCAGCTGATGCCGTTGAAAAAGTGGAAACTCATGAGGCTGACCTTGGTATCGCAGGCAAACCCGAGCGCTTACCTGATAACGTCCGTTTTGCAAAAATCGGCGAAATCCCTCTCGTTTTGATTGCTCCATCACTACCCTGTGCAGTACGAAGCATGGTAACAGAGGCTGAACCTGATTGGTCTACCGTCCCCTTCATCCTGCCTGAGCATGGCCCATCACGTAAACGTATCGAACTTTGGTTCCGTCGCCATAATATCAATAACCCCGTCATTTATGCGACGGTATCGGGCCATGAGGCTATTGTGTCAATGGTGGCTTTGGGATGTGGCATTGCCTTGATCCCCAGCGTGGTCGTTGATAACAGCCCAGAGCCCGTACGTAGCCGTATTTCACAGCTCGATAATATTTCAATGGTTGAACCTTTTGAACTCGGCGTTTGCCTATTAAGCAAACGCCTGAGTGAACCATTAATTAAAGCGTTCTGGGAGTTACTCCCGGACAACTCAGTCTAAGGTTCTTTGGTTATCTTGTGGCGCTAAGAAAAAACGGAAAGAGGGGTTTCCTGTTTCATCGTGATATTCATAACCTAGCGCATCAAGGTGCCTATCAAAACGTACTTCTGGCCCAGCCAGTTCAAATGCCGCCAGCACTCGTCCATAATCCGTACCATGGCTGCGATAATGAAATAACGTAATATTCCAATGAGTCCCAAGAGTCTCTAAGAATCTCAGTAATGCACCTGGAGACTCTGGAAATTCAAAGCTATACAATCTTTCATCTAATGGCTTTGATGGGCGGCCACCAATCATGTAACGCACATGGAGTTTGGCCATTTCATCATCAGATAAATCATCGACTTCATAGCCGTTACTTTTGAGCTCTTGAATAATCTCCGAGCGCTCGCCATCACGGCCACTTAAACGCACCCCAACAAAAATACAAGCACGGTCAGGATCGGCATCCGTATATCGATAGTTAAACTCCGTAATTGCTCGATGACCTAATAACTGGCAAAAGCGTAAAAAACTCCCTTTTTGCTCAGGAATGGTCACTGCCAGCAAAGCTTCTCGTTGTTCACCAATTTCACAGCGCTCAGAAACATAACGCAGCCCGTGGAAATTCATATTCGCACCGGACAAAATATGTGCTAAACGTTCGCCTTTGATGTTGTGCTGCTGTACATATTTTTTCAATCCGGCCAGTGCCAAAGCGCCTGAAGGTTCTGCTATCGCACGAACATCTTCAAAAATATCTTTCAGTGCTGCACAAATGGAATCGCTATCAACAGTAATAACATCATCAACATATTGCTGGCACAACCTGAAGGTTTCGTCTCCGATGCGTTTTACTGCCACACCTTCTGCAAATAAGCCAACACGCGGTAAATCAACAGGGTGTCCCGCCTCTAATGCCGCTTTTAAACAAGCAGCATCTTCCGACTCTACACCAATGATTTTAATTTCAGGCATTAATTGCTTGATAATCACAGCGACGCCCGCAATTAACCCACCGCCACCTACTGGGATAAAAATTCGGTCTAAATGAACATCTTGTTGCAATAGTTCAAGTGCTATCGTGGCTTGCCCTGCAATGACTGAAGGGTGATCAAAAGGTGGAACGAAGGTGTAACCATCCTCTTCTGCCATTGCAATGGCTTTCGCTTTCGCTTCATCAAAATTGGCACCATGTAAAATAGCTTCGCCACCGAAACTACGTACGGCATCCACTTTGATATCCGCTGTCGCAACTGGCATGACGATTTTTGCTTTCACACCCACACGATTTGCCGATAACGCAACGCCTTGAGCGTGATTCCCTGCAGAAGCGGTCACCACACCTTTGCTTTTTTGTTCTTCAGTTAAACTCGCAATCATGGCGTAAGCACCACGGAGCTTAAAGCTATGTACTGGCTGCCTATCTTCACGCTTGACTAAAATGGTATTGCCCAAGCGTGAAGATATTTTATCCATCTGTTGAAGAGGCGTTACTTGTGCAGCTTCATAAACCGGCGCACTCAGCGCCGCTTTTAAGTAATCTGCTCCGGTTGGGGCAACCGGTAATGGTTTTGCTGCCGCCACAATTAGCCCCCTAATTTCGACTTGTCACGAACAGCACCTTTGTCTGCGCTCGTCGCCAAAGAAGCGTAAGCACGCAGAGCAAAAGAAACCTCACGCTGACGATTACGCGGAGTATAAGCTTTATCACCTCGAGCCAATTCAGCTTCACGACGTTGATTCAATTCGCTTTCACTAACATCCAGCACAATCGTTCTTTTTGGAATATCAATATCAATAATATCGCCATCTTGAACTAATGCTAATAAGCCACCACTCGCGGCTTCTGGCGAAATATGGCCGATAGAAAGCCCAGAGCTACCACCTGAAAAGCGGCCATCCGTTATCAATGCACAGCTTTTGCCTAACCCCATTGATTTCAGATATGAGGTTGGATACAGCATTTCTTGCATGCCTGGGCCACCTTTAGGCCCTTCATAACGAATAACAACCACATCACCTTCAACAACTTTTCCACCGAGGATCGACTCAACGGCATCATCTTGGCTTTCAAACACTTTGGCTGGGCCACGGAATGTTAAGCTACCTTCATCAACCCCTGCTGTTTTAACAATACAGCCATCCTCTGCAATATTTCCAGACAGGACAGCAAGGCCCCCATCCAAACTATACGCATGCTCAATACTACGGATACACCCATTTTCACGGTCAGTATCCAATGACGGCCAACGGCAATTCTGCGAAAAAGCTTTTGTCGTGCGGATCCCGGCAGGGCCTGCGGAAAACATCGATTTGACAGACTCGTCCTTTGTTAACATCACATCATATTGCGCTAGTGTTTCTTGGAAGCTAAGGCCTAAAATATTAGTCACATTTTCTTGCAGCAAACCTGCACGGCTCAGCTCACCTAAAATACCGATAACACCACCAGCACGGTGAACATCTTCCATATGGTATTTTTGCGTACTCGGTGCAACCTTACAGAGGTGTGGAACTTTACGTGATAAGCGGTCGATATCATCCATGGTGAAATCGATCTCTGCTTCCTGAGCGGCTGCCAGTAAGTGCAGGACGGTGTTAGTTGAACCACCCATGGCAATATCCAACGTCATCGCATTTTCAAATGCGGATTTATTAGCAATATTACGTGGTAACGCACTGTCATCATCTTGTTCGTAATAGCGTTTGGTTAATTCAACAATGCGCTTACCTGCATTAATAAATAACGTTTCGCGATCTGCGTGAGTCGCCAACAATGAGCCATTTCCTGGCTGAGATAACCCAAGCGCCTCAGTTAAGCAGTTCATTGAGTTTGCAGTAAACATTCCTGAGCAAGAACCACACGTTGGGCATGCTGAACGTTCTATTTGCTCGCTATCTGCATCGCTCACATTTGGGTTCGCTCCTTGGATCATGGCATCAACCAAATCGAGCTTGATAATTTGGTCTGAAAGCTTGGTTTTACCCGCTTCCATCGGGCCACCCGAAACAAAAATAACTGGAATATTGAGGCGCAATGACGCCATCAACATGCCTGGGGTGATCTTATCGCAGTTTGAAATACATACCATGGCATCCGCACAGTGTGCATTCACCATATATTCAACCGAGTCTGCAATTAATTCACGAGAAGGTAAGGAATACAGCATTCCGCCATGTCCCATGGCAATCCCATCGTCAACTGCGATTGTATTAAACTCTTTCGCAACACCACCTGCATTTTCAATTTGCTCTGCAACTAATTTACCTAAATCACGTAGATGTACGTGACCAGGAACAAACTGTGTGAATGAGTTAACAACAGCAATAATGGGCTTTCCAAAATCAGCATCGGTCATGCCTGTTGCACGCCATAATGCACGAGCCCCAGCCATATTACGACCATGAGTTGTTGTTGCTGAACGGTACTTAGGCATATCTTTAACTCCCGTGTTTAAAACAGGCGGGGAACGTCCGCCTGTAACATCTATTTCAATTTAGTTATTAAGGGTTTACTGGATCTAACCAGCCCCATTTATCTTCTGTTGTGCCATCAAATAAGCCAAAGAATGCTTGCTGAATTTTCTTGGTTACTGGGCCACAACGACCAATGCCGACTTGGATACCATCAACGCTACGTACTGGCGTAATTTCGGCAGCTGTGCCTGTCATAAAGACTTCATCAGCAAGATAGAGAGATTCACGTGATAGTGTTTGCTCACGAACTTCAATACCCATATCTTTTGCTAAGGTTAAAATTGCATCACGTGTAATACCCGGTAATGCAGATGATGTGAACGGAGGCGTATACAGGATGCCATCTTTCACCTCAAAAATATTTTCCCCTGCGCCTTCTGAAAGATACCCATGAACATCTAGTGCAATCCCTTCTTGGTAACCATGGCGACGCGCTTCACTACCAACCAGTAATGAAGACAGGTAGTTACCACCTGCTTTTGCCCCTGTAGGAATGGTGTTTGGTGCAACACGATTCCAAGAAGACACCATCGCATCAATGCCTTGGTCTAACGCTTCTTCACCTAAATAAGCACCCCATGGGAACGCAGCTAAAATCACATCGGTGTTATAACCGTCTGGTGGGTTAACACCCATACCAACATCACCAATAAATACTAATGGGCGAATATATGCACTGACTAAGTTATTTTTACGCAGAGTTGCACGACATGCTTCCATTAACTCTTCCACACTGTAGCTGACAGGCATACGGTAAATTTTCGCTGAATCATGCAAACGTTGCATATGCTCACGGTGGCGGAAGACCACGGGACCTTTGTGTGAGTCATAACAACGGACGCCTTCAAACACTGATGTACCATAGTGCAGAGCATGAGACATAACATGAACCTTTGCATCAGCCCATGGCGTCATTTCACCGTTAAACCAAATAAAGTCAGCTTTCTTAGTCATTTGTATATTCCTTACATTGCACTTTGTGTGCGTAATAGTCGTGATTCTTGTTGTCGTACTTCAACTTCTGTAATGTCTGAAAGCTTGGTTAACTGTGCACAAAGCTGGGTTAATGGCCTTTGACTACTTACAGTAAGTTCAATATTAACATTGTCGCCGTCTGTCGATTGCCCCATATTCATGGCATTAATACGAAATCCACGATGGCGAGTGACCCTTAATATACGCTCTAAAACCTCAGGACGGAAACGGGCCAATATCGAGATTTGATGTTGCATCATAATGGTTTCTCCATCATTTTTTCATTACTAGCCCCAGGTGGAACCAACGGCCAGACATTTTCTAATTCATTAATTGATACCTGTAATAAATAGGCACCTTCACTATTAAGTAATTCATCTAATGCAGAGTTAACTTCCGACTTGTCCGTGATCCGTTGGCCTTTGATACCAAACGCACTGGCTAATGCCACAAAATCAGGGTTATCTGTTAAAATTGTTTCGCTATAGCGCTGTTCAAAAAACAGTTCTTGCCACTGACGGACCATGCCTAATCGTTGGTTATCGATCAAAAGGATTTTTACAGGAAGTTGCTTACGTTTGATGGTTCCCAGCTCTTGGACATTCATCATAAATGAGCCATCCCCAGAGACACAAACAACGGTATCTTCAGGCCTAGCAACCTGTGCACCAATTGCTGCAGGGATACCAAACCCCATGGTTCCAAGCCCACTTGAAGTTAAGAAGTTTTCAGGCGCATCAACGGTGATATGTTGCGCTGACCACATTTGGTGTTGCCCTACATCAGTGGTAACAACGGTATTTGGCTTCATTTTATCCGACAGCTGTTTCAGTAATAATGGCGCATAAATAGGCTCACCAGGATGGTCATAACGCCAACCGAATTCTTTTTTAAGTTGCTGAACTTCCTGCTGCCAAAGCGCAATTGATTTTTTAAGCATTAATTCAGGCAGTAATACCTTTGCATCACCATGCAGCGCAACATGAGTTTGACGTAATTTATCCAGTTCTACGTGATCTATATCGATATGAATCACTTTGGCGTTCGGTGCAAAAGTATTTAACTTACCTGTTACCCTATCATCAAAACGAGCACCAACAGCGATGAGTAAGTCACAACGTTGTACTGAGATATTGGCTGCCTTAGTGCCATGCATCCCTAACATACCTAAATAGTTTTCATCTAAAGGACTCACAGCACCAAGGCCTTTTAATGTTGCAACTGAAGGAATGCCTGTAAACTCAATAAATTCACGCAATTCTGTAACCGCACCAGACATTCCAACACCACCGCCAACATACAACATAGGCTTTTCTGATTGTTCTAATAACATTCTAGCTTGTTGAATTTCAGATAAAGGCGAGGTAACTTCCTGCTCTACTGGCATTAAAAACGGAGACAGCTCAGCTTGTTGTAGCTGAATATCTTTCGGAATATCAATCAGTACAGGGCCAGGACGCCCACTATTTGCGATTGCGAAAGCCTCAGCAAGAATGCGAGGTAAATCTTCGATATCTTCAACTAAAAAGCTATGTTTAGTACAAGCTAAAGACAACCCTAAGACATCGATTTCCTGAAAGGCATCGGTTCCGATAAACTCAGAGGCGACTTGCCCGGTAATCGCGACAACAGGGACGGAGTCTAATAATGCGTCAGCTAATCCCGTGATAACATTTGTTGCACCAGGGCCAGATGTTGCGATACATACCCCTGTTTTTCCTGTTGAACGTGCATAGCCAATCGCAGCGATTACAGCACCTTGCTCATGTCGACACAACAAATGCTCAACTCCACCATCATACAATGCATCATAAACTGGCATTATTGCGCCACCAGGATAACCAAATACGGTATCAACCCCCTGTGCTCGCAATGCTTGAACTAACCATTGTGCTCCGTTCATGCTTTATCTCCTGTCCATCTACTTTATCTATTTGTATTTGTTATGTTTTATTTTGTGTATTTGCATTAATCAACATTTATGTCAAAAAAAACCCCGCGCCTTTCGGTGCGGGGTTCTCGTAAGATCTGGCTGTTATTTTAGCCTTCGTCGTCCAAGTGCAGCCCCGCACGGTGGGATAATAATCACCACCACGCTAATAATAATTAGGCTAACTGCTTGGATAAATGCGTTCATGTATTTTACTTTTTCAATATTCTTAATTATCTATTATTTAGAGTTATCATTTTAAAATTGTTTTGACAACTTTTATTTAATTTATTTATTTTCAAAACATTAAATCACTTCAAAATCACATACCTATGAGATAATTAGCATTATAAACTACTTAAACACCCATTCATCAGTAATATTCAACAAAATACCCAGCATGATCAGCTATATCATCCATAACAATCATCTAGCGCCATTAAAACTCACACAGAGAAATTAATTATTTTTTCTTACTAATCTCCAAGCTCAGAATAGTCTCCATGCTTTATAACATCCTCGCAACCCCAATTATAACAAGACTTCGAAGCTGCTCGCAGTAAATTGAAACAGTCCAGTAACTAAGTAATTAAATTGTCGAGCAGCTTCGCAAACATATTATCTACCCAAGATAAGTAAACTTACTTTCAGCAGAATATTACTCTGTAAATGATATTGGAGGGCTTATGACATTAGCGATTGTTTACACTAGAGCATCAATTGGGTTAGAAGCACCTCTTGTTACTGTTGAAGCACATATTAGTAATGGGCTTCCAGGTTTAACACTTGTTGGGCTACCAGAAACAGCAGTAAAAGAAGCAAGAGATAGAGTTCGAAGCGCTCTACTAAACAGTGGATTTGAATATCCAGCTAAAAAAATGACGGTTAATTTAGCGCCAGCCGATTTACCAAAAGAAAGCGGTCGGTATGACCTCGCAATTGCGATAGCCATACTCGCATCATCAGGCCAACTCCCCCACGAGCCATTAAGACAATATGAATTTTTAGGCGAACTCGCTTTGTCTGGCGATGTTCGTTATGTCAATAGCGCTATTCCTGCAGCTCAATCAGCATTAAAACAACAGCGTTCTTTGATACTATCCATGGAGAATCAACACCAATTAGGTTTACTCCCAAATAATAGCGTTTATTTTGCGACATCCTTATTAGAGCTTTGTCATTTTTTACATAACAAACATACATTACTTTGTAATCAACAAATTCATCAACCGCCTATCTCAATCAAGCAAGAGAGTGATATTAACGATATTATCGGCCAAGAACATGGGAAACGGGCATTAGAAATTTGTGCTGCTGGTGGGCATAATTTACTCTTACTGGGTCCTCCGGGAACAGGAAAAACGATGTTAGCAAGCCGGCTAATGACTTTACTTCCCCCTTTAACCCCTCAGGAAGCATTAGAAGTGGCTTCATTGCATAGTTTGAGTGAAAACACAAAAGAAGATATGAACTGGCCAATAAGGCCTTTTAGAGCGCCTCATCATAGCGCATCAATTGCGGCTTTAATTGGGGGAGGCTCGCTTCCCAAACCTGGCGAAATTTCACTTGCACATCATGGTGTGTTATTTTTAGATGAATTACCAGAATTTAGCCGTTCAGTACTTGATTCTTTACGAGAACCATTAGAATCTAGAAAAATT
The DNA here is from genome assembly GCF_002843235.3 of Providencia huaxiensis. NCBI lineage: Bacteria > Pseudomonadati > Pseudomonadota > Gammaproteobacteria > Enterobacterales > Morganellaceae > Providencia > Providencia huaxiensis. The sequence goes on from NZ_CP031123.2 coordinate 3,537,509, forward strand.
AGCATTTCTCGAGCAAAAGCAAAAGTTTGCTATCCTGCAAGCTTCCAGCTGATCGCAGCCTTAAATCCTAGTCCAACAGGGCACTACCAAGGAGAAATGAGCCGTTCAGTCCCTTCTCGTATCCTACGTTACCTTTCACGCATATCAGGGCCTTTTATTGATCGATTTGACCTCTCAATAGAAATTCCATTGTTGCCTCTCGGCTCATTGAGTAATCAAACAAATCAAGGTGAAACAAGTGAACACGTTAGACAAAGAGTCATCGAAGCTAGAAATAGACAACTTAGGCGAGCTGGAAAAATTAATAGTTTACTAACGCCAAGAGAAACCACACAATTTTGCCTACTAACAACAAAAGATGCGTTATTCTTAGAACATGCATTAAATAAGTTAGGTCTTTCCATCCGAGCCTGGCATAGAATTTTAAGGGTTGCTAGAACAATAGCCGACCTTAATGCCGCAGAAACTATTGAGCGTTCCGATTTATTAGAAGCGCTGGGGTATCGAGCGATGGATAAGTTATTGCTTCATTTGCAAAAACAAGTAAGCTGAGAAGGGTGGACAGACAAGTACTTATTATCTCGTAAAAATAAAGGGACCGGAGTCCCTCTTATCATACGACGACGATATTAATCATCTGTATCAGTGTAGTCTTCCGATGGGTCTATCTGCGGTTTACCGCCAGATAAAGTATGGAAGCGTTTAGGGCGGTTAATACGGCTAGAATATTTTACCCAAACTTTTTCTTCTGGGGTAGCTGGTTCACGTTCACCACGGCATACAGCGACGAAAAGTTTTTCTTCTTCTGTCTGCGGTGCTCGTTTACCTGCATCAAGCTCATTAAAAGCTTGGCCGAGACGTTCTAGCAACTGAGCTTCTTTGATGGTGAAATCACCATGACGAGAAAAGCCACGTGGGTAATGTTTATTATCAAAAAAACGATTAGTCGTGATGAAGCTATCTGCCATCTGACACACTCCTAACTTATTACAGTCAAACTCTATATGGCGCGGAGTATTAGACAGCATTGACAATCTGTAAAACAAAACATTTAAATCATCACGACAAAAATAATTGGAGATGCGTGTGGACAGCGAGTTATTGAGAACTTTTTTAGAGGTTAGTAAAACTAGGCACTTTGGTAGAGCCGCAGAATCACTCTATTTAACGCAATCAGCGGTTAGCTTCCGTATTAGGCAATTAGAAACACAACTAGGTACAAGCCTATTTACGAGACATAGAAATAATATCCGGTTAACCGCTGCCGGTGAAAGGCTTGTTCCATATGCTGAATCACTAATGAATACCTGGTTGCAAGCTAAAAAAGAGATATCTCATGCCTCACAACACACAGAACTTTCTATTGGTGCAACCGCTTCACTTTGGGAAGGCTATCTAACTGACTGGGCAGAAGAACTTTATAATCAACATGATGAACTACGACTCGAAGCTAGAGTTTCAACGCGTCAGTCCCTCGTTAAGCAATTACATTCTAGAGAATTAGATTTATTAATTGCAACTGAGCCACCCAAAATGGATGAGTTTGAAAGCACAATCATCGGTACTATTGACTTACAACTTATGGCTTCCCAAAAAAATATTGCACTCACAAGATATAATTTTATAAAGCTTGAATGGGGGGCTGATTTTCATCCAAAAAATGAACCAGCACTAACTCAAGATGATACACCCGTAATGATCACTACTTCAGCCCATATTACCCGTCAATTACTTCCTGTATCGCTTTCAGCGGCATTTTTGCCTGCACATTGGGCATATCAATACCCAGGCTTAAAAACGCTCTCAGAAACCTCAATAAGCAAACCCTTGTATGCTGTCTGGCTCCAAAAAAATGATCAACAAGCTCTTATCAATCAATTGATTAAGACGCCAATAAAAAATGCGCCTTTAAGTGAATAATCATAGCCACCCTCATAACGGGTGGTTTGGCATATCTTTATACTAGTGAAAGACTCATAACCCTCACCTATAATTGAACGAATATTATTAAAAGCTAATTTTTGTCTGAGTTTTAGCAAAAGGCGAGATAATATTTACATAGCCACTTTGTATGCTCTGAGCTTTATTCTTTAATTCCTATAAACATCTTTTCATACTTAGCTTACGAATATTAACCTAAGCATCAACCTCTGACATGAAGGTCCTATTATTGAATTAATAGTCTGATTTATAAATAGAATTTAATAACCTCATGTTTAATGACGCTAACGCAACTTAATATAATAAAAAAATGAATAAGTAAATTATATGCCGCTATTAAATAGTCTTAACTAATATTTTCTTTTATATATCAATAAGTATATCAATCACGAAGAACTCATCGGCATTTATTTTTATAAAACAATAATACAACAATATATTACTTCTTTAGCAAAGTGATTTTTTGAAATTAGTGAAAGTTAATATAGTATGTGGGGGAAAAAAGTGAATTAAAGATTAACTGAAGGGGGTTAAGAAAATAACTCTATATTTACAATTGTACGGATAAAGAAAAACCCGATTAAGCTAATCGGGTTATCAATAGATACTTCTTTTATTATTACTTAATTGGTAACTGGCAGGGGCGGAGAGACTCGAACTCCCAACACCCGGTTTTGGAGACCGGTGCTCTACCAATTGAACTACGCCCCTAAATTAAGTGGCGGAACGGACGGGACTCGAACCCGCGACCCCCTGCGTGACAGGCAGGTATTCTAACCAACTGAACTACCGCTCCACTTATTCTTTTGCCTTTCGGCTGTTTACTGCTAATTGAGCAATAAACCTTTAATTAATGTCTGGCAGTTCCCTACTCTCACATGGGGAGACCCCACACTACCATCGGCGCTACGGCGTTTCACTGCTGAGTTCGGCATGGGGTCAGGTGGGACCACCGCGCTATTGCCGCCAGACAAATTCTATTTGTTCCCGTTTAATGTCACTTTCGTGCACTAAACCAGAACATCAATCTCAAACAAGCTGCGTGTCCTTCGCCTCTCGGCTTCTCACTCTTTCTTGAAAAACAACTCTATCTCTCAATCCCTAAAACACCTTCGGTGTTGTCAGGTTAAGCCTCACGGTTCATTAGTATTGGTTAGCTCAACATATCGCTATGCTTACACACCCAACCTATCAACGTCTTAGTCTTAAACGTTCCTTTAGGACCCTTAAAGGGTCAGGGAAGACTCATCTCAAGGCAAGTTTCCCGCTTAGATGCTTTCAGCGGTTATCTCTTCCGCACTTAGCTACCGGGCAATGCCATTGGCATGACAACCCGAACACCAGTGGTGCGTCCACTCCGGTCCTCTCGTACTAGGAGCAGCCCCTTTCAATCTTCCAACGCCCACGGCAGATAGGGACCGAACTGTCTCACGACGTTCTAAACCCAGCTCGCGTACCACTTTAAACGGCGAACAGCCGTACCCTTGGGACCTACTTCAGCCCCAGGATGTGATGAGCCGACATCGAGGTGCCAAACACCGCCGTCGATATGAACTCTTGGGCGGTATCAGCCTGTTATCCCCGGAGTACCTTTTATCCGTTGAGCGATGGCCCTTCCATTCAGAACCACCGGATCACTAAGACCTACTTTCGTACCTGCTCGAGCCGTCACTCTCGCAGTCAAGCTGGCTTATGCCTTTGCACTAACCGCATGATGTCCGACCATGCTTAGCCAACCTTCGTGCTCCTCCGTTACTCTTTGGGAGGAGACCGCCCCAGTCAAACTACCCACCAGACACTGTCCGCACCCCAGATAATGGGGCAACGTTAGAACATCAAACATTAAAGGGTGGTATTTCAAGGTTGGCTCCACGCAGACTGGCGTCCACGCTTCGAAGCCTCCCACCTATCCTACACATCAAGGCTCAATGTTCAGTGTCAAGCTATAGTAAAGGTTCACGGGGTCTTTCCGTCTTGCCGCGGGTACACTGCATCTTCACAGCGAGTTCAATTTCACTGAGTCTCGGGTGGAGACAGCCTGGCCATCATTACGCCATTCGTGCAGGTCGGAACTTACCCGACAAGGAATTTCGCTACCTTAGGACCGTTATAGTTACGGCCGCCGTTTACTGGGGCTTCGATCAAGAGCTTCTCCTTACGGATAACCCCATCAATTAACCTTCCAGCACCGGGCAGGCGTCACACCGTATACGTCCACTTTCGTGTTTGCACAGTGCTGTGTTTTTAATAAACAGTTGCAGCCAGCTGGTATCTGCGACTGGCTTCAGCTCCATCCGCGAGGGACTTCACCTAGCGCCAGCGTGCCTTCTCCCGAAGTTACGGCACCATTTTGCCTAGTTCCTTCACCCGAGTTCTCTCAAGCGCCTGAGTATTCTCTACCTGACCACCTGTGTCGGTTTGGGGTACGATTAATGATAATCTAGAGCTTAGAGGCTTTTCCTGGAAGCGGGGCATGAGCTACTTCATCACCGTAGTGACTCGTCATCGAACCTCAGCATGTAGTGAACCGGATTTGCCTAATTCACCTGCCTACATTCTTAAACCGGGACAACCGTCGCCCGGATAGCCTAGCCTTCTCCGTCCCCCCATCGCAATTATCACCAGTACGGGAATATTAACCCGTTTCCCATCGACTACGCATTTCTGCCTCGCCTTAGGGGTCGACTCACCCTGCCCCGATTAACGTTGGACAGGAACCCTTGGTCTTCCGGCGTGCGGGTTTTTCACCCGCATTATCGTTACTTATGTCAGCATTCGCACTTCTGATACCTCCAGCATACCTCACAGTACACCTTCACAGGCTTACAGAACGCTCCCCTACCCAACAATATCTAAATATCGCTGCCGCAGCTTCGGTGCATAGTTTAGCCCCGTTACATCTTCCGCGCAGGCCGACTCGACCAGTGAGCTATTACGCTTTCTTTAAATGATGGCTGCTTCTAAGCCAACATCCTGGCTGTCTGAGCCTTCCCACTTCGTTTCCCACTTAACTATGACTTTGGGACCTTAGCTGGCGGTCTGGGTTGTTTCCCTCTTCACGACGAACGTTAGCACCCGCCGTGTGTCTCCCGTGATAACATTCTTCGGTATTCGTAGTTTGCATCGAGTTGGTAAGTCGGGATGACCCCCTAGTCGAAACAGTGCTCTACCCCCGAAGATGAGTTCACGAGGCGCTACCTAAATAGCTTTCGGGGAGAACCAGCTATCTCCCGGTTTGATTGGCCTTTCACCCCCAGCCACAAGTCATCCGCTAATTTTTCAACATTAGTCGGTTCGGTCCTCCAGTTAGTGTTACCCAACCTTCAACCTGCCCATGGCTAGATCACCGGGTTTCGGGTCTATACCCTGCAACTCATTCGCCCAGTTAAGACTCGGTTTCCCTACGGCTCCCCTATACGGTTAACCTTGCTACAGAATATAAGTCGCTGACCCATTATACAAAAGGTACGCAGTCACCCCACCCCAAAGCACATTCACTGCTTGTTTTGTGTGTTGGACGTCGCAAAAAGCGCTCCGTCAACGCGTGTTGAATGCCACTTCAAAGTTGTCCTCAACACCAGAAAATGCTTTGGTGGTGGGGCTCCCACTGCTTGTACGTACACGGTTTCAGGTTCTATTTCACTCCCCTCGCCGGGGTTCTTTTCGCCTTTCCCTCACGGTACTGGTTCACTATCGGTCAATCAGGAGTATTTAGCCTTGGAGGATGGTCCCCCCATATTCAGACAGGATAACACGTGTCCCGCCCTACTCGTCGAGTTCACAACACTAACACCTTCGGATACGGGGCTATCACCCTTTACTGCCGGACTTTCCAGACCGTTCTCCTGATGCTAATGCTGATTAAGACTCTGGGCTGCTCCCCGTTCGCTCGCCGCTACTAGGGGAATCTCGGTTGATTTCTTTTCCTCGGGGTACTGAGATGTTTCAGTTCCCCCGGTTCGCTTCGTTTGACTATGTATTCATCAAACGATAGTGCAACGAATTGCACTGGGTTTCCCCATTCGGAAATCGTCGGTTGTAACGGTTCATATCACCTTACCGACGCTTATCGCAGATTAGCACGTCCTTCATCGCCTCTGATTGCCTAGGCATCCACCGTGTACGCTTAGTCGCTTAACCTCACAACCCGAAGGTGTCTTTTTTGTCACTCGACACAAAACCCGACGGCTTCTGTCTGTTGACGACATCTTCAAGTTGAGATTTTTGAGAGACTCTCACATTGTTTAAGCGATAAACAATGTGCGTTGTTTTCAATTTTCAGCTTGTTCCAGATTGTTAAAGAGCATAATTGTTAAACCAACTATCGAAATAATTGGCTTAATCATTATTGGGGACATCGTCTTTCACTCGATATCGGCGCAATTGGCGTCCCCTAGGGGATTCGAACCCCTGTTACCGCCGTGAAAGGGCGGTGTCCTAGGCCTCTAGACGAAGGGGACACAAGATATTGCACATACTGCTGCGGTATCTCATGTAAGTCCTATTCTCTCGAATAAGTCTCCCACGTATAGCCTATTGCTCTACTTTCTATCAGACAATCTGTGTGAGCACTTCACAAAAACACTTCAATGGTAAGGAGGTGATCCAACCGCAGGTTCCCCTACGGTTACCTTGTTACGACTTCACCCCAGTCATGAATCACAAAGTGGTAAGCGCCCTCCCGAAGGTTAAGCTACCTACTTCTTTTGCAACCCACTCCCATGGTGTGACGGGCGGTGTGTACAAGGCCCGGGAACGTATTCACCGTAGCATTCTGATCTACGATTACTAGCGATTCCGACTTCATGGAGTCGAGTTGCAGACTCCAATCCGGACTACGACGTACTTTATGAGTTCCGCTTGCTCTCGCGAGGTCGCTTCTCTTTGTATACGCCATTGTAGCACGTGTGTAGCCCTACTCGTAAGGGCCATGATGACTTGACGTCATCCCCACCTTCCTCCGGTTTATCACCGGCAGTCTCCTTTGAGTTCCCGACCGAATCGCTGGCAACAAAGGATAAGGGTTGCGCTCGTTGCGGGACTTAACCCAACATTTCACAACACGAGCTGACGACAGCCATGCAGCACCTGTCTCAGAGTTCCCGAAGGCACCAAAGCATCTCTGCTAAGTTCTCTGGATGTCAAGAGTAGGTAAGGTTCTTCGCGTTGCATCGAATTAAACCACATGCTCCACCGCTTGTGCGGGCCCCCGTCAATTCATTTGAGTTTTAACCTTGCGGCCGTACTCCCCAGGCGGTCGATTTAACGCGTTAGCTCCGAAAGCCACTCCTCTAGGGAACAACCTTCAAATCGACATCGTTTACAGCGTGGACTACCAGGGTATCTAATCCTGTTTGCTCCCCACGCTTTCGCACCTGAGCGTCAGTCTTTGTCCAGGGGGCCGCCTTCGCCACCGGTATTCCTCCACATCTCTACGCATTTCACCGCTACACATGGAATTCTACCCCCCTCTACAAGACTCTAGCTGACCAGTCTTAGATGCCATTCCCAGGTTAAGCCCGGGGATTTCACATCTAACTTAATCAACCGCCTGCGTGCGCTTTACGCCCAGTAATTCCGATTAACGCTTGCACCCTCCGTATTACCGCGGCTGCTGGCACGGAGTTAGCCGGTGCTTCTTCTGTCGGTAACGTCAATCGTTGATGATATTAGCATCAACGCCTTCCTCCCGACTGAAAGTACTTTACAACCCTAGGGCCTTCTTCATACACGCGGCATGGCTGCATCAGGCTTGCGCCCATTGTGCAATATTCCCCACTGCTGCCTCCCGTAGGAGTCTGGGCCGTGTCTCAGTCCCAGTGTGGCTGATCATCCTCTCAGACCAGCTAGAGATCGTCGCCTTGGTGAGCCATTACCTCACCAACTAGCTAATCCCATATGGGTTCATCCGATAGCGCAAGGACCGAAGTTCCCCTGCTTTGCTCCTAAGAGATTATGCGGTATTAGCTACCGTTTCCAGTAGTTATCCCCCTCTATCGGGCAGATCCCCATACATTACTCACCCGTCCGCCGCTCGTCAGCGAGAAGCAAGCTTCCCCTGTTACCGCTCGACTTGCATGTGTTAGGCCTGCCGCCAGCGTTCAATCTGAGCCATGATCAAACTCTTCAATTAAAAGTAGCTTGATGCTCAAAGAATGTTTACTGTCGTTTGATTTCCGAAGAAACCAAATTACCTATTAGTTCATATATATGAATTAACGTGTTAGTCACTCTTCAAGACTTAAAATCAAATATTTTTTTGATAGTGTCCTGTGAGTGCCCACACAGATTGTCTGATAAATTGTTAAAGAGCGCTGCGACATTTCTTTTGGAAATTTGACTCAGTTTTTATTAACTTAGGTCGTTGTCGCGAGGTGTCGTATATTACGTTTTTTATTTAGAAAGTCAAGCGTTTATTTTCAACTTTTTTCTTTCTCACCTCTGTTATCACTGGGTTATGAAGTTTTCTTCTAACCGGTTTGTCGTGATAACGGATGCGCATTATAGGGAGCCTTCAGAATTACACAACCTTTTTTTTTAAAAAAAACTCCGTTTGCGGATAAAATAGCCACCTTGTACTTTTTCACTGCATAACGATTATAAAAAGAACGACTTCATGACTATAATTCTAGCTTTAGCAACCTACTTGGCTCATAAATTCATAATGAACTAACGAGTTATTTAACAGTTATCCTTTATTTCTTTTTATGGTTATCACTATGAATACACTTTTACGTCCTTATTTAGGTATTTACCCTTCGATTAATGCACGCGTTTTCATTGACCCATCTTCAGTTGTAATTGGGGATGTTCGCGTAGCTGATGATGTCAGTATTTGGCCTCTCAGTGTTTTGCGTGGTGATGTTAACTATATTTCTATTGGCGCGCGCACCAATATTCAAGATGGCTCAGTTCTACATGTCACACATAAGTCGGCAAGTAATCCAGAGGGGAACCCGTTAATCATTGGAGAAGATGTCACCATTGGCCATAAAGTTATGTTACATGGCTGCACCATAGGAAATAGAGTTCTCGTGGGAATGGGTTCAATTGTCATTGATGGGGCTATAGTCGAGGATGATGTTATTATTGGAGCTAATAGTTTAGTGACCCAAGGAAAAAGGCTCGAATCCGGTTACTTATATACAGGGAGCCCAGCAAAAGCCATACGAAAATTGACTGATGCTGAGTTAGGCCATTTATGTTATTCAGCGAATAACTATGTTGAATGGAAAAATAACTATTTAGCTTCTGATAATACGTAAAGCCCATCTTCACTATCGAGGCCTTGTTCAATCAAGGCTTCAAACTCTTCTTCTATATCCCATCGATATTGCTGAAATAACCTCAGAGGTGTTTCTTCTTTACCATAACGTTGAAATAACAATGACTGAGGAATTGCACATTCAGCAAGCATTCCGCTGATCAATACAGGAAAACGTACTTGTTTGGATAGCTCATCCCACGCTTCTCTATCAGGAAATTGAATCTGCTGATTCATCCTTTCAATTCCTTATATAAGGTAGATAGAACAGGTGCGATTTCGGGAAGAATTCCATGCCATAGTTTAAAAGAAAACGCGGCTTGCCCTACTAGCATACCTAGGCCATCGGCTATTTTAGTCACTTGATGTTGAGTCGCAAACTCAAGGAAGGGCGTTAATGATGATTGATAAAACATGTCATAGCATGCAACTTGATCGCTAAACACATTTGGATTGATTGCAGGAACCTCTCCACTTACACCAGATGAAGTCGCATTGATGACCAGATCAAAATCAGCAGATACGATCTGTGAGATCTCTTTCCCACACATTTTACCTAGTGCTGAAAATTCATTAACTAATAATTCAACCTTAGAAAAGGTTCTATTCGCCAAAGTGATATCACAACCATATTCTAAAAGTGGCAATAATGCTCCACGTGTCGCACCACCAGCACCAATCATTAATATTCGGCTATTTGGATGAATAAACTTTAAACGTTGCAAATCTAACAAAAGCCCCATTCCATCTGTGTTGTCCCCCAGCAATCGATTATCATCAAGCTTCATAACCGTATTAACTGCACCACAAGTTTGAGCTCTTGTCGTTAATTCAGAAACAACCTGAAAAGCACGCTCTTTAAATGGCAATGTAATGTTTGCGCCCTTTCCACCTTGTGAAAAAAAACCTATTAGGCTTTGTTCGAATCCCTCTACAGGCGCTAGAATTTTTTCATATTCAAGGGCAATCCCTGTTTGCTCTGCAAACATTTTATGTATAACAGGTGATTTACTGTGTTGAATTGGATTACCAAAAACCGCAAACATTTCCATAGTATATTATCCTTTACGATATAACTGCCCGGTTTTGGCATCTCTTATTTCAGATGGATTTTGACGGCCACCAACTATTCCATCAAGGACAGGAATACTTCCATCAAACTGCTCCATAACTTCTTCCGTTGTTCTACATGGCTCTAATCCACTTAAATTAGCACTTGTAGATACCAGAGGCTTGCCATAATGACGACACAAATTTTTTACTAATTCATGGTCTGTAACTCGCACTGCGATGGTATCAAACTGACCAGTCAACCATTTTGGCGTCGTTACTTTTGCGGGGATCACCCATGTTACTGGCCCCGGCCATGTTGCAAACATCGCTTGTTTCTGATCTTCCGTTAACTGCTCATCATCTATATAGTTTTTTAATTGTTCGTAACTATCAGCTATAAGGATTAATCCTTTTTCCCAAGGGCGTTGCTTCAATTCTAATAACTTACGTACTGCCGTTTCGCTATCAGGGTCACAGCCTAGTCCAAATACTGCTTCTGTTGGGTAGGCTATAACCTCCTCGTGCTGTAATGAACTTATGATACTTTCAATTGCAGGTGTAGATATATTTGACATAGTTTTAACTCATTGTTCTTCTTGTTGCTTACCGCAGCGTTTGCTGGCACAAAATAATCTTACTCCCTGTCCCCCCCTTTTTTCCATAAGTAATGGATACTCACAATACTCACATTTACCAGTAATAGGCTTATTATTTAATATAAACTGACAGTTAGGGTAATTATCGCAAGCATAAAAAGTCTTACCGAAACGTGATTTTCTCTGTAATAAATTCCCTTTTTGGCATTGCGGACACGAAATTTTAGTTTCATCCGGTTTATCAATTAGCTCAATGTGTTCACATTCAGGATAATTACTACACCCAATAAACATGCCAAATCGCCCTTGTTTCAGCACTAAGTCATAATTACATTTCGGACAATGTTGACCTTCTAATACTTTAACAATATGACTTTCTACCGTAGGCCTTAGCGGCCTCATATAATGGCATTGTGGATAACTTGAACAGCCTAAAAACGGCCCATGTGAACTATTGCGAATAACAAGCAAAGAATCGCATTCTGGACAATGTTCATTTTTTTCTGTATCGAAGGGCAGTTGCTTAGACATGTTTTTCTCTACTGTTGCTTTTAACTAAGTTAATCTGGTATACCCACCAGCCCCCGAGCTAACTACCCCATTAATTTCCATCTCAGTTAATATGGTAATAATTTGAGTAACTGGAATTTGGGTTTGTTCTGCAATAACATCAACGGGTGTCGCTTGGTACCCCACCATACCTAAAATTTTATTTTCTACCACATTAAACTCAAGTGGTGTCTCTTCTATAGGTAATTCTGTTTGTATCCAATTTAACCCATCACCGATATGCCGCAAAATATCCTCAGGTTCAGCTAATAGATAAGCTCCTTGCTGCAATAGCCAATGGTTACCATGAAATGCAGGATTGCCCAATGGAGCAGGTAATGTAAATAAATCACGATTTTGCTCTAATGCATATCTAGCAGTTATCAGTGAGCCACTTTTCATTCCTGCTTCGATTACAATAACTGCTTTACTTAACCCACTAATAATACGGTTTCTCTTGGGAAATTGCTTAGGTAATGGCGGTGCATCTGGCCAATATTCTGAAACCAAAGCACCATAGTTTTTTATTTTTTCAGCTAATTCAGTATGTTGTCGCGGGTAAATATTCGCTAATCCGCTACCTAAAACCGCAATTGTCTCACCTCGATTATCAAGAGCAGCTTTATGACTTATACCGTCAATACCTAATGCAAGCCCACTTGTGATAGTTATACCATGGCGCACGAAACTCTTTACAAATAGGTTAGTCCATGTTCTGCCGTATTCACTTGCTCTACGACTTCCGACTATAGCAATTTGGGGTGTTACCAATAATTCACTTTTGCCCACGACAAAAAATAAAAGAGGGGGCGGTAGATTTGCTTTAATAAAAAAGGGTAATGTGGATCACAAAAAGTAACCATTTGATGATGTTTACTTGAAAGCCATGCCTGTACTTTCTCAAGCCGGTGCATGGACACATTCATAAATTGCAATTGTTGTATTTCATTCAAGCCATGATGATGTAAGGCCTGATAACTAATTTTATTTAATTGTTTTAGCTCATTAATTATTCTTACTGCATGTAAAGGTAATAGCCTTTTAACCTGCGACATCCTTAACCAAATCTCTTGGGTATTCATTATTGTCATCCTGACTCATTAACAGATAGGTTATTCAGTGAACAAATCGTAACCAATACTGTCAATATGAAGGAGAAATGTCTAGAATAGTCATTAATTCCCTTTCACATTTTGGAAACCGCTCGAAAAATTTATGTCAGTCTTAAACGTATTACATTACCCAGACGAACGCTTACGCACAATCGCTAAGCCAGTAGACAAAGTTGATGCTTCTATACAGCGTATCGTTGATGATATGTTCGATACCATGTATGAAGAAGAAGGTATTGGCCTTGCAGCAACACAAGTCGATATCCATCAGAGAATCATCGTCATTGATGTGTCCGAAACCCGTGATGAGCGTTTGGTTCTTATTAACCCTGAATTACTTGATAAATCTGGGGAAACGGGTATCGAAGAAGGTTGCTTATCTATTCCAGAACAACATGGTTTCGTCCCTCGCGCTGAACAAGTAAAAGTTCGCGCACTAAACTATAACGGTGAGTCTTTTGAACTAGAGGCTGATGGTTTATTAGCTATCTGTATCCAACATGAAATGGACCACCTTGTTGGTAAGCTATTTGTTGACTACTTATCACCTTTAAAACGTCAGCGCATCCGCCAGAAAGTTGAAAAATTAGACAGACTAAGAGCAAAAGAAGCCAAAAATAGCTAATTCGCTACATATAAATAGGGAAATTAACGTGTCAGAGCCATTGAAAATTATTTTTGCAGGTACACCAGATTTTGCGGCCAAACACTTAGCTGCTCTCTTAGATACCAGACACAAAGTCGTTGGCGTCCTCACTCGCCATGACAAACCTGCTGGAAGAGGCAAAAAGTTAACACCGAGTCCTGTCAAGGTTCTCGCTGAAGAACACCAACTACCTGTTTTTCAGCCAGTTTCTCTTAAGGATAGCGAAAACCAGCAGTGGATAAAAAACCAAAATGCTGACCTAATGATAGTTGTTGCCTACGGTTTGATTTTACCGCAAGCAGTTCTCGATATCCCTCGCTTAGGTTGCTTGAATGTTCACGGCTCTTTACTACCTCGCTGGAGAGGAGCTGCACCTATTCAACGTTCTATTTGGGCTGGTGATACGGAAACTGGTGTGACTATTATGCAAATGGACGCAGGTTTAGATACTGGTGATATGCTTTACAAAGCAATCTGTCCAATTACCCCTAGTGATACTAGCGCCTCGTTATATGCTAAATTAGCAATAACAGGCCCTGAAGCATTAATTCATACTGTTGAAATGCTATCTTCAGGCCAATGCATTGCTGAAAAACAAGACGAGTCATTAGCAAATTACGCAGAAAAATTATCGAAAGAAGAAGCTCGTATTAATTGGCAAGATGATGCTGTACATATTGAGCGTTGCATTCGTGCTTTCAATCCTTGGCCAATGAGCTATTTCATAGTTGAAGAACAACTCATTAAAGTTTGGCAAGCTGAAGTACTCACAGAAGCCCATGATAAGCAACCAGGAACAATTATTAGCGCTGATAAAAAAGGTATATCCATTGCCACAGGAAATGGCATACTAAATATTATTCAGCTACAACCGCCTGGCAAGAAAGCAATGAGTGCACAAGATATCCTAAACTCTCGTCGCGAATGGTTTATCCCAGAGCAAATTCTAGCATAACGAACTTGTAAACAGCCTGATGCCTTCAGGCTGTTTTATTTCAGTCACTAATGAATTCATCTTCTCTATATGAAAAATACATATAATTTACGCAGTATTGCGGCAACAGCAATTAACCAAGTCCTTGATAATGGCCAATCATTAAGTACTGTACTGCCTGACTTACAGCGTAATATCAATGATAAAGACAAAGCATTATTACAAGAAATTTGCTTTGGTGTTCTACGTTATTTACCTAAGCTTGAATGGTTTATTAACCAGCTAATGGAAAAACCATTAACGGGTAAACAAAGAATTCTACATTACTTAATCATGGTTGGTATCTACCAGCTCCTTTATACTCGCATTCCCCCTCATGCGGCATTAGCTGAAACAGTAGATGGAGCGGTTGCACTGAAAAAGCCCCAATTAAAAGGGCTTATTAATGGCGTGTTACGTTCATTTCAGCGCCAGCAAGCACAGCTAGAAGAGAGAATAGCTAACAACACTAGCCAATATTTGCATCCGAGCTGGTTATTAAAACGCCTACAAACAGCCTATCCAGATGATTGGCAATCTATTATTGAGGCAAATAACCAACGACCACCTATGTGGTTAAGAGTAAATTCTCAACATCACACTGCTGCACAGTATCTCAACTTATTAGAGCAGTCTGAGATAACCGCACATTTGCACCCTTTACACCCAAATGCTATTCGGTTAGATGAACCCACCGCAGTATCTCGTCTTCCGGGCTTTGAAGATGGCTGGTCTACAGTACAAGATGTCTCGGCTCAAGGCTGTGCTGAATTGCTAGAACCTCAAAATGGGGAAAGTATTTTAGATTTATGTGCTGCACCCGGTGGAAAAACAACCCATATTTTGGAGCTAGCTCCTAAAGCGAATGTTATTGCTGTAGATATCGATGAACATCGCCTTAAAAGAGTAAAAGAAAATCTGATTCGCCTTAAGCAACACGCTGTTGTTATACAAGGAGACGGTACACTCCCCGAAACATGGGCTAAAGATCAGCGATTTGATCGTATTTTACTTGATGCTCCTTGTTCTGCTACAGGCGTTATTAGGCGTCATCCTGATATCAAATGGCTACGTCGTGACTCAGACATAAATGAATTAGCGCAGCTACAAGCTCAAATTCTTGAAGCTATCTGGCCTTATTTAAAACCGGGCGGCACGCTAGTCTATGCGACTTGCTCAATTATGCCCGAAGAAAATGGAAAGCAAATACAATATTTCCTATCTAAACATAATGATGCCAGTCTAAATGATGGAACCGATGCTGGGTTACAAGTATTACCAAGTACTCATGGTGGTGATGGTTTCTTTTATGCACGCTTAGTCAAAAAAGTGTAGTAAATTGTAGCCAGCTCTCTGATATAGGAAGATGTAATGAAGATCATTATTCTAGGTGCTGGGCAAGTTGGCGGAACACTTGCTGAAAATTTAGTTGATGAGAACAATGATATTACCGTCGTTGATACCGATGCTGATCGGTTACGTCAATTACAGGATCAATTCGATCTTCGAGTGGTAAATGGTCATGGTTCTCACCCTAGAGTGCTTCGAGATGCAGGCGCAGAAGATGCGGATATGTTGGTAGCGGTCACCAATTCCGATGAAACTAACATGATTGCTTGCCAAATTGCGTATAGCCTATTTAATACCCCAAATAAGATAGCGCGTATCAGGGCGACTGAATATATCCGTGAAGCCGACAAATTGTTTCTACCTGAACAAATCCCGATTGACTATTTAATATCGCCAGAACAATTAGTTATCGACTATATCTATAAATTAATTCAATACCCTGGCGCGCTTCAGGTTGTAAACTTTGCAGAAGGCAAAGTCAGCATAGTTGCTGTAAAAGCTTATTACGGCGGTTCACTCGTTGGTAATGCGCTATCGAGCTTGCGCGAACACATGCCACATATTGATACTCGTGTTGTCGCTATTTTCCGCCAAGATAGGCCTATTCGCCCACAAGGCTCAACAATCATTGAAGCAGGTGATGAGGTTTTTTTTGTTGCTTCAACGCAACATATCCGAGCTGTAATGAGTGAGCTGCAAAGACTAGAAAAACCCTACAAACGTTTGATGATAGTGGGTGGTGGTAACGTCGGAGCCGGCCTAGCAAGGCGACTAGAAAAAGATTACAGCGTGAAACTTATTGAGCGCAACCAGAAGCGCGCAACAGAACTTGCTGAGTTACTGCATGATACCATTGTATTTTATGGCGATGCATCCGACCAAGAGTTACTCACAGAAGAACATATTGAGCAAATGGATGTTTTTATTGCCCTAACAAATGATGATGAAGCTAATATTATGTCTGCAATGTTAGCAAAAAAAATGGGCGCTAAAAAAGCAATGGTCCTTATACAACGCTCTGCATATGTTGAACTCGTTCAAGGAGGGGTAATTGATATTGCGATTTCACCTCAACAGGCAACAATTTCTGCTTTATTAAGCCATGTTAGAAAAGCGGATATAGTCAATGTTTCATCTTTAAGAAGAGGCGTAGCGGAAGCTATTGAAGCAATTGCACACGGTGATGAAAATACGTCAAAAGTGGTTGGTAAAAAAATATCTGAAATTAAACTTCCTCCAGGAACTATTATTGGTGCAATTGTTCGTGAAGAAGAAGTCATTATAGCTAGTGATTACCATACCATTGAACAAGGCGACCATGTCATTATGTTTATTACAGATAAAAAATATGTACCCGAAGTTGAAAAATTATTCCAACCAAGTCCATTCTTCTTATAAAAATAAACATAGTAAATATTTGTAGCTTAATAATTTTAGCGACTATAATTTGTTAACCTAATACACGTTTTGTTTCAATTGAATTATTTATTAAGGGGTCGTCTAATGAGCTTTTTAAAAGATTTCCGCGAATTTGCTATGAAGGGCAATGTAGTGGATATGGCAGTTGGTATTATTATTGGTGCTGCATTTGGTAAAATTGTATCTTCATTAGTTGCTGATATCATCATGCCTCCGCTAGGTTTACTGATCGGAGGTGTTGATTTCAAATCATTCAGCGTGGTATTAAAGGAAGCACAAGGGGATTTACCTGCAGTAGTACTAAATTATGGTATGTTTATACAAACCGTTTTTGACTTCGTTATTGTTGCGTTCGCTATCTTTATGGCAATTAAGATCATGAATAAAGTTCGCCGTGAAAAAGAAGCAGCACCAGCTGAACCAGCTCCACCATCTAAAGAAGAAGTCCTGTTATCAGAAATACGTGATCTTTTAAAAGAACAAAATAAAAATTAACTAAAAGGCCAGTGGTAATAAGTAAATAAACCTATTACCACTGGCCTCCCAATTAACTGAATTCTTATTCTTTTCCTTTCTTGTATAACTTCCTTTCCCTTTTTTATTTTTTTCAACTCTTTGACGAAATAGTGGGTCATGGAGTAATGCTTCAATCGCATTATCTTTAATCTCACCACGTTTATGTTGATATTTGCTCATAACATACCTTTATATAGTTAACAGATTATAGAATTAATAAACTTTAGACGCCCCTTTTTCTAATATCTCCATAATAGAGCAATAGGTTGTCGCATGTTCTTCACCACAACATGCCGAGCTTAACATTTTCAGTGAATCACGCATAATAATAAGCTCTTGTATCTTTTTTTCAACTTCAAGTAATCTGAGATCAACAATCTGTTTAGATTCTTGACAGGTATGATGTTCTGGATCCACTCGAATTGAAAGCAGTTCAGTGATAGCTTCTAAAGTAAAGCCTAGCTGCTTTGCATAACGAATAAAACGTAATCGCTGGAGGTCTTTCTCAGTAAATAACCGATACCCACCTTCAGTTCTCTCTTTATGCCCCATCAAACCTTGTTTTTCATAAAAACGGATCGTATCAGGCGTCACATCTGCGAGCCTAGCAATTTCACCTATCTTATACATGCTCATCGTACTCACCTGTAAATAAGGGTTAATCACGAAAAATCCAAGGGAAAAAATTATTTGGAAAGATAAGAATAGCAGGTACAAAAAAACCGGGCAAATATACCCGGTTTTCTTGAAAGCGACGGCAGATTACTCTGCTGCTGCTTCTTGAGACTCAACAGCACGGTCAACAAGCTCGATGTAAGCCATCGGAGCGTTGTCACCTGTACGGTAGCCACACTTAAGAATACGAGTGTAACCACCTGCACGAGCTGCGAAACGAGGTCCCAGTTCATTAAATAATTTTGCAACGATCTCGTTATCACGAGTACGTGCGAATGCCAGACGACGATTAGCTACGCTGTCGGTCTTGGCAAGAGTAATCAGCGGCTCAACGACGCGACGCAGTTCTTTCGCTTTAGGCAGAGTCGTCTTGATGATCTCATGACGAACTAAAGAACCTGCCATGTTACGGAACATAGCTTGGCGGTGGCTGCTGTTGCGGTTCAATTGACGACCACTCTTACGATGGCGCATGACCTTATCCTTCTCAGTAAAACCTTAACCTGTGATCTTAATCATCAGCAATACTTGCTGGTGGCCAATTTTCTAGACGCATGCCCAGAGAAAGACCACGAGATGCCAAGACGTCCTTAATTTCAGTAAGAGATTTCTTACCAAGGTTCGGAGTTTTGAGCAACTCAACTTCTGTACGCTGTACCAGATCACCGATGTAGTGGATAGCTTCTGCTTTGAGGCAGTTAGCAGAGCGGACAGTCAATTCCAGATCGTCAACTGGGCGCAATAAGATAGGATCGAATTCTGGTTTCTCTTCTTTAACTTCAGGCTGACGAACATCACGTAAGTCAACAAAAGCTTCAAGTTGTTCAGCCAGAATGGTTGCCGCACGGCGAATCGCCTCTTCAGGATCGATTGTACCGTTAGTTTCCATTTCAATAACTAACTTATCCAAGTCTGTACGTTGCTCAACACGAGCTGCTTCAACATTGTAGGCAATACGCTCTACTGGGCTGTAGCAAGCATCGACTAACAAACGACCGATTGGGCGCTCATCTTCTTCCGAATGAACTCGGGCAGAAGCCGGCACATAACCACGACCACGCTGTACTTTAATTCGCATATTAATAGATGCGCTTTCGTCAGTAAGGTGGCAGATGATGTGCTGTGGCTTGACGATTTCGACATCACCATCATGGATGATGTCGGCTGCAGTCACAGGGCCAATGCCAGATTTATTCAAGGTTAAAATAACTTCATCTTTCCCCTGAACTTTTACCGCCAGCCCTTTCAGGTTGAGGAGAATCTCCAGGATATCTTCCTGTACACCTTCTTTGGTGCTGTACTCATGCAGTACACCATCAATCTCAACCTCTGTCACCGCACAACCCGGCATAGACGAAAGCAGAATACGGCGCAGTGCGTTACCAAGAGTATGGCCAAAGCCACGCTCTAAAGGCTCAAGGGTCACCTTAGCGTGCGTCGAACTCACTTGCTCGATATCTACCAGGCGCGGTTTTAGAAACTCTGTCACAGAACCCTGCATTGTGTCCTCTCTTTGGTGCTAAGCTTTACTTGGAGTAAAGCTCGACGATCAGGTGTTCGTTAATGTCCGCAGACAAGTCAGTACGTTCAGGAATACGTTTGAACACACCTTCCATTTTAGCAGCATCAACTTCCAGCCAAGTTGGCTTCTCACGCTGTTCAGCCAGCTCTAAAGCAGCCTTAATACGAGACTGTTTTTTAGCTTTCTCACGAACGCTGATAACGTCATTCGGGGAAACCTGATAAGAAGCGATATTAACTACACGGCCATTTACCATGATAGCTTTATGGCTAACCATTTGACGTGCTTCTGCGCGAGTTGCGCCAAAGCCCATACGGTAAACGACGTTATCAAGACGACCTTCAAGCAAAGTCAGCAGGTTTTCACCTGTGTTGCCTTTCAGACGTGTTGCTTCTTTGTAATAGTTACGGAATTGACGTTCCAGAACACCGTAGATACGACGAACTTTTTGTTTTTCACGTAACTGGACGCCATAGTCAGACAGACGCGGTTTACGCGCACCGTGCTGGCCTGGAGCCTGTTCTAATTTACACTTGGTGTCAATCGCGCGAACACCAGACTTCAGGAAGAGGTCTGTTCCTTCGCGACGGCTCAGCTTGAGCTTAGGACCCAAATATCTAGCCATTTTCTTTCTCCAACAGTCCTAAAAAAAACGAAACGTATTAAACGCGACGTTTTTTCGGTGGGCGACAACCGTTATGAGGGATAGGAGTCACATCAGTAATATTAGTGATGCGAAAACCAGCGGCGTTCAGAGCACGAATTGTTGATTCGCGACCCGGACCCGGTCCCTTAACCATAACTTCCAGGTTTTTGATTCCGTATTCTTTCACAGCTTCTGCGCAACGCTCTGCTGCAACCTGAGCTGCGAACGGAGTAGATTTGCGAGAACCACGGAAACCGGAACCACCGGCAGTTGCCCAACCTAATGCGTTACCTTGACGGTCAGTAATAGTAACGATTGTGTTGTTGAAAGAAGCATGGATATGAGCCACACCGTCTGAGACTTGTTTTCTTACACGCTTACGTGCACGAATTGGTGCTTTTGCCATTATTCAATACCCCGACTTATTTCTTGATCGGCTTACGCGGACCCTTACGGGTACGAGCGTTAGTCTTAGTACGCTGTCCGCGTACAGGAAGACCACGACGATGACGTAAACCACGGTAACATCCAAGGTCCATCAGACGCTTGATGCTCAGGGTAATTTCACGACGTAAGTCACCTTCTACAACGTATTTAGCAACTTCGTCACGCAGCTTGTCGATTTGTTCTTCAGACAGCTCACTGATCTTAACATTTTCAGCAATACCAGTTGCTTCACAGATAGCCTGTGAACGGGTCTTGCCGATGCCGAAAATCGATGTTAAAGCGATTACGGTATGTTTATGATCAGGAATGTTAATGCCTGCTATACGGGCCACTATGCACTCCTAAGTTAAAATATACATTACTGTGCTGAAAAGCCCGTTTTCAGGATACTCAAACAATAATGTATCTTAGATAAAAAAGATTGGCTGGCTAATTTAGCCAGCTCAACCCAACTTTGCAAGAAAAAAATGCTTTTTCTTAACCTTGACGTTGTTTATGTCTTGGTTCAACACTGCAAATTACACGAACGCTACCATTGCGACGAATAATTTTGCAGTTACGGCATAATTTCTTGACGGAAGCACGAACTTTCATTTTTACTCTCCGTAACTTCTAAGCAAACCATAACCACACTAAGTGATTACTTACCTTTCAGGTTTGCTTTCTTCAATGCAGACTCATACTGACTTGACATCATTAGAGTTTGCACTTGAGCCATAAAGTCCATGATAACGACAACCACGATTAAGAGGGAAGTACCACCAAAATAGAAAGGTACTTTCATTGCGTCACGCATGAACTCCGGGATTAGGCAGATGAAGGTAATATATAATGCGCCAACTAGTGTTAAGCGAGTCATTACCTTATCAATGTACTTGGCCGTTTGCTCTCCCGGACGAATTCCTGGTACAAATGCACCGGACTTCTTCAGGTTATCTGCCGTTTCTCTTGGGTTGAAAACCAACGCCGTATAGAAGAAACAGAAGAAGATGATCGCAGATGCATAAAGTAGCACATATAACGGTTGACCAGGCTGCAAATACATAGAAATAGTCGTCAGCCAGTCCCAGCCAGTTCCATCACCAAACCAAGATGCTATTGTACCCGGGAATAGTATGATACTGGAAGCAAAAATTGCAGGAATTACACCCGCCATATTCACTTTTAACGGTAAATGTGTACTTTGTGCTGCATAAACACGGCGACCTTGCTGACGTTTAGCGTAGTTAACGACGATTCGGCGTTGTCCACGTTCCATAAACACAACAAAGAAAGTAACCGCGAATACTAACACCGCAACCAACAGCAACAGGAGGAAGTGCAGATCGCCCTGCCGAGCTTGCTCGATGGTATGGCCAATGGCCGGCGGTAATCCCGCAACAATACCAGCGAAGATAATGATAGAAATACCGTTACCGATACCTCTTTCAGTTATCTGTTCACCCAACCACATTAGGAACATTGTTCCTGTGACTAAGCTAACAACTGCCGTAAAGTAGAACGGGAGGCCTGGATCAATAACTAACCCTTGCATCCCTGGCATATTCGGTAGACCCATTGCAATACCAATAGATTGGAATATTGCTAATACCAGAGTACCCCAGCGAGTATATTGGCTTATCTTCCGACGACCTGCTTCTCCTTCCTTCTTGATCTCTGCTAATCGTGGATTAACCACAGATAATAAT
The DNA here is from genome assembly GCF_002843235.3 of Providencia huaxiensis. NCBI lineage: Bacteria > Pseudomonadati > Pseudomonadota > Gammaproteobacteria > Enterobacterales > Morganellaceae > Providencia > Providencia huaxiensis. Next base: position 3,559,906 of record NZ_CP031123.2, read on the forward strand.
TGGATAATAATCGATGCCGAAATATACGGCATGATACCCAAAGCAAAGATAGAAGCACGGCTAAGAGCACCACCAGAGAACATGTTAAACATTTCAATGATGGTGCCTTGTTGCTGTTCGAGCAATTTGGCAAGCACAGTGGCATCAATACCAGGGATTGGAATAAAAGAACCAATTCGGAAAACAATTAGCGCACCAATTACAAACAAAAGTCTGCGTTTAAGTTCGCCAGCTCCACCTTTGGCACTTTGAAAATCTAATCCTGGTTGTTTAGCCATCTGTCACTTATTCCTCAATTTTACCGCCGGCAGCTTCGATTGCAGCGCGAGCACCTTTAGTAACACGAAGGCCACGTACAGTAACTGCACGGTTCACTTCGCCAGACAGAATAACTTTAGCGTATTCAATCTGGATGCCAACAACGTTCGCGGCTTTCAGTGCGTTCAGATCAATAACATCGCCTTCAACAGCAGCAAAATCAGACAGACGAATCTCTGCAGTGATCATTGCTTTACGTGAAGTGAAGCCGAATTTCGGCAAACGACGGTATAAAGGCATCTGGCCACCTTCGAAACCACGACGTACGCCACCGCCAGAACGAGATTTCTGACCTTTGTGACCACGGCCGCCGGTTTTACCCAGACCAGAACCGATACCACGACCTACGCGTTTAGGCGCGTGCTTGGCACCTTCAGCCGGAGACAGAGTATTTAAACGCATCTCTTACTCCTCAACTTTAACCATGTAGGAAACCAAGTTGACCATACCACGTACAGCAGGAGTATCCTCGCGCTCTACTGTATGACCAATGCGACGCAGACCTAAACCGACCAGTGTTGCCTTATGCTTAGGCAGACGACCGATTGAACTGCGAACTTGTGTAATTTTAATAGTCTTAGCCATAGCCGATTACCCCAGAATTTCTTCGACGGATTTTCCACGCTTAGCTGCGACCATTTCTGGAGACTTCATGCTGTCTAAAGCATCCAGTGTTGCACGAACCACGTTGATTGGGTTTGTGGAACCATAGGTTTTAGCCAGTACGTTGCGAACTCCAGCTACTTCTAAAACAGCACGCATTGCACCGCCGGCAATGATACCGGTACCTTCGTGAGCAGGTTGCATAAACACACGAGAACCAGTGTGTGTACCTTTCACAGGGTGGAACAATGTGCCGTTGTTTAGAGCAACGGTTTTCATACTGCGACGGGCTTTTTCCATCGCTTTCTGGATTGCTGCCGGAACTTCGCGCGCTTTGCCGTAGCCAAAACCAACGCGACCGTTACCATCACCAACTACAGTCAGTGCGGTAAAGCTGAAAATACGGCCACCTTTAACGGTTTTTGCTACGCGGTTTACCGCGATCAGCTTTTCCTGCAGTTCGCCAGCTTGTTTTTCGATGTGAGACATCTTACACCTCTACCTTAGAACTGAAGGCCAGCTTCACGGGCAGCATCTGCCAGTGCCTGGACTCTACCATGATATTGGAAACCAGAACGGTCAAAAGCAACAACAGTGATGCCTTTTTCCAGTGCGCGTTCAGCAACTAACTTACCAACAATTGCTGCTGCGTCTTTGTTTCCAGTAAACTTAACTTGTTCATTGATAGCTTTTTCTGTAGTAGAAGCTGCAACCAATGTTTCAGAACCGTTCGGTGCGATAACCTGCGCATAAATATGGCGTGGAGTACGATGTACCACCAGGCGAGTCGCACCCAACTCTTGGATCTTACGGCGTGCGCGGGTCGCACGACGGATACGAGCTGCTTTCTTATCCATAGTGTTACCTTACTTCTTCTTAGCCTCTTTGGTACGCACGATTTCATCGGCGTAACGAACACCTTTACCTTTATAAGGCTCAGGACGACGGTAAGCACGCAGTTCTGCTGCAACTTGACCAATCACTTGCTTATCCGCACCTTTCAGTACGATTTCAGTTTGTGTTGGGCATTCAGCAGTAATGCCTGCTGGCAGTGCGTGTTCAACCGGATGCGAAAAACCTAAAGACAAGCTTACAGCATTGCCTTTGATTGCTGCACGGTAACCAACACCGACCAGTTGAAGCTTTTTAGTGAAGCCTTCGGTAACACCAACAACCATTGCATTGCACAGTGAACGAGTCGTACCCGCTTGTGCCCATGCATCTTCAAAACCTTCACGAGGAGCGAAAGTCAGTTGGTTGTCTTCGTTTTTAACTTCAACTGCATTATGGATAGTACGAGTAAGCTCGCCGTTTTTACCCTTAATCGAAATAACCTGACCGTTGAGTTTTACCTCTACGCCGGCAGGAATGACGACGGGTGCTTTTGCCACACGAGACATTCTTTCCTCCCGAATTAAGCTACGTAGCAGAGAATCTCGCCACCAAGACCAGCTTGGCGAGCTGCACGATCAGTCATGACACCTTTAGAGGTAGAAATAACAGCGATACCTAAACCAGCCATAACTTGTGGCAGCTCATCTTTTTTCTTATAGATGCGCAGACTTGGGCGGCTTACACGCTGAATGCTTTCTACAACAGCCTTACCTTGGAAATAACGTAAAGTCAGTTCCAGTTCTGGCTTGATGTCGCCTTCAATTTTAAAATCTTCAATATAACCTTCTTCCTTCAGCACTTTGGCAATTGCCACTTTCAGCTTGGAGGAAGGCATGGTGACCGCAACTTTGTTCGCGGCCTGACCGTTACGGATACGGGTCAGCATATCCGCGATGGGATCTTGCATGCTCATCTGTCTTTACTCCCGTGATTCAAATGGAATTACCAACTTGCCTTTTTAAGGCCCGGGATTTCACCGCGCATAGCGGCTTCACGGACTTTAATACGGCTCAGACCAAACTTCCGCAGGAAACCGTGCGGACGCCCTGTTTGACGGCAGCGATTACGCTGACGAGAAGGACTTGAATCACGTGGCAGTGTTTGCAGCTTGAGAACAGCGTCCCAGCGATCTTCATCAGATGCTTTAACATCAGAGATGATAGCTTTCAGTTCTACGCGTTTTGCGAAGAATTTCTCAGCTAATTTAGCACGTTTAACATCACGCGCTTTCATAGATTTCTTAGCCATGAGTACCCTGCCTTACTTGCGGAACGGGAAGTTGAACGCTGCTAACAGTGCGCGACCTTCGTCATCTGATTTCGCAGTAGTGGTGATAGTAATATCTAAACCACGTACGCGATCCACTTTATCGTAATCGATTTCAGGGAAGATGATTTGTTCACGAACACCCATGCTGTAGTTACCGCGACCATCGAAAGACTTAGCGGGCAAGCCACGGAAGTCACGAATACGTGGTACAGCAATAGAAATCAGACGCTCAAGGAACTCCCACATGCGTTCGCCACGCAGGGTTACTTTACAGCCGATTGGATAGCCCTGACGGATTTTGAAGCCTGCAACAGATTTGCGTGCTTTGGTGATCAAAGGTTTTTGACCTGAGATTGCTGTTAAATCAGCTGCTGCGTTATCCAGCAGTTTTTTATCAGCAATCGCTTCACCAACACCCATATTCAGGGTGATCTTCTCGACCCGAGGGACTTGCATGACAGAAGTGTAATTAAACTCAGTCATGAGCTTATTAACTACTTCGTCTTTATAGTAATCATGCAGTTTCGCCATCGTATACTCCAAAAATTACTTGATAGTTTCACTGTTAGACTTGAAGAAACGGACTTTTTTGCCGTCTTCGAATCTAAAGCCTACACGGTCAGCCTTGCCAGTTGCCGCGTTAAAGATTGCAACGTTAGAAACTTGAATAGCCGCTTCTTTTTCAACGATGCCACCTGGTTGGTTCAGAGCCGGTACAGGCTTCTGATGTTTTTTAACCAAATTGATACCTTCAACGATAACTTTACTAGAAGAAATAACCTGTTTTACTTTACCGCGCTTACCTTTGTCTTTCCCAGTTAGCACGATAACTTCGTCATCACGACGGATTTTCGCTGCCATAGTTCGCTCCTTAGAGTACTTCAGGTGCCAGAGAGATAATTTTCATAAACTTCTCATTACGAAGTTCACGAGTTACCGGCCCAAAAATACGCGTACCGATTACTTGCTCGCTGTTGTTATTTAATAACACACAAGCATTACCATCGAAGCGAATGACAGAACCGTCAGGGCGACGTACACCCTTCTTGGTGCGCACCACTACCGCTTTCAGGACATCACCCTTTTTAACTTTACCGCGTGGAATTGCTTCTTTAACAGTAATTTTAATGATGTCGCCTACATGTGCATAGCGACGGTGCGAGCCACCTAGAACCTTGATACACATTACGCGACGTGCACCGGAGTTGTCGGCCACGTTCAGCATAGTCTGTTCTTGGATCATTTTAGTGCTCCGCTAAATGTCAACTACTACTGAGCCACCTCATTATGAAGAGGCCGTTCAAATATACCCATACTACGAGGGCGCGGCATTATAACACCACATCATCGTGTTGGACAGAAAAAAATAAACGGCTCAGTCAAAAAAGAGCCGTTTATTCATCAGGAAAAGTTATTCTATTACAGAACAGCTTTTTCTACAACGCGAACTAAGGCCCAAGACTTAGTCTTAGACAGTGGACGAGTTTCGCGGATTTCTACCACGTCACCGATTCCACATTCATTGTTCTCGTCATGTACGTGCAATTTAGTCGTACGACGGATGAATTTACCATACAGAGGGTGTTTCACCATACGCTCGATAGCAACAACAATAGATTTCTCCATTTTATCGCTAACTACACGACCTTGCAGAGTACGGATTTTATCGCTCATTACGCACCTGCCTTCTCAGTCAGTAAAGTCTTCACACGTGCGATATCGCGACGCACTTGTTTCAACAGATGAGACTGTTGCAGCTGACCACTTGCAGCCTGCATACGTAAATTAAATTGTTCACGTAACAGGTTCAAAAGTTCAGCATTCAGCTCTTCAACGCTTTTTTCGCGCAGCTCTTGTGCTTTCATTACATCACCGTCTTAGTTACAAAGGTGGTTTTGATAGGCAGTTTCGCTGCTGCCAAAGAGAATGCCTCACGAGCCAGCTCTTCAGGCACACCGTCCATTTCGTATAGAACTTTACCAGGCTGGATTAAGGCAACCCAATATTCTACGTTACCTTTACCTTTACCCATACGAACTTCGAGTGGTTTCTCAGTGATTGGTTTGTCTGGGAACACACGGATCCAGATTTTACCTTGACGCTTAATAGCACGGGTCATAGCACGACGTGCCGCTTCGATCTGACGTGCAGTCAGACGACCACGGCCAACAGCTTTAAGACCGAAAGTGCCGAAGCTAACATCCGTACCTTGCGCTAGACCACGGTTGCGGCCTTTGTGCACCTTACGGAATTTTGTACGCTTTGGTTGTAACATCAGCGACTCTCCTTACTTGCGGCCTTTACGCTGCTGCTTTTTAGGTTGAGCAGCTGGTTTCTCAGCTTGTTCAACAGCAGCCATACCACCCAGAATCTCACCTTTGAAGATCCATACCTTAACGCCGAGAACACCGTAAGTGGTGTGCGCTTCTGAAGTGTTGTAATCGATATCAGCACGTAATGTGTGCAGTGGCACACGGCCTTCACGATACCACTCGGTACGAGCGATTTCAGCACCGCCTAAACGGCCACTGACTTCAACTTTAATACCTTTAGCGCCCAGACGCATTGCGTTCTGTACTGCACGCTTCATAGCACGACGGAACATAACACGACGTTCCAGCTGTGAAGAAATGCTGTCAGCAACTAATTTAGCGTCTAGTTCTGGTTTACGAACTTCGGCGATATTGATTTGCGCAGGAACACCAGCGATATCCGCTACTGTTTTACGCAGTTTTTCAACGTCTTCACCTTTCTTACCGATAACGATACCTGGGCGAGCAGTGTGAATAGTCACACGGATGCTTTTCGCAGGACGTTCGATAACGATGCGAGAGATTGACGCTTTTGCCAGTTCTTTATTCAAGTACTGACGTACTTTAAAATCGCTGTCTAGGTTGTCAGCGAATTCATTGGTGTTCGCATACCAGGTAGAGTTCCAAGGTTTGACAATACCCAGGCGAATACCATTAGGATGTACTTTCTGACCCATTGCTAGTCTCCAGAGTCTCAGCGATCGGACACAACCACAGTAATGTGGCTGGTGCGCTTAAGAATACGATCTGCACGGCCTTTCGCACGCGGCATGATGCGTTTCATGGTTGGACCTTCGTCTACGAAAATTTTCGCAACTTTCAGGTCATCAATGTCAGCGCCATCGTTTTGCTCTGCGTTAGCAATTGCAGATTCAAGTACTTTCTTCACTAAACCAGCAGCTTTCTTGTTGGTGTAGGTCAGAATTTCCAGAGCTTGCGACACTTTCTTACCGCGAATCAGGTCGGCAACTAAGCGAACCTTCTGGGCAGAAGAACGAGCGTGGCGATGCATAGCTAAAGTTTCCATCTCTTCCTCCTATCCTTAACGTTTCTTAGCTTTCTTATCTGCCGCGTGGCCGCGATAAGTGCGAGTCGGTGCGAATTCACCCAGTTTGTGACCAACCATTTCGTCGGTTACAAAAACTGGAACATGCTGACGACCATTATGGACAGCGATGGTCAATCCGATCATATTAGGAAAGATCGTTGAACGACGGGACCAAGTCTTAAGAGGCTTCTTGTCTCCGCTTTCCACCGCTTTCTCTACCTTCTTCAGCAAGTGCAGGTCAATAAAAGGACCTTTCTTGAGAGAACGTGGCATGGTTTATCCTCTAATTATTTTTTAGAACGATGACGTACGATGAATTGATCAGTACGCTTGTTGCTACGAGTTTTCTTACCTTTGGTTTGAACGCCCCATGGTGTTACTGGGTGTTTACCAAAGTTACGGCCTTCACCACCACCATGTGGATGGTCTACTGGGTTCATCGCAGTACCGCGAACGGTAGGACGAACACCACGCCAGCGGCTAGCACCAGCTTTACCGAGAACACGTAACATATGTTCAGCGTTACCAACTTCACCAAGAGTTGCACGGCAATCAGCTAAAACTTTACGCATTTCACCAGAACGCAGACGTAATGTGACATAAGCACCATCACGAGCAACGATTTGAGCGTAAGTACCTGCTGAACGCGCTAACTGTCCACCTTTACCTGGCTTCAGTTCGATGTTATGAACTGTAGAACCAACAGGGATGTTGCGCATCGGCAGTGCGTTACCAGCTTTGATTGCTGAATCAACACCAGATTGAATCTGGTCGCCAGCTTTCAGGCCTTTTGGTGCAAGAATATAACGACGTTCACCGTCTTTATATAGAACCAGTGCAATGTTCGCAGAACGATTTGGATCATACTCCAAACGCTCAACAACTGCAGGAACACCGTCTTTGTTACGTTTGAAGTCAACTAAACGATAATGCTGCTTATGGCCACCACCGATATGACGGGTAGTGATACGGCCATTGTTGTTACGACCACCGGATTTGCTGTTTTTTTCTAACAGCGGAGCATAAGGTTTACCCTTATGCAGCTCAGGGTTAACCACTTTAACTACGTGGCGACGGCCCGGAGACGTAGGTTTACATTTAACAACTGCCATTGTTCTTTACTCCTCCGACTTACTCAGCACCGCTAATGAAGTCCAAATTTTGGCCTTCTTTCAGCGTGACGTAAGCTTTTTTCCAGTCGCTACGACGACCGAAACGCTGACCGTGGCGTTTAGTTTTGCCTTTAACTAGCAAAGTGTTAACACCTTCAACTTCAACTTCAAACAGTTTCTGTACAGCAGCTTTGATTTCTGCTTTAGTCGCGTCTTTCGCAACTTTGAGAACGATGGTATTGCTTTTTTCCATCGCTGTAGAAGCTTTTTCAGATACATGCGGCGCGCGCAGTACTTTTAGCAGACGTTCTTCACGGATCATGCCAGCATCTCCTCAACTTGCTTCACAGCATCAGCAGTCATAACCACTTTGTCGAAGGCGATCAGGCTAACTGGATCAATACCTGCTGCATCACGAACGTCAACCTTATACAGGTTGCGCGCTGCTAAAAACAGATTTTCATCTAATTCAGCAGTGATGATCAGAACATCTTCCAGAGCCATATCTTTCAGTTTCTGTGCCAGCAACTTAGTTTTAGGTGCTTCAACAGAGAACTTCTCGACAACGATCAGACGATCTTGACGTACCAACTCAGAGAGGATGCTTTTTAAAGCACCACGGTACATCTTCTTATTTACTTTTTGACTGTGGTCCTGTGGTTTAGCTGCGAAGCTAACACCACCAGAGCGCCAAATTGGGCTCTTTACTGAACCAGAACGTGCACGGCCAGTACCTTTTTGACGCCATGGTTTTTTACCAGAACCAGAAACTTCAGCACGAGTTTTCTGAGCACGAGTACCTTGACGAGCACCAGCTGCATACGCAACAACTACTTGGTGAACAAGCGCTTCATTGAAATCACGCCCGAAGGTAGTTTCGGAAACAGTCAGCGCGCTTTGCGCGTCTTTCATTACCAATTCCATTCCTATCTCCTCGACGTTAAGCCTTGACAGCCGGTTTTACGATCAGGTTGCTACCAGTTGCTCCTGGAACAGCACCTTTGACCAGCAGCAGGTTGCGCTCAGCGTCAACACGTACTACATCTAAGCTTTGAACGGTTACACGCTCATTACCCAGTTGGCCTGCCATTTTCTTGCCTTTAAACACTTTGCCCGGAGTCTGGTTTTGACCGATAGAACCCGGAACACGGTGAGACAAGGAGTTACCGTGAGTAGCATCTTGAGTACGGAAATTCCAGCGCTTAACTGTGCCGGCAAAACCTTTACCTTTAGATGTACCAGTAACGTCGACTTTTTTAACGTCAGCGAAAATTTCAACGCTAATGCTTTGACCTACTGTGTATTCTGCACTATCTTCAATGCGGAATTCACGCAGGATACGGCCAGCTTCGACGCCAGCTTTAGCGAAATGACCTGCTTCAGGCTTAGTTACACGATTAGCTTTTTTGCTACCAGTAGTAACCTGAATTGCATTATAACCGTCAGTTTCTGCAGTTTTAACCTGAGTAACACGGTTATTTTCAATTTCGATAACAGTTACAGGTATAGAAACGCCATCTTCAGTGAAGATACGAGTCATACCGACTTTCTTACCGACTAAACCTTTCATTGTTTCAACCTCTCAATCGTTCGACGACCTGATTAACCCAGGCTGATCTGCACGTCAACGCCGGCAGCCAGGTCCAGACGCATCAGAGCATCAACGGTCTTTTCGGTTGGCTCAACGATGTCAACCAGACGCTTGTGAGTGCGAATTTCGTACTGATCACGCGCATCTTTGTTAACGTGCGGAGAAATCAGAACGGTAAAACGCTCTTTACGTGTCGGCAGCGGGATAGGACCACGAACTTGCGCACCAGTGCGCTTAGCAGTCTCTACGATTTCCGCAGTTGATTGATCGATTAAACGATGATCAAAAGCTTTCAGGCGGATACGGATTCTTTGGTTCTGCATGAGACCAGAGCTCCAACTATTTATAAACGTAAAATGATTACTCCTCGTACCCATTTCGATTGATGGGAGAGTGTAATCGTTCTTGATGTAACTTCCAAATCGGAAGTATTGTCTAAATGAGCAACAAATCGTTGACTCAATACTGATATTTCAGTCCTAAAATATAGGGCTTACTCATCAGTAAGCCCGCGCATTATACGTAAATTATAGGGAAACACAAGTAATCGAGGAAAATATGTGCGTTTTTTTTGAAGAGAATTATCGAAAAGCCCCCTCAATCTTGAAAAGAGAGATAACTGGGGGGCTTTTTATACAAATTTACTTAGTTAATGACCGTAGGAATACTATGTTATTCTTCTTTAACCTGCGCTTGTAGGTAATTTTGGAGCCCCAAACGGCTAATTAGCCCCAATTGGGTTTCTATCCAATCAATATGGTTTTCTTCATCAGCTAAAATTTCAATCATCAGATCTCGACTGACATAATCATGAACCGAGTCCGCATATTTAATAGCTTCTTTTAGATTCTTTGCTCCATCGATTTCAAGCTGCAAATCTGATTTCAACATCTCTTCAACATCTTCACCGATATTTAACTTACCAAGGTCTTGTAAGTTAGGAATACCGTCGAGAAACAAAATTCGCTCTATATATTTATCTGCGTGTTTCATTTCATCGATTGATTCGTGATATTCCATCTCATTGAGGCGGGTAAGTCCCCAATTTTTAAACATACGTGCATGCAAAAAATATTGGTTGATTGCAACTAGCTCATTGCCCAGTAGTTTATTTAGGTGGGCTATCATTTTTTTATCACCTTTCATTTCTACCTCCATCGCTTCCAGTCTTTTAAGTGTAGTACTGAAATTGATGTTAGTATAATTTTCACTCAATGCATTTAAACAAAAATATTGTTAAACAAAAGATGGTAGGTTTCGAGGGAATAAATTTGAATGGTATTAAAGACTATGCAACCTCAGTGGCACACGCATCCTCAAAAATCATTTGTTCTTCATATAAAATTGCCTTTGTTTGTCTAATACACTTTCCACATTCTAAGCCTACAGGCAAAATTTGCCGTAGGCCCTTCAACGAGGTCACTTGATATTTTCTTGCGGCATTTCTGATCTGTTTATCAGTAATGGCTTCACAAAGGCAGATGTACATGATGCTTACCTGTATAAATCACATACAGATAGTTTAAATAAAAATGATTTGCATTTCAATTATCATTACCAGTGATTTACAAAGACCCTTAATTAGTAATAAGTCTGTTTTCAAGTAATTTAAATTAAAAGAAGAAGTTACTTACGATATGAACAATTCAACATATAAAACAATGCCACCCGATAATGGTGTTATATAGGCTAAATTTTTCTCACAGAAAATAAAAAGGGCACCTTATTTAGGTACCCTTCTTTAAAGCTAAATGAAGCTATGTATTATGCAATAATTTTTGCAACAACACCCGCACCTACAGTACGGCCACCTTCACGGATTGCGAAACGTAAACCGTCGTCCATCGCGATTGGGTGGATCAGGGTAACGATCATGTTGATGTTATCACCTGGCATTACCATCTCTACGCCTTCTGGCAGTTCGATAGTACCTGTTACGTCAGTTGTACGGAAGTAGAACTGTGGACGGTAACCTTTGAAGAATGGAGTGTGACGACCACCTTCATCTTTGCTCAGAATATAGACTTCTGATTCGAATTTAGTGTGTGGCTTGATTGAACCTGGTTTTGCCAGTACTTGACCACGTTGAATTTCTTCACGTTTAGTACCACGCAGCAGAACACCAACGTTCTCACCCGCACGACCTTCGTCCAGCAGTTTACGGAACATTTCAACGCCAGTACAAGTTGTTTTAACCGTGTCTTGGATACCAACGATTTCAACTTCTTCACCAACTTTGATGATACCACGCTCAACACGGCCTGTTACTACTGTACCACGACCAGAGATTGAGAATACGTCTTCGATTGGCAGCAGGAATGGTTTGTCAATTGCACGCTCTGGTTCTGGGATGTAAGAATCCAAGTGACCTGCTAATTCAACAATTTTCGCTTCCCACTCTGGGTTGCCTTCCAGCGCTTTCAGAGCTGAACCACGGACAACTGGAGTGTCGTCGCCTGGGAAATCGTATTGAGACAGAAGTTCACGAACTTCCATTTCAACTAATTCTAACAGTTCTTCGTCGTCTACCATGTCACATTTGTTCAGGAAAACGATGATGTAAGGAACACCTACTTGGCGGCCTAACAGGATGTGCTCACGAGTTTGTGGCATTGGGCCATCAGTCGCAGCAACAACCAGGATTGCACCGTCCATCTGAGCAGCACCAGTGATCATGTTTTTAACATAGTCGGCGTGTCCTGGGCAGTCTACGTGTGCGTAGTGGCGAGTTGGAGTATCGTATTCTACGTGTGAAGTAGAGATGGTGATACCACGCGCTTTTTCTTCTGGTGCGTTATCGATTTGGTCGAATGCACGAGCAGAACCGCCGTAAGTTTTAGCCAGAACAGTAGTGATAGCTGCTGTCAGAGTAGTTTTACCGTGGTCAACGTGGCCGATAGTACCAACGTTAACGTGCGGTTTTGAACGTTCAAATTTTTCTTTAGACATTAGATTGTCCCTCTAAGACACGGAATCGGTGGTTAAACCACATCAACCAAGCAAGAATTTATTTTCGCTTGTTTTTTTCAGGAGACAAATCAGGGAGATAATTGAGAACATGAAGGAAGTGGTGCTGATAGGCAGATTCGAACTGCCGACCTCACCCTTACCAAGGGTGTGCTCTACCAACTGAGCCATATCAGCACATCTTGGAGCGGGCAGCGGGAATCGAACCCGCATCATCAGCTTGGAAGGCTGAGGTAATAGCCATTATACGATGCCCGCAATGAACTCGGCTACCTGAGTTATCAGCTGTTAAACTGTTCCTCAAAATTTTCATTGAAGAAAATTTCTTGGAGATGGTGGTGGGAGAAGGATTCGAACCTTCGAAGTCTGTGACGGCAGATTTACAGTCTGCTCCCTTTGGCCGCTTGGGTATCCCACCTATCCAAATTTTTAATGGTGCCGGCACCAAGAGTCGAACTCGGGACCTACTGATTACAAGTCAGTTGCTCTACCAACTGAGCTATGCCGGCATCAAGTGCTGCGCATTCTAGGTAGAGTCGGCGCAGGTTGCAACAAAAAAATTAACTTTTTTGTTTGTTCGCTCACATTTTGTTCGCTTTTTGCATTTTTGTTGATTTTTTAACTATTTTAAGCTTAAAACATCAACAACAGCTGTTAACTATAGTCCATTACCATTTAGTCAGTAAAGGGAGAAAAAGACTTAAAATTTTTAAAATTATTATTTTTTATTCGATATCATAATTTTACCCTTTCATTTTTAGGTGTTTTTTTCGTCACTCAGTATCATTTTTTCTGCGTATATCAAAAAAAACTCATAAAAAATAGAAAAAAACCTACGCCTACCCACTTTCACTCGCTATGATGCTAGCAAATTTTATGGATACGGGTGTTTAGGCAACCTGTCCAACCTGCACAAAATAGGCAGATGTTGGTTTATGAAAAAGAAAGAAAATTTTATTACTACGCCATACTTAGAGTTTGATAGAGAACACTGGGCAACTTTACGTGATTCAGTTCCACTTACATTAACATCGAGCGAACTCCTAGAGTTAAAAGGGATTAACGAAGAGCTCTCTATGGAAGATGTTATAGAGATTTATCTACCTTTATCGCGTTTATTGAATTTTTATATCAGTTCAAACTTACGTCGTCAGGCTGTCTTAGAGCAGTTTCTTGGAACTAATGGCGCAAAAGTGCCTTATATTATTGGTATAGCGGGTAGCGTAGCTGTTGGTAAAAGTACAACGGCACGTTTGCTACAAGCACTACTCACTCGTTGGCCAGAACACCGTAAAGTTGACTTAATTACGACTGATGGTTTTTTACATCCTAATCAAGTATTGAAAGATAGGAATATCATGAAGAAAAAAGGGTTTCCGCAGTCTTATGATATGCGAAAACTTGTCAACTTCGTGTCCCAAATAAAATCAGGTGCACGTAACGTTAAAGCACCAGTTTATTCACATTTAACGTATGATATCGTTCCTGACCAGGAACAAATCATTGATCAACCTGATATTTTAATACTTGAAGGGCTGAATGTCTTACAAAGTGATATGGATTACCCACAAGATCCTCATCATGTCTTTGTATCTGACTTTGTTGATTTTTCTATTTATGTTGATGCTGCACCTGAATTATTAAAACAGTGGTATATCGGCCGGTTTCTTAAATTTAGGCAAGGTGCATTCTCAGATCCTGATTCTTATTTCCATAATTATTCTAAACTAAGGGAAGAAGAAGCAATTAATATTGCAGGCTCTATCTGGGATGAAATTAACGGATTAAATCTTGAAGAAAATATATTACCAACAAAGGAAAGAGCAAGTTTAATTATGACTAAAGGTGAAAACCATTCTATTCAGAGTGTTAGACTAAGAAAGTAATTATTTATATTGGCCGGCTTATTGCCGGCCAATAATATATAATCAATTAGGCCGCAATGATATTTCACCACCTATATACGGTATTATTTCATCATTATCTTTTTGTAATAACAAAGCACCTTGATCATTAATACCACGTTCAACACCCGTTATTATATCATTACCTATCAATAGCTTAACAGGTCTATTAAGAAAGTTGTCTAATTTAAACCACCGTTCTAAAAATGGTTTCAGCCCTTCTCGCTCAAATATAACCAAGGATTTTCTTAATGACTTAATAATATTTGCAGATAATTCATTACGCTCTATATTCTCAACTTCATCTCTTAGTGATGACCATTCTTGTGTTATTGTATTAGCGTTTTCAATATTGTTTTTATTCATACCAATATTAATTCCAATCCCAATAATAATGTGAGCGGCATCTCCTGTTTTACCTGTTAATTCAACTAGAATTCCGGCAAGTTTTTTATCATTCATATATAAATCATTAGGCCATTTTACTTTTACTTTATCTTGGCTTATTTTGTTCAATGCTTCCGCAATGACGATACCGACAACAAGGCTTAGTCCTACTGCAGCGGCAGGGCCTTGATCTAATTTCCAATACATAGAAAGGTAGAGATTACAGCCAAATGGTGAAATCCACTGGCGCCCTCTTCTACCACGCCCAGCACTTTGATATTCGGCTAAGCAAGTATCCCCTGACTTCAGGCTATTAATACGCTCTAACATGTATTGATTCGTTGAATCAATAACTGGCTCAACAATAATATTCACGCCATCAACTTGTTTTTTAATAGCTTCTTTGCTTAATAAATTGATTTGATATGGTAGCTTATAGCCTTTGCCAGCTATTGTTTCTATGTTTAGTCCCCAAGAGCGCAATGTTTTGATATGTTTATTAATTGCAGATCTTGTCATTCCTAATTGTTCACCGAGTTGCTCCCCCGAATGGACCTGAGCATCAGCTAAGATATCAATTAGCTGTAAAGGAATATTAGTTTCTTTCATCGAATATAATCCATTGCATTAACTTCACCCCTTCTGCCTATAAACCTGACTTCTGGCTCTAAGATAATATCAAAACGCTTTGCTACCGTTTGACTCACATATTTCGCCAAGTTAGCAATATCTTGCCCTGTTGCGTGGTGCTTATTAATTAGCACCAACGCCTGTTGGGTGTGAACGGCAGCACCACCGATTTGATGACCTTTTAAACCACACTGGTCAATTAGCCAGCCTGCGGCTAATTTAATACTGCCATCAGCTTGTTCATATTGGGGACAATTAGGATAAGCTATTTTTATGGCCTGTGCCTTTTCTGCCGAAATAACGGGATTCTTAAAGAAACTCCCCGCATTGCCTGTTACTGTTGGGTCAGGTAATTTACTTCTACGTGTTTGGCATACAGAGTTGAATACTTGTTCTGGCGTTACTGTATTGGGGTCAAGTTGAGCAAGGTCACCATACATAAGCTTAGGTGCCCATTCTTTAGCAAGTTTTAACCCAACACTGATAATGACATGGCCATATTGATATTCATGCTTAAAAATACTATCACGATAGCCAAACTGGCACTCAGCAGCGGTTAGCCGAGCTACTTTACCTGTTTCTAGAGAAAGTACATCAACATACTCACATATATCTTTCAGCTCTATACCATAAGCTCCAATATTTTGAATAGGAGCAGAGCCAACACAACCCGGGATCAACGCTAAATTTTCTGCACCAAAAACACCTTTACTCAATAATGTTTCAAGTAATTGATGCCAATTTTCACCTGCTTGGGCATGAATATACCAATAGCTGTTATCTTCTGTTATTTTTATACCCTTCAGCTGATTGATAATTACCACACCTTCAAAGTCTGCAACAAATAGAACATTGCTTCCTCCCCCTAATAATAATACGGGAAGTTGCTGATTTTTAGCCTCGGCCCATTGTTGGAGTAAAGATTCTTGATTATCCACAAAAACAATTGATAATGCTTTTGCTTGAATGCCAAAGCTATTAAATGATTTAAGTTCAGACATTAGGTTCATTACAGCCTTCAGTACAAATAAAACTAGGATAGGATAAGTCTATCAGGCTGGATTAAGAGTGAATAGCAAGATTAGGAAAATAAGATAATTAGTAAAAATTATTCTATTCGTAGAATGAAAAAAGCCACCCAATGGGTGGCTTCTTTGTATTTAAAACCTAGCAGTTCCCTACTCTCACATGGGGAGACCCCACACTACCATCGGCGCTACGGCGTTTCACTACTGAGTTCGGCATGGGGTCAGGTGGGACCACCGCGCTATTGCCGCTAGGTAAATTCTTTTTAAATGCCGATTATGTGGTGCTGATACCCAGATTCGAACTGGGGACCTCACCCTTACCAAGGGTGTGCTCTACCAACTGAGCCATATCAGCAATATGGTGCGGTCAGTCAGTACTGACACAACCTTAAAATTTAATGTCTGGCAGTTCCCTACTCTCACATGGGGAGACCCCACACTACCATCGGCGCTACGGCGTTTCACTGCTGAGTTCGGCATGGGGTCAGGTGGGACCACCGCGCTATTGCCGCCAGACAAATTCTATTTGTTCCCGTTTAATGTCACTTTCGTGCACTAAACCAGAACATCAATCTCAAACAAGCTGTGTGTCCTTCGCCTCTCGGCTTCTCACTTTTATTGAATCAACTTTAATCTCTCTAAAACACCTTCGGTGTTGTCAGGTTAAGCCTCACGGTTCATTAGTATTGGTTAGCTCAACATATCGCTATGCTTACACACCCAACCTATCAACGTCTTAGTCTTAAACGTTCCTTTAGGACCCTTAAAGGGTCAGGGAAGACTCATCTCAAGGCAAGTTTCCCGCTTAGATGCTTTCAGCGGTTATCTCTTCCGCACTTAGCTACCGGGCAATGCCATTGGCATGACAACCCGAACACCAGTGGTGCGTCCACTCCGGTCCTCTCGTACTAGGAGCAGCCCCTTTCAATCTTCCAACGCCCACGGCAGATAGGGACCGAACTGTCTCACGACGTTCTAAACCCAGCTCGCGTACCACTTTAAACGGCGAACAGCCGTACCCTTGGGACCTACTTCAGCCCCAGGATGTGATGAGCCGACATCGAGGTGCCAAACACCGCCGTCGATATGAACTCTTGGGCGGTATCAGCCTGTTATCCCCGGAGTACCTTTTATCCGTTGAGCGATGGCCCTTCCATTCAGAACCACCGGATCACTAAGACCTACTTTCGTACCTGCTCGAGCCGTCACTCTCGCAGTCAAGCTGGCTTATGCCTTTGCACTAACCGCATGATGTCCGACCATGCTTAGCCAACCTTCGTGCTCCTCCGTTACTCTTTGGGAGGAGACCGCCCCAGTCAAACTACCCACCAGACAC
The DNA here is from genome assembly GCF_002843235.3 of Providencia huaxiensis. Lineage (NCBI taxonomy): Bacteria > Pseudomonadati > Pseudomonadota > Gammaproteobacteria > Enterobacterales > Morganellaceae > Providencia > Providencia huaxiensis. The sequence goes on from NZ_CP031123.2 coordinate 3,577,305, forward strand.
TGTCCGCACCCCAGATAATGGGGCAACGTTAGAACATCAAACATTAAAGGGTGGTATTTCAAGGTTGGCTCCACGCAGACTGGCGTCCACGCTTCGAAGCCTCCCACCTATCCTACACATCAAGGCTCAATGTTCAGTGTCAAGCTATAGTAAAGGTTCACGGGGTCTTTCCGTCTTGCCGCGGGTACACTGCATCTTCACAGCGAGTTCAATTTCACTGAGTCTCGGGTGGAGACAGCCTGGCCATCATTACGCCATTCGTGCAGGTCGGAACTTACCCGACAAGGAATTTCGCTACCTTAGGACCGTTATAGTTACGGCCGCCGTTTACTGGGGCTTCGATCAAGAGCTTCTCCTTACGGATAACCCCATCAATTAACCTTCCAGCACCGGGCAGGCGTCACACCGTATACGTCCACTTTCGTGTTTGCACAGTGCTGTGTTTTTAATAAACAGTTGCAGCCAGCTGGTATCTGCGACTGGCTTCAGCTCCATCCGCGAGGGACTTCACCTAGCGCCAGCGTGCCTTCTCCCGAAGTTACGGCACCATTTTGCCTAGTTCCTTCACCCGAGTTCTCTCAAGCGCCTGAGTATTCTCTACCTGACCACCTGTGTCGGTTTGGGGTACGATTAATGATAATCTAGAGCTTAGAGGCTTTTCCTGGAAGCGGGGCATGAGCTACTTCATCACCGTAGTGACTCGTCATCGAACCTCAGCATGTAGTGAACCGGATTTGCCTAATTCACCTGCCTACATTCTTAAACCGGGACAACCGTCGCCCGGATAGCCTAGCCTTCTCCGTCCCCCCATCGCAATTATCACCAGTACGGGAATATTAACCCGTTTCCCATCGACTACGCATTTCTGCCTCGCCTTAGGGGTCGACTCACCCTGCCCCGATTAACGTTGGACAGGAACCCTTGGTCTTCCGGCGTGCGGGTTTTTCACCCGCATTATCGTTACTTATGTCAGCATTCGCACTTCTGATACCTCCAGCATACCTCACAGTACACCTTCACAGGCTTACAGAACGCTCCCCTACCCAACAATATCTAAATATCGCTGCCGCAGCTTCGGTGCATAGTTTAGCCCCGTTACATCTTCCGCGCAGGCCGACTCGACCAGTGAGCTATTACGCTTTCTTTAAATGATGGCTGCTTCTAAGCCAACATCCTGGCTGTCTGAGCCTTCCCACTTCGTTTCCCACTTAACTATGACTTTGGGACCTTAGCTGGCGGTCTGGGTTGTTTCCCTCTTCACGACGAACGTTAGCACCCGCCGTGTGTCTCCCGTGATAACATTCTTCGGTATTCGTAGTTTGCATCGAGTTGGTAAGTCGGGATGACCCCCTAGTCGAAACAGTGCTCTACCCCCGAAGATGAGTTCACGAGGCGCTACCTAAATAGCTTTCGGGGAGAACCAGCTATCTCCCGGTTTGATTGGCCTTTCACCCCCAGCCACAAGTCATCCGCTAATTTTTCAACATTAGTCGGTTCGGTCCTCCAGTTAGTGTTACCCAACCTTCAACCTGCCCATGGCTAGATCACCGGGTTTCGGGTCTATACCCTGCAACTCATTCGCCCAGTTAAGACTCGGTTTCCCTACGGCTCCCCTATACGGTTAACCTTGCTACAGAATATAAGTCGCTGACCCATTATACAAAAGGTACGCAGTCACCCCATCCTCAAATGTCCCGCTTGTCTTTGCGGCCAATCTTGCCCGATTTTTTAACTTCCGCTGCTCATGGACTTCGATGTCCACTGCGCTGCGGCTTGAAAAAATCAGCCAATCTTGTTGGCAAATCCTGCGCTGTTATTGTGATGGTTTTACACCCTCACTCAATTGCCGAGGCACTTGAGTGATGGGGCTCCCACTGCTTGTACGTACACGGTTTCAGGTTCTATTTCACTCCCCTCGCCGGGGTTCTTTTCGCCTTTCCCTCACGGTACTGGTTCACTATCGGTCAATCAGGAGTATTTAGCCTTGGAGGATGGTCCCCCCATATTCAGACAGGATAACACGTGTCCCGCCCTACTCGTCGAGTTCACAACACTAACACCTTCGGATACGGGGCTATCACCCTTTACTGCCGGACTTTCCAGACCGTTCTCCTGATGCTAATGCTGATTAAGACTCTGGGCTGCTCCCCGTTCGCTCGCCGCTACTAGGGGAATCTCGGTTGATTTCTTTTCCTCGGGGTACTGAGATGTTTCAGTTCCCCCGGTTCGCTTCGTTTGACTATGTATTCATCAAACGATAGTGCAACGAATTGCACTGGGTTTCCCCATTCGGAAATCGTCGGTTGTAACGGTTCATATCACCTTACCGACGCTTATCGCAGATTAGCACGTCCTTCATCGCCTCTGATTGCCTAGGCATCCACCGTGTACGCTTAGTCGCTTAACCTCACAACCCGAAGGTGTCTTCTGACAACGAGTGACTGCACATCATGATTTCTTCGTTGGGCAGTGCGCGCAATGCTCACGTACTTATGTACGCTGCGCTTGCTGTGCGCTGGCCGCCTCGAACTCATGTCGTTCGTCGACTCGATGCTTCAGAGAAGCACATTCAAGTTGAGATTTTTGAGAGACTCTCACATTGTTTAAGCGATAAACAATGTGCGTTGTTTTCAATTTTCAGCTTGTTCCAGATTGTTAAAGAGCATAATTGTTAAACCAACTATCGAAATAATTGGCTTAATCATTATTGGGGACATCGTCTTTCACTCGATATCGGCGCAATTGGCGTCCCCTAGGGGATTCGAACCCCTGTTACCGCCGTGAAAGGGCGGTGTCCTAGGCCTCTAGACGAAGGGGACACGAAACTTGTTTAGCAAATCACTGATTTGCTCGTTTCGTGTAAGGCGACATTCCTCATTGGAATGGAGCGGCTGTGTTAAAATTCTACATCAGCGCAAAAAGCCTCCCACGTGAACCTATTGCTCTACTTTCTATCAGACAATCTGTGTGAGCACTTCACAAAAACACTTCAATGGTAAGGAGGTGATCCAACCGCAGGTTCCCCTACGGTTACCTTGTTACGACTTCACCCCAGTCATGAATCACAAAGTGGTAAGCGCCCTCCCGAAGGTTAAGCTACCTACTTCTTTTGCAACCCACTCCCATGGTGTGACGGGCGGTGTGTACAAGGCCCGGGAACGTATTCACCGTAGCATTCTGATCTACGATTACTAGCGATTCCGACTTCATGGAGTCGAGTTGCAGACTCCAATCCGGACTACGACGTACTTTATGAGTTCCGCTTGCTCTCGCGAGGTCGCTTCTCTTTGTATACGCCATTGTAGCACGTGTGTAGCCCTACTCGTAAGGGCCATGATGACTTGACGTCATCCCCACCTTCCTCCGGTTTATCACCGGCAGTCTCCTTTGAGTTCCCGACCGAATCGCTGGCAACAAAGGATAAGGGTTGCGCTCGTTGCGGGACTTAACCCAACATTTCACAACACGAGCTGACGACAGCCATGCAGCACCTGTCTCAGAGTTCCCGAAGGCACCAAAGCATCTCTGCTAAGTTCTCTGGATGTCAAGAGTAGGTAAGGTTCTTCGCGTTGCATCGAATTAAACCACATGCTCCACCGCTTGTGCGGGCCCCCGTCAATTCATTTGAGTTTTAACCTTGCGGCCGTACTCCCCAGGCGGTCGATTTAACGCGTTAGCTCCGAAAGCCACTCCTCTAGGGAACAACCTTCAAATCGACATCGTTTACAGCGTGGACTACCAGGGTATCTAATCCTGTTTGCTCCCCACGCTTTCGCACCTGAGCGTCAGTCTTTGTCCAGGGGGCCGCCTTCGCCACCGGTATTCCTCCACATCTCTACGCATTTCACCGCTACACATGGAATTCTACCCCCCTCTACAAGACTCTAGCTGACCAGTCTTAGATGCCATTCCCAGGTTAAGCCCGGGGATTTCACATCTAACTTAATCAACCGCCTGCGTGCGCTTTACGCCCAGTAATTCCGATTAACGCTTGCACCCTCCGTATTACCGCGGCTGCTGGCACGGAGTTAGCCGGTGCTTCTTCTGTCGGTAACGTCAATCGTTGATGATATTAGCATCAACGCCTTCCTCCCGACTGAAAGTACTTTACAACCCTAGGGCCTTCTTCATACACGCGGCATGGCTGCATCAGGCTTGCGCCCATTGTGCAATATTCCCCACTGCTGCCTCCCGTAGGAGTCTGGGCCGTGTCTCAGTCCCAGTGTGGCTGATCATCCTCTCAGACCAGCTAGAGATCGTCGCCTTGGTGAGCCATTACCTCACCAACTAGCTAATCCCATATGGGTTCATCCGATAGCGCAAGGACCGAAGTTCCCCTGCTTTGCTCCTAAGAGATTATGCGGTATTAGCTACCGTTTCCAGTAGTTATCCCCCTCTATCGGGCAGATCCCCATACATTACTCACCCGTCCGCCGCTCGTCAGCGAGAAGCAAGCTTCCCCTGTTACCGCTCGACTTGCATGTGTTAGGCCTGCCGCCAGCGTTCAATCTGAGCCATGATCAAACTCTTCAATTAAAAGTAGCTTGATGCTCAAAGAATGTTACTGTCGTTTGATTTCCGAAGAAACCAAATTACCTATTAGTTCATATATATGAATTAACGTGTTAGTCACTCTTCAAGACTTAAAATCAAATATTTTTTTGATAGTGTCCTGTGAGTGCCCACACAGATTGTCTGATAAATTGTTAAAGAGCGTTGCAACCATCTTTCGATGTCGACACCTGATTTCGTGAACCGGGTCGTTGTTGCGAGGAGGCGTATATTACGTTTTCCTCCGTGAGAGTCAAGCAATTTTTTGCTTTTTCTTTTCAGAATCTCTCGCTGCCGTTTCAGTGTTCATCGCGCTTTGCGTTGTCTTGTTCCCGGTCAGTGGATGCGCATTATAGGGAGTCAGAAAAATCTGGCAACCCCTTTTTTCATATTTTTTTCCGTTCGCTCAGCTTTCCATCAAATTTGACTTAGATAGCTAGTTTTTCCAGCGTTTTGAACCCTTCTGCTTCGAGAACAGGCTGTAATCCTTTTGCGTTGTCATCCATTAATAAGCAATATGCGAAGTTTTCTTCCTCTGAATTGGCGATTTCTTCTTGATTATTAATGAGCCAGACGGTTCTTCTGGCGATTGCAGAACCTGAATCAATAAATCGAATTCCATTTGGTAGCACTTTTTCGAGTTCTTCTATTAATAGAGGAAAATGCGTGCAACCCAAAATAACGGTATCAGGCGGCTCTGGCATTCTAATCCATGGCCTGACAGTTTGAGCAACTTCATCTAGTGGTATAGTTTCCCCATGTAACTTTCTTTCTGCAAGTTGAACTAATTCCGCAGAACCGAGAGAAATCACTTTGCAGTCTGTTGCAAACCGTTCGATCAGCTCTTTGGTGTATTCGCGGTTTACAGTGCCTTTCGTCGCCAATAAACCAACTACGCCATTACGCGTTAACTTGGTTGCGGGTTTAATGGCTGGAACAACCCCAACAACTGAGAACGTAAAATGTGCTCTCAAATTAGGAAGGCTGACCGTACTTGCGGTATTACACGCAATAATCACAATAGTTAAAGGATGCTTTGCAGCAATTGCATTTACGATTTGATAGACCCTATCAATAATAAACTCTTCACTTTTTTCACCATAAGGGAAGGCTTCATTGTCGAATGCATAGATATAGTGAGCATTCGGGATCATTTTTTTGACTTCACGATAGACAGATAACCCGCCCACTCCAGAGTCGAACACTAGAATGGTCGGGCGAACAGATAGGGTGTTATCAGAAGTTGTAGCTTCCTGTAAGGAAATATTCTCTTCCAGCGGTGCGATAACCATACGCGGTCTCATAGTCTTTATCGAACATATTAGCTATTTTACCACGAATTGTGAGATGTGAAGTGATTGGATATGCAGCGGTGAGATCCCAGATGCTAACGCCGCCGACTTTAGTGCGTTGATAAGTTTCATTGGTATCATAACGACTGCCTATGTATTGGTAAGTCAACCCCATATCTACAGCAGCAATGTTCCAATCTAGCTGGTATTTGACTTGTTGTTTTGCTCTACGATTAAGCACTTTATTTGTTTTTTCATTTCTTGGGTCTAGATACTGTAACGTGAGTTGATGGCTAAATAGGCCTGTTTGTAATTCACCATTCCACTCGACTCCTTTAATCTTTGCCTTGCCAATATTGTTATAAGAACTAGTATGCGTCACTGGATCCGAAGTGAAATCAATCAGATTAGTTATCTCGTTTTCATACCCAGTTAATTGCCAAAACAATAACCCTGTTTCGCCTTCTAAACCAATTTCCCACTGCTTACTTTCTTCTGGTTTTAAATTTGGATTTCCTTTGATGTTCCAAGCAACATTATCCGTATAAAGCTGACCTAAGTTAGGGGCTTTATACGCTGTAGCATAAGAGCCGATTAACTTATATCCATCATAAAATTCCCAGCTTAAACCTGATTGCCATGTCGTGTGCCAGTTAAATTCAGAATGGTGATCTGAACGTACTGCCCCTTCCGCATTGACAGAGTCGATGAGTGCATATTGTCCTGTAAGATAAATACCTGTGTTATTGACGGTTTCTTTTTTACTTGTCATCGTATAACCACCGGGCTCAATACTTTGACGTTGATAATCAACCCCAGCACTGATATTTCCTTTTTCTAATCTATAGCTATTACCCCATTGAAAGTTGTATTGGTCTGATTCATCAATTACAGAACCGCTACCATACCGCCCATTGTAATAGTTGTAGTTGTAATCTTTCATATGGCTATAGCTCCCAAGCAAGCTTGTAGAGTACTTACCATTCGCATATTTCAACCCAGACTCATATGTTCTGCTGTATAGCTTACGAGTGTCTGCTGGTGTACCGTCATAACTCGTACGATTGTCATAACCATAAGCGCGTGCATAAGCAGAAAGAGCGGAAGAGAATTGATGCTCAACACCTAACCATAATGTTTTATTCAAAAAACCATCTTTATCGGGTTGAGGGCCCCCGCCTGTATTTCCTCTGGCTTCAACATCAAACCCTTTTGTATGAGTATAAGCTCCGGCAGCTGTTACCGTTGTATTCTCACCAATTTTTTGCTGAGTGGAACCGTTATAGTTTTGGTAGCTGTGTGAGCCAATACCTGCATTTAATGTTGTGCCATCGTTATCACGACGAGTGATAATATTCACCACACCACCAACAGCATCAGATCCATAAACCGCAGAGCGTGCGCCGCGAATATACTCAATGCGCTGTACCAGAGAAATTGGGATTTGGCTCATATCGGAAGAACCGGAAATACCTGCTTGATTCAAACGGATACCATCAATTAACACTAAAACGTGACGTGACTCTGTGCCACGTATAAATAAGGAGCTTTGTTGCCCCATTCCGCCACTTTGAGAAATATCCACTCCCGGTAAGCGCCTTAATACATCAATAATGGTATTTGACTGCCAATGGTCAATATCTTCACGAGTCACCACCGTCACTGGCGCTAATATAGAAGAAATCGGTTGTTCAAAGCGGTTAGCGGACACAACGACTTGGTCAGCTTGGTTATTTGCACTTGCCAAAGAAGAAGTAGCGCACAGTACTGCCAGCGCAGCGGCCGATAACGGCAGCGACTTTTTATTATTCATTATGATTACACTCGGAAAATCAATTCAATTAACATTCCGCGAGGTTGAATATAGATTCGCGCAGATATTCAACTAAGCGATTGGAAGTGTGGTAGGTATCGGACTTATAAGTGACAAGTTGGGCTTCTATATATGAAATAAAAACGATATATAAAATGAAAATTCGACCTGTTATATCCCCTAAATAATTCAAGTGACATGTAGGCGGCAAGCGAAGATATCCCTAGGAGCATACTGAAGTATGTGACTAGGGTAACTAAGCGATGCCAACACCCATGTAGCTTGAAGAATGACGGGGATACCTTAATTACCGTTGCGCGTCAGCTTTGGATTCACACCAAATTCCCTAAACCACAGTCTATTATCGTAAGTTGAATAGTTATAAGTGTCTACGGATGGATAATGAAAACTGGACATCTTCGCCGCTTTCCCTACAATTTCGCTCCTGATACGAATTTATTACTGTTTTATGGAGCCAAACATGCCAAACACCTTGCACACTGAAGACTACGGACAACAGCTCGTAGAAAAAACGGATCGTTTAAAGGCGATGATGGCTCCTTTTAACGCCCCAGAACCTGAAATATTTTCATCTCCAACATCCCATTATCGGATGCGTGCTGAATTTCGCATTTGGCATGAAGGTGATGACCTGTTTCATATTATGTTCAATAAAGAAACAAAAGAGCGTATTCGTATTGATCAGTTCCCTGTCGCAAGTCAGCTTATTAATGACATGATGGCAGCATTATTGCCTCTCATTAAGCAAAATGAATTACTGCGCCATAAATTATTTCAAATTGACTATTTATCAACACTAAGTAATAAGCTAATTGTTTCGCTGCTTTACCATAAAAAACTGGGTGAAGAGTGGGAGACAGAAGCAAAAGCGTTAAAAGCTGTTTTAGTTGAGCAAGGCTTTGATGTGCAGTTGATTGGCCGTGCCTCAAAAACCAAAATCATGTTAGATAATGATTATGTTGATGAAGTCTTACCTGTGATGGGTAAAAAAATGGTTTATCGCCAAGTCGAAAATAGCTTCACGCAACCTAATGCGCAGGTCAATATCAAAATGTTGGAGTGGGCAATTGAGGCAACGCAGAATTCGACGGGTGATTTATTGGAACTGTACTGCGGAAATGGAAATTTCTCTTTAGCATTAGCGCAAAACTTCGAACGCGTATTAGCGACTGAAATTGCAAAACCTTCTGTAGCAGCAGCTCAATATAATATCGAAGCCAATAATATTGAAAATGTACAAATTATTCGTATGTCCGCAGAGGATTTTACCCAAGCTATGCAAGGTGCTCGTGAATTTAGGCGTCTGGAAGGTATTTCTTTAGCTGATTACCAATGCAATACCATTTTTGTTGACCCGCCTCGCAGTGGTTTAGATACAGAAACAGTGAAGCTAGTTCAGGGTTATGACCATATCCTATATATTTCATGTAACCCAGAAACCCTATGCGACAACTTAGTTGAGCTGACTAAAACCCATAAAATAGAGAAATTAGCCTTATTCGACCAATTCCCGTATACCCATCATATGGAAAGTGGGGTACTTCTAAGCCGCTATTAATTGACTGAAAACAAAAACGCCGCAGTGATATGAACTACGGCGTCTTATATTAGAAAAGTCGTATAAACTTAATTTTCAACTTCTTGCTCAAGTGCGAGTTCCGCTTTTTCTCTCTTACGTGCTTTCCAGCTTGAGTACATCCACAATGCAATGATGACAATAAAGGTTGCAGGGATAAAGTTAGAGCCTATTTCAGGGTTTTGAACACGTAAAATCGCGGCATAGCCAAATAACCCAATAAAAAAACTACCTGCAACAAATTTTGGCAGCCCCATCGGCATCGCTTGATGTAAATAGCGCTGGTGTAAGCAATACACCGCCAATATCAGGGTTAAAATTGGGAAAAATGAAAAGTCGACCAACGAGTTAAACAGCGTTGAAAAGGTCCCATGGGTTGCAAGGCCAATCACAAAGGCTAGCAATAGAGTGCTTCTTTCATAACTTTTTTGATCCGTCATTGATTCTCCTTATTATTTAGTGAGGTCTGGGTCAGTTTGATTTTGTTTTTCCTGTTCCCGGCGGTACCAGTAGTAGGCACCTTTCGCTATCATTCTTAACTGTAATACCAGCCGTTCTTCGAGATTTCTGCGTTTTTCTTCATCGATATCGAGCGCTTCCGCGCCTGCGCTAAAGACAATCGTGACCATAGCCTCGGCTTGCATTTCAGTAAAATGACGAGGCATACGGCTTTCAAGTTCAAGGTAATCGGCCAATTCCGCAATAAAATGTTGAATCTCCCGAGCAACTGCTGCACGAAACTCAGCAGATGTACCCGAACGCTCCCGCAATAATAACCTAAAGGCATTAGGGTTATTACCAATAAACTCCATAAAAGTTGAGACTGATGTACGGATCACACTCCCACCTTTTGCAATGCGCTGCCTTGCTTGGCGCATTAGCTGGCGTAACATCAAGCCACTTTCGTCGACCATCGTCAGCCCGAGTTCATCAACGTCCTTGAAATGACGGTAAAATGAAGTCGGTGCAATCCCAGCTTCACGTGCAACTTCCCGCAAACTGAGGCTAGTAAAGCTCCGTTCAGCGCTTAATTGGCTAAATGCGGCTTCGACGAGTGAACGCCGAGTTTTTTCTTTTTGTTTTGCTCTAACGCCAATTGTGTTGCTCACGGTGATCCTAGTTTCTTATCATGGAAGGTAAATGTAATAAGCATTACTCTTCGCCTAGCATACCTGAAATTTGCGCATCTGGTTCAGAGAAAAATCGACTCTAACGACAAATTACTCATTTTCAGAATTTCGCTTACTCACTCCGTGTTTCCCTTCACCGCTTTCTTATATATAGAAGCAATCACTTTCCCCTCTACCCTACCCGAACTGCAAAAAATAGATTCACCAAAAATGCACTCGATTTTCTGACTTTCTTTTTTTATAAAACAATTTCTCTAAGAATTTTGAATTGAGATAAGGCGGCCAAATAAGCGAGCCCCTAGGAACACGCATAAGTATGTAACTAGGGTAAGCGAGTGTAGCTAACCTGTATCAATTTGAAAGAGGGCGAGGAAATTAGGTGAAATAACCAACTAATGATAACATCTTGTTGTCATTTTGTTTTAGAGCAGGTCTTACCTCATGCAACTTACCCATTTTGATGCAATAGTCATTGGTTCCGGTCCTGGTGGTGAAGGCGCCGCCATGGGGCTGGTGAAACAAGGAAAAAACGTTGCTGTTATAGAACGTTATAATAATGTCGGCGGAGGCTGTACCCACTGGGGGACGATCCCCTCAAAAGCCCTCCGCCATGCAGTTAGCCGTATTATCGAATTCAACCAAAACCCTCTTTATAGTGATAACTCCCGTAGCTTAAGCTCCTCTTTTTCTGAAATTCTTCGTCATGCTGAAACAGTAATTAGCCAACAAACACGCATGCGCCAAGGGTTTTACGAACGTAATGGTTGCCAAATGTTCTCGGGGGAAGCCACCTTTATCGATGAGCAACATATCAGTGTTCGCTACGCGGATGGAAGTTGTGACGTTTTAAGTGCAGATAAAATCGTGATTGCCACAGGTTCTCGCCCTTACTGCCCTTCCGACGTTGATTTCAACCATTCTCGAATCTACAACAGTGACACTATCCTCAACCTGACTCACGAACCTCGCCATGTGATTATTTATGGTGCCGGTGTCATCGGTTGTGAATACGCATCTATTTTCCGTGGATTAGGGGTTAAAGTTGATTTAATCAATACCCGTGATCATCTCTTGGCCTTTCTTGACCAAGAAATGTCAGATGCCTTATCGTATCATTTTTGGAATAGTGGCGTTGTTATTCGTCATAATGAAGAATATGAAAAAATCGAAGGGGTCGAAGACGGTGTTATCGTTCACCTGAAGTCGGGTAAAAAAGTCAAAGCTGACTGTTTACTGTATGCGAACGGAAGAACCGGTAACACAGATAGCTTAGGTCTCGCTAATGTAGGAATAGAGTCTGATAGCCGCGGTTTAGTTAAAGTCAATAAAGCATATCGTACCACTAATGAACATATTTATGCTGTTGGTGATGTTATCGGCTATCCAAGTTTGGCCTCTGCGGCCTACGACCAAGGCCGAATTGCAGCCCGAGCCATTGGTGGTAGTTTAGGTAATGCACATTTAGTGGAAGATATACCAACAGGGATTTACACCATTCCTGAAATTAGTTCAGTTGGCAAAACCGAACAAGAATTGACGGCAATGAAAGTACCTTATGAAGTCGGCCGGGCACAGTTTAAACATTTAGCACGTGCACAAATCGCAGGTATGAATGTCGGTAGTTTGAAAATATTATTCCACAGAGAAACATTACAGATATTAGGCATTCACTGTTTCGGTGAGAGAGCGGCTGAAATTATCCATATCGGCCAAGCTATCATGGAACAAAAAGGTGAAGGTAATACCATTGAATATTTCGTGAATACGACGTTCAATTACCCGACGATGGCGGAAGCTTTCCGTGTTGCAGCTTTAAATGGTTTGAATCGACTATTTTAATTATTTTGTGATTTATGGTTGCCAATAACCTGGCAACCATCATCAACTAAAAAGTAATTAATATTGGTGCTTTAATCTCTAAACTCTATTTTTATAATAGTTATCCATTGAGTTATAGATGGTCTCAGCTAATTGTTCATAGCGACCACGTAGCGGTGAACCCGGGCGATAAACTAATACAATTGTTCGTTTCGGCTCAGGTTCAATACAATTTAAATAGCATACCCCATCACGACAAACTTCATTAGGTACCGATAAATCTGGTAAAAGTGTAATTCCACTCCCTGCTGCCACCATATTTCTTAACGTTTCTAAGCTCGTTGCTCTGAAATGTGTATCTTCTTTAGCACCGGCTTGGAAACAAAAACCCATGGCTTGGTCACGTAAACAGTGGCCATCTTCTAACATTAATAGCTTTTCACCTGAAAGTTCGCTCATTTCAATTGTATCGCGATCACGCCATGGATGACTTTCATAAATAGCCAATTTCATGGGCTCTTCAAATAACGGTACAACAATAAAAGGTTCCGTTTCTTTAACTTCCGCCAAAATAGCGCAATCTAATTTACCGCTATCTAACTGAGCTAATAATTGTTGGGTTTGTGCTTCATGCAAATAGATTTCTAATTTAGGGTGAGCTTGGTGCAATTGCGGAATAATATGAGGTAATAAGTATGGCGCAACCGTTGGAATTAAACCAATGTGTAATGGGCCCGACATACTTTCCCCTTGGAGGGCAGCCATTTCTTGTAATACTTTAATTTCACGCAAAATAGTACGGGCTTGCTCAACTAATAATAAACCTTGTTGAGTAAAAAGAACTTTTCGGCTAGTTCTTTCTAATAGCATGACACCAAGTTCTTCTTCTAATTTACGAATTTGGCCACTAAGCGTAGGTTGACTGACATGACAGGAATCCGCGGCACGTCTAAAGTGTTTATGTTCGGCGAGCGCGACGAGGTACTCTAAATCTCGAATATTCATATTTCTTTTCCTTTCGTGAATTCTCTGTCAAACCAAAGATAGATAATACCAATCACTATATCGATATTGTTTTGTTTTATCTATTAATAAATTGAAAAATGGTAGGGAAACCTCATTTTTTGAACAATACTCGCAATAAAACGAAACAAAATGTAATATTTGGAAACAAAATACGTCTTGCTAGTTATCCTTTAAAATAGATAATCCGTTAACTAATGGTTAAATTTATTTATCATAAACATCTTAGCATAACATGCTAAATAAAGGCGTTAACTGGTTTTTTTTAGATCTAAACGTCGACAAATCGCCTCTTAGCGTGGCTAAGTAAGGTCTTATTACCTATCCCAAATGTGAAAACAGAGTATATCGATATTCATAAGTTAAGTAGTACGACAAAAAGCATAGCTTTATCTAATCAACTCGGAAATTATGAATTTAAATGGGTAGGTAGTTCGAATAATACTGGGCTCATCAAAGTAGAGTATCAGTAATTGTCTCACCATCACTTCCATTAAGACTCTTCGGAGCTCTTTTTGTTACTCCCTAAAGGAGTTAACCAAACTTAGTACTAATATATACTCTTCAACTGATGAATAATCCCAATCAAATACCACCCTGCATGTTAATCATTATATTAACGTCAAATGAAAGAAACATTTTGTTATATTCCCTTTCACTCTTTATTAAAGTTTGTAAGTTTTTATATAAAAATAAATGTAAATTACAACCCACTTTTGTTAAATCCCACACTAAGCATTAATACAGATTGATAACAGCAAGAAAAAACACAGAGGATAAAACCTAAAAAACCCATGAGAAAGCAATAATACAACATATTACACCAATAATATTGCAAAAATTAGAATCTGCAGCCGCAAAAGTATGAGCGAATAGATTTAAATCATAATGGTAGTAGTTTTATTTTCTTTATATTTTTAAACATTTCCTTTTTTTATTTTACACCTAAACGGCGTTTTTCAATTTATAATCCCTTCATCAAAAACACCAGGGAATATCGAATCACTATTATTATTCTTATTTAAAAAGCACACATATCTAATTTAAACATACAGCAAGTTGATTAATCAAAAATCAATGACGGGATACTATTATGAAAAATTCATTATCAAATATTCAAAAATTCGGTGTTCGTTCGCTTACTGCGTTATTATTGGTTACCGCTGGCGCATCGATTAATGCCTATGCAAACAGTGACCAACAAAATGGCGTTATTAATTTTTCTGGTGCGGTAGTATTCCCGCCTTGTTTTAATGATGTCACTGACAAACACGTCACTTTAAACTGCTTAAATAACCAGTCTGATATGGTTGCCAACAAAGTGAATTTAAATGACATCACAAACACACAAGGGTGGAAAGTAATTAATGATGGCAGAGGGGAGTATTCATATAACTGGGTGAATGAAGAAAAACAACTCGGAATGCTAACCATTAAATATATTTAAAAACAAACGCGTTATGGGGATCGGGGTAGTCATGCTACCCCCCATTTTATCTTCGACAGCCAATCACAACCCTAATCGAGTTTTTGCTTCCACAATGGCTTTTGCCACTTGCTTTTGAGAAACCCCGCCTTTTGCTAATCGTTTATCTAAACAAGACTGCAGTGATAAAATTTCATAAACGTCCAACTGAATAGTATCACTGAATTTTTGCAATTCGCTGAGTGCCATTTCTTCTAAAGCCTTACCTTGCCCAATTGCGGCAACAACTGCTTCACCCACGATATGATGAGCCTCACGGAATGGGACACCTTTAGCAACGAGGTAATCGGCTAATTCGGTTGCGTTCGCATAACCTTGTTTCGCTGCATCTTCACAACGACTACGACGAATTTGAATACCATCAAGAACCAATGCAGCCATGTGCATACAATCTAACCAAGTATCTAATGCATCAAATAGCCCTTCTTTGTCTTCTTGCATATCTTTGTTGTAAGCAAGAGGAAGCCCTTTTAGCGTCATCATCATACCTGTCAGTGCACCTTGAACACGCCCACATTTTCCGCGGATCAATTCCAATGCATCAGGGTTTTTCTTTTGTGGCATTAATGATGAACCGGATGTCACTTTGTCTGATAATTCGACAAAACCTGCTTCCCCGCTATTGAAGAAAATTAAATCTTCTGCGAAACGAGATAAATGAACCATACCGATACTTGCGTTTGATAATAATTCAAGGACGTGGTCTCTGTCTGAAACTGTATCCAAGCTATTACGCGTTGCCGAAGCGAAACCTAGCCAAGATGCAAGCTGCTCACGGTCGATATCATAGGCAGTTCCCGCTAATGCACCACACCCTAATGGGCTGACATCTAAGCGTTTTAATGTATCTTGTAAACGACTTTCATCACGCGCTAACATTTCGCTATAGGCTAAACACCAGTGGGCAAATGTCACTGGCTGCGCACGCTGTAAATGTGTATAACCTGGCATCACTGCGTCTTGGTTATTTTCCGCGGTGATGACCAACGCTTTTTGTAATTCTGTCACCGCTTCAAGTAATAATGCGACTTGGTCTTTACACCACAATTTTAAGTCCGTTGCGACTTGGTCGTTACGGCTACGGCCAGTATGTAGTTTTTTGCCCAAATCCCCCACTTTATCAATCAGCTTACCTTCAACCCAGCTATGAATATCTTCTGCATCACTTTGCAGGATGATTTCAGGGTTATCTTGCACTTCTTTAAGTAGGGTATTTAGCGCTTGTTCTAAAGTTTGTTGTTCGCTATCAGACAATACACCAACTGTGACCAGTGATTTTGACCATGCGACTGAGCCAACAATATCTTGCTGCGCTAAGCGGTAATCGAAACGCAATGAATCATTAAACTGTTTGAACCGTTGATCTGCTTGTTGACTAAAACGCCCACCCCAAAGTGCCATAACTAATCCCTACCTGATTGATAAAATAAGTTTTTAACCCCGACAGCGGCCTTGGCTGCCGGGGGACTATCATTTGATTTATTTCGCTTTGTTTTGTTCTTTCAGCGCACGGATACGTGAAGACAGTGAGTAAAGGCGAATAAACCCACCTGCATGGCTGTGGTCATAGACTTCATCTTCACCGAATGTTGCAAATTCTTCTGAATACAGGCTTTTATCCGCTTTTTTCTGAATCGCAGTCACTTGCCCTTTATATAATTTCAGAACAACTTCACCCGTGACATCTTGCGCTAATGATTCAGCAGCTGCTTGCAGCGAGTGGCGTAATGGTGCAAACCAACGCCCATCATAAACGACATATGACATTTCTAAACCAAGTTGCTCACGCCATTTGTAGCTGTCACGATCAAGCACCAGTTGTTCAATGCCACGCAGTGCGGCCATCATAATGGTGCCTCCTGGGGTTTCATAACAACCACGAGATTTCATCCCCACTAAACGGTTTTCAACGATGTCGATACGACCCACACCGTGTTTTGCACCTAAAGTATTTAATGTTTCTAAACAACCGAGTGGAGACAATGCTTGCCCATTCACCGAAACGACTTCACCATGTTTAACACCAACAGTCACTAATTCAGCTTCATCTGGTGCATCTTGCGGGTCAACGGTCCATACCCAGCAATCTTGGTTTGCTGTATTCCACGTGCTTTCTAAGACACCACCTTCAGTAGAAATGTGCCATGCGTTCTCATCTCGACTATAGATTTTTTCTAAGCTTGCCGTTGTTGGAATATTACGCTCTTTCAGATAATCGAGCAGCGCTTCACGGGAACGTAAGTCCCACTCACGCCATGGCGCAACCACTTGTAACTGTGGTGCTAATGCCGTATAGGTGCTTTCGAAGCGTACTTGGTCATTACCTTTACCTGTTGCGCCATGAGCAACCGCATCTGCACCCACTTTTAAGGCAATTTCAACTTGTGCTTTAGCAATAATTGGGCGAGCCATTGACGTACCTAATAAATAGCTACCTTCATATAACGCACCTGTTTTAAGAACAGGGTAAATATATTCTTTGATGAACTCTTCACGTAAATCGACGACATAGCACTCAGATGCACCTGACTGTAGCGCTTTTTTCTCTACGCCGACTAACTCTTCTCTGTCTTGCCCCACATCTGCAACAAAGGCCACAACTTCGCAATCATCATAGTTTTCTTTTAGCCATGGAATAATTGCTGATGTATCCAGACCGCCTGAATATGCTAATACAATCTTTTTAATGCCCTTTTTCATAACGTACCTATCCGCTCAATTAATATGGTTATTCCATGGCTCATTTATGATGCCAAGATCCGTGTTCCAATTGCTGTTCCATTAAACAGCTCGGGAAGTTGTTCTGCATGACGCCAGCTTGCAATATCAACAGAACGTTGCAAGGCAGCCGCAGCGTCTAATGCCGCATTGACCTTCACAATCATTCCATCAGTAATAATTCCCTGCTCAATGAGCTTTTGCGCTTTTTGTGTCGTCATTTCGTCAATTTTTTGGCCTTTGCCATCCAAAATACCGCTTACGTCAGACAGTAAAACCAAATCTGCGTTTAAGGCTTGGGCAATAGCGGTTGCCGCTTGGTCCGCATTTACGTTCATCAGCTCACCGTTAGAGGTGATACCGATAGAGCTAATAATGGGTAAATACCCCGCCCCCAACAATAATTTCAATAACTTCGCATCGCCGGGTTTCGCATTACCAACATGGCCTAATTCTTCGTTTAATTGCGTTACTGTGGCACTTTGCCCATCACCGAGGGAAAGCCCTACAGCCGGAAGTTGATACTTCGTTGCCCATGCCAATAATGTTTTATTCGCCGTACCTGCTAATGCCCCGGTAATGATATCGATTTGGTCTGCTGGCGTGACCCGTAACCCCTGCTTTTTAACGACAGGTAATTGCAGTTTTTGCATCAATTCATCAACTAAACAGCCACCGCCATGCACAATCACCAACTCACGTTGATGGACTTGACGATAGGTTTGAATAGCTGTAAATAATTTTTCAAGTGCCTCGACGCTATCAAGTAACACTCCGCCCAATTTAATCACTAAGGGTTGCATGGGGTTAATCCTTCTTAAAATAAAGACTGAGTTTCAGCAAAACCAAAACGAATATTCATGCACTGAACGGCTTGTGCTGCCGCACCTTTGAGTAGGTTATCTTCTGTACCCACTAAAATCAGATATTCACCATTCAATACATAGCCAATGTCACAAAACGGTGTCCCCACTACCGATTTCAATGCAGGAACGCCTTTTTCATATAGCCGCACTAACGGTTTATTTTGATAAGCATCTTTAAACGTTTGTGTGATTTTTTCTGCCGTCACACCCGTTTTTACTTTGCATGTAATCGTGGCAAGAATGCCCCGAGAGAAATTACCCAAATGTGGTGTGAAAATAACCTCTCTTCCCAAGTGAGTCGCAATTTCTGGCTGATGGCGATGAGTAAAGATGCCATAAGGCTGCAAACTCACTTCACAAAAGCTATTGGTCATCGAGGCTTTACGGCCTGCACCGGAAACACCGCTGGTGGCATTAATCACTGGCCACATCGCTTCATCCAGTAAATTTTCTTCAATCAATGGTTTAAGGGCTAATTGGGAAACCGTTGGGTAACACCCTGGAACCGCAATCAACTGCGCTTGACGAATTTTATCGGCCTGCCATTCCGCTAAACCGTAAACTGCTTGCATTAGCCATTCAGTATTTGTATGTTCAAAGCCATAGTATTGCGTATAGAAGGCAGGATCTTGAACACGATACGCACCCGATAAATCGAACACAATGCAGCCCGCTTCAAGAAACTGAGGTGCAATGTCGTGGCTCACTTCATGTGCCGTGGCAAGGAAAACAACATCAATACCTTTCGCTGCTTCTGCGACATCTGTTAATGGCAGAACAGGAAGATCTATGATGCCTTTATACTGAGGGTGCAAATCAGAAAAACGTTTATTTGCATCCGCACTTTGCTTCGATACCATCAATCCTTGAAGATTAACTTCAGGATGGCGTTGCAAATAAGCGGCTAATTCTGCTCCAGTATAGCCACTGGCCCCGATAATGAGTGTGTTCAACATATGCTTTCTACCTTGTACTCGTGACCCAAACAGTTTAATGTGTATTTTTATTCAAATAAAGTGCATGAATATTGATACTATTATGGATAAAGGCTGTCAACAGTGAATATTAAATTACCTGCATTTATTGAGATTTATCGTCAATTAATTGCCATTCCGTCGATTAGTGCGACTGATTCTCATTTGGACCAGAGCAATAAAGCCCTTGTTGAGCTTCTCGGTGGGTGGCTCGAGACGTTAGGTTTTTCGGTCAACATTCAACCCGTGCCGGAAACACGTGATAAATATAATTTGCTTGCTTCCATTGGCGAAGGAAATGGTGGGCTGATGCTATGTGGTCATACCGATACCGTGCCCTTTGATGATGGACGTTGGAGCAAAAACCCGTTTGAGCTGACAGAGCATGATGGCAAGTTATATGGGCTCGGAACCGCAGACATGAAAGGCTTCTTTGCGTTTATTGTCGATGCGTTACGCGATATGGATCTAACGCAGCTCAAGCGACCATTACATATCCTAGCAACAGCGGATGAAGAAACCTCCATGGCTGGGGCACGCTATTTTGCAGCTAGTACAGCACTAAGACCGGATTTTGCGATTATTGGTGAGCCGACGTCGTTACAACCGATCCGCGCACACAAAGGGCATTTATCGAACGCTATCCGTATTACTGGGCAATCGGGGCACTCTAGTGACCCAGAGCGTGGCGTCAATGCGATTGAATTAATGCATGAATCTATTTCTCATTTAATGGATTTACGAAATACGTTAAAAGAACGATTTAACAATCCTGCATTTGTCATTCCCTACCCGACGATGAACTTTGGTCATATTCATGGTGGTGATGCTGCTAACCGAATTTGTGGTTGTTGTGAATTACATATGGATATTCGCCCGCTGCCGGGGCTAACTTTGCAAGACTTAGATGAACTACTCAATGAAGCTCTTGAGCCTGTTAGTGCCCGTTGGCCGGGACGCTTGGCGATTGAGCCCATGCATCCACCGATCCCTGGCTATGAATGCCCAACGGATCACAAGATGGTGGCAGTAATTGAACAGTTATTAGGGCAAAAAGCGGATACCGTGAATTACTGTACTGAAGCGCCGTTTATCCAAGAACTCTGCCCGACGTTGGTTCTTGGCCCTGGTTCTATTGAGCAAGCACATCAACCTGATGAATTTATCGATATGCGCTTTATTGAGCCTACTCGCCAATTAATTAGCCAAATGATTGAGCATTTCTGTTTTACTGAGTAAATCTGACTAGCGATAGGTCCGAACGCGACACTGAAAAGGGTCGCGTTTTTTGATCATGAATTTTCTTCATATTGCCTTTGAAAAAACCTCAGCGTCATAATTTAATTTAAGTATTGACTATTGGTACCGATCTGGTAATTTCTATTTAGACGTCTAAACGTATAGACGCACAAATGGATATAATAACGTACAAGAAATAGTAAGTCTGCAAATTGCGAGGTTACAGGGTATGAGTTTTTTTCACGCAAATCAGCGCGAAGCGCTAAATCAAAACTTAGCTGAATTAGATGGCCAGATTAATGTTTCATTTGAATTTTTCCCACCTCGCAGTGAAGAGATGGAACAGACACTGTGGAAATCCATCGATCGGCTGAAAAACCTGAAACCTAAATTTGTATCTGTGACTTATGGTGCGAATTCCGGTGAACGTGATAGAACGCACAGCATCATCAAAGATATTAAAGATAAAACCGGCTTGATTGCAGCTCCTCATCTAACTTGTATTGATGCAAGCTCTGATGAACTAAAAGCGATTGCTCGTGACTATTGGAATAATGGTATTCGCCATATTGTTGCATTGCGTGGTGATTTGCCTGACAACAGCCGTAAGCCAGATATGTATGCCGTTGATTTGGTCGAGCTGTTAAAAGGCGAAGCGGATTTTGATGTTTCTGTCGCAGCCTATCCTGAAGTTCACCCCGAAGCCAAAAGCGCGCAAGCCGATTTAATTAGTTTAAAAAAGAAGATTGATGCAGGTGCTAACCGTGCAATCACCCAGTTTTTCTTTGATGTTGAAAGCTATTTACGTTTCCGTGACCGCTGCGTCGCAACAGGAATTGATGTGGAAATTGTGCCGGGGATTTTACCTGTCTCTAACTTTCGTCAATTAGAGCGCTTCGCCAAACTCACTAACGTTCGCATTCCGGCATGGATGAGTAAAATGTACGAAGGGCTAGATAACGACCCTGAGAGCCGCAACCTTGTCGGGGCATCAATCGCCATGGACATGGTTAAAATCCTTAGCCGTGAAGGCGTGAAAGATTTCCATTTTTATACATTGAACCGTTCTGAGCTCACCTATGCCATCTGCCATACTCTGGGAGTTAGGCCTTAATTTCTTAGGATGAGGCAACTATTTTTGTCTCATCCCTTTGCTACTTGTCTTCTATACTTATAGATATCTTCTATTTCTTGTTTAAAAAAGACCCTGTCTCTTTAAGAAAAATATATTAACGTAATATCCAAACTCATTAAATTCGCGGGAAACTTTTCCACGATATAGCTCATGTTATTACCCTCTTTATATTCAAATTCATTTCACCACAATAAATATATTTAACGGTTAACGGTACAAATTAACTTTAAACACAATGAAAATTAGAATTTAAATAAAAGTTACATAAGTTAACATTATTGAAATATTCATTTTTGATGAATATTAATTTATTTTCGCCACATTTTCCACCCATATAAAATCAAATAAAAATAATAAAAAAGCTAAATTAGCAGAAATAAAAACCATAAAAATGTAATAGTTTAGTTAAATCTTGTAACCTGAGCATCATTTTATGAAAGCAATCAGCTCTTGCAAAAAATTATCTATAACCAAAATAACCACAAACCATCATTCACTCCACTGTGACTTTCTAATTATGACAGTTTTCATTAAATTATCTTTTTTATTTGATTGCTTTTGAATTTTTCAAAAGTCAGCGTATATTTAATATTGAGCTCAAGATTAATACTATTTGATTACCACATAGTCATTGAGGAATTAAAGCATGAGTAATAATGCATTAAATTCAAAATACAATGGAATAGATGATGTCTATGCATCATTAGAATTATCCAAATCGTTACCGAAAACCAAATTTCCATTGAAAGAACAAGCACCACGTAATGTATTTAGTGCAGTACGCGATGAATTAATGTTAGATGGGAATTCACGCCAAAACTTAGCAACATTCTGCCAGACATGGGTGGATGATGAAATTCGTGATTTAATGGACTTATCTATCGACAAAAACATGATAGATAAAGACGAATATCCACAAACAGCAGAAATTGAAAACCGCTGCGTACATATGTTAGCGGACTTATGGAATTCACCAGAAGCAGAAAATACCCTTGGTTGTTCAACCATCGGGTCCTCAGAGGCTGCAATGCTTGGGGGGCTCGCGTTAAAATGG